>CAWDPP010000017.1:0-12833 GCA_963804235.1 uncultured Alphaproteobacteria bacterium
CCCGAGTTCCAGGACATGATCTGCCGCCAGTTCGACACGCTCTACCGCGAGGGCGCGGAGTCAAGGGCGCGTCTCATGGCGATCGCGCTTCACCCCTACATCAGCGGCGTGCCGCACCGCATCGGCGCGCTCGACGCGGCGCTCGCCTATATCTGCCGGCACGACGGCGTGTGGAAGACGACGGGCAGCGAAATCTGCCAGCATTTCCTCGCGCAGTAAAATTCAGCTATCCGTGAATTTCGCCGCGCGCTTCTCGTTGAAGGCGGCGACGGCTTCGCGGTGGTCGTTCGTGGTGCTGATGACGCCCAAATGCGAGGACACCATGTCGAGCGCGCCGCGCAGATCCATGCGCATGCCCTGATAGACCGCGCGCTTCATCAGGCGCAGCGTGAGCGACGGCTGCGCCGCGAGTTTGCGCGCGAATTCATAGGTGTAGGACATGAGCTCGCCGTCCGGCAAAACCTTGTTGACGAGGCCGATGCGCAGCGCCTCGGCCGCATCGACGAACTCGCCGGTCCACAACAGCTCGAGCGCCTTCGCCGCGCCGACCAGCCGCGGCAGGAACCAGGTGCCGCCGTCGCCCGCGATCAAGCCGACGCGGATATAGGTCTCGGCCATGCGCGCGCTTTCCGCGGCGAAGCGGATGTCGCCCATCAGCGCCATGTCGAGCCCCGCCCCGGTCGCAACACCGTTGATCGCGACGATGTAGGGCTTGTCGAAATCCTCGAGCAGGCGCGGGATGCGGTGGATGCGCTCGTGCACGGCAGTCTTGCGCTCGAACGCGCTTTCGCCCTCGCGATGGCGCTCGCCCATGCGGCGCACGTCGCCGCCGCTGCAAAAGCCGCGCCCCGTGCCGGTCAAGACGACCACGCGAATTTCGGGATCGCGCTTGGCCGTCTCGATGGCATTGGCCCACGCCTCGAGCATGTCCTGCGTGAAGGCGTTGAGGCGCTCGGGCCGGTTCAAGCGAATGGTCGCGATCCCGTCCTCGACCGAGAATACCAGTTCGTCGCTCATGTCCTGTCCTTCTGCACGATGAGGGCATCGACCGCCGTGATCCCATTAGGGGTCACGATCACCGGGTTCAGATCGATCTCCGCGATGAGGCCGCGCGTGTCGGCGGCAAGCCGCGCGAGCGAAACGAGCAGGCGCGCGAAGCCGCTCCGGTCGGCGGATTTCGCGCCCGGCGCGCCGTCCAACAGCCGCACGGCTTTGAGCCGCCCGACCATCGCGTCCGCTTCGCGCTCGGTGACTGGCGCCGGCGCCCAAGCGGTGTCGCGCACGATCTCGGCATAAATCCCGCCCGCGCCGCACATGAGGATGGGGCCGAAATCGGCATCGTGCGCCATGCCGGCGATGAGCTCGATGCCGGGCTCCGCCATTTTTTGCACGAGCACGCCGCGAATGTCGGCGTTGGCCGCGAATTTGCGCGCGTTAGCGACGACATCGGCATAGGCGCGGCGCACGGAGGCTTCGTCCGCAACGCCGAGCGCCACGGCATTGGCCGCGGTCTTGTGCGGGATTTGCGGCGACTGCACCTTGAGCGCCACGGGATAGCCCAGCGCGCTGGCCGCCGCGACCGCTTCGTCGGCGCTTTGCGCGAGCCGCCCGCCGAGCGCGATGCCATAGAGCGCCAAAAGCTCCGCGGCCTCGTATTCGCACAGGATTTTTCCGTGCGCCGCGAGATAGCGCCGCGCCGCCTCGGCCGCGGGCGAGGGCTTTTCGTCCGCCGCCGGCTCGCTGCGGAATCTGTCGAGGAAGCGGCGATAGGCCAGGCCCGCCTCGAGCGCGCGTGCGGCGCCCGGCATGCGCGTGAAATAATGCAGGTCCCACGCCGCCATCATCGCGCGCGATTTGTCCGAGGCGTTGCTATAGGTATAGACCAGCATCGGCTTGTCGGAGCCGTGGATGATCTGGGCGAGCTCGTCGCCCTCGCGCGCGATGCGCGCTTCCTGCGCCAGCGTGATGGCAAGGACGAAGGCGTCGTGCCCGGGCGAATCCTCCACGACCTTCAACGCCGGCGCATAGCCCCGCAATCCCTGCGCGGTGATGTTCACCGGATTGCGCGGCGAGCCGTAAGGCGGAATGAATTCCATCAAGCGCTTCTGGCGCGCCGCGTTGATCTCCGGCAGCTCGAACCCGTGCGCCTCGAGCGTGTCGGTGAGCCACGCCGCCGTGCCGCCGGTGGCCGAGACGACCGCGACGCGGTTGCCGCGCGGCAATTTGTGGCGCGTGAAGAGCGCGGCGGTGTCGAGCATCTCCTCGACGCTTTCGGCGCGGATCACGCCCCAGCGCCGGAACACGGCATCGTACGCGCTGTCGGCGCCGCTGAGGCTGCCGGTGTGCGACGCCACCGCGCGCGATGCCGCCGCAAAACGGCCGACCTTGGCGACGATAAGCGGCTTCTCCCGCTCGGCCGCTTTCTTCGCGAGCGCGATGAATTTTTGCGGCGTCTTCACCGCCTCGATGAACAGCATCACGACCTTGGTGTCGTCGTCGTCGAGCAGCAGGTCGGCATAATCGGCGAGCTCCAGGTCGCACTGGTTGCCGATGCTGACGACCGCGCTGAAATCGAGCCCGTCGGCGCGCCCGCGATTGAACAGCGAGAACCCGAGGCCGCCGCTTTGCGACACGACGCCGATGCGGCGCCGCTTGGCGCTCGTGCCGGGGTCGATGTTGACGGCCGGGCTGAACGTCGCGGCGATCCGCTCCGGCACGTTGAAGAAGCCTTGCGTGTTGGGGCCGGCAAGCCGGATGCCGCGCGCGTGCGCCGCCGCGACGACGCGGTCCTGCAGCGCAGCGCCCTCGGCGCCGCCATCGGCGAAGCCCGAGCTTGCGATCATCACGTTGACGATGCCGCGCGCCGCGCACTCGTTGATCACGCCGAGCACGCTTTCCGCCGGAATGGCGACGAGCGCGAGATCGGGCGTCTCGGGAAGTGCTCCAAGATCGGAAAAGGCGGCGATGCCCCACACCTCTTTGCGGCCGCGGTTGATGGGATAGAGCTTGCCCGGATATTTGTGGCGCAGCAGGTTGTTCATGAGCCGGCCGCCGATCTTCTCGACGCCGTCGGTCGCGCCGATCACCGCGATCGAGCGCGGATGCAGGAACTGCGCGAGGCTCATGCGAGCGGCACCGCCGAAACCTTGTCCGCGCGCGTCAGGAACGGCCACAGCCCCTCGCCGCCGAGCTGTGCCGCGGTGCGGCCGAGCCAGTTCCACCAGAAACTCTCGTCGCCGAATTCCTCGCGCCACGACCACAGTCGCCGCGTGTAGAGATTGAGGCGATGCTCGCGCGTGAAGCCCATGGCGCCGTGCACCTGGTGCGCGATCGCGGCGACGAGGCCTGCGGCTTCGCTGGTGCGCGCCTTGGCGACGGCGATCTCGAAGGCGGCGGGGATGCGGTCCGCGGCCGATGCGGCGCCATCGACGGCGGCGCCGGCGGCCGCGACGTGCGCCGCAAGCTCCGCCACCTGCTGCTGGATCGCCTGGAACTTGCCGATCGGGCGGCCGAATTGCTGGCGCTCGCCGCAATAGCGCACGGTCAGATCGCGCACCGCGTCGAGCGCGCCCGCCATGCCGCCTGCGCGCGCAAGCGCGCCGAGGAGGAACACCGCGTCGCGCTCGAACGGCGCCGGCGCTGCCTCCGCGACGGCAAGCGCATCGAGCCGCACCTCGTCGCGCGGCTCGCCCGCGAGGTTCTCCGCGTGCGTCACCGCATTGCCGCTGAGCCCCGCGCGCGCGACGTGGAGCCGCCCGTCCAGCTCGGCCAGCACGGCGATGGCCGACGCCTCGCGCGCCCACGGCACGAAGCGCAGCGCGCCGGAAAGCCGCCAGCCCGCCTTGTCGCGCGCGAGCGTGGGCAGCGGCCCGCGCGTCGCCGGCGCGAAGGTGAGCTTGCCCGAAGGCATGTCGAGCCCGCTTTCGGCGAGCATCCATCCGGCGAGCATCGTTTCCGCGAGCGGCGCCGCCAGCGCCTCTTCGCCGGCGACGCGCAGGATCGCGATGGCGTCGCCGAGATCGGACCCGGGGCCGCCTTTCGCCTCGGCAATGGCCGCGCGCGTCAGGCCCGCCTCCTCGAGCACGGGCCAGAGGCGCTCCGGCAGAACGCGCATCGCGCGCTGTGCCGTCTCGATCAGGAGCCCGCGCATCTCGCTCATCTGAGGCCCAAGGCGCGGGCGATGATGCCGCGCAGCACCTCGCGCGTGCCGCCGCGGATCGAGAAGGCGGGCGCCCACATGATGGTGCGGTCGAGCACGGCGGCGAATTGCGCCGAGCGCCGGTCCTGCGGCACGAGGCGGCGCGCCACCGCCGGGATCTCCTGCTCGAAGGTGGTGCCGAGGTCCTTCACCAGCGCCGCCTCGACGTTGGGCGCGGCGCCTTGTTGCAGCATGCCGGCGACCGAGATCGACATGCGCCGCAAGGTCGCGATGTGCGCGACGAGGCGGCCCAGCGCCTCGGCCGCCTTGGCGTCGGGGGCGGGGCCAAGCGCATCGATCAGCTCGCGCAGCGCGCCATAGGAGCTGAGCCAGCGCTCGGGGCCGCTCCGCTCGTAGCCCAGTTCGCTCGTCACCTGGTTCCAGCCATTGCCGATCTCGCCCACGACGTGATCGTCCGGCACGAACGCGCGTTGGAACACGACTTCGTTGAAATCGTGCTCGTCGGCCAGGTTGATGATCGGGCGCACGGTGATGCCGGGCGCGGCGAGATCGACCAGGAACTGGCTCACGCCGGCGTGCCGGTCCTCGCCCTTGGGCGCCGTGCGCGCGAACAGGATCATCATGTGGCAGCGATGCGCGTTGCTGGTCCAGATCTTCGCGCCCTCGATCTCCCAGCCGCCGTCCACCTTGCGCGCGCGCGTGCGGATCGAGGCGAGGTCCGAGCCGGAATCGGGCTCGCTCATGCCGATGCAGAAGAAGCATTCGCCGCGCGCGATGCGCGGCAGGTAGGTGCGCTTCTGCTGCTCGGTGCCGAAGCGCAGGATGGTCGGCCCCGACTGCCGGTCGGCGACCCAGTGCGCGCGCACCGGCGCGCCCGCGGCGAGCGTCTCCTCGGTGATGACATAGCGCTCGATCGGCGCACGGCCCTGGCCGCCATATTCGAGCGGCCACGTCCGCCCGATCCAGCCGCGCTCGCCCATGGCGCGGCTGAACTCGGGCGAGAAGCCGCCCCAGCCTTCGAACGACGGCGCGAATTTTTGCGCCGCGCGCTGTTCCGACAGGAAGCGGCGCACCTCGACGCGCAGCGCCTCGGCTTCCGGCGGCAGCTCGACCGGCGGAAAGCGCAACGTCTCGCTCATGCCGGCACTCTATCCCGCCCTCTCGCCGGCGGGGAGGGCGCTTGACAAGGGCGTCGCGCGGTCCCTAAATGTTGTACGTGGGAGACGTACAAACACACCATGTGCGATGCGACAGAACGAAGCCAATTCATTGGCGGCAGTGCGCGGGAAATAATTTGACTTTCGCCGGAGGAGGCCCAATTAAAGAGGGACGTTAACGTCACAACAAACGATAGAGCGAATTTCCCACTCAATGTCATTTTCCGAACTGGGCCTCTCCACCGAGGTCTTGCGGGCGGTCGAGGATGCCGGCTACACGATCCCGACCCCCATCCAGGAGCAGGCCATTCCCTACGTGCTGACCGGTCGCGACGTTCTTGGTTGCGCCCAGACCGGCACCGGCAAGACCGCTTCCTTCACCCTGCCGATGATCGACATCCTGGCCGCCGGCCGCGCCAAGGCACGCATGCCGCGTTCGCTCATTCTCGAGCCGACGCGCGAGCTCGCGGCCCAGGTGGCCGAGGCGTTCACGATCTACGGCAAGTTCAACGCGCTCAACATGGCGCTCCTCATCGGCGGCGAGAGCTTCGCCGACCAGGAGAAGAAGCTCGATCGCGGCGTCGATGTGCTGATCGCGACGCCGGGGCGCCTGCTCGATCTGTTCGGGCGCGGCAAGATCCTGCTGTCGGACGTCAAGATCCTGGTGATCGACGAAGCCGACCGCATGCTCGACATGGGCTTCATCCCCGATGTCGAGCGCATCGTCTCGTTCCTGCCGCGCATCAGGCAGACGCTGTTCTTCTCGGCCACCATGCCGCCCGAGATCAGGCGGCTCGCCGACGCCTTCCTGATGAATCCCAAGGAAATCTCGGTCACGCCGCCGACCTCGCCCGCGGCGCTCGTGACGCAAGGGTTGGTGATCGTCGCGGCCGAGGACAAGCGCGAGGCGCTGCGCCGCCTCATCCGCAGCGAGGACGTGAAGAACGCGCTCATCTTCTGCAACCGGAAGCGCGACGTCGACATCCTCTTCCGCTCGCTCGCCAAGCACGGCCTCAATTGCGCCGCGCTGCACGGCGACATGCCGCAGCCCAAGCGCACCGAGACGCTCGAGCGCTTCCGCAACGGCGCGATCCGGCTTCTGGTCGCGAGCGATGTTGCGGCGCGCGGCCTCGACATCGAGGCCATGTCGCATGTCTTCAATTTCGACGTGCCGATCCATGCCGAGGACTATATCCACCGCATCGGCCGCACCGGCCGCGCCGGGCGCGAGGGCCGCGCCTTCACGCTCGCGACGCCGGCCGACAGCCGCTTCGTCCAGGCGATCGAGCACCTGATCGGCAAGGCCATCCCGCACGTCGAAGTGCCGAACGTCGCTGGCGCCGCGCTTGACGCCGACGACGAGGGCCCGCGTCCCGCGCGCGGCCGCCGCCCGGCGCGCGGCACGCACCATGACCGGCCGCCTCGTCCCGCCAAGGCGGCCGAGCCGCCGCCGCGCGACGCCAAGCCCAATCGCGAGCGCAAGCCCGAGCCCGCGCGCCGCCAGCCGGCCGAAACTTTCCGGCCGGTCATCATGGAGGACGTGCCGATCGATCCCGCCGGCAATGTCACGCCGCTGCCGGTGCGCCAGAAGCGGGCGCCGAGCGAAGGCGACGACGATCGCGGCATCGTCGGGTTCGGCGACCACATGCCGGCGTTCCTTGCCCGCGCCGGGAGGTTGACGCGCGGCTAGGGAGGGTTGCCGCATGAAGACCATCTTCATCATGATGAAGTGCGAGCTCGGCAAATCCTACATGGTGGCCGAGGAAGCGGTCGAAACCGTCGAACAGGTCTCGGAAGTCTATTCCGTCTCGGGCCAGTACGATCTCCTGATGAAGTGCTATCTGCCCGACGAGATGGACGTGGGCCATTTCGTGATCGAGAAGCTGCAGACGATGCCGCACGTGAAGGACACCTTCACGATCATGGCCTACAAGGCCTTCTCCGAAGACAAATCCTGACGTGAGCGCGCCGCATTTCGTCATCGTCGGCGCGGGCCACGCCGGCGGCCGCGCGGCCGAAGCGCTGCGCGCCGCGGGCCACAAGGGCCGCGTCACGCTTCTCGGCGCCGAGCACCATCCGCCCTACGAGCGCCCGCCGCTCTCGAAGGAGCTTCTGGCCGGCGCGATCCCGGTCGAGAAGACCTACATCCGCCCGCCCGCCTGGTACGGCGAGCAGGAAATCGATCTGCGCCTCGGCACCGAGGCCGTCGCCATCGACCGGAGCGCGCAGCGCGTGCGCATGAAGGACGGGAGCGACGTGCCGTACGACGCGCTCATGCTGACGACGGGCGCGCGGCCGCGCATCCTGCGCCTTCCGGGCGGCGAGGGGCCGCGCATCCTCTATCTGCGCGACATCGACGATGCGCTGCGCCTGCGCGAGCTGCTCGTGCCGGGCGTGCGGCTCGCCGTCATCGGCGCGGGCTTCATCGGCCTCGAAGTCGCGGCGACGGCGCGAAAACGCGGCGCGTCGGTCGTCGTGCTCGAGCTCGCGCCGCACGTGCTGGCGCGCGTCTGCCCGCCCGAGATCGCCGACTATGTCGCCGACCTCCAGCGCCGGAACGGCGTCGAGATCCGCACCGGCGTCGGCGTCACCGCGATCGAGGAGACCGGCGCCGGGCTCGAGATCGTGACCTCGAGCGGCGAGCGCATCGAAGCCGACTACGTTGCCGTCGGCATCGGCGCGCAGCCCAACACCGAGCTCGCCGCGGCGGCCGGCCTCGCCATCGAGGACGGCGTCAAGGTCGACGAATTCGGCCGCTCGAGCGATCCGCACATCTATGCCGCGGGCGACGTGACGCGGCATTTCAATCCGCTCGTCGGCCGCCACATCCGCCTCGAGGCGTGGCAGAACGCGCAGAACCAGGCGATCGCCGTGGCCAAGGTGATGGCGGGCGGCGAAGTCGCCTTCGCCGAGGTGCCGTGGTTCTGGACCGACCAGTTCGACATGAACCTGCAGATGGCGGGCGCGCCCGAGCGCTGGGATCAGCTCGTCTTCCGCGGCGCGCCGGCCGAGCGCGGCTTCACGGTCTTCCATCTGGCCGATGGCAAGCCCGTCGCCGTGACGACGGTCAACGCGGCGCGCGACATGCGCTTCGGCCGCATGCTGATCCAGCGCGCGCAGGCGGTCGATCCGGCGCTCCTCGCCGACAAGGCGGTGAAGCTGCAGGATTTGACGCGCTAGCTCAATACCGCGCGAAAATTGGCCGGCCGATCGTATCGGGGAAAAGATAGTCGAGCGCGAAATGGAGCTGCGCCGTGAAGCCGATGCCGCTTCCGGCCGAGCGGTCGCCGGAACGAGCAGCTCGACGCCAAGCTCCCAGCCCTCGCCGGCATAGCTTACGCCGGGTGCGATCGTGCCGGAGGTGGTTGCGCCGCGCGGATTGCTCACCGGCGTCGTGTAGAGGAATTCAACCATCGGCGTCAGCGCCCGGACGAAGTCGGGCAGACCGAGGTCCGCGACCTTCGCGTCCAGATAGGGGATCGAATATTCGAGGGCGACGCCCGTCACGAGCAAGTCCGGTCGCGCGTTCTCGTCGGCGAGCTGATAGCCACCGAACCGGTAATCGCGAACGGCTGGAGCGCCGGCACGGGCACGTCGCCGAACCCCTTGCCGAAGTACATTCCCGGCGTGGTCGCGCCCTCGAGCTCGCGCCGATGCCTTGCGCGCCGGTCGCCCCACTCGCGATCGGCGCCCGACGCTGAACAGCATCTCGTGCGGGATCGAGATCGCGAGATATTGCACCGTCGTCTCGAGGTTCTGCCAGCCGCTCGCCGTGCCGCCGCCCGCCTGGTCGAAACGGTTGTAGCGTCCTCGATGCCGATCCGAAATTCTCGGTGATGGTCTTGTCGATAGGTGAGGCTAGAAGTTGGTCAGGCGGTCGTTCCCGCGGCGCCAGGTCGTGCTGTGCAGGGCTGCGTCGAACGGCGTCACGTAGAAATCGTCGGACGGCGCGTTCTGCGGCAACAGGATCGTCGCCGGAAACACACGGTCGCCCGCGGCCGTGTAGGCGAGCGCGGGCGCAGCCGAAAAGGCTACCAAGGCGGCTGCCGCCGCAAATCCTCTCATGTGTCGTCCCCCCTGCGGTCGCTATTTCGATGTCGCGACATAGACGCCGTCCCAGTCCGGGCCCGGCGGATCGCTCTCGTACTGCGCGATGCGCTCCTCGTAAAGATCGTAAAGATCGGCGCGCGAATGATCGAGCCGCCGCATTCGCCGAGCGCCTCGCGCGCGGCGCGCCAGTCCTGCGCGCGATAGCGCGCGAGCATCGCCTCGAACTGCCGGGCGAGCGCCTGGTAGGCGGGATCGGCGGCAACGCTCGCGTCGCCGAGCAGCGCGAAAGATGCGCACCGCCTCCTTCTTGCCCTTGACGGCGATGAGGTCGAGCTCGAGCGCGGCCCATTCCGGCGCCGGCTGCCCGCGTCGTCTCGCCGATCACGATGCCGACGCCATAGGTCTTGCTCTGGCCCTCGAGCCGCGAGGCGAGGTTCACGGCATCGCCCAGCACCGAATAATCGAAGCGCTGGTCCGAGCCCATGTTGCCGACGACGCATTCGCCGCTGTTGATGCCGATGCCGATCTTGAGGAGATGGAAGGGATGGCTCGACGCGGCCACCTGGGCCTCAGCACGGCGTTGACGCCGTCGAGCACATCATCGGCGAGCGCGCTCTTGACCATGGTCGGCATGGCGCGGATCATCGAGCGGCGCGTTCCAGAACGCCATGATGCAGTCGCCCATGTACTTGTCGATCGTGCCGTTCCGCGACATGATGATCCGGTTCAAGGCATCTGGAGCCGGTTGATGGTGGGCGGCCTGCAGGTACGTATTGAACATCTCGGATCGCGGTCGCAGCCGCGCACGTCGCAGACCACCATCGTCATCAGCCGCGTCTCGCCGCCGAGCTTCGACGGATCCCGCTTCTTCCGAGCATGTGTGCATGTCGGCGGGGGTGGTCGCGGAAGGCGGACCTGGCGTCGCGTGCTCACGATGGATCCCACGATCCGATGGCGAACATGATGACGCTGATCGCTCCCGCGACGAGTGCCACACCAGGCCCGCGACGAGCGGCCACACGCCGTCCAGGAACGCCCACCTGCACGCACAGGCCCAGGACCGCGATCGAGCCCGAGCCCAGCGGGAGGAGCGATGCGCGTCGGCATGTGCGCCATGGTTCGGCCCGAGAGCGACGCGAGCAGCACCACGGCGAGCACGATCGGCCCGAGCTGCGGCGGCGTGATCTCGGTGATGAAGTCGCGCGTCAGGATGGTGTCGATGATGTTCGCCATGCGCTCGGTGCCGGGCATCTGCGTCGAGCCGAAGGGTGGGTGCGTTGCTGTCGGCATTGCCGAGGAACGAGGCGCCGAGCAGCACGATCTTGCCGGCGAACGCCGCGCTCGGGATGCGGCCGGCCGCGACATCGGAGAAGGAATATGTGGGAAAGGTGCCGCGCGGCCCGCGGTAGTCGATGAGGAGCCGCATGCCGGCATCGCTCGGCACGTCGATCGTGCCGACGCGCACGCCGCTCCCGGCGCGAGCGCCACGTCGCCCCACGGCACGCCGAGATAATCGGCGGCCGCGCGCAGCGGCAATGACGGAAAGAAATCGCCGGCAAACGGCAGCGCCAGGTAGTCGTAGCGCGGCTCGCCGTCGCGATCGAAGGCGAGATTGACGTGGCCCAGCGCCAGCGCGGCCGTGGCGAGCGGCTTGACCGGCAGCAGCGCCGACTTGGGCTCGAGCGGGAAGGCGGGCGGGATCGGGCTCTTGCCGAACGCCTGGAAGGCCGATGGCGACAAAGCGTCCGCCTCCTCGCCGGCGGGCCCGGTGAAGCTGAACGCGACCGGCAGGAGCACGTTGCCGGCCGCGCGGATGGCGGCCGCGAGATCGGCGTCGGGATCATCGTTGGCGAGCCGGTCGAGCGACTGGCGCAAGGGGCCGTCGCCCGCCGCGCCCGCCGCGGCACGCGCCGCCTCGCGCAGCTCCGGCGGGATCGCCTCTTCGGGCTCGGCGAACAGCATGTCGAACACGACGAGCTTCGCGCCCGCGCCTTTGAGGCGCCGCACCGCGTCGGCGAAGAGGTGGCGGCTTAAGGGCCAGCGGCCGAGCGCATCGAGGCTCTTGTCGTCGACCATGACGATGGCGATGGGCGTCGTCGGCGCGCGCACGCCGCGGATGCGGAAGCGCAGATCGAGCGACGCGGTCTCGGCGCCGCGCAGCGCGGTCGAGGCGTCGAGGATGGCGACGACGAGGATGAGAAGGGCGGCCACGACCGCCAGTGCCGCCTCGCGTGTGCCGCGCGGGAGGCGCAATGCGGGCCCGTAGGGGACGTCGGTGCGCGCGATCACGTCGTCGAATTCCGACGACGCCCAGACGCGCGGCGGCACCGGGTCGCGCCCGGCCTCGACCCGCGCGCCCCAGCGCGCGGGGATGCGGACGGTGTGTTGCGTCGCGGCGCTCGCCAGGGTCACGACGCCGTCGAGCACGCCCACTTGCGTCGAATCCGGCTTCGCCTCGATGAACCAATCGGTCGAGCGCACCGCCGCCACGCCGGTCGCGGTATCGACCTCGAATTTCTGCGGCTCGCCGACTGCGGCGACGACGGCGCGGATCAGGCCCGAGGCGAGCTCGACCTTGGCGTCGCGCTTGGTGTCGCCGCCCAAGGCATAGTTCGCGATGGTGAGCTTGCTGCCGGGCGCCGCCGCCAGGATGGTGCCGTCCGCCATGCGCAGCTTGAGCTTCGCGCCCTGCGGCACCTCGATCGTGTCGCCGACCGAGACCGGGTCGCCGATCTTCAAGGGCGTGCTCTGGCCGCCCGCCGCGCGAAAACATTGCCCGCCCATCGCCAGCACTTCGCCGGCCGGCGCCGCCGCGGCGGCCCAGGAACACAAAACGGCGAGCGCCAGTCCCGCCGCGAATACGAAAGTGCGCGTCATTCCATGATGGTCAAGAGTGGCGCCGGGGGCCGCAAGCGAGCCGCGCGCGCGGGCTTGCCAAATGCCGCCGCCTCTGCAATATCCCGCGCAGGAAAAGGTGGGACATGAGTGACCAGAAAGGCGAATGGGTGACGGTCGGCCAGCGCTCGGCGTTGAAGCCGGGCGACGTGCTCGGCGTCCAGGCCAAGGACAAGGAGATCGCGCTGTTCGACCTCGACGGCAAGATTTATGCGACCGAGAACGTGTGCACTCATGCCTATGCCTATCTGAGCGACGGCTGGGTCGATGGCGAGGTGATCGAATGCCCGCTCCATGGCGGCCGGTTCGAGATCAAGACCGGCAAGGGCCTGTGCTGGCCGATTGAATGCGACATCAAGTGCTTCCCGGTGCGGCTCGACGGCGACAACATCCAGGTCCAGATCGAGGACTGATCCGCGCAGCCGCTGCGCGATAGCCAGCGCCGCCGTCCCGTGGCATCATTCCGCCCGAGGGGGAGGTGCGAATGATGCGATTGCTTGTGGCGGCAGCGGCGGCGCTCGCGGCCGCGCTTTCGCCGCAAGCTGCGCGGCCAGATCGGCCTGCTTCACACG
>CAWDPP010000018.1:0-144133 GCA_963804235.1 uncultured Alphaproteobacteria bacterium
TGGTCATTAAGGCTTTTGCCTTCTATCCATTCGGTGAAACAGTACAGAAGTTTAGGCTAATTACATCCCTTGAGTACAGCAAATAGGTATGGTTGGGCAGAATTCTTCAACCAACTCCATCGCCCGTATTTCGTATGCTCTTGCTCGCCACTTGTAAGGGGATATTTCATCGATCTTTGCAGCCCAGCAGATGCCGTCAAAGAAGCATATTTTTGCAACTATCGCGTTGCCCACAGTGAACCCTAGAGTAAAAGGATGACGAAATGAAAATAGCGACACATCCTCGACTTGTATATTAAATTCAATATCAAGGTCCCAAATTTCAGACAGAGATGACTCCGGTTATTCCGATGATCAACCTCGCATTGTCATGGAAATGAACAAACGAAAACGTTTCCAAGTATCTTGTCCATAAGAATGTTCAAAATTTTCTACGTCCTCCTTTTACTCTAGGGTTCACTGTGGGCAACGCGATAGTTGCAAAAATATGCTTCTTTGACGGCATCTGCTGGGCTGCAAAGATCGATGAAATATCCCCTTACAAGTGGCGAGCAAGAGCATACGAAATACGGGCGATGGAGTTGGTTGAAGAATTCTGCCCAACCATACCTATTTGCTGTACTCAAGGGATGTAATTAGCCTAAACTTCTGTACTGTTTCACCGAATGGATAGAAGGCAAAAGCCTTAATGACCAAATGTCTGAATGGATAGAAGGCAAAAACGAAGTGTTCGGCTATGTGCCAGGGAGAAACACAGTCAGCATACCAGATAAAGTTGTCACCGCACTGGCAGAGTTTGTCTACAACCTCACGACTCGTCCAATTCCGGAGATTTTGAGTAAGAACCTATCTCAATTAATGGTTGACGGTTGTAGTGTCGACAGTGCAATTAGATGACTTGGGTTTTGAGGGGTTTGTTGAACACAATATTACCGCGCCGAGAGTTGTGAATGCTACTGCGTGGGCCAAGGAGCAATTTTGGACTTAGCATCTGATCTACCATGGTTTTGGTCCGTCTGTGAGACGTTTCGATGGGCTCGACAAGTTGCTTTTGCTATCGTGGGTGCGCAGAAAATTTTCTGAGTCAGACCACCTTCGTCTTGTATTATTGGGACTTGCGAATGCCGAATATCATGATTGACGAAGACAACAATGTGGTTGCGTGAGTCCCTTTCCCCTCAATCTAATAGTGCCAAAGTATCATTGATTGGGAGGAAGCGGCCGCTGTTCCGGTCAAGTTGTCCGCGATATCGATTGGCGACTCCTTCTGGCCGGATTCCAACATCCCCAATAGTATTTACTCTCTTAAGTTTCAGGATTTCGTAAACAAATGTATCAGCTTTCATAAAATCAATGATTTCCGATTACATTTTTTGAAAACCCGATTTCTTGACCGAAAAAATCGGTGCCTGATAGCCTTTTCCCCTTATCAAATCACGGTATTAATCCAACTCGATTGACCGATCCAACGTTTGGGTCGTCTCAAGGGGGAAGCCTTCGCTTGGACAGGAGCTTGATTAGAGTGTCATTCTGGTTCAGACTCTCGACAAGATAATCAACAACCGATTGATCAATTATTACGACATTTTCATGATATGCTCTAATTTTCAGATGTACATATTAAATAAAAGAAAAGAAAAGAAACAGATCGGTTAATATGGGGGCTGTTTATATCTCCGAAACCTATCAGCACATGACGAAAGAAGCTGGTAAACATTGAATGTTCAACGCTCGCTCGGCAATATGGAATTCACATGATCGCTCCGACGGAGGGTCGCCTCTCATCGCGGACCGTCTATACATGTCCAATCAAACGCTTATAGTATTTAAGCTTTCTCATATGCTTCCGCCGTTTACTTAAAAAAATATTCTGAGTTACGACTACGCATTTGAAACTAGATCTCTTGAATCGATGGATGTTTCGAATTGTGTCTCGACGTTCCTATAGTCCGGCGATCAAATGATTGAATAATATGTATATATAAAGTCTTATGACATCTCTTATACTTCAAAATTCAAAAATGTTCATGCGCACGACTTTTATATCACTTTCCATCTCATTTTCAGCAATTCGAGTTCTTGCCACCACCATAACCGGACCATCCTGCAGTGTTCAGGGCGTTGGAGGAGTTTGTGTCACAATGGATAATGAACAACAAAGTCAGGCTTGTCAGAGCATCGATGGATTTCTTGTGTTCGACACAGTTGATGGGAAACCTGCAGGTCATCCTGGCTGTGGAACACCGAGAAATGTACAATTAGACTTGATTACTTTCAAGACTAATATGTAGGCCGCCTGCTGTGTAAATTTGAGCTGTCAAGGAAGTGGTTCTCAACAAAATATTCATGGATGGTGTTTGCCAAAAGAGGCATCATGTGGCAAGATTGACACTGTCATCCAAAGTAACGATTGTTCGGTGTTTCAAAACCCTAGTGATTTCTTGAAATGATTTCTCTAATCTTAGATATTCATTGTTGTGTAGGTATTCTTTGAAATACATCACTAGCTATAATAGAGTGAATATAAGACCGCAATGATGTGACAGTCATGAAAGTTAATAGAACATCGATGTGAGAGTTAATACATAACGACAGTAATAGTGATCGTGAGGGCGTGCAAAGTAAAAAACTGTCGCATAACGTCCAACAAGAGTAAAGATAAGATAAAGCCTTATATAAGTAAAAGTAAAGATTAATTAAAGAGTAAAAATAGTTATATAAAAAGTAAAATAAATAAGAAAGTAAATTAATTATAATAGTAATAATTAATTTAAATTTTAAATTTAATTAAATAATTAAATATTATTTTTTAAACTTTAAATTATTAAAATTTAGTTTTTTATTTAAATAATTTTTCTTTTTTTATTTATTATATACTGTATTTTTAATCTTTATCTTCTAATTGGCTATCGCTTCCCGCAATTTAAGCTTCACTACGCCAAGAAATGCCTCATCCGAATAGCCTCACACGTTACACCGATGACTCATTTCGCATTTCGCTTTCCGCTACAACTTGCGCAATCCCGCCTTTGCTCTTATCGGATGAATCATCCTGTCCCTTGGACATTTAATCGCCTCCCACCTCTAATCTGAACACCCTTCGCCTCACACTTTTCAATGGAACGGTCGAGTTCGACCAGTGAAAGTGAGAGTAGTCTTGCTAACGACTTGGAATTGGAGGTTGATATCGCGACGGTTAATGTGTCCAGCGGAGACATTCCCACAGCTGCAACAAGTGTTGAAAGTCTGCTGCACTCGATAACAGACAAAGACGAATCCACCTTTCAAAAACCCGACATTCATGTAACAAATTCGCCGGCATGTGAAAGCCCGGAGGAATCGGAATCAAAGGAAGAGGAAATCAAATCTTCCGACTCCGTCTCAACGACTCCCAAGAAGGTCAAACCTCGTGTTCTCAAAGTCAAGCAAGACGGCATCTTCACCATCAAAACCCTCGAAAGCACAAATATTCTCGCAGAATGGGTCAAAGCGCTCCGAGTGTCCATTCCATATATCCTCCGACTTGTCAAAATCTTCTGGAAACTTTCACCCCCGCGCGTTTCCCTTCTCGTCACGGCAAATTTATTGAAATCTATAATGCCAAGTTTAAAAGTATGGATCATAAAGCAATTTCTCGATCACGTTCAACGTGCTGCTGGCGGAGAGGCTGCGCAATGGAGGAAGATGATTGTACTTGTCATTTTGGGAGCTGGGGTTCGACTTACGACTCAGGGACTTGATGTTCTCTCGTACAATCTTTCTGAAACGTTTCTCATTTCTAGGGACAAAATTCTTGGGGTTATGCAGACTAGATTTTCGCGGGAACTGGGTTCCATGTTAATCGGGTCATATGTAAACTTGGATTGCGATCAAATCAATTCGTCCAAGGTCAAGTCTTTATTTAATCGGGTATATCATCTCAAAACAACTCTAATATCAGGCTGAAGCTTTCGCGGTAGCCAACCCATCTCGACTGATATTGCAATGGATCGACTTTGTACAATACATCCTCAGTGGCGTTTCCTCGATATACACTCTTTCACGAATATTACCTAGCAATGCCACCAATCTCATCCTACTGAATATTGTGAAAGTCTGTGTTACAATCCATGATCTCCTCGATATGTATTGTAAGTTCCTTCACAATTTTCTCTAAATATAAGCTATCTCACGTCGAATCAATATCTCAAATAAACATTGGCATAGACTCAATTGGCTGCGTCAGTACGCTAGGGACAATAAATTACGACCAGACATAAAAGTGAACGGCCTAGAATCCTGGATTCTCTCCCAAGTTCACGGAGCATTCTCTGCATTAGGCGACACAAGCACCAAACCATACTGGCACAATCGAGCAACTGATAATATCCAACTAGCGGGAATTATTATCAAAAATCTCGTCTACTCCTCCGAATACTGCTGGCTTGTCTATGAAGGTCTGTATAGGGGCATTTCATTGGGAACATTAGAATTGATTAGATCGTCAGTGAATGATGTGATCGATCATATATGGGATTTATCTAGTGCGGCGGAGGATGCAGCAGACGAATGGAAAAATATTGTCTCGTTTTTCAAATGTGTGGAATTGAAACCTGAGATACGAGCCCCAGAGGATACCGTGCCATATGTTAGAAATCCTGAGGGAATGAAAATTGAGGCTCGGGGGATCCGATACAAGTATGATCCGGACGATGAAGAGGAGGTATTAAAGGGAGCGTCATTCATAATCAACCCTGGCGCGATGGTCGCCGTTGTCGGGTATTCCCCCCTTTTTATTTACTAATTCAGATCTAATGGGGCTGGAAAATCTACTTTGGCAAAGGTATTAATGCGGATCGTGAACGTTACCAGTGGAGAACTTCTCATCAACGATATAAATGTCAATCGCTACGATCCAACTGTTCTACGTCGCCATATCTCCGTACTGTTTCAAGATGTCGGGGAATTTTCCGGTCTCACCATTGCGGAAAATATTGGGCTAGGTCATGTTGAAAATATCGATAATTCCGCTGCAATACAACAATCTGCATCCGAAGCAGGAGCAGCAGAATTCATCGAAAAGCTACCATATAAGTATGATTCCTATCTTGGGGCAATCCCCGGGTGGTGGACTGGCACTCAAGGGTACGGAAATTGGGATGAATCCGATTCCGATTCCGATTCCGACGATGACGAAGAAGAGTTAAAAGAGCAAAAGAAGAAACTTCAACGTGATCTTTCCGGTGGTCAGTGGCAGAAATTAGGTTTAGCTCGTGCATTTATGAGGGGAAATGATGCAGACTTGATGGTTCTGGATGAACCTACCGCGAATTTGGATCCAGAAGCTGAATTCAAATTATTTGAAACTATAAAGAAGACTCGACAGGGGAGAACAACAATATATATTTCGCATCGTTTCAATACTGTTAAATTGGCAGATCAGATTATGGTTATGGAAAATGGAGATGTAAAGGAGTTTGGGACGCATGAGGAGTTAATGGAAATTATGGATGGGAAATATCGGAAATTGTATTCTTTACAGGTAAAGGGATTTGAGATGGAGGTGTCTAAGGAAGTGGACGAAATTATTGTTGAATTAAAGGATGGTGTCAGTAATGCTGTTTTGGAATTGGAAGAATAGATATTTAGGCGTTTGGATATTTAAATTATGCAGCCGCAGAACGAGATATAATCCCCCTCAAAATTGGGAGAGCAAGAGTATATAATATTCTCTTCGAATTATTCAATAATCAAGCTTATGGCGCTTCCCAGAAAACAGGCTCTTATAACATTCATGACATTATCGCAGCTCCCTCATCCCAACTCTATCTTATCAAGCGGTTTATAGTTTGGTCTTCGTCATTCACGTCCGATATGATGCATTTTATATATACAACGCAGAACTGCCACAGCGTTATCTCACGGAAATTGCGGAGCACGGGGCAAACCACCTCACTCGATCAGCAACGAAGACGAAAGTTAAATATTTTAAGTTATTAAAATTTTAAAAATATACTTTGTAGTCCAATGCATTACATAGTCCAGTCTATCTCGATAGACCATGACAAACCTGGACGGACTGGATGTACTAGTCCGTCGGGTCCATCCAGACTATTTTTTCGGAATCCTGCTGGTCACGAGTTGTGGCTTGACTCGGGTCTAATTTTGCCTTTAAACTCAGAGTAGTAGGACGCAGATAATCCAAGTGCACGGGTCACGTCCTTGACGCATCGGGAAATTACATCCAAGGGAGTGGGGTTTCTTTCGCCATTCGGAACATTGAGCCGTGTCTGGAGTCTGCACTATTTTATTACATAAATGCATAATGAATTTAGGACGTCAACCGGACGCCAAGATTGGGTGTGTAATAGGCCACAGAATCACATGCAAACATATCCTCTACGGATTTCGTCAGCTGCGCTCAAGTCGTGCCCCGAATTCTTCACATTTACGTTTCAAACTTTAAATCAAGGTTTAATAGCCCGTCCCGAGCCGTCGAATTATGAGGACGAGATGACGCATCGCTTTCGCTAGAGCCGAGAGAAAACAACGGCGAAGATCTGGTTTAACCATGGTGTACTTGGGATCCGGCGGGGAGTCGGTTGATTGGGTGTGTTTCGAGTTAATAAGTTCGGGAATCGGATATTGTCGTTGATATATATGATTGACCCCGTATTATGGTTGCTCTTTGTAAATACATGACAGAATATCAGGACCTCTGCAAGCGACGGCAATCGTTAGAATGGGAGATGCCATCAATGGATGAAATTTCCAAGGCCAAACGACGAACTATGATGATCCAATATTCCTTCAATGATAGGACATTGCTGGTAAGGAGCTAGATTTAATTAGCCTTTTACTCGTAGCATTACAATAGAGAAGGTTGAGAAAACGTGAATACGTATTGCTCCACAAATTTTGCCGTGCGAAAGGCGGAGCGATTAGGCTGTACGTCGGAAGCATGATGCAATGCGCGGCATGGGAACGTGCTGAAGTAATTTTCGACCCCCACTTTAAACCATATTCGTCCCTGTCCCCTCCGAATATCGTCTCGAGTTTATGCTTTTGGAAGGGCCTCAGAACGTGGAAGCTTATCATCGAAACTCGTAAGCGAGCCACGTCATCGCTTACGACGCTAAAGTTTAGAGAGGGGCATGACCCAAGGACGCTCATCGACTGTGAGTATGTTAACCCGTCTGTTTCATTACTTGTTCTATCGCGAGAAAAAGCGCCTGGGCCTGACGAGGGACGAGTTAGAGAGGGCGGACATGGATTACGATGAGGCTAATCCAGAATTTGATTACGAAAGGTTGATGGTAAAAAATGGCCGTCCCGTTGGCATCAGCGCCATCATTGCCGACAACGAGATAACCGAGACGGAAGTTTCGATCGGGTACTTGAAATTCATTACGTTCTGACATGCAGTGCCGAGCCCTCGTTTGATAATGATAAGAAGAACCTCCTAAATGCCGGAAATTGTACGAGCATCATCCTCATCGATGATGGCACGGATTACGTTGTGGGCACTGCATTTTTCATTGCTCCCAGCATTCTCGTCACCGCCGGCCACTGTGTCGCCAGCGCAGTGAAACCCGGAGTTCGGTTGATTGCATCTCTTCCAGGGCGAACTGTCGTTGACTTGCACGAGCTTCGACGTGGGGGAATTGCAGCAATTAAATGTACTGTCAAGGCATCACTCCTTAGGTCAAAACGCAAAGACATCGCCATTCTGGAATGCGGATACATATCTCCTAACTACCTCGAGATTGGCCTCGACCATCTCCAGCCGAATTCGATCGTCGATGTTATTGGATATCCCGGGGGATATCACAACCGCATGGCTCCTAAAGCATCCCACCCTCACCAGCACTGTCGAAAGTAAAGACATCGCCGAAAAGCTTCTTCCGTTGCATCATTTGACTATAACTCGAGGCAAGATTGTTGGAATAAATTCAACCATGACTTACACCATATCAACATGCCGTGGAATGAGTGGAGCATGTGTATTATTCGGAGGCAAAGCTTATGGTATATTCAATCTCTGAATTATCCTCTGACAGGTAGGGGTTCACATTGGGCAAGTGGATATGGCTCCGGAGAGCCTACCAATGGCGACGTTGTTTAACGACGATGAGGTTCATCGGTTACTCAAGCATCACAACTTGATGTTGTGATCGAACTTATTTTTAAAAAGAAAGTTTTAAAGTAAAAAAATATTAATAAATATTTTTAAAAAAGTTATTTTAATTAAATAATTAATTTTTTTATTTTATACTTTTAAAATAAAATATTAAAATTTAAATTTAATTAATAATAAAAATTTAATAAAAATTTAATATTTTTTAATTTAATTTAATTTAAATTAATTAAATTTTTTATAATATATTTAATAATTAAAATAATTTAATATTTAAATTATTAATTAATTATTAATTAATTAAATTTGTATTATTTATTAGTTAATTAAAGTAAATATTATATAATTAAAAGTAAAAAAGTTATAAATTCAAATAATTAATAATCGATCCGCCGGTCTATAGCCGTCGTCGATCGATATATCATTCAGAACCCTGGAATAACCTGCCGCAATCATACTTTGAACGTACTTAGAGCTAATGGAAACTGATCAGTTGCTCGAGCAGAATGCTGAACTACTCGAGTTAGCATTATCGGCGTTTCCTGAATCCCAAGTCACAAGAGACCTATCTAATATCGTTACAGTCGAGCTGCTTCT
Organism: uncultured Alphaproteobacteria bacterium; assembly: GCA_963804235.1. Classification (GTDB taxonomy): domain Bacteria; phylum Pseudomonadota; class Alphaproteobacteria; order ATCC43930; family CGMCC-115725; genus DATJLY01. The sequence goes on from CAWDPP010000018.1 coordinate 8,714, forward strand.
CCGCTCCGAGCGGACGGCGTCCATGAATGACCTCGATCGGGCGATCACGATGATTAGGCGTGTACTCCCATTTACTACGAGCAATGATTCCGATCGTATCATGTACCTCAACCTTTTGGGATTCGCGTTGAAGATGCGATTTGAGCGGAAGGGGTCCTTGGAGGATCTCAATCAGGCGATTGCGATACAGGAACAAGCCATCGCTTCTGCCCCAAATAATCATGCGGGTCATGCCGGAATGCTCGACCACTTGGCGACTACCCTGAGGATCCGATTCCAGCACACGGGATCAATGGACGACCTGGATCGGGCGGTGACACTGATGGAGCAAGTACTCTCGTCCACTGCCGCTGACGATCAACTTAATCGCGCTACATACCTCAACAACTTGGCAGCCGCGCCGCGGAGCCGATTCGAGCGGAAGGGGTCTTTGGATGACCTCAATCGGGCGGTGGCGATGAACGAACAGGCAGTCGCATCCACCTCAGACGTCTATCCTGACCGTATGGGTTTGCTCAACAATCTGGGAAGCGCTCTGCACATCCGATATGAGCGAACAGGATTATTGAATGACCTTGATCGGGCAATCATAGTGCATGAACGAGCGGTTGCATTGACTCCTCTCGATCATCACGACCGGCCTACTATTCTCAATAACTTGGGAACAGCATTGCAGACTCGATTCGAACGGATTGGTACAATGGAAGACCTCAATTTGGCGATCATGACGAATGAACAAGTGATAGCATCTACCACTGATGACAATCCGGATCGTGCCCTATACCTCAGCAACTTAGGTACGGCACTACAAAGGCGATCCGAGAGGACAGGATCGATAGAAGACCTCAATCAGTCCATTATAGTTAATGCTCAGGCGGTGGAACTCACTCCAAGCAACCATCCGGATCGAAGTATCTACTTCAACAATTTGGGAAGCGCTTTGCAGCGGCGATTCGAGCGGACAGGATTGGTGGATGATCTCAATCAAGCGATCGTGAACAAGGAGCAAGCAGTCAAATTCACACCGGGCGACCATCCCGATCTTGCCATGTACCTCAATAACTTAGGTACCGCTCTGCAACGGCGATTCGAGCGAACAGGATCGATAGAAGACCTCGATCAAGCCATTACAATAAATGATCGGGCGGTGCTAATCATCCCAGACGGACATTCAAACCGTAGTATGTATCTCAATAACTTGGGGATAGCACTGCAGAGGCGGTTCCAATGGATTGGCTCAATGGAAGACCTTGATCGAGCGATCATAACCAACGAACAGGCAGTTATATCCACCTCAAGCGATCATCCCAGTCGCGTTATGTATCTCAACAACTTGGCAAATGCACTACAAATCCGATTCGAACGGACGCAATCGATGGTGGACATCGATCGGGCGATTATGATAATTGAGCAGGCAGTCTCAATTCCTGTTGACCATCCTGATCGAGCTGCCATACTCAACAATTTAGGGGCAGTATTGCAGAGGCGGTTTGAGCAGACGGGATCGATGGAAGACCTCAATCAAGCGATCCTTACGGGTGAACAGGCAGTCACGTCAGCCCCTGATGACCATCCTGACCGTGCCGGCATGCTCAACAATTTAGGGACTGCACTACAGAGGCGGTTTGATGGGACAAAATTGATGGAAGACTTAGATCGAGCGATCACAACAATGGAGCAGGCGGTTGCATCCTCCTCCGATGACCATCCCAATTATGCTACCTTCCTCAATGGTTTGGGAAATGCATTCAGGAGGCGATTTGAACTGACTGGCTCCAGAAAAGACCTTGATCGGGCGATTACGACGAACGAACAGGCGGCGGCGGTTGAAACAGCTCCGCCTTCCATCAAGATCGGAGCTGCAGATTTGGCTGCCCGGTTATTGATTCAAGATGGTCGAGACTGGGGCCGTGCCAACACACTCCTACGAACTGCGGTCGAATTGTTGCCGAATATAAGTCCTCGCGTCTTGAATCAGATTGATCAGCAATACCAAATATCACAGTTTGCTGGAATCACCTCACGAGCGGTGTCAGTGTCACTTCAATGTGGTGAGGAACCGTATCGAGCAGTACAACTATCGGAACTAGGAAATGGGATTTTGGCAACCTTACAGCTTCAGGTGCGATCTGATATAGTGGTTCTAGAGAAATTGCATCCAGATCTTGCAAAAGAGTTTCACCATTTCCGAGACCAACTGGATCGCCCGCCGGTGAATCTCATACATACTAAAGAAACAGGCTCTGGCGACGATGCCGAGAGCCGTCGGCGTTTGTCGACGAAGTTTGACATGCTCCTTGCAGATATTCGAAATCTGGAAGGGTTCGAACAATTTCTTCTTGCCCCTTCAGAGTCCGACTTGAAAGGGCTAGCGAAATATGGACCCATTGTCGTATTCAATGTTTCTGAAATCCGAAGTGATGCGTTGGTTGTCGCTGTCGACGAAATTCGTCTCGTTTCGCTCCCTTTGCTGGTGCATAGTGAGTTATATCTCTACACAAACCGGTTTTTAAGCGCAGTCCACGCGGTTGGTCACAAGCGTTACGCATTCGCAAGGACTGAAATACACGAGGTTCTGAAATGGATGTGGGACGTCGCGGTGAATCCTGTCCTTGACCATCTTGAATGCTCACAATCGGGTTCCTCCAATTCAGGTTGGCGGAGGGTCTGGTGGGTTGGTAGTGGGTTACTCAACGTTTTGCCGATCCATGCTGCAGGGTATCATCAGTCTGGCTCTACAAGAAATGCGATCGATCGTGTCATTTCTTCCTATACACCTACGTTGAAGGCATTAGGCTATGCTCGTGAAAGAAAAGTTCGCGCGGCGAGCGTCACATCGCAGAAAGCAATGCTTGTGGGTATGTCAAAAACTCCTCACCAGCGCGATCTTCGATTCGTAGAGCAAGAAATTAATACCGTGAATGACATGCTCTTGCAACATGTCCAAACCACTGTGATCGAAAAGCCGACTAGGGACAAGGTACTTTCATGCCTCAATGATTACCAGATTGTACATTTTTCATGTCATGGATATTCATCGGCCGGCAACCCATCAGAGAGTAAGCTGCTTCTCACTGATTGGGAAATGTCTCCACTCACAGTTTCAGACTTTACCTCATTAAATTTACAAGCCCCCCAACTCGCGTATTTATCGGCATGTCATTCTGCAAGTTCAAGAGACCTCAGCCTTTTGGGGGAGTCAATCAATCTTTCCTCGGCAATTCAACTTGCAGGATACCCGACCGTCATAGGGACATTGTGGCAAGTTACAGATAAGCACTCAACAGAGATTGCTAAAGACGTATATAACTGGATATTGGTGGAGAATAAATTGAATACTGAACGCTCGGCAGAAAGCTGGCATCGCGCAGTACGCAGTCTTCGAGAGAGAACTCGCATACTTCCAGGCTTTACAAAGGACGTGCCGGATGACCCATTGATTTGGGCCCCCTATATACATATAGGAGTATAGCTATAGTATTGTAGTATAATTTATTTTAAGGGTAAATTAATATTCTATTTAATATAGGGGTTTGCGAAATGAAAAATTCAAAATCCGCGAACTTCGTCGACGGCACCCGATTTCGATATGCTCGCTAGTTTTATACTCCATGATCTCCAATCCTTCACCTTCACCTTCTAATACAATAGGCTCTTTGATCTACCTCGTGGTTTAGCAGTCCCCCTCTTCTCCTCCTCAATCGTTCTCTCCACATCCTCTATCGCCGTCAGTATTCCTGCAACGCCAATAACCACTTTTCCTTTCAATACTATCTTTCCTGTCACTTGCTCTTTTATTGCCCCTAGCAAATCCTAAAATCTTTTAACTTTATATTATAAAATAACATTCTCTGCCATTTAACCGTAGTTGCCAACCGGGGAGTATATTTCCGTATGAGAGTATACAATAGTTTTAACGCGAAGCAAGTGGTTCAAATTTATATTAATAAATTTAATTATAAATTTCAATAAATTATTTAATATTATAAAAAATTAAAAATCTAAGAATAATAAGAAAATTATTATAAAATTAAAATTATTAAAAAGTAATTAATATATAAATATATAAATAAAATAATATTATAAAAGTTATAATATAATTTATAATATAATATAATTATTATTTATATAATATTATAAATATTAATTTTATATTATTTAATTTAATTTTTCATATTTATTATTTTAAAGAATTCTATTTAAATATATTTTTAAAAATTACTACTAACTTAATTGACTTAATATCTCTTACCGCATGTTCAAGTAAATCGTTTTCTTCTCTCATCTGGCGATCCGGGTCTTATGTTCTACACCGGTTTCGTGAACATGAAGTAGGTAGACTCCGGATGGTCTATACTTATTATAGCGAGCTCAGCTTTCACCAGGAACTGGAATTTTTTCGGTACTGTAAATCAAGGGTGGGATTCATTGCATTCGGTTATTCCTAACTGTTATAGCGATGTAAAATCAGTGTCGCCGGTTATTCGTCGCTAATGTATCACGAGGTGAAATGTATGCACCTGATTGGCCTTTCGAAATCGACCTCCTCTTGGCTTGTCACTAGTGCATAGCCGAATGGCCAATGAGTTCTTATATTCTCATTTGGCTACAGGGCCACTCAAGTCTCAGTTTTCCTAATTCGATGCCCAGATCGCTTTCCTTGGTCGTTTTCGCCCTCGTCTTCGGCAGCTCCGCATTTGTTTCCTGCAACTCCGATGACCAACTCAATGTCAAGCCGAGGTTCTATTTGCAAGCAGCTGGGGCTAACGGCCTCCTGAACCCCAGATATTTGCTACCACATTTTACATTGGAATCCAGGCAACTTGAATGTGATACAGGCTACGGTCCTTGTCCCGGTAAGTCCAAGTCGTTTCGTGAACTGACTGGATATCATAGATAGCATTTATTGCTGCCCAATCGGGAACACCTGTTGTCCACTTGGTTACTGCGCTCCGCCAGGTTATAAGTGTTGCAGCGATGGTGCCTGTCCCTCCAGTCAGTCCTGTTGTGGTATTGGTAGTTGTAATCCTATCGGCACCATTTGCTGCTCTAATGGCGGCTATTGCCCTGATGGAGATACCTGCTGCGACGTCGATAGCTGTTGTGGACCCGTCCCGGCTGGACCACCTGTATCTGTGCCTCCCGATACCGTGCCCTCCCAGGGAACCATAACCTCTACCAAGCCACCCACAATCTCTCACTCGACACCCACAATCTCTCACTCGACACCCACAATCTCTCACTCAACACCCACAATCTCTCAATCAACACCCACAATCTCTCAATCAACACCCACAATCTCTCACTCAACACCCACCCTCACTTCAGAGGTAACCACAACGCCAACCCAAGTTGAGCCTCCTGAGAGTTCTACGACAAGCTCATCTATGCCAAATCCCATCGCACCGACCGTTACTAATTCCACTGGCTTTCCATCGAACTCGACATCTTCAAATAGCGCTTCACCCGTCTCGCCATTTACCACAAACTCCGTAACAACTACAAAGTCTAGTATGTCGGACCCAAGTTTAGTAGTCGGTACTTTCCAATCGGCGCTAATTGGGATGATTGGGGTTATATTTTTTATTGCACTTTAGCACACGAAAGTCCGGTCGCAGAAAGGGAGTGTGGGGTCCTCTTATATTATATATTTAGTTAATAATACCGCTCGTTTGCACAAAGAAGGATGTTATAGTGAATGAATTCTTATTCTATCTGATATAAAAATGACACTCTCAGATGGTATTGTGTATTTCCAACGTATCTCGTTCTCCGTCTCCGTCTCCTAGTCCTATGCTGCGCGATATTATGCCTCTGGCAGCATAGAAGATTGGGATGAATCCTCGAAGACCGGAAAGGAAGATTGTGAAATTATCGTGAGAGTGGACCTGTAAATTTCTTCACTGAATTTATTGGAGGCAAGGTATATGTGGAATAGTATTATGAAAGTCGTAAAAGTTGCAATTCATTGTCAGGTATTGTACAATACAATATTCATTTCCCCACTATGTAATCTAATTTGTTATACAACTCCAAAACATTAATCCCATTATGCCGTTCCCAAACCTGCTATAATATAGAAAGCAACCAAAATATCTCAAAACTCCCTCCAATGCCAAAACAAGTGCCTTCTAAGGGTTGTATTGGATGAATGCACCAACGGTGCCACTTTGGACCCATTGTAGGAATCATCGGTATTCTGTGGTCTGATGACAAATTGCAAAACGCCGTCTTGGAAGTTGCAAGGGACGAATTGCAACGTCAATAGCGGTACTAGGACTGGTGTTGACATTGTATTGACCCTCATATTGATTGTAGAAGGGAATGACTGTCGATGCTGTGGTTACTTCGGCACCGAGAGTGAACAATTGTATTATTCCTGAGCCAGAAGGTGTGACACCTTGAATAAAAAATTCGCATGTACTCGAGGAAGTCGGGACCGGGTAGCTGGACACGTCGAAGGAAACGACTGTATCGATCTCGTTTGATCCGTTACTAATGGCAACTTCTCCAAGTGACGACGGGGGAGAGGTAATGATCGTAGCGGGAGCAGGGTTTGTAATGACCCAGAGCTCGTTGGCAGGGATGGCGTATGTACCTCGTTGATTGAGGGGAGCCCCGGAGACGAGAGCAGAGGCGAGAGCGAGGAATGTGGCGACTGAAAAGATGCCCTTCATGATGGTTTTTGTTTGATTGTGTGTGATTGTGTTTGGTGTGATTGAGAAGATGTTGAGAAGATGAGACCGTTGTTGATGTTGTTCGCTGTGTCCATGCTGGGTTTATATACGCAGACCTTCTGTATGATTGCCACAAATATTACGTGGTGGCGGTGTAGATCTTCAGCGCCTTATGGCACTTTTATTTTTAATATTGCTATTTCGGGAACCAATGGGGCAGAGGGAGGTGAGCTTAATTTTAGAGGTGGCTCTGCATTAGTCCCATTAAAATTTAACCACGCGGAGGCTTCCTGTTTGCTCGAGAACAATACTTAGACATGCTTTAAAATGATTTTTTACACATGTGCTATTTTTATCGAATTTAGAAATAGCTACGCCGCAACACGAGAGGCGTGTATGCAAGGCGGCGTTTTAAAACAATGAGAATATAAGTCTACGTGTAAAACAATAAGGAAAATAATTCGGTATTTTAGGCGACGATACTCTTACAAGTACACGATTCCGGACCTTCCTATCAAAGAATGTTTCACAGTAGGTAGAGTTCCTATAATAGATATCAGTGAAATTTAAAGTGAGGGACTGGCGAAATTGCACTCTGCTTAGCACGTTGGCAAAACTGTAAGCCTACAGGGAAAGTTAAGGCGATTTCAAATTCGCATATTCTTTATACAAATTCAGTTAACCGCGTGGTCGATTTCTTTAATTACTAATTAAGATTTATTTCCAGTGAAAAAATCGTGGAGTTTTAGTATGCATCTCACAACTCTTCATTGGTTTACAAGTTGCCCTCGGCGTAGATCTTCGATAATACCGCTATTTAACACTACAGGAACTGACGTGGCCAGACGCCACTGGACTGATCGTCAAGTTGATCTCGAAAAACGGGAAAGCACTTAATAGTATATATTTTGCCATCCCTGTGGTCAAGCATCGGCAACAGTTGAACAGCCTACATCGCACAATCTTTTCCAGAATGATTGCAGCTATATTTAGATGAGGAATGCGGGGTTGAAGTATTTTATTAAGATTCATAGGAAAATATATTTCTCTTTTCGATTCATTAACATCAATCTCAATTGGAGCTATGTTTTATTAAGTTTGCATTTTTTGAGTATCTTAATAGTAAAAATTAATTTCCCATTCAAATATAACGCATCTTCAAGCGAGAATAATTAAGATTAAAGCTAGCTGATTGTGCAGCATTTAAAAAGTCTCTTGAGGTTATTAATCACTCCATAACTCTTTTCCGGAGAATGGATCCCGACAACGGTTGGATCTGGTGTCCCCCAGAAAATACTTTCCAAATGCCGATTTGCAAATCGGGCACGCAAATCATCCTCATTGAATCCTGCATCCTGTCCAATCTTCTGCAATTTGTCCAAGAACAATGGGATCTCATCTTTATACGCAACCTGACGAAGCCATTCCGTGGCTGTGATTGATACGCCATGCTCATCCGGTAACATGAGATACGCCCATTGTTTACTCCAATGAGGTCGAGCGCGGAGAGGTTTGCCTGTTGAAGCATCGACGTATTGAAACCATGCGTCGACCAGTTTCTGACAAAATGCGACCCAGTCCTTGGTTGGTGTATTCAAGGTCGTGAGGACTTCGATAACCACCGTGCCGAGATCATTCCCTCGTTGGGGGGCCAGGATGACTGAACTTGCTCCCATAATGCGCATCTCCAATGTGATGCGAACGACGCCGGGATTCGCCTCCATGAGCAGAATGGCATCCCACCATGCCTTTTGGGCGACTGTCCAGTCTGGTTTCGTTTCGTGTCCAGGTTGTGGAGGGAGACGAATATTCCATTCCATGTCAGTGGTTTGTAGATTCTGAATCCCTCGACGAAATTCAAGACCATTGATTAATTGAGTAGTAACTATTATCAGTATCGAAGAGCACTTGATGGGGTTACTTGGAGGATCGCTCTCTTTCACGTTTGGGAAGAGCATCAAGGTGAGAAATCCGAGCAGCTTTGCCTGGAGCTCGCCGGGTACCGCTTGCCAAACTGGCCAGTCAATCAACAAATGAGCCAGCCACTCTTCAAGCCATTCCAAGAATGCTTCAAACTCGGATGGCGTGATTGTCGCTTGTTCCTTGTCACCAGTATTGTCCCATGTATTCACCCAGACCTCTCGTTGCAATGGAAACCAAAACCACTCCGTGTAGTAATCATTGCTAGCATTATAGATGAATTTATCGAGTGCTTTGTCCAAAGCTTCTTGAGAATGTTGTGCAACAAGATCCTTGATCCATTTATACTTTGGGTCTCCCTTTCTTGCAGCATCAATGTATTCTTGAGGCGGAGGAACAGCAAGTTCGATTGGAACGCGGGCTGGACGCATAGATGTGTACGTCATTTTATTCAATCGAATTGTATACGCAGTGACAACGCCTAATAATCCAAGAGCTCCAGATGCCGCTTTCAGAAGCTCTGGATCCGAGACGGTACGAAGTTCCCCGTTTGGATCAACGTATTCGACCTCGACGACTAAATCGCTCAAGGTTTGATGAGCGATTCCAGCACCGTGACACATGGCGCTGATAGTCCCGCCGAAAGTTGTCTCAACAATGATGACGCTCCACGGTAGCGTATATCGTTCTCCGCCGCCGAGTGGATTCAGGCACCATTCGCGAAATTGCTCTGTAGTCGTTGCGGTACCGATTTTGCAAAGGATGGTTTGATTATCTTCAGAAACACTGCCCTCGAGAAGTTGGATTTGTTGAAGCAGGCCTTCTCCTGGAGCAAAGGTGCCTTCGATATTTGGTATATCGACGGCAACGGAGATTGGTAAAAGTGAAATCAAAATTTCACCCTCGTCGGAAAACAAGTCAGACCAAGAGTGCCTTTTATTAGTTACGCATCAAAAAGCGGATACCTGTACCCACAAACTCGAACTTTTTTGTTGACATCTTTTGTAAGTATCCGGATCGTAATCGACGAGGCCGTTCAAATGCTCGCCCATCTGCGCCTTGATGGTGCCGAGCTGAGGCCCGACGATCGCGCCGCCGAACATCTTGGCGGAGAGGCCCTGCTCCTCGACCGCGCGCAGGAATCCGGCGCTGTCGCCGGGATATGCGGCGAGGAACACGACATCGGCATTGGCCGCCTTGATCGACTGGATGATCGGGCTGAAATCGATCTGGTTCGGCGGATAGACCCGGTCATAGACGATCTTCAGGCCGTCTTGCGCGATCCAGTGCTTCGCGCCTTCGATCGCGTTCTTCGAGAACTCGGCATCGGCCCCGGTCAGCGCCACGGTCTGCGGCTTCGGGTTCATGGTCATCGCGGCGGCGAAGAATCCTTCCGAGATCGCGTCCTTGCCGTTGGGGCCATAGGGCATGGTCTGGAAGAAGCGCGGATAGTGGAACTCGTCGTTGACCGCCAAGGACAGCGTGTCGAGGACGAGCGCGTTGTGCTGCATGATGACCGGCATCGCGGCCGAGCTGTAATTGGTGCCGGACGCGGTCAGGAGATCGACCTTGTCGACGTCCAAGAGCTTCGTATAGATGCCGGGATCGAGCGCCGGGTTGCTCTGGTCGTCGTAATGGACGATCTCGACCTTGCGGCCCAGGAGCCCGCCCTTGGCGTTGACGTCGTTCGCCCAGATCTGCGCCGTCACGGTGTATTGCTTGCCGACGCCGGCGCTGGGGCCGGTCTCGGAGATGGCGAAGCCGACCTTGATCGGCGCCTGCGCCTGCGCCGCTCCGGCACCCGCAAGCAAAGCAATCGCCGCCACGCCCCAATTCCGCATCGTTTCCTCCCAGAGATTTGCGGTCCGATTGCTTCGCCTAGACGCAATGCAATCTCCCTCTCTGCCCCTTGGGGCGGAAGGTCGACCGCATGCGGTCGACGGGAGAGGTGGGGGTTCACCCACCTCATCCTAAATCCTTTCGCCCTCGAGGGCGAGAAGGACTTTATCTCAGGAACAGGATGCGTGCCGCGCCATAGCGGCGCTCGTGCAGCAGCGCAAAGCCCGCCGCCGGCGAAAATACCTCGCGCGCGCCGAGCTCGAGCACGACGAGCGCGCCGGCGCATAGCCAGCCCGCCTTGGCCAGGCCCGCGATGGCCGCTTGTCCCAGCGCCTCGCCATAGGGCGGATCGACGAACGCCAGCTCGCATGGGCTGCCGCGCGGCGGCTTCACCGCATCGGCGGCGAGGATGGCGCATTTGGCACCCTCGCCGAGCGTCGCGATGTTGCGCGCAAGCGCCTTGCGCGCGGCGCCGTCGCGCTCGATGAACGTGGCAAAGCGTGCGCCGCGCGAGATCGCCTCGAGCCCCATCGCGCCGGTGCCGGCAAAGGCATCGACGACGCGCGCATCCTCATAGACCGGCGCTTCGGCAAAGCGGCCGTGCGCCAGGATGTCGAACACCGCCTCGCGCGCGCGCTCGGATGTCGGCCGCACCGCTTCGCCGTGCGGCGCCTCAAGCGGTCTGCCGCGATGGCGCCCGGCGATGATCCGCATCTTTGCCCACCTGCTCCGTCACGACCTTGCGCTGCACTTCGGCGGTCTCGCCGCGCGCGAGATGGCCCAACTGGAACGGGCCATAAGCGACGCGGATGAGCCGCGTCACCGACAATCCCAGATGCTCCATGACGCGGCGCACCTCGCGGTTCTTGCCCTCGCCGAGGCTGACCGTGAGCCAGGCGTTCGAGCCCTGGACCTTGTCGATGGCGGCGCGGATCGGCGCCGTATTTGACGCCGGCGATCGTGAGGCCCTTTTCCAGCGCGGCGAGATCCTTCGCCTCGGGCGCGCCGTGCACGCGCACGCGATAGCGCCGGAGCCAGCCGCGCTCCGGCAGCTCCAAGGCGCGCGCCAGCGCGCCGTCGTTGGTGAGCAGCAGCAGCCCCTCGGAATTGAGGTCGAGCCGTCCGACCGAAACGACGCGCGGCATGTCCTGGGGCAGATGCGCGAACACGGTCTCGCGCCCGCGCTCGTCCTTGTGCGTGGTGATGAGGCCCTTGGGCTTGTGATAGCGCCAGAGGCGCGGGCGCTCCCGCTCGGGGATGGGCTTGCCGTCGATCCTGATGTCGTCGTCGTCGGAGACATTGGTCGCCGGGCTGGCGAGCACCGTCCCGGCGACGCTGACGCGGCCCGCCAGAATCCAGCGCTCGGCCTCGCGGCGCGAGCACACGCCCGCGCGCGCGATGAGCTTCGCGATGCGCTCAGCCACAGGCGGCGATGAAGGATTGGAAGATGCGCCGGTCGCCGTCCGACAGGAGATATTCCGGATGCCACTGCACGCCGAGGCAGAAGCGGCGGCCGGGCGCCTCGATCCCCTCGATGACGCCGTCATCCGCCACGGCATCGACGATGAGGCCTTCGCCCGGCGCCTTCACCGCCTGGTGATGCGCGCTGTTGACGGCGAGGCGGTCGGCCCCGGCGATGCGGTGGAGGAGGGTGCCCTTGGCGATCGTGACCGTGTGCCCCGGCTCGGTGCGCGGATTGGGCTGCTCGTGCGCCAATGCGTTCGGCACCTCGTCCGGGATGTGCTGCAAGAGCGTGCCGCCCAAGGCCACGTTCAAAAGCTGCTGCCCGCCGCAGATGCCGAGGACCGGCACGTCGCGCTCGACCGCCGCGCGCGTGATGGCGAGCTCGAAATCGGTGCGCCGCTCCTTGAGCTTCACCGTGTCGTGCCGCGTCACGGCGCCGAACAGGCTCGGATCGACGTCGAACGCGCCGCCGGTGACGACGAGGCCGCTGATGAGCGCGAGGTATGACGCGACCGCCGCGCCCTCGTGCGGCAACAGCACCGGCACGCCGCCCGCGGCGACGATCGCGTCGCAGTAATTCTCGCGGAGCGCGTACCACGGGTGCGTCTTCGAATATCCGCCCTTGTCCTCGCGGTCGAGCGTAAGGCCGATGATGGGCTGCGCCATGGCGCCTATAGTAGCGCCCGATGACCGCATCGCCCATGTCCCTCGCCCTGGCCGAAGCCGAGGCCGCGTTCGCCCGCGACGAGGTGCCGGTCGGCGCCGTCATTGTCGATGGCCAGACCGGCGAGGTCGTCGCGCGCGGCGGCAACCGGGTCGAGGTGCTGGGCGACGCCACGGCGCACGCGGAGATGCTGGCGCTCCGCGCCGCGTTCTCCGCGCTCGGCACGGCGCGGCTCGAGGGGTGCGACCTCTATGTCACGCTCGAGCCGTGCGCCATGTGCGCCGCCGCCATCTCGTTCGCCCGCATCCGCCGGCTTTATTACGGGGCCAGCGACCCGAAGGGCGGCGCGGTCGAAAACGGCCCGCGCTTCTTCGCGCAAGCCACCTGCCACCACCGCCCCGAGGTTCTCGGCGGCATCGACGCGGCCCGCGCATCCTCCCTGCTGCGCCGCTTCTTCGCGGCACGGCGGTGAAACGGAGGCGTCTGCTTGCCGTTTAACGCAGAACATTATACACTTGACGGGTGATCAAATCCTGGGCCAACCGGGCGACGCAGCGTTTTGCCGAAGAGGGCAAAGGGCGTTTTCCGGGGCTCGACGAGTCTCTCGCCCGCCGCAGGCTCCGGCTGCTCGACGAGGCGGAGCGGCTCCAGGACCTGACCGGTCTCGCCTCGGTCGGCCTCCACAAGCTGCGCGGCGACCGCAGCGGACAATGGGCGATCTCGGCGGGCGGGCCGTGGCGGATCAAGTTCGAGTTTCGCGGGGGTCACGCCTGGAACGTGGAAATAGTCGACTACCATTGAGGAGAAGGGTTCGATGCCGATCGCACGCACGCGCAAGCTCGCCGGCCCGGTGCCGCATCCGGGCGAGGTCCTGAAGGACGAGATCGAGGCGCGCGGTCTGTCCGCACACGCGCTGTCGCTGGCGCTGCGTCTTCCGGCCTCGCGCATCGGCGACATCGTGCGCGGGCGGCGCGCGGTCACGCCCGAGACGGCACTACGGCTCGCGCGCTTTTTCGGCGGATCGGCCGAAATCTGGCTGCGCCTCCAGGCCGCCTACGACCTGGCCAAGGCCGAGCGGGAGTTGGGCGCCAAAATCGCCGCCGAGGTCAGGCCGGCCGCGGCGTAACGCGGTATGAACGCAGTTTGACGTAGTGTTCGAATCCACGTTGTGCGACGCGAAAACTGGGCTGGAAAGCGCCCGTTGGGCGCTTCGTGCGTTCGGGACCGCAACCGGCCGAACGCTCTCCGACCCGGTGGGACGGAGAGGCGATTCGACCCGAACGCAGCGGGAGGGTGAGGCTGGGCCGAATGTCGACGGAACGAACCCAATCCGCCGCCCGCAATCTGTGATTTTCGCCGAACGAACCAAATTTATATGAACTAAATCAACGGCTTGACTTTTCGCCCTGGACCGCGCGCCAGCCGATGTCGCGGCGCCAGAAGCCGCCCGGCCACCGGATCTGGCCGACCGCCGCGTAGGCCCGCGCCTGCGCCTCGGCGATGCTCGCGCCGAGCCCGACCACGTCGAGCACGCGGCCGCCGTCGCTGACGATGCGGCCGCCGTCTTCGCGCGTGCCGGCGTGGAACAAGAGCACGTTGGCGTCGTCGGCGAGCGCGTCCAACCCTTCGATCGCGCTGCCCTTCTCGTAGGCGCCGGGATAGCCCTTGGCCGCCAGCACGACGGAGAGCGCCGCCTCCTCGTGCCAGCGCAGGTCGAAGCTCTTGAGCACGCCGTCGCGCGCCGCGACGAGCGCCGGCAGCAGGTCGCTGCGCAAGCGCGGCAGCAGCACCTGCGCCTCGGGATCGCCGAAGCGGCAGTTGTATTCGATCAGCTTCGGCCCCGCCTCGGTCAGCATCAGGCCGGCATAGAGCACGCCCTTGTAGGGCCGCCCCTCGGCCGCCATCGCCGCCACCGTCGGCTTGACGATGCGCGCCATCACGTCCGCTTCGAGCGCCGGCGTGAGGCACGGCGCCGGCGAATAGGCCCCCATGCCGCCGGTGTTGGGGCCGGTGTCGCCGTCGCCCGCGCGCTTGTGGTCCTGCGCCGAGCCCAAGGGCAGCGCGTCCACGCCATCGACCAGCGCGAAGAAGCTCGCCTCCTCGCCGGCGAGGAACTCCTCGATCACCAGCTCGGCGCCGGCATCGCCGAATTTCTGCGCCGTGAGCGCGTCGTCGATCGCGGCCTCGGCCTCGGCCACGCTCGTCGCCACGGTGACGCCCTTGCCGGCGGCGAGCCCGTCCGCCTTGACCACGATCGGCGCGCCGCGCTCGCGCACATAGGCCTTGGCCGCGCCGGCTTCGTTGAAGCGGCGATAGGATGCGGTCGGGATGTCGTGGCGCGCGCACAAATCCTTGGTGAAGCCTTTCGAGGCTTCGAGCTGCGCCGCCGCGGCCGACGGGCCGAAGGCGGCGATGCCCGCCTCTTCGAGCCGGTCGACGAGGCCCATGGCCAAGGGCGCCTCGGGCCCGACCACGACGAAGTCGATCTTCTCGCGCCGCGCGAGATCGACGAGGCCGGCAATGTCGGTGGCATCGACCGGCACGCAGGTCGCGTCGCGCGCGATGCCGGGATTGCCGGGCGCGCAGTAGAGCCGGTCCGTCAGCGGCGAGGCCGCGATCGCCCAGGCGAGCGCGTGTTCGCGCCCGCCCGATCCGACGATGAGAACCCGCATGCGCCGTCCCTCGTGCTGCCCCGCCTCGACGCTCTATCATAGCGGCCGATGAGCGAATCCCCCACCGAAGCCGCCGCCGCGCCGCGCGCGGCCATTGCCGCCTACACGGTGAGCGAGATCGCGGGGCTCTTGAAGCGCACGATCGAGCAGGCCTTCGCTTACGTGCGCGTGCGCGGCGAGATCACCGGCTGGAAGCGCGTCGCCTCGGGCCATTGCTATTTCGCGCTGAAGGACGAGGAGGCGGTGCTCGACGGCGTGGTCTGGCGCTCGACGCGGCTTTCCTTCAAGCCCGAGGACGGGATGGAGGTGATCTGCACCGGCCGCATCACCACATTTCCCGGCCGCTCGCGCTATCAGCTCGTGGTCGAGGCGATCGAGCTCGCGGGCGTCGGCGCGCTCTTGAAGCTGCTGGCCGAGCGCAAGGCGAAACTCGCGGCCGAGGGCCTGTTCGCCGCCGAGCGCAAGAAGCGCCTCCCTTATCTCCCGACCGTCATCGGCGTCGTCACCTCGCCCACCGGCGCCGTCATCCGCGACATCCTGCATCGCCTGAGGGAGCGCTTCCCGCGCACCGTGCTGCTGTGGCCGGTGGCGGTGCAGGGCGAGGGCGCGGCCGAGCAGGTGGCGGCCGCGATCGCCGGCTTCAACCGCCTCGCGCCCGGCGGCGATCCGCCGCGGCCCGATCTCCTCATCGTCGCGCGCGGCGGCGGCAGCCTCGAGGATCTGATGCCGTTCAACGAGGAGATCGTGGTGCGCGCGGCCGCGGCCTCGGCCATTCCGCTGATCGCCGCGGTCGGGCACGAGACCGACACGACCCTGATCGACTTCGCCGCCGACCGGCGCGCGCCGACGCCCAGCGCGGCGGCCGAGATGGCGGTGCCGGTGCGGCTCGAACTCATCGCCGAGGTCGAGGCGAAGGGCCTGCGCGGCGCCAAGGCGATGGCGCGCCGCTTCGGCGAATGGTACGCCCATGTGCGCGCGGCGGGCCGCGGCCTGCCCGATCCGCGCGCGCTCCTCGGCCACGCGACGCAGCGGCTCGACGACCGCGCCGAGCGGCTTGCGCTGGCGCTCCGCCATCTCGCGCGCATCGCGGCGGAGCGCTTGAAGGACGTGCCGCTCCGCCTGCAGCGCGCGGCGCTGCGCTTCGTCGCCGATCGCGAGGCGAAGCTGCAAGCTCTGGCCGGGCGCCTGCAAAGCTGGCAGCAGGCGCAGGACAGCGTGATGGCGAAGGGCTATGTCCGCGTCCGCGGCGACAGCGGCACGGTGCTGACCGACGCCGCGCACGTTGCGCCCGGCGCATCTCTCCTCCTCGAGTTCCACGACGGCGCGGTCGGCGCCACGGCGGGGCGCGACAAGCGCACCGCGCGCGGTCCCGAAACGCGCCAGGGCAAGCTGCTCTAGTACCGGGCGAACTACCACGTAAAAAGCCCGGAAAACCGGCGTAAATACTCGGCGCGCACGACGGAACTTCTGACCTTCTGTTAAGGCGTTCGGCCGTAAACCCGCATCCTCATGCGGGCCTTCAAGACCATAACAACCGGCGCGCGCGCGCCCCATCCTCATCCCGTTCCGCGCCTCGGCCGCGAACCGCGCGCGATCCTGGTGATCGACTTCGCCGCGTTCTCGCGCCTGCCCGACGAGTCCATCCCGGTGTTCCACGAGTGCGTCATGCGCCCCGTGTCCGAGGTGCTGGCCGAGCACGAGGACGGGCGCCTCTACGACAATTCCTGGGGCGATGCGATCATCGCCGTGTTCGAGCGCGCGCCCATGGCCGCGCACTTCTCGCTCGATCTGCAAGACCGGCTCGGCACGGTGCCGTTCGCGGCGCTCGGATTGCCGGCGACGCTGCGCCCGCGCATCGCCGGCGATTTCGGCAAGACCTGGCAGGGCTACGACTTCGTCAGGAAGGAGCTGACGTTCTACGGCAGCCATGTGACGCGCGCGGCGCGGCTCGAGCCGGTGACCCCGCCGGGCGCCGTCTATGTGACCGAGAGCTTCGCGGCGGCGGCGGCCGAAGATCGCGCGCTCGCCTGCCGCTATGTCGGCGAGCTCGCGACGGCGAAGAATTTCGGCGTCCTCAGCGCCTATGAGCTCACGCGCGCGCCGGAGGCGTCGTGGACGGCGTCCCGCTCGTAATCGTCGGCTCCGGTCCGGCCGGGCTCGCGGCGGCGGTGCAGGCGACGCGCCGCGGCATGAAGCACCTCATGCTCGAGCGCAGCTCCAATTTCGCCGACACGATCCACAATTTCGCCAAGGGCAAGCTCGTCATGAGCACGCCCAAACGCCTGCCGCTGCAGCCGGGGCTCGCGCTCTCGTTCGATGAAGGCCCGGTCGAGCGCGTGCTCGCGACCTGGCGCAATGAGCTCGACGAGACCGGCGCCTTGAAGCGGCTCCGCATCGCGAGCGAGGCGATCGGCATCGCGCGCGAAGGCCGGTCGTTCCGCATCGAGCTCGCGCGCGGCGACACGATCGCGGCCGACGCCGTCATCCTCGCGATGGGCACGCAGGGCAACATCACCAAGCTTTCCGTGCCGGGCGCCGAGCGCGTGCGCTATCAGCTGCGCGACGCCAACGAGTATGGTGGCAACGAAATCTTCGTCGTCGGCTCGGGCGACACGGCGATCGAGAACGCACTCGCTCTGGCCGACGAGAACCGCGTCACGATGGTCGTGCGCGGCCGCACGTTCAAGCCGGAGAAAGTGACGGTCGCCAATCTCGCCGCGGTCGAGGCCGCGATCCGCGACGGCCGGATCGCCTGCCGCTACGACGCCGAAACCTTGCGGATCGAGGAGCGCCGCATCGTGCTGCGCGTCGCCGGCCGCGAGGAGCAGCATCCGTGCGACCACGTCATCGCGCGCATCGGCTCGGTCAAGCCGCGCAAGTTCCTGGAAACGTGCGGCGTCACCTTCGAGACCGAGGGCGACGACGCCGATCCCGCGCTCGATGCGCATTACCAGTCGGCGGTGCCGGGCCTCTATGTCGTGGGCTCGCTCGCCGGATACCCGCTCATCAAGCACTGCCTCAACCAGGGCTACGAGGCGGTCGAGGCGATCGCCGGCGAGCCTGCGGCGCCGGCCGACACGCCGGCCTTGGCCGAGACCTTCGCCAGCATCGTCAGGAAGCGCGACGTCGAGGCGGCGTTGCAGAAGATCGCCCGCACCATCCCGCTCTTCGCTGGGCTTGGGCGCCTCGGCCTCGGCGACGTGCTGCTCGACAGCAAGCTCGTGCGCATGAAGGCCGGCGACGCCGTGCTGCGGCGCGGCGATTATGGCGATTCGATCTTCGCCATCCTCGACGGCGCGGTCGGCGTCGAGGTTCAGCCCGACGTGCTGCAGATGAAGCGCATCCTGCACAAGGGCGAGTTCTTCGGCGAGATGGGCTTGATCTCGGGCCGGCCGCGCTCGGCCACGGTGCGCGCCGTCAGCGACTGCACGCTGATCGAAGTGCCGCGCCGCGCCGCCTTGAAGCTCTTCACCTCGGTGCCGGGGGCGCGCCTCAGGATCGACGAGGCGCTGACGCCGCGCCAGATCAGGGCCTATGTGAGCGAGGATCTGGCGGGGCCCGACCTCGACGCGCTGGTCGCCGCGGCCACGCCCGTGTCGTTCGCGTTCGGCCAGACCATCCTCGCGCCGGGCGCGGCCAAGGCCGACGTGTTCCTGATCCAGTCGGGCTCGGCCAAGGTCACGTGCCGGAGCTGGGGGCGCGACGTGGTGCTGCGCTATCTCCCGGCCGGGCACATGATCGGCGAGCAGAACTATCTCTCCGATCAGCCGGCGCAGGTGGCGGTCGTGGCCGCGACCAAGACGGTCGTGATCCGCATCGAGGGACCGGTGTTCCAGCGCGTCCTCGCCCGCAATCCCGCGCTCACGCAGCGCCTCAAAGCGCGCATGGAGCAGGAGCAGCGCGAGAACGCCAGCACGATGGCGCAGCCGCGCGGCTCGGGCGGCGTGTTCAGCGACTTCCTCGCCGAAGGCGTCGGCGAGGCGACCAACATCCTCGTCATCAACGAGACGCTGTGCACGCGCTGCAACAATTGCGAGAGCGCCTGCGCCGAGACGCATGGCGGCATCAGCCGCCTCAATCGCGAGGCCGGGCCGACCTACGCGACCCTGCACGTGCCGACTTCGTGCCGCCATTGCGAGCAGCCGCACTGCATGATCGACTGCCCGACCGACGCGATCCACCGCGCCTTGAACGGCGAGGTCTATATCGACCAGGAGGCCTGCATCGGCTGCGGCGCGTGCGAGAAGAGCTGCCCCTACCACGTCATCCGCATGGCGGCCGAGCCGGGGCCGAAGCCCAACTTGCTGCTGTGGCTGCTGTTCGGCTCGGGGCACGGCCCCGGCGAGGACAGCTCGCGCGAGGCCGCGGCGCGCGCCACGGGGCCGAAGCATGCCGTCAAATGCGACATGTGCCAGGGGCGCAGCAACGGCCCGGCCTGCGTCTCGGCCTGCCCAACGGGCGCCGCCATCCGCGTCGATCCCAACCAGTTCCTCGAGATCGCGCGCGACGTGCGCGCCTAGCTCACTCCGGCCAGCGCCGGTGCAGCCAGAACCATTGCTTCGGATCGGCGCGGATCCAGCGCTCGACGGTTGCGTTGACCGCGGTCATGAGCGCCAGCACGTCGGCATGCTGGTCCTCGGTCTTCGGCACGTCGAGCGGCGTCTCGCACACGAGGCGGAAATGCGCGCCCTTGATGCGCTCGACCCGCGCCGGCACGACGACGCAGTCGAAGCGGCGCGCAAGCCGGGCGAGCGCCGGCGCGGTCATCGCGTCGCGGCCGAAGAACGGCACGGCGATGCCGTCATTCATCTTCTGATCGACCAGCATGCAGAGCGCGTGCCCGCTCTCGACCGCCTTCAGGAGCTGGCGCGCCGTGGCCGGGCCCTTCGGGATGAGCTCGCTGCCGATCGGCGCCGCGCGCCTCGAGGATGAGCCGGTCGATCAGCGGATTGTTGGCGGCGCGATAGACCTGCGCCACGCGGAACTTCGCCTGCGTCGCCGCGAGCGTCGCGATCTCCCAGTTGCCGTAATGCGCCGAGAAGAAGATGTAGCGCCTGTCGTCCGTTTGCGCCGGCGAGGATCGCGTCGACGCCGACCGTTTCGACGCGGCCGCCGCGCTTGAAGATCTCGATCTCGCCCAAATGCGGATATTCGGCGAGGACGCGGCCGAGATTGTCCCACATGCCGATGACGATGGTGCGGATCGCCGCGTCGTCGAGCTCGGGCATGGCGCGGCGCAGATTGACGACGGCGCGCTTCGAAGCGCCCACATGCGGCCCGATGCGTGCGCGCGAGGAAGCCGCCGACCGCCGAGGCATGGTCGATCGACAGCAGCCGGAAGAGCCGGAAGAGAATCCTGGCGCCGAGCGCCTCGAAGAAATATCCGACGCGCCGCTCAGCCACGGGCGCGGCTCAGAAGCGGCGCGAGCAGCGCATCGAGCGCCGCTGCCTCGCGCCAGCGCACTTCGACCTCGAGCACCGCGACCCGCGCGCGCCATGCGGGCGGAAGGCGCACGGCATCCTTCGCCGTCGTGACGAGCCGCGCGCCCAGGCTGTGCGCTTCGCCGGCGAGGCGCTGCGAGCTCCGCCTTCGTCATAGGGGTGATGGTCGGGAAATGCGTGCTGCGCCACGATGCGGCCGCCCGCCGCCGCGAGCGTGCGAAAGAATTTTTCCGGCCGCCCGATGCCGGCGAATGCGACGAGCGGTCCCGCCGGCAGCGTGCCCGCGACCGGGCCAAGATCGGCCGCGAGCACGCGCTTGCCGTCGAGCCGGGGCGCGACGCCCGCCTCGTCGTCGCCCACCAGCACGACCGCATCGGCGCGTGCGAGCGCGCCGGCGACGCTCTCGCGCAACGGGCCGGCCGGGATGAGGCTGCCATTGCCGAAGCCGTAGGCGCCGTCGACCACGAGCAGCGACAGGTCCTTCTCGAGGCTCGGATTCTGGAACCCGTCGTCCATGACGATGAAGGCGGCGCCCGCGGCGATCGCGGCGCGCGCGCCGAGCACGCGGTCGCGCGCGACGATGGTAGGCGCCGCTTGCGCCAGAAGCAGCGCCTCGTCGCCGACCTCGGCGGCGCCGTGCCGCGCCGGGTCGACGATGAGCGGACCCGCGGCGGTGCCGCCATAGCCGCGGCTCAGGAGGAACGGCCGCGCGCCGTTCGCGGAGAGACGCCGCGCCAGGCTCAGCGCGACCGGCGTCTTGCCGGCGCCGCCGGCGACGACGTTGCCGACGCACAGGACCGGCACGCCGGCGCGCCACGGCCGCGCCAGCGCGCGCCGCGCCGCGCCCGCGGCGGCGTTCGCCCAGGCGAGCGGCTCGAGCACGGCCTGCGCGAGGCCGGGCCTGGCCCAGAAGTCAGGCGTAGACCGCTTTTTCATCCGGCGCGAGACGGTCGAGCCACGGCGCGAGCTGCGCCATCACCGCGTCGAGCACGTCGCGATTGTGCGCGGCGACGCCGGCCGCGGACGCGGCGCGCGCGGCGCGCTCGACCGGATCGTCGAGGAGGCGTCCGACCGCGGCGGCGAGGCTCGGTCCGTCGGTCACGGTCAAGGTCGCGCCGGCGGCGGCGAGCGCGCGCGCGATCGCGGCGCAGTTGCTCATGTCGGGCCCGTGCAGGATGGCGCAGTCGAGGAGCGCCGCCTCGAGCGGATTGTGCCCGCCCTTGCGCGCGATCGAGCCGCCGATGAAGGCGATGCCGGCGAGCCGGTAGAACAGGCCGAGCTCGCCCAGCGTGTCGGCGAGATAGATCTCGGTCGCGGGCTCGATGGCATGGCCGCGCGAGCGCCGCGCAACCTTCAAGCCGCGCGCCTCGAGCAGCGCGACGATCGCGTCAGCGCGCGCGGGATGGCGCGGCGCGATCACGGTGAGGAGGCCGCGATGCGAGCGCGCGAGCGCGCGGTGGGCGAGCGCCACGTGCGTTTCCTCGTCCTCGTGCGTGCTCGCCGCGAGCCACAGCGGCCGCCCGGCGCACGACGCGGCGAGCGCCGAGAATTCGCCTTCGTCGACCGGCAGCGGCGCCGCCGCGGCCTTCAAGTCGCCGACCGTCGCGGCGCCCGCGGCGCCCAGCGCGATGAAGCGCTCGGCCTGCGCCGCGTCCTGCGCGAGGCACAGATCGAAGCACGCGAGAAGCTGCGCGATGAGGCCCGGCAGGCGCTGCCAGCGCCGGAACGAGCTGAGCGACATGCGCCCGTTCAAGAGCAGGAGCGGCACGCCCGCCGCGCGCGTCTCGGTGACGAGGTTGGGCCACAGTTCCGATTCGACCCAGAGCGCGAGATCGGGCCGCCAATGCTGCAAGAAGCGGCGCACCGCGGCGGGCCGGTCGACGGGCACGTATTGGTGCCAGGCGCGGTCGGGCGGCAGGCGGCTCGCCAGAAGCCGCGCCGACGTCACCGTGCCGGTCGTCACCAGCACGGAGAGCTTCGGCCGCTCGACCAGGATGCGGTCGATCAGCGACAGCATGGAGACGGCCTCGCCGACGCTCGCCGCGTGGATCCAGACGAGCGCGCCCTTGGGCCTTGCCTGGGACGCCTGACCGCGCCGCTCGGCGATGCGCTCCCTGTCCTCCTTGCCGCGCGCGAGGCGGCGCGCGAGATAGATGTCGATCGCCGGCCCCAAGGCGACGGAGAGCGCGCGATAGGTCTTGAGCGCGGCGCTCATCGGCTGCCGCCCGCGGCGCGGCGCGCCTCGCGCCATTCGCGGCGCGCGAGCGTCCCGGGCTTCACGGTGTCGCGCCCGACGGCGCGATCGGCCGCGGCGGTGAGCTCGTTGAGCCGCTCCTCGATGAGGCGGCGCCAGCGCTCGGTCTCGCTCACCTCGAGCTCGGCCGGCACCGCGATCGGCTCGCCCCATAGGAACAATCCGCGCGCGAACGGCAGCGCCAGGTGGAAGCTGTCCCAGCTCGCCATGATGCGCCGCCGGCTCGTCGCGTAGGTCATCGGCACGATCGGCGCGCCGGCGAGCCGCGCCACCGCGACGATGCCGTCGCTCGCGCGCATCGCCGGGCCGTTCGGACCGTCGGGCGTGATGCCGACGCAAGCGCCCGCGCGCAGATGGCGCAGCATGGTGCGGAGCGCCGCCGTGCCGCCGGTGTTGCTCGAGCCCTCGATCGAGCCGATGCCGAAATAGGACACCGCGCCGGCGATGATGCGGCCGTCGCGATGGCCCGACATCAGCATGAAGAGCGGCTGGCGCCGCGCCCACATCAGCGGCAGCATCAGCATGCGGCCGTGCCAGAAGGCGACGATGAACGGGCGCTTTTGCGCGGTGAGCGCGCGCGGATGCTCCTCGCCCGCCGTGCTCCACCGGCTCGTCGCGTGCACGAGGCGGATATAGAGCTGCAGCGCGAAGCACAGGATGCGGCGGCACGCATCCGAGCGGAGCCAGCGCTTCACGACGCCCATCTCAGGCCCGCTGACTTCCGCCGCCATGCGGTTCGCTCGCGAATTGCAGCGCATGGAGCCGCGCATAGGCGCCGTCGCGGCGCAGCAGCTCGGCATGGCTGCCCGCTTCGACGACGCGCCCGTTCTCGACGACGCAGATCAGGTCGGCATCGAGCACGGTCGAGAGCCGGTGCGCGATCACCACCGTGGTGCGGCCGCGCATGAGCGCGCGGAGCGCGACCTGGACCTGGCGCTCGGATTCCGTGTCGAGCGCCGCCGTCGCCTCGTCCAAGAGCAGGATCGGCGCGTTCTTGAGCATGGCGCGGGCGATGGCGATGCGCTGGCGCTGTCCGCCCGAGAGCTTGACGCCGTGCTCGCCGACGAGCGTGTCGTAGCCCTGCGGCAGGCCGCGCACGAACTCGTGCGGCGGCGGCGCCCGCGGCGGCCGCGACGATCTCGTCCTCGCTGGCGCCGAAGCGGCCATAGGCGATGTTGGCGCGCACCGTGTCGTCGAACAGCGTGACCTCCTGGCTCACCAGCGCGATGGCGCCGCGGAGCGAGGCGAGCGTCACGTCGCGCACGTCGGCGCCGTCGATCCTGACCGCGCCTGCTGCCACGTCGTAAAAGCGCGGGATGAGGTTGAGGATGGTGCTCTTGCCCGCGCCCGAGGCGCCGACCAGCGCCACCGTCTTGCCCGCCGGCACGACGAGGCTCGTGCCCCTCAGCGCCTCGCCGCCGTTCGCATAGGTGAAGCGGACGGCGTCGAACACGATCTCGCCGCCCGTGACGCGCAAGGGCGTCGCGTTCGGCCGGTCGCGGATCTCGGGCTCGAGGTCGAGCACCGCGAAGATGCGCTGCGCCCCGGCCAGCCCTTCCTGCAGGCTGACATTGAGCCCGGCCAGATTCTTCATCGGCTGGTAGGCGAGGAGGAGCGCCGTCACGAACGAGAAGAACGTGCCCGGCGTGCGCACGCCGGAGATCACCTGGTGGCCGCCATAGAGCACGACGAGCGCCACCGCGATGCCGCCCAGCGTCTCCATCAGGGGCGAGGAGACCGAGCGCGTCCGGCCGGCGCGCTGCACGAGCTTGTAGAGCTTCTCGATGACGTGGCCGGCGCGGCTCGTCTCGTATGCCTCCATGCCGTAGGCCTTGACGTGGCGCGCGCCCTGGAACGACTGGTTCAGCAGCGTCGTGAACTGGCCGAACTCGACCTGCGTGTCGGCCGAGACGCGGCGCATGCGCCGCGCCACGCGGCTCATCGGCTGCAGCGCGAGCGGAAACGCGACGAAGGCGACGAGCGCCAGGACCCAGTCCTGGTAGAACATGAGGGCGATGAGAAAGACCGCGGTCACCGCCTCCTTGCCCAAGGCCGCCAAGACGTTGGTGGCGGCGCTGCGCAGGATGAGGGTGTCCATCGTGAAGCGCGAGATCAGCGTGCCGGTCGGGTTGGCGTGGAAGAAGGCGATGTCGGCGCGCATGAGGCGGGCGAAGAGGGCGAGCTGGATGTCGGCGACGACGCGCTGACCGACCGTCGTCATCAGCACCGCCTGGACATAGCCGGCGCCGCCCTTGAGGAACGCCAGCACGACGATCGCCGCCGGAATGACGAGCAGCAGCGTGCGCGTCGCGCTGCATGAAGACGCGGTCGAGCATCGGCTGCATCAGCCAGGCATTGGCCGCGGTCGAGGCCGCGACCACGCCCATCGCCGCGAGCGACAGCGCCATGCGCCAGACGTGCGGACGCAGGAACTCGCCGACCAGCCGCCGCAGCAGCGGCACGGTACGATGGCTCGCGTCCGCGTTCGACCAACTCATATCGCCATCGCCGCGCAAAACCCGGGTCGGAACTTCACCGCGGCGGATTGTAGCCTTGGCCGCCCCGCGCCGCAAAAATTACCGGATCTCAAGCCCCTGCCACCGTCATGCCCTCGATCCGCACGGTCGGCGCGTCGATGCCGGTGCGGAAGGCCAAGTCGTTGGCGGCGGTCAGGTTGAGGAACATGTCCTTGAGGTTCCCGGCGATGGTGAGCTCGCTCACCGGATAGGCCAAGGCGCCGTGCTCGATCCAAAATCCGGCGGCGCCGCGGCTGTAGTCGCCGGTGACGCCGTTGACCCCCATGCCCATCAGCTCGGCGACGTAGAAGCCCGATGCGATGTCGGCGATGAGGTCCTTGGGCGTGACGGCGCCGCGGTCGAGCCACAGGTTCGAAGGCGAGGGGCCGGGCGGCCCGGATGTTCCGCGACTCGCATGTCCGGTGCTGGTCAAGCCGAGCTGGCGCGCCGAGGCGAGATCGAGGATCCAGGTCTCGAGCCGGCCGTCGGCGACGATGGCGCGGCGGCGGTTGGCGACGCCCTCGCCGTCGAACGGCTTCGAGCGCAGGCCGCGGCGCTTGTGCGGATCGTCGATGATGGCGACGCCGCGCGCGAAGACGGGCGCGCCGAGCCGGTCCTTCAAGAAGCTCGTGCCGCGCGCGACCGAAGCGCCGCTGATCGCGCCGACGAAGTGGCGCAGGAGCGAGCCCGCGACGCGCGGGTCGTAGACGACGGGGCACTTGCAGGTCGGCACTTTGCGCGCGTGCAGGCGCTTCACCGCGCGCTCGCCGGCGCGCCGTCCGACCGTCGCGGCATCTTCGAGATCGCTGCCGTGGACCGCGCTCGAATAATCGTAGTCGCGCTCCATCTCGCCGCCGGCGCCGGCGAGCACGGCGACGCTCACGCCCTGGCCCGTGCCGGCATAGGAGCCGGAAAAGCCGTTCGAGGCGGCGAGCGCCACGGACGACCGGCTCCAGCTCGCCTCGGCGCCTTCGGAATTGGTGACGCCGGCGACCGCGCGCGCCGCGTCCTCGGCCGCGGCCGCGCGCTCGATCAGGAGCTCGGGCGCGGGCTCGACCGGATCGGCGAGGTCGAGATCGGGCCAGCTTTGCGCCAGCAGCTCCTCGGGCGCCAAGCCGCAATAAGGATCCTCCGGCACGGCGTGCGCCATCGCCACCGCGCGTTCGACCAGCTCGCCGACCCGCGCCGGATCGCGCTCGTTCGACGACACGCTCGCCTGGCGCTTGCCGATGAAGACGCGCAGGCCGAGGTCGTAGCTCTCCGAGCGCTCGAGCTTCTCGATCCGGCCGAGCCGCTGCGCGTGCGACAAGGACGCGCCCTCGAACAGCACGGCGTCGGCGGCGTCGGCGCCGGCGCGGCGGGCACGGGCGATCAGATCGCCGAGGAAGGAATGGGGATCCATGGCATCATCCTTAACGAGACTTGAACGAGCATAAGGGAAGGGCGGGCCTGCCTGCCATCCGCATCCGTTAACCGCGATTTAAGCGCGTCCCACGCACACTCGCCCCCGCAATGGAACCGATGACGCGGGATGCGGGCGACCGGGTCGATGCGCTGGTCGAAGCGGCCGTGCGGCGCGCGCTGCAGCCATTCTGCGACGAGCTGCGCGCGTTCGTCGACCGCCGCCTGTCGGAAGTGAGCGCCGAGATCAACGCCGCGGTGCAGATCGTGGATTTCAGCGAGGCCGCGCTCTCGGGCCAGCTCGCCGGCATCCAGGACCAGGTCGCGCGCGTGCTCGCGGCGCCCGATCCGGCGGCGGGGAACTCGGGGCTCCAGCTTGCGACCATCGTCGGCGCGACCGAGGACGCGGCGCACCGCATCCTCGAAGCGGCCGAGACCATCAGCCGCTCGATCGCGGCCACCGGCGCCTCGAGCGACACGATCCGCGAAAAGCTCGAGACGATCTTCAGCGCCTGCGCGTTCCAGGATCTGGCCGGGCAGCGCATCCGCCGCGCGATCGAGCATCTCCAGCTCGTCGAGGGCACGATCGCCGTGCTCGCCAGCAACGGCGCGCGCGCGCCCTTGCCCAGTCTCGGGCCCGACGCACCGCCGAGCGCCCCGATCACCCAGGCCGACGTCGACAAGCTGTTCGCGCTAGGCACGCGAGCGGCGCTATTTCCGTCCCTGCAAAAGCAACCAGCGCGCAAGTTGCATTGAACAGAAGTTGTGGGCGATTGTGCTTATTCGCGCTGGCGTATATGGACCTTCCTCATGGTGACAGGTTCAGCAAGAGGAAGTGCCCCGATGAAAAACGAAACGCCGCATAGCTTCCGGGAGATTGCCACGCGCTGTCGGGAATTGGCGGCAACCACCCGCCGCCCTGCCAGCTTGTTGCTACGGGCGGAAGCGTTGGAATTGGAGGCGACGGCGCTAGAGGCACTGAGACGGCAAGCGCCCTAGGGCGCGATTTGAAATTCGCCTCCAGCCCGATCCCGTCCGCGTCCGCGCGCATTCACCTGTTGGCGAAGCTCGGATGCGCGGCGTAAGCTGCCGCTGCGCTCAATCGATCGGCGGAGCAGGCCATGGCGGTGAATCTCGAACCCGGGACTCCGGGCTGGCAGCAGCGCCACGTCGAACTCTACCTCAAGAGTGACGGAGCCGAGGGCCACGTCCTCGATTTCAAACGGCCCGGCGTGCCGGAGGTCAACTGTCTCCTGCTGCAGACCACCGGCCGCAAGAGCCACGCGCCGAAGACTTCGCCGCTCATTTATGGCAAGGACGGCGGCGGCTTCGTGGTGGTGGCCTCGAGGGGCGGGGCGCCGGATCATCCGGCCTGGTTCCTCAACCTCCGGGACCAGCCCGAGATCCGGTTCCAGGTGGTGGACAAGAAGTACCGCGGCGTCGCGCGCATCACGGCCGGCGCCGAACGCGAACGCCTGTTCCGCATGATGGCGGGCCTCTTTCCGCCCTACACCGACTACCAAGCCAAAACCGCGCGCGAAATCCCGGTGGTGGTGCTCGAGCCGCAAGCGGAAATAGAGCGGCTTTAAGCTGTCTCAGCCGGCGGCCGTAACGGGCCGCTGCGAGCGCAGGAAGGTGCGGATGTGGCGCACTGCCAGGGGAACTCGCTCCTTGGGCTCCTTCCAGGGATAGAGGCTCACTTGCGCGTTCGGCGCGAGCAGCGCGCTCTCCATGGCCACGGCATAAGGGTGCGACGGGACGTCGTCCGGCAGGATCAGGACCGGCGTCCGGCAGTCGCGCACGAAATCGCGCGTCACGGTGAACACGAAATCGGCGTTGGTGCGGTACATCTTGGTCAGAAAGGCGTCGACCATCGCCATCGTGATGTCGGGCCGGCGCGCGCACAGCGCCGGGCCCCAGTTGGCGATGTTGTTGTTGTAAAAGTTGTCGGGCAACTCCGGACGGAACCCGCTCGGCTGCGCCAGCACGCCGGCGACGACGCGCCGCGGCGCCCGCCGCAACAGGTTCCAGATGAAGGGGCCGCCGATGCAGAAGCCCAGCACCAGGAACTCGCCGGATGCCGAGATGATCCATCAAGCCGATCTGATCGTCGCAGTAGGCATCCCACGGCCGGTCGATTTCGAGCGGGCCGGAGGACTGGCCGCCGTTGGCGTTCCGCAGGTCCGCTGCGATGCAGCGGTATTCGCCCTTGAACTCCGCGAACGCATCGAACGGCGCGGCGAGGTGGGGGGCGGCGATGTTGGTGGTGGCGAGATTGGCGATCGTCGAGTTCAATCCTCCGCCGGCGATCAGCAGCAACGGGAAGCCGGAGCCGGCCTCCTCGTAGTGGATGCGAACGTCGCCTTTCACGTAGAACGCCATCGCGGATTTCTCCTTGCGCGAACGGGGTCACACGCGCGGCGCGTGTCACGCCCGGACAGTGTAGCAGCTCACCGCCAGATCGGCTTGCCCGTGCCGGGGAGGCCGAGCTTCGGCCATTTCTCGGTCACGGCCGCGACGATGTCGTCGCGCATGCGCAGCTTGCGGCCCCAGGCGCGCTCGGTCTCGCCCGGCCACTTGCCGGTCGCGTCGAGCCCGATCTTGCCGCCCAGCCCCGCGACCGGCGAGGCGAAGTCGAGATAATCGATCGGCGTGCCCTCGACCACGGTGATGTCGCGCGCCGGGTCCATGCGCGTCGCCACCGCCCACATCACGTCCTTCCAGTCGCGCGCGTCGATGTCGTCGTCGACCACGATGACGAACTTCGTATAGACGAACTGGCGCAGATAGGACCACACGCCCATCATCACGCGCTTGGCGTGGCCGGGATAGGCCTTCTTCATCGACACGACGGCGATGCGATAGGAGCAGCCCTCGGGCGGCAGCCAGAAATCGACGATCTCGGGGAATTGCTGCCGCATCAGCGGAATGAACACCTCGTTCAACGCCTGGCCCAGCACCGAGGGCTCGTCCGGCGGGCGCCCGGTGAAGGTGGAGAGATAGATCGGGTCGCGCCGCATCGTGATCGCCTGGATGTGGAACACGGGAAAGCGCTCGACCGCGTTGTAATAGCCGGTGTGGTCGCCATAGGGCCCCTCGTCGGCATACTCGTCGAGCGCGACATGGCCCTCGAGCACGATCTCGGCCTCGGCCGGCACCTTGAGCGGCACGGTAAGGCACGGCGCGAGCTCGACCCGCCGCCCGCGCAACAAGCCCGGCGAACTGGTACTCCGACAGCGTGTCCGGCACCGGCGTGACGGCGGCCAGGATGGTGCCGGGATCGGCGCCGATCACCGCCGCCGCCGGCAGCGGATCGCGCCGCGCCTCGCCCCAGCGGCGATGATGCTGCGCGCCGCCGCGATGCGCGAGCCAGCGCATCACCGTGCGGTCCTTGCCCAGCACCTGCATGCGATAGATGCCGAGGTTGAAATCGTCCTCGCGCGCCGTGCCCGGCCCCTTGGTCACGACGAGCGGCCAGGTGATGAGCGGCGCGGGCTCGTCGGGCCAGCAGGTCTGGATCGGGAAGCGCGCGAGGTCGATGTCGGCGCCTTTCAACACGATCTCCTGGCACGGCGCGCGCGCAACCTCGCGCGGCTTCATCGCCAGCACGGTCTTGAGCAGCGGCAGCAGCTCGAGCGCCTCGCGCCAGCCGCCCGGCGGCTCGGGCTGGCGCAGGAAGGCCAAGGTCTCGCCGACCTCGCGCAAGCGATCGGGCGTGCGGTCCATCGCGAGCGCCACACGCTCGACCGTGCCGAACAGGTTCGTCAGCACCGGCATGTCGTAGCGCCCGCCATCGGCGCGCACGACATGCTCGAACAGCGCCGCCGGGCCCGCCTCGGCGAGCAGCCGCGTATGGATCTCGGTGATCTCGAGATTGGGCGAGACCGGCGCCGCGACGCGCGTCAGCAGCCCGTCGCGTTCGAGCCGCGTCATGAAGTCGCGCAGCGAGGAATAAGGACATGTTTACCTTTGGCCCGGAAAATGCATCGCCACTATATGTCCCTCCTCGGGTCAGGTCATCGGCACATGAGCTACTGGGTCGTCGGCGGCGATTACACGGACACGCGCTTCAAGGAGCTTGCGCCCGGCGCGCGCGAGGAGCGCTTGGGCCCGTTCGCCTCCTATCGCGAGGCGTGGGACGTGTGGTCGGCGCGCGCCCGCGCCACGGTCGATGTCGCGACCGTGCGCTACCGCATCGTCGCGAGCGACAGCGAGGAAGCCGCCTAGCCGAGAGGCAGAAGCCGCCGTGCGGTGCCCGGAGCGTGCGCGGCTAGTTCTTCCCGTATTTGACCAGCACGTCGGCGGTCGTCTCGCCGCCATAGACGTTGCCTGCGCGATCGGCCGCAACGCCTTCGGCGCCGGTGCCGAAGCCTGGCCCGGGCTTTTGGTCGGCGGGCGGCAGCGGTTCCGTCACGGGGATGAAAGCGGTGACCTTGCCGGTGCGTGCGCTGCCGATGGAAATGCCGCGGCGGAAGCCTGGATTGTTTTCGCGGCGCGATTCGGAATCGGCGACGTAGATCGTGTCGTTCCTGTCGATGTACACGCCCGACGGCCGGCCGAACTGGTGCCACTCGGCGAGGAACTTGCCGTTCTGATCGAAGATCTGCAGGCGATTGTTTTCGCGGTCGGCGACGAAGAGGCGCCCTTGCGTGTCGAGCGCCAGCGCGTGCGGCGTGCGGAATTCGCCCGGAGCATCGCCCTTCTTGCCCCACGCCTTAATGAACTTGCCGTCCTTCGAGAATTTGACGATGCGCGAATTGCCGTGGCCGTCGGCGACGAAGATGTCGCCGTTCGCGGCGGTGATTGCGAAGGTCGGCTTGTTGAAGGTATCCGGCGTCTCGCCCTCGACGCCGGCCTTGCCGAGCGTCATCAGCACTTTCCCGGTCGGGCTCAGCTTGAACACCTGGTCGCCCTTGCCGTCCTGGGTCCCGGCATCCGTCACCCAGAGATTGCCGTCGCGATCGACCCAAAGCCCGTGCGGGAAGACGAACATGCCGGCGCCGAAGCTGCGCACGAGCTTGCCCGCGGCGTCGAACAGCATGATCGGCGCGAGGTTCGAGCCGGCGCAGCTCTTGCCGCCGCAGCGCTCGAACGACCAGATGTGCACGCCGTCCTTCGCCGGATAGACGCCGATGACCTGGCCCATGGTGCGGCCCTGCGGCAGCGTGGGCCAGCCGGCAACGGGATGGTAGGGCTCGGGCGGCGCGGTGTCCGCGGCGGCGGCGAACGCGAGGCACGCGGCGGCGGCGAGCACGAGGCTTACGGAGCGTAGAGACATGTGCTTCCTCCCCTGGTTGCGGCCATTCTATGCCGGCCTGCTCACGCGGCAATGAGCCGCCACACTGTCGTCTCGCGGCTCGTGCGGTCCTCGAGCTCGAGCGGCGTCGGCACGACATAGCGCGCCAGCTTCTCGAGCCCCTCCTGCGGCAGATAGGCCCGCCCCGGATCGCCCAGCAGCACGAGCGCGCCGTCCTTCGCGCACGCGCGCAGCCACGGCACGAGCCGGTCGGCCAACGGCCGCTCGTAGCACATGTCGCCGGCGAGCAGCACGTCGAAGCGGCACGGGGTTCCGATCACGTCCGCGGTCTCGATGGTGACGGCAAGACCGTTCGCCGCGGCGTTGAGCGCGATCGCCGCCGCGGCGAACGGGTCCGTCTCGGCCGCCGTCGCCGCGCGCGCGCCGGCGCGCGCCGCCGCCAGCGCGACGAGGCCCGAGCCCGCTCCCACATCGAGCACCGCCTTGCCGCGCACCAGCGCGGGGTGATCGAGCACGTGGCGCGCCAATGCCTGCCCGCCGGCCCAGGCGAAGGCCCAATAAGGCGGCGGCAGGCCCGCTGTCGCGAGCGTCGCCTCGGTCGCCTGCCACAGCGCCGTCACGTCGCTGGCGAGATGGAGCGTCAGCTCGGGCACGAGCGGCGGCGCCGCGAGCACCGTGTTGGCGCGCACGAACGCCGCCTTATCGGACGACATGCGCCGCCACGATGCCCGCGAGCAGAAGCCAGCCGGTCAGCCGGTTCGAGCGGAATTTTTTGAGGCAATCGGCCGGATCGTCGATCTCGACCCGCGCCGCCTGCCAGGCGAATTGCGCGGCGACGAGGGCAAGCGCGGCGAAGAACGGCAGCCCGAGCCCGTCCGCGGCGCCCGCCGCGGCCCAGAGCGCGACCGCGCCCGGCATAGAACAGGAACAGGAACGGCCGCGTGCGCGGTCCCAAGGCGAGCGCCGCCGATTTGACGCCGATGAGCGCGTCGTCCTCCTTGTCCTGGTGCGCGTAGATCGTGTCGTAGCCGAGCGTCCAGCAGATGCCGCCGAGATAAAGCAGCGATCGCCGGCCACGCGAGCCCGTCGCGCGCCGCGGCCCAGCCCAAGAGCGCGCCCCAATTGAAATTGAGGCCCAAAAAGAATTGCGGCCAATAGGTCACGCGCTTCATGAAGGGATATGTCGCGATGAGGCCGAGCACCAGGATGCCGAGCAGGATCGCCGTGCGCGGCAGGGAGAACAGCACCGCCGCGCCGATCGCGAGCTGCACCACCATGAAGAGCGCGGCCTGCGTCACCGTGACGGCGCCGCTCGGGATCGGCCGCGTGCGCGTCCGCGCGACCTGCGCGTCGAACTCGCGGTCGGCGATGTCGTTGCAGCGTGCAGCCGGCACCGCGCATCGCCACGGCGCCGATGGCGAAGAGGACGATGAGGCGCCAGTCGGGCCAGCCGTGCGCCGCGAGCGCGATCGCCCCACCAGCCGGGAAAGAGCAGCAGCCACGTGCCGATCGGCCGGTCGAGCCGCGCCAGGCGGATATAGGGCCGCGCGCCCGCCGGCGCGTAGCGGTCGGCCCAGTCGTCGCTCCGGATGTCGCTCATCGCGCCCGCCTTCACCCCAAGGCTGTCATTGCGAGCGCAGCGAAGCAATCCCCCGGGGATTGCTTCGTCGCCTTCGGCTCCTCGCAATGACAGTAGCGGCCGGGGGCGCGCGTCTCAGGCGGCGGTCGCGGCCTGGGCCGCCTTCACCGTGCGGTCGAAATCGTCCATCAGCGTCTTGCACACGCGGCCGGGCGTGAAGCGGTACTGGCCGATCTCGGCGACCGGCGTCACCTCGGCGGCGGTGCCGGTGACGAACACCTCCTGCGCGTTGGCGAACTCCTCGGGCATGATGGCGCGCTCGACCACCTTGATCTTGCGCGCGCGCGCCAAGCGCGATCACGGTCTGGCGCGTGATGCCGTCGAGGAAGCAGTCGGGCGTCGGCGTGTGCAGCTCGCCGTTGATGACGAGGAAGAGGTTGGCGCCGGTCCCTTCGGCGACCCGGCCGCGCCAGTCGAGCATGAGCGCGTCGTCATAGCCCGCCGCCTCGGCGTCGTGCTTGCAGAGCGTGCAGATCATGTAGCCGCCGGACGCCTTCGCCTGGGCCGGCGCCGTGTGCGGCGCGGGCCGCGCCCACTTCGCCCAGCACATGCGGATGCCCTTCATCTTGGCGTCGGGCGAGAAATAGGCCGGCCATTCCCACACGGCGACGGCGACGTGGATCTTGGTCAGCTGCGCCGCCACGCCCATCTGCTCGGCGCCGCGCCAGGCGATCGGGCGGACATAGCCGTCGGTGATGCCCTGCGCGCGCACCACCTCGTTCGAGGCGGCGTCGATCTGGGCCCGCGTCCACGGCACCTCGAAGCCGAGGATGTGGCCCGAATCGATCAGCCGCTGGCTGTGCTCGGCGAGCTTGAAGATGCGCCCGCCATAGACCCTT
The DNA here is from genome assembly GCA_963804235.1 of uncultured Alphaproteobacteria bacterium. GTDB lineage: Bacteria > Pseudomonadota > Alphaproteobacteria > ATCC43930 > CGMCC-115725 > DATJLY01. Next base: position 43,298 of record CAWDPP010000018.1, read on the forward strand.
TCCCCTTCGAAGACGCAGCTTGCATAATGGAGCGCGTGGGTGAGGACGTGGACCTTGGCGTCGCGCCACGGCACCAGCTTGCCGTCGAACCAGATGAATCCGTCGCGGTCGTCGAAGGGAATCATGGCACTGGTGGACATCTTCGCGTTCCTCGTGCACTGCCCGACGCATCATTATGGGGATGGCGGCGGCGCCGGCCCAAGCATTTTCGACCAGCCCGGGAATTAAGTCAACATGGCTGACCTAAAAGCCGGCTCACCGCACGCCAACGCCCGGGAGGACGAGCTGCGCCAGGGCATCGAGCTCCTGTATTTCGCCTACCGCGACTTCACCGCCGAGCCCGATGCGATGCTGGCGCGCTATGGCTTCGGCCGGGCGCATCACCGCGTCATCTATTTCGTCGGCCGCCACCCGCATATGAGCGTGAGCGATTTGTTAACCGTCCTGCGCATCACCAAGCAGAGCCTGTCGCGCGTCCTGTCGCAGCTCGTGCGCCAGGGCTTCATCGTGCAGCGACCGGGGAATCGCGACCGCCGCCAGCGCCTCCTCGAGCTGACGCAGAAGGGGGTCGAGCTCGAGCGCCAGCTTTCGGAAAACCAGCGCCAGCGCATCGGCAAGGCCTATCGCGATGCCGGCGCCGCGGCGGTCGAGGGCTTCCGCCGCGTCATGCTCGGCATCATGTCGAGCGAGACCGACCGCCGCCGCTTCGCCCGGCCGGGGGGACGCTGAGGGGATGGCGCCCGAGCGGCATCTCCTCGTGGTCGACGACGATTCGCGCTTGCGCGAGCTGTTGCGCCGGTTCCTGACCGGCGAGGGATTTCGCGTCACCACCGCGGTCGATGCCGCCGAGGCGCGCTTGAAGCTCGAAAGCTTCGCCTTCGACCTGCTCGTCGTCGACGTGATGATGCCGGGCGAGGACGGCTACGAATTCACCAAGAGCCTGCGCGCGGCGAGCCGCATCCCGATCCTGATGCTGACCGCCATGGCCGAGCCGCAGAACCGCATCGCCGGGCTCGAGCGCGGCGCCGACGATTACGTGGTGAAGCCGTTCGAGCCGCGCGAGCTGGTGCTGCGCATCCGCAACATCCTGCAGCGCGTGCCGAGCGAGGAAGAGGCGCGGGCGCCCGAAGTGCGGTTCGGCGCCTTCGTGCTCGATCTGCGCCGGCGCGAATTGCGCAAAGGGGAGAACCCCGTGCGTCTCACCGAGGCCGAGCTGGCGCTGCTTCTGGCCTTGGCGCGCACGCCGGGCCGGGCCATGACGCGCGAGGATCTGTCAGTGGCGGCCGAGTTGACGGGGACGGTGCGCCGCGTCGACGTGCAGATGACGCGGCTCCGGCGCAAGATCGAGACCGATCCGCGCTTCCCGCGCCATCTCCAGACCGTGCGCGGCACGGGCTACGTGCTCAATCCCGATTGAGGAGGCGCCTGTGCGGCTCACCTTCATCGGCAGCGGCGACGCGTTCGGCAGCGGCGGCCGCTTCAACACCTGCTTCCTCGTCGAAGGCGCGGCGCGCCGCATCCTGATCGATTGCGGCGCCTCTTCGCTCGTCGCGCTGAAGCGCGCCGGCGTCGATCCCAACGCGATCGACGGCGTCGTGCTGAGCCATCTCCATGGCGACCATTTCGGCGGCTTGCCGTTCTTCGTGCTCGACGCGCAGCACATGAGCCGGCGCGCGCGGCCGTTCCTCATCGTCGGGCCCGTCCGGCACGAGCGACGCGGCTCGCGGCGGCGCAGGAAGTGCTGTTCCCCGGCGCGTTCGACGCGGCCGCTGCGCTTCCCGCTCGAGATCAGCGAGATGACGACGGGCGTGCGCGCCGAGTATCCCGGCTTCGCCGTCACGCCCTTTCCGGCCGAGCACTTCGCCGGCGCGCCGTGCCATTCGCTGCGCCTCGAGCTGGACGGCAAGATCGTGACCTATTCCGGCGACACGGCCTGGACCGACACGCTCTTCGAGGCCGCGCGCGACGCCGATCTTTTCATCTGCGAATGCTCGAGCCACGAGCGGCGCCTCGTCGGCCACTTGTCCTATGCCGAGCTGGCGCCGCGTCTGGCCGCGTCGGGCGCGCGGCGCATCGTCCTGACGCACCTCAATCCCGACATGCTCGAGCGCCAGGGCGAGCTCGCGCACGAGACCGCCCACGATGGGCTGACTATAGATTTATAGCGGAAAATGCGCGGATGGCCGGGCGAGCCCGGCCATGACACGGCGGTTCCGGAAGCCGGAACCTTAGCGGTGGGCGCGGCTCTTCGCCTGCTCGCGCAGCTCGTCGAGGCTTTCGCTGAAGCGCTTGGTGATGACGTCGAACGCCTCGGCATTCGCCTTGGTGACGAGCTCGGTCAGCTCGCGGCAGTTGGCGAGGCCCTTCTCGAACATCTGCTTCGCCAGCTCGGCATTCTTGGCGATGCGGTCCTCCGGCGCGCTCGGCTGGACCAGGTCCTTCATGGCTGCCGAAGCGCCTTCGAAGGCTTCGCGCGCGATCTCGACCTGCCGGCGGGTGACCGCCTGCACGCCTTCGACTGCGAGCTGGTTCGCCTGGGTGAAGGCTTCGAGGTTCTTGCGTTGCGACGCCATCACCGATTCCGCGTCGATCGAGGGAAAATTGAAGCCGGCAAAAGCCTTGCCGACATCCATGTCGAAAAACGCATTCTTGCCATTGATCATGGGCGGGCAGTCCTCTCGGAAGGGGAAACACTTATGTTGCAGTGCACAATGAGGAATATGGCGGCACTCTCCGCGCCAGTCAAGGCTAAAGCTTAATTTTTTTGCATTGCAAAATCAAGTCACGCGGCCCGCGCGGCCGGTCGCCCCCGGCCCGGCAAGAAGCGGCACATTTGTTCGCCCTGGCGCAACCCGCGGTCGAGCGCCGCCATGGTCCGGCCGAGATCCTCGCTGTCGTCGCCGAGGAAGGTGCGCAGCACGTTGAGGTAGAGCGCGGCCGTGAGGTGCACGAGGAGCCGCCCGGCGCAGCCGCCGGTGGATATGCCGGCGCCTTCGAGCATCCAGCGCATCGAGCGCCCGAGCCCGGCGATGCCGAAGATCGCCGCGGGATGGCCGATGCTGTCGCGCAGGATGGCGCGGACGGCAGGCTTGTGCGGCTTCAATGCCTCGAGCCGCCGCATCAGCAGGTCGAACAGGCGCTCGCGCGCGCTTTCGCCCGACGGATGCGCCGTCCCGGCCAGCGCCGCCTGGTCGATCCGGCGCTGGAAGGCGCGCAGGATCGCGCCCTTGCCGCGGTGAAGCGCATAAGCCTCGGGCAGGCTGAGGCCGGCTTCGGCGGCGATCTCGGCGAGGCCGGTGCGGCGCCAGCCTTGGCGCTCGGCCAGCGCGAGCGCGGCCTCGATCAGGCGATCCTCCGGCGTTCCGCTCCGCCGCGCCTGCGCCCGTTTCGGCGCCTTCGCCCTGGCCATGCGCCTCTCCGCTCCATTGCTTGCTTGAAAATATGAGCGGCGCGCGCTCAGTCCGCAAGTTCGCGCGAGCGCCGCGTCGCGGCCGCGACCGCCTTTTTCATCAGCGGCTCGAGCCCGTCCGCAGCCATCAGCACGTCGAGTGCCGCGCGCGTCGTGCCGCCGGGGCTCGTCACCGCTTCGCGCAACTGCGCAGCACTTTCGCGTCGCGCGCCGCGCCAGCTCGCCCGACCCGGAGACCGTCGCGCGCGCAAGCTGCAGCGCGAGATCGGGCGGCAGCCCGGCCTCGATGCCGGCCGCGGCCAGGCACTCGATCAGCAGGAAGACGTAAGCCGGGCCGCTGCCCGAGACCGCCGTCACCGCGTCCATGAGGCTCTCGTCCTCGACCCAGGCGATCTCGCCGACCGCGGCGAGCAGCTCGCCGCAGAGCGCGCGCGCCTCGGCACTCGCCGCCTTGTTGGCGCACAGCACGGCGATGCCGCGGCCGATCGCGGCCGGCGTGTTGGGCATGGCGCGCACGATCGCGGCCGCGGGCCCAAGCTGGCGCGCGAAATAGGCGATGGTCTTACCGGCGCAGATCGACAGGAACGGCGCCATGCCGGAAAAGCGGCGGTAGTGCGGCGCGACCTCGTCGAGCGACTGCGGCTTGACCGCGAACACGACGGCGGCCGGCACGAGATCGGCGCCGAGCTGCGCCGGATCGCTGTGCGCGGTCACGTCGGCGGCGCGCAATGACGCCGGCAGCGCCGGCTCGACCACGACGTAAGTCTTGGCGATGGCGCGTTCGCGCCAGCCGGTGAGGAGAGCCCCGCCCATCTTGCCGCAGCCGACGAGCAGGATCGGGCCGGCGAGCGGCGCGCCGCTCACGCCTCGCCGACCGGATCGATCATCGCCGAGGCGATCGCTTCCTCGGCGTTCTTGCCGCCCCACACGACGAACTGGAACGCCGGGAAAAAGCGCTCGCACTCGGTCACCGAGATTTCGACCAGGTCCTCGATCTGCTCGACCGAGGCGCCGGGCGCGCCGCGCAGCAGCACGCCATGGCGGAAGGACGGCGACTGGTCGTCCGGCGCCAGGTCGAAATGGCCGAGCCACAGGCGCTCGTTGACGGTCGCCAGGAGCTCATAGACCGGGCCGCGCCGGCCGCGCGGCACCTTCATCTCGAAGCCGCACGAGAAATGCAGCGCCATCATCTCGCGCTGCCACAGGAACAGAAGGCGGTAGTCGCACCAGCGCCCGGGGATTTCGACATGCAGCTCCTCGTCGCTCGACCGGTCATGCCGCCACTCGTTGGCGAGCACGATCTCCTCGACGAGATCGATCGGGTTCGACGCCGCGTGGGTGGTTTCGAGCGCCGGAGAGGGCATCTAAGGCTCCTTCCGTCAATCACGGATGGCGACCGATTACTAGTAGGCGCGCGCCTGGTCACCACTATACCTACGCAAATTGCCAGACGGTGGACTCTTGCGCAAGGGCGAATTAGTCGCGCGCGTCGCCCGGCAGCGGGCCGGGCAGCGGACCCTGCGCCTCGACCGCTTGAAGGCGCGCCTCCAGCGCCGCAAGCCGCGCCTCGAGCTGCTCCTGGGCGAGCCGCGCCTTGGCCGCCATCCCTTGGACCGCGTCGAACTCCTCGCGCCGCACCAGGTTCATGCGGGCGAGCACGCGCTCGAACTGCTCCTTGAGGCGCGTCTCGACCTCGCCGCGGAAGCCGGTCAAGGTGCCGAGCGCGCCGCCCGCGACGCGCGCCAGATCTTCGAACAGCCGTTTCTCGGAGTCCATTTCACCTTCACCCTCGTCAACGCCGCGGCACAGAGAGCGTCGCCATCATAGCGAACGCGCGCCGCGCACGGCAGCTAAAGTCCGATCCGGTTGCGTTGAATCGTCGTTCCCGCGCAAGCGGGAACCCAGGGGCGTGTGACATGCGGTTGCCCTGGACCCCCGCTTTCGCGGGGGCGACGGCGTTGGATGCATCGATCGAAACTGGTTACCTTTGGCCGGCGGCAGGGCTACCGCCTCATCCGCCGCGCTCTATTCCGGCCCGATGGCGGGCTTTCGCGGGCGGCGCGAGCGCCGTCGGCGGCCGGACGAGGGGGTGATCCATCCGTTCAAAACGGGAACCCTCTCCCCGGTGGGGCGAGGGTATCGCGAGCTTCGATCGGTGCGCTTCCACTCCACCATCTCGTCGGCCGCGCTCTGTCCTCGTGCCGGCGCGGCCATTTCGGCTATAAGGCGGCGATGATCCTCATCACCGGCGGCGCCGGGTTCATCGGCTCCAATCTCGCCGCGGCGCTGGAGGAGCGCGGCGCGGGCGAGCTCGCCGTGTGCGACCGCTTGGGCCACGACGACAAGTGGCGCAACCTGCAGAAGCGCGAGCTCGCCGCGCTGGTGCCGCCCGAGGGGCTGTTCGACTTCCTGGACAAGCACGCGCGCCAGATCCGCGCCGTGTTCCATTTGGGCGCCGTCTCCTCGACCACCGAGACCGACGCCGACCTTGTCGTCGCCTCGAATTTCTCGCTGTCGCTGGCGCTGTGGGACTGGTGCGTGGCGAACAACGCGCGGCTCCTTTATGCCTCCTCGGCCGCGACTTACGGCGACGGCTCGGCCGGCTTCGACGACGACGGCGATCCCGCCGCGCTCGCGCGGCTCCGGCCTCTCAACGCCTATGGCTGGTCGAAGCACCTGTTCGACCGCCGCGTCGCCCGCCTCGCCGGCGCCGTGATGCGGCCGCCGCAATGCGCCGGATTCAAGTTCTTCAACGTCTATGGCCCGAACGAATACCACAAGGGCGCGATGAGAAGCGTCGCGGCGCAGATCTATCCGCGCGCCGCCAAGGGCGAGCCGTGCCGGCTCTTCCGGTCCTACCGGCCCGATTACGCCGATGGCGGGCAGCTCAGGGATTTCGTCCATGTCGACGACTGCGTGGCGCTCATGCTGTTCGTCTACGACCATCCGGAGATGTCCGGCCTCTTCAACGCCGGCAGCGGCCGGGCGCGCAGCTTCGCCGATCTCGCCGCCGCGGTTTACCGCGCGCTCGGACGGGAGCCGGCGATCGAATATATCGACATGCCGCCGGAGCTGCGCGAGCGCTACCAGTACCGCACCGAGGCGCGCATGGAGCGGGTGCAGCGCCTCGGCTGCGCGCACGCGCCGCGTTCGCTCGAGGACGGCGTGCGCCATTACGTGCAGACCTATCTCGCCGCTGCCGATCCTTATCGCTGATGCTGGTCATTCCTTATCCCGCCATCGACCCGGTCGCCGTTTCGCTCGGGCCGTTCGTCATCCGCTGGTACGCGCTCGCCTATATCGCCGGCCTGCTGATCGGCTGGCGCTATTGCCTGGCGCTGGCGCAGAAGCCGCCGCGCGTCGCGCGCGCGCAGGAGATCGACGATTTCCTGGTGTGGGCGACGCTCGGCGTCGTGCTCGGCGGGCGCACCGGCTATGTGCTGTTCTACCGCCCGGATTTCTACTTCGCCCATCCCGCCGAGATCGCCGAGGTGTGGCACGGCGGCATGTCGTTCCACGGCGGCGCGCTCGGCGTGTGCGCCGCCATCCTGCTGTTCTGCCGCCAGCGCAAGCTCTCCGTGCTGGGCCTCGCCGACGTCATCGCCTGCGCCGTGCCGATCGGCCTGTTCTTCGGCCGCATCGCCAATTTCATCAATGGCGAGCTGTGGGGCCGGGTGACGGACGTGCCGTGGGCGATGGTCTTTCCCAACGACCCGACGCAGCTGCCGCGCCATCCGAGCCAGCTCTACGAGGCGACGATGGAGGGGGTCATCCTCTTCACCATCCTCTATCTGCTGCAGCGCTCGCGCGCCGTGCGCGAGCACCAGGGCACGCTGACCGGCGCCTTCCTCATCGGCTATGGCATGGCGCGCATCATCGGCGAGCTGTTCCGCCAGCCCGACGCCAATCTCGGCTTCCTCTATCTCGGCCTGACCATGGGGCAGATCCTGTCGATCCCGCTGCTGCTGTTCGGGCTCCTGCTCGTGGGATACGCATGGCGAGCGAAACCGCAGCCGCGCTGAGCGCGCCGCTCATGGCGCATCTGCGCGCCGCGATCGGCGCCGAGGGGCCGCTTTCGCTCGCGCGCTACATGGCGGAGGCGCTCCACCATCCGCGCTTCGGCTATTACGCGGCGCGCGATCCGCTCGGCGCGCGCGGCGATTTCGTCACCGCGCCCGAGATCAGCCAGGCGTTCGGCGAATTGATCGGGCTGTGGTGCGCCGACTATTGGCAGAGGATCGGCGCGCCCGACCCGTTCGCGCTGGTCGAGCTCGGGCCGGGCCGCGGCACGATGCTGCAGGATGCGCTGCGCGCGGCGCGGCTCGTGCCCGGATTTTGCGCCGCGGCGCGCCTCCATCTGGTCGAGCGCAGTCCCGGCCTTGCGCACGGCGCAGGCGCGCGCGCTCGAAGCCCTATCGCCGATGTGGCACGACGACATCGCGGGCGTGCCGCACGGGCCGCTGCTGCTCGTCGCCAACGAGTTTCTCGACGCGCTGCCGCTGCTTCAGTTCGTGCGGCGCGCCGGCGCGTGGCACGAGCGCCGCGTCGGATTGGCGCCCGACGGCTGCCTCCGCTTCGTGCTCGACGAGGTGCCGGCCGGGCTTGTGCTGGACGCGCCCGAGGGCGCCATCCGCGAGCTCCGACCCGGTGCCGACGAGCTCGCGCGCGACATCGCGCGCCGCATCGGGGCAACGGGCGGCGCCGCGCTCGTCATCGATTACGGCTATTTCCCGGCCGCGTGCGGCGACACGCTCCAGGCGGTGCGGCGCCATCGCCGCCACGACGTGCTGGCCGAGCCGGGCGAAGCCGACCTCACCGCGCATGTCGATTTCGCGGCCTTCGCCGCCGCCGCATCGGGCGCCGGCGCGCGCGCGTGGGGACCGGTGCCGCAGGGCGCGTTCCTCGGCGCGCTCGGCATCGAGGCACGCGCGCAGAAACTCATCGCGCATGCAGAGCCCGAGCAGGCGATGCTGATCCGCAGCGGCTGCCGCCGCCTCGTCGATCCGGCCGAGATGGGGACGCTGTTCAAGGCGCTGGCGCTGACGGCAGAGGGCGCGCCGGCGCCGGCGGGCTTCGCATGACGCCGCTTTCGGCCCGCGTGCTCGACAACGCCGGCGTCCGCCACGGCTTCTTCACGCGCGACGGCGGCGCCAGCGACGGGCGTGTTCGCCGGGCTCAATTGCAGCCTCGGCTCGGGCGACGACCCGGCGACTCGTCGCCGAGAACCGCCGCCGCGCGCTCGCCTGCCTCGGCCTCGCGCCGGAGCAGCTCGTCACCGGCTACCAGGTCCACGGCACCGACGTGGCGCTGGTCGAGCGCGCGTGGCGCTATGACGACCGGCCGCGCGTCGATGGGCTGGTGACGCGCGCGCCGGGCGTGGCGCTCGGGATACTGACCGCCGACTGCGCGCCCGTGCTGTTCGCCGACCCCAAGGCCGGTCTCGTCGCCGCGGCGCATGCCGGCTGGCGCGGCGCCATCGGCGGCGTGCTCGAGGCGACGCTCGCGGCACTGGCGAAGGAGGGCGCGGAGCGCGGCCGCATCGCCGCCGCGGTCGGCCCGTGCATCGGCGGCAGGTCGTACGAGGTCGGACCCGAATTCCCGGCGCCGTTCCTCGCCGAGCGCGCGGACAACGCGCACTTCTTCGCGTCCTCGCCTCGCGCGCGGGACACTGGCTCTTCGATCTCGGCGCCTATGTCGAGGCGAAGCTGCGCGCGCTCGGCCTCGCGCCGGTCGAGCGCATTCCCGCCGACACCTGCGCCGATGCCGCGCGCTTTTATTCCTACCGCCGCGCCTGCCTCAGCGGCGAGCGCCAGTTCGGCCATCTCCTCTCCGTCATCGCCCTGGTGCCCTGAATGCGTTGCGCGCTGATCGTCCTTCCGCTGCTCCTCGCCGCGTGCCAGCCGCTGCCGCATCCGTTCGACGACGCGCGCGCGCTGCCGCCGCCCGGCGCGCTGCAGCCGCCCGACAGCGTCGGCGTGCTGGTGCAGCCGGCGTCGGGCGATAGCGCGCCGTTCGACGCGGCGCTGGCCGACGCGCTGGCGCAGGCGCTGCGCGCCGCCGACGTGCCGGCCAGCACCGCGGCCGGCAACCGCGGCAGCTTCCGCCTCGAGACGGCGGCAGACGACGAGACCGGAGCGGCCGGGGTCGCGCGCGTCACCGTGCGCTGGACCTTGCGCGACGCGGGCGGCGCGGTGCGCGGCAGCGGCCAAGCCGCGCGCGACGTGGCGCGCGCGACGTGGCCGGCGGGCAGCGACGAGGTGGCGCAATCGATCGCCGACGAGGCGGCGCCGCAGATCGCCAAGCTCATGGCCGGCGACGCGCCGGCCCCGTCCGGCACCGCGCCGGCGCTGGTCGCACTCGCCGGCGTCATCGGCGCGCCGGGCGATGGCGGCAGCGCGCTCGCCAGCGCCATCGGCGCCGCACTCGGCCGCGCCGGGGTCACGCTCGGGCGCCGCAGGCGCGCCGTCGCGCTACGCGCTCACATGCGAGGTCGCGGTGGCAAAGGCCGATCCCGGCCAGGAGCTCGTCACCGTGCGCTGGATCCTGGCCGCGGGCGGCCACCCGCTCGGCCAGGTGAGCCAGCAGAACACGGTTCCCGCCGGCAGCCTCGATCACGCCTGGGGCGATGTCGCCTATGCCGTCGCCGCCTCGGCCGCGTCCGGCATCGCCGAGCTCATCACGCGCGCGCAGAGCGCGTCGGCGGGAAGCTGAAGCGCCTAGCGCACGAATTCGTCGGTGGTGAGCCCGGCATAGCTCTTGAGCCGGTCGGCGGGCGCGAGGAACCCCGCTTCGATGTTGAGGCGCTCGGAATTTTCCAGCACCTGCTCGGCCATGACGGGCGGCACCGGCGTGCCCGCCTGCACCGCGGCAAAGGCGCGCTGCAGCACCGGGTCGGGCGTAGTTGGGAAATGCTTCTTGAGGAGCGCGAGCGCCGCTTGCGGCTCGTCATGGATGAACTTCGCGCCGGCGGCGAGGCCGCGCCCCATCTTCACGCACACCGCGCGATGCTCGGCGCAGAATTGCGGCCGCGTCACGATCACGCCCGAGCCGTTGGGCGCGATCCACGGCGGATCGTTGGTCGAGCGGGCTGGCGATGGCGACGGCGCCGTCCTGCGTTTCCGCCAGTTGCGGCCAGGGCGGGCCGCTGACGAAGCCGTCGAGCGCGTGGCGCGCGAACGCGGCGAGCGTCTCGGGCGGCTGCAGCGGCGCCACGGTGATGGCGTCGGGATCGAGCCCGCCTGCGCGCGCGATGACGCGCAGATAGGCGTGCACGACCGAGTTGATGGCGTCGATCCCCATGCGCCGCCCGGCCATGAGCCGCGCGCGTTCCGCCAGCGGCGCAGTCGGCGCCGATCCCGGCCGCGGCGGCGATGTCCTTGGCGATGACGATGCTCCACACCGGCTTGTCGATCATGTTGGCGATCGCCAGCATGCGCTGGCCGTGCGCGGCGGCGCGCGTCAGCGCCACGCCGGACGAGGCCGAGAATTCCGCCGATCCGGCGACGACGGCGTTGAACGATCCCACGCCGGCGATGAACTGGGTTTTGACGTCGAGCCCTTCGCGCGCCCAGAAACCTTGGTCGGCGGCGGCATAGATGCCGAGGAATTGCATCACCTCGGCGGGCAGCGCCAGCAGCGCATGATCCTCGGCCGCGCGCGCGGGATGGGGCGCGAGAAGCACCGCCGCGATCAACCAGGCCGCTCGCCGCGCCATCTGACCTCCCGTCGGGTGCCTGGTCGCGCTGTACACCGTCTGGTACAATCTCGTGAAGCGCCACAAGGCGCTGAAAATGACGCCCCGCGATGGCTGCTGGCGTGGCGGACAAGCTTCGGACAGTTGGCGACATCGTGGAGCTCAGATCGAGAGCGCGGGGAACGGTCGCTACGGTGGACAGGGTCCTCGCTGTTAGGGGGATTGAATGCGTAATCGGCACCGTCGCGGCGTTCCTGTTGCTTGTTCGAGTGCTGCGAAAAGCGAACTCTTGGCACGAGTGCGCTCCGAAAACCGTGCATGCTTCTCTGAGAATTTATCCCGGCCACTACTCGATCGGCCTTAACACGCTCGACAGGCTCCACGTAAACCGCGCGAACTGCCGTCTGTACGTCCAGAGAAGCAAACTCACACGAACCGTGCAGCGCTGCATCGTAGTCATGGACGAAGTAAGCGCCGCCGCCGAAAAAACGCACGGTGCCAGTTATTCGCGGCGTCAGTTCACCGCCAAGTGCGATATCGACGGCACATCGTCGTCTCCAGTGCGCATGACCGCCAGTCGGTCCGTTCCGTTGTCGCGTCGTATTGCCCGGCCAAGCGCTCGTCACGAAACACAGAACGAGCGCTTACCGAAACAACCGCGAATGTGCGATAACGCCCAGGGGCTGTTGCCGATCGAGGAATATCACGACGCGCTGTTACAATTGAAACTGAGACCACTACCTCGTCGCCGAGGCGGGTTTACAGCCCGCGACCCCTTTGTTACAGTCCGGTTTCGTTGCGGCCGTTGCGGCCGATCCCAGGCGACCTTCGCATGAAAATTCTCGCGTGCAACAGCAATCGGCCGTTGGCCGAGGCTATTTCGGCGTATCTGAAACTGGCGCTCACCGACGCGAGCGTGCGGCGCTTCTCCGACATGGAAGTGTTCGTCGAGGTGCACGAGAACGTGCGCGGCGAGGACGTGTTCGTGATCCAGTCGACGTCCTATCCCGCGAACGACAATCTGATGGAGCTGCTGGTCACGCTCGATGCGCTGAAGCGCGCCTCGGCGCGCCGCATCACCGCCGTCATCCCCTATTACGGCTATGCCCGCCAGGACCGCAAATCGGGCTCGCGCACGCCGATCTCGGCCAAGCTCGTCGCCAACATGGTCACCGTCGCCGGCGCCGACCGGGTGCTGACGCTCGACCTGCATGCCGGGCAGATCCAGGGCTTCTTCGACATCCCGACCGACAATCTCTATGCCGCGCCGGTGTTCGTCAAAGACATCAAGGACCGCTTCGACGGCGGCAGTCTCGTCATCGTCTCGCCCGATGTCGGCGGCGTGGTGCGCGCCCGCATCATCGCGCGCCGCCTCGATGCCGATCTCGCCATCATCGACAAGCGGCGCGAGCACGCCGGCGTGTCCGAGGTGATGAACGTCATCGGCGACATCGAGGGCCGCTCGTGCATCCTGGTCGACGACATCGTCGACAGCGCCGGCACGCTGTGCAACGCCGCCGAGGCCTTGAAGGAGCGCGGCGCGCGCTCGGTCTCGGCCTATGTCACGCATGGCGTGCTCTCGGGCGGCGCCGTGGCGCGCGTCACGGCCTCGCCGCTCGGAAGCTCTCGTCACCACCGACAGCATCGCCCAGACCGAGGCGGTGCGCGTCGCCAAGAACATCCGCCGCCTCACCATCGCTCCGCTCATGGCGGAGGCGATCATCCGCATCAGCGAGGAGCGCTCGGTGTCGAGCCTCTTCGACTAGCCGCGCAGGGAGTTTTCCGATGGCCGATCTCGTCACGTTGCGCGCCGAGGCGCGCGAGACCGCGGGCAAGGGCGCCGCGCGCCAGTCGCGCCGCGACGGCCGCGTGCCCGGCATCGTCTATGGCGACGGCAAGCCGCCGCTGCTCATCAGCGTCGATCCGCGCGAGCTCATGCAGGCGTCGCGGCGCGAGGGCTTCTTCGCGCGCCTCGTCGATGTCGAGGTGGACGGCGCGCGCTTCCGCGCCATCCCGCGCGAGGTGCAGGTCAATCCCGTGACCGACAAGCCGCTCCACGTCGATTTGATGCGCGTCGGCAAAGGGAGCCGCATCACCGTCGCGGTGCCGGTGCATTTCGTCGATCAGGAGAAGTCGCCGGGCATTCGCCGCGGCGGCCTCCTCAACATCGTGCGCCACGCGGTCGAGCTCGTGTGCAATGTCGACGCGATCCCGGAAAGCCTGACCGTGAGCCTCGACGAGCTCGAGATCGGCGACAGCATCCATATCAGCGCCGTGACGCTGCCGCCCGGCACGCGCTCGACCATTCGCGAGCGCGATTTCACGATCGCGTCGATCGCCTCGCCGACCGCCGTGCGCGAAGAGCAGGCCGCCGCCGCTGTCGCCGCCGCCGCCGCGGCTGCCGCAGCCGCGGCCGGCATCACGGCCGAAGGCGCCGTGCCCGGCGCGCCCGGCGCGCCAGGCGCCGCACCCGGCGCCGCCCCTGGCGCCGCCCCAGGTGCCGCACCCGGCGCCGCACCCGGAGCCGCACCCGGCGCCGCCCCTGCCGCCGGCCCCGGCGGCGCCCCTGGCGCGGCGCCTGCCGCGCGCGGCGGCGCGGCCGGAGCCCCGCCCGCCCGCGGCGGCGCGGCCGGAGCGGCGCGCGCGGCGCGGCAGCGCTGAGCGGGTACGCGCCCGCGCGGGTCGATGCGTCTCATCGTCGGGCTCGGCAATCCCGGCAGCCGCTATGCGCTGACGCGGCACAATATCGGCTTCATCGCCGCCGAGGCGCTGGCGCGGCGCTATCGCTTCCCGGCGCTGCGTGCGAAGTTCCAGGGCGAATTCGCCGAAGGCACGATCGGCGCGAGCCGCGTGTTCCTGCTGAAGCCGCAGACCTTCATGAACGGCTCGGGCGACAGCGTCGGCGCGCTCGCGCGCTTCTACAAGATCGAAGCCCAACGAGATCGCCGTGGTGCATGACGAGATCGATCTGGCGCCGGGCAAGCTCCGGGTGAAGCTCGGCGGCGGCACCGCGGGGCACAACGGCCTGCGCTCGATCGAGGCGGCGATCGGCGCCGATTTCTGGCGCGTGCGCATCGGCATCGGCCACCCCGGCATGAAGGAGCTGGTCGAGCCTTATGTGCTGCAGAATTTTCCGCCCGAGGACCGGGCCTGGGCCGGGCCGCTGGTCGATGCGATCGTGGAAGCGATGCCGCTTCTCGTCGCCGACGATGCCGCGGGCTTCATGAGCCGGGTCGCGCTCATTCTCCGCCCGCCGCCGCCGAAGCCGCCGCGGGCGGCGCCCCGGACGAAGACAAGGCGTAAGGCTTCCATGGGATTCAATTGCGGCATCGTCGGCTTGCCCAATGTCGGCAAATCGGCGCTCTTCAACGCGCTCATCGCCGCCGAGGCGGCGCAGGCGTCCAACTATCCGTTCTCGACGATCGAGCCCAATATCGGCCGCGTCGCCGTGCCGGACCCGCGGCTCGACGTGCTGGCGCGGCTGGCGAAATCGGCCAAGATCGTGCCGACCCAGCTCGAATTCGTCGATATCGCCGGCTTGGCGCGCGGCGCCTCGCGCGGCGAGGGCTTGGGCAACCAGTTCCTCGCCCATATCCGCGAGGTCGATGCGGTGGCGCATGTGCTGCGCTGCTTCAGCGACGATAACGTGGTGCATGTCGAAGGCTCGGTCGATCCGGTGCGCGACGCCGAGACGGTCGAGACCGAGCTCATGCTGGCCGATCTCGAAAGCCTCGAGCGGCGCCTGCCCGCGCTCGAGAAGCGCGTGCGCGGCAACGAGCGCGAGGCGAAGGCGCAGATCGCGCTGATCGAGCCGGCCTTGGCGCTCTTGCGCGAGGGCAAGCCCGCGCGCCTCTTCGTGCCGCCGGCCGAGGAGCGCTCGGTCTTCCGCTCGCTGCAGCTTCTGACGGCGAAGCCGGTGCTCTATGTCGCCAACGTCGACGAGGCCGCGGCCGCGCACGGCAACGCGGCAACGCAGGCGGCCATCGATTACGCCAAGGCGCAGGGCACGGACTGCGTCGTCATCTCGGCCAAGATCGAGTCCGAGCTGGCGCAGCTCGGCGACGCGGCCGAGGCGGCGGCGTTCCTCAAGGAACTCGGGCTCGAGGAGGCGGGGCTCGACCGCTTCGTGCGCGCGGGCTACAAGCTCCTCGACCTCGTCACCTTCTTCACCGCCGGGCCCAAGGAATCGAAAGCCTGGACCGTGCCGCGCGGATCGAAGGCGCCGCGCGCGGCCGGCACCATCCACACCGATTTCGAGAAGGGCTTCATCCGCTCCGAGACGATCGCTTACGACGATTATGTCGCCTGCGGCGGCGAGCAAGGGGCGAAGGAGGCCGGCAAGATGCGGCTCGAGGGCGCCGAGTACGTCGTCAAGGACGGCGACGTGCTGCATTTCCGCTTCAATGTCTAGGCGCGATAAACCCTGTTTATTGCCCGCGCCGCCTCGCTTATGATCCGCGCCAACTACGAAGGAGGAGCCAACCATGGGTCAAACCATCACTTTGAAGAGCAAGGACGGATTTTCGCTCGGCGCCTACCGGGCCGATCCCGAAGGCAAGCCGCGCGGCGCCATCGTCGTCATCCAGGAGATCTTCGGCGTCAACCACCACATCAAGAGCGTGACCGACCGCTACGCCGCCCTGGGCTTCGTCGCCATCGCGCCGGCGATGTTCGACCGCGCCGAGAAGAATTTCGACACCGGCTACGACCAGCCGAGCATGGAAAAGGGCCGCGCCGCGCGCGGCAAGATCCAGACCGAGCAGCTCCTGCTCGACGCGCAGGCCGCGATCGACGCGGTGAAGTCGGCCGGCAAGGTCGGCATCATCGGCTACTGCATGGGCGGATCGGTGGCGTTCCTGGCGGCGACGCGGCTCGAGGGCCTCGCCTGCGCCGTGGGCTATTACGGCGGCCAGATCGCGGCAGTGTGCGAGGAGAAGCCGCGCGTCCCGACCATGCTGCATTTCGGCGATCAGGATCAGAGCATCCCGATGACCGACGTCGACAAGATCAAGAAGGCGCAGCCCGGGATGCCGATCTTCGTGTACAAGGCCGGCCACGGCTTCCATTGCGACGAGCGCGCTTCGTTCGCGCCCGAGGCGGCCCAGGTCGCGGCCTGCCGCTCGCAGGAATTCTTCCTGAAGAATATCGGCTGAGCCTCACTCGCCGGCGAGGCGGCTCCTGCGCTCGGGAAAGAGCGCGAGGAGCCCCTCGCGCGAGGCGCTTGCCACGCCGCGCTCGGTGATGAGCGCGGTGACGAGCCGCGCCGGCGTCACGTCGAAGCCGTAATTGGCGGCGGGGCTTCCCGCGGGCGTCAAACGCACGCGCGCGATGCCGCCGCCGGCCGTGGCACCGGCGATCTCGCTCACCTCGCCCGCATCGCGCTCCTCGATCGGGATCAGGCTTCCGTCCTCGATCGTCCAGTCGATCGTGGAGGACGGCAGCGCCACGTAGAACGGCACGCCGTTGTCGAAGGCGGCGAGCGCCTTCAGATATGTCCCGATCTTGTTGGCGACGTCGCCCGACGCGGTGGTGCGGTCGGAGCCGACGATGGCGAGATCGACGCGGCCGCGCTGCATCAGATGCCCGCCGGCATTGTCGACGATCACCGTGTGCGGCACGCCGTGCTCGCCCAATTCCCACGCGGTGAGGCTCGCGCCCTGGTTCCGGGGCCGCGTCTCGTCGACCCAGACATGGAGCGGGATGCCGCGCTCGTGCGCGAGATAGATGGGCGCGAGCGCCGTGCCCCAATCGACCGCGGCGAGCCAGCCGGCATTGCAATGGGTCAGGATCTCGACCGGCCCGCGCCCCTTCTTCGCCAGCGCCGCCTCGATCAGCGGCAGGCCGTGCGCGGCAATGGCGCGGCTCGAGGCCACGTCCTCCTCGGCGATCTCGTCGGCGCGCGCCCAGGCGCGCGCGGCGCGCGCCTCTTGCGGCAGCGGCAGGAGTGCGGCCCGCATGTCGTCCAACGCCCAGCGCAGATTGACCGCCGTCGGCCGCGTCGCCAGGAGCAGAGCGGCGGCGGCCTCGATGGCGGCGTCGCGCGAATCCTCGGCCACGGCGAGCGCCATGCCATAGGCGGCGGCCGCGCCGATGAGCGGCGCGCCGCGCACTTCCATGGCGCGGATCGCGTGCGCCAC
Source organism: uncultured Alphaproteobacteria bacterium (assembly GCA_963804235.1). Lineage (GTDB taxonomy): Bacteria > Pseudomonadota > Alphaproteobacteria > ATCC43930 > CGMCC-115725 > DATJLY01. The sequence continues at coordinate 60,537 of CAWDPP010000018.1, forward strand.
GTCGGCGGCGCGGGCAAGCTCTTTCGTCGCGAAGCGATGCGGCAGTTGCGTCTGGTCGATGATGAAGACGGAAGCGCCCTCGCGCCAGATCGTGCGCATCGCGCGGCCCGCGACCTTCATGTCATGCGCCTTTGAGGACGCGGCCGGCGACCGCGTCGAGCCGCGCCATCGCCGCCGGATCGCGCGCGGCGGGCGCGGTGATGAGGGCGTGGTCGAGCGCGCGGCGGCAGCCCTGGGGGCAATCGTGATCGGCCGCCGCGAGCGGCACCGCCGCCTTCAGCAGCCCCTTCGCCTTCTCGGCGTTCGCCAGCAGCACGGCGATGATGTGCTCGACCGTGACGTGGTCGTGGTCGGGATGCCAGCAGTCGAAATCCGTCACCATCGCCACCGTCGCGTAGCAGAGCTCGGCCTCGCGCGCGAGCTTCGCCTCGGGCATGTTGGTCATGCCGATGACGCTGCAGCCCCAGCTGCGGTAGAGCTCGCTTTCGGCGAGCGAGGAGAATTGCGGCCCCTCCATGACGATGTAGGTGCCGCCGCGCACGAGCTCGAGGCCGAGCTCGCGCCCGGCCGCGGCGAGCCGGTCGCCGAGGCGCGCGCACACCGGATGCCCCATCGACACGTGCGCGACGCAGCCCGTGCCGAAGAACGATTTCTGGCGCGCGAAGGTGCGGTCGATGAACTGGTCGACGAGCACGAACGTGCCCGGCGGCAGGTCGGGCTTCGAGGATCCCACGGCCGAGACCGAGATGAGGTCGGTCACGCCGGCGCGCTTCAGCGCATCGATGTTGGCGCGGAAATTGATCTCGCTCGGCGGGATGCGGTGGCCGCGGCCGTGGCGCGGCAGGAACACGATGCGCGTGCCGCCGAGGCGCGCGAAGCAGAGCTCGTCCGACGGCGCGCCGAACGGCGTTTCGACCTTGCGCCAGCGGACGTCCTCGAGCCCCTCGATCTCGTAGAGCCCGCTGCCGCCGACGATGCCGATGACCGCTTCCGCCATGGCGTCAGTGTCGCCGCCGGGATCGCGCGAGGCAAGTGGCGTTCCGGCGCGGCGGCGCTGAGATCTCGGGCCTCTCCGGGGGCACGCGATGAGACCCGCACTTTTCTTGTTGCTCTGTGCGCTGGCGCTGACGCCGGCGCTGGCCCGTGCCGATGTCGCGTACTCCGGCACGGGCGCGATCGTGCCGTCGCGGACGGGCAAAGCGCCGCAAGACCTGCCGGCGACCTTGCTCCGGCCCGAGGGCACGGGACCCTTTCCCGCAATCGTCGTGCTGCACGATTGCAGCGGGCTCGGGCCGCGCTCGAGCGGCGCGCCCCTGCGCTGGGGCAGCGCTGCTGGCGGCGCACGGCTATGTCGTCCTCATTCCCGACAGTTTTCTGCCGCGCGGTCTGCCCGACGGCGTCTGCACCATGCCGCCGTCGCCGCAACGCGCCGCCGCCTCGCCCTATGCGCGCGCGATCGATGCCTATGCGGCGCTCGCCTATCTGCGCACGCTGCCGTTCGTCGCGGCGACCGCATCGGCGTGATGGGCGGATCGCATGGCGGCTCGACGACGCTCGCGACGCTGACGAAGTTGAGCCCCGAGATCGAAGCGCGCCGCCCCGGCGACTTCGCCGCGGGCATCGCGCTCTATCCCGGCTGCGGCGACCGCTACGGCGCGTGGTCCGTGGTGCGCGCGGGCGGCGACCCCGGCCCGGTCACGGATTACAAGGGAACCTACGAGCCGACGGCGCCGCTCCTCATCCTGATCGGCGGCGCCGACGATTGGACGCCGGCCGAGTATTGCCGCGTTCTCGCCGAGCGCTCGGCGGCCGCCGGCTTTCCGGTTGCGATCAAGATCTATGCCGGCGCGCGCCACTCGTTCGACAGCGCCAATCCGCCGCGCTACGTGTCAAATCGCAGCAACGAAAACAAGCCGGACGGACACGGCGCCACGACCGGCGGCGATCCCGCCGCATGGGCCGACGCGATCAACGAGGTGACGCAGTTCTTCGCCGCGCATCTCGGCGCCAAGTGAGCAACTAGATCGCGCCCTTCGGATAGGCGTACCTGCCGAGCGGCAGGAACAGCAGCGCGGCGACGATCAGCACGCCGAAATACACCCACAGCACCGGGTCGTAGCTGTGGAAGCGGTCGAAGCCCGCGCCGAGGATGGCGGGGCCGAGGCCGACGCCGCACGCGAACAGCGCGAAGATCAGGCCATAGAGCGTGCCGAACGACTGCCGGCCGAAATAGCGGCTGACGAAGAATCCGAGCATGTCGATCTCGGCGCCGATGGCGAGGCCGAAGCAGATCGCGGCGAAGAACGGCGCCGGCGCGCCGGCATGGCTCAGGAGCAGGGCGATGCCGAGCACGGGCAGGAACATGCTGATGGCGGAGAAGATCGGGCCGTTCACCCAATCGAGGCAGAGTCCGACGACGATGCGCGAGCCCATGGCGGCAATCCCGGACAGGCCCAAGAGCGCCGCCGCCTCTTGCGGCTTATAGCCGCGGTCGGTCAAGAGCGGCACGAAATGGCCCGACAGGATGCCGTTGTTGCACGTCCCTTCGGCGAGGAAGATGACGGCGAGCAGCCAGAATTGCCGCGTGCCGGTGATGGCGGCGCGGGTCGAGAGGCCGAAGGTGCGCGTCTCCGCGCCCGGCTGGCGGCGCATCTCGCGCATGCGCGAGAAATAGCCGGGCGGCTCGCGCACGAAGAGCGCGATCATCGGAAAAGGAGAGGAGCCAGGTGAACGCGCCGATCACGACATAGGCGGGGCGCCAGCCGTAGGACGAGATGACGGTTTGCGCGAGCACCGGCAGGACCAGCGTGCCGAGCCCGACGCCGCAGGTGGCGATGCCGAGCGCGAGCCCGCGCTCCTTGTCGAACCACGCCGTGATCGCCTTCGAATAGACGATCGGCCCCATGCAGGCGCCGAAGCCCGAGGCGGCCGCGAACATGAAATAGAGCGGCCAGACACGGTCGGGGCTCAAGAGCGCGAAGCTCGAGAGGCCGAGCCCGTAGAGGAACGTCGTCGGCAGCGCGACGCGGTGGATGCCGAACCGGTCCATGAGCCAGCCGAACAGCGGCGTCATGATCGGCGACGCGACGGCGCTCGCAAGGAGCCCCGACGAAAAGAGCCCGCGCGACCAGCCGAGCTCGGTCGTGACCGGGACCATGAACACGTTGACCGTGAAGATCACCGCGGGGCCGGGGCCGACCACGTTGCCGATGAGCGACGCGGCGACGATCCACCAGCGATTCCGCGAACAACGTGCGGCTTTCCACCGCTTGCGCTTGCGCCATTCGCGTTTCCTCCGGTTCTTGGCGCCATGGTAGTCAAAGCGGCGATCAGCCCGCTAGCTTCCCGGCATGAGCAAGCTCTTTAGCCCGTTGCCGCTGCGCGGCCTCACGCTCGAGAACCGCATCGTCGTGGCGCCGATGTGCCAGTACACGGCCGACGACGGCAGCGCCACCGACTGGCACATGCAGCATATCGGCATGCTGTCGCATTCGGGCGCGGCACTCGTCGTGTTCGAGGCGACCGGCGTCGAGCGCGACGGGCGCATCACGCCCGGCTGCCTCGGGCTCTATTCCGACGAGAACGAGCGCGCGCTGAAGCGCGTCGTCGATGCGGTGCGGCGCTATTCCAAGGTGCCGCTCGGCATCCAGCTCGCCCATGCCGGGCGGAAGGCGTCGGTCGCATCGCCCTGGCAGGGCGGCAAGCCGCTCCGGCCCGAGCAGGGCGCGTGGCAGACCATGGGCCCCTCGGCGCTGCCGTTCGACGACGGCTGGCACACGCCCAAGGCGCTCTCGCGCGGCGAGATCGACCGCATCGTCGAAGCCTTCGCGCGCGCGGCCGAGCGGGCGCGCCGCATCGGCCTCGACGAGGTCGAGCTGCATTGCGCGCACGGCTATCTCATGGCCGAGTTCCTGTCGCCGATCGCCAACAAGCGCGAGGACGAATATGGCGGCAGCCTCGCCAACCGCATGCGGCTGCCGCTGCGCGTGGCCGAGGCGGTGCGCGCGGTGTGGCCGGCCGACAAGCCGATGGGCGCGCGCATCAACGCCACGGACTGGACCGACGGCGGCTTCACCGTCGACGACGCGGTGGTGCTGTCGCGCGAGTTGAAGGCGCGCGGCTGCGACTTCATCTGCGTTTCGAGCGGCGGCGTCAGCGGCAAGGCCAAGGTGCCGGTCGCCCCGGGCTACCAGCTCCCGGCCGCCGCGCGCGTGAAGCACGAGGCGCAGGTGACGACGCGCGGCGTCGGGCTCATCGTCACGCCGCGCCAGGCCGAAGACGCGCTCGCCGAGGACAAGGCCGATTTCATGGCGCTCGCGCGCGCGGTGCTCGACGATCCGCGCTGGGGCTGGCACGCGGCGCAAGAGCTGGGCGGCGAGGCGGCATATCCGCCGCAATACGAGCGCGTCCGTCCCGCGGCCTGGACCGGCGCGAAGATGGCGCGGCCCTAGTGAAGTTTGGCCTGTTCGGCAGCGCCCAGGCGCGGCGCGGCGCACAGGATCCGGCCGCCGGCTTCCGCGATTACGTCGACTACAACATTGCCGCCGAGCAATTGGGCTTTCACGCAAGCTTCCTCGTCGAGCATCATTTCACCGGCATCGGCCAGGTCTCGGCGCCGCTGGCGCTGCTCGCGTGGGTCGCCGCGCGCACGACGAAGCTGCGCATCGGCACCGCCGTCATGGTGCTGCCGTGGCACAATCCGGTGGTGCTCGCCGAGGAGGCGGCGACGCTCGATCTCATGTCGGGCGGGCGGCTCGATCTCGGCGTCGGGCGCGGCTACCGCTTCACCGAGTTCCAGGGCTTCGCCATGGATATCGCCGAGGCCGACGCGCGCTTCGAGGAGGCCTTGGGCCTCATCCGCAAGGCGTGGACCGCGGACGAGCGCTTTTCGCACAAGGGGCGGTTCTGGCGCTTCGATCATGTGCTGGTCGAGCCGCCGCCGTTGCAGAAGCCGCATCCGCCGATCTGGATCGCGGCCGGCAGCGCGCGCTCGATCCGCCGCACGGCGGCGTTCGGCGCCAATCTGCTGCTCGACCAGTTCGCGCCCGTTGCGGCGGTCGGCGAGCGCATCGCGCTCTACCGCGGCGCAGCGAACGGCGCGGTGGCGGTCGCGCGCAACGTCTTCGTCGCCTACGACGCGGCGGAAAAGGAGAAGGCGCTCGCGCACGCCAAGGCGCAGCACGCGCGCATGATCGCGCTGTCGCAGGACCCGGCGCATAGCGTCACCTCGCACATCCTGGGCTATGAGGGGGCGAGCGAGGACGCCGCGCTCTACGGCACGCCCGACGACATCGTGCGGGGGCTCGAAGCGCTCGCCCGCGCCGGCGCCGAGTACGTGCTCGTCAACACCGGCGGCACCTCGGTCGAGCAGCTGCGCCGCTTCGCCACGGACGTGATGCCGGCGTTCGTGTGATAGTTCCGTCGCCCCCGCGTAGGCGGGGGCCCAGGGCAACCGCACGTCGCTCGCCCTGGGTTCCCGCTTTCGCGGGAATGACGAACGAGTTTACGCGTCCTGGTGGTGCAGGTCGGCCCAGATCTTGCGCTTGGCGCCGTAGAGCAGGCCGGTCATGACGAGCAGGAACAGCATGACCTTGGCGCCGGTCGCCTTGCGCTCTTCCATCGTGGGCTCGGCCGCCCAGGTGAGGAAGGTGCAGACGTCGTGCGCCTCCTCCGGCAAGGTGGCGGGCGTTTTGTCGGCGAAGGTCACCGAATCGTCGGCGATCGGCTGCGGCATGGCGATCTGGTGGCCGGGGAAATCGACGTTGTAGTTCATCCCGTCCTGCATGTGGAAATTGGCCGGCGCGTTCTGGAAGCCGGTCAGGATGCCATAGCAATAGTCGGGTCCGCCCTCGCGCGCCTTGATGATGAGCGAGAGATCGGGCGGCAGCGCGCCGTTGTGCGCGGCGCGCGCGGCCTTCTCGTTGGCATAGGGCGCCACGAACGCGTCGGCGGGCAGCGCCGGGCGCTGCACCACGTTGCCCTGGTCGTCGAGGTCGTTCACCTGTTTTTGCGCGGCGATGGCCTTGATCTCGCCGTCGTTGTAGCCGAGCGCGGCAAGGTCGCGGTAATGCAGCAGGTTCATCGAATGGCAGGCGGAGCAGACCTCGCTGTAGATCTGGAAGCCTTTCTGCAAGGCGGCGCGGTCGAACGTGCCGAAGACGCCGTCGAACGACCAGCCGGGATGCGGCAGGGGCGGCATCTCGTCCTGCGCGAGCGCCGGGAGCGAGGTTGCGAGCGCGAACGCCAAGGCCGCGGCGAAGGCTCTTCATCAGTGCTTCTCCGCGGCGCCGGCGGGCGCGGGGTGGAGCGCGCCCGACTTCTTCTTCATCACCGCCTCGGCGATGCTGGTCGGCTGCGGCAGCGGCCGCTCGAACTTCCCGATCAGCGGAACGAGTACGTAGAAGTGCAGGAAATAATAGAAGGTGCAGATGCGGCCGATGACGATCCACATGCCCTCCGGCCGGTGCGCGCCGACGACGCCGAGGACGATCGCGTCGATCACCAGCAGCCAGAACACCCACTTGTAGACCGGGCGGAAGAACGAGCTGCGCACGCGCGAGGTGTCGAGCCACGGCAGCAGGAACAGCGTCAGGATCGAGCCGAACATGGCGCACACGCCGATGAGCTTCGACGGGATCGAGCGCAGGATCGCGTAGTACGGCAGGAAGTACCATTCCGGCACGATCTCGGGCGGCGTCTGCAGCGGGTTGGCCGGGATGTAGTTCTGCGGGTCGCCCAGGAGATTGGGCCAGTAGAACACGATCGCGGCGAAGATCAGGAGATATACCGAAAGCCCGAACGAGTCCTTGATCGTGTAGTAGGGATGGAACGGGATCGAGTCCTGCGGCCCCTTGCGGTCGATGCCGAAGGGATTGTTCGAGCCGTGCTGGTGCAGCGCGAGAAGATGCAGCATCACCACGCCGACGATGATGAACGGCAACAGGTAGTGCAGCGAGAAGAACCGGTTCAAGGTCGGGTTGCCGACCGCGAAGCCGCCCCACAGCCACGTCACGATGGTGCTGCCGACGCCGGGAAATGCCGAGAACAGGTTGGTGATGACGGTGGCGCCCCAATAGCTCATCTGGCCCCACGGCAGCACATAGCCCATGAACGCCGTCGCCATCATCAAGAGCAGGATCACGACGCCCAGCATCCACAAAAGCTCGCGCGGGTATTTGTAGGAGCCGAAATAAAGCCCGCGGAACACGTGGATGTAGGTCACGATGAAGAAGAACGAGGCGCCGTTCATGTGGATGTAGCGGATGAGCCAGCCCCAGCGCACGTCGCGCATGATGCGCTCGACCGAATCGAAGGCGAGCGCCGTGTTGGGCGTGTACTGCATCGCCAGGATGATGCCGGTGACGATCATGATGACGAGCGTGATGCCGGCGAGCGAGCCGAAATTCCACCAGTAGGAGAGGTTGCGCGGCGTCGGATACTCGTACAGCTCGTGCTTCATGTAGGCGAAGACGGGCAGCCGGTAGTCGATCCACTCGACCAGCCTGTTCTGGGATTTCGCTTCCGCCATGGCGCGCTCCCTAGACCTGCTCGACGTCGTTCAGATCGAAGGTCGAGTCGGGCGGGTTCTCGCCGACGCGGATCACGGTGTCGCTCAGGAAATGGTGCGGCGGCACCGGCAGATTGTAGGGCGCCGGCACGCCCTCGAAGACGCGCGCCGCGAGGTCGTAGCGCGAGCCGTGGCAGGGACAGAAATATCCGCCCTGCCAGCTCCGGCCCCTCGCTGCCCGGCTGCGGCTGGAATTCCGGGATGCAGCCGAGATGCGTGCAGATGCCGACGACGACGAGATATTCGGGCTTGACCGAGCGGTGCCAGTTCTTGGCGTAGTCGGGCTGCTGCAGCACCTGCGAAATCGGGATCGCGCAGGTTCGCCGTCTCCTTCGGGTCCTGCAGCGTCTTCAGCTCGTCGGCGGTGCGGTGCGCGATGAACACCGGGTGCGAGCGCCACAGCACCACGATCTGCTGGCCCGGCTCGATCTTGGAGATATCGACATCGATCGGCGCGCCGGCCGCGAGCACGTCCTCGGACGGCTCCATGCTGATGACGAGCGGCCACGACGGCGCAGGCGGCGCCGACGGCGGCGACGGCGGTGGCGGCAAGGGTGAAGAAGTCGCGGCGGGTCTCGCCGTCCTGCTCGTGCGCGCCGTGCGGCCCCGGCGCTACCGTGTCCGACATGTAGCTCGAACTCCCCGCTTCGTATCCCCGCCTCGCCCGCGCCCAGGGGCGGACCGGCGCGACCCTAACCCAAGGGGTCGCGGCGGACTTATGCGACATCCTGCCGCGCCCTATAGAAGATTGGCGGCGCGCTGAAAAGAGAGGCCCGATGCGCCTTGCCCTTTATGAGCCCGACATCCCGCAGAACACCGGCGCGATCCTGCGGCTCGCCGCCTGTTTCGGCGTCAGCGTCGATCTGATCGGGCCCACGGGCTTCGTCCTCGACGACCGGCGCATGAAGCGCGCGGGGCTCGACTATGCCGCGCGCGCGGCGCTCGTCCGCCACGATTCGTGGCAGCGCTTCTTGGCGGCGCGCGAGGACGGCCGGCTCCTGCTGCTGACGACGGCGGGCAGCGTGGCATATCATCGCTTCGCGTTCCGGGCCGACGACACGCTGCTCCTGGGGCGCGAGAGCGCGGGCGCGCCGCCGGACGTGCACGCGCGGGCCGATGCGCGCCTGCGCGTCCCGATGGTGGCGGGTGCGCGCTCGCTCAACGTGGCGGTGGCGGCCGCGATCGTGCTGGCCGAGGCGCTGCGCCAGACCGGGCTGTTGGCGGAGAGGGAGGGTTCATGAAGGGCAATCTCGCCGTCGCCGCCGCCGAGAAGGAGCGGGCCGCCGCCTGGTTCGAGGAGCTGCGCGACCGCATCTGCGCCGCGTTCGAGGCGCTCGAGGACGACTACGCGGCGGCGCGTCCGGGCGAGGGCGCCGCCGGCCGGTTCGAGCGCGAGCCGTGGCAGCGCGAGGGCGGCGGCGGCGGCGTCATGGCGATGCTGCGCGGGCGCGTCTTCGAGAAGGTCGGCGTCAACGTCTCGACCGTGTGGGGCGAGTTCGCGCCCGAGTTCCGCGCCCAGATCCCGGGCGCCGAGCACGACCCGCGCTTCTGGGCGAGCGGGATTTCGCTGGTCGCGCATTTGCGCTCGCCGCGCGTGCCGGCCGTCCACCTCAACACGCGCCACATCCGCACGACCAAGACCTGGTTCGGCGGCGGCTCGGACCTCACGCCGTTCGTCGCGCAGCCCGACGACGTGGCCGATTTCCACAGGGCGCTCGAAGCCTGCTGCGCGCGCCACGACGGCGCCTACTATCCGCGCTTCAAGACATGGTGCGACGAGTATTTCTTCCTGAAGCACAGGAACGAGCCGCGCGGCGCGGGCGGCATCTTCTACGATTATCTCGACACCGGCGACTTCGCGCGCGACTTCGCCTTCACGAAAGATGTGGGCGCGGCGTTCCTCGGCATCTATCCCGCGCTCGTGCGCCGCCGCATGTTCGAGAGCTGGAGCGCGGACGAGCGCCGCGCGCAGCTCCAGAAGCGCGGCCGCTATGTCGAGTTCAACCTGCTCTATGACCGCGGCACGCTCTTCGGCCTCAAGACCGGCGGCAATGTCGAGGCGATCCTGATGTCGCTCCCGCCCGAGGTGACGTGGCCTTAGAGGCTGATCCATCCGGTCGAAACATCTCTTCGTCGTCCCCGCGCAAGCGGGGACCCAGGGCCGGCGCACGTCACTCACCCTGGGTTCCTGCTTTCGCAGGAACGACGGTCGTAAGAGCCACTGAACCCTACGCCGCTCCGACCGGGATGAGCTGCAGATCCGCGCGCGCGACATGATCGAAGAAGGCGCGGTGGTCCTCCTGCGGCAGCGGCCACAGGATCGGCGTGCCGTGCTGGTCGGAGTACCAGTTCTTGCAGCCGACCCAGACGGTGCCGGGGAAGGCCGCGTCGAGCCGCGCCACGAATTTCTGCGTCGCATCCTCGGTCGGCGCCACCGCGACGCGCTCGTCGCGCGACAATTCGATGAGGCGCAGGATGGCGCCGATCTCCTGCTCGAGCCCCAGCGGCACCGGCACGTTGTTGACCGGGCTGAACGGGCCGTAAAGCATGTAGAGGTTCGGGAATGCCGGCAGCGCGATCCCGCCCCAGGAATATATCCGCTCCTTCCACGCCTCGCGCGATGGTGGCGCCGCCGAGCCCCACGACCTCCATCGGCCGCATATAGGCGTGCGTGTCGAAGCCCGTGGCATAGACGAGTACGTCGAGCTTCTTCACGGTTCCGTCGGCGAACTCGACGCCCTGCGGCACGATGCGCCGGATCGGCCGGTTCTCGACCGTGACGTTCGGAAGCTGCACCGCCGCGTAATAATTCTGGTCGGATTTCGGGATGCGCGTGCAGCCGAGCTTGTAGGCGGGCGTGAGCTTCGCCTTCAGCTCCGGGTCGGCGATGACGTCGAGATATGATGCGAACTCGCGCTCCATGCCGTCGCGCTGCGCGCCCGGCTTCAAGCGCCACTGGTCCATGACGTTGATGAACTGCCAGAGCTTGCGCTGCTCCTTGCGATAGGCGCCGGGCAGGCGCAGCCACAGCCGGTGCCACAGGCTCGTCTGCGGATTCTCGCGGATGTGGATCCACTGCGCGCGGCGGATGAACTGCGTGACCTCGACGTCTTCCCAGGCGAGCGCCTCGGTGATCTGCACGCCGCTGCAGCCCGAGCCGATGACGCCCCAGCTCTTGCCGCGATGCGGCACGGAGTGGTCCCAGCGCGCCGAATGGAAGGAGGGCCCGGCGAACGTTTCGCGCCCTTCGATCGCGGGATAGACCGGATGGTTCAGGAACCCGGTGGCGGCGACGAACACGTCGGCGACGAGCGCCGCGCCCTTGGCCGTGGCGAGATGCCAGCGCCCGTCCAGGAAGCGCGCGCTGACGATCTCCTCGTTGAAGCGGATGTATTTGCGCAAGTCGCGCTCGGCGGCGACCTTCTTGATATAGGCCTGGATCTCGCCGGCCGGCGCGTATTTCCGCGACCAGTCGTAGTTCGGCTGGAACGGAAACTCGTACTGGCGCGACAGCACGTCGACGAACAGGCCGGGATAAGTGTTGTCGCGCCACGTGCCGCCGACTTCGCCCGCTTTCTCGTAGACGGTGAAGTCGATGCCGGCGCGCTTCAGCATCTCGGCCATGAAGAGGCCGGCGATGCCCGCGCCCGCGACGATGACCCGGAATTTTTCCTGTGCCGCCATCACGCGCATTCTAGGTATCGTGCCGGCAAAGGGAAGGATGGCCCGCATGACGCAGAAACGGATCGACGCCGCATCGCTTACGCCCGTGATCGGCACGCTTTATCCGCCGCCTTACGACGAGCCGTGCCGCGCGCGCGAGCGCCGCGGGCTCGCCGACGCGGCGGACCTCGCGCAGTTCGGCGTCAATCTCCTGACGCTGCCGCCGGGCGCCTGGTCGAGCCAGCGCCACTGGCACACGCACGAGGACGAGTTCGTCTACGTGCTCGCCGGCGAGGTCGTGCTGGTGACGGACGCGGGCGAGGAAATCCTGCGCGCGGGCGATGGCGCGGGCTTCAAGGCGGGCGACGATAACGGCCACTGCCTGCAGAACCGTTCCGGCGCCGAAGCGCGCGTGCTCGAGATCGGCAGCCGCGTCAAGGGCGACGGCGCGTTCTATCCCGATATCGACATGGTGGCGCCGCCGGGCCGCACGCCCGCGCCCTACACGCACCGCGACGGCCGGCCCTACGAGAACATCCGCCGCCGCGGCCCGGGCGGATAAGACGGCGTAAAGGCCTGCGGCGACATGATGGCGCTCCGGCCAGGCGAGGCATCATGGCGAGCGCAGGAATTTTTCGGCGGCGCGTTTTCCAGCCGCCCTTTTCGGGGCGCACCGAATTGGTCGGCGTCCATTCGGTCATGCTCGCCCTCGTGGCCGGGCCGATTTACTACTGGCGCAAGCGCGCGCGCATCGAAGCGGTCGTGCTGTGCATGGTTGACGTTCCGCTGCTGGTCTACAATCCCGACACCGCCTTGGTCAGCAGCGCGGTTCTGTCGCACATCGCCACGGTCGCGTGGGCCGGATCGGTTGTCTTTGCGCCCCTTCTCCTGGCGCTGAGCTATCTCCGCCAGGGCTGGAGCGAGGTCATCGCGTCCGATTGACGCATGAGGGCGATGGCGCGCCCGCGCGGATTGACATTGGTACGCATTTATGCTATAAGCGTACGAGCCTGTTTTGACCGAAGCGGAAGTCGCGCGCGATTTCGCGCCAAGAGTGATTGGAACAGCCGGAAGGGCGATCCGGCGCCGGGACGGAGACGCTGGAAAATGCGCCGAAATGATTAGAAGTCGCAGACATATCAATGACTTCCGCTGGGAAGAGGGCGTTTGCGCCGGCGCCGCGATGGGCAAGGATGGGTATGGGCGCCGAAAACGGTCGTTCCCGCGCGAAGCGCGGCAGGGCTAGACTGGGCGCGAGAACGCGCGCAAAAGGCGAGCGCGGCAGGGAGGGGAGCATGCGGAAATTATTGGCGCTGACGATGGTGGCGGCGGGACTTGTCGCGGGCAGCGCGGCGCGCGCCGAGGAAACGATCGAGATGGGCGGCGTCGGCGGCGCCAACGCGGTGGTGTGGGCGCACTACATCGCCGAGGCGAAAGGCCTCTACGCCGCGCAGGGGCTCAAGATCGATCTGGAGTATTCGCAGTCGAACGCGCAGGTGCTGCAAGCGCTCGCCGCGGGCTCGACCAAGATGGCCTTGGCCGCCGGCATCGCCGATCCGATGTATGCCTTCGCCTCGGGCGCCGGCATCGCCATCGTGCGCATCGACGGCCAGGTCGGCCCCTATGCGCTCGAGGGCAGCAAGGACCTGAAGGGCTTCAAGGATCTCAAGGGCCGGATCGTGTCGGTCGACGAGGCCAAGGGCACGACCATGATGTATTTCAACAAGATGCTCAAGGGCAACGGCATGACGCGCGCGGACGTCGATTTCATCTATGCCGGCGCCACGGCGGCGCGCTTTGCCGCGCTCGAATCGGGCGCGGCGCAAGCGTCCATGATCACCGCGCCGCAGCTCTTCACGGCCGAAGCGCACGGCTTCGTCAATCTCGGTTACGTGCCGCAATACGCGCCGGACGTGCCCTTCACCGCCGAGCTCGCCAACCGCGCCTGGGCCACGGCCAACAAGGCGACCGCGAAGAAATTCATCGTGGCCTATTCCGGCGCGATCAAATGGTTCGACGACGAGAAGAACCGCGCCGAGGCGATCGACATCCTCGGCAAGGTCACCAAGATGTCGCCCGACGACATCGCCAAGTCGTACGACTTCCTGCGCAAGATCAACTATTTCGAGCGCTCGGACACGGTCTCGATGAAGAAGCTGGAGAATTTCTACGCGGCGCAGCGCGAGCTCGACCCCTCGCTCAAGCTCGACCTCGCGAAGCTCGTCATGAAACTCGACTGAGCGCCTCCGATGCGGCGCGCCCAGCAGCACGACGAGCCAGGGCGGGGTGCGCCAGAACAGCAGCAGCAGGAATGCCGCGAGCGCGATGACGAAGTCGCGCGGGCCCGTGATGGCGCTCGTCCACACCGGCGTGTAGAGCGCGGCCAGCACGAGCCCGACCACGGCCGCGTTGACGCCGCGCAAGGCCGCGCCATAAAGCGCGTTGCCGCGGAACGCACGCATCAGCGGCAGCGTGCCGACGACGAGCAGGAAGCCCGGCAGGAACACGGCGACGAGGGCGATCGCCGCATAGCTCGCGCCGCCGATCACCGTGCCGAGGAACGCGGCGAAGGTGAAGAGCGGCCCGGGCACCGCCTGCGCCGCGCCATATCCGGCGAGGAACGTGTCGTTGCCGACCCATCCCGGCGGCACGACCGATGCTTGCAGGAGCGGCAGCAGCACGTGTCCGCCGCCGAACACCAATGAGCCGGAGCGGTAGAAACTCGCCGCCACCTTGAGCGGCAAGGCGCCGGTCGCATCGCCCGCGAGCGGCAATCCGACGAGCAGCACGGCGAAGAGCGCGAGCGCGGCCCACGCGCCCGCATGCAGGCCGCGCGCGGGCGATGCCTGCGCCGCCGGCCGTTCCTCGCGCTTCAGGAAGAATCCGGCGATGGCGCCGAGCAGGATCGCGCCAAGCTGGCCCGTCGTGCCGGGAAAGGTGAGCGCGATGGCGGCCGACGCCACGGCGAGCGTCATGCGCGCGCGGTCGGGTGCCAAGCTCCGCGCCATGCCCCACAGCGCCTGCGCCACCACCGCCACCGCGACGATCATCAGCCCCTTGAGCCAGGGCTCGCCGGCGAGATTGCCGAAATGCGCCACGCCATAGCCGAACAGCACCATCAGCACGGCGGACGGCGCCGTGAACCCGACCCAGGCCGCGACCGCGCCCCAGAACCCGGCGCGGAGATGGCCGAGCGCCATGCCGAGCTCGCTGCTGCCCGGCCCGGGCAGAAGCTGCGTCAAGGCGATGAGATCGGCGAACGTCGCCTCGTCGACCCAACGGCGGCGCTCCACGAACTCGGCGCGGAAATAGCCCAAATGCGCGACCGGCCCGCCGAACGCGCGCAAGCCGAGCGCGAAGAACGCCGCCAGCACTTCGCCGGCGGTGCGTTCGGCGCGCTCAGTCATGCCGTGCTCCAAGCCGCCGCTCGAGCTCGGCGAGCGCCGCCGTGCGGTCGGCGCGGAAATCGCCCGCCTCCCACCACGCCTCGATCGCGCCGAGCAACTGTCCGACCTCCGGCCCCGGCGTCATGCCGCGCGCGACGAGATCGGCGCCCTTCACGGGCAAGCGCGGCTTCTTCCACGCGCGCGCGAGGTCGAGCAGAGGTTCTGCGCGCGGTCCCTTGCCTTCGGCGGCGGCGCGCATGAGGACGAGATCGGCATAGCGTGCGGCGCCGAGCCGGTAGAGCGCGCGGCGCTGCGTTACGTCGTCGGCGGAGAGAATGACGGGGAAGGGCGGCGCCGCGATCGCGACGAGCCGCGCGCGCTCCGCCGTCTTGAGCTTGAGGCGGCGCGCTGCCGCCTCGGCGCTCGCCGCATCGTCGGCCACGAGCGCGGCCAGGCGCCGCACCGGATCGGGCGCGGGCTCGAGCGGCACCAGCGCCGCGAGCAGATCGAGACCGCGCGCCTCGGGCAGAATTTTCTCGAGCACGCCGTCCGCGACCATGAGCGCGAGCGCCGCGGCCGGATCGGCGGCCGCGAGCAGCTTCAAAAGCTCGGACGCGACGCGCTCGGCCGAAAGCCGCGGCAGCAGGTCCTTCAGCTCGCGCGCCGCGGCGCGGCCGTCTTCATCGAACGGGTCCCGCGGCGTAATGCGCGCTGAAGCGATAGAAGCGCAGGAGCCTGAGCACGTCCTCGCGGATGCGCTGGCGCGCATCGCCGACGAAGCGCACGCGGCCGGCGCGCAGATCGGCGAGCCCGCCGACATGGTCGAAGACGGCGCCCTCTGCGTCGAGATAGAGCGCGTTCATGGTGAAGTCGCGCCGCCGCGCGTCGGCCGCCCAATCGGCGGTGAATTCGACGCGCGCGTGCCGGCCGTACGTCTCGATGTCGCGCCGCAAGGTCGTGATCTCGAAATGGCGCTCGGCGATGACGGCCGTGACCGTGCCGTGCGCGAGCCCGGTGGGCACGACCGCGATGCCCTGTGCCGCAAGCCGCCGCATCACGTCCTCGGGCGGCAGCGGCGTCGCGAGGTCGATGTCGATGATGCTGCGGCCGAGGAGGGCGTCGCGCACCGGCCCGCCGGCAAAGCGCGCGTTGCCGGGCCCGAGCGCCGCCAGCACCGCGCGCGTCGCCGCTTCCGTCATCCACGGCAGCGGTTCGATCACGGTAATGGGGGATTCGCCCTCTTGCATCGGCGGCGCTGAGCTTAGCCCATGGTGTCTCTTGCCGCGAAGGCGGTTATCATCGGTGCGTCCGCGACGATGGGTCTCTCATGCTGGCGCGCGCGCTCTGTCTCGGGATATCGGCGTTGCGGCGCTCGCCGTGGCACTCCCCGCGCGCGCGGCCGACGCCGCGGGCACCGAGATCCACCTGACGCAGCAGGCGAGCCGGACGATGGCGCCCGACCGCATTCGCGTCGCGCTCAGGATCGAGGCGGCCGGCGCCGATGCGCGCGAGATTCAGGCCGAGATCAATCGCCGCATGGAGGCGATGCTCGCGAAGGCGAAGGCGGTCTCCGCCGTGAAGTTCGAGACCGGCGCCTACTCGGTCTATCCGGCGAACGCCAAGGATCAGCCGCGCTGGCATGCGGTCGCCTCCTTCGCGCTCACCTCGGCCGATTTCGGCGCCGCGCTCGCGCTCGCGGGCGCGCTTCAGGAAGCGGGCGCGCTCATGTCGGGCGTCGAGTTCTCGCTTGGCGCCCGAGACGCTCGCCGCGGCCGAGGACGAGCTCACCGCCGCCGCGCTCGCCTCGTTGCGCCGGCGCGCCGATGCCGTGGCGAAGGACCTCGGCGCCGCCGTCGATCATTTCAAGACGATCGATGTCGGCAATGCCGGCGGCCCGCCGATCATGCCGCGCGCGTTCATGATGAGCGCGTCCGCCGTTTCCTCCGCGCCCTCGCCGCCGGTCGCCGAGCCCGCAGACATCACGGTGTCTCTGACGGTGAACGCGGATATCATCCTCGCGCCAACGAAGAATTGAGGACGCCATGCCCCAACGCGCTCCCTTGCTCGGACTTTTGACGCTCGCAGCACTCGCTTGCGCCGTGCCCGCGCGCGCCGACGACAAGCTCCGCGTCGGCACGCCCGAGCCGACCGCCTTCGTGTTCTCGTCGGTCGATGTCGGCATCGACAGCGGCATCTTCAAAAAACACGGGCTCGACGTCGAGCGCATCGACTTCGCCGGCGGCGCCAAGCTCGCCCAGGCGATGGCGGCGGGCGCGATCGATATCGCCATCGCCACCGGCACCGACATCCTGTTCGTGAGCCGCGGCGCGCCCGAGCGCGCGGTCGCCGCCTATGGCAACGATCTCAACTCGCTGTCGGTCGTCGCGCGGACCGACGACACGGTGAAGACGATCGACGATCTGAAAGGCAAGACGGTCGGCACCACGACCTCGGGCTCGTTCACGAGCTGGATCGCGCGGACGATCGCGGTCAATCACGGCTGGGGGCCGGACGGCGTCAAGCTCGCCTATCTCGGGCAGATGAGCGGCATCATCGCCGGGCTCATGGCGAAGGACGTGGATGCCATCGTCGGCACGACCGCGTCGGCGCTGGTGCATGCAGAAGGACGGCCGCGCCCGCATCATCGTCACGGCCGGCGACGAGATCCACGATTTCATCGCCAACATGATCTATGCGAGCGAGCCGATGATGAAGGAGCATCCCGACCAGCTCCGCCGCTTCCTCGCCGCCTGGTTCGACACCATGCGCTTCGTCAAGGCGAACAAGGCCGAGACCATCCGCATCACGCAAAAAGACACGAAGCTCCCCGACGACATCGCCGCCAAGATCTACGATGTCGAATCGCCGACCTTCTTCACCGACGGGCATTTCGACCGGGCGAAGCTCGCCGTGGTGAAGCAGGCGCTCATCGATAGCGGCCAGACCGACAAGATGCCGCCCGACGATCAGCTCATCACCGAGGAATTCCTGCCGTAGTCACGGCGCGGGCTTCCAGCCTTCGGCGTCGAGCGAAGCGTTGGCATCGCGCGCCAGCGAGAAATCGACGAACTCGGCGAGCGGGCGGCGCTTGTCGGGCGGGATGCCGAGCACCTCGGCGTTCTCGTCGATCGCCTGCTGCGCGAGCGCGTCCGGCACGGTGCCGTCCTTCGTCATGGTGGCGGCGACGCGGTCGTAAACGAGCGCGTAGTGCTCCTCGCTCACGTTGGGATAGCGCTTCTTCAAGATCGCGATGGTCCCGTCCTTGTTGGCGCGGACATAGCGGTAGCCCTTCATCAGCGCGCGGATGAAGCGGAGCGCGAGCGGCCGGTTCTCCTTCAGCATGCGGTCCGAGGCGACGGCGCCGCCCACCACCATCTGCACCGTCTGCGAGATGTCGGCCAGGAGATGCGCCTTGCCGGAAGTCTCGACGGTGGCGACGTCGTCGAAGGTGAGCGCCGCCGCCGGCAGCGCGCCGGTCAGGATCGCGGTGGCGCGCGCGCCCGGCATGCTCATGCCGGTGAAGGCGACGGTCGCGGGATCGACGCCCGCGGCGATGAGCGCGCGCCGCGTCGCGGCCTCGGTCGAATCGCCGCGCGTGATGACGCCGACCTGGCGGCCTTTCAGGTCCTGCAGCGTCTTGATCGCGGGATCGCTGGCCCAGAGCTGATAGGCGGGATGATCCTGCGTCACGAACACGAGCTTCAAGGGCGCGCCCTTCAGGATCGCCGGGATCGCCGCGCCCGGCGAGCCCGAGAACTGCGTGTCGCCCGAAATGAGCGCCGGGGTCGCGACGCCGCCGCCCGCCTGCACGACATCGACGTCGAGATTCTCTTCGGCGTAATAGCCCTTGTCGGCCGCGACCCAATACATCGCATAGGCCGTATCGGTCGGGACCGGCACCGTCGCCTTGATGTGATCGGCCGCCGCGGCGCCTGCAGCGGGCGCGAGCGCGGCGAGCGCGGCCAGCGCCGCGAGCGCCGGGACCGCGCGCCGCCTAGTGGCCCGGCGCGGGCTCGACATGGCCCGGCACGATCGCGCCGTTCTCGAGATGCGGCGGCACGTAGACTCCATTCTTCGTTCCCCCCATTTCCACCACGGCCGCGAGGATCGCCAGCGCCAGCACGGTTCCGGCGAGCGCGAGCCAAAGCCACGGCAGCTCGCGCCAGGGCCCGGGCTCGGCCGCATGGAAGCGGCCGGCGCCCACCGTCCACAGCACATAAAGCGCCGTCGGCAGCATGAGCGGCAGGACGATCGTCAGAAAGACCCGCGTCATCGCGCGCCCCCGTCTCAACCGCTCAGCACCTCGGCGAGATTGACGAGCATCGCCGCGGTGGCGCCCCAAATGTAGCGGTTCTCGTAGGGCAGCACATAGTAGCTTCGCTCGCGTCCGCGCAGCTCGCGCGTGTGGCGCTCGTGGTTCGCCGGGATCGACGATGAAGGACAGCGGAACTTCGAACAGCTCCGCCACCTCGAACGGGTCGAGCCGCTCGGCAAACGGCACGCGCGCCAACGACACGACCGGCGTGATCTCGAAGCCCGTCGCGGTGATGTAGGTGTCGAGCCGGCCGATCACCTCGACATGGCTCGCCGGCAGCCCGATCTCCTCCTCCGCCTCGCGCAGCGCCGCCGCGATCGCGTCGCTGTCGCCGGGATCGATGCGCCCGCCCGGCAGCGCGATCTGATCGGGATGATGCGCGAGATGCGCCGTGCGCTGGGTCAGGAGCACGCTTAACCGTTGCTCGCGCTCGACCATCGCCACCAGCACCGCCGCCGGCGTCAGCGCCGCGGGCGGCGTGCCGCCCGAGAGCGAATGGTCGCCGCGCACGCCTTCGGACAGCCGCACGCCCGCTTTGTGGTGCAGGAAGCGCTGGCGCACCTCGGCCGCGCTCAGCTCGCGTCGAGCCGGCCCAGCGGGAAGAATTCGCCCTTGCTCCATACGCCAAAAAGGGTCGTGTCGCCGACCCGCTCCTCTCGCCCGAGCTCGACCAGCTCGTAGAATACCGGACGCAGAAGCCGCGCTTCCAGCCCGTCGCGCACGTGAAGATAGGGCCGCGGCTCGTCTGCGCGCGCGTCGCTCGCGATGCGGAGCGCGGTGCCCCCCGTCGATCGTCACAATGTCGTCAACATTGGTGCGCACCGTCAGCACCTGCTCGCGGCCGGCACCTTCGCATCCGAGCTCGACGCCGACGAAGGGCGCGTCCTCGACCGTGATCCTTCCGCGCTCGGCCGGCGTTGACAGGAAGAACGCGCCCGTGCCGTCGCGCTCCAGGACCGTGCTGAAGAGCTTAACCAATGCCGCGCGTTTGATTGGAGTGCCGCGATAGAACCAGCTACCATCCCGGGCGATGCGGATGTCGAAATCGCCGCAATCCCTTGGCGGGCGACGCCCGGTGGCTCGTCCGCCCGCCGCTGCGGCGGCGAGGCGCGCGAAATCGGCGCTCCCATCCGGAGATGGCTTTGATGAATCGCGCCCGACGATCTTTCGCCTCCCTTGCGCCGCTGAGGAGCATTGACCCTTGAGCATGAGCGACCTGGCATCCGCCACGCCTGCCGCCCTCGTCGCGGAGATCGAATCGCTTGGCCAGCGCCTGGCGCAAGTGCGCGAGCGCATCGGCCGCGTGATCTTCGGCCAGCGCGAGGTCGTGGATCAAGCCCTCATTACGCTCCTCGCCGGCGGCCATGCGCTGCTGATCGGCGTGCCGGGCCTGGCCAAGACGCGGCTGGTCGAGACGCTCGGCATCGTCCTCGGCCTTGCCGACAAGCGCATCCAGTGCACGCCCGACCTCATGCCGGCCGACATTCTCGGCTCCGAAGTGCTCGAGGAAGCAGCCGACACCGGCCGGCGCTCGTTCCGCTTCATCCCCGGCCCGGTGTTCTGCCAGCTCCTGATGGCGGACGAGGTCAACCGCGCCAGCCCGCGCACGCAGTCGGCGCTGCTGCAGGCGATGCAGGAGGGCCGCGTCTCGGTCGCCGGGCAATATCATCCGCTGCCGAAACCGTTTCACGTGCTGGCGACGCAGAACCCGCTCGAGCAGGAAGGGACGTACCCGCTGCCCGAGGCGCAGCTCGACCGCTTCCTCCTGCAGATCGACGTGGGCTATCCCGATCTCGAGGCCGAGCGGCGCATGCTCATCGCCACGACCGGCATCGGCGAGGAGAAGGTGGCGCCGGTGCTCGACGCCAACGAGCTGCTGCAGGCGCAGCGCCTGGTGCGCCGCATCCCGGTCGGCGAAAGCGTGGTCGAGGCGATCCTGCGGCTCGTGCGCTCGGGCCGGCCCGATGAATCGGACCTGCCCGAGGCCAAGCACATCTCGTGGGGACCGGGCCCGCGCGCGAGCCAGGCGCTCATGCTCGCGATCCGCGCGCGCGCCTTGATCGACGGGCGGCTGGCGCCGTCGGTCGACGATGTCGTGGCGTTGGCGCCGCCGGTGCTGCGCCACCGCATGGCGCTCACCTTCGCCGCGCGCGCCGACGGCGTCGGCATGGCGCAGCTCATCGACCGGCTGGTGGCGCCGCTCCGCTGATGCCAGAGCTCACGCTGCTTCGCCAACATGCCGAGGAGCAGGCCGCATCGCTGCCGCCGCTTCTGGTCGCGGCCGAGCGCGTCGCGGCGACGGTGGCGCAGGGCGTGCACGGACGCCGCCGCGTCGGCACCGGCGAGACCTTCTGGCAGTTCCGCCAATACGAGCCGGGCGATCCGGCCTCGCGCATCGACTGGCGCGAGAGCGCCAAGTCGCAGCGCCTTTACGTGCGCGAGACCGAGTGGGAGGCGGCGCAGAGCGTCTATCTCTGGCGCGACGCCTCGCCCTCGATGAATTATTCCTCGACCCGCGACCTGCCGCAGAAACGCGCGCGCGCCGATCTTCTGACGCTGGCGCTCGCGGTGCTGCTGGTGCGCGGCGGCGAGCGCGTGTCGCTCTTCGGCTCGGGCCTGCCGCCGTCGCACGGCCGCGCCATGCTCGACCGCCTCGCGTTGCTGCTTGGGCCGCGACGCGGCGGGATCGAGCCTGCCCGCGTTCGAGCCGCTGCCGCGCCACGCCCATGTCGTGCTGCTGGGCGATCTCTTGTCGCCGCTTCCCGAGATCCACGCCCTGGTCGCGCGCTTCGCCGCAGCGGGCGTCAAGGGCCACCTGTTGCAGATCCTCGACCCGGCGGAGGAGACGCTGCCGTTCGCCGGCCGCGTCCGCTTCGAGGGCTTGGAGCGCGAGGCGCCGCTGCTCGTGAGCCGCGTCGAGACCGTGCGCGAGGCCTATGGCGAGGCGCTCGCGCGCCACCGCGAAGGCCTTGGCGCGATCGCGCGCGCCGCGGAATGGAGCTTCGGCACGCATCGCACCGATCGTCCGCTGCCGTCGGCGCTGCTCGCGCTCTACGCCGCGCTCGCGCCGCAAGAGGCGTGGAGATAGCGCGATGCTGACGCTCGGCTCGCTCGCCTTCGCCGCGCCGTGGCTGCTTCTCGGCGCTCGCGTCGCTGCCGGTGCTGTGGTGGCTGCTGCGCGTGACGCCGCCGGCGCCGCGGCGCGTGCGCTTTCCGGCGCTGCGCCTGCTCCTCGGGCTCGTGCCGCGCGAGGAGACGCCGGCCAAGACGCCGCTCTGGCTCATCCTGCTGCGCATGGTCCTGGCGGCGCTCATCATCCTGGCGCTCGCCCATCCGCTGCTCAATCCGAACGCGCGGCTCGCGGGCACCGGCCCGCTGGTGCTCGTGGTCGATAACGGCTGGGCGTCGGCGCGCAACTGGGACGAGCGCAAGACCGTGCTCGGCCGCTTCATCGATCAGGCCGAGCGCGAGACGCGCCGCATCGTGCTGCTCGACACCGCGCCGCCCGCCGGCAGCGCCGCGCCGAAAGACCTGTCGCTGCTGCGCCCGGCCGACGCGCGCGCGGCATCCGATGCGCTGGCGCCCGAGCCGTGGCCCAACGATCGCCGCGGCGCGCTGGCGCGGCTGCAGAAATTCGATCTCGGGCCTGCGCCCGACATCGTCTGGCTCAGCGACGGGATCGATGACGGCGCCGCAGCCGATTTCGCCGCCAGCCTCGCCGAGCGCGGGCCGCTCACCGTCTTTGCCGACGCGCCCGCGTCATTGCCGCGCCTGCTCGCGCCCGGCGATCCCGACGACAAGGATCTGACGGCGCAGGTCGAGCGCGCCGATCACGAGCCTTCCGGCCGAGGCCGACGTGCGCGCGGTCGGCGAGGACGGGCGGCTCCTCGGCCGCACGCATGTCACGATCGCGGCGGGCGCGGGGCACGCGCTCGCGCGCCTGCCGATGCCGAGCGAGCTCAGGAACCGCGCGACCGCAGATCGAGATCGAGGGCGAGGCCTCGGCCGGCGCGACGCTGCTGCTCGACGAGCGCTGGCGCCGCCGCCCGGTCGGCATCGTCGGCCCGCGCGCGGGACAGAGCGCGCAGCCGCTTCTGTCCGGCGCCTACTATCTCGACAAGGCGCTCGCGCCCTTCAGCGAGGTGCGCACCGGCGACATCGCCACGCTGCTGAAGGGCGACATCGCCGTGCTCGTGCTGCCGGACGCGGCGCCCTCGGGCGCGCCCGAGGTGCAGGCGCTCACGAACTGGATCGAGAAGGGCGGCACGGTGCTGCGCTTTGCCGGGCCGCATCTCGCCGAGGACACGTCCGACACGCTGCTGCCGGTGACGCTGCGGCGCGGCGGGCGCACGCTCGGCGGCGCGCTGTCGTGGGAGACGCCGGCGCATCTCGCCGCGTTCGATCCGCAAAGCCCGTTCGCCGGGCTCGAGATTCCGCCCGACGTCACGGTGTCGCGCCAGGTGCTGGCCGAGCCGACGCTCGATCTCGCCGGCAAGACCTGGGCGCGATTGAGCGACGGCACGCCGCTCGTCACCGCCGACAAGCGCGGCCAGGGCTGGCTCGTGCTGGTCCACACCTCGGCCGATCCGGAATGGTCGAACCTCGCCGAATCGGGCCTCTTCGTCAGCATGCTGCGCCGCATCGTCGCGGTCAGCCAGGGCGTTTCCGGCACGTCCGACAAGCCGCTGCCGCCGGTCGAGACGCTCGACGGCTTCGGCCGGCTCCAGTCCCGCCGACGCCGCGGCCGAGACCATTTCTGCCGGCGGATTTCGCCACGACCACCGTCTCGCCGCGCCATCCGCCGGGCTTCTACGGCAGCGCCGATGCGCGCCGCGCCTTGAACCTCGCGCCCTCGGTCAAGACCTTCGCGGCGCTGCCGCCGCTGCCGCAAGGCGTCGCGCGGCAATCCTATAGCGCGAGCAACGAGGTCGATTTCCGCCCGGCGCTGCTCGGCGCGGCGCTGGCGCTGGCGCTGATCGATCTCGTCATCGCCTTCGCCTTGCGCGGGCTGCTGCCGCGGCTCGGGCGCGGCAGCGCGGTGGCGGGCGCGACGCTGCTCGCGCTCGTCGTCCTGCCTGCGGCGCGGGCCGGCGACGACGATTTCGCCATCAAGGCCGCGAGCCAGTTCCACCTGGCCTATATCCGCACCGGCATTCCCGATGTCGACGACGAGGTGCGCGCCGGGCTCGCCGGGCTCACCGACATCCTCAACCGCCGCACCGCGGTCGATGCGGCCGAGCCGATGGAAGTCGATGTCGAGCACGACGACCTGGTGTTCTTCCCGCTGCTCTACTGGGCGGTGACGCCGGGCGAGACGCCGCCGTCGCCGCAGGCGATCGAGCGCTTGAACCGCTTTCTCGCGACCGGCGGCACGATCGTGTTCGACACGCGCGACCAGGGCGGCGGCGGCGGCGACGAAGATGCGCACGCGCTGCTGCAGCAGCTCGCGCACGGGCTCGACATTCCGCCGCTCGTGCCGGTGCCGCCCGATCACGTGCTGACCAAGTCGTTCTATCTGATGCAGGAGTTCCCCGGCCGCTGGAGCGGCGGCAAGCTCTGGGTCGAGCCGGCCGAGGACGTGGTGAATGACGGCGTCTCGAGCGTGATCGTCGGCGGCAACGACTGGGCCGGCGCGTGGGCGATCGACGGCTCCGGCCGGCCGCTCTATCCGGTCGTGCCGGGCGGCGAGCAGCAGCGCGAGATGGCCTATCGCTTCGGCGTCAATCTCGTCATGTACGCGCTCACCGGCAACTACAAGAGCGACCAGGTGCACGTGCCGGCGATCCTCGAGAGGCTCGGGCAATGAGCGGCCTCTCGCTCGCCTTCTCGCCGCTCCTGCCGTGGTGGGCCGTGGCCGCCTTCGCCGCGCTCGCGGTCGTTGCGCTCGCGTTCGGCGCGGCGCGGCGCGCGCGCGGCATCCTGTGGCGGCTCTTGGCCTTGGCCGCGCTCATCGTCATCCTGGTCGATCCCTCGCTGGTCGAGGAAGAGCGCCAGCCGCAGCGCGATGTCGCCGCCGTCGTGGTCGATGATTCGCCGAGCATGCGCATCGGCAACCGGCGCGCGTTCGCCGACGCGGCGCTCGCCGACCTGACGCAGAAGCTCGCGCGGCTGAAAGACCTCGACGTGCGCGTCATCCATGCCGGCGCGCCCGATCCCAACGCGCCCTTGGCCGATACCGGCACCGAGCTCTACTCCGCGCTCGTGCGCGCGCTCTCCGACGTGCCGGCGCAGCGCGTCGCCGGCGCGGTGATGATCACCGACGGCGAGGTGCACGACATGCCGGCGCCGGACCGCCTGGCGTTCCACGCGCCGCTGCACGTGCTCCTGACCGGCCAGCCGGGCGAGGCCGACCGCCGCCTCGTCGTCAAGAACGCGCCGAGCTTCGGCATCGTCGGCAAGGAGGTGCAGCTCACCGTCCGCGTCGAGGATCTGCCCGGCGGCGGCAGCGGCGAGGCGCGGCTCACGCTCCGGAAGGACGGCGGCAATCCGACCACGCGCATGGTGCCGGTCGGGCAGGACGTGCCGCTTTCGGTCGCGATCGACCATGGCGGCCCCAACGTGCTCGAGATCGAGACCGAGCCCGGGCCGCACGAGCTGACGCTCGACAACAACCACGCCGCCCTCACCATCAACGGCGTGCGCGACCGGCTCAAGGTGCTGCTCGTCAGCGGCGAGCCGCACCAGGGCGAGCGCACCTGGCGCAACATCCTCAAATCCGATCCGTCGGTCGATCTCGTCCATTTCACCATCCTGCGCCCGCCCGAGAAGCAGGACGGCACGCCGATCCGCGAGCTGTCGCTGATCGCCTTCCCGATCCGCGAGCTGTTCGACGTCAAGATCAACGATTTCGACCTCATCATCTTCGACCGCTACCGCCGCCGCAGCGTGCTGCCCGAGGCCTATCTCGAGAACATCGCGCAATATGTGAAGAAGGGCGGCGCGCTGCTTGGACGCGGCGGGCCCCGATTTCGGCACGTCCTTGAGCCTCTATCGCACGCCGTTGGGCAGCGTGCTGCCGGCCGAGCCCACCGGCAACGTGTTCGAGCAGGGCTTCGTGCCGCGCGTCAGCGCCGCGGGCGAGCGCCATCCCGTGACGGCGGAGCTGCCGGGCGAGCCCGCCGATCCCGACAAGGTGCCGCCGTGGGGCCGCTGGTTCCGCCAGGTCGAGGCGATCCCGCACGAGGGCGAGGTGGTGATGACGGGCCCGCAGGAGCGCCCGCTGCTCGTCCTCAACCGCGTCGGCGACGGCCGCGTGGCCGAGCTTCTGTCGGACGAGATGTGGCTGTGGACGCGCGGCTACGAGGGCGGCGGCCCGCAGGCCGAGCTGCTGCGCCGCGTGGTCTATTGGCTGATGAAGGAGCCCGATCTCGAGGAGAACGATCTGCGCGCCGCGGTCGAGGGCAACCGCCTCGTCGTGACGCGCCAGTCGCTCGAGCCGGACGACCGCCCGGTGACGGTGACCGGGCCCGATGGCGTGCCGCACACGCTGAAGCTCACGCCGGCGGGCGGCGGACGCAGCACCGGCGCGCTGCCGGTGACGGAGAGCGGCCTCTACCGCGCCAGCGACGGCACGCGCACGGCGCTCGCCGCGGCCGGCGCGCTGAGCCCGATCGAGCTGGCCGACGTGCGCACCACCGACGAGAAGGTGAAGGCCGATGTCGCCGCGACCGGCGGCAGCATCCACTGGGTCGGGCCCGGGCCCATTCCCGACCTGCGCCGCGTCGAGGCCGAGCGCAGCGCCGGCGGGCGCGACTGGATGGGCCTGCGCGCCAATGGCGACTATGTCGTCACCGGCATGAAGGAGACGCCGCTCCTGCCGGGCGTCGCTCGCGCTCCTCCTCGCTCTGGGCTTCTTCCTCCTCGCCTGGCGCCGCGAGGGGCGGTAGGCGGCCGGCGGCGCGAGCGTGCGCTAATCTCTCGCCCTCGAGGAGATGGCATTGTTCCGGCAGGCTCTGGCGCCCATTCATCCCGACGGCTGGCGCTTCATCGCGCTCTTCGCGATCGTGAGCGTGCGTGCTTTATCTCGCTCGCCCATCCGCTCGGCTGGCTCGGCGCCGTCGCTGACCTTGTGGTGCGTCTATTTCTTCCGCGATCCGTGGCGCGTGACGCCGCATCGCGCCCGGGCCTGGCCGTGGCGCCGGCCGACGGCGTCGTCGTCGCGGTCGATCGCGCGGCCGCCGCCGCCCGAGCTCGAGATGGGCGCCGCGCCGATGCTGCGCATCGGCATCTTCCTCAGCGTCCTCGACGTGCACGTGAACCGCATGCCCTTGGCCGGCCGGGTCACCAAGCGCGTCTATCGCAAGGGCAAGTTCCTCAACGCCGGCGGCGACAAGGCGGCCGAGCATAACGAGCGCATGGCGCTGCGCGTCGCCGCCAAGGACGGCGGCGACATCGCCGTGGTGCAGATCGCGGGACTGATCGCGCGGCGCATCCTCTGCGACGTCGATGCCGGGCAGGACGTGGTCGCGGGCCAGCGCTTCGGCCTCATCCGCTTCGGCAGCCGCACCGACGTTTATCTGCCGCAGGATTGGACGCCGCTCGCCGTCGTGGGCCAGCGCGCCGTCGGCGGCGAGACGGTGATCGCCGATGCGCGCGCCAACGAGCCTTGGCGCCAGGGCACGGAGCACTGACATGCTGCCGTCCGAGATGCTGCCGCGCCGCCGCCGCCGCCGCCGCCGCATTCGCGTGCGCGCGATGCCGGGCTGGTCGGTCAACCGGCTCATCCCCAACATCCTGACATTGATGGCGCTGTGCGCCGGATTGACGGCCATCCGCCTTGCCGTCGCCGAGCGCTTCGAGGCGTCGGTGACGGCGATCATCATCGCCGGCGTGCTCGACGGTCTCGACGGCCGCATCGCGCGCCTCTTGAAGGGCATGACGAGCTTCGGCGCGCAGCTCGATTCGCTGTCCGATTTCGTCAGCTTCGGCGTGGCGCCCGCGGTGCTGCTCTATCTCTGGACCATGGGCGCGATCCAGAGTATCGGCTGGGCGATCGTGCTTTTGTTCGCGGTGTGCAGCGCGCTGCGCCTCGCGCGCTTCAACACGCAGATCGGCGCCGACCTGCCGCCTTATGCCTATAATTACTTCACCGGCGTGCCGGCGCCCGCCGCCGCCGCGCTCGTCCTCATGCCGATGATGGCGTCGTTCGAGTTCGACATCGCGTTCTTCCGCTCGCCGATTCTGAACGGCGCGGTGCTCGCCGCCGTCGCGGCGCTCATGGTGAGCCGGGTCCCGACCTTCTCGCTGAAGCGCTTCCATGTCTCGAAGGAATTGGTGCTGCCGACGTTCCTGGCGATCGGCCTCGCGGCTGCGTTCCTCACCACCGAGCCGTGGGCGACGCTGCTCGCGGGCGGCGCCGTCTACATCGTCTCGCTGCCGGTGGGTTTCCTGCGCTACCGGCGGCTGCGCCGCGCGGCCGAGGCGCTGCGCAATCCGGCGCAGGAGACGGCCGCGCCGCAATCCGATCCGGGCGGAGCGGCGGCTCAGGCCGAACGCGGCTGAAGCGCGAACGCTTCGGCCAGAAGCTCGTAGGATCTGAGCCGCGCCGCGAAATCGTGGCAGATCGTCACGACCACGAACTCGTCGACGCCATAGAGCGCGCCATATTCGAGGAGCCGCGCCTTCGCCTGCTCGGGCGTGCCGATGACGAGGCGCCTGCGGTTGGCGGCGATGCGCGCGCGCTCCCCCTCGGTATAGGCATAGGCTTCGGCCTCTTCGACCGAGGGCACGGGACCCAAACGCCCCTGCTCGAGCCTGAGGCGCGACAGGTCGCGCGAGAGGGCGAGGCGGTTTGCCTCGTCCTCCGTCGCGGCGCAAATGACGAAGACGCCGATGCTGCCCTCGGGCTCCGCGCGCCAGCGCGAGGGCCGGAAATGCTCGCGGTAGGCCTGCATGATCTGCGGGCCGCCGTCATCGGTGATGAAATGCGCGAACGAGAAGGAAGTGCCGAAATAGGCTGCGATCGAGGCACTCGCATCGCTCGAGCCGAGGAGCCACGGGTCCGGCACGGTGTCGCCGCGCGGCTGCGCCGCCACCCCGGCGAAGGGATGCCCCTCGGGCAATGTGTTGCTGACGTAGCCGAGGAGGTCCTGCACCTGGTTCGGGAACTGCTCGATGGCGAAGGGCTGCGGCCCGGCCTGCAGCGCGACCGAAGTGCGATAGTCGCTGCCCGGCGCGCGCCCGATGCCGAGATCGATGCGGCCGGGATAAAGCGCCTCGAGCATGCGGAAAGTTTCCGCCACTTTGAGCGGACTGTAATGCGCCAGCATCACGCCGCCCGAGCCTATGCGCATCGCCTTCGTCGCCGCCGCGACGCGCGCGATCAGCACTTCGGGCGCGGTGCCGGCCAAGCCTTCGGACGCGTGGTGTTCGGCCAGCCAATAGCGGTGATAGCCCAGGCGCTCGCACGCCTCGGCGAGCCGCACCGTCTCGGCGATCGCCTGCGCCGGCGTGCCGCCGGAGCGGATCGGCGACTGGTCGAGGACGGAAAGGCGGGTCATGCGAGGGTGCTTATAATCCCCTCCCCCTCAAGGGGGGAGGGAAGCGACTCAGCCGGTGCGGTTCCAGGCCTTGCGCCGGGCGCGCATGCCGGGATCGCCTTCCTTGACCTGGCGCTTGTGGTCTTCGATCCAGGCTTCGGCCGCTTCTGCCGTCGCGAAATTGGAGACGACGGTCGGGAACGTCTCGGGCACCGTCACTTCGACGCCGAAACCGTCGGCGCGCTCGACGACCCGATAGGTCGCTTCGGCATGCGGGTGGGATTTGGGCATGGGGCAGGTATAGGGGGAATTGGCGCCGCCGTCATCCTGTGCCGCCGGGTGGGGGTGGGGGTCAGACCTCCTCGCGCGTCGCCTTGAAGGAGAGGGCGGGCCAGTCCTTTTGAGTGCGCTCGAGGTCCCAGCGGCTGCGCGCGAGAAAGACCGGCGCGCCGTCGCGGTCCTCGGCCAGCGCCGACGGCACGCGGTCGACGAAGCGCTTCACCTCGGCGGCCGCGCCCTCGACCCAGCGCGCGGTCTCGTAGGGCGCGTCCTCCATGCGCACCGCGAGCTCGTACTCGCTCTTGAGCCGGGCCGCGAGCACGTCGAGCTGCAACGGGCCGACCACGCCGATGATGAAGTCGCCGCCGGCCAGGGGCTTGAAGAGCCGCATCACCCCTTCCTCGGCGAGCTGTTCCAGCGCGCGCTTCAGATGCTTCGACTTCATCGGATCGTCCAGGCGCACGCGGCGCAGGATTTCCGGCGCGAAGCTCGGGATGCCGGTGATGCGGATGTCCTCGCCCTCGGTCAGCGTGTCGCCGACGCGCAGCGTGCCGTGGTTCGGAATGCCGAGAATGTCGCCGGGCCACGCCTCTTCCGCGAGGTTGCGGTCGCGCGCCAGGAAGAAGAGCGGGTTCTGCACGCTCATGAGCCGCCCGCTGCGGCCGTGCCGGAGCTTCATGCCGCGCCGGAACCGGCCCGAGCACAGCCTGAGGAACGCGACCCGGTCGCGATGCTGCGGGTCGATGTTGGCCTGCACCTTGAAGACGAAGCCCGTGACCTTGCTCGAGCTGCGGCTCGATCGCGTGCGGCAGCGCCGGCTGCGGCCGCGGCGCCGGCGCCAGCTCGGCGATGCCGGCGATCAGCTCGCGCACGCCGAAATTGTTGAGCGCGCTGCCGAAGAACACCGGCGTCAGGTGCCCGGCGCGATATGAGGCGGCGTCGAAGCGCGGGGTGAGCTCGCGCACCATCTCGACATCCTCGCGCAGCTTGGCGAGCGCCGCGGCCGGCAGCAGCGCGGCGAGCTTTGGATCGTCGAGCCCCGCGACCCGCGTCGGCTCGACGACGCGTTCGCCGCGGGCGCGCGCGAACAGCTGCAGCGCGTCGGTGCGCAGGTCGTAGGTGCCGAGGAAGTCGCGGCCCATGCCGATCGGCCAGCTCGCGGGTGCTGCGTCGAGCGCCAGCTGGCGCTCGATCTCGCCCAGAAGATCGAACGGCTCGCGCCCGTCGCGGTCGAGCTTGTTGATGAAGGTGATGATCGGCACGTCGCGCAGCCGGCACACCTCGAACAGCTTCAAGGTCTGCGGCTCGATCCCCTTGGCCGCGTCCAGCACCATGACGGCGCTGTCGACGGCGGTGAGCGTGCGATAGGTGTCCTCGGAAAAATCCTGGTGGCCGGGCGTGTCGAGGAGGTTGAAGGTGAGGCCGTCGTGCTCGAACGTCATCACCGCGGAGCTTACGGAAATGCCGCGCTCGCGCTCGATCTCGAGCCAGTCGGAGCGCACGCGGCGGCGCTCGCCGCGCGCCTTCACCTCGCCCGCTTGCTGGATGGCGCCGCCGAACAGCAGCAGCTTCTCGGTGAGGGTGGTCTTGCCGGCGTCAGGGTGGGAGATGATCGCGAAGGTCCGCCGCCTGGCGATCTCGGCGGAAAGCGTATCCATGGGCTGGGGCTAGATAGCGATGGGCGATGGGCAAATCAATCGCGCCCGTCACGCAAATGTGACCGAGAACGCCGTTCGCGCCTTTTCCGGCCCCGTGCTAGGACTGCGGCAACACGAGTTCCAGAGGGGAGGAAACCCATGCGTTCGTTCTTATTTGCGGTGGCATTGATTGGTGCGTTCGCGGCGCTGCCGGCGCTGGCCCAGGCGCCCGCGCCGGCGGCCCCGCCGGTCAACGTCCGCGGCAAGATCATCAAGCTCGACGGCCAGACCCTGGTGGTGAAGACGCGCGAGGGCCCGACGGTCAATGATCGCGCTTGCGCCGGACGCGAGCGTGCGCGCCTTTGCGCACAAGAAGCTCAGCGACATCCATAGCGGCGACTACATCGCTTCGAGCCTCGATGATGGGCAAGGACGGCAAGCTGCACGCGCTCGAGATCCATTTCCTCGCGCCGAGCACGCCCGAGGGGCAGCGCCCGTGGGATCTGAAGAAGGACAGCGTGATGACCAACGCGCATGTCAGCGGCATCGCCAAGGTCACGGGCGGGACCGACCTCGCCGTCACCTACAAGGGCAGCTCGACCGACGTGATCGTCGATCCGAAGACGGTGATCGTCGGGCCGGCCGATGCGACGATGGCCGATCTGAAGCCGGGCAAGGCCGTCATGCTGTTCGCCGCAAGGGCGCGGACGGCGCCATGACCGCGCGGGTCGCCTTCGTCGAGAAGAACGGCGTCAAGCCGCCGCTGTGAAATTTTAGGGGCGCAGCGGCGCGCCGCGATGCGCGTCGCGCGTCCTTCAACTTTGCAAGATAATTGCAGCGAACGCTGTTGAAGACGGCGCGCGATGGGCATACCGTTTTTGGCGGTGCGACAAGCCAGGAGGGTGCCCAACAAGCATGACTCCACCGGACCATTGTTGATCAGCACCAGATGCAAGGCTCGGTCGTGTGATCGAGCGGTGAGCTTTCATAGCCACCCGTAGCGAACCCCGCCCGGCAACCAGTGGCGGGGTTCGTGTGTAGAGACCCGGCGCCAGCGTACCATCCGCGCGCAGTGCGGATGGTTGTCCGCTTCCAACCGACGATGGCTTGCCCTAGGTTCGGGCCATGAAGCGTGAACCGGTGCTTGGTCGTGGGCGGCGGGCCCGCAGGGCTTGCGCTCGCGACCAGCCTGTTGCTGCGCGACGTCGCAGTCGTGGTCGTCGAGACCGAGCCCAAACTCCCGCACGATCTCCGCGCCGGAACTTTTCACCCGCCGACGCTCGAGATGCTGGGCGAGCTCGGCATCCTTGAGCATTTCCTGTCGATCGGCATCCGCGTGCCGCGCTGGCAAATTCGCGGCCGCAGCGAGGGCGTGATCGTCGAGTGGGATCTCTCCGCCATCGCCGCCGACACGCCCTATCCGTTCCGCTTCCATTGCGAGCAGTTCAAGCTGACGCCGCTGCTCTTGCGGCGCTTCGAGGAGCTGGGTGGCGAGGTGCGCTTCGCTCATACCTTCGTCGATGCCGCGCAGGATGGCGACGGCGTCAGCGCCAGGATCGAGACCGGCGGCGGCACCGAGACGATCCGCGCCAGCCATGTCGTCGGCGCCGATGGCGGGCGCAGCGCCGTGCGCCAGTCCATGGGCGCGGCGTTCGAGGGATTCACCTGGCCCGAGCGCTTTCTCGTCGTCGGCACGGAATACGATCTCGCGCCGCACGGCTTCACGCCCAACGCCTATATCGCCGATCCGGTCGATTGGGGCGCCATCTTCAAGATGCCGGGCGACACGCCCGAGGGCCTGTGGCGCATCCTCTTTCCGATCGACGCCGATCTCCCCGAGGAAAAGGTGCTGAGCGCAGCCTTCATCGAGGAACGGATGCAGAATTTCCTGCCGCGGCCGGTGCCCTATCCGGTCGCCGCCAAGAGCACGTATCGCGTCCATCAGCGCGTCGCCAGCGAGTTCCGCAAGGGCCGCCTCATGCTCGTGGGCGACGCCGCGCACATCAACAACCCGCTGGGTGCCTTCGGCCTCAACGGCGCGCTGCACGGCGCCTTCAACCTCGCGCCGAAACTTGCATCGGTGTGGCGCGGCGAAGCGGACGAGACCCTCCTCGACAGCTATGTGCGCCAGCGCCGCGCCGCCAACGTCGAATTCGTCCAGGCGCAGTCGATCAGCAACAAGCGCCTGCTCGAAGAGCGCGATCCCGCGGTGCGCGTGCAGCATTTCGACGAGCTGCGCCGCACCGCCGCCGATCCGGCGCTGGCCAAGGACTATCTGCTGCGCAGCTCGATGATCTGGAGCGTGCGCCGCGCCGCCAGCGTCTCCTGAGCGATGGTGCGCGCCAACCCCCGCCTCTTTCTCGCGCTCGCCGGCCTCTGGATGCTGGCCATGACGTGGCGCATCTATCCGCAATTCGGCGACACGATCCGGGTCGAGGGCCGGCTGACGAGCGTCTCGAGCTATCTCGCCGACCGCTGCGGCCAGCGCGTCGGCCCGGCCGCCGTCACGTGCCTCGCCGAAGGCGGCGAGGAGGCGCAGCTGCTGTTGCGGCAGGAGCAGGCGAAGTCCGTTCTGTTCATCGTCGCGCCCCTCCTCTTTTATTTCCTCGCGTGGCTCCCCTTGCGCCTTTTGCGCGAGCGATATGCTTCGCGCCGGGTTTCGCTCCGGCGGCTGAGCCGGCGCCGCATTGCGCTCCGTTTGCGGCGGCTTCGCGGCATTTTGGCCGCTTGTGAACCAAATCCCATCGCGGCTGTTAAACCGCTGCGTAGCCTGCCTGATTAGCTCGTTCCACTAAGGGTAGGGCAGGGTTCCACCGCATCAGCCGCGTGAGCGTATGCCTAAACCGAAGAACTGGTTTCTCCGCCGCCGGACGGCCCCGCCGGAGACGAACGACGATCCTTTGGCCGAGGCGGGCGTGCTCGACCTCGGCCGTATCGGCGTCATGCTGCGCGACGGCCCGGCTCTTCCGGTGCCGCCGCCGCGCACCGCGGCATCGGGCCGCGTGCTGCCGTCGAGCGCCTTCGTGCTGAGGCCGCAGCTCGTGCGCCGCGACGCAGCCCCGCCGAGCGAGGCGCCGCCGCCGCCGGTCGCGCCCGCGATCCCGGTGCCGCCGCCGCGTCATCTCGCGCCGGTCGGCGAACGCCACGACCCCATTCCGCTCGAGCGCCGCGAGGTTGCTCCGGTCGAGCGGCATGAACCTGCCGCGCTCGAGCGCCGCGAGGCTGCTCCGGTCGAGCGCCACGACCCCATTCCGCTCGAGCGCCGCGAGGCTGCTCCGGTCGAGCGGCATGAACCCGCCGCGATCGAGCGCCGCGAGCTGCTCCGGTCGAGCGGCATGAACCCGCCGCGCTCGAGCGCCGCGAGGTTGCTCCGGTCGAGCGCCGCGAACCGGCGCCGGCGGAACGGCGCGAGCCGCCGCCCGCCGAGCGCCGCGCCGCCTTCGAGTTCCGCGTCGGCAATCGCCGCCCGCCCGAGCCGGCGGCGAAGCCGCCGCGGCCCAAGGCCGTGACCGATCCGACCGCCTTCACGCTCACCGCGCCCGGCCCGTCATGGATGCGCGGCAAGCCCAAGGGCGCCGACGATGCGGCCAAGACGCACGCGCTCCTGCGCGACGCCTTCACGCCGACCCGGCCCAAGCACGACGCATCGATGTTCTCCGGGCGCTTTCGCGAGATGCAGCGCATCATCGCCGCGATCGAGGAGGAGCGCGCGCATGTCGTCGTCTATGGCGAGCGCGGCAGCGGCAAGACCTCGCTGTGCAACATCCTCGCCGGCAAGGCGAGCGAGGCCGGCTATTTCATCCTGCAATACGCGTGCAGCTCGGGCGTGAGCTTCGAGGAGATCTTCCGCAATTTCCTGCGCCGCGTGCCGACGACGCTGTTGGCCGAGGGCTTGGGCCTCGGCAGCCGCCGGGTCGAGAATTTCGCGCAGCTCCTGCCCGAGGGGCCGTTCGCGATCAGCGATCTCGTCGACGTGTTCGCCCGCATCCACGACCGCCACGCGATCCTCATCATCGACGAATACGACCGCGTCACCAACGAGGACGTGAAGGCGAAGCTGGCCGAGCTCATCAAGATCATGTCGGATGCCGCGGTCCCGGTGACGCTGCTGCTCATCGGCGTCGCCGACGACGTGCGCGATCTCTTCGGCAAGCATCCCTCGCTGCAGCGCACGCTCGTCACCGTGCCGATGCCGACGATGTCGCGGCGCGACCTCGAAGGCCTCATCGCCGCGGGCGAGGCGCATGCCGGCCTCGCCTTCGGCGCCGGAGGTGCGCGAGGCGATCATCGATTTCGCGCAAGGCCTGCCGTACCAGGCGCAGCTTCTGTGTCTCTTCGCCGCGCGCAACGCCGTGCGCCGCAACTCGCTCCAGGTCGAGCGCGAGGATCTGCGCTACGCCGTCGAGCGCGCCGCCGAGGAGGCCGAGACGCGCATCAAGGAAGCCTATGGCCTCGCCGTCGGCATGCCGGCGGAAAGCGCGTTCGAGGATGTGCTGTTCCACGCCGCGCGCGCGCGCTCCGACGAGTTCGGCATCTTCACCGCTGCCGACGTGGCGGCGGCCGGGCCGCCCGGCGACGGCGAGGGCTCGCTCCTGGCGCTGCAATATCCGCTGAAGAAGCTGACCGAGCCCGAGCGCGGCAGCGTGCTGCGCCGCATCGCCGGCGTCACCGGTCCGCGCTACCAGTTCTGCAGCCAGATGTTCCGCAACTACGTGCTGGTGGCCGAGGCGGTGCAGCGCCGCTCGATCTGAGCTTTCACGCCGCCGCGCCCAAGGCGGCGTCGATGGCGGCGAACTGCGCCGCGACGGAGATGTCGAGCGCGGAGGTGACCTCGAGGCGGCGGTCCTCGAACACGTGCGCCTTGCCGCGCCGGCGCCGGCGCCAGCCCATCACCGCCTCGTCGCGCTCGGCGACCAGCAGCGCGATCTGCGGCCGGAAGAAACGCACGGCGCCGCCGACCCAGCGGTTGAGGAGGGCAGCGGGTCCGGCTTCGCCCACGGCGAAGCGGTCGAGCATGTCGACGACATCGGACGCGCGGTACCAGGTCTCGCCGGTCACCCAGCGGTTCGTGGTGAAGAGCCGGATCGGCTCGCCGCCCGCGCTCATCGCCAGCGCCACGATGTGGCACCATTCGCCGTCCGCGCCGCCACGCGGCTCCGGCGCCGACGGTGACGCCGACAAGGCGGCTGGCGCCGCGCCGGCGATCACCAGCTCCGGCAGCACCAGGGGGCGCGTGCCCGGCGCCATGCCGCCGGCGCGCAGGAAGAGGTGAAAATGGCCGTGCTCGCCCGGGCCGCGCTCGCCCTCGGGATGGGCGTGATAGAAGAACTGCGCGTGCGAGCGCGGGTCATAGACATCGCCCGCGGGATAATGCTGCCACGGCTCGGCACGATGGCGTGCCGCCGAGCGCCGCGCCGACGACGGTGCTGCCCGCCGCCGCGAGCGCGCGCTCGGCCATGCCCATCGCCTCGCCGCCCGCCCGCATCGCCTCGAGCGCGGCGCGGCCGAGCGATTTGAGATCGCGGCCGGCGCTCACCGCTGCATCGCCGCGAGCTGATCGGCCGTCCACGGCGCGAGCTCGCCCAGCACCGTGCGGAACGCCGCGTCGAACCCGGCGACGATGTCGCCCGTGTCGTTGTGCGCCGGCCGTGCCGTCGCATCGAACATCCGGACGGCGACTGCCGTGCGGTCGCGCACGATGCGGCCGACGAGCCGCACGTGGATTTCCGGCGCGCTGTCGCCCTGATATTCGGCGTCGAAGCGCTCGAGGTCGATCATCAGCGTGGCGTCCGGCTGCACTTGGCCCGTGGCGCGCGTCACGACGCGGATGCGCCCGGCATTCGCCAATGATTCGACGATGAGCGATTGGATCATCATCGGCGCGCGGTCGCTCCACGCGGCATTGGCGAAATAGTCGAGCCGCAAGGGGGCGCGCGTCAGCGCGATCCGATCGGTGTCGAGCGAGGCGGGCGCCGCCGGCTGATCGACCGCGAGCTGGCGATCGAGCGCGCTGGCGCCCGCGGCGGGCGGCAGCGGCGTCAGGCGATAGAGTTGCGGCGGCGGCGCCGGCTTCGGCAGGACGCCGCCGCACGCGGCAAGTGCGACCGTGGCGAGGACGAGCGCCCAAAGTCTCATTTGGGGCGATATCCTTCGCGGCGGTCGCCATAAAGGAAGCGCGACGGATCGCGCTCGATCGAATTGGCGAGGCGCGAAAGCTGCTGCTCCAGGGCTTGCGTCTGCTGCACGAGCTGGTCGAACTCGACCAGGCTGTGATGCGTCAGCGTGTTGATCTGCGGCCGGTTCTCGGCGACGAGCGCATCGAGATGCTGGGCGAGCTCGCTGAACTTGTGCGCGGCGTCGTCGATCGACTGGACCGTCGTCGGCACGCCGCCCTCGGGCGCCACCAGCTTCGACAATCCGGCGAGAATGCCGTTGGCGGAATCGAGCGTCTTGCGCAGCCCCTGCAACGACTGGGCGCCGTTGTCGATCGCGGCATCGACCTCGCCCTTGCGGTTGGCCACGACGTCGGACAGCTTGCGGAAATTGTCGAGCGTCTCGCTGATCGCCTGCACGTTCTGCGGGCTCAGCACCTGGCGCAATTGGTCGGTGACCGCGATGACCCGCGCCAAGAGCTCGGGCGCCGCGTTCACGACCTGCTCCAGCCCCGAGCGGCGCGAGGCGATCACGGGATAGCGCTGGCCCGGCTGGAGTTCGAGATTGGGCGACTCGCGCGTGCCGCCGGTGAGGTTGACATAGACGCCGCCGGCGAGACCCTGCAATTCGAGCGAGGCGACGGTGTCGGCCTTGACCAGGATGCCGCCGCCAAGCTCGATCGTGACCCTGACCCGCGACGGGTCGGACGGGTCGAGCCGGGCCTCGGCGACGCGGCCCACCGGGATGCCGTTGTCGCGCACGGTCGAGCCGACCGTGAGGCCGGTCACCGAGCCCTCGAAATAGATGTCGTAGTAGCTCACCTGCTCGCGGAACTGGACCTGCGCGAACCACAGGACGGCGATGACGAGCCCGCCGACGAGCAGCAAGACGAACACGCCGACCGCGACATAGGGGGCCCGGGTCTCCATCGCCTATGCGCCTCGGGTGCCGGCGTTGCTGGAAGCGGCGCGGCCGCGCGGACCGTGGAAATAGGCTTGGATCCACGGGTTCGGGTCACGCAGCATGTCGTCCATTGTGCCGATCTTGAGCTGGTTGTCGATCAGCACCGCGATTCGGTCGGCGACCGCGACGAGGCTGTCGAGATCGTGCGTCACCATGAACACGGTGAGGTCGAGGCTCTCCTTCAAGTCGCGCACGAGGCGGTCGAACTCGGCTGCCCCGATCGGGTCGAGCCCGGCGGTCGGCTCGTCGAGGAAGAGCAGCGGCGGGTCGAGCGCCAGGGCGCGGGCCAAGGCCGCGCGCTTCGTCATGCCGCCCGAGAGCGCGGCGGGATAGAGCTGGGCCGTCTCCGGCGCCAGCCCGACGAGCGCGAGCTTCATGACGATGAGCTCGCGCATGAGCTCGGGCGGCAGCTCGAGCCGCTCCTTGAGGGGGAGGGCGATGTTCTCGCCGACCGTGAGCGAGCTGAAGAGCGCGCCGTCCTGGAACAGGACGCCCCGGCGCGTGTCGAGCCGCTCGCGCTCGCCGCCGCCGAGCGTCGCAAGGTTGCGGCCGAACATCTCGATCGTGCCCGCGGCGCCCGGCAGCAGCCCGACGATGGTCTTCAGCAACACGGATTTGCCCGCGCCCGAGGCGCCGACCACGCCCAGCACCTCGCCCGGCCAGAGGTCGAGGTCGATGTTGCGCTGGAGCACGCGCCCGTCGATCCGGGTGGCGAGCCCGCGCAGGCGGACCGCCGGCTCAGATGTGGAGCCAGGAGAAGAGGATGGAGAAGGCGGCATCGATGACGATCACCGTGAAGATCGATTGCACCACGGAACGGGTTGCGTTGCGGCCGACGCCCTCGGCGCTGCGCTCGACCGTAAGGCCCTCGTAGCAGCCGATGAGCGCGATCGCGACGGCGAAGAACGGCGCCTTGATGATACCGAGCCAGACGCTCCACAGGCTCACCGCCTGGTGCAGCTCCTGCGTGAACAGCGGGAGCGGAATCCCGAGCACGAGCCAGCACATGAGCGCGCCGCCCAGAAGCCCGATCGCGTTGGCGAAGAACGTGAGGAGCGGCAAGGTCAGCATCAGCCCGAACAGGCGCGGCAGGACCAGAACCTCGATCGGATCGAGCCCCAGCGTCCTGAGCGCGTCGACCTCCTCGCGCACCTGCATCGCGCCCAGTTCCGCGGTGAAGGCGCTGCCCGAGCGACCGGCGACGATCACCGCCGTCAGCAGCCCGCCCAGCTCGCGCAGAAATCCCAGCGCGAGCAGGTCGACCGTCAGGATTTGCGCGCCGAAGCGGCGCAGCTGGTCGGCGCCCTGATAGGCCGTGACGATGCCGATCAGAAACGACAGCAGCCCGACGATCGGCATCGCCGAGAAGCCGGTCCGCTCCATCTGCGCGACGAGCGACGTGACGCGGATGCGCCGCGGCTTCAGCCACTCGCGCCCGGTCGTGACGATGACGAGGCCGAGGAACGACAGCACCCCCGCCGTCGTGCGCAGGACATTGAACGTCCCCGCGCCGAGATAGGCCAGGAAGTCGAGCAGGTTGTGGTGGACCCGGCGCCGCGGCGGGCTCGGCGCCGTGTCCGGCCCGCGCTCGACCTGGCGCAGCAACGGCTCGAGCGAGCGCGCGAGGTTGTCGATCCGCACTTCGCTGCCGCGCGCCTGCAAGGCCCGCTCGAGCCGCAGGACGAGCCACGCGCCCGCCGTGTCGAGCGCCTCGAGCGCGCCAAGATCGATGCTGACGCGCCGCGCCGGCGGCAGGCGCAGCGTGCCCAGGCGCCGGTCGAGCGCCGCGGCGCCGGCGAGCGACCATTCGCCGCCCGCGCGCAGCACCAGCGCGTCGCCGTGGCTTTCCGGCTCGATCCATGCGGCCGTCATTGCGCCGTCTTCTATAGAGAGCGCGCGGCCCTAACGCCACAGCGGTTGAGCGGCGAATCGGAAGCCCATATAACCCGTTCGGGCGTCCGCCAATCGAGGCAAGCATGGACCTGAAGCAGCATATTCGCAGCGTGCCGGATTTCCCGAAACCCGGCATCCATGTTCTACGACATCTCGACGCTGCTCGCGCATGCCGGCGCCTGGCACGAGACGGTGCATCAGCTTGGCGATGCGCTGCGGCCGCACCGGCCGGAGGTTCTCGTCGGCATCGAATCGCGCGGCTTTCTCGTCGCCGCGCCCTTGGCCTACAGCCTCAATTGCGGCTTCGTCATGGTCAGGAAGCGCGGCAAGCTGCCGGGCGCCACCGTGCCCTTCACCTACGACCTCGAATACGGCACCGACACGATCGAGATTCAGGCCGATGCGATCCAAGCCGGAAAGCGCGTCGCCGTGCTCGACGATCTGCTCGCGACCGGCGGCACCATGACGGCGGCGATCGACCTTTGCCGCAAGGTCGGCGGCAACGTCGTGGCCAGCGGCCTGCATCATCGAGCTGAGCTTCCTCGGCGGGCGCAAGAAGCTCGACGTGCCGTTCTGCTCGGTCATCGCCTACGAGTCCTGACGCGCGGTCACGAGCCGCGCCGCCACCGTCACGACGGCGGCGACGATCACCACGATGATGGTCGCGAGCGCGTTCACCTGCGGCGAGACGCCGAGCCGCACGCTCGAGAAGATCACCATCGGCAAGGTGCTCGACGCCGGTCCCGAGGTGAAGCTCGCGAGCACGAGGTCGTCGAGCGAGAGCGTGAACGCGAGGAGCCAGCCCGCGACCAGCGCGGGCGCTATGAGCGGCAGCGTGATCGTGGCGAACACCTTGGCGGGCGTGGCGCCGAGGTCGAGCGCCGCCTCCTCGAGCGAGCGGTCGAACGCGGCCAGCCGCGCCTCGACCACGACCGCGACATAAGCGAGCCCGAGCGTCGCGTGCGCGATGACGATGGTGAAGACGCCGCGCCCATGGGGCCAGCCGGTCCATTGCTCGAGCGCCACGAAGAGCAGGAGCAGCGACAGGCCGGTGATGACCTCGGGCATGACGAGCGGCGCGGTCGCGAGCGTGGCGAAGAGCGCGCGGGCGCGAAAGCGCCGGTGACGCGCCAGCGCGTGGCCCGCGAGCGTGCCGAGCACGAGCGCCACGCTCGCCGACAGCACCGCCACTTCGAGGCTCACGAGCGCCGCGGCGCGGATCTGGCCGTTCCGCGCCAGCTCGCCGTACCAGTGCGTCGAGAACCCGGCCCACACCGTGACGAGGCGCGAGGCGTTGAACGAATAGACGATGACCGAGACGATCGGCGCATAAAGAAAGAACAGGCCGAGCGCCAGCATGGCGGCGAGGAACGGCGACAGCCGGTTCACCATGGCGGCAGCGCCACGACCCGGCCGCGCGCGATGAGGGCGATGCTCAT
Organism: uncultured Alphaproteobacteria bacterium; assembly: GCA_963804235.1. GTDB lineage: Bacteria > Pseudomonadota > Alphaproteobacteria > ATCC43930 > CGMCC-115725 > DATJLY01. The sequence goes on from CAWDPP010000018.1 coordinate 102,310, forward strand.
GGCGCCGGGAAAGAGGGCACGCAGCTCGGGCGCCGCGCAATCGAGCCCGCCGGTGTAGGCGCCGAAGGCCGGCATGACGAGGCGGTTGGCGTCGTGGATGAAGCACGGGCCGGCGAAGCGCCGGCCGCGCAAGGTGACGCCCGCCTTCGGATGATAATGCCCGCTGATCTCGCCGCGCGCCGGCCGCGCCGCGGCGATGTGACGGAAGACGAGCGGGCCCACTTCGAGCGCGCCCTTGACGATGCGGCCGCCCAAGCCCTGCGGCAGGTCGGGATCGTGATTGCCCTCGATCCAGATCCAGTCGCACGAGTTCGTAAGCGCCTTGAGCCGCGCCCGGTCGGGCTCGGCGAGCCGCTCCGGCCCCCGCGAGTCGTGGAAACTGTCGCCGAGGCAGACGACGCGGCGCAGGTCGGGCCGGATCGACGCGGCGAGCCGCTCGAGCGTGGCGATCGTGTCGTAGGGCGGCAGCAGCGTGCCGTCGGCGGCAAAGCCCGAGCCCTTTTCCAGATGCAGGTCGGCGACGACGAGCGTGCCCTCGTCCTGCCACCACAGCGCGCCCGACGGCTCGGCCAGAAGCCGCGCCCCGTTCAGGTCGATCGGATGGCCCGAAGGCCGCGCGTAATCCATGCGCGGCCACTATGCCCGTTCGCGCGGCGCCAGGCGATGAGGATCGGGGGCGCCCTACTTGCCGGGCGGCTGCGAGAACCAGAGCGAGGAAACCGGCTTCTTCGGCGGCGGCGGCGGCGCCTCGATCATGAGGTTCTCGTCGATCTGCGTGATCTTATGGCCCGGCGCGGCGCTGGTGCCGCCTTGCTGGGCCGCCGCCGCGTTGGTCAGCACGTCGGCCGGCGTCTTGTCCGCGCTCGCGCCGGGCGCGATGTAGTGCCAGTTCTGCGCGCCGCCGCCATCGAGGTCGGAGAGCGAGTTCAGCGCGCCGTCCGCGCGGCCGGACGCGCTGCCCGCCGCGAGCACAAGCGCGCACGAAACTGCGCCCAGAACCATCCGCATCATACCGGACTCCTCGGCGCCGGCGGGAAACGAGCGACGCGCCCCTTATTGATCCTGCGTCATCGCTTATAGGTTGTGTGTGTCAAGTTAACGCTTCCGCGTCGCCGCCGTCCTCAATCCTTCGTGTTCGACGTGGTCCACAGGGCGCGGTTGCCCGAGCCGAGGCTCGGCTGATCGATGCCGGGCACACCCTTTTGGGTCAGGAGCATCGGCACCTCCATCGTCAGGTTGAGGCCGACCGACACTTCCGTCCTGGGCGGCAGCGGCCGCGCCCGCGCCGCGGGCGCGGTCGGGCCGACGAACGTGATGCCGAGCGGCGGCAGTTTGGTGAAATCCTGGTCGGGCGCGATCACCGCCCACGACGCGACGCCGCGGTCGAGATCGGCCAGCGAGGCGAGCCCGCCTTCGCCGCCATAGGGCGCGGCCGGCGCCACCGCGGGCGTCTCGTCCTGCGCCGGCGGCGGGGCGCCCGGCAGCGCGATCGGCGTCGACGCCGTCTCGATCTGCTGCATCACGATCGGCGGAATGACGATCGGCTGCGTCGCCGGCGATCCGCCCGGCGCCGGCGGACAGAAATTCGAAAGGCCGCAGGCCATGCCTGGTGCGGCCGAGGCGAGCAGAACGGCGAGGCATCCGGGAAGTGCGAGCGAGCGGCGCGACATGTGCTTCCTCCGACTCGTGCGTGCCGGCAAGACTCTAGATGGGCCTCCGCCCGTCCCCGTCTGTGACGCGGGTCACTCGCGGCCGGCAAATTTGGGGCGCCCGGCGCATGGGCGGCGTCGGGACGGCTCATTTCGCCGCGATCTTGCTCAATCCGGCTTCGGCCAGAAGCTCGTCGGCGGCCTCGTCGACGATGCGGTCGAGGGCTGTGCCATAGACCTGCTCGCGCCCGATCTCCAGGAGCACCGGCACCGCGAGCGGCGACACGCGCGTCAAGGCGCCGGCACCTGATGCGGCCCTTGACGCGCGCCAGCATGTCGGAGAGGCGCCGCAAATCGGTCAAGCCGGTCGCCGCGTCGGCGAAGGTCGCGCGCAGCAGGATGTGATTGGGCTCGAACCGGCGCAGCACGTCGTAGATGAGGTCGGAGCTGAACGTCACCTGCCCGCGCGTCCGGCGCTGCCCCGGGAGCTGCCGGTCGATCAAGCCGGCGATCACCGCGACGTTGCGGAAGCTGCGCCGCAGCATCGACAATTCCGCCATCCACAGTTCGAGATCGTCGCCGAGCATGTCCTGGTCGAAGAGGGCATCGACATCCTGCGCCGGATCGAGGCTCCACACCGCGAGCACGTAATCGGTCGCGACGAACCCCAGCGGGTCCGAGCCCGGCGCGCTCCATGCGCCGCGTCAGCAGCATGCCGAGCGTCTGGTGCGCGTTCCGCCCCTCGAAGCAATAGGCGACGAGATAATGATGCGGGCCCGCGCGGAAAGATCTCGACCAGGAGCCCGTCGCGGTCGGGCAAGCGTCGAGCGCTGCCGCTGCAGCGACAGCCACTCGCGCACCGGCGCCGGGAAATCGCCCCACGCGGCGGGCGATGCGAGAAGCCCGCGCACGCGCGCCGCAAGCTGCGTCGTGAGCGGCAGGCGCCCGCCCTCGTACGCCGGCACTTTCGGCGGCAGCTCGTCCTTCGAGCGGCTCGTCACCACGTCCATGCCGTCGATGCGCTCGAAATAAAGCCGCTCGCCGGCGAACACGAAGGTGTCGCCCGGCACGAGGCCTTGCACGAAATATTCCTCGATCTCGCCGAGCACGCGCCGGCCGAGGCGCACGCGCAGCATCGGCGCCTCGACGATGGTGCCGATATTCATGCGATAGCGCCGCACGTGCTCGGGCGCCACGACCTGATAGCGCCCCTCGCTGTCGCAATAGAGCCGGCGCCATTGCTCGTACGTCCTGAGCGCATAGCCGCCATCGACGACGAAGCGCAGCACGTCGTCGAAATCGCGCCGCGACAGCTCCTGGTAGGGCGCGGCGGTGGTCACTTCGGCGTAGAGCTCGTCGGCGGCAAAAGGCCGGGCGCATGCCATCCCCATGATGTGCTGCGCCAGCACGTCGAGCCCGCCCGCGCGCGGCCGGTCGCCGTCGAGCTCGCCCGCTGCGAGCGCCTCGAGCGCGGCGCGGCATTCCAGCACCTCGAAGCGATTGGCCGGCACGAGCAGCGCCCGGCTCGGCTCGTCGAGCCGGTGGTTGGCGCGGCCGATGCGCTGCGTCAGGCGCGACACGCCCTTGGGCGCGCCGACCTGGATCACGAGATCGACGTCGCCCCAATCGATGCCGAGATCGAGCGAGGACGTCGCCACCACCGCGCGCAAGCGCCCCGCCGCCATCGCCGCCTCGACCTTGCGGCGCTGCTCGGCGGCGAGGCTGCCGTGATGGAGCGCGATCGCCAGGTTGTCGTCGTTGCGCCGCCACAGCTCCTGGAACACGATCTCGGCCTGCGCGCGCGTGTTGACGAAGACGATCGTGGTGCGGTGGCGCCGGATCGCGTCATAGACCGCGGGCAGCGCGAACACCGCCATGTGGCCCGACCACGGCAGCTCCGCCATGTCCATGATCGCGACCTCGGGCTTGGCGCCCGGCTCGCCCGCGATGCGCCCAACCTCGATCCCGCCGGAGCCGAGCCAGGCTTGCAGCGCGTCGGGAAAGGGCGCCGTCGCGGAGAGGCCGACGCGGCGCGCGCCGGGCGCGAGCTTGCCGAGCCGCGCCAAGCCCAGCGCCAGAAGATCGCCGCGCTTGGTGCCGGCCAAGGCATGCACCTCGTCGACGATGATGGCGCCGAGCCCGGCGAACATGCGCGGCGATTCCGGATAAGAGAGCAGCAGCGCCAAGGATTCCGGCGTCGTCATCAGCATGTGCGGCGGGCGCTCGACCTGGCGCTTCCTCTGCGCCTGCGGCGTGTCGCCGGTGCGCGTCTCGAGCCGCACCGCGAGCTTCATCTCCATGACCGGGCGCGGCAAGGTTGCGCTCGATATCGGCGGCGAGCGCCTTCAAGGGCGAGATGTAGAGCGTGTGCATGCCGTCGCGCGGCGCGGCCGCAAGATCGGCGAGGCTCGGCAGGAATCCGGCGAGCGTCTTGCCGCCGCCCGTGGGCGCCGTCAGCAGCACCGATTGTCCCGCCCGCGCCGCGTCGAGGAGCGCGAGCTGGTGCCGATGCGGCGTCCAGCGCCGGAGCGCGAACCAGTTTGCGATCACCGCGGGAAGGGGCATGCGGGCGTTTATATGGTGCCCGCGCCTGTGGGCGAGAGGGGCCCTATCGCTCGCCCGCATGGGCGGGCTCCATGCCGTGCGCGGTATAGGCCGCGGCGGCAGCGGGCGCGGCGAGATAGGCCACGAGCGCCTTTGCCGCATCGGGATCGTGCGCCGTCGCCGCGACGAAGGCGACGAAGCGGGTGCGCGGCGAGAACTCCGGCGGCAGCTTGCCCACGATCTCGATGCCGGGCACGCCGATCATCTCGCTGACGAAGGTGACGCCGACATCGACGTCGCCGTGCGCCAGCATGGTCATCGCCGCGACGCCGTTGGGTGCTACGCGGAGCAAGGGACCGACGCGGTCGGCGAGGCCCAGCACGTCGAGCGTCTCGGCGAAGCTTTCGCCGGCGGCCGCGCCGTTGGCGGCATCGGGCACCGAAATCGCGCCCGCAGCCAGCAGCAGGAAGCGCACATCTTCCCGCGTCGTGATCCTGGGCTTGGGCTTGCCGGGCCGGAGCGCGATGCCGACGGCCGCGCTCGCGAGCGGCGTCGCACTCCGCACCACGACATGGCCCGAGGTGATGACGCGGTCGAGCGGCGCCTCGACGATCGGCACGTCGTAGGGCGCGCCGTCCGCGACCTGATCCTTTGTCTTGCCGCCCGAGCCGAAGGTCATGGCGACCGTGTTGCCGGTCTTCTGCTCGAAGGCGGGGACGAGCGCTTCGAGCGAGGACCTGATCCCGCCCGGGGCGATGAGAGCTGATCTCGCCCGCGCCGGCTCCGTGCGATGCGGCCAGGAAAAATGCAGCGGCAGCCAGGACGAGATGCTTCACCCGATCCTCCCAATCCGCTTCTTAGCACCGCGGCGCCCGGCTTGACTCGGAAATGCCGTCGCCCAATTTGTGCAGTCCGATGGACCTCGACTGGCTCAAAGTCACGCCGCGCGGGCTTTATTGCGTGCCGGGCGGCTTCTTCATCGACCCGGCGGGCGCGGTCGAGCGCGCGGTCGTGACGCACGGCCACGGCGACCACGCGCGCCCCGGCCACAGCCACGTGCTCGCCACGTCGGAGACCATCGCCATCATGCGCCAGCGCATGGGCGAGAACGCCGGCGGCACGCTCGAGGCGATGGCCTATGGCGAGGTGCGCAATGTCGCCGGCGTCAGCCTGCGCCTCCTTCCCGCCGGCCACATCCTCGGCAGCGCGCAGGTCGTGCTCGACCATGCGGGCACGCGCGTCGTCGTCTCGGGCGACTACAAGCGCCGGCCCGATCCGACCTGTCCGCCATTCGAGCCGATGCCGTGCGACGTCTTCGTCACCGAGGCGACATTCGGCTTGCCGGTGTTCCGTCATCCTGACGACGCGGGCGAGATCGACCGGCTGCTGCACTCGGTGGCACTCTTCCCCGAACGCTGCCACGTGGTCGGCGTCTATGCGCTCGGCAAATGTCAGCGCGTCCTCGCGCTGCTGCGCCGGCAAGGCTACGAGGCGCCGGTCTATCTGCACGGCGCGCTGTTGCCGCTGACCGCGCTTTACGAGACCCTCGGCGTTGCGCTCGGCCCGGTGCTGCCGGTGACGGGCGTCGCGCGGCAGGAACTCGCGGGCAAGATCGTGCTGGCGCCGCCGGGCGCGGCAGCCGAGCCGTGGGGCAGGCGCCTGCCCGATCCGGTGCAGGCGATGGCGTCGGGGTGGATGCGCGTCAAGCAGCGCGCGAGGCAGCGCGGCGTCGAGCTGCCGCTCGTCATCTCCGATCACGCCGATTGGGACGAGCTGGTGCAGACGATGCGCGAATTGGCGCCGCAGGAAGTGTGGGTGACGCACGGCGCCGAGGATGCGCTGGTGCGCCAGGCCGGGCTCATGGGGATCGCCGCGCGGCCCCTGCACCTCGTGGGCTTCGAGGCCGAGGAGGAATAGTGGAGCGTTTCGCCCGCCTCCTCGACGCGCTTCTCTTCACGCCGTCGCGCCTCGGCAAGCTGCGCCTGATGCAGGACTATTTCGCCGCCACAGCCGATCCCGAGCGCGGCTGGGCCTTGGCCGCGCTGACCGGCGAGATCGCGTTTGCATCGGTCAAGCCGGCGGCGATCCGCGACCTCGTGCTGACGCGGGTCGACGAGGCGCTCTTCGCCTGGTCTTACGATTTCGTCGGCGATCTCGCCGAGACCGTGTCGCTCATCTGGCCCGCGCGCGAGGGCGCCAGCGACGTGCCCGGCTTGGCCGAGATCGTCGCCGAGCTTGCGGCAGCGACGCGCGCGGATGCCGGCTTCATCCTCGAGCGCTGGCTCGACCGGCTCGATGCGACCGGGCGCTGGGCGCTGTTGAAGCTCGTCACCGGCGGCTTGCGCATCGGCGTCTCGGCGCGGCTGGCCAAGACCGCGCTGGCCGAATGGTCGGGCCAGGAGCTCGACGCGATCGAAGCGCTCTGGCACGGGCTCGAGCCGCCCTACGGTCCGCTGTTCTCCTGGCTCGAAGGGAAAGCGCAGCGTCCCGACACCGCGGGACGGCCGACCTTCACGCCGCTGATGCTGGCGCAGGCGCTCGAGGACGCCGATCTCGCGCGGCTCGACCCGGCGGCCTATCGCGCCGAATGGAAATGGGACGGCATCCGCGTCCAGCTCGTCGCGCGCGGCGGGCGGCGCATCTATTCCCGCACCGGCGACGATATCGGCCAGGCCTTCCCCGATATTCTGTCCGCCGTTCCCGAAGGCATGGTGCTCGACGGCGAGCTTCTGGTGCTGCGCGACGGCGAGGTCGCGCCCTTCAACGATTTGCAGCAGCGTTTGAACCGCAAGACCGCGAGCGAGAAGATGCTGCGCGATTTTCCCGCAGCGGTGCGGCTCTACGACATCCTCGAGGAGGAGGGCGAGGATTTGCGCCCGCTGCCGTTCGACGCGCGCCGCGCGCGGCTCGAAGCCTGGTTCGCCAAGGCGCCGCGCCCGCGCCTCGATCTCTCGCCGCTCATCCCGTTCGCGTCGTGGGCCGGAGCTTCAGGAGCTCCGCGACCGGGCGCGCGCGCGCGGCATCGAAGGCATCATGCTGAAGCGCGCGGATTCGCCCTATCTCTCCGGCCGGCCCAAAGGCCCGTGGTTCAAGTGGAAGCGCGATGCGCTCACGGTCGATGCCGTGCTCATGTATGCGCAGCGCGGCCACGGCAAGCGCTCGTCGTTCTATTCCGACTACACGTTCGGCGTTTGGCGCGCGGACGAGCTGGTGCCGGTGGGGAAAGCCTATTTCGGCTTCACCGACGAGGAATTGCGCCGCCTCGACCGCTGGGTGCGCGAGCACACGGTCGACCGCTTCGGCCCGGTGCGCGCGGTCGAGCCGGCGCTCGTGCTCGAGATCGCGTTCGACAGCGTGCACCGCTCGACCCGGCACAAATCGGGCCTCGCCATGCGCTTCCCGCGCGTCCACCGCATCCGCTGGGACAAGCCCGCCGCCGAGGCCGACGTGGTCGATGCGCTCGAGCGGCTGGTGACGTAGCTTAGATCAGCGGGATTTTCTCAGCACGGGCCGCGCGTATCAGCGATCCGTCGAACGTCGCAAGAGACATATTCTCGCGCCGGGCCAAGTCGAGGTAAGCGGCATCGTAGACCGTCAATTTGTGGCGGCGTGCAAGGTCAAGAATTGCCGACTCGTCTGGCGAGTGGTCCAGCGTAACTCGAAGCCGCGAGAGGTGCCGCAGGAATGCTTCGGTCGCCTGTTCCGTGATCCGCTTGCGCCGTTCGCCTACGATGAGCGTGTTGCGCACTTCGAACCACCAAAGGCTCGGCACCAAAGCGGCGTCGCGGCGGATTCGATCGTACGCGACGGAGGCTGATGGCCGCCATTCGTCCTCAAACGCCCAGGCCATCGCCGTCGAAGCGTCGAGCACGAACGGCATCAGTATTTGTGGCCTTCGTGCTTCGCGGAGACCAATTCCGCGCGTGTCATTTTTCGCGTGTTCTTGCGGAGCGCCTTGATGCCTTCGAGCGCTTCGTCAATTTCTCCCTGCCGCGCAGTCTCGTCAGGAACGAGCCGCGCAATGGCGCGCCCGCGACGGGTGATCACCACCGTTTCCCCACGTTCGACCTTGTCGAGGAGTTCGGAGAGACAAGCCTTTGCTTCAGACGCCGCGATCTTGCGCACGCTCGCACCCGCGAATTGACCAATTCACTTGGTCAACAATTTAGGCGCTCATCCGCGGGCCGGTCAAGCCTACTCCGCCGTTCCCGCGAGGTAGCGGCGCAGGAGCCCCATCGGCAGTAGCAGGAACACGAGCATCGCGATCGCGACCGCCGATGCCATCGGCCAATCGCGGTTGGTGAAGAACTCGTCCCACAGGACCTTGCCGATCATCAAGGTGCCGGGGCCGCCCAAAAGATCGGGGATGACGAACTCGCCGCACATCGGGATGAAGACGAGAAGCACGCCGGCGACGATGCCCGGCACCGACAGCGGCAAGGTCACGCGCAGGAATGCCGCCGACGGGCGGCAGCCGAGATCGAACGCCGCCTCGATCAGCGCGGGATCGAGCTTTTCCAGCGCGGCATAGAGCGGCAGCACCATGAAGGGCAGGTAGGAATAAACGAGCCCGACCTGCACCGCGAAGAGCGAATTCAACAGCGGCAGCGGCGTCTTGATGAGGCCGAGATCGAGGAGCGCCGAATTGATGAGCCCGTTGTTCTGCAGGAGCCCGATCCAGGCATAGACGCGGATGAGAAAGCTCGTCCAGAACGGCAGGATGATGAGGAGCAGCAGCACGCCGCGCCAGCGCTTGGGCGCGCGCACCACGGCGTACGCCATGGGATATCCCACGAGGAGCGCCAGCGCCGTCGCGAACGCGGCATAGAGCACGGCATCGAGATAGGCCGTCGCATAGAGCGGATCGCTGGCGAGGAGCGCGTAGTTGGCGAGGCTCGCATCGAGCGCGCCGTGCGAGATCAGCGGCGCGTAGGGCGGAATGCCCATCGCCTGCTCGGCGAGGCTGATGCCGAGCACGATGACGAAGGGTGCCAGGAAGAAAAGCCCGAGCCACAGCGCCGGCGGCGCCAGCACGAGCGCGCGGCGCGACGGCTCTCGTTCATTCCTCGAGCACGAACGCCGCGTCGGCGCTCCACGACAGAAATACCGGCGCGCCCGGCGCCAGCGCGCCCGCTTCGCGCACGCGGTTCGGCACGGTGACGCGCACGATCTTGCCGGTCGCGAGCGCCACGCGATAGGTCGAGGCCTCGCCGCGGTACGAGATCGCTTCGACTTGGCCCGGCGAGGGCATTGGCGGCGCCCGCGGGTGCGGCCAGACCAAGCGCGATCTTCTCCGGCCTCACCGCGACCGCGACCGCGCGGCCCCGGCGCCACCCTTTGCGCGACGGCAAGGGTTGCGCCCGCTTCGGCGCTGTCGATCCGCGCGATCCCGCCGTCTTGTGCCGCCACAATCCCCGCGAACAGATTCACCGCGCCCAGGAAATCCGCGACGAAGCGGTTGGCCGGGTTCTCGTAGACCTCGCGCGGCGCGCCCACTTGCGCTATCCGGCCCTCGTTCATCACGGCGACGCGGCTCGCCATGCTCATCGCTTCCTCCTGGTCGTGCGTCACCATGAGGAAGGTGATGCCGACGCGCTCCTGGATGCGCACGAGCTCGACCCGCGTCTCTTCGCGCAGCTTGCGGTCGAGCGCCGTCAGCGGCTCGTCGAGCAGCAGCAGCTTCGGCTCCTTGACGAGCGCGCGCGCCAAGGCCACGCGCTGGCGCTCGCCGCCCGAAAGCTGCGCCGGCTTGCGCGCCGCGAGCGACCCGAGCTTGACCAGATCGAGCATCGCCGCGACGCGCGCCTCGATCTCGGCGCCGGCCGCGCTTTTCCTGCTTCAGGCCGAACGCCACGTTCTCGGCCGCGTTCATGTGCGGAAAGAGCGCGTAGGACTGGAACATCATGTTGACCGGGCGGCGATAGGGCGGGACATCGCCCATGTCGTCGCCGGCGATGAGGATGCGCCCCTCGTCCGGCCGCTCGAACCCGGCGAGAAGCCGCAAGAGCGTGGTCTTGCCGCAGCCCGATGGGCCGAGCAGCGCGAAATACGACGCCGCGCGCCACGTCGAGCGAGACGCGGTCGACCGCGGGCGGCGCGCCGGGCGCATAGCGCTTCGAGAGCGTCTCGATGCGAAGGTGCGGCGCGTCGCTCGCGCTATTCACCCGTCTTGACCCTGGTCCAGGCGCGGGTCCGCGCGCGCTCGTATTGCTGGCTCACCGGCTGGTCGAAATAGAGCCGCTGGCGCACGTCGGGCGGCGGATAGATGCCGGGATCGTCGCGCAGGCTCGCATCGACGAACGGCGTCGCCGCAATGTTGGGATTGGCATAGGCCACGGCGTCGCTGATCTCGGCGATGGTCTTGCCCTCGAGCACGTAGTCGATGAAGGCGAGCGCGTTCTCGGGATGCGGCGCGTCCTTCGGGATCGCCATCATGTCGATCCAGATCATCGCCCCTTCCTTCGGCACGGAATAGGCGATGTCGATGCCGTTCTTGGCCTCGCGCGCGCGGTTGCGCGCCTGGATCACGTCGCCGGAATAGCCCCACGCGACGCAGATATCGCCATTGGCGAGGTCGTTGATGTATTGCGAGGAGTGGAATTTGCGGATGTAGGGGCGGATCGCCGTGACGACGGCGGCCGCGCGCGCGAGCTCGGCGGGATCGCGGCTCAACGGATCGCGCCCGAGATAGGCCAGCGCCGCCGGGAAAATCTCCTGCGCGCTGTCGAGGAGCGAGATGCCGCACGATTGGAGCTTCTTGGCGTTCGCCGGATCGAACAGCAGCGCGGCGCTGTCGACCGGCGCGCCGGCCCGAGCGCCGCCCGCACCAGCGCCGTGTTGTAGCCGATCCCGGTCGTGCCCCAGAGATAGGGCACGCCGAAGCGGTTGCCGGGATCGGCCTTGGCCGCCGCGGCGAGCAGCTGCGGATCGAGATTGCCGTAATTCTTGAGCCGGCTCTTGTCGATCGGCAGATAGACGCCGGCCTGCGCCTGGCGCGCGAGATAGGGCGCGGCCGACGGCACGACGAGATCGTAGCCCGATCGGCCCGCCAGAAGCTTCGCCTCCAACACCTCGTTGCTGTCGTAGACGTCGTAATGCACGGTGATGCCGGTCGCCTTCTCGAAGCGCGGCACCGTGCTCTCGGCGATGTAGTCGGACCAGTTGTAGATGTTGAGGATCTTCTCCTCGCGCGGCGCGGGCCCCCGGCGCCGCGGAGAAAAGGGCGAGGACGAGTGAAGCGAGGAGGCGGAGGTGCATCGCCGCACTAAAATCGAGCGCGCCGCCCCTTGTCAACGCCGCGCGCGCGCGCGCCCCGAGTCGCGCGGGACCGGCGCTCAGGCGACGGTGTCGTGGAAGCGGCTGTAGTCGATCGTGCGTCCGCCATCGCCTGGCGTCAGGATGTCGGCGAAGCGGCGGCCGAACAGGATCTTCTCCCCTTCATAGCTGTGCCGCGCATAGACCGTCTGCGCCAGCGTCTCGTCGATCCCGGTGATGGTGGCGATGAGCTCGGCCTCCTGGGCCGCGAGGTCTTCGGGCGATGCGCCATAGAGTGGGCTGTCCTGGTCGATGACGTGCATCACGGTCCAGCTCAGCCGGAACAGCGGCGAGCGGCGGCGCTCGACCGGAAGATCGCGCAGCCGCCTGATCCAGTCGCCTTCCGCCGTCGTCTCGTTGCGCGCCAAGGTCAGCGTCACCTGCGCCTCGAGGATGCGGTTGCTGCGCTGGTTGGCGGCGCGCAGCATGAGGGTCGGCCGTCCGTCGTGGCGCGTCACCACGGCGACGTTGCTGAACAGGATGCGCGCCGTCGGGCGCGAGAAGCGCGCGAAGATCACCCCGGTCGCGAGCGCGAAACCCACGAGCCCCAGCAGCACCTCGACGCTGACGAGGACGTTGGCGTAGAGCGTCGCCGGCCGCATCTCGCCATAGCCGATCGTCGCCATGGTCTGCACGCTGAAGAAGAAGGCGTCGGCGAAGCCGCGGCGTGCGCCGAGGATGCTGCCGTCCTGGAGGCGGTAGAGTGCGGCGAAGATCGCGTTGAACGCGGCATAGGCAAAGGCGATGAGTGCGAAGAACCCGCGCCACGGCATGACGAGGAGCCGGTGATAGGGATCGAGGAGCTCGATCCGGCGCGGCCGCGCGTCGGTAGGGGGCGCTTGCGCCGTGCTGTTGCGCTGCCCTCGCTCCGTTCTGCGCGCCGCCATGCCGCCTCTCGCGCCCCGCTCGGCCGTGCCGCCCTTGGCGTCCGCCGCCAAGGTGGTAGAGTTTCAGTATAAGGGAGGAAACGACATGAAACGCACAATCGGCATTGCCGCTCTCGCCGCGCTCGCGCTTGCGGGACCGGCGCATGCCGCCGGGACCTACGATCCCGGCGCGTCCGACACCGAGATCAAGCTTGGCAACACCTGGCCCTTTTCCGGGCCGGTCTCGCCCACGAGCCCGGTGCAGCGCGAGATGGCGGGCTATTTCAACATGATCAACGACCAGGGCGGGGTGAACGGGCGCAAGATCAATTTCATCGCGCTCGACGACGGCTACATCCCGCCCAAGACGGTCGAGGACACGCGCAAGCTCGTCGAGCAGGAGCAGGTGCTGTTGATGTACGGCCAGCTCGGCACGCCGACCAACGTCGCGGTGCGGCCCTACCTCAACGCCAAGAAAGTGCCGCAGATGTTCGTCACGACCGGCTCGAACAGCCTGATCGATCCCAAGAAATACCCGTGGACGATGGGCTTCCAGTCGAGCTACGCGCTCGAGAGCGACGTCTTCGCCAAGTACATCCTGGCCGAGCGCCCCAACGCCAAGATCGGCATCCTCTATCAGGACGACGATTTCGGCACCGACCGCCTCGGCCCCTTCATCGAGGCATTGGGCGACAAGGGGAAGACGATGGTGGTGGCGAAGGTGAGCTACGCGGTCACCGATCCGACCGTCACCTCGCAGATCATCTCGCTCAAGGCCGCCGGCGCCGACACGCTCTACCTCGCCGCGCAAAGCCGCGCCGCGGCCCAGGCGATTTCCGCCGCGCGCGACCAGGCCGGCTGGAACGCGCTGCTGTTCCTGCCCTATGTCGCGTCGGCGAAGAGCGTCGTCGGCCCGGTCGGCGACGACAAGCTCAAGGACGTGATCTCGTCCGACAGCACCAAGGATCCGACCGATCCGGCCTGGGCCAACGACAAGGCCTCGCAGGACTATCTCGCCTGGGTCAAGAAATACACGCCGGCCCAGGATCAGGATTCGGACGCGTCCTCGCCCTTGGGCTATGTCTCGGCGCAGGCGATGGTCGAGGTGCTGAAGCAGGCCGGCGACAATCTCACCCGCGCCAACATCATGAAGGTGGCGACGCACCTCCATGACGTGTCGCTGCCGCTGCTGCTGCCGGGCATCACGCTCAACACCTCGCCCGACAACTACTATCCGATCCACACGCTGCAGCTGAAGCAATACGACGGCACGCGCTGGGTGCTGATCGGGAAGCCGATCACCGGCGAGTGAAGAAGCCGAGGAGCGCGCCGGCCACCTCGTCCGGCGCTTCCTCGGGCAGGAAATGGCCGCAGGGGAGCGGCCCGCCCTCGACCTCCGCCGCCCAGCGCCGCCACGTGTCGAGCGGCCCCAATGCCGCCGCCTGCGCCGCGACCCGGCGCCGCGCGCCCCACAGCACGAGAACGGGACAGGGATGCGGCGCCCGGCCTCGCGGTCGGCGCGGTCGTGCGCGCAGTCGAGCGTGGCGCCGGCGCGGTAATCCTCGCACGCGGCGTGAATCACGGCGGGTTCGCGGAAGGCGGCGGCGATATTCCGCCATCGCCTCGTCGGCGAGCCTGGCGCCCGGCGCGCACCAGCTCGCGATCGTCCAGTCGAGATAGAAATCGGGATCGCGGCCGATCAGCCGCTCCGGCATGTCGAAGGGCTGCGCCAGGAAGAGCCAGTGATAGGCCGACAGCGCGCTCGCCTGCGTCATGCGCTCGAACGTCTCGAGCGTCGGCACGATGTCGAGGAGCGCCAGCCGCTCCACGCGCGCGCCATGATCGAGCGCCAGGCGATAAGCGACGCGCGCGCCGCGGTCGTGGCCGGCGACGCAAAAGCGCTCGTGGCCCGAGCGCCGCCATCAGCGCCACCTGGTCCGCGGCCATCGCGCGCTTCGCGAACGCCGCGTGATCCTCGCTCTCGCGCCCGGTGAAGCGGCTCTGGCCATAGCCGCGCAGGTCGGGGCAGACGACGGTGAACGAACGCGCCAGTTGCGGCGCCACGCGGTGCCAGCAGACATGCGTCTCGGGATAGCCGTGCAGCAGCAGGAGCGGCGGCCCGCTGCCGCCGGTGGCGACCAGCAGATCGGCGTCCTGCGTCTTGACGCGCTGCTCGGAGAAGCCGGGGATCACGCTCACTGCGGATGCGCGGCGCGGTTGAACGCCATCTGGTCGGGCGTCAACTGGAAGCCCACGACGACGGTGAAGGCGCTCGCCTCTGCCCGGTCCGTCACCGGCAGGTGGATCGTGATCTTCTCGGGCGAGCTCTCGCGATAGTATTCCGCGGCCGGGAACGGCAGCGCGACCTGGAACGACTCCTCGCTCAGCACACGCTGCTGCGGATCGACCAGCGCCACGAAATAGGGGAACGTCACGCTCTTCGTCTCCATGACGGCGCGCTGCGCGTAGAAAGTGATCTCGGCGTTGATGACGACGCCCTGTTTCTCGCGCGCGCAGATGGAATCGATCTTGTAGAACTTGCCGCCGACGAGCACGTCCTTCGCGTCATGCCCGCCCGGCCCGAAGACCGCGATCGTGTCGGCGTTGGGCGCCGGGATGACCGGCGGGCAGGTCAGCCCTTCGCGCGTGCTGCCGAACCAGGTGCAGCCGGCGAGGGAAGCTGCCGCAGCGGCCACGGCAAGGGCCGCCGCCCGTCGTACCACACCCATCTTCCTCTTCCTTGGCAAACCCGCCCGTACTAACGTGCCGTGCGCGCCCGACTTTATTCGACCTTCCCGCATCCGCACAAGCGCCGAAGCCAGGAATGGCCGTCTATACTGACGTTCCCGACGATGAGCTCCGCGCGTTCCTCGCCGATTACGCGCTGGGCGAGGTGATCTCGTGCAAGGGGATTGCCGAGGGCGTCGAGAATTCGAACTTTTTGCTGCGCACCGAGCGCGGCGGCTACATCCTGACACTGTACGAGCGCCGCGTGGCGCCGGCCGACCTGCCGTTCTTCCTCGACCTCATGGACCATCTCGCCGCGCGCGGCATCGCGTGCCCGACGCCGATTCACGCCAAGGACGGCGCGGCGCTGCGCCAGCTGTGCGGCCGGCCGGCGGCGATCGTGACGTTTCTCGACGGCATGTGGCCGCGCCGCATCCAGCCGTTCCATTGCGCGGCGCTGGGGCGCGCGCTCGCCGGGCTGCACCAGGCCGGGCTCGATTTCGCCGGGCGCCGCGTCAACGCGCTCTCGGTCGCGGGCTGGCGCCTCCTTTACGAATCGTGCCGCGCGCGCGCCGACGAGGTGCGCGCCGGGCTCGCCGCGGAGCTGGCGCAGGACGTCGACGACATCGCGCGCCACTGGCCCGTCAATCTGCCGCAAGGCGTGATCCACGCCGACCTCTTCCCCGACAACGTGTTCTTTCGCGGCGACCGCATCTCGGGCCTGATCGATTTCTATTTCGCCTGCACCGATGCGCTCGCCTACGACATCGCCATCTGCCTCAACGCCTGGTGCTTCGAGGAGGACGGCAGCTTCAACGTGACGAAGGCGCGGCTCATGCTGGCGAACTACCGCGCCGTGCGCCCGCTCGAAGATGCCGAATACGCCGCGCTGCCGCTTCTGGCGCGCGGTGCCGCGCTGCGCTTCCTGCTGACGCGGCTCTACGATCTGCTCAATCATCCCGCGGGCGCGCTGGTGCGGCCCAAGGACCCGCTCGAATATCTGGCGAAGCTGCGCTTCCACCGCGGCGTCGCGCGCGCCTCGGCCTATGGCATCGAGCCGTGAGCGAGCCGGTCGAGATCTTCACCGACGGCGCCTGCAGCGGCAATCCGGGCCCGGGCGGCTGGGGCGCCATCCTGCGCTGGAAGGGGCACGAGAAGGAATTCTCCGGGTCCGAGCCGCACAGCACCAACAACCGCATGGAGATGATGGCGGCGATCGCCGCGCTCGAGGCGCTGACGCGGCCGAGCCGGGTGCTCGTTCACACCGACAGCAAGTATCTGCACGACGGCATCACGCGCTATCTCAGGCAATGGCAGGCGCGCGGCTGGAAGACCGCCGACAAGAAGCCGGTGAAGAACATCGATCTGTGGCAGCGCCTCGAGGCGGCGCTCGCGCGCCACACGGTGCAATGGCGCTGGGTGCGCGGCCATTCCGGCCATCCCGAGAACGAGCGCGCCGACGAGCTCGCGCGCCAAGCCATCGTCGCCGCGCGCCGCGGTGCTCCCTCCCCCGTCGCGGAGGAGGGAGAAAGCGGGGCTTGTAGGCCCCTAGAGGGCCTTCATGATCGCTTCGGCGCTCGACACCTCGAAGGCGCGCGGCGCCTCGACGTTGAGCGTCTTCACCACGCCGTCCTGCACCACCATGGCGTAGCGCTGCGAGCGCGTGCCGAGCCCGACGGCGCTGCCGTCCATCTCGAGGCCGAGCTCCTTGGTGAAGGTGCCGTTGCCGTCGGAGAGCATCATCACCTTGTCGTCGGCGCCCTGCGCCTTGCCCCAGGCGCCCATGACGAAGGCGTCGTTGACCGCGACGCAGGCGACGGTATCGACGCCCTTCGCCTTGATCGCGGCGGCGTTCTGCACGAAGCCCGGCAGGTGCTTGGCCGAGCAGGTCGGCGTGAACGCGCCCGGCACTGCGAACAGCACCACCTTCTTGCCCTTGAAGATCTCGTCCGTGCTGATTTCCTTCGGCCCCTCAGCCGACATGACGCGCAGCTTCGCCGCCGGAATCTTGTCGCCAACCTTGATCGCCATTTGCCTTCCCCTTGTCTTATGGGTTCGCCAAACCTTAGTGACTCGGCCGCGAAAAATCACCCCCGCCCGTCGGACGGCCCGGCCGCGCGCAAAAGCGCGTCGCGCACCTCGTCCGCGGTGAGGATTTCGGGCAGCGCCAACCCGGCCGGCGCGCCCGGCCCATAGACGACGTTGAACGGAATGCCGTAGCGGCCGAACCGCTGCAGATAATCGGCGATGGCCGGATCGGGCCGCGTCCAGTCGGCGCGCATGGCGACGACGCCCGGCGCTTCAAGCCGCCGCCTGATCTCGGCCTTGTCGAGCACGAGGCGCTCGTTGAGCTTGCAGGTGAGGCACCAGTCGGCCGTGACGTCGACGAAGACGACGCGCCCGTCATGGACGAGGGAGCCGAGCGATGCCGGCGCGAACGGGCGCCAAAATCCTGCCGCGACCGCGGCCTCGGGCGGGCGCGCGGCAAAGGGCGCGGCCAGCGCCAAGGCCACGAACGCCGCCACGGCGCCGGCCCGCGCGAGCCCGCGCAGCGCGATGAAGGACAGCACCACCGCCATCAGCAGCGCGCCGATGGCCGCGGCCGTGCGCGGCCCGCTTTCCGCCGCGAGCACGAAGACGAGCCACAGCGCCGTGCCGGCGAGCGCGAAGCCGAGGAGGCGCCGCACCGCCACCATCCACTTGCCCGGCCGCGGCAGCAGCCGCGCGAGCCCCGGCACCGCCGCCACGGCGAGATAGGGCGCGGCAAATCCCACGCCCAAAGCCATGAAGATGGCGGCGATCTCGAGCGGCCCCGAGGCAAGCGCGAAGCCCAACGCGGTGCCGAGGAACGGCGCCGAGCACGGTGTCGCGAGCAATGTCGCGAACGCGCCGGTCGCGACATTGCCGAGCGCCGCCTTCTCCGCCACGGCGGCGAAGGGGCGCGGCAGCACGATCTCGTAGAGGCCCCAGAGATTGGCGGCGAACAGCGTCAGCAGCGCCGCCATCGCCGCGAGGAAGAGCGGCGACTGGAACTGCATGCCCCAGCCGACCGCGAGCCCGGCCGCGTTGGCGCCGATCATGGCGAGCGCGAGCGCGGCAAAGGACAGCAGGATGCCCACTGCGGTCGCGAGGAACCCGGCGCGCACGGCGCGGCGCGGCCGCGCGCGATGCTCGATCGCGCCGATCAGCTTCAGCGACAGCACCGGCAGCACGCACGGCATGACGTTCAGGACCAACCCGCCGACGAGCGCCACGAGCAGCATCGGCAGCAGCCGCGCCAGATCGACGAGCGGCGCGCCGCGCTCGGGCACGACAGTCCCGCTCATCGCCCGCTCGCCATCGACGAGCGTCACGGCGAGCGTTCTTGCCGAGCAGCGCATCGGCGGCGCCGCGCGGCCCGAACACGGGCAGGCGCAGCAGCGTCTCGTTCGGTCCCGCGGCGCGCGTCCGCGGCACGCCGAAGGATGCCGCGCCGCCATCCTCGATGAAGGCGTCGGCGTCGGCGCCCAGCGGCCGGTCGGTCTTGACGGCGAGCTCGAGCGTCGCCGGAGTGCCGGGCCGCAGCACCGCGCCGAGAAGCGCGAGGCCCGCTTCCCGCCCGTCGCCGGGCACGCGCGCCGCATAGCGCGCGATGAGCTCGCCGAACCCTGGCCCGGCTGCGGCGGCGCCGCCGCCGGCAGGTCGAGCGCGAGCTTGGTGTCGTAGGGGATGCAGATCTCGCTGCAGGTGAGATAGCTGAGCGCGGCGTCGATCGACGGCGCTCGCGCCCGCGCGCACGAGCCGCGCGTGCACCGGCAGCACCACCTCGCCCTCGTAGCCCATGGTCTCGAGGCCGAGCACGGAAAAGCGCATCGGCGCCGGCCAGGCGATCTCGGCCGCGGCGAGATTCTGCGAGCCGGCCCAATCGACGCGCGGCGGATAGCCCGCATCGCCGGGCGAGCGCCAATAGATCTTCCAGCCGCGGCGCCAGCTCGAATTGCAGGCCGAGCTCGATCTCGCGCTGGTCGCCGACGAAGGGCTGGGCGGCGACGAGCCGCACCTTGCCCTGGTCGGTGGTAAACCAATCGGACGCCCCAGCGGCGGCGCGCGCAGGCCCGGGAAGGGCGAGCGCGAGCGCCAAAAGAGCCGCCGGAAGGGCCGATCGGGTGAGCATTGTCGGGCGCTTGTAAGGCGCCCCGCCCGGCCCCATGTCAAGCGCGAAAGGGAGGAATTTCGTGACCTCGCTGGCCGGCCAGCTTCTCGTCGCCATGCCGCAGATGCAGGACCCGCGCTTCCAGCGCTCGGTCATCCTGATGTGCGCCCACAACGAGGAGGGCGCCATGGGCATCGTCATCAACAAGCTGATCGAGGAGCTGAACCTGCCCGAGCTTTTGAGCCAGCTCGGCGTCGAGGCGCCGCGCCTGGGCGGCCGGCGCAACGTGCATTTCGGCGGCCCGGTCGAGTGCGGCCGCGGCTTCGTGCTGCATTCCGCCGATTATCAGGAGCCGACCACGCTCGTCGTGGGCGAATGCTTCGCGCTGACGGCGACGCTCGACATCCTGCGCACCATCGGGCGCGGCGAGGGGCCGCAGAAGAGCTTCCTCGCCTTGGGCTATGCCGGCTGGGGCCCGGGCCAGCTCGATGCCGAGATCCAGGCCAACGGCTGGCTCACCGTCGCGCCGGACGAGGAGATCGTGTTCGGGCCCGCTTCACACCGACAAGTGGCAGCAGGCGCTGGCCAAGCTCGGGGTCCATCCGCTCACGCTCTCGGGCGACGCCGGCCACGCCTAGCGTGCTCGTCATTGCGAGCGCGAGCCGAAGCAATCCCCCAGGAGATTGCTTCGTCGCCTTCGGCTCCTCGCAATGACAGCCCATAGTTCCCCCGCCTTGCCAGTTGCCATTCTTGGCCCCATCCTCGTCGCCTCAGCCGGGAAGGAGGCGCCCCATGTTCCTGCGCAATGCATGGTATATCGCGGCCTGGGCCGACGAGCTGAAAACCGCACCGCTCGCGCGCCGCATCTGCAACGAGCCGCTCGTTCTGTTCCGCGACAGCGACGGGCGCGCCGCCGCGCTCGAGGACCGCTGCTGCCACCGCTCGGCGCCCTTGTCGCGCGGCACGCTCGTCGAGGACGGCATCCAGTGCGGCTATCACGGCCTCGTCATCGATCGCGCGGGCAAGTGCGTGCGCGTCCCCGGCCAGAAGCTCGTGCCCGAGACGGCGCGCGTCCGCTCTTATCCCGCGGTCGAGAAGAACGGCATGGTGTGGGTGTGGATGGGTGCTGCGGAAAAGGCCGATCCGGCGCGCATCGTCGACTATCCCTATCACGACGATCCCGGCAAGTGGCCCAACAAGCACGACGTCTATCCGATCAAGGGCAATTACATGCTCATGGTCGACAACCTGATGGACCTGACGCATCTCGGCTATCTCCATGCCCGCACGGTCGGCGGCAATCCCGCCGTCCATGTCGAGGCCGAGATGAAGACCGAGCGCACCGAGCGCGGCGTCCACTTCTTCCGCTGGATGAAGAACTCGCCGCCGCCGCCCTCCTATGTGCGCGCGGCCGGCTTCGCGGGGCGCGTCGACCGCTTCCAGGAATTCGAATACGTCGCGCCCGGCACGATCCTGCAATGGACCGGCGCCGACGATGTCGGCTCGCCCAAGGCCGGCACGCCCGACTGCCCGTTCCAGTTCCGCCTGTTCCACGGTTTGACGCCCGAGACCGAGACGAGCTGCTTTTATTTCTGGTCGATCGCCAACGGCTATCGCCAGAACGATCCGGCCGCGACCGAGCAGCTCTACGGCGAGATCGCGCCGACCTTCCTCGAGGACAAGGAAATGGTCGAGTGGCAGCAGGAGCGCCTCACCGAGTTCGGCGAGGCGGGCCTCACCGACATCGCGTCCGACGCCAACCGCGTCCACATGCGCCGTCTGGTCGAGCGCCTGATCGAGGGCGAGCACGCCCGCGCTGCGGAGTAGGGCTCACACGAACTCGAGCGTGACCTTGCCCAGCCGCTCGATCTCGGACTCGATGCGGTCGCCGTCTTTCGCCCAATAGGGCAGCGGCAGGCTCCCGGTCATCACCACCTCGCCCGGCTCGAGCCGCTGGCCCATTTCGGCGAGGCGGTTGGCGAGCCACGCGAGCGAGTTCAGCGGGTGGCCCATGCACGTCGCGCCCCAGCCCTTCGCCCACGATCTTGCCGTTGGCGCGCGTCGTGCCGCGCACCGCGCCGAGATCGATCTTCTCCCAGCCCGCGACCGCTTCGCCCAGCATGAAGCCCGCGTGAAACGCGAAATCGGCGACGATCGCCGGCACGCCGATGCCGGCGTAATCGCCGCCATAGCGGTCGTCGACGAGCTCGATCGCGGGATGGATCGCGCCCAGCGCACGCGCCGCCTCATCGGCCGAGACCGGGCCTGCGAGCGGCGCCTTCAGCACCATCGCGATCTCGGTCTCGACGCCGATGCGGCAATGCGCGGCGTGGCGCACGCGCGCGCCCGGCGCGCGGCGATAGAGCGCCGGCATGCGGCCCGCGATCGGCGCCGCGATGCCGAGATAATCCTGCATCGCTTTCGTCGTGACGCCGATCTTCCAGCCGGCGGGCGCGCCCCAGAGCGGCTGCAACAGCCCCATCACCCGCGCCTGGACGCGATATCCCGCCGCTTCGGTTGCGGGCTTCAAATCCGCGGGCCAGTCGCCGACCGCATCTCCGGCGCGCCGCCGCGCCGCGAGCCATTCCGCCGCGCGCTCTTCCATGATTGAAGCTTAGGCCGCGCGCCGGAGCGGGGGAACCCGCCCGTCTCACGTTTCGCGGCGGGCGACCGCTTCGCCGTTTTCGTCCAAGACGAGCGGCGCCCGGTCCTCGAGCGCCTTGGCTTTCTCGTGCATCCACGCGGCGAGCGCAAGGAGTTCGTTGCTGACGATTGCGTCTTTCGCCTCGCGCGCCAGATGCAGCATCCGCTGCACTTGATCGCGCAGGAAGGCTGCCGTCTCGAAGCGCGTTGCCGGCGCTTTCTCCACACGCCATGTCATCCCGTCGGAACGAGGGCGGCGGACTCCGGTTCCGCCTGTCGCCTAGGACGCCCGGCGCGGCTCTGCCAATCCGTCACCTTCGGTTGAAATCCCATGGTACTGCGCAAACAACACTTCACAAATCGTGCGTACCATCGCGTTCTAAACCGTTCCTTAACGCAACCTTGGGTAAACCACCGAGGATGGCCGGGATCAAGTTTCCACGCGCGCGGCTTGAGGAAATCGTCGCCCAGCACGAGCGCTTTCTCGCCGGCGCTGCCCAAGGGCGGGCGGCGCGCTTCGCTCGCCCAGTGCGACCTGACGGGCGCGGATCTGAGCCATCGCAATCTGTCGCACGCCGATCTCACGAGCGTGATCCTGAAGCATGGGATCCTCGCCCGCGCGATCTTGCGCGAGGCGATCCTCGTCTCGGCGGATCTCTCGGGCGCCAACCTCGTTCATGCCGATCTCACCGGCGCCATTCTGCGCGGCGCCTCGTTCCGCGGCGCCGTGCTCGACCGCGCCGTGCTCGCCCATGCCGATCTGCGCGAAGCGGCGGTGGTGCTGTACGAGGGCGGCAGCGTCAGCGCCGAGACGCGCCGGACCGATTTCTCCGCGGCGCACGCCCAGGGCGCCAATCTCGCGCACACGCGGCTCGAGGGCACCATCATGATCCGCGCCGATTTCTCCAACGCCGAGCTGCGCGAGGCCGATCTTCGCCATGCCGATCTGCGCGGCGCGAATTTCGCCGGGGCGCTGCTCGAGAATGCCAATCTCGGCGGCGCCAACCTCGGCGGCGCGATCCTGCGCGGCGCGATGCTGAAGGGCGCGAAGTTCGAGCATGCGGTCTTGAAGGATTGCGACATCACGCACGCGCTCGTCGATGACCGCGCGTTGCAATCGCCCGAATTCGTCGGTGCGGTGCAGAACACCTATGCGCAGCTCAGCAGCGAAGACGCGGCCAAGGCGGTCGCGCAGCATAAAATCTGGCTCGAAAGCCGGGGCGCGTCGGGCACGCGCGCCGAGTTGCAGCGCCGCGATCTCGCCGGGTGCGACTGGAGCGACGCGAACCTCGCCATGGCGGTGCTGGCCGAGGCGAACCTGCGCGGCGCCAAGATGTGCTACGCCAACCTTGCCGCCGCCGATGCGACGGCCGCCGATCTGAGCGGCGCCGATCTTCAGGGCGCCGACCTGCGCGGCATCAACCTTTCCCGCGCCGTCCTCGCCAACGCCGATCTGCGCAACGTCCAGCTCGGCGCATTGCGCAAGGTCGGCGCGTCCGAGCGCGATCTTTCCGCCAACTGCGCACAAGCGACATTCGCCGGCGCCGATCTGCGCGCCGCCGATCTTTCCGGCGCGCGGCTCGCCGGCGTCGATTTCACCGATGCCCGGCTCGAGGGCGCGGATCTGCGCAACGCGAAGCTCGACGGCGCGCGCTTCCGCGGCGCCAAGCTCGACGGCGCCAAGTTCGACGATCCGGCGATTGCGGTCGGGTTCTAGCTAGCGCTGCGGCGTCCATTCCTCGCGCAGGATCGCGAACAGCACGTGGTCCTGCCAGCGCCCGTCGATGCACAAATAGCCCCGCGCATAGCCTTCCTCGCGGAAGCCGCTCTTGAGCAGGAGCCCGCGGCTCGCCGCGTTGTGCGGCAGGCAGGCCGCCTCGACGCGGTGCAGGCGCGCGCGCTGGAAGGCGAAATTCAACACGAGCTGCAAGCCCTCGGTCATGTAGCCCTGGCGCGCGAAGCGTTCGCCCACCCAATAGCCGAGGCTCGCGCTCTCGGCGACGCCGCGGCGCACGTTGGTGAGGCCGATGCCGCCCAGGAGCGCGTCGTCCTCGAGCCGGAACAGGAGGAAGCTGTAGCCCAGATCCTGGCGCCAATCGGTGCCATAGCGCTGCAGGCGGCGGTAGAAGGCGGACCGCGTCAGCGAATCGGCCGACCAGGTCGGCTCCCACGGCGTCAGGAACGCGCGCGAATCGCCGCGCACCTGCGCCCACGCCCGCCAGTCGCGCCGCTCGGGCGGACGCAGCAGCGCGCGCTGGGTGGCCAGGCGAAAGGCGGGGGGAGTGGTGCCGAGGATACGCAAAGCCATCGGCACTCTTCTTTCACGCCCGAAGGTCCTCGACAAGCCGGCCGTACTCCTCGATCCGCGCCACCGGGCCCAGGGCGGTCACGGTGGGCGCGGCCGAGAAGATGCGCCGCGCCACGCGCCGGGCCGCTTCGTCGTCAACGTCCTCGATATGCTGGATCAGCTCCTGCATGTCGAGCGGGCGGCCGAACACCAGCATGTGCGCCGCCTGCTGCTCGCAGCGCGCGGTCGTGCCTTCGAGCGACATGAGGAGCCCGGCCTTCAACTGCGCGCGCGCGCGCTCGAGCTCGGCCGGCGCCAAGCCGTCCTCGAGCCGGCGCAGCTCGGCGCACAGCGCCGGCATCAGCTCGGCCGCCTCGTCCTCGCCGGTGCCGGCATAGACGCCGAACACGCCGGCGTCGCTATAGGCGTGCGTGAAGGAATAGATCGAATAGACGAGCCCGCGCTTTTCGCGGATCTCCTGGAAGAGGCGCGACGACATGCCGCCGCCCAACGCGGTCGAGACCACGGAGGCGGCGTAGTAATCGGGGTCGGAGAAGGCGAAGCCGGGAAAGCCCAGGAGAATGTGCACCTGTTCCAGCTCGCGCGCCTGGCGCAGATCGCCGCCGACATAGTGCGCCGGCTCGGTCTTGGCCGCGCTCTCGGCCGGCAGCTCGGCAAAGGCGCGCTGCGCCAGATCGACGATCTCGCCATGTTCGAGGTTGCCGGCCGCGACCAGCATCATGTTCGGCGCGGCGTAGTTGCGGCTGAGATAGGACGACACCGTGTCGCGGTCGATGGTGCGGATGATCTCGGCGCGGCCGAGCACCGGACGGCCCATCGCCTGGTCCGGAAAGGCCCGCTCCTGGAACATGTCGAAGATGATGTCGTCCGGCGTGTCGTAGGCCTGGCCGATCTCCTGCAGCACCACCGCGCGCTCGCGCTCGAGCTCGCCCGGGTCGAAGGCGGAGTGCTGCAGGATGTCGGCGAGGATGTCGATCGCGAGCCCGACATTCTCCTTCAGCACCTTGGCGTAATAGGCGGTGTGCTCGCGCGAGGTATAGGCGTTGACCTGGCCGCCGACCGATTCGATCTCGGCCGCGATCTCGAGCGACGAGCGCCGCGCCGTGCCCTTGAAGGCCATGTGCTCGAGCAGGTGCGCCACGCCGTTGATGTGCGCCGGCTCGTGCCGCGTGCCGACGGCGACCCAGACGCCGAGCGACACGGTCTCGACCGAAGTCATCCGGTCGGTCAGCACACGCATGCCGTTCTCGAGTTGGCTGAGGCGGACGGTCATGACTTAAGCCTCTTGTTGGGCGCGGACGCGGTCGGCGACGTGGCGCTCGACCGTGGCAATGTCGTTGGCGAGCACGCTGACGCGCTCCGGCGCGCTCCAGCACCGCGGCAAGGCGCGGCGGCGGCTCGGGCGCGAAGCCCACGGCGCTCTCGACCGCGTCGGGAAACTTCGCCGGATGCGCCGTGGCGAGCGCCACGATCGGCAACGCCCGGTCGGCGCGGCAGGCTTCGGCCGCGGCGATCGCCACCGCGGTGTGCGGATCGACCAGCTCGCCGGAGGCGGCATAGGTGCGGGCGATCGCGGCGCGCGTCGCGTCGTCATCGACCCGGTGCGCGGCGAAGAGCCCCTTGGCTTCCTGCCACAGGCGCGGCTCGGCCGGCAGGTGGCCCGTCTCGCGGAAGGCGCGGAACGAAGCCGCGACGGCAGTGCCGTCGCGCGCCGCCAGCTCGAAATAGAGCCGCTCGAAATTGCTCGCGACCTGGATGTCCATGCTCGGGCTGAGGCTCGGCTCGACCGCGGCGACGCTCATCCGCCCGGTCGTGAAGAAGCGGGTCAGGATGTCGTTGCGGTTGGTGCCGACGATGAGCTGGGCGATCGGCACGCCCATGCGCCGCGCCACGTGCGCGGCATAGACGTTGCCGAAATTGCCGGTCGGCACGGCGAAGCCCAAGGGCCGCTCGGGCGCGCCCAGGGCCACGGCGGCGGCCACGTAATAGACCACCTGGGCCACGATCCGCGCCCAGTTGATCGAATTGACGCCGGTGAGGGCGAGGCCGGCGCGGAACTGCTCGTCGGCGAACATCGTCTTCACCAGGTCCTGGCAGTCGTCGAACGTGCCGTCGATCGCGACGGTATGAACATTGGGCGACAGGACCGTCGTCATCTGCCGGCGCTGGACCTCGGAAATGCGCCCGTTCGGATAGAGCACGACGATGTCGAGCGCGTCGCGGTCGCGGCACGCCTCGATCGCGGCCGAGCCGGTGTCGCCCGAGGTCGCCACCACCACGGTCGCGCGCTCGCCGCGCCGCCGCAGCACCGTCTCGAGCAAGGGGCCGACGAGCTGGAGCGCATAGTCCTTGAAGGCCAAGGTCGGCCCGTGGAACAGCTCCATGAGCCACAGCCCGGGCCCGAGCTGCTTCAAGGGCGCGACCGCCCGGTGCGTGAAGCCGCGATAGGCGTCGGCCACCATGTGGCGCCACTCGTCCGCCGGCACGAGCCCGTCGAGGAAGGGATATGTCACGGCGGCGGCGAGCTCGGCATAAGAGAGGCCGCGGAGCGCGCGCAGCGCCTCCGGGTCGAGGCGCGGCCAATGTTCGGGCACGAACAGCCCGCCGTCGCGCGCAAGTCCGCGCAGCAGCGCCGCCTCGAAAGGCAGACGCTCGGGCGGCGCGCCACCGTCGCGGGTCGAGATGTAGGGCACGGGTCTGTCCGGGGGCAGAAGTGAAACGAAGGCAGAGGCTAGCGCCCGCGCCCAGGCCCCGCAATGGCGCGAAACACAACGTTATATCAATGCCTTAGATCGATTTATCCGCCGTACGGGACCGCCGCGCGCGCCCGTTGGCGATGCGCCGAAGCACGGTCCCGCCAAGGCGCGTGCGGCGGCGCTCTTACAGTTGCGCGGGCCGAGGAGCCCGCCGTGCCGTGGACATGCCGCGCAGCCAGGTCGCTTCCAGGATGCCGAACCGTCTCGCGCCGATGTCGCCCACGATCTAATCGAGTCCGCCGCCGGCCGAGATCTACATCGCGAGCTGCGCGCTCGTCCATTCCGCCAAGGTGTAGGTCGAAGCCTCAGCCCCACGCCCCGTCGTACCGAAGTGCACATCCTGGAGCCCGCCCTCGCGGCTCGACGCGTCGGCGTCGCCATGCCGATCAGCTCGCGCATCCATCGCGACGCCGCCGGCAGCGGCGGCGCATTCGAGGAGATCGCCGTCAGTCGTCGCGCGCTCGAGCCGCGCGGCCGGGCCTTTGCTACCTCACATACGGGCACCGATGGTACTCGATACGCCGTCGTCGCATCGACTCAAAGGAGGCGGCGCGGGGCGACCCGCGTTATGGAGGCGAGGCAGGTCTTCTCGGGCGCCCTCGCCGGGCCGGCGGGCCTGGCGGCGAAGGCTTCGCGCAGGATCGGCGCCGCGAATTCGCAGAGACGATCGCGCGCGATCCGGCAGCACCTGCATCTCGAGGTGAGGAGCGACTGGCTCTCGTGCACGCTCATGCCGCGCGCGTCGGCGGAGCCGGCTGGCTGCGCCATTCCTCGGCCGGTTTCCCAGGCCGCGCTCGTAGAGCGCGTGGCCGGCTCTCGTGCAGGCACGCCCATCAAGGCGCGCGTGAAATGCGTCCTCGTTCGTAGCGCGTCGTGATGCGCACGTCGTCGGGCGTGCCGCCGCAGAAGCGGAGGAATGCGCGCTCACATCGAGCCGGCCATGCGCGAAATCGAATGCCCAATTGGCGCCATGACGCTTGAGGCTCGCCGTGCGCTGCGCCGCGATCGGGAACGGGCCTTCGGGCGGCGACGGCGCGGGCTCGCGCTGCGGGCCCAAGCGCCTGATGCGCGAGCGCGCCCTCGATGAGCGCCGGAAGCTCCTTCGCGAGCGGGCCGAACAGGCGGTCGATGGCAGCCGTGCTGCCGTCGGGCTCCCACTGGTCGAGCAGCGCCTCATAGCGCGATGTGCCGAGCCGGTCGGCCTTGGCCGCGGCTTTCTCGCGCACCAGCGACAGGAGCTTTTCGAGATGCGGGAGGACGAGGGCGAAATCGCTCGCCGGCCGCGCCTTGCGCCACACCATCTCGCAGAGGCTCGCGGCCTTCGACAGCGCGGCGACGAGATCGGCGGGAATGGCATTCGCATGGAGCCACTGCCGCCGCATCTCGCGCAGATTGGCCGCCTGCCAGCGTTCGAGCTTTTCGTCCTCGGCGCCGTCGAGGAGGTCGGGCAAGGCCGCATCGGCCAGCACCTCGTGGCACACGACGCGCAATGTCGCGAGCTGCTCGGCGCGCGCCGCAGCACCCCCTTCGGGCATCATCGCGGCCGTGTCCCAATGCAGGACGGCGGCCGCCTCGCGCAGCGAATTGAGGCGCTGCTGGTGCGGTTCGAGCGCGGCATAGCCGTTAGGACTGGTCGGGATCTCCAGCGGCGCAAGTCCGTCCGCACCACGGTACTGGCGTCGCCGACGCCCAACCCAACGCCGCCCGCGCAAATGCCGCCCGCGGCGCATTAGCCGCGCTTACGCCCGCGCGCGGCGCGCGACCAGGATGTAATAGACGACGAGCGCCGCCGCCAGCGCGTACCACGTGATGGCGTATTGCAGATGGTTGTTGGGCAGGTCGAGCACCGTCTGCCCGCCGAGCGGATAGGTTCGCGGATCGGGCCCGCATCCGCGTCGACATAGAACGGCAGCACGCCGGTCAGCCCATCGGCCGCCGCCATCGCCGCCGGATCGACATAGAACCACTCGTTCGAGGCCGGGCGGTTGTCGGGCGTGAAATAGGACGGCTTGCCTTGAGACAGGCGCAGCAATCCCGTCACTTTGCCTGCCGCCGCCGGCGGCGGCGCCGCGACGGCTCCGACCGGAACGAATCCCCGATCGACCAGCACGATGCCGCCCTCGGCGAGCGCGAAGGGCGCGACCGCGTGATAGCCGTCGTCGCCCTCCATCGACAGCGCATGGACGCGGAATTCGCGCGCCCCAAGAAACCTGCCGTCGAGACTGACATGGCGGAATTCCGCGCCGCGCGCTGCGGCCAATGTCGCGGGCAGCGCGATCGGCGGCGCCGTCACCGCGGCGGCGCGCTCGGCGATCAAGCCTTCCTTCCAGTGCAGGCGCTCGACCTGCCACGTGCCGAGGCCGGCGAGCAGCGCGAACCCGAAGATCGCGAAGAGCGTCGGCCCGACAAGGGACTTGCGCGGCGTGCGGCGGCCTTTGCATGGCTGTCGCATATGACGCGCCGGACGGAGGATCACAAGCCATGACGGACCCGCGCCGCCTCAGCGTGACCTGCTGCATCGCCGGCGGGGGCCCGGCCGGGATGATGCTGGGGTTCCTGCTGGCGCGCGCCGGGATCGAGGTCGCGGTGCTGGAAAAGCACGCCGATTTCTTCCGCGATTTCCGCGGCGACACGATCCATCCCTCGACCTTGGAGGTGATGCACGAGCTCGGCCTCCTCGAGGAATTTTTGCAGCGCCCGCATGACGAGGCCACGGAGCTCGGCGGATCGGTCGGCGACGCGTACGTGACGCTCACCGACCTCTCGCACCTGCCGACGCGCTGCAAGTTCGTCGCCATCATGCCGCAATGGGATTTCCTCGACTTCATCGCCGCGGCCGGGCGCCGCTATCCCGGGTTCCGCGCCATGATGCAGACCGACGCCGTCGATCTCCTCATGGGCGCGGACGGGCGCGTCGCGGGCGTGCGCGCCACGACGCCGGACGGGCCGGTCGAAATATCGGCCGATCTCGTCGTCGGCGCCGACGGGCGCCATTCGACCTTGCGTGCCAAGGGCGGTCGAAGGGCGAGCGATTGCATGGGCATCGCAAGGGGCGCGGCGGCCGCCTAGGCGGCGGGGCCGGCGCCCAGATCGCGGTGGCGGTATTCGAGCGCGATGAGCGCCGCCTTCAACGGGCGCAGCAAGGCGATCGCGCCGCCCAGGATGACCGGCGTCCACAGCACGATATGCACCCAGAGCGGCGGCGCGAACAGGACCTCGACCAAGATCGCGAGCGCCACCACGATCGCGCCGAGGATGAAGACGACGAACACCGCCGGCCCGTCGCCCGCGTCTTGCGCCGCGAAATCGAGGCCGCACTCGGAGCATCGGCGCGCCACCTGCAACAGGCCGCGAATAGAGCTTGCCGCGCCCGCAGCGCGGGCACCGGCATTTCACCGCGATCGCGAAGAGCGAGAGAGGTGCGCTCATCCGTTCAGCGCCGGCGCTCCGCTGCTGCCCCACCAGTAGATGCAGGTGAACAGGAACAGCCACACCACGTCGACGAAGTGCCAGTACCACGCCGCCGCCTCCAAGCCGAAATGGTGGTCCGGCGTGAATTGGCCCTTGATCGAGCGGAACAGGCAGACGGCGAGGAAACAGGTGCCGATGATGACGTGGAAGCCGTGGAAGCCCGTCGCCATGAAGAAGGTCGAGGGATACATGCCCTGCGTGAAGCCGAAGGCGGCGTGCGTGTATTCGTAGGCCTGAAGCGAGGTGAAGCAGAGGCCGAGGAACGACGGTGACGGCGAGGCCGCGGATGAGGTTGCGCCGGTCGTTCACGAGCAGCGAGTGGTGCGCCCAGGTCACCGTGGTGCCCGACAGCAGCAGCACCAGCGTGTTGAGGAACGGCACGTCGAACGGATCGAACGGAATGATGCCCTTGGGCGGCCACACGCCGCCCATCGCCGCGGTCGGGAACAGCGCCGCCGAGAAATAGGCCCAGAAGAAGGCGACGAAGAACATCACCTCCGAGGCGATGAACAGCGCCATGCCATAGCGCAGGCCGATCTGCACCACCTTGGTGTGATGGCCCTGATAGACGGCCTCGTTGATCACGTCGCGCCACCACACGTACATGACGGCGAGCACCGACAGCATGCCGATGACCATGATCCAGGTCGGCCCGCCATGCATGAACATGACGGCGCCGCCGAACATGATGCCGGCGGCAAGCGCGCCGACGATCGGCCAGGGGCTCGGATCGACGAGATGGTAGGGGTGTTTCGGTTCGCTGTGGCTCTTCATAGGAGGCTCTCTCGCGATCTCAATTGACGCGCGGCGGCGCCGCTTCCGCCGCGGCGGACCGCGCCGGACCGCCGTCCTTGGCGCGGAAGAAGCTGTAGGACAGGGTGATGGTGTCGATGTCGGTGGTGTTCGGGTCCTTGACGATATCGGGATCGACGAAGAACTGCACGTCGAGCTCGGCCTTCTGCCCCGGCGCCAGGTACTGGTCGGAGAAGCAGAAGCATTGCAGCTTGTCGAAATAGAGCCCGGCCTTGTCGGGCGTGACGTTGTAGGTCGCGCGGCCGCTGATCCCTTCGGCCGAGCGGTTCTCGGCGAAGAACTTGGCGAGGTTCTCCTCGCCCGGATGGACCTTCACCTCGCGCTGCTCGGGGCGGAAGTCCCACGGCAGGTCGGGCGCGGTGTCGGCATTGAAGCGCACGGTGATGGTGCGGCCCGTGACCGACCGTGTCGGGCGCCGCGCTCGCGCGCTGGGTCGTGCCCTCGTAGCCCGTCGCGGCGCAGAACAGGCGATAGAGCGGCACCGATGCCGCGACCAGCCCGCCCATGACCGCGAGCACGGCGCACAGCGCCAAGAGCGGTCCTGCGTGTTGCGGCGGCCGCTCATGGGCCGAGCCCGACGCCGACGCGCACGATCGTGATGACGTAGAACAGCACGGCGAGCGCGGCCAGCACGGCAAGAAGCGCCCAGTTCTTCGCCCGCTGCCGCCGCTGCCGGTCGTCCAAGGCAAGCTCCCGCGCGCTCATCCCGCGAGCCCCATCGGCACGCGGTCGGCCAGCATCAGGGCGAACAGCAGGAAAAGATAGAGGATCGAGAAGCCGAACATGCGCTTGGCCCAGCGCTCGCCCGTGTCGTAGAGGACGCAGACCGCAAAACCGGTGAAGAGCGGCGCTCAAGGCGATCGCGGCGCCGCCATAGAGCCAGCCCTCGATCCCGAGCAAGCGTCGGCGCCAGCGCCAGCGGCCACAGCACCAGCGTGTAGATCAGCATCTGGCGCTTGGTCTCGCCCGGGCCCGCCACGACCGGCATCATCGGCACGCCGGCGCGCGCGTAATCGCCCGCGCGATAGAGCGACAGCGCCCAGAAATGCGGCGGCGTCCAGAAGAAGATGAGGCGCGAACAGCACGAGCGCCGGCACGCCCACCGTGCCGGTCGCCGCGGCCCAGCCGACGAGCGGCGGCAGCGCGCCCGCGGCGCCGCCGATGACGATGTTCTGCGGCGTGCGGCGCTTCAGCCACATCGTATAGACGAAGACGTAGAACGCGATGGTGAGCGCCAGGAGAGCGGCCGCCGCCCAGTTGAGCGCGAGCCCCATGACCATGACCGAGGCGCCGGCCAGCACCGCGCCGAAGCCGAGCGCGTCGCCGGGCGCCATGCGGCCGGCGGGCAGCGGCCGCTCGCGCGTCCGCGCCATGAGCGCGTCGATGTCGCGGTCGTACCACATGTTGATGGCGCCGCACGCGCCGGCCGCGACGGCGATGCACAGGATCGCCGCGAGCTGCAGCACCGGATTGAGATGGCCGGGCGCGAGATAGAGGCCGACGAAACCGGTGAACACGACGAGCGACATCACCCGCGGCTTCAGGAGCGCGACGTAATCGCCGAGCGCCGGCTCGAGCGGGCGGACGGTGGCGAGGGGCGCGGCGATCGGGGTCACGTCGCCAATCCTCAGTGGCTCGCCTCGGGCGCGATGTGCGGCAGCTCGTCGTAGGAATGGAACGGCGGCGGCGAGGTAGAGCGTCCATTCCAGCGTGGTCGCGCCCTCGCCCCAGTAGTTGTTGCCGACGCGTTTGCCGGCGAACAGCGTCTGCAGCACGATGAAGACGAACAAGAGCGTCGCGCCGTAGGAGATGTAGGAGCCGATCGAGGCGACCATGTTCCAGCCGGCATACGCGTCGGGATAGTCGCTGATGCGGCGCGGCATGCCGGCGAGCCCGAGGAAGTGCATCGGGAAGAAGGTCAGGTTGACGCCGATGAAGGTCAGCCAGAAATGGATGCGGCCCAAGGTCTCGTTGTATTGCCGGCCGCACATCTTGCCGATCCAGTAGTAGAAGCCGCAGAAGATGCCGAACACGGCGCCCAAGCGACAGCACGTAGTGGAAATGCGCCACGACGTAGTAGGTGTTGTGGAGCGCCATGTCGACGCCGGCATTGGCCAGCACCACGCCGGTCACGCCGCCCACCGTGAACAGGAACAGGAAGCCCACGGCCCACAGCATCGGCGTGTCGAACGTGATCGAGCCTTCCCACATGGTGGCGATCCAGGAGAAGATCTTGATGCCCGTCGGCACGGCGATGACCATGGTCGCCGCGGTGAAATAGGCGCGCGTGTCGACGCTGATGCCGGTCGTGAACATGTGGTGCGCCCACACGACGAAGCCGATCACGCCGATCGACACCATCGCATAGGCCATGCCGAGATAGCCGAAGATCGGCTTCTTCGAGAAGGTCGAGATCACCTGGCTGATGATGCCGAAGGCCGGCAGGATCATGATGTAGACTTCGGGGTGGCCGAAGAACCAGAACAGGTGCAGGAACAGGAGCGGATCGCCGCCGCCCGCCGGATCGAAGAAGGTGGTGCCGAAATTGCGGTCGGTCAGCAGCATGGTGATGGCGCCCGCCAGCACCGGCAGCGACAGCAGCAGCAGGAACGCCGTCACCAGGATCGACCAGCAGAACAGCGGCATCTTGTGCAGCGTCATGCCCGGCGCGCGCATGTTGAGGATGGTGGTGATGAAATTGATGGCGCCCATGATCGAGGAGGCGCCGGCCAGATGCAGCGAGAAGATCGCCATGTCGACGGACGCGCCGGGATGGCCGATCTTGGACGAGAGCGGCGGATAGACGGTCCAGCCGACGCCGGCGCCCTCGCCGACCATGGTCGAGCCGACCAGCAGGCAGAACGCCGGGACCAGCAGCCAGAAGCTGATGTTGTTCATGCGCGGGAACGCCATGTCGGGCGACCCGATCATCAGCGGCACGATCCAGTTGCCGAAGCCGCCGATCAGCGCCGGCATCACGGTGAAGAACACCATGATGAGGCCGTGCGCGGTGATGATGACGTTGTAGAGCTGATGGTTGTCGCCGAACAGCGGATCGCCCGGCCGCATCAGATTGTAGCGCATGATGATCGAGAACAGCGCCGCCGATGAGGCCGGCGCAGATCGCGAACAGGAGATAGAGGGTGCCGATGTCCTTGTGATTGGTGGAGCAGAACCAGCGCACGAAGAAGCCGGGCGTGTGGGCCTCGTGCCCGCCGCCGTAGCCGTGTCCTGCGCCGTGCGCGGTCGCTTCGTGTGCCATCCTCGTCCTCCGACCCCTAATGCGCCGCCGGCGCGGCTGCCGCCGCCGCCAGCTTCACGTCTGCGCTGTCGTCATGCGCGAACTTCTTCTTCGCCTCGTCCACCCACTTGGCGAAATCGTCCTTCGACACCGCCTTGATCTCGATCGGCATGAACGGGTGATTGACGCCGCAGATCTGGTTGCACTGGCCGTAATAGGTGCCCTCGTGGTCGATGCTGAGCCAGGATTTGTTGGTGCGGCCGGGCATGGCGTATTCCTGCACCCCCATCGCCGGCATGAACCAGCTGTGGATCACGTCGCTGCCGCCGACGAGGATGCGCACCACGGTGCCGACCGGCAGCACCACCGGGTTGTCGACCTCGAGGAGGCGCGGCTTGCCTTCCTTCACCGCCTCGTCCTGCGCCATCATGTTGCTGTCGAAGCTCAGATTGGCCTGGTCGGGGTATTCGTAGCTCCAGTACCACTGGTGCCCGGTGACTTTCAGCGTCATGTCGGCGTGCTGCGCATGGTCCATGTAGTACATGAGCTTGAAGGACGGCACCGCGATGACGACGAGGATTAGCACCGGCACTACCGTCCACAGCACCTCGAGCACGGGCGCGTGCGTGGTCTTCGA
This sequence comes from uncultured Alphaproteobacteria bacterium, assembly GCA_963804235.1. GTDB lineage: Bacteria > Pseudomonadota > Alphaproteobacteria > ATCC43930 > CGMCC-115725 > DATJLY01. Next base: position 137,411 of record CAWDPP010000018.1, read on the forward strand.
CGGCACCGGATGCGTCTTGGCGTTGAATTTCACGATCGCGTAGAGCAGCAGGCCCAGCACGAACAGCGTGATGACGGTGATGATGACCAGCAGCTCGTTGTGGAGCGAGTCGATGTGCTCGCGCACCGGCGTGGCGGCCGGCAGCATGCCGAGCTGCCACGGCTGCGGCTGTTCCACCGTGTCGGCGAGTGCAGCATAAGGTGCCGCGAGCGCCGCCGCGATGACAGCCGTTGCAAAACCGCGTCTCCAGACCATGGGCCGCGTCCCCTCGTTCTGCGCTGGGCGCCCGGTCATTCCCCAAGGGCGCATGCGACGTTAGCGCAAACCCGGCCGCACCCTCAACCGCGCGGGCCCGGACCGCCGCCCTTCTAAATACCGCCGCGCGCGCGGCCGCGCCAACCGCAACCCCGCGACCAACTGACGCACAAATGGGGACCGCGGCGCTTTCGGCCGGGCGCCTCGGTCACCATATGCGCCGATAGCGCCACTGGCGCGCCGCCATGCTTCGTGGCAATAAGGCGCCCGTCCCGAAGGAGTCCTCATGTCCGATCTCGCCCGCACCGACGATCTGTTCTTCGTCCGCACCGGCATGGACCGGGGCAAGCTCGAGCGCATCGTCGGCGACGCGCTTGCCGGGATGGACGACGGCGAGCTGTTCCTCGAATGGAGCCAGTCGGAGATGGTGGTGTTCGACGACGGCCGCATCAAGAGCGCGTCGTTCGACCAGAGCCAGGGCTTCGGGCTGCGCGCGCTGTCGGGCGAATTGTGCGGCTATGCGCATGCCTCGGACTTGAGCGAGGACGCGATCCGCCGCGCCGCCGCCACCGTGCGCGCGGTGAAGACCGGCGTCGGCGGCACGCTTGCCTTGCCGCCGCCCGGCTCGAACCGGCAGCTCTATACCGACATCAATCCCCTGGGTGGCTTCGATTTCGCGGCCAAGACCAAGCTGCTCGCCGAGATCGACGCCTATGCGCGCGGCAAGGATGCGCGCGTGCGCCAGGTCTCGGTGTCGCTCGGCGGGCAATGGCAGGCCGTGCGCATCCTGCGCCCCGGCAGCGACGATGCCGCCGACATCAGGCCGCTCGTCCGCCTCAATGTCAGCATCATCGTCGCCGACGGCGACCGCATGGAGGGCGGCTCCTCGGGCGCCGGCGGGCGCATCGAATATCACCGCTATTTCGACCCCGCCCAATGGCGCGGCCAGGTCGACGAGGCCTTGCGCCAGGCGCTCGTCAATCTGGGCTCGGTGCCGGCGCCGGCCGGCGAGATGGTGGTCGTGCTGGGTCCCGGCTGGCCCGGCGTCATGCTGCACGAGGCGGTGGGCCACGGGCTCGAGGGCGACTTCAACCGCAAGAAGACCTCGGCCTTCACCGGCCTCATCGGCACGCGCGTCGCTTCGCCCGGCGTCACCGTGGTGGATGACGGGGTCATGCCGGACCGGCGCGGCTCGCTCACCATCGACGACGAGGGCACGCCCACCGGCACGACCGTGCTGATCGAGGACGGCATCCTCAAAGGCTACATGCAGGACCGGCTCAATGCGCGCCTCATGGGCATGCGCCCGACCGGCAACGGCACGGCGCCAGGGCTATGGCTACGCGCCGATGCCGCGCATGACCAACACCTACATGCTCGCCGGCGACAAGGACCCGCAGGAAGTGCTGCAAAGCGTCAAGCGCGGGCTCTATGCCGTCAATTTCGGCGGCGGCCAGGTCGACATCACGTCGGGCAAGTTCGTGTTCTCGGCGTCCGAAGCCTATCTCATCGAGGACGGCAAGATCGGCCCGGCGGTCAAGGGCGCCACCCTCATCGGCAACGGCCCCGACGCGCTCAAGAAGGTGACGCTGATCGGCAACGACCTGAAGCTCGACGACGGCATCGGCACCTGCGGCAAGGACGGCCAGGGCGTGCCGGTCGGCGTCGGCATGCCGACGGTGCGCATCGACGGCATCACCGTCGGCGGCACGGCGGCGTGACAGGCTCGCGTTCGATACGCGCGTCCTTTTTCGTCATGCCCGGCCTTGTGCCGGGCATCCACGTGTTGAACGCGCAAGAAAGAACCCGTGGATGGCCGGGACAAGCCCGGCCATGACGGATCGACGAGATCACGAAGGCATGTGGCGCTGATGCGGCTCGCGCTTGCCTGGGGCTGCGCTCGTCGTCGCCCATGCCGCCGCCGCCTGCGACCTCGACCATGCGCCGTCCTCGCGCTGGACGATCGCGCGCCAGGACGGCGCGGCCTGGCTCGAAAATCCGTGCGGCGAGCGCATGCTGGCGCGCAGCGTCGATGTCGTCGATGCCGGCGCCTCGGGCGCGCTCGTGCCGCGCCCGCATTACGACTGGCAGCGTTTCGCGCCCTCGCTCCAAGCCTGGGCGGACGCGACGCGCCAGCGCCTCGAAAAATGGGGCTTCGATTCCGTCGGCGCGTGGTCGCTGCCGCCGCAGGATCTGCGCCTGCCCGGCGTCATCAATCTCGAGCTCGGCCGCTATGCCAAGTTCCACTGGTTCGATCCGTTCGCTCCGGCCACGGCCGCGCGCATGATGAGCGAGGCCAGCGCCTCACCGCGCCCTATCGCGACTCGCCCTGGCGCATCGGCTATTTCTCCGACAACGAGGTCGGCTGGTGGTCGGGCGCGCTCTTCCTGTTCTTCTCGCAAAAGCCGGCGGAGAATTACACGAAGCAGCATCTGGGTGGCGCTGCTGCGGCAGCTCTATCGCGACGACTGGCAGAATTTCGCGCGCGATTTCGTGCCGCCCGCGGGCGTGTCGTCGTGGGCCCAGTTGCTGCAAGCGCGCGAGCGGACGCGGCTGCGCCCGGGCGGGACGGGCATGCGCGCGATCTCGGCCTGGACCGCCGCAGTGGCCTCGCATTACTACGCGCTGTCGGCGCAGGCGATCCACGCCGCCGATCCCGGCGCGCTTTATCTCGGCGACCGGCTGCCGATCTATTACGACCCCGCCGCGGTCAAGGTCGAGGCGCCCCATGTCGACGTGCTCTCGGTCAACTATAATGTCGACAGCCCCGAAGGCTGGATCGCGCCCTATTTCTTCGACGGGCTGCGCACGCTTTCGCGGCGGCAAGCCGGTGCTGGTGTCGGAGTGGTTTTATGCGTCAGCGGAGAACCGCACCGGCAACCGCAACAACGGCCATCTGATGACGGTCGCGACGCAAGCGCTGCGCGCCCAGGGCGCGGCGGCGGCGGCGGCGCATTTCGCCGATCTGCCCGAGCTCGTCGGCTTGCAGTGGTTCCAGTATTACGACTATCCGCAAGGCGGCCGCCCCGATCACGAGGATTACGATTTCGGCCTCGTCGACATCGACGACCGGCCGTACGAGCAGCTGACATCCGCGCTCGGCGCCGCCAACCGCGCCCTGCCGAAGCTGCACGAAAAGGCGCAGCCCTTCGTGCACGGTCCCGTCGCCGCGCCCGAGGCGGCGATCGATCCGGCGCACCGCTCGCTCGTCGATTTTCCGAAGCCGGCTTCGCTCCTGCCGCCGCTCAAGGCCGAGCCAGGCGAGGTCCCGTTCGGCGAGGCCTATCTCGTCTGGAACGACGCCGGCATCGCCTTGGCCCATATCGGCCAGGATTACTACGACCCCGATCTGCTCTCCTATGACGGGGCCTTTCCGTGGCGCGAGGCCTATCGCCTCGAACTCGGCATCGACGCCGGCGCCGGGCCGGTGCGCTTCACGATCTATCTCGTGCCGCCGCCGCGCGACGAGGTGAAGGGGCCGATGCGGGTCGAGATTTGCCAAGGCGCCGCCTCGCTCGACGGCGACGCGCCCTGCACATCCGTGCCGGGCGCGAGTGCAGGCTATTTCGGCGCCGATCAGCCGCGCGTCGTGTTCGACGCGGTGCTGCCGTGGCGGGCGCTCGGCCTCGCCGCGCCGCCGGCCTCCGGCCGCATCCGCGTCGGTCTTGCCGCGACCTCATGGTATCGCGCGCGCTCGATGTCTCTTTCGGGGCGGCCGCCCGCGTCCGAGCTGGGCGATCCGGCCCAGTGGCTCGAACTGGCGCTCGCCCCGAAGGAAGGCTGAGCGCGCAAAAGAACGCCCCGCATCGTGGGGGGATGGATGCGGGGCGTGGAGACAAGCAAGCCTGTTGCGGGCCTGCGCCGAGCAAACGGCGCGGCCGCCATCCGGTTCCATGAAAAAACTTGGGATTTCTTCAACCGCGGCGCATCACGCTCGTCGCGCTTAATACGCCTCTTCGCGATAGACCGGCTCGACGCTCTGGCCCCACTCGCCTTCGTAGCGCGCGACGAGCCGGTCGGCGTGCGTGCGGCCCGATTCCACGATCTCGATGAGCGCCGTGAGGAAATGGCTCTCGTCCTGACCGGTGCTGTCGAGCCGCGCCCGGCGCCGCAATCCGCCGCGCGCGATCTCGACGACGCGGAGCGCGATCTCGCGCACGCCGCGGCCGCGCAGCCGCGCGCCAAGCCCGAGCCGCGCCGCATCGAGGCGCAAGCTGTCGCGGTCCTCGTCGGTCCAGCTCTTGGTCAGGTCCTCGGCCGCGGCGAGCGCGTCGTCGTCATAGAGGAGCCCGGCCCACAGCGCCGGCAGCGCGCACAGCCGCGCCCACGGGCCGCCGTCGGCGCCGCGCATCTCGAGGATGCGTTTCAAGCGCACCTCGGGGAAGCAGGTGGTGAGGTGGTCGCTCCAGTCGCTCATGGTCGGCGTGGCGCCCGGCAGCGCCGGCAAGCGCCCGACCATGAAGTCGCGGAACGACTGGCCCGCGCAATCGATGTAGTTTCCGTCGCGATAGACGAAATACATCGGCACGTCGAGCATCCAGTCGACATAGCGCTCGAAGCCGAAGCCGCGCTCGAACACGAACGGCAGCATGCCGCAGCGGTCGGGATCGACGTCGGTCCAGACATGGCTGCGATAGCTCGCATAGCCGATGGGCTTGCCCTCGAAGAACGGCGAGTTGGCGAAGAGCGCGACGGCGACCGGCTGAAGCGAAAGGCCGACACGGAACTTGCGCACCATGTCGGCCTCGTCGGCGAAATCGAGATTGACCTGCACGGTACAGGTCCTGAGCATCATGTCGAGGCCGAGCTTGCCCTTCTTCGGCATGTAGTTGCGCATCACGGCATAGCGCCGCTTCGGCATGAAGCCCACGTCCTCGCGCTTCCATTTCGGCAGGAAGCCGAGGCCCAACAGCCCGAGCCCCAATTCGTCGCACACCGGGTGGAGCTGCTTCAGATGCTGCTGCACCTCGGCGCAGGTCTGGTGCAGATTGTCGAGCGGCGCGCCCGACAGCTCGAACTGGCCGCCCGGCTCGAGCGACACGGTCGCCTCGCCGCCCTTCAAGCCGATGAGATTGTCGGCGTCGTAGACCGGCTCCCAGCCGAACCGCATCAGCCCTTCGAGGAGCGCGCGGATGCCGGCCGGTCCGTCGTACCCGACCGGGCGCAGGTCGTCGCGCCGGAACACGAATTTCTCGTGCTCGGTGCCGATGCGCCAGCGCTCGCGCGGCTTGGCGCCGGCGGCGATGTATTCGACGAGCTGCCGCTTGTCGGTGATCGGCTCACCGCCGGAAAGCGAAGGACCAGACATGCCAGGGACGACCCCTCACTCCCTAGGGTGACGCAGCGGCCGGCAAACCCCGCGGCCGCGCCGCGCTCCAGTCGCCCGCAAGCGCCTGGAGAACGGACAAGGCGGAAAGTGCCGCCGTCTCGCTGCGCAACACGCGCGGGCCAAGCCCGACCGGGAAAACAAAGGGGAGTTTGCGCAGAGCGTCAAGCTCGCTTTCGGCAAAGCCGCCCTCCGGTCCGGTGAGGCAGGCAAGCGGCCCGGGCCCGAGCGCCGGGGCGCGCTCGGCGATCAAGGGGGCCGTGCCGGTCTCGTCGCAGAGGACGAGGCGCCGCCCGATGGGCCACGCCGCGAGGAGAGCCGGCAACGGCTGCGGCGCCTGGATCGCCGGCAGGTCGAGCCGCTCGCTCTGCTCGGCCGCCTCGCGCGCGATCGCGTCGAGCCGGGCGGGGTTGATGCGCTCGGCCACGGTGCGCGCCGTCGTGACCGGAACGAGCGCGCGCGGCGCCGAGCTCCGTCGCCTTCTCGACGAGCCATTCGAGCCGCACGCGCTTCAGCAGCGCGAACACGAGCCAGATGTCGGCGCTCGCCTGCTGCGCGCGCAGCCTGTCCTCGGCGACCGCTTCGCCGCCGTCGCGGCCGAGCGCGGCGATGGTGGCGCGAAACTCGCCGTCGCGCCCGTTGAAGAGCGCGATCCAATCGCCCGGCGCGAGGCGCAGCACGTGCTTCAGCCGATGCGCCTCCTCACGCCCGAGCGCGATCCTCGCGCCTTCGGCGAGATCGGCGGGAACATAGAGCCGCGTTGCGGGCTTCAAGGCCATGGCGCGAGCTTAGCGTCCGCTTGCCGGTCATCGCGCCGGTGTGTATATATATCCCAGTTTATACACATTCGAGGCTCGCCATGCGGACCAACATAGAGATCGACGATGCGTTGATGCGCAAGGCCATGCGCGCGACCGGCCTTAAGACCAAGCGCGCCGTGGTCGAGGAAGGCCTGCGCACGCTCGTTCGCTTGAAGAACCAGACCAAGATTTTGGAGCTCGCAGGCAAGGTCCAGTGGGAGGGCGACTTGAACGAAATGCGTCAGGGTCGCTTCTTCGATGATCGTCGTCGATAGCTCGGTCTGGATTCCGTATCTTAGAAACGATCGCACAGAGCGCACTGCCCGGTTCGACGAGCTCCTG
>CAWDPP010000019.1:0-64107 GCA_963804235.1 uncultured Alphaproteobacteria bacterium
TGACGACGAACCTCGAGTTTCGGAACGCCAATGGCTTCTCCAAAGGCCCAGTCGGTTTCCGGAGAGAAAGACCCGACGAGATGGAGGCGCTGTAGCGCCCGGGATCCCCCGGCTGGACCTGGCGGCCGAGCCGGTGAAGTGCCATCAGTCCGAGCGTGAAGGCATCCTCGTCTGGCCCCTCGACCCGGAAAAGTCCCGTGTCGCCACACTCGGCGCACCAGGCTCGCGGAAAGGATTGAACGCGCCACTACGACCCGATGGAGAAAAGGTGCACCGCCGCCGTGGCGCCGGAGCCACCGACGCTCTTGTGGGTCAGCGCGTGTCTCTCCGCCCCTCCGACCTGCCGGGCTCCGGCCTGCCCTCGCAGTTGAAGGAACACCTCGTAGGCCTGACTGACTCCCGCGTCCCCGCCGATCGGGTGTCCCTTCGCCTTGAGGCCCCCGTCGGGATTGACCGGGAGCCGGCCGCCGAGGCGCGTCGCACCCGAGAGCGTCATCTTCCCGTGCCGCCCCGCGGAGCAAATCCCAGAACCCTCCAGGGCGAGGAGTTCGGCGATCGTGAAGCAGTCGTGCACTTCGAGGAAGTCGAGACTTTTCCGCGGTCCACGGGAGCGTTCCGGAACGTCTCGGCGGCTATCTGCGACGGTTCCGAGTCGCGTGATGAATCGTCGTTCTCGCCGGACGGCAAGATGGTCGGTTCCGCTCCGCTGCCGACCACGTAGACCGGGGTATCGGTAAATCGGCGGGCCGCCTCGGGCCGGGCGACCAGGTAGCGCCGCCGCCCCGTCGGAGACAGGGCAGCAGTCATACAGGCGTAACGGCGCGGCGACCGGCGGCGTGCCGTTGGCCTGCTCCCGGGTCACCTTTTTTCTTGAAAGTGCGCGTTCGGGTTGAGCGCTCCGTTGGCGTGGTTCTTGACCGCCACCGCCGATAGCGCGTCGGACCCGCCGTGCTCGGCCTCATACCGAGAGGCCATAAGGCCGTAGACGCCCGCGAAGGTGAGCCCGGGAAGACGCTCCCACTCGGTGTCTCCCGAAACCCCCAGCCAGTACCGATGTTCGGCGTCCGTCACGTCAGTCATCTTTTCGAGCCCGACTACCAGGACGAGGTCCCGCCCGCCCGATGCGCACCGCATCGACTGGCCAGGCGGCAGCCGAACCCGCCGGAGGCGCAGGCATTCTCCACGAGCGGGAAGACCGGGTCGTCCCGTCTCCTCGGCGGCGACCGCGGAAGCGTTCCCGAGCTGCCAGCCGGAAAAACCCAACGTCGAGAGATAGAGCTCCATCTGTGTCGCGCTCGAGTCCCCGGTCCACGCCGGCGATGGTCTTCGTCGATGGTGTCCTGGTACGCAAGCCGGCGCGGGCCCTCCGCGAGCGCTCCGAAGCGGGTGTGGCCGGTGCCGACGATGGCGGCCCGCGGGGCGCGACCCGCGTGGGTGCTTGTGAATGATCTCTTATCACGCGAACTCTTGCGCGCTATAAAGCCGGGGGAATCGGAACTGACAGAGGAGGGTCCCTACGTCATCGGCGTCACGGGCGCGAGCGGAGCGCCGATCGCGGCCCGGGTGCCGCAGACGCTCCGCACGCCGGACGTGGAGCACGTTGTTACATCCTGTTGCCCGGCGCGGCGGCCGTGATACGCGAAGAGCTCGGAATGGAGCCGGGAAGCGCTCCTGAAGGGCACCCCCACGGTCTATGCGGACACCGACCTGGCGCTCCCATCGCGAGCGGCTCGCGTCGTACGCGGGGCATGGCCGTGGTGCCCTGCTCCACCAACACCCTCGCGAAGATCGCCCTCGGCCTGGCGGATACCCTCATCACGCGGGCGGCCCACGTGCACCTCGAGGAGCATCGACTGGCCTGGTCCTCGTGCCGCGGAAACGCCCCTCAGCGCGATCGGGCTCGGGCACATGACCCGGCTCGCAGAGCTCGGCGTGGTGATCCTGCCGGCCTCGCCCCCCTGAGCACGACCTGCATCCGAAGGGTGTCGGGGACCTGGTCGACTACTTGGCCGGGAAGACGCTGGACCACCTGGAATTCCCCCACCGGACTCTGTATCGCGGGTGGCGAGAAGAGGGAGCATGAGTCTAGGCGGACTTCAAGCCCGAACGCGGGGGGGCCTCCTCTCGTCAGCTCCAATGGCCGTTCATCGGCGTGGTCGTGCTGCTCGTGCTCCTGATCATTCTCTACCTGAATCTCTTCTCCTCGGGGAGCGCGGGTCTCCAGACCAGGGCCCAGCTCATCGTAGAGAGGGCCGCGCCTGACGGAAACACGAGCTTCTACGTGGAGAGCATCGGGACGTTGACCCTCTACCAGTCGATCGCGGTGGGGCTCGCGCCCTTGCCCGGGTCGGCCTGTACACTGGGACCTCGAGCGAGCTCCGCGGGTGGGCATGGACCAACGCCACCGAGACCCTCGCCGATCGCGACGAGCGCGCACGGATCCGTGGCCCTTAACGTCACCGTGCAGTACACCAACCCGTCGGGGGTCACTACGGAGTACGTTGGGCAGACGGTTTTGATCTCAATGAAACGACCCTCCGGTTGCAGTCCGTGAACCTCCTCCCCGCCGCTAGCGCGCCGCCCCCGTCCACGCCGCTCGCGGACCTGCCGATCTTCCTGTTGCTCGCTATCGATACGGCCTCGGGGCCGACCCAATGAAGTTCCCGCGCTTCCCCGTCTTCTGGGCGGTGGTCATCGCGGCGTTGCTCTTCGTCGAGGTCGCGGAGCTGACCCGCCTCTTCACCATCCCGTTTCTCGCCGCGGTCTCGGACCCGGTTGATCCTTCGCCCTGGCCCTGATCTTCGGCGACGATCGTCTCCTCGTCGGGGCCATCTTCAGTTCCGGACTCTACGTCTCGCAACGTCTGCTCTCTCCCCGGGGATTTTCGCCTTTCGAGGAAGAGATGCTGAAGATGCGCGCCGCATGTGCACGGATATCCAGCGCGAGATGCAGGACCTCCTCGCGCGCCCGGGCGGCCCGAAGGGAACCGCCCCGGTCCCACCGAGTGACCGGATTCCCCGGAGCGCCGACCATGAACATCCCGGGCCATTTACGGCGGCCAATGGACCCACCGGGAGGACCGGTTCTGCGCGACCTGGGCGCCGACGCCCGGATCGTTCCCAATACGATGCTCGTTCTCCGAACTCAACGCGGACGGAGTCGTCCTGTCGGGCGGGGCTCTCAGTCTCGAAGGCAGCGACGCGCCCTGGGGAAGGTCGGGAAGAGCGGATGAATCGACCGCGTCGAGGTGCCCGTGCTGGGGATCTGCGCTTGGCCAGCACCAGTATTTGGCACGACATTTCGGGGGGGTTGTCTCCCTGGCCAAACGCCGGAATCGGCCCGGTCACCGTGACGCTCGAGGCCGAGGGCGATCGGCTGCTGGGCGCATTCCCGACCTCGCTGCAGGTCTGGGAGAGCCACAACGACGTGCTGTCTGTCCTCCGCCCTGTGCGGCGGAAGCTGGGCCACTCTCCTACCTGCCAGGTCGAGGCGATGGCGCATCCGAGCCGACCGATCTGGGGCGTCCAATTTCACCCCGAGGTCGAGCACACCGAGAGGGGTCGGGAGCTCTTCGAGAACTTCTTGGCGCAGTGTCGAAGATGAAAGTTCACACATCGCCTCCCCCCGTCCCTCCGTTTTTCGAGGTCGACGGGAGTGTAGGAAAAACGGATTTAGAAGAACCCGTAAAGGGAACGAGGGCCTCCGGGTCCATGACCACGGAAACCTACTCCATGAGCTCGTCCAGTATGCCGGCGCGGACGGAGGAAGCCTCCGCCATCGTCGTCTGGGACGAGGAAACGCGGGTCCTTCTTCGCGGGCTGTTGCGCCTCCACCACTATCGCGTCATCGGCGAGGCGGAAGGCTCTCATGGAGGGAACCCGAACTGCTGCGCACCCATCCTCCCAGCGTCATGGTCGTGGACGCCGCCCTTGCAGAAGGTAGCTTCCCGGTGCGATTCGGAGGCCCGATTGCCTGCGGAAGATGCGGGTCGTTCTCGTCACGCCGACGCCGGTGCGTCCGCGATGGCACGCCGAAGGGAGCGGATGGGCCGGACGCGCGACCGTCACCCGGCCCGTTCCGCCTGGCCGATTTCCTCGGGGCCCTTCAGGGCAAGGCGCCACCGTAGAAGTCAGAGGGGCCACCCTGCCCAATCAGCCGGACGCGCTCCAGCGCGGCCTGTTCCTCGAAGTGGAGCGTGCGGGCTGGCACGACCAGAGCATGCAGGGGCGGGCCAAGTCGGCGCCCTCCAGGTGGTCGCGCTCATACCAGCCGCGTGCCGAGTCGCTCCCGCGTGCCACTACCGCGATCATCAATTCAGGGGGAAGACAGGATCCGGTGAATTCCGCGTCACGCTCCGCCAGGGTCCCAAGTGCCTCGTTCGCGGCCATGAACCTCTCCTCGGGCCGCAGGTCGAGCAGAACGAGGGTGTGGAGGTCTTGCGCTCGATCTGCGCTATCCCGTCCAGGGGAGAACGGGGAGCGAAGCCTGGGGCGGTCGGGAAAGGGATGGAGACGGTCCGACCGAACCGGTAGTGCTGCAGGCCGAGGAAGCTCGGCGCGGCGGTCAGTACGCTGGCGTTCGGAAGGTAAGTCCAGGAATGTCCTTCTCGGCGGCCAGCCGTAAGGCCACATGGGTCGTGGCGGCGAACGGGTCTCCCGCCACGAGGAAGCCCACGCGAGCGTGATGCTCGAGCGCCTCGAGCACCGGGCCTTCCGCCTCGACCTGGTTCTGGGGGAAGGGTCACGATCGGACGGCCCAGCTCGTGCGCCAGCCGCTCGAGGCTGCCCGAGGCCAGGACCGAGGTGTAGGTCTCGGAAAAGATTGCGTCTGAACGGCGGAGCCGTTCGCGGGCCCGCGGCGACAGATCGCGGTCGTCGCCGAGACCCAGCCCGATGAAGGCGAGCTCCCCCGATGGTCCCGCGACCCCCGCCCTCGGCGGGAGGCCTATCCGCGGACCGCCATAACGGGGCAGGGGGCACTGCGGAACAGGTCTTCCACGAAGCGTCGGGTGATGAGGGGACCTCGGACGTTCTGTCGGTCCTCGGACCGCACGGTTCACGAAGGCGATCCGTCCCGCTCGCCGTGCAGAAGGAACCAGGTCCGGGACCCGGTGACGCTGCCAGGAGCGACTCCGGAAGGAGCGTATGCCGGTGCCGCAGCTCGAGCCCCCGGGGGTGTACGGCTCGTCTGAGGCGTTTCCTCATGCGTGAGCGGTTCGCTCGAGTATCGTGAGCGAGACGATCGGGACGCTGTCGTGCTTGAGCGAGAGCGCCTCGGCGAGCTGCATGGCCTTCGGCGATGGGCCTCCCCCCATGAACGAGGGCACGAGGATCTGGGTGAACGACTGGGTGGCCAGCGCGAGGCGGTTCACGAGCAGGACGCTCGGGGGTTGCGCGCTGGAGGATGGTGCTCGCCGTGTGGCCGACGAACGGATTCGGGCTTCGAGGACTACCCCGGAGCGTCATCAGGATCCCGTCGACCGCGTGGCTGGTGGCGCTCTCGACGATCTCGCCGTGATGTTGGGGGCCACCCGGACGTTCGGATCGACGAGCACGTCGAGGGCCGCGGCCGTCGCGGCCAGCCGGTACGACTATGTGGACCGACTCGCGCCAGGCGGCTCCGGCGATCTCTGGGAGGCTCACGTGGGGATCCACGTGGAGGAGCCGGAATCCCGCCGTCCGCGTCGAGGAGCTGCGCCGCGAAGCGGATCAGGGGCTCGACCTCGGCGGCTTGGTTGACCGGAACTAGGAGACGGTGTAGATCGTCAGACACTCCGGTGCCGTAGGGGAGCAGCGCGAGATCGAGTCGAAGCACATCGAGTGTACTTCGGCCCGATGAAGTTGAGGAGCGGCAGGGTGATGTGCGCGTTCACGAGCCCCTGCAGGAACGCCATCGACAGGTTCGTCGCCGCTGTGATGCGGGGATCTGAACGAGGACGGCCTCCGGCGAAGGTCGGGTTGAGTCCGGAGCCGGAGACCGTGACGAGAATCTCTGGGACGCTCGCGTTCACGGCGTAGGGTCCATACTGTGCCATGTAGGACCTGGTCTCGTTGACCAGCGCGGGATCGGATATCAGGAACGTTGGCGAGCCGATGAACGAGTTGTAGTCCTCCGGGGACGGCCGTTCCCAGAACAGCCACGGCGCCGACAGGTTCTGCGCGATCAGGTCGACCCGACGGCGGTGCCGTTGTCGTGGAGAATACTCCCGTTGGCCGAGAAGGGCTCGACTTCTTGCGCGAAGGCCGTGATGACGCCCGTGTACGCCAGGCCGAGCAGGAATATCGTGAGGACGAGCAGGACGATGGAGGCCCGGACGTGTCCCAGGACCGGATGGTGCGACGGAGGTACCATGGGACGTTCCGTGGCCGTTTCATCCGGGATGGTGTCGAGCCGGCTGCGGGGCGCGGTGGACGGTCCCTGGCGACGGGCGGGCTCGGCGGGCTGCTCGCGTCGATGCCGACGGCGCTGGCGCTCCACCTCACCGACTGGCACGGGCTCATGCTCGGCACGGCGGCGCTCACCGTCGTCGTCGCCATCGCGATCTTCTGGATCGTGCCGGAGCGCACGCGCGACGCGCCGCCACCCGGCCTCGCCGAGCAGCTCGGCGGCCTCGCCATGATATATCGCGACCGCCTGTTCTGGCGCCTGGCGCCGGTCGCCGCTTGCGCCGCCGGCACCAATCTCGCCTTCGCCGGCTTGTGGGCGGGGCCGTGGCTCAAGGACGTGGCCGGGCTCGGCCCCGACGGCATCGGCTTGAGCCTGTTGTGCTACTCGCTGCTCGTCATCGCCGGGTTCGGCCTCTCCGGCACGCTCGCCGCGTGGCTCGCGCGCCGCGGCATCAGCCTCATCGTCATGATCGCGGGCTCGTTCATCATCTCGATCGTGCTGCAGACCCCGCTGCTGCTGCCGACCGGGGCCGGGCGCTGGGTCGTGCTGGTGTCGCTCGGCGTCTTCAGCGGCATCACCGCGCTGTGCTATCCCGTGCTCAACGCGCATTTCCCCGCGAGCATGAGCGGGCGCGTCAACACGGCGATGAACCTGTTCTTCTTCTGCGGCGCGTTCGCGCTGCAATATGCGGTGGGCGCGGTGATCAGCCTGTTCCCGCAAGTGGCGCCGGGCCGCTATCCGGCGGCGGCCTACCAGACCGCGTTCGGCCTCATGCTCGCCGTCGAACTTGCAAGCTGGCTCTGGCTGCTCGTGCCGCATCGCGCGCGTGCAGCGGTGGCGGAAGAGGCGTGAGGCTCACTCGGCGTCGGGCTGCTTCGGCGGCGATGCCGCGGCAAAGGCCGGGATCTGCATCACATTGTCGTAGATCGCCATGACGCGCCGATAGGGCGCGACGTCGGTCTTGAAGGTCTGCGCCGGCGTCACCTGCGTGACGAGGCAGATGTCGGCGAACGTCACCGCCTCGCCGTGGCAGAATTTGCCGCTTCCGTGCTCGGCGAGAAGCGTCTCCATCGCCGCGAGCCCGGCGCCGAGCCAGTGCCGGATCCACGCCAGCATCTTCTCCTGCGGCACGCCCAGATCCTTGGTCAGGTAGTTGCGGATGCGCGGCACGATCAGCGGATGCGAATCGGCGACGTTGATGAGGGCGAAGCCCCTGACCCAGGCGCGCGCCTCGGCGTCCCTGGGCAGGAGCGGCGGGGTCGGATATTTCTCCTCGAGATATTCGAGGATCGCGAGCGACTGGAAGAGGCGCGTCGCGCCGTCGACCAGCGTCGGCACCACCATCTGCGGATTGACCGTCTTGTATTCGGGCTTGAACTGGTCGCCCTTCTCGAGGTGGAGGAACGTGTCCTCGCGCTCGATCCCCTTGAGGTTCAGCGCGATGCGCACGCGGTAGCTCGCCTGCGAACGGTAATAGGTGTAAAGCTTCATCGTCGTTCCCCTTCCCCCGCGAGCGCACGATGACGCTGTTCGATCTTACCGGCAAGACCGCGATCGTAACCGGCTCGTCCCGCGGCATCGGCCGCGCCATCGCCGAGGCGCTGGCCGGCGCCGGCGCCAAAGTCGTGGTCTCGAGCCGCAAGCAGGATGCGTGCGAGGAAGCGGCGGCGGCGATCCGCGCCAAGGGCGGCAGCGCCGTGGCGGTCGCGGCCCATGCCGGCGACCAGGCGCAGCTCAAGGCGCTGGTCGAGGCGACGCGGCAGAAATTCGGGGCCGCCGACATTCTCGTGTGCTGCGCCGGCGTCAATCCGCATTACGGGCCGATGGTCGAGATGCCCGACGCGGCGTTCGACCGCATCATGTCCGCCAACGTGAAGAACGTGCTTTACCTGTCGGGCCTCGTGCTGCCCGAGATGGCGGCGCGGCGCGACGGCGCCATCCTGATCCTCTCCAGCATCGCCGGCTTGCGCGGCACGCGCGGGCTTGGCGGCTATGCCGTGTCGAAGGCGGCCGAGATGCAGCTCGCGCGCAACCTCGCGCTCGAATGGGGCGCGCACAATATCCGCGTCAACTGCATCGCGCCCGGCCTCATCCGCACCGAGTTCGCGCGCGCGCTGTGGGAGGACGAGGCGCTGCTGAAGCGCCGCCTCGAGGCGACGCCCTTGGGCCGGC
The DNA here is from genome assembly GCA_963804235.1 of uncultured Alphaproteobacteria bacterium. Lineage (GTDB taxonomy): Bacteria > Pseudomonadota > Alphaproteobacteria > ATCC43930 > CGMCC-115725 > DATJLY01. The sequence continues at coordinate 8,560 of CAWDPP010000019.1, forward strand.
TCGGCGAGCCCGAGGACATCGCGGGCGCGGCGCTGCTCCTCGTCGCGCCCGCCGGCCGCTACATCACCGGCCAGACGCTCGTCGTCGACGGCGGCGTCACCGCGGCGGCGTGACGCGAGATTTGCCGCGTTGCCCGCGTCCGAGCCGGTCGCTGCGTCTCCGTCATGGCGGCGCTTCGGCGGCAAATGCCCATCCATGCCCATCGTGATACTTGCGCAAACACCGCATTTTCGGCGCAACCGTCTGTTCCTTCTGCATAAAACGTACATTGCGTCTCGTCCGCCACCGTCACGCAGAAGCTTTTCCGGCTCTTCCAATTACTTCTCGGCCTCCGCAACGCGCAAAATTGCGGGGTTCCATCGAGGTTTGGGCGCCGCGAGCCGGATCGTTCTCCGCGCATCTCGGCCGTACGCATATATATCATGAATGCGTAAGAAAAGCAAGGGTTTTGGCTTGTCCGCGTCGCCTCGGCGCCCGCACCGCGCCGACGAGCTTCCGTCAGGCGCCTGGCACACGTGCGTCGCGCCGGCCTACTCCGCGGCGGCGCGGCCTCCGGGCAGGAGACCGGCGCGGGCGAGGACGGCGTCGAGGCGCTTTTGCAGCTCGGGCGTCGAGGGCACCATCGGCAGGCGGTGCTCCTCGGTCGGCAGGATGCCGAGCCGCTTCATCATGTATTTCATCGGAATGGGATTGGTGTCGAAGAACACCGCCTGGTTCAGCTCCCACAGCTCGTAGTGGAGCGCGCGCGCCTCCGCCATCCGTCCGGCGGCGGTCAGCTCATAAAGCTGCGCCACCTTGCGCGGCAGGAGGTTGCCGACCGCGTTCATCAGGCCCGACGCGCCCACCGCCAGCATCGGGAACGACAAATCCTCGAGCCCGACATGGACGCGGAACTCGAAGCCCAGGCGCACCAGCAGGTCGCTGACGAAGGCGAGATCGTTGAAGGCGTGCTTGATGCCGACGAGGCGCGGCAGTTTTTCCGCGATCGCCGCCACCGTATCGACCGTGACGTTGACCGCGGCGCGGCCGGGAATGTGATAGATCATCAGCGGCAGATCGGTGCGCTTGCCGAGATCGAGGTAATACTCGATCAGGCCGCGCTGCGGCGGGCGGATGAAATAGGGCGTCACGATCAGCACCGCGTCGGCGCCCGCCTCCTTCGCCGCCTCGGTCAGCACGATGCTGTCGGCGTGGCTCTGCGAGCCGGTCGCGGCGACGACCGGGATGCGGCCGCGCGCGGTGCGCGATGCCACCTCAAGGAGGCGGATGCGCTCCTCGAGCGTGAGCGTCGAAGGCTCGCCGGTCGTGCCGTTGACGACGACGCCGTGCGAGCCTTCCGCCACCTGGCGCTCGACCAGGCGCGCATAGGTCTCGTAATCGACCGCGCCGTCGCGGAACGGCGTGACGATCGGCGGATAGGAACCCCTGAGGAAGGTCTCCTTGAGCGGGATCATGTCTCACCCGGCCATCTTGTTGGTGCCGAAACCTTCCTGCTGGCCCAGGACCGCCATCGGCAGCTTCAGGCTTTCCTGCCACAGCAGCGATTCCATGGCGATGTGCAGCGGCTGGTCCTGCACCGTCAGCTCGTGCACGAAGTCGCCGTCGTCCGACGCGTGGTTGTGGACGGCCCAGCCCGGCGCCGACAGCATCAGATCGCCGGCCTTCCAGTGCAGCACCTTGCCCTCGACGGTCGAGCGGCCGGTGCCGTGGAAATAGTAGTTGATCGCGGCCGAGCTGTGCCGGTGCGGCCGGTCGACGATGCCGGGCGGACGGATCGTCATGGTGGCGAAGAAGGACGGCGTGCAGCCGTTGGTGCGCCCCGTCATCGGGTTGTAGAGGAGATAGAGCCTGCGCCCGACATAATCCTTGCCGAGCGCCTCGAGCTTCATCAGCTCGTGGCGCACCTGCTGCCACGGCCAATGCAGCGCCTTCAATTCGACCGCCGGCGGATTGATGAGCGTCTCATAGGGCATGAGATAGGCCCCGTCCTCGTTGAGCTTGAAGGTGCCGAACGGCGAGAGGCGCCGCTTCTTGTCCTCCTCCGACATCGCCTCGTGCTTCACCGCTTCGACCGGCGGCGGATTCTCCTCGACGTAATGCACGTTCATCATCTCGAGCAGCGCCGCGTTCGAATAGGTGAGGCGCACGAACACATCGTTGCTGTCGTTGCCGTGCCAATAGGTGTGCATCGACGGCGTGTTCCACACGTCATAAAGATCGACGGCAAAGCGCTTGCCGCCGATCACCGAATGGCCCTTGCCGCCGATCGTGAAATTGACCTGGGTCGAGTTCTGCCGATACGGCACGGTGCGCTCGCCCGGGAGCAGCACGTCGAGCGCCACCTCGATCGCGGGCGCAAGGCCGTTGGTGAGCTTGTTCGCGGGATGGACGATGAGCGAGCGGCGGCGCCCGTTGGCCGGACGCGGGCCGCGCGCGAGCCGCTCGACCTCCGCGTCGATCGCCTCCTTGGGGATGACGAGGGCCGGCCACAGCTCCGAGGAGGCCGGCGGGGCGCCCGAACGGTCGAGAAAGAATGCGTCCTGCGTCATGCCCGGGCCTCCTCTGGCGGCGCGCCGAAATTCATATAGAACCGTGCCGCGGCGTTGTCGAGCGGACGCACCGTCTCAGCCGCGCCGGCCGGCTCCTTGGCCTGGAGCGCCGGGTCCTGCGCCACGTCGTATTCGTAGAGCCAGGCCGCCTGGAACGCGGTGCGGTCGGCGCCCAGCTTGTCGCGCAGCGCGAATTTCGCGTCGCGCATGAGGCGTGCCAAGGGCGAGGCGAGGTGGTTCTCGCGCGCGCGCATGCGCGAGCCCAAAACGGTGCGCCGCGTGCGCGGCATGCGCAGGGTCTCGTAGGTCTTGAGCGCCGCCGTCACGTCCGCCTCGTTGGCGATGAGCGCGGCCAGCACATAGCCGTCCTCGATCGCCATGCACGCGCCTTGCCCGAGATAGGGCAGCATCGCGTGCGCGGAAATCGCCCAGGAGCGTCGCGCTGCCGCGGCTCCAGCGCTCGAGCGGATCGCGGTCGTAGAGCGCCCATTTGTACCAGCGCTCGCCGAGGCCGTAGAGCCGCACGAGATCGTCGTGCCAGCCTTGATACGTGTTCGGTGATCTCCGCGCGGTCGCACTCGCGCGTCCAGGATTCCTCGGTCCAGGCGTCGCTATCGTAATGCGCGACGATGTTGAGGAGCTCGCCGCGCCGCACGCGGTAATGCACGACGTGCCCGTGCGGCCCCATCCACATCGTGCTGTCGCCGGTCGCGATGTCGCGCGGCGCGTCCTCGACCCGCACGAGGCCGCGATAGCAGATGCAGCCGGTGAAATGCGGCGCCTGCGGCCCGAACAGGCAGGAGCGCACGACCGAGTGGAGACCGTCGGCGCCGACGATCGCGTCGGCCTCGATCGCGCTGCCGTCGGCAAAGCGCGCCACCGCGACGGGCCGGTCGCTCTCGACCGCGATGCAGCGCGCGCCGAGCCTTATGTCCGTGCGCTTCAAGGAGCGCGCGAGCGCCTCGACCAGGTCGGCCCGGTGCACGGTCAGGTGCGGCGCGCCGAAGCGCTCGGCATAGCCCTTGCGGTCGACGCGCGAGATGAGCCGGCCGCTGTTCCAGGTGCGGATGAGCTGGAAGTCGCCCTGATAGCCGATCTCGTTGACGCGCTCCTCGAGGCCGAGCGCGCGGAACACTTTGAGCGCGTTGGGGCTGAGATTGAGGCCGGCGCCGATATCGCCCAGTTGCGCCGATTGCTCGAACACCTGGACCTCGATGCCGCGCTGCTCGAGCGCGAGCGCGGCGCAGAGCCCGCCGATGCCGCCGCCGATGATCGCGACGCGCGCTGTCCTGGCCATGGCGCTACATCTGGTCCGGCGGCAGCACGCCGAGGCGTGCCGCGCCATATTGCGAGCCGGCGACGTCCCAGCTGCAGGCGACGTGCTGGCCCGCGGCGTGCACGTCGCGCCAGTGGCGCTGGATCGGGTTGTCCTTGGCGAGGCCGCCGCCGCCCAGGAGCGGAAAGACGCCCTGCACCGCCTCGAGGCTCAAGAGCGAGGCGAAGCCCGCGTCGCGGCGATAGCGCACGCGCTGCTCCGGGCCGATCTCTTGGCCGGTGCGGCCCAGGCGGTTGAACTCCTCGCAGTTGCGCTGGATGATCGTGCGCGCCGCTTCCGCGCCCGCCGCCGCGCGGGCGATGCGCAAATGGATGCTCTGCATGTTCGCCATGGGCAGGCGCGAGGACGAGGTGGTGCGCGGCTTCAGATGCTCGACCATCAGCTCGACCGCGCCCAAGGCGCCGCCGATGGCGGTGCCGACCAGGTTGTAGGAGAACACGCCGAACAGCGGCAGCCGGTAGATGTGGTGCGGATTGACGGCGCTGCCCGGCGTCGGCCGGTCGTCGCCCAGATATTTGAACTCGACCGTGTGCGCGTCCGGCACGTAGACGTCGCGCAGGATGATGTCGTTGCTGCCGGTGGCGCAGAGGCCGTTGACGAACCACACGTCGTCGATCTCGGCGTCCTTCAAGGGCACGACGCAGATCATGCGGTCGGGCGGGCCTTTGCCGTCGGATTTGGGCACCGGCGCCGACAGGATCGTCCACTGGCAGAGCCCGACGCCGCTCGAGAAATGCCAGCGCCCCGAGAGCCGCCAGCCGCCGGTCGCGCGCTCGATGCGATAATCCGAGGGCGGCATGAAGGCGCTGGCGATGAGCGTGCCGCTGTCGTCGCCCCAGATGTGCTCCTGCGCCTCGGGCGGAAACATGCCGGCGATCCAGGCGTGGCAGGCGGTGATGCTGGCGATCCAGCCGGACGACGCGCAGCCCCGCGCCAGCTCGACCGACATTTCCGTCTGCGTGCCGTAATCGAGCTCGAAGCCGCCATAGCGCGCCGGCTGCAGCACGCGATAAAATCCCGCCTCGGCGAATTCGCGGTGGGTTTCCTCGGGGATGTGCCGCAATTCTTCGGCCCGCGCCGCGCGCTTTCGCACCGTCGGCATCATGGCCCTGGCGCGCTCGACGATCTCGTTCGCCGTCGGAATGTTCGATCCGCTCGCGAGCCCCGTCATGCGCCTCCGCCGCCCCCTTTTTGCGGCCGTCATTCAACCGGGAAATCGCGTCATGCGCAAGCGAGTGCAAAGCGGCTTGCCCGCGCATGGGGATGCCCTTAGGTTCGCCGCAAGACGCTCGGGAGGGAACAATGAGAAGAGCCGGAACCGGCCTTGCCGGACTGGCCGCGGCGCTGGCGCTGGCGGCCGGTCCCGCGCAGGCCGCCGATCCTTATACGATTTCCGCCATCATGGCCCTGACCGGCCAGGGTTCGTTCGCGGCCAAGGGCGAGCAGGCGGCGCTGCAGCTTGCGCAGAAGGTCGTGAACGCGACCGGCGGCATCAAGCGGCCGCGACCTCGCCTTCGACTTCCACGACGATCAGACCAATCCGCAGATCGCGGTGCAGCTCGCGACCGACGTGATCGCGCAAAAGCCGGCGTTGATGGTCGGCGGCACCATTACCGCGACCTGCCGGGCGATCGCGCCCTTGGCGAAGAACGGGCCGGTCGATTACTGCCTCTCGCCCGGCATCCATCCGGACAAAGGCGAGTACGTCTTCTCGAGCGGCGTCTCGACGCTCGATCTCGCGGCGGCGCTGGTGCGCTATTTCCGTATGAAGGGCTGGACGCGGATCGCCCTCATGGTGTCCTCCGACGCGACCGGCCAGGACGCCGAGAACGGGCTCAAATCCGTGCTGGCCGCGCCCGAGAACAAGGACATGCAGGTCGTCGCCACCGAACACTTCAACACGACCGACGTTTCCGTCGCGGCGCAGATCGAGAACATCAAGGCGGCGAAGCCGAATTGCTTTATCGCCTGGAGCACCGGCAATCCGATCGCCACCATCTTCCGCGGCGTGCGCGACCAGGGGCTCGACGTGCCGCTCGGCACCACCGACGGCAACATGACTTACGCGCAAATGACGCAATACGCCGATTTCCTGCCGCATCAGCTTTACATTCCCGCCGGGCAATGGGTGGTGCGCGACGACAAGGCGCTCGCGCCCGAGATCGTCAAGCAGCACCAGGCCTTCTACAAGGCTTACGAGGATGCGGGCATGAAGCCCGATGTCGCGGCCGAGCTCGGCTGGGAGCCGGCCATGGTGCTGGTCGATGCGCTGCGCACGGTCGGCCCCGAGGCCGATGCGACGAAGCTGCGCGACTATCTCGAGACCGTGCGCGGCCATGCCGGCGTCAACGGCTTCTACGACTTCGTGAAGTCGCCGCAGCGCGGCCTCGACATCGACGAAACGGTGGTGACGCGCTGGGACAGCGGCGACAAGACCTGGAAGGTGGTGAGCAAGCCGACCGGCGTTCCGCTGCCGTGATTGCCGCCGGCCGCACGCGGTGAACCAGTTCATCCAGATCGTGATCGGCGGCCTCCTGCAAGGGAGCGTGTTCGCCGTGGTCGCGCTGGGATTCTCGCTCGTCTATCGCGTCACCGGCGTCATCAACCTGTCGCAGGGCGCGTTCTGCATCGTCGGCGCGCTGATGATGTATTCGCTCGAGGTCGATTTCGGCCTGCCGATGCCCATCGCCTTCGTCGGCGCCGTGCTCGGCACCGGCTGCTACGGCCTCGTCCTCGGCGCCGCGACCTTCGTGCCGGCGGTCGCGCGCCTGCCGCAGAGCAGCCTGTTCGTGATGACGGGCGGCATCCTCACCGTGACCGAGGGCTTGCTCCTCGTCGTGTGGGGCAGCCAGCCTTACGCGCTGCCGCCGTTCTCCGGCGAGGCGCCGGTCGAGATCCTCGGCATCCGCGTGCCGACGCAGGGATTCTGGATCGCCGGCGCCACCATTCTCGTCATCGTGCTGCTGTGGTTCCTGCTCGCCCGCACCACCGCCGGCATGGCGCTGCGCGCGTGCGCCGAGAACCGGCTCGCCGGGCGCCTCATGGGCATCGACGTGCCGCGCATGACGCTCGCGAGCTTCGTCATGGCGGCGCTTTTGGGCGGGCTCGGCGGCATCGTCGTCGCGCCCATCACCTCGCTCGAGTTCGACACCGGCGGCTTCTTCACCAATTTCGGCTTCATCGCCGTCGCGGTCGGCGGCATGGGCTCGTTCGCCGGCGTCATCATGGGCGGGTTCCTCCTCGGCGTCGCCGAGCAGCTCGCCGCCGGCTATGTCTCGTCGCTGTTCGCCAACGGGCTCGCGTTGGCGCTTCTCCTCGCCGTGCTGCTGTGGCGGCCCAACGGGCTTTTCAGCACCGTGCAGCGCCGCCAGGACGTGCGCGACGAGCAGCGCATCCATCGCGCCATCGTGCGCATCGAAGGGAAGGGCGGCATGGTGTTCGCCGTGCTCGCCTTCGCGCTCCTCATGGCGCTGCCCTATCTCTTCCCGGGGCGCGGCATCCTCAATTCCCTGGTCATCACCGGCATCCTCTACATCTCGGTGCTCGGCCTCGACGTGCTCATGGGCTATGCCGGGCAGGTCAGCCTCGGCCAGGCCGGGTTCATGGCGATCGGCGGCTATACCGCGGCGATCCTCGCCACCAATTACGGCATCGAGCCGATCGTCGGCATCCTCGCCGGCATGGCGCTGGCGATCGTCGCGGCCGTGCTGCTCTCGCTCGTCACGGTGCGGTTGCGCGGGCATTTTTTGGCGCTCGCGACGCTCGCCTTCGGCCTCATGGTCAATTCGCTCACCGTCGGGCTTGCCGACGTGACCGGCGGGCCGTCGGGCCTCGCCGGCATCCCGTCCTTCTCGGTCGGCGCCCATCAGCTTCACGACGCCGTTCGAGATGTATTACCTCGTCGCCGGGATCGTCACCGTGCTCGTGCTCGTGCTGTACGGCGGCATGAAGTCGGGCTTCGGGCGCGCGCTCAAATCGGTCCGCACCGATCAGACGGCGGCCGCGGCCTTGGGCGTCGATGTCGCGCGCTACAAGCTCGCGGCGGTGGTGATCAGCGCGGCGCTTCGGCTCGCTCTCCGGCAGCCTCTATGCCTTCTACTTCCACTTCCTCTCGCCCGAGATGGTCGGGACGCCGCGCTCGTTCGAGATGATCGCCATGCTGATCGCGGGCGGCGAGGGCACGCTGTTCGGCCCCGCGCTGGGTGCCGCGCTCATCACCTTGCTGCCGACCGTGTTCCAGCCGCTCGCCTACTACAAGACGCTCGCCGAGGGCGGGCTGCTGGTCGCGTGCTTCCTGTGGCTGCCGGACGGGATGTTCGGCACGGGCGTATCGCTGCTCGCGCGCCTCTCGCGGCGCTTCGGCGGAGGCGAGGCTTTGGCGGCGGGGCGCGCGCAATGACCGAGGCGGCGCTCGATGTTGTCGGATTGTCGCGCAGCTTCGGCGGCGTCAAGGCGTGCGACAAGGTCAGCTTCACCGTGCCCGACGGCAGCCTCACCGCCGTCATCGGCCCCAACGGCGCGGGCAAGACCACCGTCTTCAATCTCGTCACCAATCTCTACAGCGCCGATGAAGGCGAGGTGCGGTTCTACGGCACGCCGATCCTCGGCCGCGCGCCGGCCGAGATCGCGGCGATGGGATTGATCCGCACGTTCCAGTCGGCGCGCATCTATCCCGGCATGTCGACGCTCGAGAACGTGCTGGCGGGCGCGCATCTCCACGTCCGGGTCGCGGCGTGGCGGCAGATGCTGTGGCTCCCCGCGGCGCGGCGCGAGGAGCGCCACCTCATGCGCAAGGCCGAGGCGCTGCTCGAGCTTGACGAACCTGACGCAGTTCCGCGATGCCGCCGCGACCGACCTGCCGATGGGCGCGCAGAAACTCCTGGAGGTGGTGCGCGCCCTGATGGCCGAGCCGCGGCTTCTGCTGCTCGACGAGCCGGCCGCGGGCTTGAACGACGCCGAGACCGCCGATCTCGCCGAGCTGCTGCGCGCCGTGCGCGACGGCGGCGTCACGGTCATGGTGGTCGAGCACAACATGTCGCTCGTCATGGGCGTCGCCGACGAGGTCATCGTGCTCGATGCCGGCTCGATCGTGGCGCGCGGCAGCGCCGCGCGAGATCCAGAAGAACGAGCGCGTCATCGCCGCCTATGTCGGAGCCGCCGTCTGATGCTCGAGGTGAAGCGCCTTCATACCGGCTATGGCGGCATGGACGTGATCCACGGCATCGACATCGAGGTTCGCGCGGGCGAGATCGTGGCGCTCGTCGGCGCCAACGGCGCCGGCAAATCGACGCTGGTCAAGACCATCTCCGGCCTCTTGCCGGTGCGCGCCGGCGAGATCCTGTTCGAGGGCGAGCGCATCGACCGCTTGAGCCCCAAGGCGCGCGTGCTGCGCGGCATCGCCCAGGTGCCGGAGGGGCGCCAGGTGTTCGCCGGCCTCTCCGTTTCGGAGAATCTCCGCCTCGGCGCCTATGTCCATCGCCACACGCTCGGCCAGGCCGAGCTCGAGGCGCGCATGCGCGAGGTGTGCGCGCTCTTTCCCGTGCTGCTCGAGCGCCTGGGCGAGCCGGTCGGCAATCTTTCCGGCGGCCAGCAGCAGATGCTGGTGATCGCGCGCGGCCTCATGGCGCAGCCGCGCCTGCTCGTGCTCGACGAGCCCTCGCTCGGCCTGGCGCCGGTGCTGGTCGTGGAGATTTTCCGCCTCATCGCCGGCTTGCGCGACCAGGGCATCGCGATCCTCCTGTCGGAGCAGAACGCCAAGCTCTCGCTCGCGATCGCCGACCGCGCCTATGTGATCGAGATGGGCCGCGTCGCGCTCGCCGGCACGGGAAAGGAGCTATTGGCCTCGCCCGAGGTGGCCGAGCGCTATCTCGGCGTCGGCCACGCCGTCTCGGTCGCCGACGCCCCGCGCCACGCCCAGCTCGTCGCCCGCCTCAAGGAGATTTTCGGCTCGTCCGTCGAGCAAAAGAGTCCCTCATCCTGAGCGGAGCGCGAAGCGCGAAGTCGAAGGACGCACCGTTTACGTGTTCCGCGACGGGCCTCGTGCGAGAAGCCGCAGTGCAGCGAAATCGCCGCGAATCAGCGCTTCCTTTTTCGCGCGCATCCAACCTTTGAGCCGCCGCTCGGCGGCAACCGCGTCCGTGATGCGATTGAATTCCTCGTGATAGACCAGAATCACAGGGCGGCGGCGCGCGGTATGGCCGTCGAATTTGCCGGCGTTGTGCTCGGCGACGCGGGCATCGAGCGAGGTGCGCGTGCTGCCGACGTAATATGATCCATCGGCGCACCGGAGCATGCAGACGTAGGCGGCCAAAAGGTGCGTCCTTCGACTTCGCCCCTTCGGGGCTCCGCTCAGGATGAGGAGCTTTGGGTGAAGCTCAAAGAAAAATTCCTCATCCTGAGCGAAGCGCGAGAGCGCGAAGTCGAAGGACGCACTCTCACTCCGCCGCCTTGTCCCGCGCGTCGAGCCGCGCGATGAGCGCGTCGAGGGTCTTGCGCCACTCCGCCTCGGCGTTCGCACGCAGCGCCGGCAGCGCGTCCGCCTGGTCGGCGACCCAGTCGTGGCGCGCCGCGGTGGCGCTCGTCAGCATCGGTTCGAGCCCGGCGCGCGCCACCGTCTCGGCCGCTTCGCGCATCTCGGCGGCGCGGCGCCGCCCGTGCCGCACGACGCGCTCGATCAAATATCCCGCGAGCTTCTCCCAGTCGAGCGGCTTGAACGTCTCGCCGAGCGAGGCGGTGATGCGGTCCTCGACGCCATAGCGCCGCGCCGTGAGGAAACATTCGAACGCCAGCGCCTCGATGCCCTTGATCATCACGCTGCGGCACATCTTGATGGCCGATGCCTCGCCGATCGCGTCGGCGACCGGCTCCATGCGCAGGCCCGCCGGCGCCAGGAGCTTCGCCAGCGCCGGCCCGCCCGTGCCGCCCAACAGCATCGGCACTTTGAGCCCATAGGGCGCCACCGGCGCCATCACCGCCGCCTCGACATAAGTTCCGCCCGAAGGCGCCACCGCCTCGGCGTCGGCGCGCTTCGTCTCGGGCGAGACCGAGTTGATGTCGAGGAAGAATTGCCCGGGACGGAGATAGGTTGCGGCCTCGCGCGCCACGTCGATCGCGGCCGTCGCCGTCACTGCGGAAATGACGACGCGCGCGCCGTCCGCGGCCGCCGCGGCGGAGGCGCACGCATCGACCCCCATCGTGCGTGCCTGCGCGCGCAGCGCCGCGCCTTCCGCCGAATTGTCGAACAGGATGTCGTAGCAGGCGACGCTCCACCCGGCGCCGAGGAATCCCTGCGCAAAGGTTTTCCCGAACTCACCGAAGCCGATGAGGGCGATGCGCCGGTCGCTGATGTCGCTCATGAGATTTCTCCCGAGGGCGGGCCCGAGGCTAACCGACGCGTCCGGGCGTTGGTAGGGGTGGAGCCTAAGGAATAGACTGCGCCCATGGCCCTCGAGGAATATCGCCGGAAGCGCCGCTTCGGGAAAACGTCCGAGCCCAAGGGCAAGGCGCCGCGCGCGCGCACCAAGTCCTTGAGCTTCGTCGTGCAGAAACATCGGGCGCGGCAGCTCCATTACGATTTCCGCCTCGAATATGACGGCGTGCTCAAGAGCTGGGCCGTGCCGAAAGGCCCGTCGGTCGATCCGGCCGACAAGCGCCTCGCCGTCCAGGTCGAGGACCACCCGATCGAATATGGCGGCTTCGAGGGCACCATCCCCGAGGGCGAATATGGCGGCGGCACGGTGATGCTGTGGGATCGCGGCACGTGGCAGCCGGTGGGCGATCCGGCCGAGGGCCTCGCCAAGGGCAGCCTCAAATTCGTGCTGTCGGGCAAGCGCATGAAGGGGCACTGGGCGCTCGTGCAGATGAAGGGCGCGCGCGGCGGCGGCGGCAAGAACTGGCTCCTCATCAAGGAGCGCGACGCGATGGCGCGGCCGGGCCACGGCGAGGAGCTGGTGGAGCGCTTCGACCGCAGCGTCGAAAGCCGCCGCACGATGGACGGCATCGCCGGGGCGCACGGCAAGGTGTGGCGCTCGAAGCCGCGCGCCTCGGCCTTGAAGACGCAAGGCGCGCGATTGTTGGAGCGGGTCGAGGCCAAGGAGCCAGGCGCCGCGCTCGACCCGGCAAAGATCGAAGGTGCCGTGCGCGCGCGCCTCCCCGCCTCGCCGCGGCCCGAGCTTGCGACGCTCGCCGAGGAAGCGCCCGAAGGCGCGGGCTGGCTGCACGAGATCAAGTTCGACGGCTACCGCATGTTGGCGCGCATCGCCGCGGGCAAGGTGCGCATGCTGAGCCGCAACGGCAAGGACTGGACCGGCCGCTTTGCGCGGATCGAGGCGGCGCTCGCCGCTCTGCCGCTCGACGATGCCGTCATCGACGGCGAGGTCGTGCATCTGCAACGAAGCGGCGTCTCGTCCTTCTCGGGCTTGAAGGACGATCTCTCGGCGAAAGCGCACCGATCATCTCGTCTATTACGTGTTCGATCTCCTGCATCTCGACGGCTATTCGCTGCTGGGAGCGCCGCTCGAGGCGCGCAAGGCGGCGCTCGAAGCCTTGGTCGGGCACGCGGCTGACGGGCCCGTGCGCTTCAGCGAGCATGTCGCGGAGAACGGCGCGCGCTTTTACGAGAAGGCCGGCCGCCTCGGCCTCGAAGGGATCGTGTCGAAGCGGCGCCAATCGCCTTACCGCGCGGCGCGCACCGGCGACTGGCTCAAGATCAAGTGCGTGAAGCGCGAGGAGTTCATCGTCCTCGGCTGGACCGATCCCGAAGGAAAGCGCCGCGGCCTCGGCGCGCTGCTGCTCGGATATTTCGATCCGGCCAAGGTATTGCGCTTTGCCGGCGCGGTCGGCACCGGCTTCACCGAGCGCACGCTCGCGGAGTTGCGCCGGAAGCTCGATGCGCTCGCGCGGAAAGAGGCGCCCGCGCCGGAAATCGCGCGCGAAGCGCCGAAGGGCGCGCATTGGGTCGCGCCGAAACTCGTCGCCGAAGTGCAATACAGCGAATGGACCGAGGACGGGCGGCTGCGCCATCCCTCATATCTCGGCCTGCGCGAGGACAAGGAGCCGGAAGACGTGATCCCCGATCGCCTGCGCGCCGCGCCATCGGCGCGCGCCGCATCATCGCCGCGCAACGGAACTGTCGAGCTTGCCGGCGTGCGCCTCACTCATCCCGCCAAGATCCTCTATCCCGAGCCCGGCATCACCAAGCTCGATCTCGCGCAGTATTACGCCGCGGTCGCGGGCGCGATGCTGCCGCATGTGAAGGGCCGGCCCCTGACGCTCGTGCGCTGTCCCGACGGGCGTCACCGGCAAGAGCTTCTACCAGAAGCATCCGGGCGACAGCGCGCCCGAGGTGCTCGGCCGCATCGAGATCGACGAGAAGGAGGGGCGCTCGACATATCTCCTTGCCGAGGATGTCGCGGGCCTCGTCGCGCTGGTGCAGATGGGCGTCCTCGAAATCCATCTCTGGGGCTCGACCAAGCGCACGCTCGAAAAGCCCGATCGCATCATCTTCGATCTCGATCCCGATGCCGGCCTCGCCTGGGAGCGGGTTGCCGAGGGCGCGCTGCTGGTGCGCGATCTCCTCGCCGGGATGGGGCTCGAAAGCTGGGTCAAGGCGACCGGCGGCAAGGGGCTCCATGTCGTGCTGCCGGTCAGGCCGCATCACGAATGGGACGCGATCAAAGCCTTCGCCCATGCCGTCGCCGACGAGATCGTGCGCCGCCATCCGACCGCCTACACCGGCAATCTCGCCAAGCGCGCGCGGCACGGCAAAGATCTTCATCGACTATCTGCGCAACCAGCGCGGATCCACGGCGATCGCGCCGTTCTCGGCGCGCGCGCGCGCGGCCGCGCCCGTCGCGGTGCCGCTCACGTGGCGCGAGGTCGAGGACGGCGTGCGCTCCGATGCCTTCACCGTCAAGACCGCGCCGGCGCGCCTTAAGAAATTGCGGCGCGATCCGTGGGCGGGCTTGCTCGACTGCCGCCAATCGATCCCGGCCGCGGTCATGCGCAAGTTCCGCTAGCGCGGTATGATGCGGGGGGCTTTCGCGAGGAAGAGCAATGCCGCGCTACCGCAAACTCGGCTATGTCGCGCTGAACGTCGCCGATCTCGCCCGCTCGCGCGCGTACTACGAGCACCAGCTCGGGCTCGAGCCGAGCGGCGAGGGCGCGGGCGCCGCGTTCTTCCGCTGCGGCTTCGAGCATCACGCGGTGGCGCTCCATGAAGGGACGCCGGGGCTGAAGCGCATCGGCTTCGAGCTCGAGGACGGCTCCTTCGACGAAGCCGCGCGCGAACTGGGCTCGCACGGGCTCGAAGTCACGCACGTGCCGCGCGAGACATGCGAGGCGCTCCACATCGACCGCGCCATCCGCATCGTCGAGCCGTTCACCGGCGCCACCTTCGAGCTCTACGGCGCGATGCGCGAGTTGAGCGCGCCCTTCCTGCCGCGCCTCGCCAAGATCCAGCGCATCGGCCACGTCGTGCTGAAGGTGCCGGACTTCGCCGGTGCGTGCGATTTCTATACGCGCGTCCTGGGTTTTCGCGTCTCCGACCTGATCGACGGGCAAGCGTGCTTCATGCGCTGCCACCCGAGCCCCTATCATCACGGCGTGGCGCTCATCAACGCGTCGTCGGCGCAGCTCCATCACGTCAATTTCATGGTCAGCGAGATCGACGATATCGGCCGCGCCATCTCGCGCTTTGCCAAGAACGGCGTGCGCGTCGTCTATGGGCCGGGGCGCCATCCGCCCTCGGGCAGCGTGTTCCTCTATTTCCTCGATCCCGACGGGCTCACGCTCGAATACAGTTTCGGCATGGAGGAATTTCCCGAGCTCGATGCGCGCCGCCCGCGCCTGTTCGAGCCGGTGCGCGAGAGCTACGACTACTGGGCGAGCTTTCGCGATCCCGAGAACTATGCCGCCAAGGGCGCGATCGAAAACGCTCGCTCGAATTCCCGCCGCGCGGCCGCAGGCTAAACCCTACCGCTTCCCCTTCTTCGCGGCTTTTTTGGGCGCGGGCGCCGGCGGCTTCGCGGCCGGGCGGGGCGTTGCGGCGGCGGCGGTAACCGAGCGCGGCGGCTCGCCCAGCATGTCGGCGCAGCCGGCGCGCGTCGCCCAATATTCCCAGGCGCGATAGAACTCCGCGCCGTCGGGGCGCATCTCGAGCCGGTTGTCGATCTCGCCGGGCTGCAAGCCCTTGACCGGGCCGCCGAGCCGGATCGCATCGAGCAGCACGCGCGCGTTCCGCGGCATGTTGACGGCAAGCCGCACCACCTCGCGCACCGAGCGCCCGGCGGCGGCAAAGCCGTGGCCGCGCATCAGCACCGCGCGATCGTCGGCCAGCCGCTCGGCCAGGTCGCGGCCCTGCGCCATGTTGGAGACGAGCAGGTTGGTGTCGCCGAAGCGATCGGCGATGTCCCAGACCGGAATGCGGTGGCCCAGGGGCCCGGCCGAATGAATGACCGGGCGCAGCGGCGTCGGGCTGATGCTGAACGGCAGCACGTCGAGCGCGTGGCTGTGCACGACGCCCATCACCTCGGGCCGCGCCTCGTAGATCGCGCCGTGGATGTGGCGCTCGATATAGAGCGCGCGCTTTTCCTCGCGCACCGGCCGGCCGTCGAGCGTGCATTCGACGATGTCGTCGAGCGTGACGAGCTCGGGGCTGCGCGAGACCGAAATGAAATAGCGCTTCGGGTCGCGCGGGCTGCGCACGCTGATATGGCCATAGGCGTCGCAGATGCCCTCGTGCCCGAGGATGCGGTTCGCGATCACCAGATCGCGCAGAATATCGTCGAGTTCGCTCATGTGCAGGCGCTCCCCCCGGCCCCGATCATTTCAGGAAAGTTGCGCCCCGATCAAGCATTTCGCCCAATGCTTGCCTGCGGCAACCCTCCGGCCGCATCATCGCGCCCGAGGGAGGGCCCAGGATGCGGTTGCCAAAAATCTCAAAAAAGTATTTGCAAACAATAGGTTGCCTCGTCCTTGCGGCGCTCGCCGCCGGGCCGGCGGCGGCGCAGCCGAAACCGGCAGAGGTGAGCCTCGCCGTCCCGGCCTTCAGCCTCAGCTTCTCGCTTCTCTATCTCGCCGACGACCTTCAGCTTTGGGAGAAGCACGGCCTCAAGGTCAAAAGCACGCTCATCGCCGGGGTGGGCTCGGCCAATGCCGTCATCAGCGGCAGCGCCGATGTCGGCATCGCCTCGCCGCCGGTGCTGACGCGTGCCGCCGCGCATGGCCAGAGGCTCTTGGCGATCGTCGCGATGCAGGATCATCTCTTCGTCGAGACCTCGATCCGCAAGGACCTGGCCGACGCCGCCGGCTTCGACCCCAAGGCGCCGCTCGAGAAGCGCGTCCAGGTGCTGAAAGGGCGGACCATCTCGGTCGATTCGATCAACTCGATCATCCACGCCTATCTGCGGCTCCTCGCGCATATCGGCGGCTTCGATCCCGAGGCGATCCGCGTCGCGCCGATGCAGCCGGCCAACATGATCATCGGCCTTCGAGGCACACCAGATCGACGGCATCACCATGTCGCTGCCCTGGCCCGAGGAGCCGGTGATGAAGGGCGACGCGGTGATCGTGGCGAGCGGCTTGAAGGGCGATCCGGCCGACATGGTGCCGTTCGCCAACACCCTCGTCGTGGTGAAGCCCGAGACGTGCGAAAGCCGCAAGTTCATCTGCCAGGGCGTGGGCGGCGCGCTGAAGGAGGCGGCCATCTTCGTCAAGGATCATCCCGACGATGCGCTCGCCTTGCTGACGAAGCGCTTCCCGACCCTCGACCCGAAGCTCATCGCGGCATCGTTCACGGCGATGCGGGGCATAACGCCCGTTCCGCCGGTGCCGCTCGCCGCGGAACTCCCGAACGCCGACAGGCTCAATATCGAGGCGGGCCTGATGAAGCCGGACGAACGGCTCGCGAGTTACGCCGATCTGTTCACTGACGCCTACGCGAAGTAGCGCCGCCGCCCTAAATCTCCATGTCGCGGTCGACCGGGCGCCAGGAGAGCGCGCGGCGCTCGAGGAAATTCACGAGCGCGTTGATGACCAGCACCAAGGCCGTCGCCACGACGATGCCGGCGAACACGCCGACCGTGTCGGAAAGCTCGCGCGCATGCTCGATGTAATGGCCGACGCCTTCGGTCGAGACCAGGAACTCGCCGACGATGCAGGCCGAGACGGCGCGCGGGAATGCGATCTTGAGCGAGGTGAAGACGAACGGCAGCAGCGAGTTCCACACCACCTCGCGCGAGATCCTGGTCTCGGAGGCGCCGATGATGCGGGCCATGCGCACGAGGCGCTGGTCGACGCCGCGAATGCCGGCGAAGACGTTGACGAACGGGATGTAGAACACCATCAGCGTGACGATGACGAGCTTCGGCGTGTCGCCGATGCCGAACCACAGGATGAGCCACGGCGCGAGCGCGTATTTCGGGATGCCTTGCGAGCCCAGCACGAAGGGCTCGATCGCCTCGGTCCAGCGCTTGGAGCGGCACAGCGCGAACGGCAACAGCACGCCGGCGATGCCGCCGACGAAGAAGCCGATGCACGAGACCCGCATGGTCGCGCCGATATCGACGAACATCTCGCCGCTTGCCGCGATCTCCCAAAGCCGCTTCACCACATCGACCGGATAGGCGAAGAAGATCGAGCCGAACGTCTCGGCGCCCTTCCTGCCAGCCGATCAGCAGCACGACCGCGAGCAGGATGCGCCCGACCGTGACGATGGTCTTCTTCGAGACGAGCGGCTCGCGCTCGACGAGGCTCGATGCCCGTTCGACAGTGGTCATAGGACCTCCGCGCGGATGCGCTCGTAGAGCTCGGCGAAGCCGGGCAGCGTCAGGAAGCTCTTGACGCTGCGCGGCCGCGGAATGGGGATCGCGTGCTCGGCCTGGATGCGCGCCGGCTGGCGCGACAGCACGAGCGCGCGGTCGCCCAGGAGAATCGCCTCGGTGATGTCGTGCGTGACGAACACGATGGTCTTGCGCCCGAGGCTCCACAGCCGCAGCAGATCTTCCTGGAGCTGCATGCGCGTCTGCGCGTCGACCGCGCCGAACGGCTCGTCCATGAGGATGATCGGCGGGTCGTAGACGAGCGTGCGGATGAGCGCCGTGCGCTTCCTCATGCCGCCCGACAATTCGTGCGGATAGTATTTCTCGTAGCCCTTCAATCCGACCGCGGCGATGAGCGTCTCGGCGTGCGCGCGCGACTTGTCGTCGAGCCGCCCCTGCACCTCGAGCGGAAAGAGCACGTTGTCGATGGTCGTGCGCCACGGCAGCAGGTTGTCGTCCTGCGTCACATAGCCGATGCGGCGGTTCAGGCCCGGCCGCATCGCCCTGGGATTGGCGCAGCCGATCTTCGCGCCCTCGAACAGGATCTCGCCCGAGGACGCCACGTCCACTTGCGCGATCATGTTGAGGAGCGTCGATTTGCCCGCGCCCGAGGGACCGATGATGGTGAGGAACTCGCTGGCGCGCACGGAAAAGCTCAAATCCTGGATCACCCAGGACGGCGGCTCGCGCCCCTGCCGCGCCGGAAAGCGCTTGGCGAGATTGCGGATTTCGAGAACGGGCACGTCCATGGCTCAGTTGCCGCCCGCCACCAGCGCCTCGGCCGGCGGCCGCCAGCGCAAGAGCAGCGCCTCGGTCGCATCGACGCCCCAGCCGACGGCATGCACCAGGATCGTCGCGGCCAGGATCGCGACGAAGCATTGCGTCGTGTCGAAATTCATCGCGCCGACCTGGACGAGATATCCCAAGCCACGGTTCGAGGAAATCAGCTCGGTGATGACGGCGGCGCCGATCGCGTACGGGAGGCCGATGCGGAAGCCCGCGAAGATGTGCGGCACCGCGAGCGGGAACACGATCTTGCGCGCGACCTGCTGTTCCGAGGCGCCCATCACCTGCGCCATCTGCACCAGCTTCGCGTCGAGCGAGCGCACGCCCGAGAGCGTGCTGAAATAGACGATGAAGAAGAGGACGCTCGCGACGAGCGCGATCTTCGATTCCGTGCCGATGCCGAACCACAGGATGAAGAGCGGCGCCAACGCCAGCTTGGGCGCGCCATATCCCCCCACCATGAAGGGATCGAGGATCGCCACCATGACCGGGCTGCGGCGCAGCAGGAAGGGCAGCACGACCGCCGGCACGCCGCCGATGACGGCGCCCACCGCCGCCTCCTCCATCGTGTAGCCGGACTGGCGGATCAGCTCGCCGTCGAACAGCGTCACGAAGAAGCGCGACACGGTGAGCCACGGCGTGCTCACCCAGTAGACGCCGAGGATCATGCCCGCCGCCTGCCACAGCGCGAGGATGATCAACGAGCACGATCGCCCGGTCGAGATGCGTGCGCCAGCGCGTCATCGCTCGTCTCCCTTGCTCAATGCGGCTGCCCATAGACCGGCACGAAAACTTCCTCGAGCGGCAGTTTTCGCGCGATCAGGTTCTGCTCGTGAAGATACGTGACGAGCGCGTCGAGCGTCGCCCGGTTCGCCTCGATGCCATAGGGCCACGGATCGCCCTTGAACACTTCCTCGATCTCCTCGAGGTCGGTTGAAAGCCATGGCAGCATGTAGCGCGTCGCGCCCTCGGCCTTCATCTTCTCGAGCTGGCGGTTCTTCGACTGGTTGAAGGCGTTGAAGAGGCTCGTCGCCACGAACGGATTCTTCTCGTAGACCGAGCGCTTCAGCGCGACGAGGTGCATGATCGGGAAAATGCCGGTGCGCTGGTAATAGTCGCGCTCGACCTCGCGGAAATTCGGGAACAGGCGCTCGATATCGGGATTGCGGCGATAGGCCTTGGGCATGGACGTCGCCGTGATGGCGTCGATCTTGCCCTCCTCCAGAAGATCGGAGAGCGACTTGTCCGCGGGCGCGGTCGTGATGTCGGCCGGCTTCAACAGCGGCAGCACGGTCGGGTTGCCGTGCGAGCCCTTGTGGTTCAAGGCGCCCTGCACCCATTGGATCTTCGCGCAATCGACGCCGTATTCGTGCTGCAGGAAGCCGCGGATGAAAATGGCCGCCGTCTGCGTGTAGAGCGGCACGCCGACCTTGCGGCCTTCCAGATCCTTGGGCTTCTTGATGCCGGACTTGCGGTTGATCGAGACGTGGCCGTGGCGGAAGACGCGCGAGGGGAACACGGGCAGCGCCACGAACGGGCTCGCGTTCGCGGCGATGCGCTGGATCGTCTCCGAGCTCGACATTTCCGACAGGTCGAACTCCTGCCCGCCCGCCATGCGGTCGAAAATGTCGCGCGGGTTGTCGAGCACGATGAAATTGAGATCGATCCCGTCCGCCCGCACCTCGCCGGTATAGAGCGGCATCATGCGGTCATAGAGGCCGCACGCGAACGTCAATGGCAGATTGGGCACTCGTTCCTCCCTAGTGCGCGCGCCTCATTGGTCTTCGCTGCGCAAGAAGCCGAGCCGGTCCAGCACCGGCTCGTCGGTGACGCGGAACAGCACGGCGCCCTTCTTGGTGCCGTGGAACTGCGTGTGCCAGGACGGCGCCACCACGACGTCGCCGCGCGCCCATTGGAAATGGTGGCCCTCGACCGTGGTCGAGCCCTCGCCCTCGACCACGGCATAGAGCGTGTTGGCGGTGCTGCGGTAGGCCCTCGTCGTCGCGCCCGGCGCCAGCCGCATCATGGCGAGGGCCATCGTGTCGAGCGCCGGATTGCCCAATGCCACCGACGTGCCGTGCCGGCCCATCGGGTCGGGCGAGGCGTCATCGAGCCGCCGTTTGGTCTCGCGCCACGGGAACAGCAGCGGCGAGTCCGGCGCCTCGGGGGCCGCGTCCTCGAATTCGTCGGGATGCGGCTCGAAGAACATCGGGTCGAGCAGGTGGACGAGCGGCACGTCGAGGAAGTCGAGCCAGTAGGCGCGCCCCGCGCCGTCGTTGCCGTGCCCGTGCCAGCACCAGTTCGGCGTCAGCACCACGTCGTTCATGCCCATCGGCAGCTTCTTGCCGTTGACGGTGGTGTAGGCGCCGGGCTCGGCGTCGAGCACCAGGCGCAGCGCGTTGGGCGTGTGCCGGTGCGAGCGCGCCTTTTCCTGCGGCATGATCATCTGATAGGCCGCGACGAGCGTGCGTGCGCTCGCATAGGAATTGCCCTCGAGCGGATTGACCAGGATCAGGTTGCGCCGCTCGGCGAGCTCGGTGTTGATGAGCCGCCCGGCCGCGTCGAGCGCCGCCTTGGCCTGGACATAGCGCCAGTGATAGGGCGGGAACGCCTGGTGCGGCGCGGGCCACAGCGACGGCGTCGGCTTCGCCCACCCGGCGCCGAGCCCGATCGTGGCAAGCTGCGGATAGAGCGCGTCGAGCGTACCGGCCCCCGCAAGCGCGTCCGGGCTGGGTGAAAGCATGGCGGGCCTCCCGCCGCTCTTGGTATCGGAGCGCCCGCGCCCTGTAAAGCCCGCGCTGGAAGGGGCTGTCATTGCGAGCGAAGCGAAGCAATCTTCCGGGGGATTGCTTCGTCGCCTCCGGCTCCTCGCAATGACAGGAAAAGGGGGCTACCGGCTCGCCACCAGCGGCAGCGCATAGCGGGGGTCGATCAGGTCCTCGGCCTTGACCTCGCCCTTCAGAAGGTTCTGCGCCTTGTACCATTCGATCTGGCGCGCGATGTCGGCGGTGGCGATGCGGCCTTCGCCATCGACATAGGGAACCGCCTTCACCAGCTCGTCGGGCGCGAGGCCGGTGAAGTCCGCCATGATCTGGAGCACCGCGGGCGCGCCGGGGCCGTTCACCTGTTTGCCGTCGGGCGAGATGAAGGCGTCGTGGAAGTCGCGCAGGCCGTGCCGGTAGGCGACGAGGAAGCGCTTCACCATATCGCCCTTCCCGTTCGCGGTCTCGGTACGGGTGAAGAGGGCGCTGCCGGTGCTGAAATCGGGCGCCACGTCGCTCACCCATCCGGCGAGCTTGGCGCTGCCCTTGGCGAGCGCCGCAAGCGACGGCGAGCCCGGCATCACCGCCGCGTCGACCGTGTTGCCGCCGAGCGCGGCGATGACGTTGGTGTTCGATTGCAGCGGCCGCAGCGTGACCGCGCTCAGCGGATAGCCGAATTTCTCCGCCGCGCGCGCGAGCGAATAATGGAGGCTCGTGCCGAGCTGCGTGATCGCGACCGAGTGGCCCGCGAAATCCTTGGGCGAGGTGACGCCCGCGGCAAAGGCCTGGTTCGAGACCAGGAAGGCGAGATTGTGGAAGCCCGCGTGCTCGCCGCCCGAGGATGCGATGAGGCGCAGCTCGCCGTGGCTTGCGAGCGTGTAGAAGCTCGCCGACAATCCCGCGACGCCGAAATCGACCCCGCCCGAGGCGACGCCGACGGCGATCGGCTGCGCCGAATCGAAATAGACCATCTCGACGTCGATGCCCTCGGCCTTGAAATATCCTCGTGCGACCCCGATCGGCACGCCCGGATAGCCGAACAGCTTGCTGAGCCCGACTTTCACGGCCTCCGCGTGCGCCGGCGCGGCGAGCGCAAGGAGGGCGGCGGCGAGCAAAAAGAATTTTCGAGTTCATGCGCAAACCTCTTCGGTCGATACAGGTGCGTCCTTCGACTACGCGCTTCGCGCTCCGCTCAGGATGAGGGGCCTTTGTGAAGCGCAAAGAAAAATCCTCATCCTGAGCGTAGCCCCGCAGGGGCGAAGTCGAAGGACGCACTTTCGCGATAGAGCACCCCTCACAGCTCGACGATCGTGCGCGGCGTCTTGTGCAGGCGCTCGACGCCGGTCTCGCCGACCAGGAAATTGTCGCACACGGTGATGAAATAGCGCTCCGTCGCCCAGCTCGGATGGATGCCGATATTCATGCCGGGCGCGAGCGTCATGGTCTCGTCGTCGCGGATCAGCGGCCGCTCGACCACGTCGTAGCCCTGGCCGTGGCAATGGAGCCGCGTCTCTTCCGGAAGTTTGCGCGCGCGCATCCATGCCTGGTACTCGGCGAAGATCTCGCGGCAGGACGCGCCCGGCTGCAGCAGCTTCACCGTGAAATCCTGCGCCTCGACCGCCTGGCCCCAGGCATCGAGCAGCTCCTGCGGCGCCTTGCCGAGCGTGACGAGCCGGCCGATATGGACGAAGAAGCCGCCCGGCCCGGTATTCTCGGCCTGCCAGAACATCACGTCGCCGCGCGCGAGCTTGCGGCCCTGCTGGTTCCTCGGGCGGATGAAGGCGGGCCGGCCTGCGGGCGCGGACGAGCCGAGGAAATACCCGGTCTCGCTGCCCAGGAGCTGGCCCTGGTATTGCGACCAGGCCATCACCTCGAAATCGCTCATGCCCGGCTCGATATGCGCCATCGCGCGGCGCAGCACCTCGTCCTGCAGCGCCGCCGTGGCGCGGATGAAGCCCAGCTCGGCCTCGCTCTTCTTCGCCTTCAAGGGATCGATGATCGCGGTCGCATCGCGCAGCGGCGCACCCAATCCCTTCTCGATCGCGTGCCCCGAGCCGAACGCCATCTGGTTCGGGCCCACGACGCCCACCGCGCGATAGCCGCCGCGCTTCAGCTCGGCCGCCACCAGCTCCGCGTCGTACGGCACGCAATAGCCGATCGCCGGAAAGGCCGGCGTGGTACGGCGCCGGCCGATGCCGGGGAGGCTCGCGTCCTCGCCTTTGAGATCGCTCTCGCCATGGAGCGGCCCGTGGCAGACGAGCGTCATCAGCCCGTCCTGCGGGAAGATCACGGTCTGCGGATACGAGCCCTGCGCCGAAACGCCGGTGAACCAGCGGAAATAACCGCCGGTGCCGGCGAGGTTGTTGGCGCCCTGGACGACGAGCGCGTCGAAGCCCGCCTCGCGCATCGCCGCGCGCGCGAGGCGCCAGCGCCGCTCGAGCTCGGCGAGCGGAATGGGGTTGCAGATGCGCGGGTCGGGATAGGGCATGGCACGCTCCTCTTCCTCGGGCCAAGCCTTACCACGCGGGCGCACGCGGTTGAAGGGCGCGCGCCGATGCGGCAGAGTGCGCGCAAAGACCGGGAGGAAGCATGCCGCTCCGTATCGCGATGCTCGCCATCGCCGCGCTCATGGCGTTTCTGCTGCCCGCTTCGGCGCAGGACAAGCCGTGGCGGCACGGCATCATCCTGGCGAAGAGCGATGCCGGCATCTTCTTCACCGTGACCAAGGGCTTTGCCGAAAGGCAGGGGCTGAAACTCGAGCTCGATCAGTTCAAGTCGGACGTGATCGAGCTCCAGGCCTTGATCGCCGGCGACATCGACAGTTTCGACGGCGGCCCGGGCGCGGCGATGGTGGCGGCGGCGCGCGGCGCCGACGTCAAGGTGATCGGCTGCGAATGGCCGGGCGTGCCCTATGTCGTGTTCGCCAAGCCCGCGATCAAATCGCCGCAGGATCTGAAGGGCAAGCTCATGGCGATCTCGCAGCCGGGCGCCAATCCCGACGTGGTCGCGCGCGCCATGCTGGCGAAATACGGCATCGCCATCGCCGACGTGCGCTTCGCCAATCTCGGCGGCGATCTCGACCGCTTCAAGGCGGTGGTCGCGGGCGTGGCCGACGCGACCGTCGTCTCGAACGAATACATGCCGATCGCGAGCCGAGCAGGGGCTCAACGTGCTCGCGCTCGCCAAGGACATCATTCCGCAATTCATGCGCATCTGCATTTTCTCGACCGGCAAGACCTTGGCCGCGCGCGGCGACGATGCGGCGCATTTCCTGGCGGCCGAGATGGCGGCCTTGACCTATGCGCTCGGGCACCGCGACGAGACGATCGCGCTGACGCACGCGACGATCCAGGACAAGCCGGACGATCCGCGCCCCGCCTTCATCTTTGACGACGCGGTCGCGACGCACGCGATCGATCCCGAGATGCACATCCCGATGGACAAGCTGCAGTGGATGGAAGAGCAGGCGCTGCGCGACAAGGTCCTGCCGGGGCCCTACGATGTGGCGAAGATGGTGGACGGGAGCATCCGCGAAAAAGCGCTGGCGCTCCTGGCAAAGTAATTTCCGACGCCTCTCCCCGCCGGGGCGAGGGTGCTAGATTGGAAATCCCTTACGTTGCGAGGAATGCGCCATGACGCTCGCGACCGCGAAATTCTCCGCCGTTCTCGCCGGGCTTGCGGCGACGCTCAAGACCTGGCGCGCGCTCTATCCCGCGTTCGGCGAACGCTTGAAGGAGCGCAACCTCGTGGCGCAGCTCTGGGCGCGCGACGAGGAGGTCGGGCGCTGGTTCCAGTTCGCCGACGGGCGCGTGCGCTCGGGCTCCGGGCGGCACCAAAATCCCGACATCACGCTCTTCTTCAAGAATGCTTCGATCGCGGCGCGGCTTCTGACGCCGCCCATCAACTGGCTCGACCAGATCAACGCGCAGAAGGATTTCAAGCTCGGCGTCGAGGGGCCGGAAGACCTCACCAACTGGTTCGCGCAGACGCTCATGATGATCCAGTCGGCGCGCTGGAAGATCGGCACGCCATTGGCCGACGGCACGATGCGCTATTGCAACATGACGAATGGCGGCCCGGTCTTCGTCTATGTGAAGGACGGCCGGATCCTGCGCATCACGCCCATAGACTTCGACGCGACCGACGCGCAGCCCTGGACGATCGAGGCGCGCGGGCAGAAATTCACGCCGCCGCGCAAGACGACGCTCGCGCCGCACGGGCAGAACTACAAATCGGTGGTCTATTCGCCCGACCGCCTGCTCCATCCGATGAAGCGCGTCGATTTCGATCCGAACGGCGCGCGCAATCCGCAGAACCGCGGCAAGTCGGGCTACGAGCGCATCTCCTGGGACGAGGCGCTCGACGATCGTCTCGTCCGAGATCAAGCGCCTCAAAAGCACCTATGGTCCGGGCGTGATGGCGGTGTCGCACGGCTCGCATCATACCTGGGGCAATATCGGCTACTACCTGTCGGCGCTGCACCGCTTCAAGAACGCGGTCGGCCATACCGCCGTCCACCACAATCCCGATAGCTGGGAGGGCTGGTACTGGGGCGCCGTGCATCATTGGGGCCACACGCTCCGCGTCGGCCAGAGCGAGACTTACGGCACGGTCGAGGATTGTCTCCAGAACTGCGACATGATCGTGTTCTGGTCGGGCGATCCCGAAACGACGAGCGGTTCCTACGGCGCGCAGGAAGGGACCGTGCGGCGTCAGTGGCTCAAGAACCCGAAGCTCGGCATCAAGATCGTGCACATCGATCCCTACTACAACGCGTCGGCGCAGTTCCTGCCGGGCAAGTGGCTGGCGCCGCGCCCGACCACATCGCCCGCGCTGGCGATGGCGATCGCTTACGTCTGGGTGAAGGAAGGGCTCTACGACAAGGAGTACGTGAGGACGCACACGGTCGGGTTCGAGGCGTGGCAGGCCTATCTCCTCGGCGAGGAGGACGGGACGCCCAAGACGCCCGAATGGCAGGAGGCGGAGACCGGCGTTGCGGCGAAGGACGTGCGCGCCTTGGCGCGCGAATGGGGCGGCAAGCGCGTCTATCTCGCGCCCGGCGGCTGGGGCAACGGCCATGGCGGCGCGTGCCGCAACCAGACCGGCATCCAGTGGGCGCGCGTCATGGTCTGCCTCATCGCCATGCAGGGGCTCGGCAAGCCCGGCATCAACATGGGCAACCTGCAATGGGGCTGTCCCGTCGATTTCAATTTCTATTTCCCGGGCTATGCCGATGGCGGCATGTCGGGCGATCTCGAAGGCACCTCGATGCCGGTCGAGCTCTATCAGCGCATGCCGCAGCTGCCGACCATGAACACGCCCTATCAGCGCATCCCGCGCATCTTCATGCCCGAGGCGATCGCCGACGGCAAGGCCGAGGGCTGGCCCTGGATCGGCAAATCGATCGAGCATCAGTTCGCGCGCTTCCAATATCCCGCGCCCGGCCACGCGCCCGTGCGCATGCTCTACAAATATGGCGGCTCGATCTTCGCCACCATGAACAACACCAACCGCCACGTGCGCATGTACCAGTCGGACAATCTCGAATTCGTGGTGAACCAGTCGATCTGGTTCGAGGGCGAGGCGAAATTCGCCGACGTGATCCTGCCCGCCTGCACCAATTTCGAGCGGCCGGACATCAGCGAATGGGCGGGCCTCGGCGGCTATGGCCATCACGGCCAGCAGCAGTTGAACCACCGCGTCATCGTGTTCCAGGCGCCGGCCATCGCGCCGTTGGGCGAATCGAAATCCGACTACTGGATCTTCAACGAGATCTCGAAGCACCTCGGCCTTGCCAACTATTTCTCCGAGGGCGTCAACGAGATCGATTGGGTCAAGCGCATGTTCGACGGCTCGGACCTGCCGCGCCACATCTCGTGGAAGGAATTTTTGCGCAAGGGCTATTACGTCGTGCCGTCCGAGAAGGAGAAGCTGCGCGCGCCGGTGTCGTTGCGCTGGTTCGCCGAGAACCGCAAGAAGGACGTGCCCGAGCCGCAGCCGCTCCCGTCCGACTACGCGCAGGAATATCTCAAGGGCCTGCAGACGCAGTCGGGCAAGCTCGAGTTCGAGTGCAACAGCCTCAAGCGCTTCAAGGACCCCGAGCGGCCGCCGATCGTCAAGTACGAGCCGTCCTGGGAAGGCCCGCACAGCGGCGAACTCTTCGAGAAATATCCGCTCCAGCTGCTGACGCCGCACTCGAAATACAGCTTCCACACGCAGGGCGACGGCAAGGACAGCTTCCTCTTGAACATCCCCGACCACCGCGTGCTGGTGGACGGCTATTATTATTGGATCGTGCGCCTCAACGCGGAGGACGCCGCCGCGCGCGGCATCAAGAAGCACGATCTGGTCAAGGTGTGGAACGACCGCGGCGCCGTCATCTGCGCCGCGCTGCCGACGCAGCGCCTGCCGAAGGGCGTGTGCCACGGCTACGAATCCTCGGCCATCTACGACCCGATGGGCGAGCCCGGGCGCTCGGTCGAGCGCGGCGGCTGCCTCAACCAGCTGACGCCCGAGCGCACGCAGACCCGCACCACCCATTCGCTCGCGGGCTCGCAATCGCTCGTCCAGGTCGAGAAATGGGACGGGCGCATCGAGCACGTCTCGGCGACCTTCGCCGGCGCGAAGCGGCCGGAGCCCGCCCGCGCGTCCGCCTCCGCTCCGGCCCGCGAACCCGAAACCGTCCCGGCGCAATAGGGGGCGCGCCATGGAAAAATGGAACATGATCATCGACGTGGCGGAGTGCACCAACTGCAACAACTGCACGCTCGCGGCGATGGACGAGTATGTCGGCAATGCCTGGCCCGGCTACAGCGCGCCGATGCCGAAGCACGGCCACCGCTGGATCGACATCCTGCAGAAGGAGCGCGGCCAGGCGCCGGCGATCGACTTGGCCTATGTGCCGACCATGTGCAACCACTGCGACGATGCGCCCTGCATCAAGGCGGCCAAGGACGGCGCCATCACGCAAGCGCGAGGACGGCATCGTGCTGATCGATCCGGTGAAGGCGAAAGGCCAGCGCCAGCTCGTCAAGGCTTGCCCGTACGGCCACATCTGGTGGAACGAGGCGGAAGACGTGCCGCAGGCCTGGCCGTTCGACGCGCATCTGCTCGACCAGGGCTGGAAGGAGACGCGCGGCGCGCAATCGTGCCCGACGGGCGCCATGAAATCGCTGAAGCTCGAGGACGAGGCGATGGCGCAGATGGCGGCGGACGAGGGGCTCGAGACGATGCGGCCCGAGCTCGGCACCAGGCCGCGCGTCTGGTATCGCAATCTGTGGCGCTACACGAGCTGCTTCATCGCGGGCTCGGTCTCGGCCGAGGCGGCGGGCGCGGTCGATTGCGTCGCGGGCGCGCGCGTGCGGCTCATGAAGGACGGCGCCCTCGTCGCCGAAGCCACGACCGACGCTTACGGCGACTTCAAGTTCGACCGTCTGGGCGAAGGCTCGGGCACCTACCTCGTCGAGATCGAAGCATTGGGCCGCGCCAAGAAAACCGTCGCGGCGATGCTCGGCGAAAGCCTCTCGCTCGGCGAGATCAGGCTTTAGCTACTCCGCCGGAGCGTCGGCAGCCACGCGTCCGACGGGGTGTGCGCGTACCCCGAAGCGGTAAGGCCCAAGCCCGAGCAGCAGCAGGCACATCACGACGATCAGGCCGATATTCACCATCATCATCGGCACATAGCTGCCGAACTTGTCGTGCGACAGGCCGAGAAAGAACGGCCCCAGCCCGACGCCCATGCTGAAGAAGGCGAACATCGTGGCGTAGATCGCGCCGAACGCGCGCAGCCCGAAATAGCGGCTGACGAGGAAGGCCATGATGTCGACCTCGGCGCCGATGCCGGCGCCGCACAGGATCGCGCCGACGAACGGCGAATAGTCGGCCGCCAGCATGGCGATGCCGATCGCCGATGCGACGAAGAAGAAGGCCGCGACATAGGGGCCGTGGATGCGGTCGAGGCAGAAGCCCGAGACGATGCGCCCGCCGGTCAAGGCGATGCCCGAGGCCGAGAGCGCGCCCACCGCGACCGCGAGCGGCACGCCGCGGTCGGTGAGCATCGCCACGACCTGCGTCAGCGTGCCGTTGATGGCGATGGGCGCCAGGAAGAACGTCACCGTCAGGGCGGCGAAGCGCCAATCCTTCAGCACCGCCTCGGTCCAGAAATAGCCCGGAATCGACGTGTCGTTCTGCGGACGCTCGCGTTCCGGCGGGATCGGCGGCTCGCGCTCGAACAGGAAGACCGGGACGAGCGCCAGCACGAGGATGGCGGCGCCCATGCCGACGAAGCCGGCGCGCCAGCTGTAGTCGGTGATGAGCCACGTGGCGAAGGGCGGAATGATGGCGACGCCGAGGCCCACGCCGGCGATCGCTATGCCGAGCGCCAAGCCCCGGTCCTTGTCGAACCACGCGGCGATCGCCTTGGTGTAGGCGATCGGCGATTGCCCGGCGCCGAAGATGTGCTGGAAGCAGAACAGCAGCACCAGCACGTAGTAAGGCATCCGCAGGAAACCGAGGCACATGGTGGCGATGGCGTAGCCGACGATCATCACCATGTGCGCGTTGCGCAGCCCGTAGCGGTCGAGCGCCTTGCCGAAGAACGGCGTTATCGCCAGGAAGAGGAACGAACCGTAGACCGGCGCCGACAGGAATTCGCCGCGCGTTATGCCGAGGTCCTTGGTGACCGGCACGATGAAGACGGCGAGCGAGAAGCTCTGGATGACGCCGCTGTTCGTGGTGAGCGCGACGAGCGCCGCCGCCACCATCCACCATTTGCTGCGGAATATGCCACTTGTCAGCATCGCCCGTCCTCCCATCGCGCGGCCGTGCCGGTTCGGCACGATCTTGTTGGTGGCCGCAGTCTAAACCAGAGAAATGCGGCGGCTAAAGCACAATCGGCGTCAATGCCCGCTTGCGAAGCGGGCGATGTCGCGCCCGTCGAGCCAGGCGATGAGCGCGTCGGCCGCGCCCTCGGCGAAATCCGCGTAAGCCTGGTCGGTCGGCCAGCCGAGATGCGGCGTGAGGATCACGTTCGGCAGTTTCGTCAGCGCATGGTTCGGCGGCAGCGGTTCCTCGGCGAACACGTCGAGCCCGGCGCCGGCGATCCGCCCCTCGGCCAGCGCCGCGACCAGCGCCGCCTCGTCGACGATGGCGCCGCGCGCCGTGTTGACGAGAAATGCCGATCGCTTCATCAGCGCGAGCCGGCGCGCATCGATGAGGCCGCGCAATTCGGGCGCGAGCGTCGCGTGGATCGAGACGATGTCGGATTGGGCCAGCAGCTCGTCGAGCGCCGCGGGCTCGGCGCCCGCCGCTGCCGCCGCGCGCGCATCGAGGCGCGGGCTCCAGGCGAGGATGCGCATGCCGATGGCGCCCGCGATCTTCGCCACATGGCTCCCGACATGGCCCAAGCCGACGATGCCGAGCGTCTTGGCGTTGAGCACGCGCGTCATCGGCGTGTGCCAGACGCCGTCCTTCATCGCGCGATCGGCGGCCGGGATGTGCCGCATCAGCGCGATCATAAATCCGATCGCGAGCTCGGCCGCGCCGCGCGAGAACCGCCCCGTCGCTTTCGCTATGACGATGCCGAGCGCTTCGGCCGCGGCAAGGTCGATGTGATAGGCGTGGTTGCCGGTCTGCGCGATGATGCGCAGATCGGGCAGCGCCGCCAGCAGCGCGCGGTCGAAGCGCGTGCGCTCGCGGTTGGCGATGAGCGCGGTGAAGCCGGCGAGCGCTTTCGGCTCGCCGAACGGGCCCGTGAAGATGTGGAGCGCCGCGGCGCGCTCCTTCAGCCGCTTGATGCCCGCCGTGGCCGCATAGGCGCCGTGGATGTCGTCGAGGATCGCGAGCCTCAGCGCGCGCGGCTCATCGCTCATGCTCCGGCCTCTTGCTGCCACAGCGCCCAGGCGCGGTCGAGCGCCTTGTCGTTGGTCGCTTCGGCCTGCTCGGCCTCCTCGCGCGCGAGATAGATGGGCTCGCCGAGGCGCAGCGCCTCCATCTGCAAGGCGGCGTTGAGCGCGGCATAGATCGAGCGATAGACCACCTGCTGGATCGAGTTGCCGACCATGGTCGCGCCGTGGCCGCGCATCAGCACCATCGGATGCGCGCCCAACGATTTTGCGAGCGCGACGCCGAGCGCGGACGTGCGGATCAGCATGTCGGTCATGCCGGCCGTCTCGCGGATCTCGAAGATCGGCACGCCGCGGCCCAAAAAGCCGCTCATGTGATAGAGCGGCTTGAGGCTCGAGCGCGTCGCGCCGAACGGGATAAGCTGCGGCGCGTGGCAATGCACGACCGCGACGACATCGGGCCGGGTGCGATAGATCTCGCCGTGGATGAAGCGCTCGCCGTAAAGCCGCGCGCCCGCCGCCCCCTCGGGGTTGCCGTCGAAATCGTGCACCAGGATGTCGGACGCCTCGACCAGGCCCGGGGCGCGGTGGCGCGACAGCAGGAACCGGGTCGGGTCCTTGTCGTGGCGCACGCTGATATGGCCGAACGCGTCGACCACCTTCTCATGGAACAAAATGCAATTCCCCGTGACCAGCTCGTCGATGAGCGCGGCCGCGGCCGGCGCGGTGCCCGGCATGGCTGTCTCCTTTCCTTAACATCTCAACCGGAAGGATGCCCAATTCCCGGGACTGGCGCTATTTTAGGCTTTGCTTGCGCTCAAAGGGCGTCGTGCCGCGATGCTGCGCCTGCTGCTATGATTGCCGAGCATGGCAGGTCCGAGGCTTGGAGAGGTTGGTTGAGCGATCCCCCTCGGCTGGCTTAATGTGCTGATAGGGCAATAACTTAGAAGAGTAATAAAATGGGAAGCGCCTGGTATCACAACGAAGCCACTCGGCTTGCGCGTCTCGCCGAACAGGCGACGACCGAGCAGGTCCGCCTGACCCTCATGCGTCAGTCGCGGCAATACGAAACCGCGGCGATGGAGCTCGAAATCCTCGCGCAACGCGAGGAAGCCGAGCGCCTGATGCGCTAGCAGCGCACCGCGCCAAATTGAGGCGAAGCGGGATGCCGCGCGCGCCCGATCTCGACTTTGCCGAAGCTCGGCGACGAGCAGAAGCGCGTCCACGACATCATTCAGAAGCGCTTGCGCAGCATGGCCGTGCGCGGGCCGTTCGCGGTCCTGCTCAACGCGCCCAAGGTCGCCGAAGGCGCCATTGCGACCTACGGCTCCTTCCGCGACGGCAAGATCGACAAGCGCCTGTTCGAGCTGATGATCCTCGTCGTGGCAAGGTCCATGTCGGCGCAGTTCGAATGGTTCGCGCACGCGCCGCGCGCGGTCGAGGCCGGCATCGCGGCCGACACGGTGGCGGCGATCCGCGAGCGCCGCACGCCCGTGCTCACGCGCGACGACGAGAAGATGGTCTTTGACGTGGTGAGCGAGATGTGCGCGACGCACACGCTGAGCCAGGCGAGCTACGACCGCGCGCTCGCCGTGCTGGGCCTCGAGCAGCTCGTCGAATTGATCGCCGGGACCGGGTTCTACGTGATGATCGCGCTGACGCTCAACGTCTTCGACGTCGCCGTCCCCGGCGGCGAAAAACCGCTCCCGGCATAGCGGGCTCGACATTCGACTGTCCCGTCATGGCCGGGCTCGTCCCGGCCATCCACGTTTTTGGCGGCTGCGCGAAAAAACCCGTGGATGCGCGGGACGAGCCCGCGCATGACGAAGGAAGGAAACGCTCCTACCTCTCCGCCACCGACAGAAACACGCCGTCGATGTCGGCCAGATGGTGCTGGCACATCGGGCAGCTCCGCTTTTGCAGCGCGAGCCGCGCCTTGGCCTCGGGGCCGCCATCGATCCGCATCGGCGCGAGATCGGGATTGTTGCCGCCGATGCGCTCGACATCGGCCTGGAACTTCTCGACGCTTTCGACCGCGAACCCCATGTGGTCGAGCGAGGCCGGGTTGATGCCGGTGCCGTCGAAATCGGTGATGTGCCACGGCATGAGCACCATCGTGACCGTGCCGTCGGTCAGATAGTGGTTGCGGTCGCCGGCCGCCTTGTTGCGCGGTTCGAGCTCGAGCACGTCGCGATAGAACTCGGCCATGGCGTCGGGGTTCATCGTGCGCACGCCGAAATGATCGATGTGGCGCGGATGGCGCTCGCCCGCCTCGGCATAGACGTCGGCGCGGTTCGCCATATTGCGCCTGCGACAGGTCGAACACGTTGCCGTCGGGGTCGTGCGTGGTGATGCCGGCGAACGGCCGGTTCGACGGCCGCTTCAACCATTCGATCTTGGGATATTTCTGGCGCATGCGCTGGAACACCGTTTCCACGTCCTCGACCTCGACGCCGAAATGCTCGAGCCGCGCGCCCCGGCCGGCGCGGCGCGGATTGATGTTGAGCCCGACATAGCCGTCGGTCACCGCGATCGCGTTCTCGATGCGCGCGCGCGATGCGCCGCGCATGCCGAACATCGCCTCGTAGAAGCGGCCGTTGAGCGTGTAGTTCTCGCTGACGATGGCGAGGTGATTGAGCTTTGCGAACATCGCCCTCTCCCGAACATCCGGCAGCTCCCATACCACCGGCGCCGGTTCGACACAATTGGCCGTCTGGACGCCTCGGGCCAATCTCGATAAGAACTCGAGCCGGGCAACGGCGGGGGTAGCGATGAAACCAATCCTGATGGCGACGGCTGGCGTGTTCGCGCTGTGCTGCGCGCGTGCCGATGCGGCCGACCATATCAAGCTCGGCTTCGACGCAAGCATGAGCGGCAGCCTCGGCATCATCGGCGACGAGATGAAGAAGGGCTTCGATCTCGCCCTCGAGCTCTTGGACAACAAGCTCGGCGGCGTGCCGGTCACGGTCTACCCCGTCGATGACAAGATGGATCCGGGGACGGCGGTGCAGAACGCCTCGAAGCTCATCGACGAAAACAAGGTCGACATGGTCACCGGTTTGATGATGTCGAATACGAACCAGGCGGTGCGCGACCTCTATCTCGACGCCGGCGTCACGGTCGTGGGCGCGCTCTCGGGGCTGCAGCAATTCGCCGGCAAGGATTGCCGCGCCGGCGCCTTCTACACCGCCTTCGAGAACGAGGATTGGGACGACGCGGTCGGCAAGCTGATGAACGACAAGGGCGTCAAGTCGGCCTATTTCCTGGGCGCCGACTACCAGGCCGGCTGGGAGAAGATCGACGGCGCGATCCGGACCTACAAGGGCAAGGTCGTCGGCAAGGTCTATACGCCGCTGACGCAGCTCGACTTCGCGGCCGAGATCGCGCAGGTGCGCAGCGCCAACCCCGATGCGCTCTTCATCTTCTATCCCGGCGGCCTCGGCATCGCCTTCCTGAAGCAATGGCAGCAGGCGGGCCTTCAAGGCAAGATTCCGATCTATACCGAGGACGCGACCGCGAACGACATGACCTTCCCGGCCTTGGGCGATGCGGCGCTCAACATCGTGCAGATCGGCAACTGGTCCTACGAGCTCGACAATCCGCAAAACAAGGCGTTCGTGGCCGCGTTCGTGAAGAAATACGGGCGGCGCCCGACTGTGTTCTCGGCGCTGCAATTCGACGCCGTCAACCTCATCAGCGCCGCGGTCGGCGACGTCCACGGCAACATCGCGGACCAGAAGGCGTTCTGGGCCGCGCTGCACGAATCCAAGAGCTTCCACTCGATCCGCGGCGCCTTCAAGTTCAACAACAACAATTATCCGATCAACAACATCTACACGACCGTGGTCGAGAAGGACGCCGACGGCAAGCTCTACCAGAAGCTCCTCGGCACCGCGGCCGAGAACTGGCAGGACCTTTATCACCAGAACTGCGCGCTGAAGGGGTGAGGTGCAACGAGCCTGTGCGCGTCTTCTCATTCGTCAGTGCGCGGGCTCGTCCCGCGATCCGGCTGGTATCCCTCTAACTCTTGGGCTCCGAGCGCAGGATCTCGCGCGTCACGCCGGCGATCCACAGCCATTCGTCCATGCGCGGTTGGTCGCCCTTGAGGCGCGCCTTCAGCGCCTGAAGCATGGCATGGCACGGCGCCTGCTCGCCCAGCCGCGCGATAAGCTCATCGGCGGCGGCGCGCGCCGTCTCATATCCCGGCGCGCTTGCCCGACTCGATTTCCGCATTCTCGGCCATACGCTCGTAGATCTCGGCAAGGCGTAGAAGTTCTCGGTGGATGACGGCATCGCCTGCCTCGCCGGCCTGACGGCGGAATTTACGCGCGCGGGCGCGAAAATAGTCGGCTATCGGTTGCTTTGGCGTTAAGAGCGATCCCACGTGCGCCGTCCATCGCGCCACCCCTCGAATGTTCAGGACGGCGGCGATTGTCGGGCCAGCGGCTTTCGTCTTTCTTGCCGCGCGCGAGCGGCGCGTTCGATCCTTGCCGAAAAATAAATCTGCGGTCGTGCGGCGCGGGCGCGCGCGCGCCCGCAAGTTTCAGAGCGGCAGTTCGACCAGGCTCGGGCCCGCCCGATGCGAGCCCGGCGGCGATGAGGCGCGCCAGATCGTCGAGCGTCTCGGCGCGCGCGGCCGGCACGCCCATGCCGCGCGCGAGCGCCACCCAGTCGAGATCGGGCCGGCCGATCTCGAGCATGTCGAGCGCGCGCCGCCCGGGGTTGCCGGCGCCCACATTCGCCAGCTCGCCCTTGAGGATGTTGTAGGTGCGGTTGGCGAAGACGACGCTCGTCACCTTCAGCCCCTCGCGCGCCATGGTCCAGAGCGCCTGGAGCGTGTACATGCCGCTGCCGTCGCCTTCGAGCGCCAGCACCTTGCGCTCCGGGCACGCGACGGCCGCGCCGACCGCGAGCGGCAGCGCCATGCCGATCGAGCCGCCGGGATTGGCGAGCCAGTCGTGCGGCGGCGTCGTGCGCGTCATGGCGAGAAGCGCGCGGCCCGAGGTGATCGATTCGTCGACCACGATGCCGTTCTCCGGCAAAAGCGCCGCGACCACGCCGCCGATGCCGGGAAGCGTCACCGCGCCCGACGGCGCAGCGGTCTTCTCGCGCTGTTGCAGCTTCGGCTCCGCCTGGCGCGCGCCCACCGCATCGGCGAGCGCCTCGAGCGCGCCGACGAGGTCTTCCTCGGGCCGCGCCAGCACCGTGATGGCGCAGCCGGGCGGCGTCACCACGCTCGGCTTGTTGGGATAGGCGAAGAACGCGACCGGGCGGCGTGGCGCCGACCAGGATCACATGCTCCAGATGCTTCAGCCGTTCGAGCGCCTGATCGACCGGATAGGGAATGCGCTCGACCGGCACGAGGCCGGCGCCGCGCTCGATCCGCCCGACCGCATAGGGCGTGAGAAGCTGCGCGCCCGTCGCTGCTGCGATGCGGCCCGCGAGCTCGAGCCCGTGCCGCCGCAAGCTCGCGCCCGCCAGCACCAGCGCCGTCGCTTTGCGCTCGCGCAGGATCTTGGCCGCGCGCTCGATCGCGTCCTGCGACGGCAGCGGCGGCGGCGGCACGGCGACGGGCGCGGCCGGGCCGCTGCCTTCGTTCCACGCGGTGTCGGCGGGCAGAATGAGGGTCGCGATCTGGCCCGGCGCCGTCCTCGCCGCCGCCACCGCCTCGGCGCCGTCCGCCGCCACGGACATGGCATTGGGCGAGGTGCGCAGCCATTTCGAATAGGCGCGCGCCACGCCCTCGATGTCGGCGTTGAGCGGCGCATCGTACTGCTTGTGATATGTGGCGTGGTCGCCGATCACGTTGACGATCGGCGAGCGCGCGCGGCTCGCGTTGTGCAGGTTGGCGAGCCCGTTGCCGAGGCCCGGCGCCAGGTGCAGCAGCGTCGCGGCCGGCTTGCCCGTCATGCGGCCATAGCCGTCGGCGGCGCCGGTGACGACGCCCTCGAAGAGGGCGAGGATGCAGCGTATCGCCGGCACGCGGTCGAGCGCCGCCACGAAATGCATCTCGGACGTGCCGGGATTGGTGAAGCAGGTATCGACGCCGCTCTCGACCAGCGTGCGCGCGAGGCTTTCGGCTCCGTTCACGTGCTCTCTCCCCAACTGCCGCCGGCGATGTTATGAGACAGAGGCTGAGGAGAGAAGCCATGATCATCCACGTGACCGAGGCGGGCACGAGCGAGCTGCGCGAGCGCGACGACTTCAAGAATTTCAAGATCGCGGTCGAGCGCGCGGGCGCCGCGCACGACTTCATCGCGCGCGCGCTTCAGGGGATCGCGACGCTCGAGCCCGACGGCAAGACCGCATGGGTCAAGGCCGACGCGCTGCGCCACTGGCAGGGCCGCGCCCAGGCGCCCGAGTGGGTCGCATCCTTCGACAAGATGGTCGAGAGCGTGCGCCGCTTCGGCTGGGTGCGCGAGGACGGCGCCGTCCGCGCGCATGTCGAGGTGAAGGGCTGAAGCGAGGGCGGTAAAATCGCGCATCATTTCCTGGGGGAAAACCATGACACGTACGACGGCTGTCTCGCAGCGTTGTGGACTGATACGATGCACGAGCCGACGGCATGACGGAACGTGGTCGTGACCGGTCCGGACCGTCCTTCCGAATGAACATGATCGTTGCCGGTTCAAGCATTACGGGCGAATGACGCGCGGTCGATATCCTGAAAATGACGATTGCGCACGATGGGTCGTTTTCCGGCCAGGTGGATGCGCCGTTCTCGCAAGACCGCGGGCAGTTCGAAAGGATACCGCGGCGTGACCGTCCGATCATCGCGGTGCGGCACTGTCCCGCGACCGGGGACGCGCAAATCAATCCGGCCCGTTACACCGGCTCGGCGTCGATCAGCACGAAGGCGACGGTCGCGGGCGCGTCGGTGCGCACGCTCCAGGCGTGGCTGGTGCCGCGCTGGATCAGCACGT
Organism: uncultured Alphaproteobacteria bacterium; assembly: GCA_963804235.1. GTDB lineage: Bacteria > Pseudomonadota > Alphaproteobacteria > ATCC43930 > CGMCC-115725 > DATJLY01. The sequence goes on from CAWDPP010000019.1 coordinate 46,575, forward strand.
CGCCCTGCTTCAGCAAGCACCTCGCCCTCGTCCATGAGCGCCCAGATCTCGCCTTTGAGCACGATCGCATAATCGATCGTGTCGGTCTTGTGGAAGCCCGGATGGCGGGTATTGCCGAGGTCGCGGTGGAAGCCCTCGCGCGCCGCGTCGTGGCGTCGTCTGCTGCGGATTGCGCAGCGCCGCGACGCGGACCTTGTCGGGCGGATATTCGATGATGCGGAAGACGGTGCCGCGTTGCGGCGGCGGCAGGCGATAGGGATGGTCGGTCGGGTCGTCCTTCCCGGCATTGCTCGCCGGCGCGCCGCCCGTCTCCCACAGCTCCGTCACCTCGGTCGATGCGGTGCCGCGGCTCATCACGTTGGGCGCGGGCCCGTCCATGATGAAGATGGATTTGCCGGCTTCGTTGTGGCCGGTGACGACGCGGCGGATTTTCTGGGCCATCAATTCCTCGCCAGGAAGCGCGTGATCGCGTCCGCGATTTGCGCGGTCTTTTCGTAGGGCAGCATGTGGCCCGCGCCGGGCACGATCGAAACCTCGGCGCCCTTTATTCCGGCGCGGAAATCCTCGGCATAGCGCGCCGGCACGAACGCGTCGTCGGCGCCGAACACGACAAGCGTCGGCGCGATGATGCGCCGCAATCGCTTCCGCAAGCCCTTGTCCGGGATCGGCCAGATGAATTTCGTGAGCGAGGTCAGGCTGCGCGTCACGGCAATGATCTGCTCGGCCTCGTCGAGCGCGGAGCGCGCTTCCTTGAGCCGCGCGTTATACGCCTCGCGCGCGGCGGCGTCGCGCCACAAGCAGCGCGTCCATCTCGATCCCCGGCACGGCGAAGAGATCGGCGACCGGGTAAGCGTCGTTCCACAAGCCCACGGGCGCGATCAGCACAAGGCGCTCGGCGCGGTCCGGGAAATGCGCCGCCAGTTCCGCCGCCATCATCGCGCCGAACGAATGGCCGATGACCGGCAAGGGCCCTAGCTTCATGTGGCGCAGGAGGTCGTCGTAATCGAGCACGAGATCGTGGATCGTGTCGATCTCGGCAAGCTCGTCGAGATCGGTGAAGCCCGGCGCCGAGCGGCGCGATGACGCGGTGCCGCTGGGCGAGCGAAGCGACGAACGGGTCGGCCGGATCGACGCCGTGCGGCCCGTGCAGCCACAGGATCGCGCGGACCCTCGCCGCCGCCGAAAACGCGCCAGCTCCGCCCGCTCGGCAAACGGATCGTCTCGCCAGTCAGCATCTGCGCCTCACGCGTGCGCGGGTGCGCGCTTTGCCGCCACCTCGCGCGGCCACCATCGGTCCTCCCATTCGGAGAAGCGGTCGCGCAAGCGCGGGATGATCTCCTTGGCGAAGCGCTGCGTGTTGTAGAGCGTCGTCTCGCGCGGCATGTTGCCGAAGTGCAGCAGCAGCATGAGGTGGCCGATCTTGAGCTTGGTCGCGAGCTCGGAAAGCTTCTCCACCACGGTATCGGGGCTGCCCGCCACGACATAGCCGCGATCGATGAAATCCTTCCAGCCGAGATTGGCGAGCTCGGCGCGCGAGCCGGCGCGGCGCGTGATGCGCGCGACCTGGCTCTGGATGCCGGCGCGGATCGTCGCGAGCGAGGTATAGCCGGGCGGGTTCACATAGCCCGGCGCGACGTGGAGGCAGTTGCGATAGAAATACTTCGCGTGCTCGCCGTAGAGCCGTTCCGCCTCGGCGTCGTTGTCGGCGACGCCGACGAATTGCAGGAAGCCGGCGCGATAGGGATTGGGCTCGACATTGTGGCGCGCGACCGTGGCCCAGAATCCGTCGAGCACTTTCTGCGCTTCCTGGTAGCCGAAATAGGACAGGTTGGCGTAGAGAAAATCGTTCTCGACGCACCAGTCCCACGTCTCGACGCTGGCGCCGCCCGGAACCCACACCGGCGGGTGCGGCTGCTGCATCGGCCGCGGCCACACGTTGACATAGCGGAGCTGCGTGTATTTGCCGTTGAAGGCGAACACATCCTTCTCGCGCCACGCCCGCAGGACGAGCCCGACGCCCTCGCGGTATTTCTCGCGCAACGTCGCGGGCGACTGGCCATAGGCGAAGACGGTGTCCTGCGGCGTGCCGACCGGGAATCCCGCGACGAGGCGTCCGCCCGACATCACGTCGAGCATCGCCATCTCCTCGGCGACGCGCGTCGGCGGGTTGTAGAGCGCGACCGAATTGCCCATGACGACGAGCTTGGCGCGCTTGGTGCGCCGCGCGAGCGCGGCCGCCATGAGATTGGGCGACGGCATCAAGCCATAGGCGTTCTGGTGATGCTCGTTGACGCAGATGCCGTCGAACCCGACCTCGTCGGCATATTCGAGCTCGTCGAGATAATCCTGGTAGCTCTGATGCCCGACCGCGGGATCGAACAGCTTCGACGGCACATCGACCCACACCGACGGATATTTGTCGCGGAAATCCGCCGGCAGGTTCGGATAGGGCATGAGATGGAAGAAATGGAATTTCATGCGTTCGCTCCAAGCCCCGCGCGCGGGACCCGAGTGTAACGGACTACGGGTTCGGGGCAAGACGGTGGCCGCTCACCTCCGCGCCCGCTTCGGGCTCGAGCGAGCGGAACAGGATGAGCGAGGCGAACGACAGCATCGCCACGGCGAGGAACGTGGTGGGGAAATCGTCGGCGCTGAGCGTCGCCTCGCCGCGCGCCAGCATCGTCAGGTGCAGGAGCAGCGCCGCGATGCCGACGCCGAAGCTCACCGAAAGCTGCTGCGCCATGCTGGCGAGGCTGGTGGCGCGGCTCATCACCGACGGCCCGACATCGGCGTAGGCGAGCGTGTTGACGCTGGTGAATTGCAGCGCGCGGAAAAATCCGCCGGCGAGCAGCGCCATGAAGATGAGCCAGTGCGGCGTCGCCGGCGAGAAGAACGCATAGGCCGCCATGAAGACCGTGCTGATGACGGTGTTGGCGATGAGGACGCGGCGGAAGCCGAAATGCCGCAGCAGCGGGCTCGCGGTCAAGCGCATGGTCATCGACCCCGCCGCGCTCGCGAACGTGATGAGGCCCGAGCCGAGCGCGCTCAGACCGAACCCGACCTGAAGCATCATCGGCAACAGGAACGGCAGCGCGCCGATGCCGATGCGGAAGAGCGAGCCGCCATAGATCGAGGTGCGGAAGGTCGGGATGCGCATCAAGGCGAGGTCGATGATCGGATACGAGGCGTGGCGCGCGTGCAGGATATAGAGCGCGAAGCAAAGGGCCCCGCCGGTGATGAGCGCGCCCACCACCATCACCGGCAGCGCGCCGCGCCCGACCGCCTCGAGCCCGAAGCACAATCCCGCCAGCCCCACGCCCGCCAGGACGAAGCCGCGCACGTCGAGCCGCCGCACCCCTTCTTCGCGGATGTCGGCGATGAAGAGCCGCCCGAGCACGATGCCGAGCACTCCGACCGGCAGGTTGATGTAGAAGATCCAGCGCCACGAGCTGTAGGTCACGATGAACCCGCCCAAGGGCGGCCCGATCACCGGCCCCAAGCAGCGCCGGCATCGACAGGAACGCCAGGACGCGCACCAGTTCCGTCTTCGCCACCGTGCGCAGCAGCACGAGGCGCCCGACCGGCACCATCATCGCGCCGCCCATGCCCTGGACGATGCGCGCGGCGATGAGCGTCGGCAGATTGTCGGCCATGCCGCATCCGGCCGAGCCCAAGGTGAAGACCGCGATCGCCCAGCAGAACACCGGCCGCGCCCCGAACCGGTCGGCCATCCAGCCGGACAGCGGGAATGAACACGGCAAGGCTCAGGAGATAAGAGGTGATGGCGAGATTGAGCCTTAACGGCTCTTCGTGGAGCGAGCGGGCGATTGCCGGCAAGGCGGTTGCGATCACCGTCGAATCGAGGTTCTGCATGAACAGCGCGCACGCCACGATGAGCGGAACGACGAAATGGGTCGGCGGGCGGAAGAACATGGGTTCTAGCGTTCGATCCCGCCGAACCGGATCGGAGAGGCCGCGGAGATCGCGATTTCTCTCATGGGCAGCCCTCCCTTTTTCCCGTCGCTGGCTCACTTGCCGATTGCCGTTCGAGGCCCATTGAACTTACTCTTGCCGGCGCGTTCGGGTGAAGAGGCGCGATGAGGCTCGATCTCGAAAAGCTGGCCGAGGCATTCGACACGACGCCGCAGGGCCCGTGGGCGCGGCCGGTGCGGTTGGCGCACGAGACCGCGGTGGCGTTGGGCGTCGCCGCCATCATCATCGGCACCGAGCCCGGACTGCCGCCGCGCGTGGCGCTCGTCCTCGCCGTCGTGGTGTGGACGCTCGCCGTCGTCTTCGCGATCGAATACGGGCTGCGGCTCGCCATCGCGCCGTGGGCGCACTGGGCGCATAACGACGATCCGTGGCGCGCGCGCTGGCACTGGGCCGTGAATTTCTCCGGCATCGTCGATCTCGCCGGCGTCTATCCGCTCGTCACGCTGGCGCTCGGGGTTTCGCCGGCGAAGGCGCAATTGTGGGGCGCGCTGTGGCTGTTGAAGCTCGTGCCCTATGCGCCGGGGCTCGAGCTCGTCGGCCGCGTGCTGCGCACCGCGCGCCGCACGCTGTTCGGCCTGCTCCTGGGCTTCGTCATGGTGCTCGTGATCGCGGCGACGCTCGAATATGTCGTCGAGGGCGGGGTCCAGCCGCAGACCTTCGGCAGCGTGCCGCGCGCGCTGTGGTGGGGCGTCAGCACGCTCACCACGGTGGGCTATGGCGACGAGGTGCCGGTGACATTGCTCGGGCGGCTCCTCGCCGGCGTCGTCATGCTGTGCGGCATCGGCGTCTGCGCGCTGTGGACCGCGATCCTCGTCACCGGCTTCGCCTACGAGATCCGGCGCAGCGAATTCCTGCGCACGTGGGAGTTCGTCGCGCGCGTCCCCTATTTCCAGGGGCAAAGCGCCGGCACGATCGCCGAAGCGGCGCAGATGCTGCGGCCGCGCGACGTGTTCGCGGGCGAGACGATCGTGCGCCGCGGCGAGCCCGGCGACTGCATGTATTTCATCGTCACCGGCCAGGTCTCGGTCGAGCTGAAGCCGCAGGCGCGCACCTTGGGGCCGGGCGAGTTCTTCGGCGAAATGGCGCTCATCACCGGCGAGGCGCGCAGCGCGACCGCGGTGGCGCTCACCAACTGCGAGCTGCTGCATCTCGACCTCGCCGATTTCCTCCATCTCGAGGCGCGCCATCCGGAGCTCGCGCAACTGATCGAAGCCGAAGCCAAGCGCCGCCGCGAAGAGCCGGCGCGCGCCTCCGTCTGAACCGCATCCCTTGGAGAAGCGAATGCCCGCGTCCGCGCTCGATTCGTTCGTGTTCCGCGATCTCTTCGGCAGCGAGGCGATGCGCGCCGTCTTTGCGGACGAGGCGCGCGTCCAGTTCTATCTCGACATCGAGGCGGCCCTGGCGCGCGTCGAGGCGCGGCTCGGCATCATCCCGCAAGAGGCCGCCGACGAAATCTGCCGCCATTGCCGATCCTCGGAAATCGACATGGCGCTCTTGAAGCGCCAGACCGAGCGCATCGGCTATCCCGTGCTGCCGGTGGTGCAGCAGCTTGTCGCTGCCTGCAAGGGCGGGCTCGGCGAATGGTGCCATTGGGGCGCCACGACGCAAGACATCACCGACACGGCGACGGTCATGCAAATCCGCGCCGGCCTCGATCTGGTCGAGCAGGATCTGGTGGCGATCTCGGACTCGCTCGCCGATCTCGCGCGGAAATACCGCGACACGCCGATGGCCGGGCGCAGCAACCTGCAACAGGCCGTGCCGATCACGTTCGGCTACAAGATGGCGGCGATCCTGGCGGGATTCGACCGCCACCGCGCGCGCCTGCGCGAGCTGCGCCCGCGCGTGCTCGTCGGCGAGTTCGGCGGCGCCGCCGGAACCTTGAGCTCGCTCGGGCTGCGCGGGCTCGAGGTGCAGGAGGGGCTGATGCGGGAGCTCGGCCTCGGCCAGCCCGAGATCGCCTGGCACACCATGCGCGACCGCATCGCCGAGGTCGGATGTTTCCTGGGCCTCGTCACCGGCACGCTCGGCAAGATCGCGACCGACGTGAAGCTCCTGATGCAGACCGAGGTCGAGGAGGTGTACGAGCCCTTCGCCGAAGGGCGCGGCTCGTCGAGCACCATGCCGCAGAAGCGCAACCCGATCTCGTCGAACTACATCACCGCGTGCGTGGCGCTGGTGCGCCAGCACGTGGCCGCGCTGCTCGACGCCATGCTCGAGGACCATGAGCGCGCGACCGGCCCGTGGGAGATCGAATGGGTCGCGGTGCCGGAGATTTTCCTGCTCTCGGCCGGCGCGCTCGGACATGCGCGGTTCATGGTCGCGGGGCTCGAGGTCGACGAGAAACGCATGCGGAAAAATCTCGACCTGACGCGCGGCCTCATCGTGTCGGAAGCGGTGATGATGGGATTGGGCCCGCATCTCGGCCGCCAGCGCGCGCACGATCTCGTCTACGACATCTGCCGCACGGTGATCGGCACCGGCCGCCCGTTCCTCGATCTCCTGGCCGAGGACAAGGAAATAGCGGCGGCGATGAGCCGCGCCGAACTTGGCCAAGCTGGTCGATCCGGCGAACTATCTCGGCCTCGCCGGCGCGATGGTGGACCGCGTGCTGGCCGGGCGGAAGATAGCGCTCACCGGTCGATCGCGAACCCATGCTTTCTTCCGTGCCGCTGCGCAAAGCGGGTGATGCGATCGTCGTAGGTGACCAGCGGACACGCGAGCGCGATCGCGGTCGCGATCAGGAGACGGTCGGCGGGATCGCGATGTTCGAGCTGATGGAATTGATAGGCGCGCGCAGCCGTCACGGGATCGAACGGCGCGGGCGCGATGCCCGGATAATCGAGAAAGCGCCTCACCCACTGCTCGACCGGCACATCGAGCTCGATCCGATCGGTATCGACGAGAAGCGCGATCTCCCAGGCGCTGACGGCGCTCAGATAGACCGTGCCGCCGCCCTGCCAGCATTGATCGATCAGCGCGCGGGTCCTGGCGCGCAGGCGTTCGTCGCCTTGCTCGAGCCAGAGCGCGATATGCGTGTCGAGCAGAAGGGCATCGCTCACCGCTCGATCTCTTTGCCGGTTTCCGCGTCAGGCGTCACGTCGAGCGCGGGCGCGGTGAGATCGACGCCGTCGCGCACGCGAACCGATCCGGGATGCCGGCCGAAAAGGGAGCCGGTGCGCGCTCTCGTGTTCGAGCAGTCGGCGCAGTGCCAGCGCGACTGCCTCGGTCTTGTTGCCGTCGGTGAGCCGGTCCGCCGCTTCTTCGACGAGCGCCACGACATCGGGACGGTTTATGGTAATGACACGAGCCATCGCAACCTCTATCATTAGATCAGTAATGATATAATTAAACGCCTGCCGCTGTCCAGCTTGGCTTGCGGCGTGGCATCGTCGGGAACGGGCCTCAGGGAGAGCTAAGATAATGAAACCGGGAAACCGCAGTCTGGGCCGCCTTTTCACCGCCGCTTTTCTCTTTGCGGCTGCGCTTGCCGCATCCGCCTCCGCCGCCGAGCCGATCAAGATCGGCTTCAGCATGGCGTTGACCGGCGGCGGCGCCGCCAACGGCAAGGTGGCGCTCCTGGCGATGAAGATCTGGGAGGCGGACGTGAACGAAAAGGGCGGGCTCTTGGGCCGCCCCGTGAAGCTCGTCTATTACGACGACCAGACCCAGCCCGCGAACGTGCCCGGCATCTACACGAAGCTCCTCGACGTCGACAAGGTCGAGCTCATCGCCGGGCCCTATTCCACCATCATGAACGCGCCGCTGATGCCGATCGCGATGGCGCACAACATGGTGGTGGTTAGTCTGACGGCCTCGACGTCAACGAGCCAGTTCCACTATGCGAAATATTTCTCGCGCGTGCAGACCGGCCCGAACTCGACCGTCGTCTTCTCCAGGGCTTCTTCGACGCGCCGCGGCGCAGCACCCGACGCCCAAGACGGTGGCGCTCGCCTCGAGTGACCAGGAGTTTTCGCGCAACGCCGCCGACGGCGCCCGCGCCAATGCCAAATCGCACGGCATGACGATCGTCTACGACAAATCCTATCCGCCGCCGACGACCGATTTCTCGCCGATCGTGCGCGCGGTGCAGGCGGAAAATCCCGACCTCTTCTTCATCGCGTCATATCCGCCCAATTCGGTCGGCATGCTGAAATCGCTCTCGGAGAGTGGGCTTCAAGCCGAAGATGGTCGGGGGCGCCATGGTCGGCCTCAACAACACCACCATCAAGATGCAGATCGGGCCGCTTCTGAACGGCGTCGTCGGCTACGAGAACTGGCTGCCGCTGAAGCCGCTGCTCTTCCCCGGGGTCGAGGCGATGCTGAAGAAATACCAGGCGCAGGCCGGGGCCGAAGGCGTCGATCCCTTGGGCTACAACACCGCGACCTCGGCCTATGCCTATCTCCAGGTGCTCGAGGAGGGCGTCGCCGGCGCGCAATCCCTCGACCAGGACAAGTATCGCCGACTGGTTGCACCACAACGAGCTGCACACGGTCCTCGGCAAGTTCCGCTATGGGCCCGACGGCGAGTGGGATCAGTCGCGCTTCCTCACGGTGCAGTACCGCAACATCACCGGCAAGACGCTCGACCAGTTCAGCGATCCGCAAAAAGTCGCGGTCATCGATCCGCCCGCCTACAAGACCGACGATCTGATCTATCCCTATGCCGAGGCGTTGAAACAATGAGCGCGCTCGCAGGCCTGTCGGCGCACGAGGCGCGCCAGAAAATTCGCAGCGGCGACTATACCGGCCAGACCGCGGGCGCCGGCGCCGGCATGGCGCAGGGCAACATCGCCATCCTGCCGGCGGACTGGGCCGACGACTTCCTGCGCTTCTGCATCCGCAACCCGAAGCCGTGCCCGCTCCTGGCCGTGGGCGAGCCCGGCCGCGCCGATCTGCCGGCGCTCGGCCGCGACATCGACATCCGCACCGATGTGCCGCGCTACCGCGTGTTCCGCGACGGCGTCGCGGTCGAGGCGCCCACGGACATTCTCGGCGCATTGGCGCAACGATCTCGTGACCTTCGTGCTCGGCTGCTCGTTCTCGTTCGAATTGCCGCTCATCGAGGCGGGGCTCAGTCGATCCGCCATATCGAGCGCGGCACGACCGTGCCGATGTACCGGACGCGCATCGACACCATGCCGGCCGGGCGCTTTCGCGGGCCGCTCGTCGTGTCGATGCGCCCCTTCCGTCCCGCCGACGCGATCCGCGCGGTGCAGGTCACGCTCGCGCTATCCGGGCGTGCACGGCGCGCCCGTGCATTTGGGATTGCCCGAAGCGCTCGGCATCGCCGATCTGCAGAAACCCGATTACGGCGACCCGATCGAGGTGAAGGCGGACGAGCTGCCGGTGTTCTGGGCCTGCGGCGTCACGCCCCAGGCCGTGGCCGAGGCGGTGAAGCCGCCCTTCTTCATCTCGCACTATCCGGGCGCGATGCTCATCACCGACGTCCCCAACGCATCCCTCGCCGTGATCTGACCGCGGCCCAGGTCGTACGCAAATGACGTTGACTCCGCCGCGCCGCGGCCCCATATCCGGCGTGGCCACGGCGGGTGCTGCGCGAGGGTTGCGACGTTAGGAATGAATATCAATGGCTTGACGTGAAATTACCGAACGAAGCCAATTTCGGGGCTGTCCCCCTCTCCCCACCGGGGAGAGGGTCGACCGCATGCGCGTCGATGGAGAGGTGGGGGCGATTCTGCCGAACGAACCCAATTTGCCGAACTTGAGTCGCCATTGCGAGGGGCGCGCAGCATGCGCGCGCCGCAGGCGACGAAGCAATCTCCCGGCGGATTGCTTCGACTCGCTCGCAATGACAACGGCTTGGAGCAATCGCGGAACGAACCCAATTCGGGCCGTTCCAGGCGCTCCCGCTATCCGCGGCCGACGAACGGCATCTTGGTCGCCATGATGGTCATGAACTGCACGTTCGAATCGAGCGTGAGGTTGGCCATGAACACGATGGCGCGGCCGACATCGTCCACGTCCATGCGCGGCTCGACCATGGTCGTGCCGTTCGCCTGGATGATCCCGTCCGCCATGCGCTGCGTCATCTCGGTCGCGGCGTTGCCGATGTCGATCTGGCCGCAGGCGATGTCGTACTTGCGGCAGTCGAGCGAGGTGGTCTTGGTGAGGCCGGTGATGGCGTGCTTGGTCGCGGTATAGGCCGCCGAGTTGGGCCGCGGCGCATGCGCCGAGATCGAGCCGTTGTTGATGATGCGGCCGCCGCGCGGCGTCTGGTCCTTCATGATCTTGATGGCTTCCTGGGTGCACAGGAAGGTGCCGGTGAGGTTGGTGTCCACCACCGCCTGCCATTTCTCGAGCGGCAGGTCCTCGAGCGCGCCGCCGGCGCCGAACCCGGCATTGTTGAACAGCACGTCGAGCCGGCCGAACCGCTCCTTCGTCCTGGCGAAGAGCGCGCGGACGGACTCCTGTTTCGCGATGTCGGTCGGCACGACGAGCGAGCGTCCCTGCAGCGCCTCGACCTGGCGCGCCGTCACGTCGAGCGGCTCCTTGCGCCGGCCGGCGAGCACGACGGCATAGTTGTCCTTGACGAGCGCCAGCGCCGCCGCGCGGCCGATCCCGGTTCCGGCCCCGGTGACGAGTGCGACTTTGTCCGGCATCCCGACCTCCTCCAGCTTTTCGCCGGAGTGTCGTGCCTCAGGCCGCCCTTTGCAACGCGCTCGCAAATTGCGCCCGGTCCCTGAGGAAACACATGACAGCGGCGCGGACGCGGCCTAGAACCGGCTCTCGCAGCAGAGGGGCGTGCGCCTCATGGCCACGAGCGAATCGCAACTGCCGATGTTCTTCCGCGGCATCGTGCCGCTCGATCCGAGTCGCCACGGCAAGCTCCGCATGCGGCGCGGCCACGACTATGGCTTCGCGCGCGAGACCAATGCCGTGCCGATCGCGCTGCACGAGGCGGCGGCCGCTTCGGCCGATTATCCGCTCGTGTTCGGCGCCAAGGGACGCGGCGGGATGCTGGCGATCGTGGGCTATCGCGACCGCGAGAACCTGTTCCTCGAGGCGGATGGAAGCTGGCGCGCCGGGACCTATGTCCCGGCCTATGCGCGGAACTACCCCTTCGCCTTCATCGAGGCGCCCGGCAACCAGTTCGTGCTCGGCATCGATCCGCAGGCCTCATCGCTCTTGGGCGAGGCGGGCGAGCCGCTCTTCAACAACAGCGCGCAGCCGACCGCGCCGCTCAACCAGGCGATCGAGCTGTGCAAATCGCTGTTCGCGTCGCTGAAGGCGACGGGCGAGCTCCTCGATGCGCTCGAGGCGCGCGAGCTCCTCGTCGACAACAGCGCGCTCATCGAGTTCAAGGCCGGCGGCTCGGCCCGCCTCGGCGGCTTCCGCGTCATCGACCCGGCAAAATTCGACGCGCTCGACGATGCGCTGTTCCTCGACTGGAGAAAACGCGGCTGGCTTGCGCCCATCTACGCGCATTTCAACGCGGCGAGCCGCTGGAGCCGCATCGTCGATCTCGGCGCCGCCGCGCTCCCGCGCACGTGACGCCCATCCCCCTGGGAATCGGGGTGCCGAGCGCATATCTTTCGCCCAAGGGAGATTTCGATGCGCGCGCGTGACATTCCGGCGGATCAGCTTCCCTCCGTAGCGGCGAAGCTCGCATATCTTGCGCCGATGGCGGAGACGCCCTTCAACTATTCCTACGGGCCGCCGGCGGGCATGCCGCGCACCAACGCGGTCTACGACGAACGTACCGTCGCGGTGCATTCGATGCGCCCGATCGCGGACGGGCTCTCGGTCGAGCGGCGAAGGGATCGCGCTCGCGCGGCGCAAGAGCGATGTCGCCGATTTCTACGACGCGGACGAATTGAAGCGCGTCTATTACCCCGAGACCGAGGCGCTCGTCCGCGAGCTGACCGGCGCGCGGCGCGTTCTCGTGTTCGATCACACGGTGCGGCGGGCGAGCTGGGACACGCAGGAGCGCGCGCCCGGCGAGCGGCGCCTGCCGGTGATGCGCGTCCACAACGACTATACCGAGGCATCAGGGCCGCAACGCGTGCGCGACCTCATGGGCGGCGAGGCCGACGCGCTGCTGCGCCGGCGCTTCGCCTTCCTCAATGTCTGGCGCCCCATCCGCGGGCCGCTGCTCGACCGGCCGCTCGCGCTGTGCGATGCGGCAAGCGCCGCGGCGCAGGACTTCGTCCGCTCCGAGCAGCGCTACGAGGACCGCACCGGCGAAATTTATGTCATGCGCTGGAGTCCGCGGCACCGCTGGCTTTATGTGCCGGAAATGGGCGAAGACGAGGCGATCGTCTTCAAATGCTACGATTCGCGGCGCGACACCGCGCGCTTCGTGGCGCATACGGCCTTCGACGATCCGACGACGCCGGCCAACGCGCCGCCGCGCGAGAGCATCGAGATGCGGACGATCGCCTTCTTCGATGAGTGATCTTTCCTTGAGCGGTCGGCCCGTGTCGCGGCGGGAGGCAGGCTTCACGCTGGTCGAGCTGCTCGTGGTCCTGGCGATCCTCGGGCTCCTCGTCGGCATCGCCGTGCCGCAGCTCTTCAAGTATTTCTCGCGCGCCAAGGAGGATGCGGCGAAGATCCAGATGCAGACGATCGCCTCGGGCCTCGATCTCTTCCTGCTCGATGTCGGGCGCTATCCGACCGACCAGGAAGGATTGAAGGCGCTGGTCGCGGCCCCGCCCAGTCTCGACCGCTGGGCCGGGCCCTATGTGAGCCAGGCGAGCATCATCAACGATCCGTGGGGGCGGCCTTACGTCTATCACGTGCCGAGCCGGCACCAGGGCCAGGCCTACGACCTCTACACGCTCGGCCCCGACGGCAACGCCACCGGCCCGCCCGAGGATCAGGCCGCGCGCTGATCGTCAGCGCTTGCACGGCGCCGGCAGATATTGCTCGGTGTAGAGCGTGCTCATGTCCGGCTCCTTGTCGAGCACGCCCATGTCGACATAGGAGCGCCGCAGCACCTCGAGCGCCTTCGGATCGAAGCATCCGTCGGTCGAAAGATCCGGCATCACCGCGTCGTAGGTGCGCGAGGCGAGCTCGTCCGACACGCCCATCACCTTGGCGGCAAGCGCCACCGTCGCGTCCTTGTTGGCGCGCATGAAGGCGATCGTCTCGAACCAGCCGGCGAGGAACCGGCGCACCGCGTCGGGATCCTTCGCCAGGATCGCGTTCGAGGCGTGGATCACGTGCATGTGGAACGAGGGCACGATCGAGCCGAATTTCAGAAGGATGCGGCCCTGGCCTGCTTCCTCGAGGCGCATCGCGGCGGTCAGATCCATCACCATGGCGTCGCTCTGGTGCGTCCGCAGCGCCGCGATCTGCGTCGTCTGCCCGCCGACCGCGTGGATGTCGATCCCGTCAGGGCCCCAGCCTTCCTGGCGCGACAGCTCTTGCGCCAGCCAATAGGTGAGGGAGCCCGCGCTCGTCACCGTGACGATCTTGCCCTTGAGCTCGGCGGGGCTGTGCAGCGGCGAGTCCGTCCCGACCGCGAGCACCATCATGTCCGGCCGGCCCGCCATCGCCGCCACCGACTTCGCCGGCGAGCCCTTGGCGATGAACGCCATGTCGGGGCCCGAGGCGAGCGCGATGTCGATGTCGCCCGCGGCGATCGCCTGGTGCACCTTGGTCGCGCCGTCGAAGTTCGAAAGCTTGAGGTCGAGCCCGCGCTTCTGGAAGAACCCTTCGGCCAATCCGATATCGGCCGGCGCGAAGGTGAAGGATTGCGGGCCGCCCTTCGCCACGTTGAGCGTCTCGGCGCGGGCGGCCACCACGGCAAGAGCCGCGAGCGCGATGGCGAGGAGGAAGCCGCATCACCGCTGCTTCACGCGTGCGCTTCGGGCGCCCGTCGCGGCGCGCTCGCTTTCGCGGCCTTCTTCGCGGGCGCCGGCGCATCCGGCGCCGCCGTGCGCTGCGCCGCGGCCAATGACGCGACGCCCTGGATCTGCAAGGTCCAATAGACCTCCTCGTCGTAGAGGCGCTTGGCGTGGCTCGAGAAGCGGTGCTCGTTGATCTTGCTGGCGCGGCGGCGCGCGCCGTCGCTGAGCTGCGAGGCGAGCTTGCGCCCCGCTTCGGCGAGCTTCACGTATTGCCGCAGCCACGCCTCGTAGGCGTCGATCTCGTCGAACCCGTCCGCGGCCATCCCTGCCTCAGCCGCGATATTCCTCGCGCAGGTAATCGAGCCGGCGCAGGATCTCGCGGTCGGTGATCTGGAAGATGCGCGCCTTGGCGCTCGCCGCCGTGTGGCTGACCCACTGGTTGTGCGGCAGCGCGAAGATGTCCTTCCGCCCCCAGCTGATCTTCTCCTCGCCGACCTCGGAGCTGCCTTCGCCCTCCATGACGACGCAGACGCAGTTGTGGTTGCTGCGATAGGGGCGCGTCGCCTTGCCCTTTTCGAGGCCGAGGAGATAGCAGTCGATCGTCGACATGACCGCTCCGCCGGTCGCGGGATTGGTGTAGCGCAGGCGCCGCGAGCCGTCGGCCGCCGGCGGCAGCGCGTCGAGCGCCTTCACCGCCACGTCCCACGGATAGCGGAACATCGGCGAATAGCGCTGCGCCGCATCGGGCGTGTCGGGCGTGAAGCCCGGCGCGAACGCGCTGTCGGGCGGCAGCGGCACGACGTCCTTGGCGGGGCCGGGCTGGAACACGCCGGTCTCGAGATAATTGTGCATCGGCACGTCGAGCGCATCGACCCACACGGCGCGCTCCTTGCCGTCATGCTTGTGCTGATGCCAGGTCCAGCCCGGCGTCAGGATCATGTCGCCCGGCATCATCACGCATTCCTTGCCGTCGACGATCGTCACCGCGCCGTCGCCTTCGAGCGAGAAGCGCAGCGCGTGCATGGTGTGGCGGTGCGGCCGCGCCTTCTCGCCCGGCATCAGCACCTGGAGATTGACCGAGAGATTGGTCGCGGCGCCGTTGCGGCCCTCTTCGAGCAGCGACGGGTTCTGCAGGATGAGCACCCGGCGCTCGGCGTTCTGCATGTCGGTCTGGCGCACCGCCTCGTCGAGCAGCGGGTTCATCGTCTCCCACTGCCAGACATGGGCCGGATCGGGCGGATTGTTGTGCCGCGCGTCCTGTTCCCACAGCGCCGCGACGCTGGCTTTCGCCATCCGCGCATGAAATTCGTCCATCGCCCGTCCCTTTCCTCGAAATCCCGCACCGTTACGGCATTTTCCCGCGTCCGCCCATTTCGCGCAACGGTGCGCTCACACCTTGGCGCGCAGCCGCGGCATCACCTCCGTCGCAAAAAGCCGTTGCGAGCGCTGCGCCTCGGCGAAGGTGACGCCGCCGAAATAGAAGGTACAGTCGCACGAGGTGAAGCGCATCAAATCGTGCGCGCGGGTGAGGATGCGCACCGCGTCCTCGGGCGTCCCGGCGATGACGCGGCAGTCCTCGACCAGGCGGTCGATGTCGAGGAGCTCCTGGTTGACCTTCTGCCGCGAGCTCGCCTCGTATTGCCGGTCGGCGTCGGCGCGCTCGAGCGTGTGCGTGATGGCGCGGCTATAGCGCTGCAGCGCGCGGGCGCAGATCTCCTTCGCCTCGCGCCGGTCCTCGGACAGCACGATCTGATAGTGCGCCGAGATGCGCCAGCCGCCCCGCTTGTGCCCGGCCCCTTCCCACGCATCGCGATAAAGCTGGTTCAGCTTGATGAGCGGCTCGAGCCCGCGATAGACGACGGTGAGGATGCTGTAGCCCTGCTGGCCCGCCCACTCGAAGCTCGCGGGCGTGCCGGTGCAGGCGACCCACACCGGCGGATGCGGCCGCTGCTGCGGCTGCGGCCACAGCTCGAGGTCCTTGTAGCGGTAGAATTTTCCCTCGTGGCTGAACATGCCGCCCTGCCAGCCCCTGAGGATGAAGGCGAGCTGCTCCTTCAAGCGGTCTTGCGCAGTCCTCGCGCGGCACGCCGAGCCGGTCGTAATCGAAGTGGACGAAGCCGCGCCCGACGCCGAATTCGACGCGGCCGTTCGACATGAGGTCGATCATGGCCAATTGTTCGGCGATCTCGATCGGGTTGTGCAGCGGCAGCACGATGACCGAGGTGCCGAGGCGCACGCGCTTGGTGCGTTGCGCCAGCGCCGAGAGGAGGATCGGCGGCGACGGGATGATGCCGCCGTAAGCGTCGAAATGATGCTCGTTCGCCCACAGCGAATCGAACCCCATCTCCTCGCTCGCCACCAGAAAATCGACGAAGCGGCGCATGAAGTCGCCGACCGAGCCGTCGACGTCGGCGAAATATGTCGGCAGGCAGAAATGCCCGAATTCCACGGCGGCGCTCCCTGTTCAGACCCCGCCCGATGTACCGCGCGCCCCGAAAGCGCGCAAGCGGCCGCTTCTAGAGCGGACGCAGCAGCGTGAACCGCACGGTGGCGAGGCCGAACGGCGTGCGGATCTTGGTCTCGACGCCGCTCGCGAAATTGGGCGGCAGGTGCGCGTCGATGGCGAAGGTCCAGGCCTCGCCCTTGGCCGGCACGCCGACGACGAGCGCCGCGTCCGCCGGCACCGAGGCGCGCAGATGGAATTGCACGCTGCCGGTGATGTCGTCCTCGAGATATTCGCCGTCATACTGGACGCCGGCCTCGTCGATGCCGGTGATCTTGCCGCCATGGAGCGCCAGCATGCCGATGCCCGATCCGGTCGCGCCGCCATAGCCGATCTTGTAGAAGCCGCTGACCACCATTGCCCCGATCCTAGCACGAGGACCGGGCAGGCGCCGGCTAAAGCGAGACCGCGCCGCCGAGGAAGCGCACGACCCGCTCGGGCTCGACGGCAAAGCGCAGGCCGAGCTTCCCTTCGGCCGGAAGCTGCCACACGATCGCGGCCGCGATCGCGCCGAAGCGCTCGATCATGAGCATCGCGCGCGCGCCCTTGATGAGCGGCGCGTCGATGCGCAGGAGCGCGCCGCCCGGCGAGATGTTGAGCACGACGCAGGAAAAGACGCCGGCGTCGCAGTCAAGCCGCGCATCCCACAGCGTGGGCGTGCGGCGATGCGAACGGCGCTCGGGCTTCGGCCGCGGACGGAGCGCGGCGCCAACCGGTAGATCCTCGAGCGACAAGGGAAAGCCCCGGAGTGGTGGAAACGGCGCGCCAATTTCTAGCCGTCGAGCAATTGACCGAGCCTTACCATTCGCCGGGATTTGAGCGGCATTGTCGCGGTCTAGGAGCGCCACGGCAGGTGCGCTGCGACGGCATGCTCCCAGTTGCGGCCGTCGAACGAGTGCGGCCGCAGCGAAGCGGGATCGACGCCATCGAGGCAGCGCGCGTTCACGTCGATCTTGTCCGGGTCGGAGCGCGGCACATAGAAGGCGTGAATGCCGCACTGGCGGCAGAATGTGTGCTGCGCGACGCCGGTGTTGAAGCGGTAGGTCGCAAGATCGTCGGCCCCGCGCAGCAAGCTCGAATTGCTCCGGCGGCACGATCAGGTGCAGGAAGCCCTTCTTGGTGCAGATCGAGCAGTTGCATTCCGTCACGGTCGCGAGATCGGCCGTGACGCGAAACCGCACGCGCCCGCAATGGCACCCGCCCTCGAAGCTTTGCAACATGG
>CAWDPP010000020.1:0-17178 GCA_963804235.1 uncultured Alphaproteobacteria bacterium
GCCATTCCGCCTCCATCTCGTCGAGCGAGGCAGCGGTGACGCCGCGCGCGGCGAGCGCCTGTTCGACGGCGCGGAAGCGGCGCTCGAATTTGCGCGAGGCGCGGCGCAGCGCCTGTTCGGGATCGGTCTCGAGGCGGCGCGCCAGATTGGCGACGGCGAACAGCAGGTCGCCCAACTCGTCCTCGATGCGGTCGGGCGAGCCGCCGGCGATCGCGTCCTTCAGCTCGGCGATCTCCTCGGCGATCTTGTCGAAAATCGGCGCGGCATCGGGCCAGTCGAAGCCGACGCGCGCCGCCCGGCGCTGCAGCTTCACGGCGCGGAGAAGCGCGGGCAGGGCGACGCCGACCCCGTCGAGCGCGCTCGGCGGCTGGCCGGAAGCCGCTGCCTTTTCGCGGCGCTCCTCGGCTTTCTGGTCCTCCCAGGCGACCGTCTGCGCGGCGGCGTCCGCGACCGAGGCGGTGCCGAACACGTGCGGGTGGCGCTTCACCATCTTGTCCGAGATGGCGCGCGCCACGCCCTCGAAATCGAAGCTGCCGCCTTCCTCGGCCATGCGCGCGTGGAACACGACCTGGAGCAGGAGGTCGCCGAGTTCCTCGCGCAGCGCCTCGGGTCGCCGGTCTCGGCCGCTTCCGCGACCTCATAGGCTTCCTCGATCGTGTAGGGCGCGATCGTGGCGAAGGTCTGCGCCACATCCCAGGGGCAGCCGGACTCGCGGTCCCTGAGCCGCGCCATGATGGCGAGGAGGCGGTCGATCTGGCTTCGTTCGGTCATTTCCGGCACGGCTCCAAATATCGCATAATGTATATTATGGGAAATTATATCTGGCTTCCCAAGGCGCGCCCTCAGGCTTTTGATCTATCGTCATAATTCCACCACGAGCCCGTCATGGCCGGGCTCGACCCCGGGCGGCAATTCGGCCTTGAGCCGGTCGTAGTCGAGGGTCTCGTCCATGTGCGTGAGGACGGCGCGGCGCGGCTTGACGCGCGCGATCCAGTCGAGCGTCTGCGCCAGGTGGCTGTGCGTCACGTGCGGCTCGCGCCGCATGCAGTCGACGATCCACAGCTCGGTCCCGGCGAGCGCGGCAAAGGCCGCCTCGTCGAGCCGGATCACGTCGGTCGAGTAAGCGAAGGTGCCGAAGCGCAGGCCGAGCGTGGTCGAGAACCCGTGGTCCTGGGCGAACGGGATCACCGTCACGCCGGCGGCCTCGAACGGCCCGGCGATCTCGTGCGGCTCGAGCACCGGCTTGTAGAAGCCGGACTTGGTGCCGTGCTCGGCCGGCCCCAGCACATAGCCGAAGCGGGTCCGGATCTCGGCCAGCGACAGGCGATCGGCATAGATCGGCAACGGCCGGCGCATCAGCCGGTTGACTGCGCGCAGATCGTCGATGCCGTGCAGATGGTCGGCGTGCGCGTGCGTGAAGATGACGGCGTCGAGCCCGCGCACATCGGCCGCCAAAAGCTGCGCGCGCAGATCGGGCGAGGTGTCGATCAGGATGCGCGCCCCGCCCTCCTCCACCAAGACCGACACGCGGCTGCGGCGGTTCTTGGGATTATCGGGATCGCACGCGCCCCACTCGTTGCCGATCCTGGGCACGCCCCAGGACGGGCCGCAGCCGAGCATGGTCACGCGCATGGCTTGGCCTTGGCGAAGAGCCGGAAGAAATTCTCGGCCGTGCGCGCCGCCAATTCCTCCACGTCGATACCCTTGAGCTTCGCCACGGCGGCGGCGGTGTGGACGATGAAGGCCGGCTCGTTGGTGCGGCCGCGCAATGGCTCGGGCGCGAGATAGGGCGCGTCGGTCTCGATCAGGAGCCGCTCCAGCGGCACGTCCTTGGCGATCGCGCGCAGCTCCTCGGCGCGGCGGAAGGTCACGATCCCGGAAAGGGAGATGTAGAAGCCCATTTCGAGCGCTTTTTCCGCAAGTTCACGCCCGGTGCTGAAGCAATGGATGACGCCGCTTGGCGGCCGTTCCTCGTGGAGGATGCGAATCGTCTCCGCATCCGCCTCGCGGGTATGGACGATGAGCGGCAAGCCCGTTTCGCGCGACGCGGCGCAATGGGCGCGGAACAACTCCGCCTGGCGCGGCCGCGGGCTGTGGTCGTAGTGGAAATCGAGCCCGGTCTCGCCAAGCCCCACCACGCGCGGATGGGCCGCAAGCGCCACGAGATCGGCCGCGCCGACCTCGGGCTCGGCCGCCGCCTCATGCGGATGGATGCCGGCCGTGCACCAGATGTCGGGATCGGCGGCGGCGATCGCCTCGACTTCGGCGAACTCGGCGAGCTTGGTGCAGATGGTCAGCATCGTGCCGACGCCGGCCGCGCGCGCCCGGGCGATGATCTCGCCGCGCTCGACCGACGCGGCATAGTCGAGATGGCAATGGCTGTCGATCAACCTAGAGATCATTAGCCTTGTAGATCAGCCACTTGCCTGTGCCAGCTCAGCCTGTTTATCGGTGCAGATAGTCGTGCACGATCGAGCCCAGGCCGAGCGTCAGGTCGGCGACGAAGTGCACTGCCAATTCGATCTGCAGCACCGGCAGCTCGTTGATCGGCGCGAGCGCGTGGCCGAGGAGCGTGAGCGCGGCCGGGCCGGTCCAGGCGCCCTTCACCGTCACCTCCTCGAAATTGTAGCGCACCAGTTCGCAGATGCGCGGCGTGCAATCGACGTGCGGGATGATCTTGAGAAGGTATTGCGGCTCGGCCAGGTCGCGCTTCATCTGCGCCGCGTCGCGCACCTGGTACTTGTAGCCCATCGTGCCGGTGGCGAGCCGGAGCCGGCCGTAGTCGAGCGTGCCGAGAAGCGTATCGGTCTCGACCTTGAACGAGATCGCCGCGAGCTTTTCCGGGAAGCCCCAGATCTCGCGCCCGCCCGCGAGCGGCGCCTCGGCATCGAGGAAGAGCGAATGGACATAGGCGCCGGGCTTGCCCTCGTACACGACCGGGATCACCTGCCCCGCCGCGCGGTATTCGCCGAAGCCGCTCGAATCCGGCATGCGGATGAAGTTGAAGCGCACGTGCGGCTGCGGCGCCGTCAGCGGCTCCGGCAGGATGCGCTCGATCGCCGCCGCATCGGTGCGATAGGTGACGACGAGATATTCGCGGTCGACGAAGCGGTGCGGCCCGCGCGGAAAGGACGGGCTCGTCAGCGGCATGGCAAAGGCCGTGCGCTTCACATCCTCGATCTTCACCTCACCCTCCCCACAGCGAAACGGCTCGGCAAAACTCTATGCGCCCGGCGCGGCAAAGGGAAGCGTTCCGGCGCGCAATTTCGCCGGTCGATGGCGCTAAGGGGCGAAAGTTCTAGTGCGCCGCATCGCGCCTCGACAAAGCGCGGAAAAATCCCCTCGGGCTTCGGCAGCGCCGTCCCCGGCGCCATCGGGTGCGCGGCGAGCGCCGCGAAGCTGCGCCGGTCCGGCGGCACGGCGAGCTGGTCGAGGAGCCGCGCCGCCGCTGCCGGCACGACCGGCTGCACATAGATGGCGAGCTGGCGCACCGTCTCGACGAGCGTCCACAGCACGGTGTCGAGCCGCGCCGGATCGGTCCGGCGCAGCACCCACGGCGCCTCCTGATCGACATAGCGGTTGGCGTCCGCCGACCACCTGCCAGACGAGCTCGAGCGCGCGGTGAAACGCCTGCTCGGCGAATTCGGCCCGCAGCTTGTCGAGGAGGCCGCGCGCGCTCGCGAGCAGCGCCTCGTCCGACGCGCCAAGCGGCCCCGGCCGCGGCACCAGGCCGCCGCAATAGCTCTGCACCATCGACAGCACGCGCTGCGCCAGATTGCCGAAATCGTTGGCGAGATCGCCGTTGATGCGGTTGACGATGGCGCGGTGCGAGAAATCGCCGTCGCTGCCGAAGGGCAGCTCGCGCAGCATGAAATAGCGCACCGCATCGACGCCGTACTGATCGACGAGCTGGTGCGGCGGAATGAAATTGCCGAGCGACTTCGACATCTTCTGCCCCTCGACCGTCCACCAGCCGTGCGCGAAGACGCGCTTGGGCGGCGCGATGTCCGCGGCCATGAGGAAGGCCGGCCAATAGACGCAGTGGAAGCGCACGATGTCCTTCCCGACCATGTGCAGGTCGGCCGGCCAAAAGCGCCGGAAGAGCGCGCTGTTCTGGTCGGGATAGCCCACCGCCGTCAGGTAGTTGGTGAGCGCGTCGAGCCAGACATACATCACGTGCTTCTCGTTGCCGGGCACGGGAATGCCCCAGGAGAAGCTCGTGCGCGAGATCGACAGGTCCCTGAGGCCGCCGCGCACGAAGCTCATCACCTCGTTGCGGCGCGCGCGCGGCGCGATGAAGCCGGGATTGCGCTCGTACAAGTTCGAGCAGCCGGTCCTGCCAGGCGGACAGGCGGAAGAAGTAGTTCTCCTCCTCGACCCATTCGACCTCGGCGCCGGTCGGCGCCTTGCCGGCGACGAGCTCGCTCTCGTCGTAGAACGCCTCGTCGCGCACCGAATACCAGCCGGCGAATTTGCCGAGATAGATCTCGCCCTTCGCCTCGAGCGCGCGCCAGATCGCCTGGCTCGCCACGGCGTGGCGCGGCTCGGTGGTGCGGATGTAGTCGTCGTTGCTGATGTTCATCAGCGTGCCCATGTCGCGGAAATTCTGCGCCACGCGGTCGCAGAATTTCTGCGGGTCCTCGCCCGCCGCGCGCGCCGACTTGTCGACCTTCTGGCCGTGCTCGTCGGTGCCGGTGAGGAAGAACACGTCGCGTCCGTCGAGCCGCATGAAGCGCGCCAGCACGTCGGTCGCCACGGTGGTATAGGCGTGGCCGATATGCGGCTGATCGTTGACGTAGTAGATCGGCGTGGTCAGGTAGTAGGGCTCGCCGCCGCTCATGGCCTCTCCCCGGCGGGGGCACGCGCCGCCGCCTCAAGCGCAAAAAAGGCGTTCAGCACGACCTGCTTGCGGTCGAGATTGACGCTGTCGGCCTCGCGAAAGTGATGGTTCAGGTTTTCCCACACCTCGACCCATTGATCAAGGCTGCGCCGTGCGCCGAGCGCGCGCATGGACGCTTCCTCGCCGGGCAGGACCGCGCGCGCGGCACCCCCGCCCGAAAGCGCCACCATGCGCGCCACCCATCCGGGCAGAAGCTCGGCGACGAGAGCCCAGGCGTCATCGGCGCCGGCGCGTGCGACCGCATCGGCGAACTCGTTCAGCGCGTCAGGGTTGATCTCGGGCAGGCGCGCCATGAGCTGCGACAGATTGCGGTAGAGCGCGAGCCCGTCCGAGGCGGCAAGCGCCAGCGCGCGCCCGATGCTGCCTTGGGCGAGGCTCGCGAGCTCGGCCCGCTCCGCACCTTCGAGATCGGGGCGATAGCGTTCGAGCGCCGTGACAATCTCGGCGCGCGCCAAGGGCTTCAGCGCGAGGATGCGGCAGCGCGAGCGGATGGTCGGCAGAAGCCGGCCCGGGTTCTCGCTGAGCAGCAGCAGCACGGCGCGCTTCGGCGGCTCCTCGAGGATCTTCAGCACCGCGTTGGCGGAACTCGAATTCATGTCGTCCGCGTCATCGACGATGACGACGCGCCAGCCGCCGTCGGACGCGGTGAGGCGCAGGAGGGACGAGATCTTGCGCGTGTCGTCGACCACGATCTCGCTGCGCATGCGCTTCCGGCGCGGATCGTAGGCGCGCTCGACGACGAGAAGATCGGGATGGCCGCCCGATGCGACGAGACGGAAGACGCGGTGCTCGGGCTCGAGCCGCAGCGAGCGCGGCGCTTCTGCGAGCAGGTCCCGTTCCTGGCCCTGTTGCGCGAGAAGAAAGCGCGCACAGCGAAAGGCGAAGGTCGCCTTGCCGACGCCGCGCGGGCCGGTGATGAGCCAGGCATGCGGCATGCGGCCGGAGCGCCAGGAGGCGAGAAACGTCTGCTCGGCCGCTTCGTGGCCGTAGAGGTCGGGATTTTCGCGCGGCGGCGGCAGCGGCGGGGTCTCTGCCCCGGCCTCGCCCTCGTCCTCGTCATCGCTCATGGCGGCACAATAGCGGCTCGCCGCGGAAATCAGCACGCGATCTTGAGCCGCTCGCGCAGCGCCGCGGTGATGTCGGCGTGGATCGCGCCGATGTCGCGCCGCGCGTCGATGACGACGCAGCGCCCGTGCTCGCGCCGCGCGATCTCGAGGAAGCCCTGGCGCAGGCGCTCGTGCATGTCGAGCGGCATGCGCTCGAACCGGCTCGCGGCCCCGCGCCGTGTCGCGCGCGCAAGCCCTTCCGCGGCCGGAAGGTCGAGCATGAAGGTGAGGTCGGGCGCGAACTCGCCGGCGGCGAGGCGGTGCAGCTCGACCGAGCCGCTCGCGCGCGACGCCGCGGCCAAAACCTTGATAGGCTTCGGTCGAGTCGGCGAAGCGGTCGCACAGCACGATGCGCCCGGCGGCAAGCGCAGGCCAGATGGTCGCAACCAGATGGTCGCGCCGCGCCGCGGCCATGAGCAGCGCCTCGGTCTCGCCGTCCCAGCGCTCGACCGCGCCCGAGAGCACGAGATCGCGGATCGCCTCGGCGCCCGGCGATCCGCCGGGCTCGCGCGTCGTCACGATGTCGAACTTATGCCGTCGCAGGGCTTCGGCCAGGAGCTCGATCTGCGTCGTCTTGCCGGCGCCCTCGCCGCCTTCGAACGTGATGAACCGTCCCTGGCTCAGCGCTTGCCCCACAGGAGATAGCCCGCCGCCGCGGCCATGCGGCCCAAGGGATCGAGCTTCGCGACCGGCGCGGCGGCGACGAGCTGAACCTCCATCGGTTTCATGTCGGGCGCGCTGATGACGAGCTTGCCGACCGGCTCGCCTTTCTGCACCGGCGCCTTCACCGCACCGTCATAGACCGCCGTCACCTTGAGATCATGGCGCGCGCGCTTCGGCAGCGTGACGAAGACGTCCGCCGCCGTGGTCGCCGCCACTTTCGTGCTTTCGCCCATCCACACCGGCGCGTCGTCGACCGGATCGCCGGCCTTGACGAGATGGTAATCGGCGAACTCGCGAAAGGCCCATTCGAATACCTTCTCGCTTTCGCTCGAGCGCTCCTTCATGCTCTTCATGCCGGCGAGCACCTCGATGATGCGGCGGCCGTCGCGCACGCCCGAGATCGCCACGCCATAGCCCGCCTCCTCGGTGTGGCCGGTCTTGATGCCGTCGACGCCGATATCCTTGTAAAGAAGCGGATTGCGGTTCCCTTGCTTGATGCCGTTGTAGGTGAAGTCCTTCTCGGATTCGTAGTGATAGTAATTGGGATAGTCGGCGATGAGGTGGTGCGCCAGCGTCGCGAGATCGCGCGCGGTCGTGTATTCCTCGGGATCGGGCAAGCCGTCGACATTGGCGAAGTGCGTGTGGTCGAGGCCGAGCTGCTTCGCCATCTCGTTCATGCGGTCGACGAAGGCGCTCTCGCTGCCCGCCAATCCCTCGGCCAACACATAGCAGGCGTCGTTGCCCGACTGCACGATCATGCCGCGGATCAAATCCTCGACTTTGACGCGCGAGCCCAACGCGACGAACATGTTCGACTCGTCGGTCTTGTGCTTGGCCCACGCCCGCTCGCTCACCGGCAGCGCGTCGTCGAGCGTCGCCTGCCCCTTCTTGATGTAGTCGAACACGACATAGGCGGTCATCATCTTGGACAATGACGCCGGCTCGAGGCGCTCGTCGGCGCCTTTGTCGAGCAGTACAGTCCCGGTGTTGAAGTCGACGACGATGGCGTGTAGCGCGCTCGTGTCGATCGTCGGCGGCGGGTCGGCGAAGGAAGGCGCGGCGAGAAGCGCCAGCGTCAGGCTCGCGGCGGCACGCGGCAGCATCCTATGGCTCATGGCAAACGCTCTGCAGAGGGCGGGCTCGGGGCGACGCGGAAGCATAACGGAAATTGCGCCGAAATTGTGGTTGCGGGAAGTTTAATCGACCACGATTCGCGCCTCGGGGATACCGCTGCCGACGACGCGATCGAGCAGCTGGTCGGCGTCGTTCACCGACGGGATGGGGCCGATCCGCACGCGGAAGAGATCGGAGCCGTTGGTTTTCGTATCGGTCACCCGGACGTCGCCGAGATTGCTGAGCTTCGCCTGCAGGCGGATCGCGTTCTCGGCTTTCGAGAACGCGCCGGCCTGGACGTAGATGCTGGTCGGACGGACCGGCAGCACGGCGACCTGCTCGGGCAGAGACGGCGGCGGACCGGCCGGCGCGAACGACGGTGGCGGCTGCGGCTTCGATGGCGGCGGCAAGGGCAGATCGCCTTTCGCGAGGCGAACGCCGGGCGGATTTTGCAGCGCATTGGCCGTGACCGGAGCGACCGGGAGCGGCGGCGCCGATTGCGCCGCGTTCCCGTCCCCCGATCCGGCAGAGCGCCAGAAGCTTCGCCTGGATGCTTTCGTCCGGGACGATCCTCACCCGCACCTTGGCCGTACCCCCGCCCTCGAATCCCAAGAGCTGCGCCGCGCGGCGCGACACGTCGATGATCCGTCCGCGCAAATAAGGGCCGCGGTCATTGACGCGCAGCTTGATCGTCCGGCCGTTTTCGAGATTCGTCACTTGCACGATGCTCGGCATCGGCAAGGTGCGGTGCGCCGCGGTGAGCGCGTTCAGGTCGTACACCTCGCCGTTCGCGGTGTATTTGCCGTGAAAATCCGCGCCGTACCACGACGCGATGCCGGTCTCGTCATAGCTCAAATCCTCGCCCGGGTAATACCAGACGCCGTTGATCTGGTAGGGATCGCCGACCTTGTAGAGCGGATGCTCCGCTGCCGCCGGCGGGCGCAAGGCAAGCGGCGGCGGCGGCGCTTGGCAGGCCGCGAGAAAGAGCAGCGAGGCGAGGCTCGAACGCAGAAATGTGCGGCGCATCTCGTGGAAAACCTAGGCGCCGAAAATCTACCGGTGGTTAACCGCGTCGGCAAGAAACCCAACCGCAATTGCGAAATAGCTCGAGTTGTTCCACTTCAGGAGCACCCGGTAATTGTCGTAGGCGAGGAAAAACGGGCCGTTCGGGCCGCCGGGCGCGACCAGTTCCGCTGGCCCCGCCGTCGCCGCGAGCGAGCTCCCGTCGACTCGCGCAAGCCCGAGCGCCGTCCATTCGGACAAGGGACGCTGCCCAGTCGCGGAGGAACTGGCGAAGCTCTGCGGCAGCGAAACCTCTTCGCCCCACGGCTCTTTCGCCCGCCAGCCGGCGCGGGCCAGGTAGTTGGCGATCGAGGCGAACACGTCCTCGCGGCGATTCCAGATGTCGGGCGGACCGTCGCCGCGATAACTCACCGCATAGGCGAGAAAGCTCGAGGGCATGAACTGGCTCTGCCCCATGGCGCCGGCCCAGGAGCCCATCATGCGGTGCGGATCGATATGCTGGCGATCGACGATCAGCAGCGCATTCATGAGCTCGCGCCGGAAGAAATCCGGCCGCCGTCCGTCGAACGCGAGCGTGGCGAGCGCCGCGATCACCGGGAAGCCGCCGGTGGTGCGGCCGAAATCGGTCTCGATTCCCCACAGCGCGACGATGACGCGCGGCTCGACGCCATAGCGCGCGCCGATCTCGCCGAGGAGCGCCCGGTTCTCCTGGAAGTGCGCTTGCGCGTCCTCGCGCCGCTGCGGCGTCACGACTCGGTCGATGTAGTCGGCGAAGGTGAGCGTGGTCTCGGGCTGGCGCCGGTCGAGCTCGATGACGCGCGGGATCGGCTGCACATCGGCCAATGCCTGGTCGAGGGTCGCGGCGTGGATTCCCTGCGCCAGCGCGTCGCGCCGCACGCCGTCGAGCCATTGGCTGAATGAGCTGGGCGCCGCCGTCGCGGCGGGCGCGAATCCGCTCGCAAGAAGACCAAGAGCGAAGGAGCGGCGCGAAACCATGCCTTTCCTTAAACGAACCGGCACCGCGGCCGCAAGGAATCAAAGCGCGGCGAGGACAAGCCTCTCAGCCATCGCGCGCAGGTCCGGCGGCCACGGCGCCGAGCGGCGTGCGGCAAGATCGAAATGGACGCCCGCCTGATAGAACCGCGCGAGGAGCCGTCCGTCACGCGCCGCGCGCATGCTGTGCAGCATGCGGAGCGACGAGGATCCCACGGCGATGAGGCCGCTGCTGACGACGAGCCCGTCGCCGGGGGCCACGCGCCGCTCCTCGATCGACAGCCGCGTCTCGAAGGTGGCGAAGCCGCGATCGGCAGTGCGCCGGTAGGCTGCGCTCATGCCGATCGCTTCCATGACGAAGACGTTCGCGTCGGAGAAGCACTGCGTGTATCCGCCGGGCGACAGCGCGCCGTCTTCGCAGAGTGCGGCGCGCGCCCGCGTGCGCCCGGTGACGAGCGCGCCCTCGCCTTTCGACGTATCCGGCGGCGGGAACCGCTCCCACCCGGCGATCACCGCGCGTGCAGCGCCGGCGGCGGGCGCAGCACCATCGCGTTGCAGCACGTGCTCGGCGAGCGTCGTCGGCTCGCCCGAAGGTTTTGCCGCCTTGTGCGCGAGCCGCACGCGGCTGCCGTCCCCTTCGAGCACGCCGCTCGCGATGACGACGCCGTCCGCTGCGCGCAGTTCTTCGAGATAGCGCAGGTCGAGCGCAACTGTCCGCCACCCCGCGTTTGCGCCGGCGCCCTCGCGCTCGAGCAGATCGCGCGCGGCCGCCTCGAAGCGCTGTGGATAGAGCGCGATGTTCATGTGGCCGAACGCGTCGCATTCCCACGCCGCGACCGCGCCGCGATAGGTCTCGATCAATTCCGCGTCTGCCATCGGGCGCGGACTATGGGCCGCGCGGCGCGGTTGAACAAGATTGCGCGCGCCGCCGTAAGATGCCGCCCAAGGAACGATGACGCTCGATCTCGCGACGATCATCCTGGCAGCTGCGGTGGCGATGGGCGCCGCCGCGGCGGTGCTGTCGCTGCGGCGGGCGGGCGCGCCTGCTCCGCTGGCGGCGGCGTGCGCGCACGCGGCGCTTGCGGCCGGCGGCTATGCGCTTCTGCTTGTGGCTTTGGCCGGGCCGCAGCGCGGTGCCGCGTCGGGCGCAGCCTCGTTCGGCGCCATCGCGGCCGTGATGCTCGGCCTCGCCGTGCTGGCAGGGCTCGCGCTGTTGCGGCAACGGCGCGCACGCGGCCGGCTGTCCGGCGCGCTCATCAGCGTGCATGCGACGTTGGCGGTGACGGGCTTCGTCATCCTCGCGGTCTACACGCTGCTCGCCTAGAGCAAGATCGTTTCGCATGGAAGCGAGCGTTTCCATGCGAAACGTGAATCTTGCTCTCGCCTAAAGATGGTAGACCATGATTCACGGATCGGACGGATCGCAAAGCGATCCCGCCCGATCCGATCATGGTCTAGCGGCCGAATCCGCCGGAGAAGCCGAACGTGATCCAGTTGGCGTCGCGGCGCGCGAGCGCTTCGCGTTGCAGGCAGCCGGCGAAATCGGGCGTGCCTGGCTGAAAGCCATAGCTCGCGCAGGCCGCTTCGTCGCGTTGGCGCAGCTGCTCCGGCGAAATGCAACCGGAGAGTGAGACAGCCGCGCCGAGGAGCGCCAATGCGACGCGCGCGAGACTGGACAGGCGGCTTGCCATGGTGCCTTCATAGCACGCCATGGTGACGCGCATTCTCCTTCCGGCCCTGCTCCTCGCCGCGCTCGCCGGCTGCGTCTCGCCCGAGGAACTGCGACAGGCGGATGAAGCGCAATGCGCTGGCTACGGCTTTCAGCCGAGGCACGCCCGATTTCGCCGCCTGCCTGCAACGCGAGAGCCTGGCGCGCCGCTATCCGCCGCCGCCGGTGTGGGGACCTCCGTCGCTCTGGTGGCCGTACTGGCGCTGACGCAAGGCAGCCCTGAGATTTTTTCACGCGCACCGAAAATGCGCTTGCTATAACCCTGCGTCGGATGGACCGGGGAAGCACATGATCGCACTTTCCGTCGCGCGGGCGCTTTCGGCGCGAGGCATCCATTACGCCTGGTTCGTGGTGGCGCTGACTTTCGCCTACGGCCTCGCCGCCTCGACCGCGATGACGGTGCCGGGCGTCCTGGTGATCCCGATCGCGCACGAGTTCGGCTGGAACATCGCCGACGTGTCCTCGGCCATGGCGCTGCGGCTCTTCCTGTTCGGCGCCATCGCGCCGTTCGCGGGCGCGCTCCTCGTCCGCTATGGCTTGCGCCGGATGATGGCGGCCTCGGCCACTCTGCTGCTCGTCGGCCTCGTCCTCGCCATCGGCATGAATTCGAAGTTTCAGCTCTGGCTCAGCATCGGCGTGCTGATGGGCGTGGCGCCGGGCCTGACCGCGCTCGTCGTCAACGCCACCGTGGCGACGCGCTGGTTCACCAAGCGCCGCGGCCTCGTCGTCGGCATTTTGTCGTCGGCGATCGCGAGCGGGCAGCTGCTGTTCCTGCCGTTCGCGGCGTGGCTGTCGGAGCATTTCGGCTGGCGCATGGCGCTGGCGCCGACGGTGCTCGTCATCGCCGCATTCGGCGTCGTCTATTGGATCTTCGCGCGCAACGATCCGGCGGAGCTCGGCCTTCTGCCTTATGGCGATGAGGTGGCGGCGCCGCCCGCCAAGCGCGTCACGGGCAACGCCGTCGCGATCAGCTTCGCGGCGCTGCGCGACGCGGTGAGGGTCCCGGCGTTTTGGGTCCTGACCGGGAGCTTCTTCGTGTGCGGTCTGTCCTCGGCCGGGCTGATGGGGCCGCACTGGGTCCCGCTGTGCCACGATTTCGGCGTGCCCGCCGTCACCGCGGCAGGCTTCCTCGCCGTGATGGGCTTGTGCGACTTCATCGGCACGATCGGCTCGGGGTGGCTCTCCGACCGCTACGACTGCCGCTGGCTGCTGTCGTGGTATTACGGGCTGCGCGGGCTGTCGCTGTTGTGGCTGCCGTACAGCAATTTCACGTTGCTGGGCCTCTCCGGCTTCTCCATCTTCTTCGGGCTCGACTACATCGCGACCGTGCCGCCGACCGTGAAGCTCGCGGTGCAGGCGTTCGGCCGCGAGCGCGCGCCCGTGGTGTTCGGCTGGATCTTCGCCGGCCATCAGCTCGGCGCCGCGGTGATGGCGGCGGCGGCCGGCGTCGCGCGCGATGAGCTCGCGACATATCTTCCGGCCTTCTTCGCCGCCGGCGCCATGTGCGTCGTGGCGGCGGCGTCGATGCTGTTTCTCCTGGGCCCGCGCAACCCGGCGCGCCCGCTCGTCCCGGCGCAGTAGGGCGACGACCGAGCGTTTTTCCCGAAATGCCTATCCATGCCCATGGCGGAGCGCGGCAAATCACCTCTTATCCGGTTTACTCCCTTGATATATATGTATATTACGTTACTGCGTTCAATCTTCTCACGTCCCGTAATCGCCGTTCCGGTACTTATGATTACTTTTGGCGCAGCCGGAGGGTCGATTTCGCTTCAAACGGGCGCCATCACAACTGCACATGTGTAGCATACATGCGTACAGTACGTCAACCAGTGAATATGCGGTTCGCGGACGAGCTCATCGGGGCGATTGTCCTCCAGCCTGACAGTGAGCGTTCGCGCTCAGTTAGGCGGCCAAGGCCATGCCGCCGAGCGCGCTGACGACAACCACAAGCAGCGGGGAGCGCGCCAGACTGTGAGGAGAACAAAGCCGACGAGCGCAATTCCAAAATCACCCGGCGTGTTGACCGAGCTTGTCCAAACGGGTTGTAGAGCGCCGCGCCAAGCAGTCCGACGACAGCCGCGTTCACCCCCCGCATCGCCGCCTGGGCGCTCGCTCGTTTTCGGAATGCGTCCCAGAAGGGCAATGTGCCCACGAGGATGAGTATGCCCGGAAGAAAGATGCCCACCAAACCCAGTACGGCACCTGCGATACCGTGTGGCGAAGGGCTGACGACGGTGCCGAGATAAGCGGCGAACGTGAAGAGCGGACCTGGGACCGCTTGCGCGGCGCCGTACCCCGCGAGGAAGGTGCCGTCGCTGACCCAACCCGGTGTCACGAAGGCCTGTCGAAGCAAGGGCAGCACCACATGACCGCCGCCGAACACAAGCGCGCCGGACCGGTAGAACGCGTCGAAGAGAGCGATACCTTGCGAGACAACGAGGCCGCGCACGAACGGAAGTCCGAAGAGGATGAGAAAAAACGCCATGAGCGCGCCAACCCCGACCGTGCGCGAAACAGGTATCGCCACATGTCCGCTCGTGGGTGGCGGTGCCCCCCGACAGAGCCAGAGCCCGGCAATGCCGCCTATCGCGATCGCGCCGAGCTGGGCGACGGAGGATGTGCTGAAAAGAATGATCAGGGCGGCCACGACCGCGATGGTCGCCCGTTCGCGATCCGGGCACAGCGTGCGCGCCATTCCCCAAACGGCTTGTGCAACAATCGCAACGGCAACGAGCTTGAGTCCATGAAGCAGGCCGGCGCCGGCCGGACCGCTCAATGCACTCGCGCCAAAAGCAAAGAGCACGAGCAGTATCGCCGATGGGAGCGTGAAGCCTGTCCACGCCGCCAGACCGCCGAGATAGCCCGCGCGCATAAGACCAAGGGAAAATCCGACTTGGCTGCTGGCCGGACCCGGTAGGAATTGGCAGAGACCAACGAGATCGGCATACGAATGCTCGTCGAGCCAGCGCCGACGCACGACGAACTCGTCCCGGAAGTAGCCAATATGCGCGATCGGCCCGCCAAAACAGCTGACGCCAAGCTTTGCGAATATTGCGAGCACTTCAAGAGGAGACCCGGTCTGACCTCCGCTTGCATCGAGCTGCGTTGCTGCCGTCATGCCCGTGCTCTCCTTCGCGCAAGCGCCGGCTTGTCTAAGTGCGGGTCCGCCTATTCGGTCTGCAAATTCCCGTCGGCTAACGGCGTACACCACGGCCTTTGCCGTATGTTTGCCGTACGACGGAAAGAGTGCGGGAGACGGGCCATGGCGAGAACCTTGCGGGATGCGAAGTTAGACACGCGCAACGCGCGCTCGAAACTGAAGGCCCGGCGCGAGCCATACTGGCGAACCCTATCCGAAGGGCTGTCGATCGGCTACCGCACGGGTGCCAAGGGCGGCACACGGATCGCCCGGCTATACACTGCCGAGCACGGCCGCCGGTATCGGGCGATCGGCACGGCCGATGATGTCGTGGACGCGGACCGCGAGCACGTTCGTTCGCCCAGGCGCAGGAACCGGCAAGGACGTGGTTCGGCGAACTTGCCCGTGAGGACAGCGGCGAAACAGGGATAGGCCCCTACGACGTTTCTGTGGCGCTCAGCGATTATCTCAAAAACCTTGAACGGCGCGGCGCCAAGGGAATGTCCCAGGCTCGTAACGCCATCGATCGTCACATACGCCGGCGTTAGGCGCTTTTTAGTTGTCCCGATTGACGACTGAACGCATCGAGGAATGGCAGCATAGCATCGCGACCGCCCTCCCCTCGTCCGCGTAAGCCAGAAAGAAGATGGCGGACAACAGCGCGAAGAAGCCCAGGGCCAGAAAGAAGGCCAAGGCCAAGAAGCTGACCGGCCGCCCTTTTGATCCCAAGAGCCCCGAGCAATACGAAAGCGGCGCTCGACCGCTAACCGTGTGCTGACTGTCCTCAAAGCCGCCCTTAACCTCGCCTATCGGCGGCACAAGGTCGCGAGCCAGCATGCTTGGCAGTCCGCGAAGCCCTACCGCAACGTGGATACGCCAAAGTCCGCTCGTGCTGACCGACGAGGGGGATCGATTCTTCGTTGATGCCTGCGCCGTTGAGGCCGGCGACGCTAGCCAATTCACCCAAGCCTCCGGAAAGGCGTGGGGCAAGTCGTATCAATTCCGGCCGATGAAGGACGCTTGTACGGCCGCGAAGATCACGCCGGCCGTTAGCTTCCATATCCTGATCCTGCGGCACACGTACGCGAGCCGTCTTGGCGATGCGCAATGTCCCAATGGCGGTGATTGCGCAGCAGCTAGGTCACGCTGACCCGCATGGCCGAGAAGCACTACGCGCACTTGGCGCCGAGCTACGAGCTATGTGTCAAGTTCGGTGCGCGCCGCGTTCTGCAGCATGGGCCTCGTCCCCGAATTCAATGTGCGCTCGATCACGATCAAGCGGTAAAGTGCTATCGCGTAGTATCGTCGTCCCGGGTTGCAATCCCTATCCCCGCCGGCTCGTTGCAAACTGGATACCTTGGCACACAGTCACCGGGGTCTACGGTGACTGTGGGTTAGGCAAGCCTCTGCTGGTACAGCAACTCGTGACCTGCACCTCGATCGGTCATCCCCGGCTAGGCATTCCAACCCCTAGGGTCAAATCGCCCGCATCGTCTGCTAGGACCCCGAGGACGAACTGCACCGTCGGCAAGCTGACATCAACCGGCTTTATGACTGCAAATTTTCCGACCTGGAGGACATGCGATGGTTACCACGCTTCGGCGACGACAACATTCTGGTGGACTTCGCTTCCGGCATGGACTTGCGAACGCGCTTTTTTGCGGAGGTGCTTCAAGCGGCCCGCGACCTCGGAGCTCAGCTCGTGGGGTGCCAGACAGTTGCTGACACGTTCGGCGGGAATGAGCGGGAATGAGAACGAAGAAGTCACGTTCGCCAATACGTCTCGGCTGCGCTTGGCCAAATCGCGCGAGAGATAGACGGATGCGTCGTCGCCTGTGCGCATCCTTCGCGCGCGGGGCTCGCCTCCGACACTAGCGACAGTGGGTCAACCGGTTGGTCGAATGCCTTTCGGTCGCGGGCCTTCCTGAGTTCTAGCCAAGAAAAATGAAGGAGTCGCGCCCGAAATGCTCGAATGCTGTCGCGTCTGAAGGCGAACTACGCCGCCGAAGATGATGAGATCAGTTTGCGTTGGCACGACGTCGTATTCATCAGAGACCGCCTACAGGCGTTGTAGGAGCAATTCTACGTAAGGGTGCGGAGAACGTATTTGCATTTGTTGGGGTCACGGAGGAAGGTCGACACGTGTCAGACAGCGTGCATGCAGGTAACTACGCTCCCACACTCTTTGGCGGGCGCCCCGATCGCCACGGATACAAGAAGGCGGACTTCAAGCATGCGATGGAATTTTATTCTCCCAAAAGAAGGTTGTGTTGGAGCCATACGGCCGAACTGGAGACACACGTCGGAGCTCCCCGTGGGTAAGTTGCTCAAGTGCTACCAACGGCACGTGACATCAAGCAACCGAAAGTGCCATTGGCGAGGCACGTACAAACCATCAAGTGAAAAAACCAAGCATCAATCGTTCTTCATTGTGCTATTTCCGGCTCCCATGCATAATCCCCAAGGCGCGCGATCGCGAGGTACATAGACATGCCGATTGTCCGCGTCC
>CAWDPP010000021.1:0-7931 GCA_963804235.1 uncultured Alphaproteobacteria bacterium
TCGATATAGGCCGAGTTGTAGCGCTTCGCGAAATCCGGCGGCAGATCGCGATACGGCATGAGGTGGAACATGCAGACTTTCATTCCCGTCATCCCTTCGCGTCTCTGGCGCGGTTCCTCACTCTATGCCGGAAAACGCCCAGCGTGAACCATCATCTCGGCGGCAGATACTGCTCGGTAAAGAGCTTCGCCATGTCAGGCTCGCTGTCGAGCACGTGGAGCTCGACGAAGGACTGGCCGATGCGCTGCAGATCCTTGCGGATCGAAACGCCCGTCTCGCGAAATGCCCGGGCATGAGGCGATCGTATTCGAGCGTCTCGTCCGCCGCGGACAGGCCGGTCACGGACGTGGCGATGCGGATGGTGTCGTCGCGATGCGCGCGCATGAAGGCGACGGCTTCGAGCCAGCGCGGCCAGGAACCGGCGCACGGCATCGGGATTGCTGCGCAACTGGTCGGCCGAGGCATACATCGTGTGGGCCTGGAAATGCGGCACGAAGTCGGCGGCGGTGGCGAGCAGCCTGCCGTCGTGCGCGCGCTCGAGGATGAGGCCGGAGGTCGCGTTTCCCACCGTGGCGTCGACGAGATGCGTCTTCAGCGCCGCCGCGGCCGCGCCGGGGCTCGAGCCGATGGCGGTGAGCTTGATGCCGTCCGGCCCCCAGCCTTCGACGCGCGCCAATTCGAGCGCGACCCATTGCGTGATCGAGCCGATCGTGGCGATGCCGATCGTCTTGCCCTTCAGCTCGGCGAGCGATTTCACCGGCGAGTCATAAGGGACGAGGATGCCGAACTCGAGCATCGGCCCGGCGATGACGGCGATCGCCGTGGCCGGCATGCCCTTCACCTCCATCGCCATGCCCATGGGCGAACCCAGCGAGATGTCGATCGAGCCGGCGACGAGCGCCTGATCCATCTTCGCCGCGCCCTCGAAATCGATGGTCTCGATGGCGAGATCGCGCTTCTGGAAGAAGCCCTGGGCGAGCCCGACATCGAGCGGCGTGTAGGAGAAGAGAAAGCCCGGCGAGCGCCCGACGCGGAGCGTGTCGGCCGCGTGCGCGGCCGTGGCGATGGAGAGCGCGAGGGCGAGAAGCGCGGCAACGCCAATTCCCGACTCGCGCGCTCATTTTGCCCACAGCGTCTTCGACGCGATGCGCGCGCCCTCGGCCAATGATTTGAGCTTGGCCCAGGCGAGCTCGGCATGGACGCGGCCGCCCAAACCGCAATCGGTGCCGGCGATGACGTTCTCGCGGCCGACGATCGCGGCGTAGCGCACGATGCGGTCGGCCACGAGCTGCGGATGCTCGACGAGGTTGGTCGAGTGGCTCACGACGCCGGGCATCAGCATCTTGCCCGCAGGAATCTTCGCCTCCTGCCAGACGCGCCATTCGTGCTCGTGCCGCACGTTGCCGGCCTCGAACGAATATGTCCGCGCCTTCACCTGGAGGACGAGATCGACGATGTGCTCGAGCGGGATGTCGTGCGTGTGCGGACCATGCCAGCTGCCCCAGCACAAATGATAGCGGATGCGATCCTCGGGCAGGCCTTGCGAGCGCGTGATTGACTGCGTCGATGCGCAGCTTCGCGAATTTGCGATAGGCCTCGACCGACGGCTCGGGCTTCAGCATGTCCCACCAGTCGGGCAGGCCCGGATCGTCGATCTGGAGGATGAATCCGGCGTCGATGACCGCGCGATATTCCGCGCGGATCGCGTCGGCCAAGGCGAACAGGAATTCCTCCTCGGTCTTGTAGTATTCGTTGTAGATGAAATGATCGAGCCAGCCCGGCGCCAGCACCGCGACGAAGGCCTCGTCCACCTTGGCGCCCGAGCGTGCGATCGCCGCCTTGAAGGTGGCGATCTCGCGGTTGATCGCTTCCGTCCCCTTCGACTTGAGCGGCCCGCGCGCGACGATGCGCTCGGTGATGACCGGCACCGGCTTCTCGCCGGGCACGAAGAACATCGTGCCGATCTTGTCCATGTCCTCGTAGAATTCGCGGAACTCGTCGCGCTCGCGCGTCGAGTGGCGCGAGGTCGGCGGCTCGTCCGCCCTGACCGGGCGCGCTTCGATGCCGGTGAAGTGGGCGGCGTAATGAGCGCGCGATGCGCGTCGTCCAGAACTCGCCGTCATTGACGCAGTCGATGCCGATCTCGGCCTGGTGCTTCACCACTTCGGCGATGGCCGGCACGACGAGCTTGGCGATCTGCGCCTCGTCGGTGATCTCGGCATTGGCGAGCCGCATCGGCACGTCTTCGAAACCCTTCGGCGCGGGCAGCCGGCCGACATGCGATGTCCTGATCCGGGTGGCGCTCTTCTGCATCGACGTTCCTCCGCTCTCCGGTCATAGTCCGGGCGATCGCATGTTGCCCGAAGGAGGTTTCGTTGGCCACGCCCTTGAGTCAAGACATGCTCGCGGCGCTTCTGCGCTACGACACGCCGACCATCTGCAACGCGCTCGAGCTCATCGTGCCCGAGCGGCGCGCGCTCGGATTCAACCGCCGTCCGCTCGTGGCGCCCTTCCCCGCCGCGAAGCCGGTCGTCGGCTATGCCCGCACGGTGATGATCCGCTCGCGCGAGCCGTACCCGCGCAGCAAGGACGAGGCCCGCGCCGCGCGCCTCGCCTATTACGACTATATCGGCCAGGCGCCGCTGCCGAGCCTCGTCGTGATGCAGGACGTGGACGGACCCGATCTCGGCATCGCCTGCTTCTGGGGCGAAGTGCAGTCGAATGTGCACAAGGCGCTGGGCTGCGCCGGCGTCGTCACCGACGGCGCGGTGCGCGACATCGACCAATGGGCGGACGGGTTCTTCGTGCTCGCGGGATCGGTCATGCCGTCGCACGCGCATGTCGATATCGTCGCGTGCGGCGTGACGGTGAGCGTCGCCGGCATGGTCGTGTCATCGGACGACCTCGTCCATGCCGACCGCCACGGCGCGGTCGTCATCCCGCGCGAGGCGGCGGCGAAGCTGCCGGCCGCGGCCGATCTTCTGGCGCGGCGCGAGAAAGTGGTGCTCGACGCCTGCCGGAAGCCGGGCTTCCGGGCATCCGATCTCGGCGCCATCTTCGCCCGCATGGACGACATTCACTAGAAAACGCGCGGGTTTCATTGCCGGTTCCGCCCGTGGCCGGCGCGGGGAACGTGTTCGCCTGCGGCGCTGTTTTGCGGAGTGAAAAATCCGCTTTCACGGGAGTGCCGGATGCGTGCCGTCCTTGCCTCGGGGTTCCTGTCGCTCGTTCTTGCCGCGTGCTGCAGCTGCCCGCCGCAGCAGCCGTCGACCGTTGTCGTACCCTCCGGCGCGGCCGTGGTCTGCCCGAGCGGCAGCCCTGCGGTCGTTGCGAACGGCCTTTATCGCTGCTGATGCGCGATCCGTCCCGCCAATAACCTTCACGAAAGCTTGAATTTTACCTTTTTTTATGGTGCGGCCCGGTAGTCTCCGATCCGTGGAAAACCGGCATTGCCGGCCGGTTTCGCGGATCGTGGAGGGCTGTCATGCGCCTGGGGCGCCTAACGATTGCGTTCGCTGCCGGCCTCGCCGCCGCAGTGGCGGCCACGAGCGCCGGAGCGGAAGACGGCGTCAGCGCCGACAAGATCGTGCTGGGCCAGGTCGCAGCGCTCGAAGGGCCGGCGGCAGCCTTGGGCCTCGGCATGCGCCAGGGGCTCATGGCCGCCTTTGCCGAAGCGAACCGCGCAGGTGGCGTCAACGGCCGCAAGATCGAGCTCGATCTCCGTCAATGACGGCTACGAGCCCGACCAGTCGATCGTCGCGGCGCACAAGCTCATCGACGAGGACAAGGTCTTCGCGCTCATCGGCTCGGTCGGGACGCCGACCTCGGCCGCGGTCGAGCCGATCGCCGCCGCGGCGGGCGTGCCCTTGATCGGCGCCTTCACCGGCGCCGAGTTCCTGCGCGAACCCTATAAGCCCAACGTCATCAATGTCCGCGCCTCCTATTTCGAGGAGACCGAGACCATGGTCGAGCGTCTGACCAAGGATCTCGGCGCAAAGCGCATCGCGATCTTCTACCAGGACGACGCCTTCGGTCAGGCCGGGCTCGCCGGCGTCAAGCGCGCGCTCGACAAGCGCGGCATGGCGCTCGCCGCCGAAGGGACGTACGAGCGCAACACCACCGCGGTGAAGGGCGCGCTGCTGTCGATCGCGAAGGGAAGCCCCGATGCGGTGATCATGGTCGGCGCCTATGCGCCATGCGCCGAGTTCATCCGGCTCGCGCGCGAGACGAACCTCCGTGCGACGTTCGTCGCCATCTCGTTCGTCGGCAGCGACGCGCTGGCGCACGCGCTCGGGCGCGCAGGCACGGACGTCATCGTGACCCAGGTCGTGCCGTTTCCCCAGGACATGTCGGTGCCGCTCGTGGTGCAGTATCTGGCGGCGCTCGCAGCGCTCGACGGCACGGCAAAGCCGGGCTTCGTCTCGCTCGAAGGTTATACCGCGGGGCGGCTCGCCAGCGCGCTCCTCGGGAGAATTCACGGCGAGGTGACGCGCGGCGCGCTCATCGAGGCGGCGTCGAGGAGCGGCAGCATCGATCTCGGCGGCTTCACGCTCACCTATGGGCCCGACAACAACCGCGGCTCGGACCGCGTCTTCCTGACCGTGATCCGCTCCGACGGCAGCTTCCGGCCGATCGAAACGCTCGCTGGATACGGTGGCTGACGCCATGGACGCGGCGACGGGGCGCACACGGCCGCACCTGGGATTGGGCGGCAAGCTCTTTCTCGCGTTCGGCACCGTCGCGATGCTGACGGTGCTCGCGAGCGGCGTCGCCGTCGTCTCCTATCAAAGCGTCGGACAAACGCTCGACGGCATCACCGGCTCGAGCCTGCCGGCGTTGAACCTCTCGGTGCGCCTCGCGCAGAGCAGCACTGAGCTCGTCTCGGCCGCGCCGACGCTCCTGGCCGCCCAGACCAGCGCCGAGCGCGAGGCGGCCGTGTCGGCGCTCCAGAGCAGCCAGCACACGCTCGAGGAGACGATCGCCGCGCTGGCCGCCAACACGGCGGGCGGCGATGCCGATTACTGGGTCGATCCGGTGACGCCCAAGGCAATGGCCGACAATCTGGCGCAACTTTCCACCGCGGTCGATCAACGCCTCAAGCTGCGCGAAGAGCGGCTCGCGCTCGACACCAATATGCGCACCGCGCACGACGTGCTGTCGCAGAAATTGGAGCCCATCGTCGATGATGTCGGGTTCGATCTCGCGACCGGACTTGCCGGCACCGCGCATGCGTCCGCCCGCGCCGCGCATGCCGATAGCGATGTGTCGACGCTCCAGGCGCTCCTCACGCTGCGCGCCGACGCCAATCTCGTGCTCGGTCTTCTGACCGAAGCGGCGAACCTCTCCGACAAGGACCGGCTGCCACCGCTCGAGGACAAGTTCATCGCGGCAACCGGCCATATCGACAAATCGCTCGCGGCGCTCAAGGGCACGGCGATGGCGGACGACTTGACGGGCGCCGTCGCCACGCTGGTCCAGGCCGGACGCGGCGAGCACAGCATCTTCGCCGTGCGCAACGCCGAACTCGAGGCGCTGACGAAAGGCAATTCCCTGCTCGCCGAAAATCGCAAGCTCGCCGCCGCGCTCGAGCAGCAGGTATCTCAGCTCGTCGCGGCGAACAAGACGGTCGCCGAAGCGGCGGCCGCCGACACGACGCACGCGCTCGTGCGCGGCCGCCTGATGCTCATCTCGATCGCGGGGTTGAGCCTCGTCGCCGCCATCGGCATCGCCGGCTTCTATGTCGGCGGCCATATCGTGCGGCGCATGAGGGCGCTTGGCCGCAGCATGAGCGACATCGCCGGCGGCGATCTCGACGCCGCGATTCCGCAAGGCGGCCGGGACGAAGTCGCCGACATGGCGATGGCGCTCACGGTGTTCCGCGACAATGCGCGCGCTGCGCGCGAGGCCGAAGCGCGCGCCAGCGACGAGCGGCAGCGCATGGCGGCCGAGCGGCGCGCCGACCTGCTCGCCTTGGCCGACAGTTTCCAATCGCGCATCAAGGGGATCGTCGATTCCGTCGCGGGCGCGGCGAGCCATCTGCGCGACACGGCTGCGGTGATGTCGACCTCTGCCGACCAGACGAGCGCGCAATCGACCGCGGTATCCGACGCCTCGGTGCAGGTTTCGAGCAACGTGCAGACGGTCGCGTCGGGCGCCGAGGAATTGTCGGCGTCGATCTCGGAAATCCGCCGTCAATTGTCGGAATCGGCCGATGTCGCCAACCACGGCGTCGCCGAGACCGCGCGCAGCAACGACACGATCCAAAGCCTCGCCGCCGCCGCGGGTGCGATCGGCGACGTGGTGCAGCTCATCAGCAAGATCGCGACGCAAACAAACCTCCTCGCGCTCAACGCGACGATCGAGGCGGCGCGCGCGGGCGCGGCAGGCCATGGCTTCGCCGTCGTCGCCGCCGAAGTGAAATCGCTCGCGAAGCAGACGGCGCAGGCAACCGAAGAGGTGGCCGCGCACATCCATCAGATGCAGCAGGCGACCGGCAACGCCGTCGGCACGATCGAGGAAGTGACGAAAACAATCGTGCGCATCAGCGATATCGTCACGTCGGTCGCGAGCGCCGTGCAGCAGCAGGACGAGACGACGCGCGAGATCGCGCGCAACGTGCAGTTCGCGGCCGTGGCGACGCAGGGCGTCTCGGCCAACATCGCCGGCGTGTCGCGCACCGCCGGGGATTCGCGCGAGGCTGCGAAATTCATGCTCGATGCCGCCGGCGCGCTCGATGGCGAAGCCTCGACGCTGCGTGCCGAGGTCGGCCGCTTCCTCGGCGAGATCAGGGCCGCGTGAAACCCGGCGGCTCGCGTCGCGGCCGCCGTCAAAGGGCGTAGGGAACCTGTTCCGGTCCTGGCGCCTCGCTCGCCGCGCCCGTTGCCCGATCGTATCGGCCCTGCATGAAGCCGCCGACTTTTTGACTGCGCACGATGACCGCGACCGTGCGGCCCGGACCGGCGAATTCGGCATGGATCATGTGCGGCGGAACGATATCGATAAAGCCGGGGCGAACGTGATATTCGCCGTCTTCGTCGAGCGCGGCGCCGGTGCGGCGATAGCGCACGACGCGCTCCTCGCCTTCGAGCACACTGTAGACCGTCCATGTGTGAGCATGGTCATGCAGGTTGGTCGCCTCGCCGGGCCGCTTGACGAGACCGTTTATCACGAAGCCGAAATCGGGGTCCTCGTAAAACAAAAGGTTCTGCGGCCGCGGGTGGTTGGCGGGCGGAGACGGCCAGGATTTGGCGCTCTCCTGCAGCGCCGGCGAGTTCAGCAGCATCGGCAGCAGGTCCGCGACCGCCTGCCATCGCTCGGCATCGGAAGAGCTCTGCC
The DNA here is from genome assembly GCA_963804235.1 of uncultured Alphaproteobacteria bacterium. Lineage (GTDB taxonomy): Bacteria > Pseudomonadota > Alphaproteobacteria > ATCC43930 > CGMCC-115725 > DATJLY01. The sequence goes on from CAWDPP010000021.1 coordinate 7,336, forward strand.
GCCACAGCGCGCGGACCGCCGCGACGAATTCGTGCAAAAGTTCCGGCGCGCCAGTCACCATGGGGTCCGCCCTCCTCGCTGCACTCTAGCCGAAGCGCCAATGCGCCGGGAGGGGGGCGGGCCATAGGCGTAGTCGCGCCCGTCCGCCATGCACATCATTTTGACACTGCACAGCAACAGCCCGCGACGACGCTTTGCCTTGCCGTGTCACGCGCACGCATGAGATAAGGAACGAACCGAACATTGCGGGGGATCAGGAGGATGCCTTTCGACGAGATGCCTGCCGGCGCGCCCGGCGGCGCCTGCTGCAAGGCGTGCCGGCAACCGATCTGGCCAGGACAGCCGGCCACGCGCGTCGAGTTTCAAAACGATCCCGTGGGTACGCTGGGGCTGACCGGGCTCTACCACGTTCCATGCGGCAAGCGCTTTCAATCGCTCGCGCGCGTCATCAACATGACACCGGGACGCGGCTGATACCGCCTGCGCCTAGTGCCCTTGGCCGCCGATCGCCGCCTCCATTTTTTCCATGATCTGGTCGATTGTGAACGACGCCGCCTTCTGGCGCGGCGGGTGGCAGAGCGAAGCACGCGAGCGCG
>CAWDPP010000022.1:0-4870 GCA_963804235.1 uncultured Alphaproteobacteria bacterium
GTCATGAAGGAGTGGACTGATGCACCGGTCCGTCACATTTCCAGCCACGTTCGACAGCCGGATGAGCCGGAACGGCAGGACGAAAAGAAGCTCGTCCAGGGCGTCGTCAACGAGCTCGAGGCGCGGCTCTTCAAGAGCCGCAAGGTCATGATCTTCGGCGAGATCACCGACAGGCTCGCGCGCGACGTGGTGTCGCGCATCCTGACGCTCGCCGAGGAGAGCACGGCGCCGATCGAGGTCTTCTCAACTCGCCGGGCGGCCATGTCGAATTCGGGCGACACGATCCACGACATGATCAAGTTCGTGCGCGACACCGTGCCGGTCAACGTGATCGGCACCGGCTGGGTCGCCTCGGCCGGCGCGCTCATTTATTCGGCGGCCGAGAAGAAGCGGCGCTTCTGCCTGCCCAACACGCGCTTCCTGCTGCATCAGCCGATGGGCGGCGTGCGCGGGCCCGGCGACCGACATCGACATCGAGGCGCGCGAGATCATCAAGATGCGCGAGCGCCTGAGCCAGATCATCGCCGACGAGACCGGCCAATCGCTCGAGCGCGTGCGCCGCGACACCGAGCGCAATTACTGGATGTCGGCGAACGAGGCGATCGAGTACGGCCTCGCCTACAGGGTCATCAGCGCGATCGGCGATCTCGGCTGAAGACGACGCGCCTCAGCCAGCGAGCGGCGCCGCCACGTTGATGTCGGTCTTGACGTCGATGATGGCGGGCCGGCCGCAGGCGAGCGCGCGGGCGAACGCGCCCTCGAACTCGGACGCGCGCTCGACGCGGAAACCGGCCGCGCCGATATCCTCGGCGAGCCTTGCGAAATCGACCTTGGTGAAGGTCCACAGCTCCTTCGACTGCTCGCTCGGATTGCCGCCATAGGCGCGGTCGAAGCCGCGCTTCGACTGGTTGCCGCCGTCGTTGTTGTTGACCACCGTGACGGTGTTGATCTTCCAGCGCACCGCGGTCTCGATCTCGCCGATGTGGTACCAGAAGCCGCTGTCGCCGGTGAAGACGACGACCGGCCGCTCGGGCGCACCGCACTTGGCGCCGAGCCCGGCCGGAAAGGCCCAGCCGAGATGGCCGGCGCTGCGCAGGTAGCTTTGGCGCGGATGGCGCAGGTCGAAGAACCCGCCCATCCACATGCCGGCGTGGCCGGTGTCGGCGACCGCGATCGCATCCTCGGGCATGAGCCGCGTCAGCTCGTGGCAGAGCCGCTCGGGCCGGATCGGCCACGCGTCCGAGGTCAGCATCGGGCGATATTTCTGCTGCCACTCCGCGCACATCGCGCGCGCATCGGGCGCGCCACGCCTCGCGCCGCGCAGCGGTTTTCGCATCGGCCAGTTGCGCCATGCGCGCCAGCGTCGCCTTGGCATCGCCCAGCACCGCAGCGACCAGCGGATAGTTGCGGCCCAAGGCTTCGGCCGCGATGTCGATCTGCACGGCTTGCGTGCCGATCTTCGGCACGGCCCAGAAATGCGTCGTCATGCCGCCCGTCTCGGTGCCGACGAAGCACACGAGCGAGGCCTCGCCGACCAATCGGTTGGCGCTCTCGCGGCAATAGGAGCCGACCACGCCGGCGTTGAGCGGGTGGTCGCCGCGGATCGAATCCTTGCCGTTGAGCGATGTCGCGACAGGAATGCCGAGCTTCTCCGCCAGCGCCACGAGCTCCGCCCCCGCGCCCGAGGCGCGCACACCGCCGCCCGCGACGATGACCGGCCGCTCGGCCGCCTCGAGCGCAGCCAATGCCGCGCGCACGGAGGCATCGTCCGGCTCCGGCCGGAACGGCGGCACGCGCGCGAATTGCGGCTCGGCGAGCGCCTCCATCTCGGCCTCGTCGGCGTCGATCTGCCCCTCGTTGCCGCGGAACTGCAGGTGCACCGGCCCCGGCGTGCCCGAGACGGATACCCGAAAGGCCTGGCGCAGCATGTCGGGAAAGCGCTCGACCGCATCGACATTGGCGTTCCACTTGGTCACCGGCTCGAACGCCGGCATGTCGTCGATCTCCTGATAGACTTGGCGGAACTTGGTGCGCGGATCGCGCCCGCCGGTCATGCCGATGACCGGCGAATGCGCCAGCCACGGATCGCGCAGTCCCGCGGCGAGGTTCATGGCGCCCACCACTTGCGCCATGCAGATGCCGGGCCGTCCCGAGGCGCGCGCGAAGCCATCGGCCATATAGACCGCGGCCTTCTCGCCATGCGCGTGGATGCGCTTGATTTGGGTGCGCCGCTCGATCTCGGCCATGCTCCGGCGCAGCACCGCCGGCACCATGAAGATGTGCGTGACGCCATAGGCGTCGAGCATCTCCGCCATCACTTGCGCGCCCGTGACCTTTGCCATTGTTTCCGGCCTCCCGCCTCGCGACGTGGAGATTGCGTCGGCGCACGCGCAATGACAATGTCCGGGCTCAGAGCATTCGAAGGAGGGTCGCGTGAGGCTGATCTCATATCGACACCAGGGCCGCGCCGGCGTCGGCGTCATGGCGAATGACGAGGCGTTCGTGACGCTCGGGACCGCCGCGCCGGATCTGCCGGCCAATCTGCGCCGCATCATCGCGCTGCCCGACTGGCAGGCGCGCGTGCAGCGCGCGGTCGAGGGCCGAAAACCCGATCTGCGCCTCGCCGAGGTGAAGCTCGATCCGGTCATCATCGATCCCAACGCGATCTGGGCCTTGGCGCTCAATTACCAGTCGCACATCGACGAGACCGGGCTCACGACCTCGAAGGACTATCCGCAGATCTTCCTGCGCCACGCCGAGAGCCAGGTCGGCGCCGGCGAGCCCATCCTGTGCCCGCCGCCCTCGGTCGCGCGCGCCTATGACTACGAGGGCGAGCTCGCCGTCGTCATCGGCCGGCCCGGCCGCTTCATCCCGCGCGAGAAAGCGCTGGATCACGTCGCCGGATATTCGATCTACAACGAAGGCTCGGTGCGCGAGTATCAGAGCCACAACCGGCAATTCGGGCTCGGCAAGAATTTCGAGCGCTCGGGCTCGTTCGGGCCGTGGCTCATGACGCCAGACGAATTCGGCAATCCCTACGACAAGCTCGTGATGACGCGCCTCAACGGCAAGACGCGCCAGCGCGAAAGCATCGGCCATCTCGTCTTCAAGATTGAAGACCTGATCCACTATCTCTCGATGGGGCACAAGCTGCGCCCGGGCGACGTGATCGTCACCGGCACGCCCGGCGCCTTGAAGCCCGCTGCCGACGACCGCGAGGGACAGATCGAGGCGCATGTGAAGGGCGGCGTGCAATATGCCGGCCGCGCCCACATGAAGCCGGGCGATCAGTGCGAAGTCGAGATCGAGGGCTTGGGGATTCTGCGCAATCCCGTCGTCGGCGACGAGGCGGGCTACCAGCCCGACTGAGCTAGGCGGCGCTCGCGCTGCGCTCGGCGGTGAAGGCGACGCCGACCAGGCCGGGCTCGGCCCAGGCGACCCGGCCGCGGAACATGCCCTTGCCGGCGACCATCAGCGTCACCGCCTCGCCCGCGGCAACCGCGGCGCCGAGCGACAAGCGCGCGCCGCCCGGCGAGATGTCGACGACGAGGCACTGAACCGGACCGCGCGCGGTTTGCAGCACGCCGCTCCAGAGGAGCTGCCCTCTGCGTTCCGCCGCTTCGCCGGCCTCTGCCGTATCTGCCACAGTCGCCATCGTTCAAGCCCGATTTCGCCAGCTTCGCTCCACAGTTGTTAAGTCATCGTTAGCGCGCGCTAGCAGAAGGCTCACGCAACGACATGAGCGGCTAAAATATCTGGAAAATCGCGCGCTGTTGCCGGCGCGGCGCCAGCCGGGGCGGTGCCGCGCCGCTGCGTGCCGAAGCTGCAGACGGGAGCGCGCGAGCGCGCGACAGCGGGAACCGTTCCGGCCATCACCCGTTCGGATAGGGCACGATCAGCATGGAGAGTCTTTGCATGATGCGACTTCTCCGCGGCGCGGCGGCGGCCGGTCTCATCGCCGCTTGCGCGCTTTCGGCGCCGGCCTTCGCCGCCGGCAATTTCGATGGCACCTGGGTCGTCGATGTGCCTGCGGCCGGCCTCATCAACAACCGCTCCAACAACGACGTCTGCCCGGCGCTGCGCATCCCCATTCAGATCCGCGACGATCAGGTGACCGGCAATCTGCAACGCGTCGCGACGGCGACCGGCGCCGTCGTCGTCGAACAGGGCGCGGGCAGCGGCGACTCCGGCCTGTGACCGGCACGGTGGCGCCCGACGGCACCGTCAACGCGCAGTGGCAGAACTACCACGCGGTCGGACGGCTCGGCGCGCAGACGGGACAGGTGACGATCCAAGGCGAATGCGGTCCACGCATGGCGACTGCCGTTCGCATCACCGCGCCCACAACCGAAGGGCAAGGCAGCTCCAACGCGCCGCCGGCGCCGCAAGCGCCTTATGGCGCGGCGCCGCCGAACCCAAGCCGCTGAGCGCGCGCGAACGAGATCGGGGCGGGGCCGCATTGCGCCCGGCCCGGCGCTTGTGCGCCGAAGCGCAACAGATTCGTTTTTGTCACATCATTCAACCCGCGCGTTCGCAATACCTTCGCTGCATAACCGACGAAGGGGAATGCAATGAAGTGTCGGATGTTGAGAATGATCTTGTTTCTGTGCGCGTTCGCTGCGTTCGCGGCGGTGGTTCCGGCGTTCGGTTGGACCTTATCGGTGAAGCTCTACGCTGCGGCGGTGACGTTCGCGGGCGCGTCGCTGTTCGCCTGACGCCGTGAGCCGCATCCGTATCAAATCCGGATTCGGATGCGGCCCATCGACGCATCAACGCCTATAGCGGGCCGGGCGACGGCACGACGTTCCGCCTCTACCTGCCGCGCGACGTGCAGGGCGCGACTGCCACGCCGGCCCAGACCGTCGTTCGC
>CAWDPP010000023.1:0-10457 GCA_963804235.1 uncultured Alphaproteobacteria bacterium
GACGCGGTGCGCCAGTCCACGGGCCGATGGCTATTTACTTTTGTACGCTTATAGTACATATCTGTTCGGGATGAGGCCGCCGGGCGAGGAGCAAAAATGGCGATGCAACAGGCGTCAGGAGTAAAAAATAAGTACCAGCAGAGCGATTGCGAGAGGCGCGCGGAATGGGCGTTTTGAACGTATTTTGCAGTAATGTCATGGGGTTGCGGCGGAAAGACCCGTTCGCGGGTGCGCCGCGATGGGCAAGGATGGACATTTGGCCTTGCGCTCTAGCCGCGCGCGCGCTCGACCTCGTCCTTCAATTGGCCCCAGATGCCGTAGACGATCTCGCCGTAATGCGGGTCGTTGCGCAGTTCCAGGACGTTGCGCGGCCGCTCCAGCGGCACGTCGAGCATGGTCTTGGTGCGGCCGGGGCTGGCCGTCATCACCATGATCTTGTCGCCCAAGGTGACCGCCTCGTCGACGCTGTGCGTGATGAAGACCACGGTCTTCTTCTGCGCTTCCCAGATGCGCAGCAGCTCTTGTTGCAGGATCGTCTTGTTCTGCTCGTCCAAGGCCGAGAACGGCTCGTCCATCAGCAGGATGTCGGGGTCGTTGGCGAAGGCGCGCGCGATCGAGACGCGCTGGCGCATGCCGCCCGAAAGCTGGTGCGGGTAGAGATCGGCAAAGCGCGGAGCCCGGTGAGATCGAGCCAGTGCCGGACCGCGCTCTCGGTCTCGTCCTTGCCGGCGTGGCGCATGCGCAGCCCATAGGCGGCATTGTCCCACACCGTCATCCACGGGAAGATCGAATCGCCCTGGAACACCATCGAGAATTGCGGCCGGCCGCGTACCGGATCGGCGATCTCGACCGTGCCGCTCGTCACCTGCTCGAGCCCGCCCAGAATGCGCAGGAGCGTGGTCTTGCCGCAGCCCGAGGGGCCGACGATGATGAAGAAGGTGCCCTCGGCGATGTCGATCGAGACGTCCTCGATCGCCCTCAAGCCGCCGAAATGCTTGTGCAGGTTGCGAATGCGGATTTTCGCGGGCCGCGCGGCGGTCAAGCGTCCGTCTTCCACGGGATGAGCCAGCGTTCGAGTTCGTTCAAGCCCAATGTCATGACGAAGCCGATGATGGCGATGACGAACAATCCGACATACATGCGCTCGACCGAGAACGTCTCCCACGCGCTCCAGATCATGTAGCCGATGCCGCTCTTGGCGCCCACCATCTCGGCAATGGCAATGAGGATGAGGCCCAATCCGGCGCCGAGCTTCACGCCCGTCATGATGAAGGGAAGCGCACCCGGCAGCGCGATGGTGCGGAAAGTCTCGATGCGGTTGGCGCGAAAGCTCTTGCCGACGTCGAGATAGACCCGGTTGATCTGCAAGACGCCGGCCGTCGAGTTGATCGCGATCGGATAGAACACGCCGATCGCCACCATCACCACCTTCGACATCTCGCCGAGCCCGAAGATGAGGAGGATGAGCGGCAGGATCGAGCTTTTGGGAATGGGATATGTCGCGGCGATGAGCGGATCGACGAAGGCGCGGATGGGGCGCGAAATGCCCATGACGATGCCGAGGACGAGCGCCGGGATGCCGCCCAGGAGAAAACCGAAGAACAGGCGCTGGAGGCTGATCGAGGTGTCGGTCCAGAGCTCGCCCGACTTGGCCGTCTCGACGAGCGCGCGCACGATCGATGACGGCGCCGGGAAGAAGCGCGTGTCGATGAAGCCCAGTTGCGCCGCCAGCTCCCACGCGAGCAGCAATCCGACCGGCGAGGCGACGGAGATGAGGCGGTCGCGGCGCTTTTGCGCGATGCGCTTCTGCTCGCCCAGATCGGTCATGGTGATGGCTGCCATCGGCACCTCCCACGCGCTTATATTTCGGCGGCCGCAGCATAGCCGCCCCGCCGTCGTTCGCGAAGCCGCGCACGTTGCGGCGCCGTGGTAAAGTTAATTTAATGCGGCCCAGGAGCAAAGCGGATGGTGAATAGACCGGGCGCGCGGCGCGCAGTCGGCATCCTCATGGCAGCGGGAGTGGCCATCATGGCGGCACGGGCGGCAGCGGCCGCGGACCTCACGGTGCTCACCACCTTGAACATCAGGCCGGCGCTCGACGATCTGCGCCCGCAATTCGAGCAGGCGACCGGCAACACCATCACCTTCATCTCGCAGGGTGCCGCATCGACGCAAGGCAAGGTCGAGGCGGGCGTGCCGGCCGACGCCCTCATCCACGCGCGCACGACGATCGAGGCCCTGCTCAAGGCAGGCCGCATCAAGCCCGGCAGCATCGTCGATATCTCGCACTCCTCGATCGGCGTGGTGGTGCGCGCGGGCGCGCCGAAGCCCGACATCGCCACCGACGCGGCGTTGCAGCGCGCGCTCCTCGCCGCGCCGTCGCTGGCCTATCCCGATCCGGCGCAAGGGCAGCCTCGGCGGCAATTACCTCGCCGCCCTCTTCGACAGTTGGGGCATCACCGACGCGCTGAAGCCGAAATTGCGGCTCGCCGGCGGCGGCGCGCCCGCGGCCGAGCTGGTGGCGAAGGGCGATGTCGCGATGGCGCTGAACCAGGTCGCCGAGTTCATGCCGGTCAAGGGGATCGACTTCGTCTCGCCCTTGCCGCCGGCGCTGACGCGCGTCGTGGTGATGTCGGGCGCGCTTCTGCCCGGCGCGCGCGAGCCCGACGCGGCAACGGCGTGGCTCAAGTTCCTCACCTCGCCGGCGGCGGCCCAGGCGCTCCGCGCGCACGGGATGGAGCCCTGAGCCGCCGGGGATATAATTCCGCCGATGGCAGGCTGGACCCTCGACGACATCCCGTGGCACCGGTTCGATCCAAACAAGGTCGATGCCGGGCTCTTACGCCTCGTCAAGGCGGCGAGCCTGGTCGAGGCGAACGGCGCCGACTATGCCCAATATCTCTGCAACGTCTTCGCCGATGATCCGGCGTTCCAGGAGGCGGCGCGGCGCTGGGGCGGCGAAGAATCCAGCATGGCCTCGCGCTTGGCCGCTGGGCCGCGCTCGCCGAGCCCGGCTTCGACCACGAGGCGGCGCGCCGGCGCTTCACTGCAGGATTCCGCGTGACGCTCGATGCCGCGCGCTCGGTGCGCGGCTCGCGCGCGGGCGAGCTGGTGGCGCGCTGCATCGTCGAGACCGGCACCAGCTCCTACTACAGCGCGCTCGGCGAGGCGGCAGAGGAGCCGGTGCTGAAGGCGATCTGCGCGCGGATCGCGGCCGACGAGATCCGCCACTACCGGCTCTTCCACGATCACCTCGAGCGCTATCTCGCGCGCGAGGGATTGGGGTTCTGGAGCCGGCTGCGCATCGCGCTCGGCCGCATCGCCGAAAGCGCGGACGATGAGCTGTCATTCGCCTATCACGCCGCGAACGAGGCGGCGCTGCCGTATGACCGGCGGCGCGCGGCGAGGGAATATGGACGCCGCGCGGCAGCGCTCTATCGCCGCCACCATGTCGAGCACGCGGTGGCGCTGTTGTTCCGCGCGGTGGGACTAAGGCGCGGCGGCACGCTCGATGCGCTAGCCGCCGGTCTCGCCTGGCGGGCACTGCGCCGGCGGGCATCACGCGAAGCAGCCTAGGGAGGAAGAGATGCCCTACACGATCGCGCCTCTCACCGGGCATACCGGGGCCGAGATTTCGGGCCTCGACTTCACGCGCGAGATCGAGCCCGAGGCGCGCGCCGTGCTCGCCCGCGCCTTCGCCGAGCGCCACGTCCTCGTCATGCGCGCGCAAGATTTCTCGCCCGACCAGTTCAAGGCGGCGGCGCAAATCTTCGGCGAGCTGCAGCCGCACGACAAGAAGGAGCGCCACGTGCCGGGCCATCCCGGGGTCGATTACGTCTCGAACGACGAGATCATCGATGGCCGGCGCATCATCCCGGGCGAGACGTTCCACACCGACCATTCGAACCACCCGGCCCCGCCCAAGGCGACGATGCTGTTCGCGGTCGATCTCCCGTCCGCGGGCGGCGATACGCAATACGTCAACATGCACGACGCCTATGACGATCTGCCGGCCGACGTGAAGCGCCGCATCGACGGGCTCCGCGCCATCCATGTCTATCAGAGCAAGTACAGCCCGCGCCCGCTCGGCCCCTTGACCGAGGACAGCCGCCGCACGCTGCCGCCGCCCGGCATCCATCCGCTGGTGCATGTCCATCCCGAGAACGGGCGCAAGGCGCTCTACCTCAATCCGGTGCGGATGGAGGGGATCGTCGGGATGGAGGACGAGGATGCGCTGCAGCTCATCGACGAGCTGATGCGGCACGCGACGCAGAAGAAATACGAGTACCGGCACAAATGGCGGCGCGGCGATTGGGTCATGTGGGACAATCGCAGCGTCATGCACCAGGCCAATCCCGATTACGACATGAGCGAGCGGCGCTATCTCTACCGCCTCATGCTCAAGGGCGCGGCGCTGGTTTAGAGAAGGGCCGCGAACTCGCGCAGCACCGCCTCGTAGAGCGCGCGCTTGAACGGCACGATGAGGCGCGGCAGATCGGCCGGTGGCAGCCATTGCCAGGCATCGAATTCCGGCTCGTGCGCGGCGAGATCGATGTCGCTGTCGGCGCCGAGGAAGCGCAGCGCGAACCATTTCTGCTCCTGGCCGCGATAGCGCCCGCCCCACGCCTTGCCGTGCAATTCCGGCGGCAGCTCGTAGCGCAGCCACTCCCGGCTCTCGGCCAGGAACTCGGCCTTGCCGGTGCCGATTTCCTCGGCCAGCTCGCGCCGCGCCGCTTGGCGCGGCGTCTCGCCCTCGTCGATCCCGCCTTGCGGCATCTGCCACGCGCCGGGCGTGTCGATGCGGCGCCCGGCGAACACGAATTTGCGGCGGTCGAGCAGCATGAGGCCGACGCCGCGGCGATAGGCGAGCGCGCCGCTCACTGCGCCGCCGGGAGCTTCTGGCGCGTCGCCACCGCGGTCGCGGGCGCGAGCGCGAAGCCCTTGCCCTGGAGCGTTGCCGTCCAGGCGAGGACGCGGTCGAGCGTCACCGGATAAAGCGCGCCGAGACCCAGGGCGGCGCCGTCCTGCTGCGCCACGCCTTCGAGGTCGGCCAAGGCCTTGTCCACGGTCTGCTGCGAGGGTTCCTGGTCGAGCCGCCGATCGGTGATCGCCCAGGCCATGCCGAGCGCGGGGCCGAGCGTCGCCAGCACGCCGGCCGGCGCATCGTGATCGTCGAGGAAGAACAGGCCGCGCGCCTTCAACGCCTCGAGCACCGGCTCGAGACTGGCGCGGTCGGCGGCAAAGCGCCCGCCCATGATGCCGACGAGCCCGACATAGTTCGTGCCGCGGCTCAGCACCCAGCGCAGCCGCTCGAGATTCTTCTCCGGCTCGAGCGAGGTGAGGAGCGTCTTGGGCCCCGGATCCTGGCTCGGATAATCGGGCGGCTCCATGGGCAGGCCGAGCATCACCTCGTGGCCGGCGCGGCGCGCGGCCGCGATCCAGCCTTCGAGGTCGCGCGCATAGGGGCTGAAGGCGAGCGTCACCTCGGGCGGCAAACGCGCGATCGCATCCTTGGTCGATCCATTGTCGAGGCCGAGCCCGCCCACGACGAGCGCGATGCGCGGCCGGTTGTCGGCGGCATCGAATTTCCGCGCATAGACCTGCCAGGGCTGGCGTCCATCGGTGCCGATGATCGGCAGCGGCCCGTCCGGACTGTCCTCGACGAGCGCCGCGTCGGGCGTGGCCTCGGCGCCTTGCGCCGGGCCCCGCGGCGAGCTTCACCTCGACCTCGGCGCCGCCGGGGCGCGGCGCCCGCGTGTCGAGCGTCGCCAACGCGACCAGCGCCGCCATCGCCGCGACGCCCGCCGCCGGCACGATCCAGGCGAGGCGCCCCGCTTGGGCGCTGTCGCCTTGGGCTTCGTCGGGCAGGCTCAATGGGCCGACTGGTGCGCGAAGAGGGCCACGCCGCGCAGCATGTCGACCGCGCGGGCGAGCTGGTAATCCTCGGCCGTGCCGAGCACGTTCGGATCGACTCCGTCATCGCTCGGCGCCGCCGCGGGCGTGGTGCCCGGCGGCACGTTCGGCGTCTTCGCGCTCGCGTCGTCGGGCTTCGGCGCCGACGCGGCGGCCGGCTGCGCGTTCGGATCGGTGTTCTTGAGCGCGCCGCGCAGATCGGCCTCGTGCATCACCTCGCCCTGGGCGACGCGCTCGATCTTGGCCGGCTCGACGGTGATGTCGGGCTCGATGCCCTTGGCCTGGATCGAGCGGCCGGACGGCGTGTAGTAGCGCGCCGTCGTCAGGCGCATGGCGCCGTGGCCGGGGAGCTGGATGATGGTCTGGACCGAGCCCTTGCCGAAGGAGCGCGTGCCCAAGAGCACGGCGCGGTGATGGTCCTGCAAGGCGCCGGCGACGATCTCCGAGGCCGAGGCCGAGCCGCCGTTGATGAGCACCACCATCGGCAGGCCGTTGGTCAGATCGCCCGGCGACTGCGCGTTGTAGCGCTGCGCGTCCTCGGCAGTGGCGGCCGCGGGTCGAGACGATCTCGCCCTGGCTCAGGAAATCGTTCGACACGGCGACCGCCTGATCCAACAGGCCGCCCGGATTGTTGCGCAGGTCGAGCACGATGCCGGTGAGCTTGGCGCCGGCCTTGCCGCGCAGGTCCTTGATGGCGTCCTTGACGCCGCTGTCGGCCTGCTCGTTGAAGCTGGTGATGCGGATATAGCCGACATCGTCGCCTTCGAGCTGTTCCTTCACCGACTGGATCTTGACGACGGCGCGCTTCATCGTGACGTCGAACGGATCCTTGCCCTCGCGCTTGATGGTGAGCTTGATCTCGCTGCCCACGGGCCCGCGCATGCGCTCGACCGCGTCGTTGAGGCTCATGCCCTGGACCGGTTCGCCGTCGATCTGCACGACGAGGTCGCCGGGCTTGAGGCCCGCGTGCGCGGCCGGCGTGTCGTCGATCGGCGACACCACCTTGACGATGCCGTTCTCCATCGTGACCTCGATGCCGAGGCCGCCGAACTCGCCGCGCACCTGGACCTGCATGTCGCGGAAATTCTTGGCGTTCATGTAGCTCGAATGCGGGTCGAGCGCGCTCAGCATGCCGTTGATCGCGGCCTCGATGAGCTGCTGGTCCGACACGTTCTCGACATAGTCGGCGCGGACCCGCTCGAACACCTCGCCGAACAGGTCGAGCTGGCGATAAGTGTCCGAATCGGACGGTTGCGGCGCCTGCGGCGGATCGGCGGCGCGCACCGCGGGCGCAAGCAGGAGGAGGGTCGCGGCGACCGCTGTCAGGGAAGAACGCATCATCCGTTTACCTTTTCAAGGCGCGTGGCAAGCCACGGCATGGGGTTGATCGGCTGGTTGTCGTGGCGCAGTTCGAAATAGAGGTGCGGCTTGCCCTCGCCGTCGGGCATCCGTCCTACCGGCTCTCCGGCGACCAGCGTCTGCCCTGCGCTTACGTCGATCCGGTCCAGTCCGGCCAGCAGGGAATGATATCCGTCGCCATGCGCGATGATCAAGATTTGCCCGTAGCTGCGGAACGGCCCGGCAAAGGCGATCTGGCCGTCGAACGGCGCCACCACCACCGCCCCGGCCTCGGTCTCGAAGGTGAGGCCGCGGCTGGTGCCGCCAAACTCGTCCGGGACGCCGAAACGCAGGAGAAGCGCGCCCGAGGCCGGAAACACCATGGCGCCGCGCGCCGCGGCAAAGGGCCTGATGCGGCGCGGCGCGGACGGGTCGAGCCGCACCGGCGCCGGCGCGGTCACGGCGATGGGGCCGGCGGGGCCGGCGGGCGCGGCGCGGGGGGCGGCGCTTTCGGCCTCCTCCGTGCGGCGCTCGGCATCGAGCCGGTCGATGAGGTCGTGCAGGCTCGTCGATTGGGCCGCCAAGGCCAAGAGCCGCTTCTGGCTGTCCTCGGCCGTGCGCGCGGCCGATTGCTGCAAGTCCGTCTTGCGCGCGATGAGGGCGGCGAGGTTCGCCTGCTCGCCGGCCAAGGCCGCGCGCTTTTGCGCCGTCTCGGCCTCGGCCGTGGAAAGCTCGCGCTCGGCCGCTTCGGCGGCGGCAATGTCGCGGCGCAGATCCGCGGTCTGCGCTTCGAGCGGCGGCACCGCATGCGCCATGAGGAGCGCGCTCCTGAGGGCATCGACCGGCGGCTCGGGCGCCAGCGCCGCAGCCACGGGCGGCGCCGAGGAGGCGCGCAAAAGCGCCATCACCAGCGACGTCTCCTGCCGGCTCTCGCGCGCCAATGCCGCGCGCTTTGCCGCGGCATCGGCGGCAAGCGCACCGAGCCGCATTTCCGACGCGGCGAGCGCCGCCTCGTCCGCTTGCGCGGCGCTGGCGCCGGCGATCGCCTCGAGGCGCAAGCCCGCAATCTCGCTCGCGAGCGCTTCCGCCGATTGCGCAGCGGCATCGTGTTGCGCGCGATTCTGCTCGATCGCCTTGTGGACCTCATCGAGCTTTTGCTGCGGCGTCTCGTCCGCAAGCAGCGTGGACAGCAAAAGCGGCCGCCAAGAGCGGCGCGAGGAAGACGAACGCTTCAGGCCGTGGCACGCGATGCCGCGCGAAGGAGCGAGCGGCCGGTCATGACGCGCGGCTGCTCGAGGCCCAGGAGCGCCAGAAGCGTCGGCGCGATATCGGCGAGCTTGCCGTCGGCGATGCCGGTGATGCCTGGCGGCGGATTGACGAGAAGGAGCGGCACCGGGTTCGTGGTGTGCGCGGTATGCGCCTGGCCGGTCGTCTCGTCGCGCATCATCTCGACGTTGCCGTGATCCGCCGTGACGAGCATCGCGCCGCCGACCTTGTCGAGCGCAGCGACGATGCGGCCGAGGCAGGCGTCGACCGTCTCGACCGCCTTGATCGCGGCGCCCAAGTCGCCGGTATGGCCGACCATGTCGGTATTGGCGAAATTGATGACCACCACGTCGAATTTTTGCGCCTCGATCGCCTTCACCAGCTCATCCGTCACCTCGAGCGCCGACATCTCGGGCTTCAAGTCGTAGGTGGCGATCCTCGGCGAGGGAATGAGGATGCGGCTTTCGCCGGGAAATTCCTCCTCGCGCCCGCCATTGAAGAAGAAGGTGACGTGCGCGTATTTCTCGGTCTCGGCGATGCGCAGCTGCGTCAATCCGGCATGCGCCACGATTTCGCCGAACGTCTCGCGCAATTCGTCGGGCGGGAAGAGCGTGGCGAGGCGCGCATTGAGCTCGGCCGAGTAGGAGCAAAGCCCGGCCGCCGCGGCAAAGCGCACGGTCTTTTGCCGCGCGAAACCGGCGAAGGCGGGATCGACCAGCGCCGTCATGATCTCGCGCACGCGGTCGGCGCGGAAATTCCCCATGAGCACGCCGTCGCCGTCCTTCATGCCGCGATAGTCGCCGATCACCGTGGGCGGCACGAACTCGTCGTTCTTGCCCGCCGCATAGGCCTGCGCCAATGCCGCGTGCGCATCGGGTGCATGTTCGCCCTCGGCCGAGACGAGCGTGCGATAGGCTTTCTCGACGCGGTCCCAGCGCTTGTCGCGGTCCATCGCGAAATAGCGCCCGCCGACCGTGGCGATGGCGACGCGCTTGGCCGACGCCGTATCGGCGATGAATTTCTTGAGGAAGCCGTCGGCGCTTCTGGGCGGCGTGTCGCGCCCGTCGAGGAAGGCGTGGACCGCGACGGGAACGCCCGCCTTGTCGAGCGTGCGCGCCAGTGCCGCGATGTGGTCCTGGTGCGAATGGACGCCGCCCGGCGAGATGAGGCCCAGGAGATGCGCGGTGCCACCGCTCTTCTGCAGCGCGGCGATGAAGCCGGCGAGCGCCTCGTTCCGGTCGAGCGCGCCCTTGGCCACGGCTTCGCCGATCTTCGGCAGGTCCTGCATGACGACGCGGCCGGCGCCGAGATTCATGTGGCCGACCTCGGAATTGCCCATCTGGCCGGCCGGCAGCCCGACGAAGCTTTCGCTCGCCTGCATGTGCGCATGCGGGAAGCGCGCCATGAACCTGTCCCAGTTGGGCGTCTTCGCCAGCAGGATGGCGTTGTCGGCGCGCTCGGCGCGCTCGCCCCAGCCGTCGAGGATGCAGAGAATGAGAGGACGGGGTCGCTGCGGCATGGGGCCTTATACAAGGAATAGCCGCGCCGGCGGGGGAAAGGGCCGCAGCCCATTCGTCACGCGCGATGGTAGGGATGGCCCGCTAGAATTTGCTGCGCGCGGTAAGTTGCTCCAGAAGCATGACCCGGGCGAGGAGATGCGGCCACGTCATGGCGCCGAGCGACAGGCGGAACTCGGCCCGCGCCAGGACCGGACCCGCGAGCCCGTCGGCGCCGCCGATGAGAAAGGCCAACTCCTCCGTTCCGCGGTCGCGCCAGCGTTGCAGCCGCGCGGCAAGGTCCTCGCTCGAAAGCGACGTGCCGCCGCGGTCGAGCGCTACCGGGAGCGCGCCCGCGGGCAAGGCATCGACGATGAGCGCGCCCTCGCGCTCCTTGAGTGCAGCGGGCGGAAGATGGCGGCGCTCCTCGACCTCGCGGATGGC
>CAWDPP010000024.1:0-6292 GCA_963804235.1 uncultured Alphaproteobacteria bacterium
GAGGCCGCAGGGTCAGTTCAAGTGACGTCGCAGATAGCTTCACGTCATGCCCGGCCTTGTGCCACGGCTGTCCGGTTCAGCTTTCGAGTTCCATTGGAGCGCCATTTGGGCGGGATTGAATTTTGGCGCGGGATCGGGCTCGAGCAAGCGGTCGATGGGGCGTCGGTGCATGATGTTGGCGCGGACGAGGCGGGCGAAGGCGAGTGGGCTGGCGATGATCTTGGTGGCATCTTGGGCCATCCGCAGGAGCAGATAGGCGATGAGAGCGACGGCGATCTGGATGCGCACGGCGTTCTCGGATCGGCCGATGAAGTGGGTGATCTTCAAGGTCTGCTTGACCCATCGGAAGAACAGCTCGATGGCCCAGCGGCGCCTATAGAGGTCGGCGATCTCCTGGGCGGGGGCGTCGAGATCGTTGGTCACCAGGCGCAGCAGGGTCTTGCCGTCGTCGGTCATGACGCCGATCTCGCGCACGGGGTCCTGGAACGGGTTGGAGCGCGAGTAGGCCAGCCGATCGGGCAGATGGCCGATGCGATCGTAGAGCAGGGCCGAGCCGTCTGGCAGAGCCTGGTCCTTCACCGTCGTGAGCGGGGTGTTCTTCTTCAGGCGGGTGACGATGCGCGAGCCGGTCTCGTTCAGCTTGGCCCACCAGCCGTAGTCGTAGTAGCCGAGGTCGAAGACGTATGTGGCGCCGGGCTCGATCGGCAGGGCCTTGGCGATGGTGATGTCGTTCACCTTGGCCGTGGTGACCTGAAGATAGAGCGGGCGCTCGGCGTCCGGGTCGTAGACGATGTGGGCCTTGGCGCCGTTCACGCCGTCGCTGAAGCGGGCCCAGTCACTGGCCAGGCCACAAAGGCGCAGCCCGGTGGAGTTGATCAGCCGCACCGCCTCGCCGGTGGCGCGGCGCAGGCCGCGGCTGGCTCCCGCGGCCATGACCTGGAACAGCTCCTGAAACACCGCGAACGGGCGCTGCGCGTTGGCGTCGGCCAGGGTCGAGCGCGACACCTCGCAGCCGCCCAGGTGATAGAGCCGGGCCGAGTGGCTTTGCATCGCCGCCTCGATCTCGCGCAAAGACACCGCACCGGCCAGCTGGGCATAGAGCAACGCCACCAGCTGACCCTTGGTGCTCAGCGTCCTGATCCGGGCATCGGCCCCATGCTGATCCACAAGACGATCGAACTGAGACCACGGTATCTGCTTCAGAAGTCCATGCAGAACGCTATTGTGGTGGCGCATGGCGTTGATCCCTTCGGTGTCCAAATCACCGGCAAGTGTTTGAACCCGAGTAGAATCAACGCCGTGCAACCTGTCCACAGGAACTCAACCGGACAGCCGTGGGCTTGTCCCGGCGATCCACGTCTTGCGTCGATTGCCGTTCAGGCGTGGATGGCCGTGACAGGCACGGCCATGACGCATTCACTGTGATACGACCTGAACCGACGATGCGCTACGGCAGGAATTCCTCGGTGATGAGCTGATCGTCGGGCGGCGGCTTGTCGGTCTGGCCGCGATCGACGAGCGACTGCTTCACCACCGCGAATTTCTTGCGGTCGAAATGCCCGTCGCTGAAGAAGGTCGGCATTTCCAAGTCATAGATGCTGCGCGGCGATCGCGTCGGGCAGCCGGGTGTCCTGCTGCGACATGCGGATGGTCTCGGCCTTGTGCGTCTTCATGAAGGCGATGGTGTCGAACCAGCCGCGCAGGAAGGCGCGGACCTGGTCGGGATGGTGCTGCATCATCGCGTCGCTGGCATAGATCATGTCGGCGATGAAATCGGTGATCACGTCGCCCGCCGTGACGATGACCCGCGCCCGGCCCTCGAGGATTCGAGCTTGAGGCCGGCGGCGGTGGTGCCGATGATCGCATCGACGTTCTTCGCCATCATCCCGGCAACGATCCCCCTGCATGTTGCCGAGCGAGGCGAGCTTGATCGCCGTCGGGCCCGAAGCCCTGACGGATCGACAACTGCCGCGCGATCCAGCTCGTGAACGACCCCGGGTCGTGGTGACGCCGATGGTCTTGCCCTTGGATGTCGGCCAGTGACTTGATCGGGCTGTCCTTGAGCACGATGAGCGACAGCGAGCGAAGATCGTTGCCATAGGCCGCCACCGCCTTTTCCGGCGCGCCGCGGGCGAGGAAGAGCATGTCCGACCCGGTACCGACGATGATGTCGAGATCGCCCGACGCCACCGCCTGATGCAGCTTGGCGCCGCCGGCGAAGTCGATGCGTTCGACGTCGAGCCCGTATTTCTTGAAGAAGCCCCCCTCGATCCCGACGTCGAGCGCCGAGAAGACAAAGGCCGTCGGCTCGGGCGTCCCGGCCCTGATCTTGTCCGCGGCCGCGCGGGCACGGCGCAAGCGTAGCGCCGCGAGCAAGCCAAAAGTCCGAGCAGCGGAGCGCGTGGGGGCATGGCGTCCTCAATTCTTCGCTGGCGCGAGGATGATATCGGCGTTGACCGTCAGAGACACCGTGATGTCCGCGGGCCGGCGACCGGGCGGGGCGCGGAGGAAGGGGCGGCGGGCGTGCTCGTCATGAACGCGCGCGGCATGATCGGGGGGTCGCTGGCATTGCCGACTCGACCGTCCTGAAATGATCGACGGCGGCGCCGAGGTCCTTGGCGACGGCATCGGCGCGCCGGCGCAACGAGGCGAGCGCGGCGGCGGGAGCTCGTCCTTGGCCGCGGCGACCGTCTCGGGCGCAGCGAGAACGTGACGCCGACATGAAGGCGTCCGCTTCCTGCAGCTCGCCCGCGAGCGCGAGCGCGGCGCCGAAATCGGCCGAGGTGAGCGCGAGGGAGGCGATCGCACGCCAGCGCGGCTGATCCTTGGCGTTCGCCGGGAAGACCGAGTAGGCGCCGGTCTCGAACTTCACGGCGGAAACCGCCTTCGCCTGCGAGCATCGCCTCCATGCGGCGATTGGTCCGCCTGGATCTTGCGCGCATCGGCGCGGGCCGTCTCGATCCGGAGCGCGACGCGAACGCGGTTGGGTGCTATCGTCCGGCTCGCCTGCTGCGTCAGATGAATTTCGGTGCCCGCGGCGTCGGCCGCGCGCGCGGGGGCCGGCGGGAGCGCCGCAAACGCTAATATCCGAGACAGAACGCGCGCGCCAGCACGAGAGACCCATCGTCGCGGACGCGCTGATTATAACCGCCTTCGCTGCAGAGACACCATGGTGTAAGCTCGCGCCGCCGATGCCAGAGGCGATTCCCCCATTACCGTGATCGAAAAGCTGCCGTGGATGACGGACGCGGCGACGCGCGCGGTGCTGGCGGCGCACCGGCCCGGCAACGCGCGCTTGCCGGCGGCCCAGTGCGCGACGCGCTCCTCGGCCGCAGCATCATCGACCTCGACCTCGCGACGCCGCTGCCGCCCGAGGAGGTGATGCGGCGGCTTGCGGCCCAGGGCATCGCGGTGGTGCCGACCGGGCTCGCGCACGGCACGGTCACGGCCGTCATCGCCGAGCGCCATTTCGAGATCACGACTTTGCGGCGCGACATCGAGACTTACGGCCGGCACGCGCGCGTCGAATTCACCGCGGATTGGGCGGCCGACGCGCGGCGGCGCGCATCACCATGAACGCGCTCTATCTCGACGCAGAGGGCGCCGTCTTCGACCATGTCGGCGGGCTCGCCGATCTGCGCGCCGGCCGCGTGCGCGTCGTCGGCGATGCGCGCCAGCGCATCCGCGAGGATGGTGCTCAGGCTCCTGCGCTTCTATCGCTTCAGCGCGCATTACGCCGCGGGACCGTTCGACGAAGACGGCCGCGCCGCGGCGCGCGAGCTGAAGGAGCTGCTGCCGCGGCTTTCGGCCGAGCGCGTCGCATCCGAACTTTTGAAGCTGCTCGCCGCCGCCGATCCGGCCGCGGCGCTCGCCCTCATGGTCGCGGACGGCGTGCTCGAGAAAATTTTGCCCGAAGCGCGCGGTCTCGATCTGCTCGCGGCGCTGGTGCCGCTCGAGCCCGCGCCCGATCCGGTGCGGCGCCTGGCCGCGCTCGTGGCCGACGATGCGGCGAGCGCCGAGGCGGCAGCGCGCCGCCTCAAGCTCAAGACGGCGGAGCGCGCGCGGCTCGTCGCGATCGCGGCGCCGCCTTTCCCCGTCATTCTCTCCGCCGACGACGTAACGCAGCGCCGCGCGCTCTACCGGCTCGGCGCCGCACGCTATGCCGATCTCGTCCTCATGCGCGCCGCCGCCGAAGGCAAGGGACCGCGCGCCAAGGCGCTGCTCGACCTTGCGCGCGCGTGGAAGAAGCCGCGCTTGCCCGTAAAGGGCGCCGACCTCGTCGCGCGCGGCATGACGCCGGGGCCGGAGGTCGGACAGCTGCTCGGCGCGATCGAGGCGTGGTGGGAAGCGGGCGATTTCCGCGCCGGCCGCACGGCGGCGCTCGCCGAGCTCGAGCGCCGGCTCGGATCACGGCAGGACTGAGCGCGCCGGCCGCGGGTGCGCTCAGTCGAGTTTCATGACGAGCTTCGCGAGGTCGAGCTTGAGCGCGGGGTCGAGCTCGCGCTGCGCCGCGTAGAAATTCTCGAGCTTCTTCATCGAGACCGTGTCCGAGCGCTCGAAATAGTTGATCTTGCGCAGGAAGTCGTACGACTTGGCGATGTCGTCGGGCGACATCTTGGTGACCTTGCCGAGGATGTCGATCGCCTCGCCGCGGTTCTTCTCGTCGTCGAACCATTTGATCGCGCCGGAATAGGCCACGAGGAATTTCTTCGCGGTCGCCTTGTTGGCGGTGGCCCAGGCGCGGTTGGCGAGCTCGGCGGTGAAGGGCACGTCCGGCGCGTATTGCGGCACGTAACCCAGATTGACGAAGCCGTGCGCTTCGGCCGTGAAGAGCTGCGGCGCGGTGATCATGGACGCCTGCGCCGCGCCCAATTCGAGCGCGGCAAAGCGCGCCGCCGTGGCGCCGGCATAGATGAAATCGACGTCCGCGCGCGTCATGCCGTTGCCGGCGAGCATCTTGTTGAAATACATCATGGTCGTGCCCTTGGCCTCGTCGACCGACACGACCTGGCCCTTGAGATCCTTGAAGCCCTTCAGGTCCTTGCTGCCCTCGAGCGCATAGGGGCCGACCTGGCCGTCGATGCGCACGATGGCGATGCCGGCGCCCGAGGCGAAGGCATACATCGGATCGGCGATGCCGGCGGCCAAGGCCATCTTGGTCGAGCCGGCGGCCAGCGCTTGCAGCACCTGCGCGTTCGACTGCGAATAGTCAGATCGATCTTGAGCCCTTGCGCGGCGTAGAGGCCTTTCGCCTCGGCGATGTAGTGCGTCGACACGACGGCGTTGGCGCCGCCGACGCCGCCCATTTCGATCGTTTCCTCGGCGCGCGCCGCGCGCCCGCGACGAGCCCGGCCGCCACCATCGTCAGCGCCAATATTTTCCGCATGCTCCCCTCCCTGCCGCGCTCGCCGTTTGCGCGCGTTCTCGCGCCCAGTCTATCCCTGCCGCGCTCCGCCGCCCACTTCTCAGCGCAAGTCGTTCATATGTATAGGATTTATGTCGATTTTGGCGCGTTTTCCAACGCCCCGTCGCGTCAATCGGACGCGATGACCTCGCTCCAGCCCTGGCGGAGATAGCTCAGCGCCAGGAGCAGCGGCGCCAAGACAACCGATCCGGCCCACGCGAGCGTGGCGATGTGCGACAGAACCGCGCTGCTGACCAAGGCGGTGTCGGGATTGTAGACCAGCAGCGGAACGTCAACCATGCACAGCACGACCGCTTCGATGCGCGCGCGCTTGCGCCAGTAATAAATCGGCCCGGCCACAAGGGCGAGCATGACCGAATGGACGCCGACCGATTCGGTGCGCCCCGAAAAGGGCGGCTGGAAAACGCGCCGCCGAAAAATTCCTGCGCTCGCCATGATGCCTCGCCTGGCCGGAGCGCCATCATGTCGCCGCAGGCCTTTACGCCGTCTTATCCGCCCGGGCCGCGGCGGCGGAGGTTCTCATAGGGCCGGCCGTCGCGGTGCGTGTAGGGCGCGGGCGTGCGGCCCGGCGGCGCCACCATGTCGATATCGGGATAGAACGCGCCGTCGCCCTTGACGCGGGTGCCGATCTCGAGCACGCGCGCTTCGGCGCCGGAACGGTTCTGCAGGCAGTGGCCGTTATCGTCGCCTGCCTTGAAGCCGGCGCCGTCGCCCGCGCGCAGGATTTCCTCGCCCGCGTCCGTCACCAGCACGACCTCGCCGACGAGCACGTAGACGAACTCGTCCTCGTGCGTGTGCCAGTGGCGCTGGCTCGACCAGGCGCGCGGCGGCAGCGTCAGGAGATTGACGCCGAACTGCGTCAGGCCC
>CAWDPP010000025.1:0-6176 GCA_963804235.1 uncultured Alphaproteobacteria bacterium
CTACGGCAGGAATTCCTCGGTGATGAGTTGATCGTCGGGCGGCATCTTGTCGGTCTGGCCGCTATCGATGAGCGCCTGCTTCACCACGGCGAGCTTCGCCCGGTCGAAATGCCCGTCGATGAAGAAGGTCGGCGATTTGACATCGTAGATCTGGCCGGCGATGTCGTCGGGGAGCTTCGTGTCTTTTTGCGTGATGCGGATGGTCTCGGCCTTGTTCGCCTTGACGAAGCGCATGGTATCGAACCAGGCGGCGAGGAAGCGGCGGAGCTGGTCGGGATGCTCCTTCATCATCGGCTCGCTCGCATAGATCATGTTGGCGATGAAATCGTGGATCTCGTCGCCGGCCGTGACGATGATGCGTGCGCGGCCGTCCTTCTGCATCACCAGCGCCGACGCCGTCGTGCCGACGATGGCATCCACGTCCTTCGCCATGAGCCCGGCGATGATGCCGCTCATCTGCCCGAGATAGGCGAGCTTGACGCCGTCCGGCCCCCAGCCGTGATTGATCGCGACCTGGCGCGCGATCCAGCTCGTGAACGAGCCCGAGGTCGTGGTGCCGACCGTCTTGCCCTTCAGATCGTCGATCGTGCGCACCGTGTCGTCGGTCCGCGCCACGACCGACAGCGAGTTGAGATCGTTGCCATAGGCGGCGACCGCACGCTCGGGCGCGCCGCGGCCTCACGAACAGGATGTCGGTGCCGGTGGCGATGCCGATGTCGATGGCGCCCGCCGCCATTGCCTGGGCGAGCTTGGCGCCGCCGGCGAAGTCGATGCGCTCGACGTCGAGTTCGTGTTTTTTGAAGATGCCGCTGTCGATGCCGACATCGACCGACGAGAACACGAAAGCGGTCGGCTCGGGCGTGCCGACGCGGAGCTTGTCGTCGGCGCGCGCGGGCACGGCGCAAGCGAGTGCGGCGAGCGTCAAAAGTCCGAGCAAGGGAGCGCGTTCGAGCATGGCGTCCTCAATTCTTCGTTGGCGCGAGGATGATATCCGCGTTCACCGTCAGAGACACCGTGATGTCTGCGGGCTCGGCGACCGGCGGCGAGGGCGCGGAGGAAACGGCGGACGCGCTCATCATGAGCGCGCGCGGCATGATCGGCGGGCCGCCGACATTGCCGACATCGATCGTCTTGAAATGATCGACGGCGGCGCCGAGGTCTTTCGCCACGGCATCGGCGCGCCGGCGCAAGGAGGCGAGCGCGGCGGCGGTGAGCTCGTCCTCGGCCACGGCGAGCGTCTCGGGCGCAAGCGAGAACGCGACGCCCGACATGAGCGCGCCCGCTTCCTGAAGCGCGCCCGCGAGCGCGAGCGCAGCGCCGAAATCGGCCGAGGTGAGCGCGAAGGAAGCGACCGCATGCCAGCGCGGCTCGCCCTTGGCGTTCGCCGGATAGACCGAGTAGGCGCCGGTCTCGAGCTTGACGGAGGCGACCGCCTTCGCCTTCGCGAGCACCGCCTCCATGCGGCGATTGATCTCGGCCTGGAGCTGGCGCGCATCGTTGCCGGCCGCCTCGATCCTGAGCGCGACGCGAACGCGGTCGGGCGCCATCGTCCGGGTCGCCTGCTGCGTCAGGTGCGGTCTCGGTGCCCGCGGCGTCGGCCGCGCGCGCGGGGAGTGCCACGGCGAGCGCCGCGAACGCCGATATCCCGAGACAGAGCGCGCGCGCCAGCATGAGAGACCCATCGTCGCGGACGCACCGATGATAACCGCCTTCGCGGCAAGAGACTCCATGGGCTAAGCTCGCGCCGCCGATGCAAGAGGGCGAATCCCCCATTACCGTGATCGAACCGCTGCCGTGGATGACGGAAGCGGCGACGCGCGCGGTCTTGGCGGCGCTCGGGCCCGGCAACGCGCGCTTTGCCGGCGGGCCAGTGCGCGACGCCCTCCTCGGCCGCAGCGTCGCCGACATCGACCTCGCGACGCCGCTGCCGCCCGAGGACGTGATGCGGCGGCTTGCGGCAAAGGGTATCGCGGTCGTGCCCACCGGGCTCGCGCACGGCACGGTCACGGCCGTCATCGCCGAGCGCCATTTCGAGATCACGACCTTGCGGCGCGACATCGAGACGTTCGGCCGGCACGCGCGCGTCGAATTCACCGCGGATTGGGCGGCGGACGCGCGGCGGCGCGACTTCACCATGAACGCGCTCTATCTCGACGCAGAGGGCGCGGTCTTCGACCATGTCGGCGGGCTCGGCGATCTGCGCGCCGGCCGCGTGCGCTTCGTCGGCGATGCGCGCCAGCGCATCCGCGAGGACGTGCTCAGGCTCCTGCGCTTTTATCGCTTCAGCGCGCATTACGCAGCGGGACCCTTCGATGAAGAAGGCCGCGCCGCGGCGCGCGAGCTGAAGGAGCTGCTGCCGCGGCTTTCGGCCGAGCGCGTCGCGTCCGAGCTTTTGAAGCTGCTCGCGGCCGCCGATCCGGCCGCGGCGCTCGCTCTCATGGTCGAGGACGGCGTGCTCGAGAAAATTCTGCCGCAGGCGCGCGGTCTTGATCTGCTCGCGGCGCTGGTGCCGCTCGAGCCCGCGCCCGATCCGGTGCGGCGCCTGGCCGCGCTCGTGGCCGACGATGCGGCGAGCGCCGAGGCGGCAGCGCGCCGCCTCAAGCTCAAGGCGGCGGAGCGCGCGCGGCTCGTCGCGATCGCGGCGCCGCCCTTCCCCGTCATTCTCTCCGCCGACGACGTAACGCAGCGCCGCGCGCTCTACCGGCTCGGCGCCGCACGCTATGCCGATCTCGTCCTCATGCGCGCCGCCGCCGAGGGCAAGGGACCGCGCGCAGAACCTCTGCTCGACCTCGCGCGCGCGTGGAAGAAGCCGCGCTTGCCCTTGCATGGCGCCGATCTCGTCGCGCGCGGCATGACGCCGGGGCCGGAGGTCGGACAGTTGCTCGGCGCGATCGAGGCGTGGTGGGAGGCGGGCGATTTCCGCGCCGACCGCACGGCGGCGCTCGCCGAGCTCGAGCGGCGGCTTGGCGCGCGGCATGACTGAGCGCGCCGAACGCACCGCCGGCGAAGTGCTGGCGGCGTTCTTCGCGCTCGGCTTGCGCGCGTTCGGCGGGCCGGTCGCGCATTTGGGCTATTTCCGCGCCGAGTTCGTGGAGCGCCGCCGTTGGGTCGACGAGGCGACGTTCGCCGATCTCATCGCCTTGACGCAGCTTCTGCCCGGGCCGGGCAGCAGCGAGCTCGGCATGGCGCTCGGCCATCTCCGCGCCGGGTTCTGGGGCGCGGTCGCGGCCTGGGTCGGGTTCACGGCGCCGTCCGCCGTGCTGATGGTGCTGTTCGGCTATGGCGTGGCGCATTTCGGCAATCTCGCCGGCGAGCCCTGGCTCAAGGGGCTGATGATCGTCGCGGTGGCGGTGGTGGCGCAGGCGCTGTGGGGCATGGCGCGGAGCTTGGCACCCGACCGCGCGCGCATGACGCTCGCCGTGGCGTCGGCCGCCATCGCGCTCACCTTTCCCGGCACGACGGGCCAGCTTGGCGCGATCCTGCTCGGCGCCATCGCCGGGATCTTCCTGAAGCGCGAGGAACGGCCGGCGGCGCAGGCATCGCCCGCGCGCGGCCTGCATGCCGGCGCGTCGGCCGCGCTCGCGCTCTTCGCCGTGCTGCTCGTCGGATTGCCGCTCGCGGGCGATGCGACCGGCGCCTTGCCGCTCAAGGTGGCGGCGAGTTTCTACCGCTCCGGCTCATTGGTGTTCGGCGGCGGACACGTGCTGCTGCCGCTCCTGCAAGCATCGGTCGTGCCGCCGGGATGGGTCGGCAACGACACGTTCCTCGCCGGATATGGCGCGGCGCAGGCGGTGCCGGGGCCGCTCTTCACCTTCGCCGCGTTCCTCGGCACGGTGATCGGCGGCGCGAGCTATGCGGCGATCGGCCCTCGTCGCCGTGTTCCTGCCGGGCTTCCTGCTCGTCGTCGGGACGCTGCCGCTGATGCGTGCGTTCCGCGGCAACGCGCTTTATGGCGCGGCCTTGCGCGGCGTCAACGCGGCCGTGGTCGGGCTCGTGCTGGCGGCGCTCTACTCGCGGTTGGACGAGCGCCGGCACGGGGCCCGCGCGACTTCGTCATCGCGCTCGCGGCATTCCTGCTGCTGCTGTTCTGGCGCACCCGCCCTGGCTCGTCGTGCTGCTGGGCGCGGCGGTATCGGAGGCGCTCAGTCGAGTTTCATGACGAGCTTCGCGAGATCGAGCGAGCAAGGGGTCGAGCTCGCGCTGCGCCGCGTAGAAATTCTCCACCTTCGTCATCGAGACCGTGTCCGATCGCTCGAAATAGTTGATCTTGCGCAGGAGGTCGTACGACTTGGCGATGTCGTCCGGCGCCATCTTGGTCACCTTGCCGAGGATGTCGATCGCCTCGGCGCGGTTCTTGTCGTCGTCGAACCATATAATCGCGCCGGCGTAGGCCACGAGGAAGTGCTTCGCGGTCGCCTTGTTGGCCGTGGCCCAGGCCGGTTGACGAGGTCGCCGGTGAAGGGAATGTCGGGCGCGTACTCGGTGTCGTAGCCGAGATTGACGAAGCCTTCGGCCTGGGCGCGGAAGAGCTGGGGCGCGGGCGTACGATCGCCGCCGCCGCCGCGCCCGATTCTCAGCGCGGCGAACCGCGCCGCGGTCGCGCCCGCGTAAATGAGATCGACGTTGCTGGGCTGCATGCCGTTGCCTTGCAGCATCTTGACGAAATAGACCATGGTCGTGCCCTTGGCCTCGTCGACCGAGACGACATGGCCCTTGAGATCCTTGATGCTCTTCTCGACCTTCTTCCTCGCCATCAGCGCATAGGGCCCGACCTGGCCGTCGACGCGCACGATGGCGACGCCGGCCCCCTGCATCACGGCATGAATGGGATCGGCGAACCCGGCGGCGACGGCGATCTTGGTCGAGCCGGCGGTGAGCGCCTGGAGCACGGCCGCGTTCGATTGCGAATAGACGAGGTCGATGGTGAATCCGGCATCGGCATAGAAGCCCTTGGCCTCGGCGATGTATTGCGCCGACACGACCGCGTTAGCGCCGCCGACGCCGCCCACTTCGAGCGTTTCCTCGGCGCGCGCGCCGCCGCGCCCGCGACGAGCCCGGCCGCCACCATCGTCAGCGCCACTAATTTCCGCAATGCTCCCCTCCCTGCCGCGTTCGCCTTTTGCGCGCGTTCTCGCGCCCAGTCTGAGCCCTGCCGCGCTTGGCGCGGGAACGACCGTTTTCGGCGCCCATACCCATCCTTGCCCATCGCGGCGCCGGCGCAAACGCCCTCTTTCCCTCGGAAGTCATTGATATGTCTGCGACTACTAATCATTTCGGCGCATTTTCGAGCGTCTCCGACCCGGCGCCGGATCGCCCTTCCGGCTGTTCCAATCACTCTTGGCGCGAAATCGCGCGCGACTTCCGCTTCGGTCAAAACAGGCTCGTACGCTTATAGCATAAATGCGTACCAATGTCAATCCGCGCGGGCGCGCCATCGCCCTCATGCGTCAGTCGGACGCGATGATCTCGCTCCAGCCCTGGCGGAGATAGCTCAGCGCCAGGAGAAGGGGCGCAAAGACAACCGATCCGGCCGACGCGACCGTGGCGATATGCGAAAGAACCGCGCTGCTGACCAAGGCGGTGTCGGGATTGTAGACGAGCAGCGGAACGTTGACCATGCCCAGCACGACCGCTTCGATGCGCGCGCGCTTGCGCCAGTAATAAATCGGCCCGGCCACGAGGGCGAGCATGACCGAATGGACGCCGACCAATTCGGTGCGCCCCGCGAAGGGGGGCTGGAAAACGCGCCGCCGAAAAATTCCTGCGCTCGCCATCGATGCCTCGCCTGGCCGGAGCGCCATCATGCCTGCGCGGGCCTTTACGGCGTCTTATCCGCCATCCCCCGCGAGATTGCTTCGGCTCGCGCTCGCAATGACAGGACCGCTGCTTCACCCGCCCGGGCCGCGGCGGCGGATGTTCTGGTACGGCGTGCCGTCGCGGTGCGTGTAGGGCGCGGGCGTGCGACCGGGCGGCGCCACCATGTCGATATCGGAGATAGAACGCGCCGTCGCCCTTGACGCGGGTGCCGATCTCAGGACGCGCGCTTCAGGCGCCGGAACGGTTTTGCAGGCAGTGGCCGTTATCGTCGCCCGCCTTGAAGCCCGCGCCATCGCCGGCGCGCAGGATTTCCTCGCCCGCTGTCCGTCACCAGCACGACCTCGCCGGCGAGCACGTAG
>CAWDPP010000026.1:0-21051 GCA_963804235.1 uncultured Alphaproteobacteria bacterium
ATTTCCGGCATCTATTACCCGACCGCGATCCGCGCCACCGGCATCGGCTGGGCGCTCGGCATCGGCCGGATCGGCGCGGTCGTGGGGCCGCTGGTGGGCGGGCTGCTCGTGGGCGCGCACTTCGCCGAGCCGTCGGTCATCCTCGCCAACACGATCCCGGCGGCGATCGCCGCCATCGCCATCGTGGCGTTGCGCGCGACGGTCAAGCGCAAGGACGCAGCGCGTGCCGCGACGGCCGTGGCGGCGACATGAGAGAGAGCGGCATTTCCAAGGAAGAGGACAGATGAAATTCGCGCATTTCGCCCATGTCTGGGGCAAGGACGGCATGACGCCGGCAGAGCGCTATCAGCAGCTCTGGCGCGAGCTCATGCTGTGCGACGAGCTGGGCTTCGATTACGGCTTCTGCGTCGAGCATCATTTCCGGCCGGACGAAAGCTGGATGTCGGCGCCCGGCCTCTACAGCGTCGCGGCCGGCGCGCGCACGAAGCGCATCAGATTGGGCGGCATGGGCCACATCGTGCCGCTCCACCATGCGCTCCGCCTCACCGAGGAGATCGCGCTCGCCGACCAGATGATCGGCGGCCGGCTCGAAGTGGGCCTCGTGCCCGGCATCACGCCGGCGAATTTCGGGCCGTTCGGCGTCGATTATGAAACGCGGCGCGAATTGACGCTCGAATTCGTGGATTTTATGAAGACCGCCTATGGCGCGCGGGACTTCTTCGATTTCGCCGGCAAGTTCCACAAGGTCGAGCATGCGCGGCTCGCCGTCCCGCCGGCGCAGCGCCCGCACCCGCCCTTGTGGATCGAGACGCGCGATCCAGCGACCTTGGATTTCTGCGCCGAGCACGGCATCAACACCGGGTATTTCTTCCTCTATCCGCGCGAGGACGCAGCACCGCGCTATCGCGCGTTCCTCGAGAAATGGCGCGCCAAGGGCTGGAAGCATAAGCCGCACATCGCGTATTCCTGCATCTGCTATGTCGACGAGACGGACGCCAAGGCGATGCAAAAGCTCGCGGCGGCGGGCGCGGCCTATCGCGGCTTTTTGCCGCCGACGCGGACGCAGGCGGAACTGGATGCGGCGCTCGAGGCCAACGGCAAGCGCTTCGAGGCAAGGGGCGAGCCCGGCGCGGGCGAGGTCGCGCGCCATCTCCTCGACGGCAAGTGGCAGTATGAGCGCGACCTCATGCTCATCGGCTCGCCCGACACGGTGGCGAAGAAGCTCAAAGCAATCGCGACCGAGGGCGTGTTCGACACGTTCTTCGCCGAGTTCAATTTCGGCAACCTCGCCGAGGACGATCTGATGCGCTCGATCCGCCTCTTCGGTACCGAGGTGATGCCGCGCTTGCGCGATTTCGCGCCGTTCTGACAAGAGGGAGGACGACATGGCAGCACGGCTTTCCGGCATTTCCGCGATCGTCACCGGCGCCGCCGCAGGCGGCATCGGCGCGCATTATGCGAAGGCGCTGGCGTCCGAAGGGGCGAAGCTCAGCCTGTGCGACATCGAGCCGGTCGATGCGACGGTCGATGCGATCAAGGCCGCGGGCGGCACCGCGATCGGGCGAATTTGCGACGTGACCGACGCGAAGGCGGTGGCGGCGCTCGTCGCCGCGACCGACGCGGCGTTCGGCGGCGTGCAGGTGCTGGTCAACAACGCGGCGCTGTTCGGCAAGATCACGCAGAAGCCGCTGATGGAGATCCCGTCCGAGGAATGGGACCGCGTCATGACGGTCAACACGCGCGGCCCGTTCGAATGCGTCAAGGCGGTCGTTCCGGTGATGCGGCGCGGCGGCTACGGCAAGATCATCAACATCGCGTCCGGCACCGTCTTCAAGGGCACGCCGATGATGCTGCATTACGTGAGCTCCAAGGGCGCGGTCGTCGCCATGACGCGGGCGATGGCGCGCGAATTGGGCGAGCACGGCATCCGCGTCAACGCGATCGCGCCCGGTCTCACCTTGAGCGAGGTGGTGAAGGGACGGAACGATTACGGCGCGCTGCGCACCGTCAACATCCAGAGCCGGTGCATCAAGCGCGACGAGGAGCCGGACGATCTCGTCGGCACGGTGATTTTCCTCGCCTCGCACGACAGCGACTTCATGACCGGGCAAACCATGCTCGTCGATGGCGGCTCGGCGATGCATTAGGGAATCGCGAAACGAGGCTGTGAGTCCGCTGGATAGGGATGGACGAACGCCGTAGAATGAAAGATCGAGGCCATGAGGTGCGAGGTGCACTCATTTGCCGGCAGTCTTTCGCTATAAGGGTATTCGTTTTCACTTCTTCTCGAACGAGGGAGGTCCGCGCGAACCGATCCATATTCATGCCGATGCGCCCGACGCCGAGGCAAAATTCTGGCTTCGGCCGCGGGGGCGCGTCGCGGAAAGCATCGGATTCAGCCGGCAGGCGCTGCTTGAATTGATCAAGGTGGTCGAAGAGCATCGCGGGCAGATCGAAAAGGCGTGGCATGAGCATTTCGGCTAAATCGGTTCACTTCGACGACTCGACGATGTGGGTCGAGCTTTCCGATGGGCGGAGCCTTGGCGTTCCGCTCGCCTGGTTTCCGCGCCTGCTTCACGCTACGGCCGAGCAACGGCAGCGCTACCGCATCAGCGTGACCGGCCGCGGCCTTCATTGGGACGATCTCGATGAGGATATTTCCGTGCCCGGCCTGCTGGCGGGGCAGGGCGATCTGACGCAGTCGCAGCCGACGGCGGCGAAATAGCCTATTGGCAAGGAGGAACCTATGGATTCGTTGGTCCGCGATCCCGCGCTCGAGACGTTCGACACGGGCCGGCTCCTTGCCAATGCGAAGGAGCAGGCGGCGAAGCGCAAATACGAAGACTTCATGATCGTCGATGTCGACGCGCATCACTACGAGAACGAGTCCTATACCGAGATCACCGAATTCATCGAGGATCCGGTGTTCCGCAACGAGGCGCGCATGCAGGGGTTCGGCCGCACCGGCGTGATGCAGCCCGAGGCGAACTACCAGAACATGGGCGGCCGCATCACCCGCATCTTCCAGCGCGGCGCCGAGAAGGTGGCGGGGGCCCCGCACCGCGACATCACGCTGACCAAGCGCTGGATGGACGCGATGGGCGTCGATGTGATCTGCCTCTTCCCGACGCCGATGCTGACCTTGGGCATGAACCCGCGGCCCGACGCCGAGGTGCAGCTCTCGCGCGCCTACAACCGCTGGCTCTGCGAGAAGGTGCTCGCGCAGGAGCCGCGCATCCGCTCGATGCTCTACCTGCCCTTCAACCATCCCGAGGGCAGCATCAAGATGGTCGAGGATTTCGCCGACAAGCCCGGCGTCATCGGCTTCATGGTGACGAGCCCGCGCGAGCGCGGCGTGTTCGACAACGCCTACATGCGGCTTTACGCGATGCTCGAGGAGCGCGGATTGCCGCTCGCGTTCCACGGCGGCTTCTCCTGGGCCGAGCAGTCGTTCAAGCTCGCCAACCGCTTCATCGTCGTGCACGCGCTGGGCTTCACCTTCTTCAACATGCTGCATCTCTCGAACTGGATCATGAACGCGCTGCCCGAGCGCTTCCCCAAGCTCAAGACCGTCTGGATCGAGAGCGGGCTCGCCTGGGTCCCGTTCCTGATGCAGCGGCTCGACAACGAATACATGATGCGCACGTCGGAAGCGCCCGGCCTCAAGAAGAAGCCGTCCGATTACATCCGCGACATGTTCTTCACGACCCAGCCGATGGAGGCGGTCGAGAACCGCGAGGCCTTGGAGCTCACCTTCAAGATGATGAAGGCCGAGACGCAGCTCCTTTATTCCTCGGACTATCCGCACTGGGACATGGACCTGCCGAGCGTGATCTACGACCTGTCGTTCCTGTCGAATGACGCCAAGCGCAACATCCTCGGCGAGAACGCGCGGCGGCTGTTCAAGCTCCCGCCGCTCCTCTCCGAGCAGAAGCATCTGCGCAAGGCGGCGAAGAGCGCGGCGCAGTAACGATGCTCGCCCGGCGCAAAGTCCTGGCCGGCGCGCTGGCAACGCTCGCGGCCCCGGCGATCCTTCGCTCCGCGCGCGCGGCCGAGAAGGTCACGCTCATCACGCCGTTCGGCTTCGATGCCGATTTCATCGACATGATGAACGCCTATTCGGGCGGGCATTTCGCCAAGGAAGGGCTCGACGCGCAAGTGCTGGGCGCGCCCGGCACGGTGCAGCACATCCAGCAGATCATCGCGGGGCAAGCCGATTTCGGCCGCTTCTCCGGCATCGACTTCATCCGCGTCGTGGCCACCAAGGACGCGCCCCTGAAGGCGGTCGCGACGGTGCGGCAGAATTTGGGATTCCGCATTGTCAGCCTCAAGGACAAGCCGGTGAAGACCGGCGCCGACCTCAAGGGCAAGCAGGTCGGCATCCTGTCCTATGGCGGCACGACCGAGACCATGATCGAGGTGATGCTGGCGAAGGCGGGCGCGACCAAGGACGACGCGAAGCTGCTCGTGACCGGCAACAGCCCCGGCGAGGTCGATCTCATCCGCCAGGGGCGGATCGACTGCTTCATCTGCACCTATCCGGTCTATTTCGCGCTGAAGGAAAGCGGCGAGCCGCTCGAATTCCTCTCGGTCGACGAGACGGTGCCGGCGCCGGGGCAGGTTTGGCATGGTACCCGCGCGACGATCGCGCAGAAGCCGGAACTCACGCTCAAGGTGCTGCGCGCGCTGAAATCGTCGATCGACGAGCTCATGACGAGCCCCTTGGAGCCGATCTTCGAGCGCGCGATCAAGGATTTCGAGAATTCCGGGCGCCAAGAATGTGGCGCTTCTCGCCAAGCAGGAACGACAGGCGATCGCCGATAATTTCGTTCTCGACGGCAGGAAGGACACGCTCCTGCGCAACCTTCCCGAGCGCTGGAACGCGGGCTGCGACGCGTTGCGGGAAGTGGGCTTCGCCGACGTGAAGGACCCCTCGCCGCTCTACACCAACGAATTCGTCGACAAGCTTTAGGCCGCTTCGACCGGCGTTTCGCGCGAGGCCACGACCCACTCGCGCCACAGCGTCAGGAGCGCCGCCATGATCGCCGGCCCGAGGAACAGGCCGACCAGGCCGAACCCCTCGAGGCCGCCCAGGATGCCGAGCAGCACCCACAGGAACGGCAGCTTCGCCGAGCCGCCGATCAGCACCGGCCGCACGAAATGGTCGGCGACGAACACGACGACGGCGCCGATGCCCAGGAGCACGATCGCCGGCACCATCCCGTCCTGCGACAACAGCACGATCGCGCCGAGGCCGAAGATGAACGGCGCGCCGAACGGGATCATGGCGAGGATGGCGGTGGCACCTCCGAACAGCGCCGCATGCGGCAGTCCCAGCATGAAATAGGCGACGGCCAGCACCGCGCCCTCGCCGAGCCCGACGAAAACGAGGCCGTTCACCGTGCCGCGGATCGCATGCACCATCTGCACGCCGACGCGCTTGCCTTGGGGCCCGACGAGGCGCTCGACCAGCGCCTCGAGGTCGCGCACGAGCCGCGCGCCGTCGCGGTAGAGGAAGAACAGCGTCAGGAGCGTGAACACGAGGACGGTCGAGCGGCGCGCGAGCTGCTGGCCCAACGTGCGCGTCCAGTTGATCAGCAAGCCGCGGTCGAGGCCGGCCGAGCAGCGCCTGCGCGCCCCGCGGATCGGCGAGATTCGTTCGCCACCAGCGCGTAGCTTCGGCGCCGAACCGGGGAATGTCGGCGAGCCACGCCGGCACCGGCAGGCCGGTCTTCTCGAGATCGGGCAGCGTGCGCGCGACATAGAGGGTCTCGCGGCCGAGCTCGATCGCCATCAACGCAATCGGCACGAGGAAGACGAAACCGACGATGAGCGTGAAGGAAAGCGGCGCCAGCACCCCCTCCCGGCGCGACGGCACAACGCGCGTGAAGCGGGCATAAAGCGGCCAGGTCGCGACCGCGAAGATCGTCGCCCACAACAGCGCCGGGATGAAGTCCCACAGGATCCATAGCGCGAGCGCCGCGAGCGCCGCCGTGATGGCGAGGCGGGCGTTGCGCTGTACGACGGTCTGGCGCTCCATGGCGCCGGGAGTATAGACCATGATAGAAGAGAGGGTTCCAGCGCCGGAGAGGACCATGGCCAAAATCCGCCATCTCGCGATCTATACCGACGATCCCGACCGGCTCGCCCAATTCTATGTCGATGTGTTCGGGCTCGAGCGCACGCAGGATTCGCCGGCCGTGCCCGGCACCGGCCGCGCCGTGTGGCTCAGCGACGGCTACATGGAAATCGCGATCATAGAGCCGCACGACCCGAAGACGCCGCGCGGCCTCAATCATTTCGGCTTCACGCTCGAAGCGGGCGAGCAAGGGGAGGTCTATCGCCGGCTCGCCGCGCGCGGGCGCGAGCCCGTCCGCCCGCCGCCCGGCCGCCCCTTCGTCGAGGACGCCGCGCGCGATGTCGACGGCAACAAGTTCGACCTCTCCACGACGGGCTTGCGCACCACCGCCGAGCAGGAGCAGCGCGACCGCACGCGCGACCCGGAGAAGGTGTGAGGAGAAACGAGATGAGCAGCACGGACGGCGCCCGCCAGGATTATTACCGGCGCGTCGGCGCGCTTCCCCTGTCGCCGCTGTGGACGACGCGGCTCGTGCCGCCCGAGCCCAAGGACCACGTCAAGGCGAAGCCCTATCTCTGGGACTATGACGATGTCGTGCGCCCGGTGCTGATGGAGAGCGGCCCGCTCATCACGGCGAAGGAGGCGAACCGGCGCGTGCTCACGCTGGAAAATCCGGGGCTCGACGGCTCGCACCGCATTCTCGAATTGCTCTATGCCGGCTTGCAGCTCATCCTGCCCGGGGAGGTGGCACCCGCGCACCGCCATTCGCCTTCGGCGCTGCGCTTCATCATCGAGGGCGAGGGCGCCTATACCGCGGTGAGCGGCGAGAAATCGATGATGCATCGCGGCGACTTCATCATCACGCCGTCGATGACGTGGCACGATCACGGCCACGAAGGGACCGAGCCGGTGGTGTGGATGGACGGGCTCGACATCCCGATGCTCGGCCTCTACGGGCCGATGTTCTTCGACACTTACGGCGATGACCGCCATCCCGAGCGGCGCCCGCCGGGCGACAGCGGCGCGCGCTACGGCGCCAACATGCGGCCCGTCAACGAGAGCTGGGAGAAGCCGGAATCGCCGATCTTCTCGTATCCTTACGCGCGCTCGCGCGAGGCGCTCGAGGACTTGCGCCGCACCGCCGAGTGGGACCCGGCGGCGGGATTGAAGCTCGAATATATCGACCCGACGCGCGGCGGCAGCGCCATGCCGACCATCTCGACCTTCCTGCAGCTTCTGCCCAAGGGTTTTTCCGGCGCGACATACCGCAGCACCGAGAACACGGTCTATTCGCCGATCGAGGGCAGGGGCCGCATCATCGTCGGCGCGGGCGCCGACGAGCGCGCGATCTCGTGGAAGCCGCGCGACATCTTCGCCGTGCCGTGCTGGGTCCCGTACCGGCTCGAAGCCGACGAGGACGCCACCCTCTTCAGCTTCTCCGACCGCGTCGCGCAGCAGAAGCTCGGCTTCTGGCGCGAGGAGCGGCCGAAGAATTAGGGCAAAAGCGAGTGCGTCCTTCGACTACGGCCCTTCGGGCCTCCGCTCAGGATGAGGAGTGTTGGGTCAAGCCCAAAGAAAGCCCCTCATCCTGAGCGAAGCCCGTGAGCGGAGCGAGCGGGCGAAGTCGAAGGACGCTTTGTCCCTTAAAGCTTCCCGGCGAAGGCGTCGGCGATGAAGGCGTGCGCGAGCGTATAGCCGTGGCGCGTCGTCGGCTCGTGATAGACGGCGGCGCCGGGGCGGTTCGCATGCGGATCGGTGAAGGCGTGCACGACGCCGCCCCAGTTGAGCATGGCCCAGCGCGCGCCGGCGGCGTCGAGCTCGGCCTCGAGCGCGTCGCGCTCGGCCTTGGGCGCGATCGGATCGGCCGCGCCATGCACCACCAGCACCGCGGCCTTGACCTCGCCCTTCTTCGCCGGCATCGGCGTCGCGAGCGAGCCGTGCATCGACACGACCGCCGCGACATCGGCCCCGGCGCGCGCCAGGTCCAACACGTTGGCGCCGCCGAAGCAGAAGCCGATGGCCGCGCGCTTCCGCCTATCGCCGATGTCGCGCTGCTCGGTCTCCTTCACCATCGCATCGAACGCGGCGACGATGCGGCGCCGCGTCTCGGCCGCGTCCTTCGCCAGCGGGGCCAGGAACTCCATCGGGTTTTCCTTGCCGGTCGGCTTCTTGCCCTCGCCATACATGTCGGCGACGAAGACGATGTAGCGGTCGCCGGCGAGCTGGCGCGCGACGTCGGTCGCGCCCGGAACGATGCCGAGCCAGTTGGGCGCCATCAGCAGGAGCGGGCGGATCGTGCGGGTTTCCTCATAGACGAGCTGGCCCTGGCAAGTGAGCCCGGACACGGAATAGTTGACGGTATCGACCTTCATGAATGCCTCCCTGGCTAATCCCGCCTATCCAAGACCGGCGCGCGCCCGAGCGCAAGTCAGGCGCGGCCCTCGCTGGCGCAAGCCGGATTTTGTTATGCTGTGCGCTATACTCGCAGCCGTCCGCGCTGCGCGCTTGAGGAGATGACGATATGAGCCCGCCTTTTGAATCTTCCCGGCGCGGGGCCGATCCGGTCGTGACCGAGATCGTGCGCAACGGCGTCATCGCCGTGACCGAGGAGATGAAGACGAACCTCATGCGCACCGCCTACAACATGATCATCTACGAGGCGCTCGACTTCACCACCGGGCTCTTCACGCCGAAGGGCGAGACCGTGTCGATCGGCATCGGGCTGCCGACCTTCATCCGCGGCATGGCCGAGACGATCAAGGCGGAGCTTAAGCATTTCGGGCCGGACGGGATCGAGCCGGGCGACATCCTCATCACCAACGACGCCTACACGACCGGCAGCCACCTCTATCACATCACGCTGACGCTGCCGATCTTCCACAAGAAGACGCTCGTCGGCTTCGCCTGCTGCATGGCGCATTGGATCGATATCGGCGGCACGCTGGGCGGCATCACCACTGACATTTATTCCGAAGGGCTCCAGGTGCCGTACCTGAAGCTCTACAAGGCCGGCAAGATCAACCAGGATTTGGTCAACATCATCCGCATCAACGTGCGCATCCCGACGCGCGCCCTGGGCGATCTGCGCGCGCAGGTGACGGCGGTGAAGACCGGCGAGCGCCGCTTCCTCGAACTGGTCGAGCGCTATGGCCGCGACGAGGTCGCGGCCGCCATCGCCGCCATCATGGATCATTCCGAGACGAAGGCGCGCGAGCGCACGCGCACCATCCCCGAGGGAACGTACGAGGCCGAGTCCTACATGGACGATGACGGCATCGATGTCGGCAAGCGCGTGCCGATCCGCGTCAAGGTCACGGTGGCGGCGGACGAGATGACCATCGACCTTACCGACGTCTCGGCGCAGGTGCGGGGATTCTTCAATTCGGGCGCCACGACCGGGCTCGGCTGCACCCAGGTGGCTTACAAGTGCGTGACCTCGCCGCGCGACTATCCGATCAACGACGGCTCGTTCCGCAGCCTGCACTCGATCGTGCCGCCCGGCCGCGTCGTCAGCGCCACGCGTCCCGCGCCGATGCGGCAATGGATGACCTTTCCCATGACCATCATCGACACCGTCTTCAAGGCGCTGCAGCCGGCCATTCCCGACCGCGTCATCGCCGGCCACCACGCCGATCTCTTGAGCGCCAACATCCACGGCATCGATCCGAGGAAGCGCGAATTCTTCATCGGCGGGTTCGGGCCCTTGGGCGGCGGCTGGGGCGCCAAGCGCAGCGAGGACGGCGTTTCCGCCACCGTGTGCCTCAACGACGGCGACACGCACAACGCGCCGTGCGAGCAGGTCGAGACCAAGTATCCCGGTGGTGGTCGAGCGCCACGCACTCGTGCCGGATTCGGGCGGCGCCGGGCGCAACCGCGGCGGGCTCGGCGTCGAGCGGCTCGTGCGCGTGCTGGCGCCGGTCGTCTACAACAGCCGCATCGACCGCGTCCATTGCAAGCCGTGGGGGCTCGACGGCGGGATGGACGCCACCGGCAACGAGATCGCGGTGAAGCGCAACGGCGTGTGGAAGGGCGATTATCTCAATGCGAAAGTCTCCTACGTCGATCTGAAGCCCGGCGACGCCTATCGCACCCGCTCGGGCGGCGGCGGCGGCTATGGCCCGCCATGGCAGCGCCCGGTCGAGAAAGTGCAGGAGGACGTGCGCCAGGGCTATGTCAGCCTCGAGCAGGCGGAGACGCTTTACGGCGTGGTGCTCGATCGCGAGAGCCTGGCGCCCGATCTCGCGGCGACCGAGCGCCGGCGCGCGGACATGAGCGCGGCGGGGGCGCCATGAGCCTGCTGCTCGCGCCCCTTCGCATCGGCCCGTTCGAGCTCAAGAACCGCATCGTCATGGCGCCGATGCAGCGCGCGCGCAACGATGCCGAGCGCGTGCCGACCGACCTCATGTGTCAGTACTACGTGCAGCGCGCGACGATGGGGCTCCTCATCTCCGAGGCCTCGAGCGTGTCGCCGGTGAGCGTCGGCCGCCCCGGCGCCGCCGCGATCTTTCGCGCCGCGCAAGCGGAAGGCTGGAAGCGCGTCGCCGCCGCCGTCCACGCGCACGGCGCCGTCATGTTCCAGCAGCTCTATCACGTCGGCCGCAAATCCGATCCCTCGCGCATGCCGCCGGGCGAGACGCCGGTCTCGGCCTCGCCGGTGCAGGCCAAGGGACAAGTGAACGGCGCCAATGGCCCGGTCGATTTCGCGACGCCGCGCCCGCTTGCGACAGACGAGATCGCGGGAGTGGTGGCGCAGTTCCGCCAGGCCGCGAAGAACGCGCGCGACGCCGGCATGGACGGGATCGAGATTCACGGCGCCAACGGCTACCTCATCATGCAGTTCCTGTGCGATGCGACCAACAAGCGCACGGACCGCTACGGCGGCAGCATCGCCAACCGCGTGCGGCTTCTCGTCGAGATCGTCGCAGCGGTGATCGGCGAGGTCGGAAGAGAGCGCGTCGGCGTGCGCATCTCGCCGCATTTCCGCACCGACGGGATCGGCGATTCCGATACGCCGGCGCTCTTCCTCCACGTCGCGGCGGCGCTCAGGGAAATGGGGATCGCCTATCTCCATATCATCGAGGCGGACCATCCGGGCCTGGCGCAATCGCCGCCCGAGGGCATGCGCCGCCTTGCGCCGGAATTGCGCCGCGCCTTCGGCGGGCCGGTCTTCGTCAATGGCGGCTACACGCTCGAAAGCGCCGAGCGCACGCTCGCTTCGGGCGCGGCCGATGCCGTGTCGTTCGCGGCGCTCGCCATCGCCAACCCCGATCTGCCCGAGCGTCTGCGCCGCGCGGCCGCGCTCAACAAGCCCGATCACGCCACCTTCTACGACGGCGGCCCCAAGGGCTATATCGACTATCCCGCACTGACGCCCGGCTGAGCGATAAGCGGGCGGCAGTTGGCGATGAACTGCGCGGCACTTTTCTGCCACGAGCGCGTCAAGGCGAATTCGCGGCACGCGGCGCGCGAGATTTCGAGCGCCTTGATGCAGGCGCGCCCTAAGTCCTCGTCGAGAATGCCGACGGGATTGCCGTCGATCACATCCTTCGGCCCCATCACCGGATAAGCCGCGACCGGCACGCCGCAGGCGAGCGCTTCGAGCTGCACGACGCCGAACGTGTCGGTGCGGCTCGGAAACACGAACACGTCGGCGGCCGCGATGTGCGCCGCCAAAGTCTCGCCCTCCATCGTGCCGAGGAAGTGCGCGCGCGGGAAGCGGCGCTCGAGCTCGGCCCGCTGCGGCCCGTCGCCGATCACCATTTTGGATCCGGGCAGGTCGAGGCCCAGGAACGACGGCAGGTTCTTTTCGACCGCGACGCGCCCGACGCTGACGAAGATGGGGCGCGGCAGGCCGAGCGTCGCGACGCGTGCGGGCGTGAAGAGCTCGGTGTCGACACCGCGCGTCCACATCGCGAGGTTCCGGAAGCCGCGGCGCGCGAGCTCATCGCGCAAAGACTGGGTCGAGATCATCGTCATCTTGGCCGCTCCGTGGAAGCGGCGCAGCACCGCATAGCTCCAAGATTCGGGAATAGGGGCGCGCGCGGAAATATATTCCGGAAAGCGCGTCATGAAGCTCGTCGTGAACGCCAGGCCGTGCTTCACGCAATAGCGCCGCGCGAAAATGCCGATCGGGCCTTCGGTTGCGATGTGGAGGCAATCGGGCGCGGCGCGCTCGATCCGGCGCGCGATCTCGCGGCCCGTCGGCACGGCCAGGCGAACGCTCGCATAAGTCGGCAGCGCGAAGGACGGGAAACCCTCGGGCGTCAGGAACTCGATCTCCGTGCCGAGGCGGCGCGCCTCGGCCGCAAGCGATTGGAGGCTGCGCACGACGCCGTTCACTTGCGGGTGCCAGGCGTCGGTGGCGACGAGGATGCGCATCACGGCAGCCGCAGCAGCGGGCAGCCCATGCGGATCGTGGCGCCGTCCCGCACAGGCTCGCACAGCGCAAAACCCTTGGGCGCGAGCACGATGATGGTCGAGCCATGCTCGAACCAGCCCATCTCCTCGCCCTTGC
The DNA here is from genome assembly GCA_963804235.1 of uncultured Alphaproteobacteria bacterium. GTDB lineage: Bacteria > Pseudomonadota > Alphaproteobacteria > ATCC43930 > CGMCC-115725 > DATJLY01. The sequence goes on from CAWDPP010000026.1 coordinate 12,594, forward strand.
CGTAGGCATCGCGCGCGTGGAGGCGGATGCCCGCGACCAGGATCGCCGCGACCGGCACCAGCGTTATCACCGCGCCGGTCTCACGCAGCGCACACTCGATGATTGCGCGCTCGTTGCGGCAGAACAGCTTCTCGATGCGCCTCACCGCGATGGGATTGACGTTCCACGTGTCGCCGGAAATGCGCGCGACGCTCGCGACGGCGCAGTCGCAGGGCGCGTGGAAACGGTGATACATGCTCGCGGTGAGGCGGAGCGTGACGAAGAGCCCGTCGATGTAGCGCCGCGCAAGACGCGGCTCGCGCACAAGCTCGGCGAGCGTGTAGGTCAAGCCCTTCGCCTGGATGAGCGTGCCGTCATCGATGCGGCCGTTGGCGCCGACGATCGCGTCGCACGGGCTTGTCAGCACGCCCGGGTCGGGATCGACCGGGCGCGCGCCCGGCTTGAGCTTGCGCGTGAAGCAGGCGTGGAGGCTCGGGAATCGCTCTTCCGCCGCGTCGCTCAAGTCGAGATCGGCGAAAAGCCGCCACGCGGCAATCGATGCGCGGGCCAGAAACGGGCTCTCGATGCGGCTCATCCGGCCGAAGATGCGGGTCGCGAGCCGGCGCGGGATGCGATTCGAAAGGAGGAAGTTCACTTCCTCGGCAAGCGAAATTTTTGCGAGTGCGGGCGCTTCTGTCATGTCTTTGTAAAACTCATCGCGTAAGGGGTTCCGCCATGGAACCTGATTTCCTGGCGGCGTCCGTTGCCTTTGGCGCGCTGGTGCTTGCCGCATCGGCGCCGAGCCTCAAGTCGCGCGTGGAGCTTTCGCGCGCGAAGCACGCCTCGCTCGGCGGGCATTCGCGCATCGCCCGGCGCGTCGCGGCGCTGGTGCCGTCCTACCATTACGGCGGCGCGCGCTTCTTCACCGTCGATGGCGCGCCCGAGGATATCGTCGCCGAGCGGCGCGCCGACTTCGAGCGACTCGCCGCGCTCTACCGCGCGCGCTTCGCCAAGACGCTGGCGCTCACCGCGGCAGCCGCGCCCGTCATCTCCGACCTGCAATTCACGCAAGCCTATCGCGTGCCGTTCCAATTCAGCCGGTTCGCGCGCCGGCATCTGCCCGTGGGCGCGTTCGTCCAATCGTCCGCGGGCGTCACCGTCACCGATCTCGACGGCAACAGCTTCTACGATCTGACCGGCTCTTACGGCGTCAATCTGTTCGGCAGCGATTTCTACAAGGACTGCATCGAGCGCGCGGTCGAGCGCGCGCGCGGCTTGGGCCCGGTGCTCGGCGCCTATCATCCCGTCGTCGCCGACAACGCCGCCCGCATCGCGCGGCTGTCCGGCATGGACGAGGTGTCGTTCCACATGTCGGGCACGGAAGCGGTGATGCAGGCGGTGCGGCTCGCGCGCTATCACACGCGGCGCTCGCACCTCGTGCGCTTCTGCGGCGCCTATCACGGCTGGTGGGGCGACGTGCAGCCGGGCGTCGGCAACCCGGTTCCCGCGCGCGAGACCTATACGTTGAAGGAAATGTCCGAGGATTCGCTGCGCGTGTTGCAGCGCCGCGGCGACATCGCCTGCGTGCTCGTTAACCCGCTCCAGGCGCTTCATCCGAACGGCGCGCCGCCCACCGATTCGACGCTGGTCGATAGCGCCCGTTCGGCGCATTTCGATCGCGCGGCTTATTCCGCTTGGCTGAACCGGCTGCGCGATGTGTGCACCGAGCGCGGCATCGTCCTCATCTTCGACGAGGTGTTCGTGGGCTTCCGGCTCGCCTTGGGCGGCGCCCAGGACTATTTCGGCGTCGCAGCCGATCTCGTGACGTACGGCAAGAGCCTCGGCGGCGGCCTGCCGGTCGGCGTCGTCGCCGGCCGGAAGCATTTGATGAAGCGCTTCCGCGAGGACCGGCCCGCCGACATCTGCTTCGCGCGCGGCACGTTCAATTCGCACCCGTACGTCATGGCGGCGATGAACGAATTCCTGCGCCGCCTCGAGGCGCCCGAAATCCGCGCGCTCTATGACGGGCTCGACGAGACCTGGAACCGGCGCGCGGAAAATCTCAACCGGCGCCTCGCGGAAGCAAGCGTGCCGGTGCGGGTGGCGAACCTGTCGTCGATCTGGACCGTCTCCTATACCGCGCCGTCGCCCTATAACTGGATGTTCCAGTATTACCTGCGCGCCGAGGGGCTGGCGCTGTCCTGGGTCGGCAGCGGGCGGCTCATCTTCAGCCTCGATTACACCGAGGACGATTTCGCGGCGGTGGCCGAGCGCTTCGTCGCCGCCGGCGCAGCGATGCGGCACGCCGGCTGGTGGTGGCAGAGCGCCGGCGCCAGCAACACCGGCATCAAGCGCCGCATCCTGCGCGAGATGATGGCGCATCGCTTCGGCGGCGCCGGCCGGGACCCCGCCTAGCCGCGCCCTTCGAGCGCCGCCTCTTCCATCTCGTCGCCGTCGTCATCGAGCCAGCGATGCAGCAGGTCGAGCGGCGCTGCGTGGTAGAGCTTGATGTCGTGGAACGGGTCAGTGATGATTTTCGTCGCCCACACCAGGCCCGTCTTTACGTCGCGCACGAAGAAGAGCTGCACCGTGCGGAAGATGAGACCGGCGAAGCCGATGCAGAGCCAGAGCTGGCCGACCTGGCGCACGAAGCCGGCGAAACCCGCCTCGGCGCGCCCGCGCAACAGGCCGAAGAGCGTCGGCTCGAAATAAAGCACGACCGGCGACAGCGCCCAAATCGCGAGCAGCACGACCTTGCGCTTCAAATTGTAGCCGACCTTGATCTCTTCCTTGTATTCGTGCGTCGCCTGGTTGACCGCGTCATAGCCCTTGGGCTCGAAGAAGAAATGGCCGCACTGGCGGCTCGTCATGGCGACGATCCAGGCGATGAGCGCGGCCGCCGCCGGGTCCCAGAACAGCACGGCATAGGCGATGAGGAAGCTCGTCGCGCTCACGAGATGGAGCGACTGGTTGACGAGGCTGTGATGGTAGTAGCGATGGTCGTCCCACCGCTGGATTTTCAGCACTTCCATGAAACCGTGCATGAGGCTTCTCGCTTTATGAGGGGGGATGCGATTTCCGGAACCGGACGAGGGAGAAATGACCGAACGGCGGCATGGCGCGGCGCTCGAGGAGGCGCATTTCGGGCCGCCGTTCGGTCCAGCGGGCGAAGCGCTGCCACGGAAACTCGGTGCGCCAGCCGAGCCGGCGGACGATCGGCTGCAAGAGGCGCTCGACCACGCGGCGCGCACCGCTTTCCGCGCCGATGCGGCTCAGGATGACGATCTCGCCGCCGGGGCGCAGCGTGCGCGCGAACTCGTCGAGCGCCGCTTCCGGGTTGGGCACGGCCGAAACGACGTACTGCGCCACGACCACGTCGAACGCGGCGTCCGGGAACGACAGATGCTCGGCATCCATCACTTCGAGCCGCTCGACGTTATCGAGGCCGTGGCGCGCGATGCGCGCGCGCGCCTTCCGCAACATCCCCTCGGAGAGATCGATGCCGACGATGCGGCTCAGTGGCGAATAGCCGGGCAGCGAGATGCCGGTGCCGACGCCGACCTCGAGGATGCGGCCGCCGACCTCCTCGGCCGCGGCGATCGCCGCACGCCGCCCCGGCGCGAAGATCGCGCCGAACACGAGATCGTAGACGGGAGCCCAGCGCGTATAGGCATTGCGGACGCCGATGGTGTCGAGCTCTGCCGTCATGCGCCCTTGCCGTAGCCGCCTGCGCCGAATGTGGCGCGCGCCTTTCAGTGTCGCGGCGAGAAGCTAGTCGCGGACGGTTGCAGTTGTGTGAAACGGGCGTGCGACGCGGGCGCGCGCTTGTGTTTTGCGCGCGGCGGCGCGTGTCTCCTGTCGCGTTACGGCGGTGTTACAGCGAGTCGTCCCGGCGATTCGTCGCGGCTCGGGCACCCTCGCGCTCGCGCGGCGGTTGGCATAGATTGACCCTCCCTGTCCCATCGGGCGAAGGCGCGCATGACGAAGGAATGGACGATCGGCGTTCTTGCCGCGGTTCTCGTGTCTGGCGCGGTCAGCGCGGCAGAGGGAGGCCACTTCACGCTGAGCTCGCCCGCCTTCAAGGACGATGCGATGCTGCCGCTGAAACCGTCTCCCAGAGCGGAATACCGCGCAGGATAGCCACGAACTGACCCATCGACTGGTTAAAGACGCGGCCCGACGATAACCCGACACTGTGATTCGAGGCGACAAGGCAATCAGCTACCTCCTGTGCGCGGGCCGAGAACTGGGTACTGGGTCGGATCGTGAGCGAACTCTGGACAGACGACTCGCAGGCGAGTCTGCCCCGGATACGACCCGAGGAGTCGTCTCGTGGTCGACGTTGACGGACGAACCACCAACAAGAGCGGCTCCGGGGAGGGCGGAGCCGCTCTTATTGAACTAGGGCCGCTTTCCTCAAGCGTCGAGCCAAGACTGCCTCGACGAACTGGCTCGACGGCGCGCCGACTCCTGCGTAGTCGATCTCGACCTTGCGGGGCTTGGCCTGCTCGATCACGGGGATGGTGACGATGAGCACGCCGTTTTCGTAGGAGGCCGTGATCTTGTCACGATCGAGGCCCTCGCCGAGGAACAGCTGGCGGCTGAAGTCACCTTGGCCCCGCTCTGCCATCTGGATCTGATCGTCCTCGGCTTGAGTCCAGGTGCGCTTCGCCCGCACGGTGAGGACATCCTTCTCGACGGTCAGCTCGATGGAGCCCGGATCGGTGCCCGGTAGGTCGAGCAGCACCTTGAACTCGTTGCCCCGACGGTACGCGTCCACGGGGATCTGCCAAGCACGGCGTTCGCTGAGCAGTTGCTCAGTGATCTGGTCGAGGGGTCGGAATGGCTCGAATCGCGCCAACATGGCTGCGTCCTTTCGCTGACTCTCGAGCAACTCGGGTGTCGGCGACAGGCGGGTCTCGATGTCTGCGACTCACCATACTCTAGTTATCTGTAACTAGCAAGTCACTTCTAGAAAATATGAGCTAGACTTGCGGCGATGGAAAAGTGGAGCTTTCTGACCAAGCATGCCCGGGTCCTGGTATGCATCGCGCATGACCCCGGCGTGCGCTTGCGCGACATCGCCACGATGGTGGGCATCACCGAGCGCAGTGCCTACGGCATTGTCGACGACCTGACCTCAGCCGGCTACGTGGTCAAGGACAAGGACGGCCGTCGCAACCGCTACCAGATCCAAGCCCACCTGCCGCTGCGGAGAACCCATAGGCCGGCGAACGGACGATCGGTGAGGTGCTGGAGATCCTGGTCGACACAAACGTCCCCAAGCGAAGCGGAGGAGGCCACCGGTGACCAGATACGTGCAGAAGCCCGCTGGCTGGTGGCAGGACTCCAAGGGCCGAATGCAGCCGCCGGGCTCATATCTCGATCCATCGCTTCGGGTCCCCTCTGAGTTGCCGAGAAAGACGGCGGACAGTCTGTCTGCGACGAGATGGGTCCACCGCCTCATCGTGGCGGTGCGTCGTCGTGGCTCGTGACGATTCCACGCTTCTCTATCCCGTTGCCTCGCTTGGTTGCGGTCGAATTACCCAGTCTGTGACCAATCTGTGACCAACCGGTACCTGAGGTCTAGTCTCAAGGATGGGAGCGAGCCTCGTATAGTTAACGGCTATTGCGTGGCTAGGACCTTCGCCCTCGAGCGGTACGAGGGCCTGCACAGGGCGGGCGAGGGTGACTACCCCGATCCCGAGTCCAAGAGGATCCATGCGGTCAAGGTCACCAACGGCGCTTCGCTGGCGACGTCTCATAGTACCGCGACGACGCCGTGCGATCTGCCGGTGAGGAACAGCTCTTAGGCTCGAGACTTCAAGTTGAAGTCCTCCAGGGCGTGATGATTGGAAGGACTGGCTGGTTGCGAAGTGAATCAACCCGAGCTAGCGAAAGAGACGTGCAAGCGGTGCAAAGAAGGAACCGCTCCGCTCGCCTGGAAAGACATTCGAGAAGAAGCCTGGCTCCGGGCGCGGTGGCCGGACGGCGACGGAGGTCACGAAATGCCCAACTATGCGATCCGCGCGCAGACACGCACGATATTGCCTAGATCCGATAAGGAGCTAGTCAAGTGGCACCTCATAGATCTCGATCTGGGGATGAAGGACCCGAGTCGCGATTTGCGGCCAGAGCGTAGACGTTGAGTACACCGGTGAGCATCCCCAGTCGCTACGGCGCTGGGCAGCTCTTGGAGACTGCGTTGCAAGAAGCGTGATGATAAAGCTGGCCACGTCGCCGGGCACCAAGCCGAGGACGAGCGAGCTGCACTCGGAGATTGGCGGTCCTCACCTGCCTGAATTCCCCTGTTGCAGAGCGTGCTAGAGGCGACGAAATCGCCGGCGAGGCTACGGGTACTTGACTACGTGAAGCGACCGATCGCTTGTTCCTGATCCTTGTCGTCCCCGCGAACTTGGAAGGTCCTGCAGCAACACTTCGGATCGCCGCAGAGGACAACACGAACGCGCCGGTCGACGACACAACCACACCCGGCGCACCTGATTTCCATAGCCGCCTCCCTAGCTCGCCCAGCTTTGGCGGGTGCCGCACTGGTGACACGTCCCGGCTTGCTGACCGTTAACGGCCTTGAGCCGCGATCTGCATGTCTCGCAGCGGGGACGACCTCGCGTCCCCGACGGTGCGAACGATCACGTATTTCCCCAGGGGGTCGATCACGTAATTCCACCAACCGGTCCGGTGATGTTCTCTCAGCGCGTCACCTCCTTCCTCGTCTCGTCGAGGGCGACCCCCGTCGCCCTCCTGGGTGCGATATGCCACGCCCGCCTGAGGGGTGTCAACGGAGGGCGCAGCCCAGCGAGGACACGGAGCCCGGTGACGAAGGCGAGGTGTGCCGAGCCGGCGGCGCAGCCGTCCGTCGCCGTGGCGGCGTCCCGCAGCGGCCATTGATGCCGGCGGGCGGGCGTGGCAGTTGTCACCGCGGTCAGCCGACTCTCGCAGCCGGCCGGCGGTTGGGCCGGTAGCTCCTCCCCTCCATCAAGAGGTGGTGGCTGGTGTTGATCAATCTGTCCAGCGTCGACTCGCCGACGACTGGTTCGGGAACAGCTGATACCAGTCCCTCGACGGCGCCCTGTTGGAGGTCAGCACGAGCGAGCGGCCGGGCCGGCCGATGCGTTCGGAGACAAGTTACAGAAGTCGTCCGCCTGGGCGGCGGTGAGCTCTCTCATGGCAAAGTCGTCAACTATCAAGAGCTCGACCTTCGAAAGCTTCTTCAAGCGAGCCTCGAAGCTCCGATCGGCATGGCCGCCCGCCAGTTCGGCGAGCAGCCTGCTGGCGGTGGTGAACAGGACGTCGTGGCCCCGCCTGCAGGCGAGATGACCCAATGCGCAAGCGACGTGGCTCTTGCCGACGCCGACCGGGCCGTAGCAGATGAGCCCCTCCCCGGCCTCGACGAACTCGAGCCGGGCAAGGTCGCGGATCTGGGCCTGGGGCAGTTTGGCGTTGTAGGAGAAGTCGAAAGCCTCCTCCAAGGTCGCCTCTGTCGGAAAGCGCGCCGCCTTCAACCTGCGCTGGCACGCCTGATGCCTCCCGCCGGGCTATCTCGTCCTCCAAAAGGACCTGGAGGAACTCGGCGTGGCCGAGCCGGCCTGATCTCGCCTCTGTGAGGCGCGTCTTCAAGGTCTCGAGCATCCCGGTGAGCCGCAAAGAGCGAAGCGGCCGGGCCAAGCGAGGTCGCCGGTGCCTGGCCGCTCATCGCTCCTCCTTTCCGGTGAAGGCTTGTGGCCCGTGCAAGAAGGCGGGGACCTCGAGGCCAGGAAGCACGGCCTGGACGGCCTCGTTCTCTCTGCCGGCGACCAAGATGCCCTTCACCGTCTTGTAGGAAGGGTCGCCGGCAGAAAGCGCCTTGGCACAGGCGGCCTCCAGGCGCCGATCGCCGTACTTCTCGCCGAGCGACAGCACACCCTGGGCCTGGCGGAGCCTGTAGAGGGCGTTCACTGCCAAGAGCTCGCCGACAAGGACGTCGAGGCCGGGCCGACTGCACTCCTGGGCCCGGCACCACACCGGCGTGCGCATGAAAAACGCCGCCCGCTCGGCGGGCAGGTCCGCCCAGTCGGTCTTGCGTCCCCGGGCTTGGAAGGCGTGGGTCTTAACGAGCTCGCCGTTCAGGTACAGCCGGACCATCTCTGTTGTCTCCCGGGCATCGAGGCGCTGGCCGATGAGCCGGAACGGGACCGAGTAGAGGTCCTCCCCACCTTCACATGCGCGTCGGGCGCCACCTTGGGCAGGTTCGACCATCTGGCAAGCTCGAAGGGCACATCCCGGGCAGGGCCAGGAGGGCCCCGGCCTCTTCAGAAGAGAAGACCTCGGCAGGGGTGCGACCCTCCAAGGCTCTCGGGGTCCTCCGCCCTGCCACCTCCACGCACCAGCGCCTCGCCTCTGAGATCATCTGCTCGATCGAGGCGAAGTCCCGGCCGGCGTAAAAGCTGCGGCGGATGTAGCCCTGAACCGACTCGATCCG
>CAWDPP010000027.1:0-11707 GCA_963804235.1 uncultured Alphaproteobacteria bacterium
GCGAAGGCGTCGGCGATGAATCGTGGGCGAGCGTATAGCCGTGGCGCGTCGTCGGCTCGTGATAGACGGCGGCGCCGGGGCGGTTCGCATGCGGATCGGTGAAGGCGTGCACGACGCCGCCCCAGTTGAGCATGGCCCAGCGCGCGCCGGCGGCGTCGAGCTCGGCCTCGAGCGCGTCGCGCTCGGCCTTCGGCGCGATCGGGTCGGCCGCGCCGTGCACCACCAGCACCGCGGCCTTGACGTCGCCCTTCTTCGCCGGCAGCGGCGTCGCGAGCGAGCCGTGCATCGACACGATCGCCGCAACATCGGCCCCGGCGCGCGCCAAGTCGAGGACGTTGGCGCCGCCGAAGCAAAAGCCGATCGCCGCGCGCTTGCGCCTATCGCCGATGTCGCGCTTCTCGGTCTCCTTCACCATCGTGTCGCACGCGGCGACGATGCGGCGCCGCGTCTCGGCCGCGTCCTTCGCGAGCGGGGCCAGGAACTCCATCGGATTTTCCTTGCCGGTCGGCTTCTTGCCCTCGCCATACATGTCGGCGACGAAGACGATGTAGCGGTCGCCGGCGAGCTGGCGCGCGACCTCGGTCGCGCCCGGAACGATGCCGAGCCAGTTGGGCGCCATCAGCAGAAGCGGGCGGATGGTGCGGGTTTCCTCATAGACGAGTTGGCCCTGGCAAGTGAGTCCGGACACGGAATAGTTGACGGTATCGACCTTCACGAACGCCTCCCTGGCTAATCCCCGTCTATCCAAGACCGGCGCGCGCCCGAGCGCAAGCGGGCGCGGCCCTCGCCGCCAAACGCCGGATTTTGTTATGCTGTGCGCTATACTCGCAGCCGTTCGTGCGCCGCGTCCTCGAGGAGACAGCGTAAATGAGTCCGCCTTTTAAATCTTCCCGGCGCGGGGCCGATCCGGTCGTGACCGAGATCGTGCGCAACGGCGTCATCGCCGTGACCGAGGAGATGAAGACGAACCTCATGCGCACCGCCTACAACATGATCATCTACGAGGCGCTGGATTTCACCACCGGGCTTTTCACGCCCAAGGGCGAGACCGTGTCGATCGGCATCGGGCTGCCGACCTTCATCCGCGGCATGGCCGAGACGATCAAGGCGGAGCTTAAGCATTTCGGGCCGGACGGGATCGAGCCGGGCGACATCCTCATCACCAACGACGCCTATACGACCGGCAGCCATCTCTATCACATCACCCTGACCTTGCCGATCTTCCACAAGAAGACGCTCGTGGGATTTGCCTGCTGCATGGCGCATTGGATCGATATCGGCGGCACGCTGGGCGGCATCACCACCGACATTTATTCCGAGGGGCTCCAGGTGCCGTATCTGAAGCTCTACAAGGCCGGCAAGATCAACCAGGATCTGGTCGACATCATCCGCATCAATGTGCGCATCCCGACGCGCGCCTTGGGCGATCTGCGCGCGCAAGTCACGGCGGTGAAGACCGGCGAGCGCCGCTTCCTCGAGCTGATCGAGCGCTATGGGCGCGAGGAAGTGGCGGCCGCCATCGCCGCCATCATGGATCATTCCGAGACGAAGGCGCGCGCGCGCACGCGCACCATCCCCGAAGGTACCTACGAGGCCGAATCCTACATGGACGATGACGGCATCGATATCGGCAAGCGCGTGCCGATCCGCGTCAAGGTGACGGTCGCGGCAGACGAGATGACCATCGACCTTACCGACGTGTCGGCGCAGGTGCGCGGCTTCTTCAATTCGGGCGCCACGACCGGGCTCGGCTGCACCCAGGTCGCCTACAAATGCGTGACCTCGCCGCGCGATTATCCGATCAACGACGGCTCGTTCCGCAGCCTCACATCGATCGTGCCGCCCGGCCGCGTCGTCAGCGCCACGCGCCCCGCGCCGATGCGGCAATGGATGACCTTTCCGATGACCATCATCGACACGGTGTTCAAGGCGCTGCAGCCGGCCATTCCCGACCGCGTCATCGCCGGCCACCACGCCGATCTGTTGAGCGCCAACATCCACGGCATCGATCCGAGGAAGCGCGAATTCTTCATCGGCGGGTTCGGGCCCTTGGGCGGCGGCTGGGGCGCCAAGCGCAGCGAGGACGGCGTTTCCGCCACCGTCTGCCTCAATGACGGCGACACGCACAACGCGCCGTGCGAGCAGGTCGAGACCAAGATCCCGGTGGTGGTCGAGCGCCATGCGCTGGTGCCGGATTCGGGCGGCGCCGGGCGCAATCGCGGCGGGCTCGGCGTCGAGCGGCTCGTGCGCGTGCTCGCGCCGGTCGTCTACAACAGCCGCATCGACCGCGTCCATTGCAAGCCGTGGGGGCTCGACGGCGGGTTGGAGGCCAGCGGCAACGAGATCGCGGTCAAGCGCAACGGCGTGTGGAAGGCGGATTACCCCAACGCCAAGGTCTCCTATGTCGATCTGAAGCCGGGCGACGCCTATCGCACCCGCTCGGGCGGCGGCGGCGGCTATGGCCCGCCGTGGCAGCGCCCGGTCGAGAAAGTGCAGGAGGACGTGCGCCAGGGCTATGTCAGCGTCGAGCAGGCGGAGGCGCTTTACGGCGTGGTGCTCGATCGCGAGACATTGGCGCCCGATCTCGCGGCGACCAAGCGGCGGCGTGCGGACATGAGCGCGGCGGGGGCGCCATGAGCCTGCTTCTTACGCCCCTTCGCATCGGCCCGTTCGAGCTCAAGAACCGCATCGTGTTGGCGCCGATGCAGCGCGCGAGGAACGATGCCGAGCGCGTGCCGACCGACATCATGTGTCAGTATTATGTGCAGCGCGCGACGATGGGCCTCCTCATCTCGGAAGCCTCGAGCGTGTCGCCCGTGAGCGTCGGCCGCCCCGGCGCCGCCGCGATCTTTCGCGCCGCCCAAGCCGAAGGGTGGAGGCGCGTCGCCGCCGCCGTGCACGCGACGGGCGCGGTGATGTTCCAGCAGCTTTATCATCTCGGCCGCAAATCCGATCCCTCGCGCATGCCGCCGGGCGAAACGCCGGTCTCGGCCTCGGCGGTGCCGGCCAAGGGACAGCTGAACGGCGCCAATGGCCCGGTCGATTTCGCGACGCCGCGCCCGCTCGCGACGGACGAGATCGCGGGAGTGGTGGCGCAATTCCGCCAGGCCGCGAAGAACGCGCGCGACGCCGGCATGGACGGGATCGAGCTTCACGGCGCCAACGGCTACCTCATCATGCAGTTCCTGTGCGATGCCACCAACAAGCGCACCGACCGCTATGGCGGCAGCATCGCCAACCGCGTGCGGCTTCTGGTCGAGATCGTCGCGGCGGTGATCGCAGAAGTGGGACGGGACCGCGTCGGCGTGCGCATCTCGCCGCATTTCCGCACGGACGGCATCGGCGATTCCGATGCGCCGGCGCTCTTTCTTCATGTCGCGGCGGCGCTCAGGGAAATGGGGATCGCCTATCTCCACATCATCGAGGCGGACCATCCGGGCCTGGCGCAATCGCCGCCCGAGGGCATGCGCCGCCTTGCGCCGGAGCTGCGCCGCGCGTTCGGCGGGCCGGTCTTCGTCAATGGCGGCTACACGCTCGAAAGCGCCGAGCGCACGCTCGCCTCGGGCGCGGCCGATGCCGTGTCGTTCGCGGCGCTCGCCATCGCCAATCCCGATCTGCCCGAGCGCCTGCGCCGCGCGGCCGCGCTCAACACGCCCGATCACGCGACCTTCTACGACGGCGGCCCCAAGGGCTATATCGATTATCCCGCGCTGGCGCCCGGCTGAGCGATAAGCGGCCGGCAGTTGGCGATGAACTGCGCGGCGCTTTTCTGCCACGAGCGCGCGAGCGCGAATTCGCGGCACGCGGCGCGCGAGATGCCGAGCGCCTTGATGCACGCGGCGCCAAGGTCTTCATCCAGAATGCCGACCGGATGTCCGTCGATCACGTCCTTCGGCCCCATCACCGGATAAGCCGCGACCGGCACGCCGCAGGCGAGCGCTTCGAGCTGCACGACGCCGAACGTGTCGGTGCGGCTCGGGAACACGAACACGTCGGCCGCCGCGATATGCGCGGCCAAAGTCTCGCCCTCCATCGTGCCGAGGAAGCGCGCGCGCGGGAAGCGGCGCTCGAGCTCCGCCCGCTGCGGCCCGTCGCCGATCACCACTTTGGAGCCGGGCAGGTCGAGTGCCAGGAACGAGGGCAGGTTCTTCTCGACCGCGACGCGCCCGACGCTGAGGAAGATCGGGCGCGGCAGGTCGAGCGCCGCGACGCGCGCGGGCGTGAAGAGCTCGGTATCGACGCCGCGCGTCCACATCGCGAGGTTTTGGAAGCCGCGGCGCGCGAGCTCGTCGCGCAACGACTGGGTCGAGATCATGGTCGCTTGTGCCGCGCCGTGGAAATTGCGCAGGACCGCGTAGCTCCAGGCTTCGGGGATGGGGATGCGCGCCGAGATATATTCGGGAAAGCGCGTCATGAAGCTCGTCGTAAACGCAAGGCCGCGCCGGACGCAATAGCGCCGCGCGAAAATGCCGATCGGACCTTCGGTCGCGATGTGGAGACAATCGGGCGACGGCCCGCTCGATCCGGCGCGCGATCTCGCGAGCCGTCGGCACGGCCAGGCGAACGCTCGCATAAGTCGGCAGCGCGAAGGAGGGGAAATCCCTCGGGCGTCAGGAATTCGATGTCCGTGCCGAGGCGGCGCGCCTCGGCCGCGAGCGATTGGAGGCTGCGCACCACGCCGTTCACCTGCGGGTGCCAGGCGTCCGTGGCGATGAGGATGCGCATCTAGGGCAGCCGCAGCAGCGCGCGGCCCATGCGGATCGTGGCGCCTTGGCGCACGTCATCGCACAGCGCGAAGCCCGCAGGCGCGAGCACGATGATGGTCGAGCCGTGCTCGAACCAGCCCATCTCCTCGCCCTTGGCATAGGAATCGCGGGGATGGAGGCGGATGCCGGCGACCAGGATCGCCGCGACCGGCACGAGCGTCACGACCGCGCCCGATCCGCGCAACGCACATTGCACGACCGCGCGCTCGTTGCGGCAGAAGAGCTTCTCGATGCGCTTCACCGCGATGGGATTGACGTTCCAGGTGTCGCCGGAAATGCGCGCGACGCTCGCGACGGCGCAGTCGCAGGGCGCGTGGAAGCGGTGATACATGCTCGCGGTGAGGCGGAGCGTGACGAACAGGCCATCGACATAGCGCCGCGCCAGACGCGGCTCGCGCACAAGTTCGGCGAGCGTGTAGGTCAAGCCCTTCGCCTGGATGAGCGTGCCATCATCGATGCGGCCGCAAGCGCCGACGATGGCGTCGCACGGGCTTGTCAGCACGCGCGGGTCGGGATCGACCGGCCGCGCGCCGGGCTTGAGCTTGCGCGTGAAACAGGCATGGAGGCTCCGGAATTGCTCTTCCGCCGCGTCGCTCAAATCGAGATCGGCGAACAGGCGCCACGACGGCGATCTGCGCGCGCGCCAGCACCGGGCTCTCGATGCGGCTGAGCCGGCCGAAGATCCGGGTCGCAAGCCGGCGCGGAATGCGATTCGAAAGGAGGAAGTTCACTTCCTCGGCGAGCGAAATTTTTGCGAGCGCGGGCGCTTCTGTCATGTCTTTGTAAAACTCATCGCGTAAGGGGTTCCGCCATGGAACCTGATTTCCTGGCGGCGTCCGTTGCCCTTGGCGCGCTGGTGCTTGCCGCATCGGCGCCGAGCCTCAAGTCGCGCATGGAGCTTTCGCGCGCGAAGCACGCCTCGCTCGGCGGGCATTCGCGCATCGCCCGGCGCGTCGCGGCACTCGTGCCGTCCTACCATTACGGCGGTGAGCGCTTCTTCAACGTGGACGGCGCGCCGGAGGAGGTGGTGGCTGCGCGGCGCGCCGATTTCGAGCGCTTGGCCGCAATCTACCGCGCGCGCTTCGCCAAGACGCTGGCGCTCACGGCGGCAGCCGCGCCCTTCATCTCGGACCTGCAATTCACGCAAGCCTACCGCGTGCCGTTCCAGTTCAGCCGATTCGCGCGCCGGCATTTGCCGGTGGGCGCGTTCCTCGAATCGTCCGCGGGCGTCACCGTCACCGATCTCGACGGCAACAGCTTCTACGATTTGACCGGCTCCTACGGCGTCAATCTCTTCGGCAGCGATTTCTACAAGGACTGCATCGAGCGCGCGGTCGAGCGCGCGCGCGGTCTGGGTCCGGTGCTCGGCGCCTATCATCCCATCCTCGCCGACAACGCCGCGCGCATCGCGCGGCTGTCCGGCATGGACGAGGTGTCGTTCCACATGTCGGGCACGGAAGCGGTGATGCAGGCGGTGCGGCTTGCGCGCTATCACACGCGGCGCTCGCATCTCGTGCGATTCTGCGGGGCCTATCACGGCTGGTGGGGCGACGTGCAGCCGGGCGTCGGCAATCCGGTGCCGGCGCGCGAGACCTATACGTTGAAGGAAATGTCCGAGGATTCGCTGCGCGTGCTGCGGCGCCGCCGCGACATCGCCTGCGTGCTGGTCAACCCGCTGCAGGCGCTCCATCCGAACGGCGCGCCGCCGACCGATTCGACGCTGGTCGATAGCGCCCGCTCGGCGCATTTCGACCGCGCCGCCTATGCCGCGTGGCTGAAGCGGCTGCGCGAGGTCTGCACCGAGCGCGGCATCGTCCTCATCTTCGACGAGGTGTTCGTGGGCTTCCGGCTCGCCGTGGGCGGCGCCCAGGACTATTTCGGCGTCGCGGCCGATCTCGTGACGTACGGCAAGAGCCTCGGCGGCGGCCTGCCGGTCGGCGTCGTCGCCGGCCGGAAGCATTTGATGAAGCGCTTCCGCGAGGACCGGCCCGCCGACATCTGCTTCGCGCGCGGCACGTTCAACTCGCACCCTTACGTCATGGCGGCGATGAACGAATTTTTGCGCCGCCTCGAGACGCCCGAAATCCGCGCGCTCTATGACGGGCTCGACGAGACCTGGAACCGGCGCGCGCGAAAATCTCAATCGGCGCCTGGCCGAAGCCGATGTGCCGGTGCAGGTGGCGAATTTGTCGTCGATCTGGACGGTCTCCTACACCGCGCCGTCGCCCTACAACTGGATGTTCCAGTATTACCTGCGCGCCGAAGGGCTGGCGCTCTCGTGGGTCGGCACCGGGCGGCTCATCTTCAGCCTCGACTACACCGAGGCCGATTTCGCGGCGGTGGCCGAGCGCTTCCTCGCCGCCGGCGCAGCGATGCGGCGCGCCGGCTGGTGGTGGCAGAGCGCCGGCGCCAGCAACACCGGCATCAAGCGCCGCATCCTGCGCGAGATGATGGCGCATCGTTTCGGCGGCGCCGACCGCGACCCCGCCTAGCCGCGCCCTTCGAGCGCCGCCTCGTCCATCTCGTCGCCGTCATCATCGAGCCAGCGATGCAGCAGGCCGAGCGGCGCTGCGTGGTAGAGCTTGATGTCGTGGAACGGGTCGGTGATGATTTTCGTCGCCCACACCAGGCCCGTCTGCACGTCGCGCACGAAGAAGAGCTGCACCGTGCGGAAGATGAGGCCGGCGAAGCCGATGAAGAGCCACACTTGCCCGACCTGGCGCACGAAGCCCGCGAAACCCCGCCTCGGCGCGCCCGCGCAACAGGCCGAACAGCGTCGGCTCGAAATAAAGGACGACTGGCGACAGCGCCCAGATCGCCATCAGCACGACCTTGCGCTTCAGGTTGTAGCCGACCTTGATCTCTTCCTTGTATTCGTGCGTCGCCTGGTTGACCGCGTCATAGCCCTTGGGCTCGAAGAAGAAATGGCCGCACTGTCGGCTCGTCATGGCGATGGTCCAGGCGATCAGGGCCGCCATTGCCGGGTTCCAGAACAGCACGACATAGGCAACGAGGAAACTGCTCGCGCTCAAAAAATGGAGCGACTGGTTGACGAGGCTGTGATGGTAATAGCGATGGTCGTCCCACCGCTGGATTTTCAGCACTTCCATGAAACCATGCATGAGGCTGCTCGCTTTATGAGGGGGGATGCGATTTCCGGAACCGGACGAGGGAGAAATGACCGAACGGCGGCATGGCGCGGCGCTCGACGAGGCGCATGTCGGTCCGCCGCTCGGTCCAGCGGGCGAAGCGCTGCCACGGAAACTCGGTGCGCCAGCCGAGGCGGCGGACGATCGGCTGCAGCAGGCGCTCGACCACGCGGCGCGGGCCCGCCTCGGCGCCGATGCGGCTCAGGATGACGATCTCGCCGCCGGGGCGGAGCGTGCGCGCGAATTCGTCGAGCGCCGCTTCGGGGTTGGGCACGGCCGAAACGACGTACTGCGCCACGACCACGTCGAAATCGTCGTCCGGGAACGACAGGTGCTCGGCATCCATCACTTCGAGCCGCTCGACATTGTCGAGGCCGTGACGCGCGATCCGCGCGCGCGCCTTCCTCAGCATCGCCTTCGGACAGATCGATGCCGACGATGCGGCTCAGCGGCGAATATCCCGGCAGCGAGATGCCGGTGCCGACGCCGACTTCGAGGATGCGGCCGCCGACCTCCTCGGCCGCGGCGATCGCCGCGCGGCGGCCTGGCGCGAAGATCGCGCCGAACACGAGATCGTAGACGGGAGCCCAGCGCGTATAGGCATTGCGGACGCCGATGGTGTCGAGCTCTGCCGTCATGCGCCCTTGCCGTAGCCGCCTGCGCCCAATGTGGCGCGCCGTGTTTCAGTGTCGCGGCGAGAAGCTAGTCGCGGACGGTTGCAGTTGTGTGAAACGGGCGCGCGGCACGGCGAGGCGCATGTGTTTTGCGCGCGGCGGCGCGTCACTCCTGTCGCGTTACGGCAGCGTTACAGCGAGTCGTCCCGGCGAATCGTGCGCGACTCGGGCGCCCTCGCGCTCGCGCGGCGGTTGGCATAGATTGGCGCTTCCTGTCCCATCGGGCGATGGCGCGCATGACGAAGGAATGGACGATCGGTGTTCTTGCCGCGGTGCTCGTGTCGGGCGCCGCTGGTGCTGCGGACACGAGCCACTTCACGCTGAGCTCGCCCGCCTTCAAGGACGATGCGATGCTGCCGCTGAAATATGCCGGCGGCGCGCTGTGCGGCGCCGGCGGCAAGGGCGGCGACACTTCGCCGCCGCTCGCCTGGTCGCATCCGCCGGCGGGAACCAAGAGCTTCGCCGTCGTGATGATCGACGCCGACGGGCGGCGCGGCCTCGGCTCGGTGCATTGGGTGGCCTACGGCATCGCCGCGACGCGCACGGGCGTGAAGGAAGGCGAGGGCGGCAGCGCCGCTCCGTCGAAGGATTTCACGCAAGGCAAGAACTCGCGCGGCACCGCGGGATATGTGGGTCCGTGCGGGCCGCCCGCCGATGCGCCGCACCATTACGTCATCGACGTGCTCGCGCTCGATCTCGCGCCGGACGCGCTGCCGGCGGGCCTCGACCGCGACTCTTTGCTCAAGTCCATCGCCGGCCACAGCCTCGGGCCGGCAAGCCTCGTCGTGCGCTACCGCCGCAGCGAATAGAACCCGCGCGTCAGCCGACCGCCTCGGCCAGCGGCACGCGGCTGATCGTGTGGCGTTGCAGGATCGGCAGCACCTCGGTGCCGAAGCGGCGGATTTGCTTCAGGAACATCTCCTGCGGCACGGCGCCGCGGTTCATGCTGACGATGAGCGTGTCGGAGCCCAGTTGCTCGGCCTCGGCGATGATGCGGTCGGCGACGCGCTTGGGCGTGCCCCAGGGGCCGCTTTCGGCCTGCTTCACGACCTCGTCCATCGTGATGTCGCGCAGCCGGTTGCTGTCGTCGAACGCGACCGCCTTGTTCTCGGGCCGCAGATACTGCGCCGCGGCGTCGGAATGATAGGCCCCGGTCTCGCTCAGCGCGACATGGTCGAAATTGTAGAGCACGTTGTGGAAATAGAGGGCGTAAGGCCCGTATTCCTCGATCGCCTGCTCGGTGCTGTCGGCGACATAGGCATCGAGGCTGATGGTGATGTGGTTGGGCGTGATGCGCTTGCCGCGCTCGGCGAGGCAGCGCGCGTAGTGGCGCACGATGTCCTCGCGCGCCGAGCCCGACGCGATGCCGGGCGTGATCGGGATGTCGCGCGCGGCGGCCCATTCGATCGATTCCTTGGAGCGGCTGACCGGCATCCAAACGGGCGGATGCGGCTGCTGCACCGGGCGCGGCCAGATCGCCACGTCCTTGTAGGAATGAAAGCGCCCGGCGAAGGAGAAGCTTTCCTTGGTCCAGGCGCCCATCATGATGTCGTAGCATTCCTCGAACCGCGCGCGCGATTCATCGAGCGCCACGTTGAAGACGCGGTATTCGCGCGCGACGCCGCGCGCGATGCCGCAGATGATGCGCCCGTTCGACAGGCAATCGAGCATCGCGATCTCTTCGGCCAGCCTGAGCGGGTCGTGGATCGGCAGCAGGTTGCCGTACATCAGGAGCTTCAGCCGCTTGGTGCGCTGCGCCGCCGAGGCCGCGATGAGATTGGGCGAGTTCATGAGCCCATAGGGCGTGACATGATGCTCGTTGAACGCCACGCCGTCGAAGCCCATCCGCTCGAGCTCGACCCAGGCATCGAGATGCTCGATATAGGTCTGCACCGCGACCGTGGGCTTGAAGAATTTCTTCTCCATCGGATAGGGCAGCCGCCCATCGGCCCGCAGATGGTCGAGATGCTCGGCATAGGCGACGAGATCGAAGACGAAGACCTTCATGGCGTTCCCTCTCCCGGCCGCGATTGGGGCACGGATGGGGCGGAGTTTCAAGCATGGCCGTCGCAGCCCCGCGTGCTAGTCTCGGCGCGCGCCCGGAGTTGGGGCGCGTGCGGGGGAATTTCCATGACGAGATCGGGACTGGCGCTTGCGGTCGCGCTGCTCGCCGCGCTCGTGGCGCCCAGCGCTTCGGCCGAGGCGATCACCATCGGCGTTTCGAAAAACACCGTCTCGCCGGCGATCCTGCTCGCGCAAGGGAAAGGCTATTTCGCCGCCGAGGGATTGCAGAGCGAGCTCAAGACCATGGTCGCGGGCGCCGAGGAGATCGCGGTCGCGGTCGCTTCGGGCGCCTTCGATTTCGGCGGCGCCGGAACCTCGGGCGGGCTCTTCAATCTCTCGAGCCAGGTGCGCATCATCGCCGGCGGCATCCACGAAGCGCCGGGCTTCCAGGGGCTCGTCATGGTCGCGGGCAACCGCGCCTGGGACGGCGGCATCCGCTCGTTCCGCGACCTCGCGCACATCAAGACCTATGCCGTGACGCAGGTCGGCGGGCCGACGCATTACGCCTTCATCCTCGCCGCCGCGAAATATGGCTTCGACCCGTCCGGCGTCCGCATCGTGCCGCTGCAAAATCCGCAGAATGAATTGGCGGCCCTGACCGGCGGACAGGTCGACGCGACCGCGCCGCCGACCTCGGCCACGGCCGGCGCAATCGCGAAAGGCAACGTGAAGCTCTTGGGCTATGTCGGCGACGAGACGCCGTTCCAGTTCGGCGTGGCGTTCGCGTCGGCGAAGATGGCCGAGCGGCGCGACACGGTCGAGCGCTTCCTGCGCGCCTACAAGAAGGCGGCGCGGGTCTTCCACGACGCCTTCACCGGCCCCGACGGCATGCGTCACGACGGCCCCGACGCGCCCGAGATCCTGGCGCTGCTCGCCAAGGAATTGGGCGCCAGCATCGACGACGTGAAGCTCGGCATCCCCTACATCGATCCCGACGCGCGGCTCGACGAGGCGGATATCGGGCGCCAGCTCGGCTGGTTTAAATTGCAGGGCATGGTGAAGCCCAACGTCGACGCCGGCGCGATCATCGACGCGCGCTACGTGGTGCCCCTGC
>CAWDPP010000028.1:0-144559 GCA_963804235.1 uncultured Alphaproteobacteria bacterium
CTTCAACGAGATCAAGGTCGCGGTCTTCAACGCGCTCCTCGATGCCGTCGACCTGAAGGAGCTGGCGAAGCTCTCGCCCGAGGCGGTGCGCGAAGAGCTGACCGACATCATCAGCGAAATCGTCAACATCAAGCGCTTCGTCTTGTCGGCCGCCGAGCAGCAGCATCTCGTCGACGACATCTGCAACGACATCCTCGGATTGGGACCCTTGGAGCCGCTCGTCGCGCGCGACGACATCGCCGACATCATGGTGAACGGCTACAACAAGGTCTACATCGAGACGAACGGCAAGATCATCCTCACCGACGTCAAGTTCCGCGACAACGCGCAGCTCATGAACATCTGCCAGCGCATCGTCTCCGCGGTCGGCCGGCGCGTCGACGAGGCGAGCCCCATTTGCGACGCGCGTTTGATGGACGGCAGCCGCGTCAACGTGATCGCGCCGCCGCTCGCGATCGACGGCGCCGCCCTCACCATCCGCAAGTTCAAGAAGGAAAAGCTCACCCTCGAGAGCCTGGTCAAGTTCGGCTCGTGCCCGCCGGCCATGGCCGATGTCTTGAAGATCATCGGCAACGTGCGGCTGAACGTGCTCATCTCGGGCGGCACCGGTTCGGGCAAGACGACGCTTCTGAACTGCCTCACGCGCTACATCGACGAGGGCGAGCGCGTCATCACCTGCGAGGACGCGGCCGAGCTGCAATTGCAGCAGCCGCACGTCGTGCGGCTCGAGACGCGGCCGCCCAACCTCGAAGGCGCGGGCCAGATCACCATGCGCGATCTCGTGCGCAACTGCCTGCGCATGCGGCCCGAGCGCATCATCGTCGGCGAGGTGCGCGGCCCCGAGGCGTTCGACCTGCTGCAGGCGATGAACACCGGCCATGACGGCTCGATGGGCACGGTCCACGCCAACAATCCCAGGGAAGCCATCAGCCGCATCGAGAACATGATCGCCATGGGCGGCTTCACGCTGCCAACGAAGACCGTGCGCGAGCAGATCGCCGGCGCGGTCAACGTCATCGTCCAGGCGCAGCGCCTGCGCGACGGCTCGCGCAAGATCACGCACATCTCCGAGATCGTCGGCATGGAAGGCGAGGTCGTGACCTTGCAGGACGTGTTCGTCTACGAGATCACCGGCGAGGACCGCAACGGCAGGCTCATCGGCAAGCACAAATACAGCGGGCTCCGGCCCAAGTTCTACGAGCGCGCGCGTTATTTCGGCAAGGAGCGCGAGCTCGTGACGGCGCTCGAGCAGGCCGAGCAGGCGAGCGCCGCCGCATGAGCCCCGCGATGATGGCCGCGGTGGGCGTGATGATCCTCGCCATGTCGAGCCTCCTCGCCTTCGTCGTGGTGGCGCAGACGGGGCCGCGCGCCAAGCTCAAGCTGCGCATCGCCGACATCGCCGGCGGCGTCAAGGACGTGTCGGCCGCGCGCGGCAAGGTCGGCGGCACGCAGCAGCAGCGCACGCGCTCGATCCGCAGCAAGCTCGCCGAGGCAGGAACCGGCACCGAGGGCGAGAAGCAGAGCCGCCGGGTCGAGCTGCACCTCCTCCTCGACCAGGCCGGGCTGTCGATCTCGGTGCGGACCTTCTACATCGTCAGCGCGGCCTCGGCCGTCATCGGCACCGGGCTTTATTTCGCCTTGCGCTATCCGGTCGATCGCCTGGGTTTCGATCATCCCGATTCCGATGGTCATCGTCGTGCCGATCGTGATGGGACTGGGCTTGCCGCGCCGCTTCGTCACGGCGCGGGCCAAGAAGCGGCAGAAGAAATTCACGCAGCATTTCGCCGACGCCATCGACGTGATCGTGCGCGGCATCAAGTCGGGCCTGCCCGTGGGCGAATGCCTCAACATCATCGCGCGCGAATCGCCCGAGCCCGTGTGCACCGAGTTCAAGCTCCTGGTCGAAGGCCAGAAACTCGGCATGACGCTGAAGCAGGCGCTCGAGCGCTCGTGCCGCCACATGCCCACGGCCGACATGAAGTTCTTCGCCATCGTGCTCAATCTGCAGCAGCAGACCGGCGGCAACCTGGCCGAGACGCTCGCCGGATTGTCCGACGTGCTGCGCCAGCGCAAGAAGATGGCCGACAAGGTCAGGGCGATGTCGTCCGAGGCGCGCATGACGGCGACCATCATCGGCTCGATGCCGTTCCTCATCTCGCTGATGATCTACATCATCAACCCGGGCTACATCTCGCTGCTGTGGACCGACCATACCGGGCAGAAGATTTTCTACGGCGGACTGGCCTGGATGAGCATCGGCGTCTTCCTGATGAAACAGATGATCTCGTTCGAGATCTGAGCCGGTCTCGCGCCATGCGACGGTCCGCCCCCGCCCTCGCGCTGCTGCCGCTGCTGCTGCTGGCGGGCGTTGCCCAGGCGCAAGGGACCGATGCCGCATCAGCCCAGCGCAACCCGAGCCTCGCGCCCGTCGGCGGCGATCCGATCGCCGTGGCCAAGGCCGCCGCAGGGCTCGGGCCGTTCGAGGCGCAGGCGCTCGTCGCCGTGCTGGTCGCGCGCTATCCCGATCAGGCCGCCGACATCGTCCAGACCGCGATCGCCGCGCGCGCCGCGCGCAGCATCTTCGGCACGAACGGCGGCGGCATCGCGGCCGCGGCCGCAAACGTCGCACCACAGCGCGCGCCCGAGATCGCCGGCGCCGCCGCGAGCGCCGTGGCGCTTGCCGCCGGCGAGACGATGATCCGCGGCGACAGGCTCGCCGACCGAGGCGGCGCAAGGCGCGCTCACCGCATCGGCCACCGCCGCGGCGCTCGTGACGCAGGCGGTCATCATGGCGGTCGGCGCCAACGCCAGCAGAACGGCGATCGCCGCCTCGTCCGCCGCCATCACGGAACGCGCGGTCGCGGCGGCGATGCAGGCGACGGAAAAGGTCGCGGCCGAGGCGGCGCAGAAATCGGGCGCGTCGATGAGCGACGCCGAGGCGCTCGGCAAGGAAGCGGCGCAGCTTGCCGCCACGACCATGACGCGCGGCGCCATCGCGGCGGCGATCGTGGCGCTGCGCCAGGCCACGCCGGGCGATCCCACCGTCATGGTGCAGCGCACCGACGCGGCGCCGGCGGACGCGGCGCAGAATTCGGCCGAGGCGGCGGACACGGTCGCCGACAGCATCGCGCGCGCCGCCGTCGCCGGCTCGCTGTCGTCGATGGATGGCACGGCGGTGCGCGTCGCCTCGATCGTGACCGACGCCATCGAGGCCGAAGCGTCAAGCTCGGTCGCCGCGGCGGCAGCGGCCGCGGCGCTCGATGCCGGCGCCGACGGCGAGCTCGCGAAAAGCCTCGGCGCGCAATTCGGCTCGGCCGCGGCGCAAGAGGCCGGCCGCGCCGCCGCCGCCGCGGTGGTCGAGCTCATCCCCAACGCCGGCAACGAAGCGCCGGGCGCGGCGCTGGCCGCCAGCATCGCCGGGCTCGCCGCGCCGGCGCCCGCCCCCGTCCCGTCCGATCCGCCGGCGCCGCAGAAGCCGTCCGCCGACGCACAGCCGAGGTGACAAGGTGAATCCGCAAACTTTCGTGCCCCTCATCTTCGCCGCGCTCGCGTTCCTCACCGTGATCGGGCTGGGCCTGCCGTGGCTCCAGCCCGACATCTTCAAGAGCCGCCTCAAGATCATCAATCAGAAGCGCGGCGAGCTTTCGCAGCAGCGCCGCCAGCGCCTCGAGCAGGCGCGCCCGAGCCTGCGCCGCCTCACCTCGGGGCGCGAGAATTTCATGCGCACGGTGCTGGAAAAGCTCAACGTCAAGAACCTCACCGAGCAGGCCGGCCTGCGCAAGAAATTGGTCCGCGCCGGCTACAGGAGCCCGCAGGCGATCATCACCTTCACCTTCCTGCGCCTCGCTTTGCCCTTGGGCCTTGCCGGCTTCTCGGCGCTCCTGCTGTTCGGCGGCAACGTCAAGATGGCGGCCGCGTTCAAGGTCGTCATCACCATGGGCGTGCTCTTGTTCGGCTACATGCTGCCGGACATCCTGGTGTCGAACGCCATCACGAAGCGCCAGGCCGGCATTCAGAGGTCATTCCCCGACGCGCTCGACCTCATGGTGATCTGCGTCGAATCCGGCATCTCGCTCGAATCGGCCTTCACGCGCGTCAGCGAGGAATTGGCGTTGGACGCGCCCGAGCTGTCGGAGGAGATCGCCATCACCACGGCGGAACTCGCATTCTTGAGCGACCGGCGCCAGGCGCTCGACAATCTGGCCGAGCGCACCGGCTCGCAGCCGGTCAAGTCGCTCGTCACCTCGCTCATCCAGTCGGAGAAATACGGCACGCCCTTGGGTGCCGCGCTCCGCGTCGTGTCGCAGGAAGGGCGCGACACGCGCATGGCGAAGGCCGAGGAAAAGGCCGCGGCGCTGCCGGCGAAGCTCACCGTGCCGATGGTGACGTTCTTCCTGCCGGTGCTGTTCCTGGTGCTGATCGGCCCGACCATCATCCAGGTGATGCACGCCTTCACGCACAACTAGGGCGCTCCAGTTTAGCTGCGATCGTACGGTCTTTGCTGCCTCCCTCTCCCCCCGCAAGCCGGCGGAGAGGGCCTTGCCGCGCCCTATTGGTGCGCCGGCACGGGCTGGGCGGCGGCGAGCTGGCGGTAATAGTCGAGCGTCGCGTTGGCGAGCGCGGGCGGCAGGTCCTGCCGCGTCAGTTGCTCGGCCTTGGTCATGTCGCCCGAAAGCGCATAGACGAGCGCCAGATTCTGCCGCACGCGGACGTCGGCGTTGGGCAGCATGACGGCGCGCGCGAGCAACGTGCGGGCGCCGTCCAGATCGTTCGCCATCGCGCGCGACATGCCGTAATTGTTGAGGATCGAGGCGTTGTCGGGCGCGAGCGCGAGCGCCGCCTTGTAGCTGCCGTCGGCGCTGTCGTAATCGCCGAGCCGGTCATAGGCCAGGCCCAGGGCCGAGCGCGTGCGCCATTCCTTGCCGTCGGCGGCGACCGCGCGCTGCAGCAGATCGACCGCGTCGGTGAGCTTGCCGGCGGCGAGCTTGGCCTTGCCGGCTTCGGCCAGCACCGGGCCGTCGTTGGGCCGCGCGGCGGCCGCCTTGTCGGCGACGACGCTCGCCTCTTCGAGCCCGCCGATCATGCGCAGCGACTGCATCAGGCCGATCGCCGCCTCGCGGTTGTCGGCCTGCTGCACGAGCGTGGCGCGGTAGTAGTTGGCGGCGCTGACCCAGTCGTTCTGCGCCTGCGACGTGCCGGCCGCCTGGAGCAGCGAGGCGATCAGGTCGATCTTGTTGTCGGACTTGTCCTTGCTGGCGCAGCCGGCCAGAACGACGCAAAACGCCGCGGCCGCGACAAGCGCGCCCCACCGCCGCCCTTGGCCAAACCCCATGTGCGAACCCCCGCCCGAAGGGGTCATTTTATGCGCGGTGCCGGGGAATGGCAAATATGGGACGGCCGCGCGGCGCGCATTTCTTCGCTTTTCCCGTCATTTCTGGTAATAATTTCCGGGCGATAGGATGGAGGCGGGGATGCTCCTTCGGATCGGACGGGTGCGATCGCGGGTGCGCTGGGCCAAGGCCGCTCGCCGCCGCGGCGACTCTCGCTTTTTGGGTGCTGCCGTCCTTCGCCCAGACCGGCGCCGCCGCGCCCGCGGCAAGCACGGCGCCGCTCCGCGTCACCCTCAACCACGCCGGGGTCGTGACGTTCGACGGCAGCGCCGCCACCGCGCTCATCGCCGATCCCAACGTCGCCGACATCGTCACCGAGCGCGGCAACGTGCTGTTCATCCTCGGTCGCAGCATCGGCACCACCAACCTGCTCGTCTATGACGGCTCGGGCCACCGGCTCGTCGAGCGCGAGGTGGTGGTCGTGCCGGACGAGGTCGGCGTCGTCACGGTGACGCGCGACATCTACGAGAACGATTATTTCTGCACGCCGCGCTGCGTTTCGCCGCCGCCGCCAACGCCGTTGGCGGGCGCATCGGCGGCATCGGCGCCCGCCGCCGGCGCGAGCAGCGGGCCGTCGCCGTTCAGCGGACCTCCGGTCGGCGGACCCTCGGTGCCGTCGGCGCCGGCGACCTCCGGCATCCCATGAGCGAGGCGCCGAAGACGCCGCCCGCAGCCACCGAAGAGGCGGCGCTGCCCGATCTCGAGCTCGTGCGCCGCGCCGGCTTCGATCTCGAGCATTTCCTGTCGCTGCCCGAGTTCGAGCAGCGCATGGTCCTCAAGATGGCCGAGCGGCTCGTCGACGCCGCGCGCCGCAGCGAGGAATAAAGTCGCGCTAGCCCGCCACGGGATAGCAGGAGGCGGCCGTCAGGGTGATGTTCGTGAACGGCAGGAACGGCACGCCGAACGTGAACGGATAGGACGCGGAGACGCAATTATAGCCGGTATACGAGCCCGAACCGACGGACGGGCAGCTCGCCTGATTGAGGCAGACGGTGAAGACGCTGTTGGCGAGCGATATGCCGAAAGCCTGCTGCGTCGCTTCGGTCTGGGTGTTGCCGGTGGTGCTGCAATCCTGCGGGATGTTGTTCTGGCCGAGCGAATCGACGACCGAGAAATTGCTGGCGCAGCGCGCCGCGCCCACCACCGCGTGCTGCAGCGCGAACTGGATGAAGAGCGCCTGCCCGGTCTGGAACAGGCCGAACAGCAAGATCACGAAGAACGGCAGCAGCAGCGCAAACTCGACCGCGGTCACGCCGCGCTCCTCGCGCGCGAACATCCGCCGCCTGGAGAGCGCCGCCGCCACTACTGGATCCGCACGAGGTAGTTCGACGTCATGGTGAGCGGGTTCGTCAGGTTGATGTTGAGATTGAACGACTGGCTGATGAGCGCATAGGGGATCAGCGTCGAGAAGCTCGTGGTCGCGGTTATGTAGACGTAGGTGCCCGCCGTCGGCGGCGTCGGGCTGCAAGTGGGCGGCGTCGAGCCGGCCTGCGCGCAGGCCGACTGGTTCGCGCCGAGATTGACGCCGCTCGTCGCCGAGTTGAGGCAGCAAAAGAGCACCACCGCCGTCGCCGTCGGCGCCGTCATGAACAGATTGCTGGGCGCCACTTTCTCGGCCGCGCTCACCACCGCGGCGTCGAACGCGCAGGCGGGCGAGTTGCTGTTGCACGAGATCTGGTTGAAGCAGGTGCTGGTGTTGGAGCAACTGGCGTTCAGTTGCGCATAGGCGGCGCCGGCCTGCGCCGCGTTCGCGACCGCCATCTTGGCATAGACGCCGAGGCCGAAATCGACCATCGCCGCGGCGAGAAACACGAGCACCGGCGCGAGGAGCGCCATCTCGACCGCGGCGCCGCCCGACGCGCTCCCGTGCCAATTTCCGGCAGATCGCGGCGAATGTCCCCAAGGCTCTCCGCATGCCCGGTTAAGCAATTGATTTACTTAACCACATGTTATGCGATTTCGGCCGCGAAGTCGAGTGAGCGGGGTCACAAGGGGCGCGCCGCGCGCGCCGCGCTTTCAGCGCCGGCGCTTGGTCAGGCGGAAATTCGCCTTGCGCCGCGCCGGGCGCGCCGAGGGCTCGCCCGCGTAGATCGACAGCGCCGTCGCCAGCGCCAGATAAATGACGGCGGTGAGCGCGTTCTCGGGATGATTGAAGCTGAGCCAGAGATAGAAGATGCCGGGCCCGCCCAGGATCGCCGCCAAAGCCCGCGCGCCCCATTTCATCTGTTCGTGCGCCAACATTTTCGCTGCTCCTCGAGCTCAAGTCCTCTCCCGCAAATCTCGACGAAAACGCGAATAATGTCAAGAAAACACAAAATTAATTTGAGTAAAATTCGAGACAAATTTAACGTTAATATTACACGAATTCGAGTCAAAGCAGCGCAGGCGGGGACGACGAAGGAGCCCGCGCGCCTTGGCTTGGCCGGGACCGATGGCTTATCGTCGCGGCAGGTTCGGTTTCGGCCAGGCGCATGGACGCTCCCGCTTTCGCCGCCAAGAATTCGATCGAAGCCGCGATCGGCGAGGCGCTGGTCGCCAGCGGCAAGCTGAGCCAGGCCGGGCTCGACCGCGCGCTGCGCCTCGCCTCGCCCGGCGGCGAGCGCTTTCTCGCGCTGCTCTCGAAACTCGGGCTCGTGTCCGAGCGCGATGTCGCGGAAATTCTGGCGGCCAGGCTCGGCCTGCCGCTGGCCGGCCCGGACGATTTCCCCGATGTGCCGCCGTTCGAGGAACTGGGCGCGAATTTCCTGCGCCACGCCAAGGTGCTGCCGCTCGCCGACGAGCCGAACGCGATCGTGCTCGCCATGGCCGATCCGCTCGACGAAGTGACCATCCGCGCGATCGAATTGAAGGCGAGAAAACGGGTGGCGCCGCGCATCGCCACGGTCTCCGACATCGAGGCGGCGCTCGAGCGGCTTTATCCGACGCCGGGCGCGGGCGCGGGCGCGGCCGAGGCGGCGGCGCCGGAAAGCCACGACCCGCACCGCGACGTCGAGCGCCTCAAGGATCTGGCGAGCGGCGCGCCCGTCATTCGCCTCGCCAACCAGCTCATCGCGCGCGCGGTGGAACTGCGCGCGTCGGACATCCACATCGAGCCGCGCGAGCACGGGATCGCGATCCGCTATCGCATCGACGGCGCGCTCCAGGACATGGAGGCGCCGCAAGCGACGCTCGGCCCGGCGCTCGTCTCGCGCCTCAAGATCATGGCGCGGCTCGACATCGCCGAGCGCCGCCTGCCGCAGGACGGGCGCATCCGCATCCCCGTGCGCGGCCGCCAGATCGACATGCGCGTCTCGACCGTGCCGACCATCAACGGCGAGAACGTGGTGCTGCGCGTGCTCGACCGCTCGAGCGTCGAGCTCGAATTCGCGAAGCTCGGCTTCGATGCGGAGCTCGAGGGGCGCTTCCTGCAGCTTCTCGACCGGCCGAACGGCATCCTGCTCGTCACCGGGCCCACCGGCAGCGGCAAGACCACGACGCTCTACACGTCGCTCAAGCATCTCAACCGGCCGGACAAGAAATTGTTCAGCGTCGAGGACCCGGTCGAATACCAGCTCGACGGCGTCAGCCAGATCGAGATCCGGCCGCAGATCGGCATGAGCTTCGCGCATGTGCTGCGCTCGATCCTGCGCCAGGATCCCGACATCATCATGGTCGGCGAGATCCGCGACCGCGAGACGGCGGAGATCGCGATCCAGGCGGCGCTGACCGGCCACCTCGTGCTCTCGACGCTGCACACCAACAGCGCCGCCGGCACGGTGACGCGCCTTCTGGACATGGGCATTCCCGATTATCTCCTGACCTCGACCATCCACGGGATCGAGGCGCAGCGGCTGGTGCGGCGGCTGTGCGCGCTGTGCCGCGAGGAGTATGCGCCGGTGCCGGGATTCCTCGAGCAGCTCGGATCGGCGCGCGGGCCCGAGGGCGCGCGGCTGTGGCGCGGCCGCGGCTGTCCCGCCTGCAACGGCACGGGTTTTCGCGGGCGCGTCTCGATCGTCGAGCTGATGCCGGTCTCGGCCGCGATGCGGCGCCTCATCCTCGCCCATGCCGAGACGCAGGAGATCGAGGCGACCGCCATCGCCGAGGGCATGCGCACCATGTTCGCGGCCGGATTGGCGCTCGCGCTCGCCGGCATCACCACGGTCGAGGAAGTGCTGCGCGTCACCCGCGCGGCGTGAGGAGCACAACCATGCGAATGAGGCATCTCTCAGCCGCGATCATTCTCATGCTCGGCGCCGGCGCGGCCTCGGCGCAGGAAAACGTGAGCTTTCCGTCGGCGAACTACGACAATTTCAGCGCGCTCGCCGCGGGGACGCCTGCAGAGCGCGGTCGCCGTGCCAGGCGTCCTCGCCTTTCCCGCGCAGGGGAAGGAACCATTCGCGGCGGTCGTCGTCGCCGAGAGCTGCGGCGGCTACCGCGAATCCAACGAAGGCTGGCATGCGCAACGGTTCCGCGAGGCTGGCTACGCCACCTTGGTGTTTTCGAGCGTGCGCGCCCGCGGCGCGGCGATGTATTGCGCGGGCAACCCGCCGCCGCCGTGGGCTTCGCTCGTCGCCGACGCCTATGCCGCGCTCCGTTTCCTCGCGGGAAACCCGCGCATCGACGCAAAGCGGATCGCGATCGCAGGCTTCTCGATGGGCGGCGAGCTTGCGCACCTGACGGCAATGGCCGCGCTGCGCCCGGCGGATCTGCCCGGCGGCCTCGGATACGCGGCGCACGTCGCCTTCTATCCGCCGGGCGTGTATGGCGCGGTGGCAAAGCAAGGCGCCTATACCGGCCCGGTCCTGTGGCTGCACGGCGAGAAGGAGGAGCTCGTGCCGGCCGCGAAGATCGCGGCCTATTTCGACTATTGGCAGAAGAGCGGCGCGCGCTTTCCGGTGCAGCGCATCGACTACGCTGGCGCCTATCATAGCTGGACCGATCCGATGTTCACGCCGGTGCGCTGGTTCGGTAACTTCGCAAGCGCCAAGGCCTGCCCGTTCATGCTGCTCGACGCGCACGGCGCCGCGAGCTTGCTGATCGACGGCGCGGCAAAACCGGTCGATCCCGGCATCTTCCCCAGCTGCGTCTTGAAGGACCGCGGATACTCCCAAGGCTACGACGAGGCGATCCGCGCCAAGTCGCTGGCCGATACGCTCGCCTTCTTCAAGCAGACGCTCGACTAGGGGCGCGGCGATGGCGGTCTATCGCTACAAGGCGGTCAACGGCGCCGGCGAGATCGTCGAAGGGACGATCGACGCGGAAACGCAATGGGCGGTGGTGCGGGAATTGAACGGCGCGGGCTTGACGCCGATCCGCGCCGATCCGGCGCGCGCCGCCTGGTGGTCGCGGCCGATCCGGTTCGAGCTGCGCCGGAAGCGCGGCCCGAGCTTCACCGAGCTTGCCACATTCACGCGCGAGCTGGCGATGCTGCTCGATGCCGGGCTGCCGCTCGACCGCGCCCTGACCGCGACGCTCGATCTCGGCGGCGAACAGGCGAGCCGCATCGAGCGCGTGGTCGAGCGCGTGCGCGGCGGCGCGCCGCTGGCGCAGGCGCTCAACGAGGCGGGGGGATTCCCGTCCTTCTATTCCGGCATGGTCGAGGCCGGCGAGGCGAGCGGCAATCTCCTGCCGGTGCTGAACCGCCTCGCCGAATATCTCGACAGCATGGCGCGCCTCAAGGACAGCGTCACGTCGGCGCTGATCTATCCCGTCCTCGTCGGCATCACGTGCCTCGGCTCGCTCGTCATCTTCATCGGCTTCGTGCTGCCGCAATTCGAGGGCGTGCTCCTCGATGCCGGCGTCGCGGTGCCGTTCGGCATGCGCGCGATGCTGGGGACAGTGCGCTTCGTCGCCGCCTGGTGGTGGCTCCTGGCGGCGCTTCTCGCCATTCTCATCCTGCTCGCGCGCCGGCAGTTGCAGCGCCCCGAAGGACGGCACGCGCGCGACCGCGCCATCCTCGCCATTCCGTTCCTCGGCCCGCTCGTGCGCAAGACGATCGCCGCGCGCTTTTCGCGCACGCTCGGCCTGCTGTTGCAGAACGGGGTCGCGCTGCTCGGCCGCGCTCCAGATCGCGCGCGGCACGCTCGGCAACGAGGTGATGCGCCAGGCGCTCGAGGGGGTCGCCACCAACGTGCGCGAGGGCGAGGGATTTGCAACGCCGCTCATCAAGGCCGGAATCCTGCCCGAGCTCGCCGGGCAGCTCATCAAGGTCGGCGAGGAGACGGCACAGCTTGCCCAGATCCTCGGCAAGGTCGCCGACATCTATGACTGGGAGATGCGGCGCGCGCTCGACCGGCTGATGAGTTTCCTGGTGCCGGGGCTGACGATCTTCATGGGCGTCGTCGTGGCCTTGGTGGTCGGCTCGATCCTGACCGCGCTGTTCAGCATCTATGACGTCGCGCTCTAGGGGCTTCACCCTCATCGAGCTGTTGATCGTGCTGGCGATCATGGCGGTGGCAGGCACGCTGTTCGCGACATATTTCGGCGCCGGCCGCAGCGGCGCCGAGCTGCGCGCGGCGACGCGCGAGCTCGCGGCTTCGCTCGACGAGACGCGGAGCCAGGCGATCGCGCAAAACCGCATCGCCGCGCTGACGCTCGATGCGGGCGCGCACAGCTACCGCGACGGGCAACGCCGCCATCGCGTCTCCGCCCGCCTCGGCCTCGCCTGGCGCGGCCTCGTGCCGGCGGGCGGCGATGGCGGCGAGGCTTCGATCTATTTCTTTCCCGACGGCAGCTCGAGCGGCGGCGAGATCGATTTCGCGGCCGGCAGCGCCGGCGCGGGGGTGAGCGTCGACTGGTTCACCGGGCGGACAAACGCACATGCGACCCTGCCGGCGCGCTGAGCCGCAACGAGGCTTCACGCTGATCGAAGTTCTGGTCGCGTTCGCGATCGCGGCCGTTTTGCTGGTGCCGCTGTTGCGGATTTTTTCCGGCGGGCTCGGCGGGCTCGCCCGTTCGGAACGCGCGACGCGGGCCGCGCTGTGGGCCGAGACGGTGCTCGCCGCGCGCGGCGGCGAGACGCCGCTCAGCGAGGGCGTCGAGGCGGGCGATCTGCCGGACGGCTATCACTGGCAGCGCACGGTGACGTTCTATCGCGAGGCGGCGACCCCGTCCCAGATCGAGCCGCTCATCCCTTATGACGTTACGATGACGGTTTCCTGGGTCGAGCGCGGCCGCGCGCGCGCCGTGACGCTCGAGACGCTGATGCTGGCGCCGCCGCCGCAGTTCCAGGTGCAATGATGCGCCGGGACGCGGGCTTCACGCTCGTCGAGCTCCTGGTCGCGCTGGCGCTTCTGGCGCTGCTCTCGACGCTGCTCGCGGCCGGCTTGCGCTTCTCGCGCAACGCCGTTCTGACCGGCGAAGCCGGAACGGAGCGGCTCCTGAGCGCCGAGCGCGCGCTCGAAATCGTCCGGCGCCAGTTGCAGCAGGCCGATCCGCTGCCGCTTGCCCCGGCACGGCGATCGGCCGCCCGTGACCTTTGCCGGCGACCGCGCAAACATCGTCTTCGTTGCGCCGCCGGCAGCCTATCTCGCGCCGGGCGGCGAACAGATCGATTGGCTCCAGATCGAACAAGCGGCAAGCGGCGGGCGTCTCGTGTTGCGGTTCCGCCCGCTCGATCGCACGCGCGATACCTGGCCGCCGCGGCTTGACCCGTCCGAGTTTCAATCGATCGTGCTGCTCGACGGCATTTCGGCGGCGCAATTTTCCTATTTCGGGCGAACGCAGCCGAGCGACGCCGCGCAGTGGTGGCAGAAATGGGACGCGCTGCCGACGCTGCCGAGCCTCATCCGTCTCGCGCTCGCCTCCGGCGGCACGAACTGGCCCGATCTCGTCGTCGCTGCCGCGCATCGGCCAGCCGCCCAATGCCGGGCTTCTACCGGATGCTCTGTGCCGGCGCGGCTCCGGCCCGCTCTGCAACTTCTAGCCAATCCTCGTCCGCAATAGCCGCGGGTTTCTCATTCCGGGCAGCTATGCAACCGGTAATCGAAGGAATGAAGTGGACTGACACGGCTTCATTCATCTTCATGAAGGCGCGAAATCCCGGGCCGCCACGACGCCTTGTGGTAATATGACACGCGGTCCCGCGACCGGCGAGAAGCAGCAGCTCCTTTCATGACCCTCGCGCAGCTTTTCCGCTCCACGCTCGCTCTCATCCAGGCCTTCCTTCACTGGTGGGGCGCGGAGCTCAGCGCCTGCCTGCCGCACTGGCTGCGCACTTGAGCGCGCGTGGGCGGGGAACGATCTCGTTCTGTTTGTCGGCGAGCACGAGGCCGTGCTGACGCGCGAGCGCAGCGATGGCGGCGTCGACGTGATCGAGCGGCTCGGCGGCGCGCCGAGCCGGCACACCGGCAGCGTGCGGCTGCGCCTTCCGGCCGAGCGCGCGCTGCAGGCTTGTCCTCAAACTGCCGGCGGCGGCGCTGGAAAATCTGCGCGATGCGGTGTCGTTCCAGCTCGACCGCTACACGCCGTTCCAGGCGGATCAGGTCTATTTCACCTGCGCCGTGGGCGAGCGCGACGGCGAGCGCATCGACGTCGCCACGACTTTGGTCGAACGCCCGATCGTCGCGCGCGCCTTGGCCGAAGCGCGGCATCTCAATTTTTCGGTCCGCGCGGTCGAAATAGAGGCGGCGGAAGCGCGTGCCAAGGCGGACGTCATTCCGCTGCCCGAGCTGCGCACGCGCTCGCTCGGTCAATTCGCAGTGACGGCGGCGGCGGCACTCCTGCTCCTCGCGCTCGCAGCCGCGGCAGCTTCATATCCGTTCGTGCGCGAGGAGGCGCGCGCCGATCTCGTGCAGAAAAACCTCGCTTCCGTGCGCGTCAAGGCCGAAGCGGCGCAAAAACTTGAAAAAGAGATCGAGGCGGAAAAGCAGGCCGCGAATTTCCTGGTGGACAGCAAGCACACCGCGCCGATGGCGTTGCAGCTTCTCGCCGAGCTGACGCGCATCGCGCCAGACGATACTTGGCTTTCGAGCGCGCAATATTCCGGCAAGGATTTGCAGATCACCGGCCTGTCCCATTCCGCCTCGGCGTTGCTCGGCCGCTTCGAGCCATCGAATATCTTGAAGAATGCGCAATTCCGCTCGCCGGTGACGCCCGATGCCGCAAGCGGCGACGAGCATTTCGTGATTTCCGTCTCCGTTGCCGGCGCGGGACCGTCGCCATGAGCTTCGACACGGCAAGCCTCGCCGTCCCCCAGCCGCTGCGGCGCGCGCTTGCCGTGGCGCTCCTCGTTGCCGCCGTGGCGCTCGTCGCCGCCGGGATCGTGCTTCCGGCCGTCGAACGCTTCGCCGCGCTCGCGAGCGGCATCAGCGACGGCGAGGCGGCGCTCGCGCGCTTCACATCGGTGGCCGCGCGGCTGCCGCGCCTCGAGGCCGAGCACGCCGCGCTCAAGAAGGCATTCGCGGCGCAGGACGGGTTCTTGAAGGCGACCAACGACTCCCTCATCGCGGCCGAATTGCAGGACCGCATCAAGCGCGCCGTCGAACGCAACGGCGGGCAGCTCAAGAGCACGCAGATCCTGCCGACACACGATGAGAACGGCGTGCGCAAGGTCACCGCGCGGGTCGAGATCACGGGCAACGCCGACGCGCTCCTGCGCATCTGGTACGAGATGGAAACCGGCGCGCCATTCCTGTTCATCGACAGCTTCGACATCGAGGGGCGGCAGGTGCCGCGGCCCGACCGCATGCGCCCGCCGACGATGGAACTTCAGGTCCGCTTCGAGCTCGTCGCCTATGCGCGGGGGCCGGCGTCGTGACGCGCGGATTGCGACCCGGCTTGCGACCGCCCTGGGTGCTTCTTGGCGCGGCCGCGGTTTTGGCGGCGGTCATTGGCGTCGAATGGACGGTCTTGGCGGGCGATGCGCCTCTCCCCGCGCCGGCGGCGCAGGCGGCCACGCCGCCGCCGCCCGGCGCCGCCGCCACGCAAAGCTACGATCCGCCGTCGATCGTGCAGTATGCCGAGATCGCCGCGCGGCCGCTGTTCCTGCCCGGGCGGCGGCCGCAGGCGGATGACGGCAATGCCGCCCCCAAGCCTGCGCCGCGGCCGCCCACGCTTGCGGTGCAAGGCGTCGTGCTGTCGCCCGACCGGCGCTATGCCGTCATCGCGCACGGCAATCCGATCAAGAACGAATCCTTCCGCGAAGGCGACACGGTCGAGGGCTGGCATATCGACAGCATCGAGCGCACGCGCGTGGCGCTGAGCCAGGGCGACACGAAGGTCGATGTGCCGGTCGGCAAGCCGCGCCGCGCGCAATGAAGCGGAGGGCCGGCCCGGCGGGCGCCGCCGGTCTCACGAATTAGCCAAATAATCGCGCCGGGATTTTGCCTCGCGCCAAGGATAGAGCCGCCGACGCCGGCATTATTGCCGCGATTTTCCCCCGATCGGGCGATTTACGTTTTGAAATAGCGGCTTTATCCCACTGATGCCACTATATCTTTTGCCGACGGTCCGACTATAGTGGCGGGCGGGGAGGAATTCAGTCGCAATGCGTGCGCGCGCGGGAAGGAGAATGGGCCTGCTGCACCCGGTTCGCGCGCTGTCGGCGGCAGTGCTGATCGCGTCGTGCACGTCCCATCCGGCGCCCGCGCCGGGCCCGGTGCAGCCGGCCCTGCAATTTCCGCCGGCGCCGGCGCGCAAGACCGGCACCGAGGCGCTCCCCGCAGCCGAGCCGCAGGCGCCGGTCGTGCATCAAGGCGCAACCGCGCCGGCCCGCACCGTCGCACCGGGCGGCCCCTCGGTCCAGGTGACGCAAGGCGGCGACGTCACGCTCAATTTCGCCGATGCCGACATCCGCGAGGTCGTGCGCGCCGTGGTCGGCGATATTCTCGGCCTCAACTACTACGTCGACTCGAAGGTGCAGGGAACGGTGACGGTCGAGACGACGCGGCCCTTGCCGCGCGCGGCCGTGCTGCCGGCCCTGGAGCGCATTTTGCGCGCGTCGGGCGCGGCGCTCGTCCAGGACAACGGCCTCGTCCGCGTCATGCCGCTCGAAGGGGCGGACAAGGGCGCGCCGGCCCAGGCGCCGATGCCGGGCAGCGCAATCCGCATCCTGCCGCTGCAATACGTCACGGCCGACCAGATCCAGAAGGTCATCCAGCCGTTCGTTCCGCCCGGCGCCTCGCTGGCGGCCGACAGCACGCACAACGTGCTCGTGCTGTCGGGCTCGCGCGAGGACATGGATTCGCTTGCGAACCTCGTGCGCAGCTTCGATACCGATTGGCTGGCGCGCATGTCGTTCGCGCTCGTGCCGCTCAGGAACGGCACGGCCGAAGCGATCGCGAGCCAGATGCGCGAGATCGTCGCCGGCGCATCGGGCGGCGAAAGCAACGATACGCTGCGCATCGTGCCGGTGGCGCAGCTCGAGGCGGTGCTCGTCATCACGACGCAGCCGCGCTATCTCGCCTGGGCGCAGCAGCAGATCGAATTGCTCGACAGCGGCAGCCGCCGACAGCGCCGAGCGCACGTACATCTATCACGTGCAGTATGGCCGCGCGAACGACCTGACCGACGTGTTGACGCGGATCTTCGGCCCGGCCGGCGCGGCGGCGGCGAAGCCCGCGCCAAGTTCGAGCAGCTATCTCGAGCCGGCATCGTCGATGTCGCCGCTTTCGAGCGGCTTCGGCACGGCGGGCGGGACGGCTTCGGGCACGGCGCCCTCGACCGGGCTCGGCACGGCGCCGGCGGGCTCGCCCTTGGCGCAAGGGGCGCCCGCCTCGACATCGTCAGCGTCATCGACCACAACGACGGGCACCGGCACGCAAGCCACGACCTCGGGCACCGAGGCTGCGAGCCCCGGCGCGGGCACGAACGGGCAAGGCGCCAACGCGCAGGCGGGCGCGAGCACGCTCCGCTTCGTCACCGACGCGCGCAACAACGCCATCGTCATCGTCGCGACGCCGCGCCAGTACCGCCGCATCGAGGAGGCGCTGAAGCGGCTCGACGTGAAGCCGATGCAGGTCGAGATCGCGGCGACGATCGCCGAGGTCACGCTCAACGACCAGCTGCAATTCGGGCTGCAATGGTTCTTCCGCCAGCACAACAACAGCGAGGCCTTCTCCAACACGGCGACATCGACGCCGGGCCCGGTGTTCCCGGGATTTTCCTATTCGTTCCTCCTGTCGGACGCGAGCGTGAACGTGGTGCTGAACGCGCTGTCGGCGATCACCAACGTCAATGTCGTGTCGGCGCCGCAGCTTCTCGTGCTCAACAACCAGACGGCGCAGCTTCAGGTCGGGCAGCAGGTGCCGGTGCCGGTGCAGCAACAGCAGAGCACGCTCGTCGCGGGCGCGCCGCTCGTCAACACGATCAATTACGTCAATACCGGCGTCATCCTGTCGGTGACGCCGCGCGCCAACGCCACCGGCGAGGTCACGCTCGACATCGAGCAGGAGGTGAGCGACGTCGCCACCGTCAACACCGGCACCCTCAACGCGCCCACGCTCGACGAGCGCCGCATCAAGAGCACCGTTTCGGTCGACAGCGGCGAGAGCGTGGCGCTCGGCGGATTGATCAGCAACAGCGTCACCAAGACCCGCTCATCCATCCCGCTCCTCGGCGAGATACCGCTCCTGGGCGCGCTCTTCCGCAACGACGACAATACGACGCTGCGCACCGAGCTTCTCGTCCTGATCGAGCCGCGCATCATCAACGGCACCGACGACGCGCGCGCCGCGACCGACGAGCTCGAACGCCGCATGCACGACATAGCGCCCATCCCGCCCGCGTTCCGCTGATGCGGCGGCGGAGGGCCGAGCGCGGCGCCGCGCTCCTCATCGTGCTGTGGATGCTGCTGCTCTTGTCGCTGCTCGCGGCCGCGTTTCTCAGCACGACGCGCGCCGACCTTGCGATCGCGCGCAACGACATCGAGAGCGCGCGGGCGCGCGCGCTCGCCGACGCGGGCGTGACGCGCGCCGTGCTCGCCGTCGCCGATGCCGACCCGGAGCGTCGCTGGCGCGCCGACGGGACACGCTACGCCTGGCGCTTCGGCGGCGGCACGGTGACCGTCACGATCGTCGGCGAAAGCGGCAAGATCGATTTGAACACCGCGCCCGAGCCGGTGCTCGAAAGCCTCTTTCGACAGCGCCGGCGCCGATGACGCGACAAGCGCGCGCCTGGCCGATGCCGCGCTCGCGCGGCGCGCGGCCCTGCG
Organism: uncultured Alphaproteobacteria bacterium; assembly: GCA_963804235.1. GTDB lineage: Bacteria > Pseudomonadota > Alphaproteobacteria > ATCC43930 > CGMCC-115725 > DATJLY01. Next base: position 18,520 of record CAWDPP010000028.1, read on the forward strand.
CGCCGAGCCGCAGATGGCGACGGCGGGCGGCGCGATCGATCCGGGCGCGCCCGCCTTCGCCGCGATCGAGGATCTGGGCTCGTTGCCCGGGATCACGGCGAGCGTGCTGCATCGGGGCGCTGCCGCTCGTCACGGTCTATTCGGGCACGACGACCGTCGATCCGATGAGCGCGCCGCGCGACGTGCTGCTGGCGCTGCCGGGCGCGAGCGCGGCGGAGGTCGATCAGTTCATCGCGGCGCGCGAGGCGCAAGCGGCAGGCGCCGGTCCGGCACTCGCGCCGCCGCCGAGCCTCGCTCCGTTTCTCGCGCCGGCACACTTCGTCGGCCGTCACCATCACCGCCGACGCAAGGACCGAGGACGGGCGCGCGCTTCGTGCGCGAGGCATTGGTCTTCCTGCACGACCCGCACGGGCGCCCGTTCGTCGTCAAGCGCTGGGCGCAAAATCTGGCGCCGGAGTAACGCGGCAATTTCGGCGGCATTGCGCCAAATTGACAGGCCGAGTCGCTAAATATACTTTCATACGAAAGTATGGAGGCACCCGAAACCGTGCGCGCGCGGCTTGCGGCGATGCTTGTTCCCGGCGCTGTTCGCGTGCCTGCCCGCGCAGGCGCAGACCCCGGTCCGTTGCGACCTGCAACCGGCGACGGCGCTCGGCAGCGCCATCGCGCTCGCCAATCCCGGCGCGATCCTCGCCATCACCGGGCTGTGCCAGCAGCAAATCACCATCTCCAGCGTGCTCGATGCGGGCATAACCATCACCAATGAAACCGGCCTCGCCGGCGCGTCGCTCATCGCGGGCGACGGGATCGAAGGCCAGATCGTGGTGAGCGGCCCGCTCCAGGTGGCGATTTCCGGCATCACGCTCGAGGGATCGGCGAGCGATCTCGGCTATCAAAGCGTGCTCTCGATCTTCGGCAGCAACGTCACAATCGAGAACGCGCAGATCGTTAACGGATGGCGCAACGGCGTGGTCGCAAGCGCCAACGGCGTGGCGACCATCCTGAACACCGCCGTGTCGGGCAACGGCATGGCGAAGGTCGCAGGCCAATGCGACGGCATCCGCGCCAGCGACGGCGCGCGCCTCTTCCTCGGCCAGTACAATCAGGACGGCTCGATCGATGGCGGCAATGCCGTCACGGTCGAGAACAGCGCCGGCAACGGCATCACGGTGCTGTCGGGCAGCAGCCTTGCGCTCGTCGGCGGCACGATCGAAGGGAACGGCGGCAATCAAATCTTCGTCAGCGGATCATCCGTCGGCGGGCATTTTCGGCACGACGATCGAGCAGCTCCAGGCTCCGTACGTGGCCGAGGCTTATGCGGTCGAGGTGTATCAGGCATCGCGGCTCTTTCTCGCGCAGAGCACGTCGATCGATGCCGGAACCTATGGTGGCGGCGTGGCCGTCGTCTCGGCCTCTTCGCTCGTCCTGCTTGAACGCCACGCTCGCCAACGACACGGCGAACTATTCGACGCTGTCGGCGAGCGGGGTCTCGCACCTCGTCCTCTCGGGCGGCAATATCATCGCCAACGCGGCCGGCGCCGGCGCCACCGCCGTCACGCTCGATCACGGCTCGAGCCTCGTGCAGAACCAGGGCGCCGATCTTGCGCCGGTCGTGGCCGGCGTGCCGCTCGCGGGCGACCCGCCCGGCGACACGATCACCGGCAACGGCACGGTGCAGGTGCAGAGCGACATCGAGCTCGGCAGCGGGTGCGGCGACGCCCTCGAGCTGGACCGGCAGCATCGCGGTGACGCAGAACTCCGCCTTCCGCATGGATGGCGGCATGGCGATCAGCGGCGCCGTGACGCTGCAACAGGGCTCGAACGGGTTCTTCAACAACGGCGCGGGCGGGCTCAACGTCGTTTCCGGCGGCGTCACCTGCCCCTGGACCACGAATGCCGCCGCGCACGTGTCGGCGCCGCAAAAGGTCCTGCTGTCGCCGTCGGGGCCGCAGGCGGCGACGATCGGAACCGTCTCGCCGGATTGCCTTACCTTTTAGAACTCGCGGCGCGCGCGGAGATTATTCTTCCTTCAAGCCATAGGCCGGGTGGTTTCCGGTTGCGCCGTAATATTTGTACGGCAGGAACTTGCCGGACATGGTGATCTTCACGCGGTCGCCCTTGGGATCGGGCTGGCGCTCGAGCGCCAGATCGAAATCGATGGCCGACATGATGCCGTCGCCGAACTCCTCCTCGATGAGCGCCTTGAGCGCCGGCCCGTTGACCATGACGAGCTCGTAGAAGCGATAGATCAGCGGATCGGTCGGCGGCATCGCCAATCCCGCGCCGCGCATCGGCACCTCGTTCAAGAGCGCTTCCTCGGCCGGCGAAAGGCCGAACAGGCGCGCGGCATTGGCGGCGAGCTCCTTGGTCAGCTTCATCTGCCCCAACAGCGCACCGACGACGAGGACCGGCGACATGCCGCCGATCCGGCCGCAAATCTCCTTCCAGCTCAAATGTTTCTCGCGCTTCACATCGAGGATCTTCTCGGTGAGTTGGAGGCGGTTCATGTGATGTCTCCCGTGACTAGGCGAAGAAAGACAAGCAAATCCCGTGCCTGATGCTCACCCTTCCGCCTTCGCCTTGGCCCAGCTGTCGCGCAGGCCGATCGTGCGCACGAAAACAGGCGCGCCATCCGATGACGCCGCGTCGCGGCAGAAATAGCCCTGGCGCTCGAACTGCACCGCGACGCCGGGCGCGGCCGATGCCAGCGCGCGCTCGAGCCGGCACTCCTTCAGCACTTCGAGCGAGCGCGGATTGAGGTCGGCGAAGACGTCGCCGCCCGCACCCGGATCGGGGCGCGTGAAGAGCGGATCGAGGAGCGCGCACCTCGGCCGCGATCGCATCATCGGCCGCGACCCAGTGCAAGGTCGCCTGCACCTTGCGTCCGTCGGGCGCGTTGCCGCCGCGCGTCGCCGGATCGTATGTGGCGCGCAGCTCCACCACCTCGCCCGCCTCATTCTTCACCACGCTCCGGCAGGTCACGAAATAGGCGTAGCGCAATCGCACCTCGCGCCCCGGCGCCAAGCGGAAGAATTTCTTGGGCGGATCCTCCATGAAATCGTCGCGCTCGACGAAGATCTCGCGGGCAAAGCGCACGCGCCGCGTGCCTTGCGCGGGATCGTCGGGATGGTTCGCCGCCTCGATCTCCTCGCCCGGCCCCTCGTAATTCTCGATCACGACCTTCAGCGGCCGCAGCACCGCCATGCGCCGAAGCGCGATCTTGTTCAGATGCTCGCGCACCGCGTGGTCGAACATCGCGGGCTCGACGGTGCTGTTGGCGCGGGCGATGCCGGTGCGCTGCACGAAGGCGCGGATCGCCTCGGGCGGGATGCCGCGGCGGCGCAAGCCCGCGATGGTCGGCATGCGCGGATCATCCCAGCCCGCGACATGGCCCTCCGACACGAGGCGCGTGAGGACGCGCTTCGACAGCACGGTGTAGGCCAATTCGAGCCGCGCGGATTCGTATTGCCGCGGGCGCGCCGGCACCGGCAGATTGTCGATGAACCAGTCGTAGAGCGGCCGGTGATCGGCGAATTCGAGCGTGCAGAGCGAATGGGTGACGCCTTCGATCGCGTCCGACTGGCCGTGCGCGAAATCGTAGGTGGGATAGATGCACCAGGCCGTGCCGGTGCGCGGGTGCGCGGCATGAAGGATGCGGTAGAGCACCGGGTCGCGCAGATTGATGTTGCCCGCGCCCATGTCGATCTTGGCGCGGAGCGTGCGCGCGCCGTTCGGGAATTCGCCCGCGCGCATGCGGCGGAAGAGATCGAGATTCTCCTCGACGCCGCGGTTGCGATAAGGGCTTTCGCGGCCGGGCTCGGTCAAGGTGCCGCGCGCCGCCTGAAGCTCGGCGGCCGAGAGATCGTCGACATAGGCCTTGCCGGCGCGGATCAGATGCTCGGCCCATTCGTAGAGCCGCTCGAAATAGTCGGACGCGTGATAGAGATGCGCGCCCCAGTCGAAGCCGAGCCAGCGCACGTCGCGCTCGATCGCGTCGATATATTCCTGCTCTTCCTTCGTCGGATTGGTGTCGTCGAAGCGCAGGTGGCAGCGCCCGCCATATTCCGCGGCGATGCCGAAATTGATCCAGATCGCCTTGGCGTGGCCGATATGGAGATAGCCGTTGGGCTCGGGCGGGAAGCGCGTGACGACGGTCTTGACGCGGGCCGCCGCGATATCGGCATCGATGATGTCGCGGATGAAGTCGCGGCCCGCTTCCCTCGTTTCGCCTTCCGCCATGAACCCTCCGCTGCGAGCGCGCAGACTAGGGCGGCGGTGCTGCGAATTCTAGCCGGGCTTCGCCGTGCGCAGCCGTTTCGCCGCGTCGAGCGCGGCGTTGACGATGCCCTGATAGCCGGTGCAGCGGCACAGATTGCCGGAGATCGCGATGCGCACGTCCTGCTCGGTCGGATCGGGATTGTCGCGCAGGAATTCGATGCAGCGTGGTCAGCATCCCGGGCGTGCAGAAGCCGCACTGGAGCCCGTGATTGTCGCGGAATGCCTCTTGCAGCGGGTGCAGTTCGGTGGCGTTGGGCGCGATGCCCTCGACCGTGAGGAGATCGTGCCCGTTCGCCTGGACGGCGAGCATGAGGCAGGAGCGCACGGACAGGCCGTCGACCAGGATGGTGCAGGCGCCGCACACGCCATGCTCGCAGCCCAGATGCGTGCCGGTGAGGCCGAGCTGGTGGCGCAGGAAATCGGCGAGCGTGAGACGGACCTCGACCTCTTCCTCGTAGCGGGTGCCGTTGACGGTGAGCGCGATCTTGCGTTTCTCGTCCATCGTCAGCCCGCCTTGCGCACGCGCTGATGCGCTTTTTCGAGCGCGCGCCGCGACAGGACCGCGGCCAGGTGCTGGCGATAGTCGGCGGGCGCGTGCACGTCGCTCATCGCCTCGATCTTGCGGCAGCTTTCGCACGCCTCGCGGAAGAGCGCCTCCGAGGCCGCCTGGCCGGTGATCGCTTGCTCCACCTCGCGCGCGCGCACGGGCGCGGGCCCGACCCCGCCGATCGTCACGGACGCGCGCGTGACCTTGCCCGAACGATCCTCTTCGAGCAGGGCCGCCGCCGAGCAGATCGCGAAATCGCCGTGCCGGCGCGAGAACTCGATGAAGGCATAGCCATGCCCCTCGGGCCAGAGCGGCAGGCTCACGCCCGTCACCATCTCGTCGGGCTCGATCGCCGGCGTCATGTAGCCGCGCGAGAATTCCGCCATGGCGATGTCGCGCTTGCCCTTGGCCGAGGCGGCATGCACCGTCGCATCGAGCGCAGCCGCGATCGAGACGATCTCGGCCGCCGGATCGAGATGGCAGAGCGAGCCGCCGACCGTGCCGCGGTTGCGCGTCTGGCGGTGGCCGACCTGGAGAATCGCCTCGTGCAGGATGGGGCAGCGCGCCTTGACCTCATCCGAGAATTCGAGCTCGCGCTGCCGCGTCATCGCGCCGAGCTCGAGCGATTTGGCGCCGGCGCGCAGATAGGACAGCTCGGCGATGCCGTTGATGTCGATCAGGTGATCGGGCAGCACGTAGCGGAAATTCAGCATCGGCATCAGCGACTGGCCGCCCGCCAGGAGCCGCGCGTTGTCGAGGCTGGCCAAGAGCCCGGTCACCTCGGCAACGGATTTCGGATCGTAATAGCGGAACCGCGGCGGCTTCATGCGCCCAATGTGACGGCCGGGGGCGAGGGAAATCAAGATGTTTGCAATCTTTCGCCCCCACCTCTCCCCAACCCTCTCCGCCCCCCGGGGGCGGAGAGGGTGCGGACCCGCGCAGCGGGAGGGTGAGGTGGGGACAACATTTCGACTATCATCGCCGCATGACCTTCGTCGGCAAATCGGTGACGCGGCTCGAGGACCCGCCGCTTCTGGCGGGCCGTGGCCGCTTTGCCGACGACATCGATTTTCCGGGCGCGCTCCACATGCGGATCGTGCGCTCGCCGGTGGCGCGCGGATTGATCCGCGCGATCGACGCGACGGCCGCGCGCGCGGCGCCCGGGGTCGCCGCGGTGTGGACGGCGGACGACGTGGCGGAGTTGCCGCCGATCGAATTCCGCGAAGGTCCGGTTCCGGCGCTCGCCCCGTACCGGCAGCACGTGCTGGCGCGGGCGGCCGTGCGCTATGTCGGCGAGCCGGTGGCGGCGGTCTTTGCCGACGATCCCTATCGCGCCGAGGACGCGGCGATGCTGGTCGCGCTCGAGATCGAGCACCTGCCGCCGCTCATGGACGCCTGCGCCGCGCCCGGCGAATTCGCGCCGGGCCTTGGCACCGAAGCCTTCGTCGAGGTGAAGAGTTATGGCGACCTCGCGGCCGCGTTCCGCGATGCCCACGCGGTGGTCGAGCTCGAGCTCGCGGTCGGGCGCCATTCCGGCGTGCCGCTCGAAACGCGCGGCGCCATCGCCCGCCACGACAAGGCGCTGGACGTGCTCGAGCTTTTCGGCGCGGCCAAGGTGCCGCACCGGAACCGCGACGCCTTGGCGCGCATGCTCGGCCGGCCGCGCGAGAAGGTGCAGCTGCACGAGGGTCATGTCGGCGGCGGCTTCGGCGTGCGCGGCGAGATCTATCCCGAGGACGTGCTGGTCTGCCTTGCCGCGCTGCGCCTCGGCCGGCCGGTCAAATGGATCGAGGACCGGCGCGAAAACCTCGTCGCCGCCAATCATTCGCGCCAGCAGCATCATCGCGTGCGCGCCGCGGTCGATAGCGGAGGGCCGCATCCTTGGCATGGAGGACGAGTTCATCCTCGACCAAGGAGCATATCCACGGACGCACGGCGCGCGCGTCCTCGACATGACGTCGGGCATGCTGCCCGGCCCTTATCGCATCCCTGCGTTCCGCTCGGTCGGGCGCTTCCGCCTCACCAACAAGACGCCGGCCGCCACATATCGCGCGCCGGGGCGGTATGAAAGCAGCTTCGTGCGCGAGCGCCTCGTCGACGCTATCGCCGCGCGGCTCGGGCTCGACGCGGTCGACGTGCGGCGCCGCAACCTCATCGCCGCCGAGGCGATGCCGTTCGCGCGCGGCCTCGACGCGCTCGGCGACAGCGTGGTCTATGATTCGGGCGACTATGCCGGCCTCCTCGACAAGGCGCTCGCGGCGGTGGAGTGGCCGAAGCTGCGGCGCGATCTCGCGGCTCGGCGCACGGCGGGCGAAGCGGTCGGCGCGGGCCTCGCCTTCTTCGTCGAGAAGAGCGGGCTCGGGCCCAAGGATCTCGTGCGCGTCGAGGTGAACGAAGCGGGCGCGGTCGAGGTCGTGACGGGCGGCGCTTCGCTCGGCCAGGGCTTCGAGACGGTGATGGCGCAGATCTGCGCCGACGCGCTCGGCGTCGATTATCGCGCGATCCGCGTCACGCACGGCCAGACCGACCGCATCGAAAACGGCATCGGCGCGCACGCCTCGCGCGCCACGGTGATGACCGGATCGGCGACCGCCATCGCCGCCGCCAATCTGCGCCGCGCGGCGCTCGAGGCGGCGGCGGAACTGTTGCAGGCGCCGCCTTCGAGCCTCGACATCGACGACGGCAGGATCGCGCGCAAGGACGCGCCCTTGGGCCCATCGCTATCGCTCGGCCGAGATCGCGCGCATGAAAGGCGGATTGCTCGCGGCCGAGGGCTGGCACGAGACGCCGCACATGAATTATCCCTATGGCTGCCACATCGCCGTGGTGCGGATCGACCGCGAGACCGGCGCCGTCGCGGTCGAGCGCTATCTCGCCGCTTACGATATCGGCCGCGCCATCAACCCGATGCTGGTCGAAGGGCAGATCGTCGGCGGCTTCGCGCAAGGATTGGGCGGAGCGCTCACCGAGGAATTCGCCTACGACGCCGCGGGCCAGCCGCTCTCCGTCACGTTCGCCGACTACCTCGTGCCGGCCGCGTGCGAGACGCCGCGCGTCACCGTGCTGCTGCGCGAGGACGCGCCGAGCCCGCTCAACGCGCTCGGCATCAAGGGCGCGGGCGAAGCGGGCGTGACGGGCGTCGGCGCCGCCATCGCCTCGGCCATCGACGACGCGATCGGGCTCCCCGGCGCGGTCACCAAGCTGCCGGTGACGCCGCCCATGGTGCTCGGTCTTCTCGCGCGGCAGGGTTGCGGCACGAAGGCCCCTGGGGTTTCATAGCGCATGCTCGCCGCGGCGCTGCAGGCGCTTCATGTCGTGCTCGAGCCGATGCGGCTCCTCATCATGGCGGGCGGCGTCGTGCTCGGCCTGTCGCTTGGCGTCATCCCGGGATTGGGCGGCATCGTCGCGCTCGCGATCCTCATCCCCTTCACCTACAACCTCGACACCTACACCGCCTTCGCGCTGCTCCTCGGCATGGCCTCGGTCACGACGGTGTCGGACCTCATCCCGGCAGTATTGTTCGGCGTGCCCGGCACGGTCGGCGCTGCGGCGGCCGTGCTCGACGGCCATCCGCTCGCGAAGCAGGGCATGGCGGCGCGCGCGTTCGGCGCGGGCTATGCCGCCTCGCTCATCGGCGGCGTGTTCGGCGCGGCGCTCCTGGCCGTGGCGATCCCGGTGCTGCGGCCGGTCGTGCTCTATCTCGCCTCGCCCGAGCTGCTGTCGTTCTGCATCTTCGGCCTCTCGATGGTCGGCGTGCTGTCGGGCAAGGCGCCGCTGAAAGGCCTCACGGCCGCATGCCTCGGCCTCATGCTGGCGATGATCGGCAGCGATTCGCAGACCGGGACGCTGCGCTGGACCGGCGGTTCGCTTTATCTCTGGGACCATCTGCCGCTCGTGCCGGTGACGCTCGGGCTTTTCGCCATTCCCGAGCTTGCCGACATGGCGATCGAGCGCACCAGCATCGCCGGGGGCGCGGCCGGCGTCGATATTCGTCTCGCCGACCAGTGGGACGGCATCCGCGACGCGCTTCAGAAGCTGGTGGCTCATCCTGCGCTGCTCGTGGCTCGGCGCGATTTTGGGCGCGGTGCCGGGATTGGGCGCGGCGGTGATCGACTGGATCGCCTATGGCCACGCGGTGCGCACCGAGAAGAACACCGAGAATTTCGGACGCGGCGACATCCGCGGCCTCATCGCCGCGATCAGCTCGGACAACGCCAAGGAAGGCGGGCATCTCGTGCCGACGATCGCGTTCGGCGTTCCGGCCGGCGCGTCGATGGCGATCCTGCTGAGCGCGTTCCTGATGCACGGGCTCGTGCCGGGACCCGAGATGCTGACGAAGCACCTCGACGTGACCTATTCGATCATCTGGACCTTGACCTTGGCGCACATCATGGGCGCCGCGATTTGCATTGCCGCGAGCGGGCTCTTCGCGCGGCTTGCGACGGTGCGCGTGGGGCTTTTGCTGCCGCTCGTGCTGACCGTCATCTTCATCGGGGCCTATCAGGGCTCGCAAAGCTGGGGCGATCTTTATTCGATGGTGCTCTTCGGCACGGCGGGCTGGGCGATGAAGCATCTGGGTTGGCCGCGCCCGCCGCTCATCCTGGGCTTCGTGCTGGGCGGCATCTTCGAGCGCTATTTCTTCATCTCGACCGAGATTTATGGCGCCGCCTGGGTGCTCCGGCCGGTGGTGATCGCGGTTCTCATCGCGGCGTGCTGGGTGGTGATCCCGTCGCTCAGGACCCATCTGCGCGATCTCAGGACGACATTCTCGGCCTTCAGCCTGTCCGTGCTGCGCTTCGAGCGGCATGCCGCCTTCACGCTCGCGATCATCGTCACGGTGCTGGTCGCGCTCATGTTCTCGCTGTCGTGGCCCGCGGCGGCGAAGTTCGTGCCGCGCGCCGCCGCGTTCGCGGCGCTCCTCTTCGCCGCACTGAACCTCGCGACCGAGATTTTGGCGCCGCGCCGCGCCGCGGCGGAGGCTGCACCGGGGGATCCGCACGCGGCGATGCTGCGGCCGCGCGAGATCGCGGATGCGGTCGCGGGGCCGCTCTTCCGCGTGCGGGCGCTGCGATATTTCGGCTGGCTCGCCGGATTTCTCGTATCCGGCGCCGTCATCGGCATGCTGCCGTCGCTGTTCCTCTTCGTCCTCTTGCAGATGCGGCTCGAATTCCGCGAAGGCTGGATGCGCGCCGCGTCGTGCGCGTGCGTTGCGACGCTCCTCATCTACCTTCTGTTCGACCGCACTTTTTCGCTGCCGTGGCCGCAGGCGCTGATCGGCGATCTGTTCCCGGCGCTGCGCGACGCGAGCGGACTCGTGTGAGGCAGCGCCAGCGGCTGATCAGTGCGCGCGCCGCATCGGGTGCGCGTAATAATGATCGAGCACGATCTTGACCGATGCGGCGACCGGCACCGCGAGAATGACGCCGGGAACGCCGAGAGCAAGCCCGCCGGCGAGGAACGCGAACATGACCACCGTCGGGTGGATGCGGACGGCGCGGCCCAGGATGATCGGACCGAACACGCGATCGATCGCGAGGCGGAACAGCGTGACATAGGCCGCGAACGCGATCACCGCCCAGAAGCCATGCTCGGTCAGCGCCATCAGGCCGACGATCGCCGCCGACAGCATCGGCCCGATCACCGGGATAAGTTCCAGGAGCCCGGTCAGGAGCGCGAGCAGGAACGCGAACGGCAGATGCAGGAGAAACGCGATCGCGAGCCACGAGATGAACGTCGCCAAGGCGACGATGATGAGGAGGCCGGTGATATAGCGTCGCAGCATGGGATCGATCTTGCGCGCGACCTCGGCCACCTCCTCGCGATATTCGGGCGGCGCGAGCCACAGCGCGCCCTGCGACAGCGCGGGCCCATCGGCCAGAAAATAATAGATGAGCACGATCACCAGGATGAGCGCCGTGACGAGGGCAAAGCCCCACACCGCCGCCTCGATCCATCGCTGCGGCTGCACGAAGCCCTGGAACAGCGAATCCGTCATCTGCTGCGCCACGTCGGACGCCACATAGTGCCGGCCGAACAGGTCGAATTGCTCGGCGCCGAAAAGCTGGGCCAGGAATTTTTGCAGGAGCTGCGGCATCTGCGTCATGGCTTGCAGCATGTCGCCCTTGAGGGCGGCGAGCGACCACCAGCCGAGGCCGCCCAGCACCGCCATCACGCCGAGAAAGACGACGAGCGCGGCGGCCGCGCGCGACATTCGCCCCGGGCGCTGCAACGCGCTGACGGCGGGCTCGGCGACATAGGCGATCGCCGCGGCCATGAGGAACGGCAGGACCGCGAGCCGGACGACGTAGAGGAATCCGACCGCGACCGCGACCGCCACGGCGATCGCCCATTTGTCGACCGGCCCGCGGCGCTCGGAAGGGGAGCGTTGCTCGTCGGGCCGCGTCGGCCTCATTCGGCGGGCGTCCGGTAGGTCCGGCCCTTCCACGCGACCCTTCCCGCGCGGCTCTTGCGCAGCCCGTCGAGCGCGAGCGCAGCCGCGAGCGTGTAGCCCGCGGGGAAGAGGAGCCCGTACCAGAGGGGAATGCCGAGATAGCGCGCGCCCGCGACATGGAGAGCGAGGGCGGCGCACGCCGCCAGGAGGGCGAGCGCCAGGCCCGCGAGGTCGGCGAAGCCGGGATGCGCGGGCAGGCCAAGCGCCAGGAGCGGCGGTGCTGCGACAAGGGACCACGCGAGCGGCGGGCCCAAAAGTGCGATCGCCAGCACGCGCGCCGGTCCGCCGAGCGCCTCGGTGCTGTTCTTCGAAAGCCCCTGCCACAGCGCGCCGAAGCTGCGGTACATGCGCGCGCGGATGAGGGCCGCGCCGCCCATCACGGCAACGCGGCCGCCGCAGGATTTGACGAGCGCGGCAAGCCGGCTGTCCTCGTCGAAGGCGGCACGCACGGCAGAATGGCCGCCGATGCGCCAGTAGGCCGCGCTCTCCATGAGAAGGAATTGTCCGTTCACGGCGGCATTTTCGCGCGCCGGATCGGCGGTCGTCGCGAGCGTGCGCGTGAAGGCGAGCGCAAAAAATCCGGCCGGCAGGATGAGCCGCTCGGCGATCGTCGCGAGCTCCTGGAACGGCTCGAGCGATAGCAGCGCGATATCGGTTCGCGCCGCCTCGAGCACCGCCGTCCGGACGAGAGCAGGCGCCGGCACCGTGTCGGCATCGATGAAGCAGAGATATTGGGCATCCGCGGCCGCGCCCGCGGCGCGCCAGCACGCGTGCGACTTGCCGAGCCATCCCGGGGGCAGCGGCCCCGCGTCGATCACGTTGATGCGCCCTGCCGCGGCCCAGCGCGCGGCGCGCGCGAACGTGCCGTCGCTCGATCCGTCATCGACCACGGTGATGCGCAGCAGGTGCCGCGGATAATCCTGCGCGGCGAGGCCGGCGAGGCAGCGGTCGATCACGTCCGCCTCGTCGCGCGCCGGCACGATTGCGGCGACGCGCGGCAGCTGCGCGTCTCCGGCCGGCGCCGGCGGCAGGACCGGAAACGCGCGGAACTGTCGCACGGCACGGAGAATGAGAACGAGCATCGCGGCGGCGAGGAGGAAACCGATGAGGCCTGCCGCCATGGCGGAGCTTCGGCTCACGCCGCCGGTTGCCGCGGGCCGTAGCGGCGAATGAGCCGCGCGCGCGAGATCCACAGCCGGTAGCGATGCCGCAGCAGCCGCTTCCCGTTCAGCGCCGCCGGGTTGTAGGCCTGCGCCAGGCCCCACAGACAGAATGCTGTCGAGCATCGTATGGATGCGCTCGCGCAGCTCGGGCTCGCCATCCGGATCGATCACGTCGAAGCCGAACCGTTGCGCGGTGCGCACCATCTGCACCGCGCCGATGCGGCTGCCGAAGGGCGGCGCGCCGGTCAGCGCCGCGATCGATCGATAGGAAGATTCGCGCTCGACAAAGGACGCCACGACTTCGAGCGAGCGGCGCATGCGGCGCCGGAACAGATTGGCCCAAGCCGCGTTCGGCCCCGCGCGCCCCATCGGCGGCAGGTGCTCGTTCCAGAAATGAAGGACGAGCACGGCATCGCCCGCGCGCACCGGGGTGCCGTCGGACAGGCGCACGCCCTGCATCGACGAACTCGAGCGAGATGCGGAAGATGCACTCGCGGTCGTCGGTAAATTCCTGAATCCCCATCCCGTGGCGCAGCAGCAGGTCGACGCCGCGGACCGCCCAGCCGAGGTCGAGATACGCCACCGCGGCACCCCTGCGAATTCTCTAACGGGTGTACGGCGGTCTGGGTGAATCGTTCCTACTCGCCGGGCGAAAGCGGCGCGCACTCTCCGAGCGGGATCAGAACTGCAACAGCTTCGCCTGGACGACGTTCGGGATGTGGCGGACACGATCGAGAACGCGGTCGTCCAAGGGCTGATCCACTTGAATGAGACAGACCGCATCCGCGCCGGGGACATTCCGGCCCAAGTGAAAGGTCGCGATGTTGATGCCCGCCTCGCCGAGCGTGCGGCCCAAATTGCCGATGAAGCCGGGCTTGTCCTCGTTGCGCACGAACAGCATGTGCTCGCCGAGCTCCGCCTCCATCGGGATATCCTCGATGCTGACGATGCGCGGCCGGTCGCCGCCGAACAGCGTTCCCGCGACGGCGCGCGTGCGCCGCGCGGTCGTGACCCTGAGCCGCACGAGCGTGTGAAAGTCGATCGTGTCGCTGCATCGCGTCTCGGAGACGACGATGTCGCGCTCGCGGCAGACGATCGGCGCGTTCACCATGTTGACCGTGGCGAGTTGCGGCGCCAGGAGGCTCGCGAGCGCGAGCGCGGTCAAGGGCTTCACGTTGAGCTCGGCGGCGTGACCGCAATACTCGATCTCGATGCTTTTCAGATCGCTCTCGGTGAGCTGGCCGGCGAAGCTGCCGAGCTGCTCGACGAGCTTCAAATAGGGCTTGAGGCGCGCCGATTCCTCGGCCGAGAGCGACGGCATGTTGATCGCGTTCTCGACCGCGCCGGTGAGCAGGAAATCCGACATCTGCTCGGCGATCTGCAGCGCGACGTTCTCCTGCGCCTCGAGCGTGCTGGCGCCGAGATGGGGTGTGGCGATCACGTCGTCGCGGCCGAACAGCACGTTGGTCTTGGCCGGCTCGACCGGGAACACGTCGATCGCCGCGCCCGCGACATGGCCGCTGTCGAGCGCCGCCTTCAGATCGTCCTCGACGACGAGACCGCCGCGCGCGCAATTGATGATGCGCACGCCGCGCTTGGTCTTGGCCAGCGACTTGGCGTCGACGATGTTGCGCGTCGCATCGGTCAAAGGCGTGTGCAGCGAGATGAAGTCGGCGCGCGCGAAGAGATCGTCGAGCTCGACCTTCTCGACGCCCAATGCCAGCGCGCGCTCGGCCGACAGGAAGGGATCGTAGGCCATCACCTTCATCTTGAGGCCGATCGCGCGATCGGCGACGACCGAGCCGACATTGCCGCAGCCGATGACGCCGAGCGTCTTGCCGAAGAGCTCCATGCCCATGAAGCGGGATTTCTCCCACTTGCCGGCCTGGGTCGAGCGGTCGGCCGCGGGCAATTGCCGCGCCAGCGCCATCATCAGCGCGATCGCGTGCTCGGCCGTGGTGATCGAGTTGCCGTAGGGCGTGTTCATCACCACGATGCCGCGCTGGGTCGCCGCCGGCACGTCGATATTGTCGACGCCGATGCCGGCGCGGCCGATCACCTTGAGGCGCTCGGCCTCGGCGAGAAGCGGCTTCGTCACCTTGGTGGCGGAGCGCACGGCGAGACCGTCGAAGCGGCCGATGATCTTCTTCAGCTCGTCGGGGGACAGACCGATCTTCACTTCGGTGTCGATGCCGCGCGCCTTGAAGATCTCGATCGCGCGCGGGCTCAAATCATCGGAAATCAAGACGCTCGGCATGGCGGCCTCTTGTCGCTCAAGCGATGGATGGGATTTAGGCCGCCGCCGGACGGCGGATTTCGGCATAGGCCCAGTCGAGCCAAGGCAAGAGCGCCTCGACATCGCTGGTCTCGACGGTGGCGCCGCACCAGATGCGCAAGCCCGGCAAGGCGTCGCGGTGGCCGGCAATGTCGTAGGCCGCGCCCTCGGCATCGAGCATGGCTTCGAGCCGCTTCACCTGGTCGCGCTGCGCGTCGGGCGAAAGGCGCTGGAACCAATCGTCGACGATCTTGAGGCAGACCGAAGTCGAGGATCGGACGGCCGGATCGGCGACCAGGAAATCGATCCACGGCGTCTTTTCGACCCAGCGCGCAATGGCGGCGAGATTGGCTGCGCTGCGCGCCTTCAGGGCCGGCAGGCCGCCGAGCTTTTCCGCCCAGCGCAGCCCGTCGAGCGCGTCCTCGACGCATAGCATCGACGGCGTGTTGATGGTCTCGGCCGCGAAGATGCCGGCGCTGAGCTTGCCCTTCGAGGTGAGGCGGAAAATCTTCGGCAGCGGCCACGGCGGCACGTAGCTTTCGAGCCGTTCGACCGCGCGCGGCGAGAGCGCCAGCATGCCGTGCGCCGCCTCGCCGCCCAGCACCTTCTGCCACGACCAGGTGACGACATCGAGCTTTTGCCACGCAACGTCCATGGCGAAGACGGCCGACGTGGCATCGCAGATCGCGAGGCCTTTGCGATCCGCGGCAATCCAATCGCCGTTCGGCACGCGCGCGCCCGAGGTCGTGCCGTTCCAGGTGAACACCACGTCGTGCGTCCAATCGACCGCGGCGAGGTCGGGCAGCTCGCCATAGGGCGCGCTCATGATGCGCGCGTCGGCGAGCTTCAATTGCTTCGCCACGTCGGTCGCCCAGCCTTCGCCGAAGCTTTCCCACACCAGCACGTCGACCGGACGTGCGCCCAGGAGCGACCACAGCGCCATCTCGACCGCGCCCGTGTCGGAGGCCGGAACGATGGCGACGCGCCAGTTCTCGGGAATGCCGAGGATCGCGCGCGAGCGGGTGACGACTTCCTGGAGGCGGTCCTTGCCGACCTTGGCGCGGTGCGAGCGCCCGACGAGCGCGGCTTTCAGCGCCTCAACCGTCCATCCGGGACGCTTGGCGCAAGGACCAGAGGAGAAGCAGGGATTGGCGGGCCGGACGTGCGGCTTCATGGCCTATTCCTTCCAGAATAGCTGCGACCCGTTGGGGGGCCGTGTCCCGCCGAGGAAAGTAGGTAAGGGGCGCCCTTCCGTCAATTGCCGCGTCGCACTCGCGGCAAAGCGCCGCAGAGTGGTTAGCGCTTCGTTAAGCGCCGAGAAGTGATGCGGCAGGTAAGGCAATTCTTAACCGAAATGGCTTTGATTTGATGCGTATTCGATTCATCTCATCGCAGGGGCTTCGGCGCGCATGGCGGCGTTCGGGGGGTCGGAGGGAAGCCTGCCCGGCGCGCAAGCGCCGGGTGTGCTGCCGTATGGCGTGGCGCGCCTCGCCAAGCTCGCCTTCGACGGCGGCGACCTGAAACCGCTGTGGCAGGGCCTCTACGACCGCTTCGTCGCGGGCCGCGACGAGGCCGCGTCGCTCATGGACCTCGCCACGATCGAGCAGCTCTTCGGCAACGAAGCGGCGGCGCTCGCCTGCCGGAACGCGGCGCTCGAGCGCGAACTGCTCTATCGCTCGCCCGCCGCGACGGCAGAACCCGCGTTGCGGCTCCTCGCCTTCGCCGCGCCCGGCGACATCGGCGCCAACACGCCGCTCGAATTCATGCTCGAAGGGTCCGACATCGCGCTCGACACGCTCTACGTGCTGCCGGGCCGAGGGGCATTGCCGGCGCCGGGCGGCTACGACCTCGCCATCGTCGCGGCCGGCGAATCGGACGCGAACCGCCCGGTCCTCGCCGCGATCGCGCGCGCCGCGGCGGCGCTCGAAATCCCGCTGCTCAACGACCCGGCGCGGGTGGCAAAGCTCTCGCGCGAAGGCGTGGCAGCGCTCTTCACCGGCGCGCCCGGCATCCTGGCGCCGCCGGTCGAGCGGCTCGGGCGCGACGCGCTCGCCGAGGCGCAGGAATTTCCCGTGATCGTCCGTCCGGTCGATTCGCATGCCGGCCGCGGCCTCGCGCGCATCGCCGACAAGAAGGCGCTCGCGGCCTATCTCGGCAAGCGCGCCGAGGCGTCGTTCTTTCTCACGCCCTTCGTCGACTATCGCAGCGCCGACGGGCTCTTCCGCAAGTACCGCATCGCCTTCATCGACGGCGCGCCGTTCGCGTGCCACATGGCGATCTCGGATCAGTGGATGATCTACTACCTCAACGCCGGCATGGGCGAGAGCGCGGAAAAGCGCGCCGAGGAAGCGCGCTTCATGCGCGACTTCGAGCATGATTTCGCGCGCCGGCACGAGGCGGCGCTGGCCCTCATCGCGCAGCGCATCGGGCTCGATTACTTCGCGATCGATTGCGGGCAGATGCCGGACGGGCGCCTCGTCCTGTTCGAGGCCGACATCGCGATGATCGTCCACGCGATGGATCCGCCCGATCTCTTTCCCTACAAGGCGCCGCAGATGCGAAAAGTGTTCGACGCTTTTCGCACCATGCTGCTCGCCCGCGCCGGACGCGCGCCATGAGCGAGCGCTCGCTCGATCCCGAGGACTGGGAGGCGACGCGCGCAAGTTTCCACGCGGCGGCCGATTGCTGCCTCGACTGGCTGCGCGGCATCCGCGAGCGGCCGGTATGGCAGGAAACGCCGGCATCGGTGAAGGACGCGCTTTCGCGCCCC
Organism: uncultured Alphaproteobacteria bacterium; assembly: GCA_963804235.1. Taxonomy (GTDB): domain Bacteria; phylum Pseudomonadota; class Alphaproteobacteria; order ATCC43930; family CGMCC-115725; genus DATJLY01. The sequence continues at coordinate 36,004 of CAWDPP010000028.1, forward strand.
TTGCCGGCGTCGGGCGCGAGCCTCGATGCGCTCGTCGACACGTTCCGCACCGATCTTCTTCCCCATGCGACGGGGAACCTGCATCCGCGCTTCTTCGGCTGGGTGCATGGCGGCGGCACCGTGGCCGGCGCGCTCGGCGAGATGCTCGCGGGCTTCATGAACAGCAACGTCGCCGGACGCGACCATGTCGCGGTCTATGTCGAGCGCCAGGTGATCGACTGGTGCAAGGAGCTGTTCGGATTTCCCGCCGGCGCGAGCGGGCTTCTGACGACCGGCACATCGATGGCGGGCATCATCGCGCTGGCGGTGGCGCGCGACGCCAAAGCCGGGGCCGATGTGCGGCGCGACGGCGTCGGCGCGGCGCGGCCCCTCGCCTTCTATGCCTCGAGCGAGGCGCATGGCGCGACGGCGAAGGCGTGCGCGCTTCTGGGGCTGGGCGAAGCGGCGCTGCGCCGCGTGCCGGTCGGCGCCGATTTTCGCATGTCGGTGCCGGCGCTTGCGGCGATGATCGCGGCCGACCGCGCGGCCGGAGTTCTCCCCGCCGCGGTGATCGCGTCGGCCGGGACGGTCAACACCGGCGCCATCGACGATCTCGCCGCGATCGCCGCGCTGTGCCGCGCGGAAAATCTGTGGCTCCACGTCGATGCGGCGTTCGGCGGGCTTGCCATCCTGCTGCCGGAATATCGCGACGCGCTCGCGCCGATGCGCGAAGCGGATTCGATTGCGTTCGATTTCCACAAGTGGCTCCAGGTTCCTTATGACGCCGGCTGCGTGCTGGTGCGCGAGGAGGCGCTGCACCGCGCCAGCTTTTCCGCGCGGCGCGAATACCTGGCGCACGATGGCGCGGCGCTCGCCGGCGGCGATCCGTGGTTCTGCGAATACGGGCCGGAAATGTCGCGCGGCTTTCGCGCGCTCAAGGTCTGGTTCACGATCAAGGCGTACGGGATCGACGCGCTGGCCCGCGCCATCGCGCAGAATTGCGCCTGCGCGCGGCATCTGGGCGCCAAGGTTGAGGCGTCGCGCGCGCTCGCGCTCCTGGCGCCCGTCAGCCTCAACATCGTCTGCTTCCGCTTTCAGCCCAAGAACGCGCCGCCAGCATCGCTCGACGCCGTCAACGAGGCGATCGTCGCCGCGCTGCAGCGGAGCGGCATCGCCGCGCCCTCGACCACGCGCATCGACGGGCGCCTCGCGATCCGCGTCTCTGTCACGAACCATCGCACGACGGCCGCCGATCTCGACCTGCTCGTGCGCGAGGTCGAGCGCTTCGGCCGCGCGCTGCTGCGCGAGGCGGCGTGATGACGGCACTTCTTCGCATCAAGCCCCGGCTTCGCCTGCCGCCGCTCGACGAGCTTTTGACGTCGGGCGGGGACGGGCGGCTCGCGCTCGAGGCAGCGAGCAGGCTCAATTGCTATGGCTGCCGCCCGGCGCCGCGCTCGCGAGGCGCTGAGCTTTTCCTCTTCGACCGCGAGCTCGATCTCGGAACACGCGTGGGCCCGCGCGAGCGACGGGCGCGCGCGGCTGGAGGCCGGCGAAAGCTGTGCGGATATCGCCGAGGAGCAGCGGGCGGTGCTGGCGCGCCGGATCGGCGTGCACGCGATGGGCGGCGAAATCGTGTTCGCGCCGTCCGGCACCGATGCGGCGCTGCTTGCGCTGGCGATTGCGCGGGCGACGATGGAGGGCGCGCTCGTGAGCGTGCTCGCGGCCGCCGACGAGACCGGAAGCGGCGCGCCTCATGCCGTGGCGGGCCGCCATTTCGCGTGCGCGACGGCGCAGGGCCGGACGGTCGAGCGCGGCGCGCCGGTCGCGGGCTTCGGCGAGATCGAGCTTGTGACGCTGCCGATCCGCGATGCGGCGGGACGCTTGCGCGCCGCCGCCGATTGCGATGGCGCGGTCGAGAGCGCGATCGCGCGCGCCATCGGCGCGGGCAAGCGCGTGGTGCTTTACGCGATGGATCATTCGAAGCTCGGCAATCGCTCGCCCGGCAATGCCGCGCTCGACGCGATCGAAACCGCGTTCGGGCGCTCGGTCCAAATCGTGATCGACGCCTGCCAGATGCGCGTGGGACGCGCCGCATTGCGCCATCACGTGGCGCGCGGGCGGATGGTGCTGATCACGGGATCGAAATTCTTCACCGGGCCGCCCTTGAGCGGCGCGCTTATCGTTCCGCCGCTATTGGCGGAGCGCATCGGCGAAGGCGTCGCGCTCGCGCCGGGCCTCGCGGACTATTCCGCCGCATGCGACTGGCCGACCGATTGGCGGGACGTGCGCGCCGCGCTTCCGGGGCAGGACAATATCGGCGAGACCTTGCGCTGGACCGCGGCGCTTGCCGAGATGGAGGCGTGGTACGCGGCCGGCCCGATGCGGCGGCGCGAGCTGCTCTGCTCCTTTGCGGCGAGCGTCGATCGCGCCGGCGCCAGGTTCGCGGAGATCGCGCTTCTGCCGGCACCGTCGCTCGACGATGACGAGTTTCCCGGGCAGAGCGTCTTTCCGTTCTTCGTCATGCACGCGGGCGAAGCGCTCGCGCCGGCGCAGTGCGTCAAGCTCCATCGCGCCTTGAACCGCGATCTCCGCGCGCTGCTGCCGGACGGTGTGGACGACGAGCGCGCAGCTTGCCGCCACGTCTTTGCCATATCGGTCAGCCGGTCGCGGTCGGCGAGCGCGCGGTGCTGCGCATTGCCGCCGGCGCGCGCCACGCCGCGTTCGAGCCGCGCGCCATCGAGGACGGGCTCGCCCGGGTGTTCGCGAAGATCGCGCTTCTGGTGAAGAACTGGGCGCGGATCGAGGCCGCGCTCTAGGCCTCGGTGTCGACGTTCTTGCCGACCTGGCCCTGGTTGGCGTCGGGCATGCCTTGCTGGAACGCGGTCCGCATCGGGATCTGCACCAGCACCTGGCCGGACGACGGATCGCGCCAGTCGAGCACGTAGGCGGCCGACAGGCCGTGCGCGAAATCGAGCACGAGCGAGGGCGCTGCCGCGTCGGACCGCGCCTGGCCCTGGTTCGGCGGCCGCGGCCGGCGCCGGCGCAGGCGACGACGGGGGCGGCGCGCTGTCAGCCGGCGCAACGCCGGCGGGCGCGTACCCGCGTGTCACAGGGAATGAGACGCTATCAACCAAGGGACGTCCGTCTGCCTGCTATGGCCTCTGCATGCCATATACGCCCGACTACTAAACGGGACGTTGAGAATCCCTAAAATGCAATCTATTCGAGATCGACGGCGTGATTGAGCGGCCCCGTGCCGCGCCCCAATCCCGGCGCCGCCGCGATCGCGCGGCGGACGAACGCGTGGGCGCGCTCGACCGCTTGCCGCAGATCGAGCCCCTGCGCCAGCGAGGCCGCGACGGCCGAGGCGAAGGTGCAGCCGGTGCCGTGCGTCGCGCGCGTTTCGATGCGCGGCGCCTCGATGACGAAGCTTTCGCCGCCCGCCGCCACGACGAGATCGCGCACGACCGGCCCCGCCACGTGGCCGCCGGTCACGACGACGGCATGGGCGCCGAGCGCCAGCAGCCGGTCGGCGGCGCGGCGCATGTCGTCGAGCGAGGCGACGGCGAGGCCGGTCAGCGCCGCGGCCTCGGGCGCGTTCGGCGTCACCACGCGCGCGCGCGCGATGAGCGCGCTTCAGCGCGTCGCTCGCGCGCACGTCGAGCAGGCGCGTGCCGCTCGACGAAACCATCACGGGATCGACCACGAGCGCCACGCCCGCCGCTTTTTCCGCGAGCGTCGCGGCCACGGCCTCGATCACATCGGCATCGACCAGCATGCCGGTCTTGACGCAGTCGGCGCCGATATCGTCGAGCACGGCCAGCATCTGCGCCCGCACGAACTCGGGCGCGACCGCAAGGATGCCGAGCACCCCTTCGCGTGTTCTGCGCAGTGAGCGCCGTGATCGCGGTCGCGGCATAGGCGCCCAAGCGCCGTGATCGTCTTGATGTCCGCCTGGATGCCCGCGCCGCCGCCCGAATCCGAGCCCGCGACGACGAGGACGCGGCCCTTCATTCGGCCGCGCGCTCCGCCGCCTCCGACACCGAGATGACGGCTTCGGCGATCTCGTCGACGACGGCGGCGACGAGGTTTTCGTCGTCGCCCTCGGCCATGATGCGGATCAAGGCCTCGGTGCCGGACTTGCGCACGACGAGCCGCCCGGTGGGGCCGAGGCGCGTCTCGCTGGTCTTGATCGCCGCCGCGACCTGGCGCGTCTCGAGCGGCGCGCCGCCGGCGAAACGCACGTTGCGCAGGAGCTGCGGCACCGGCGTAAAGACGTTGCACACTTCGCTCGCGAGCGCCCCGGTCTCGACCACGGCGGCCAGGACCTGCAACGCCGCCATGAGCCCGTCGCCCGTGGTGCTGTAGTCGCCGAGAATGATGTGGCCCGACTGCTCGCCGCCGAGGTTGCAGCCGATGCGGCGCATCGCGTCGACGACATAGCGGTCGCCGACGGCGGTGCGCGTCAGGGGAATGGCGTGCGAGGCAAGGTGGCGCTCGAAGCCCAAATTCGACATCACCGTGGCGACCACGCCCTTGGCCGAGAGCTGGCCGTTCCTGCGCCAGTTGAGCGCGATGCGCGCCATGAGCTGATCGCCGTCGAGGACGCGGCCCCCCTCGTCCACCATGAGGAGCCGGTCGGCGTCGCCGTCGAGCGCGATGCCGAGATGGGCGCCGTGCTCGCGCACGGCACGCTGCGCCGCCGCGATCCCCATGGTGCCGCAGTCGCGATTGATGTTGAAGCCGTCGGGCGCGATCGCCGATCGGCACGACCTCGGCGCCCAGTTCCCACAGCACCGTCGGCGCCACGCGATAGGCCGCGCCATGCGCGCAATCGACCACGACCTTGAGCCCGTCGAGCCGCAGGCCGCGCGGGAAGCTCGATTTCACGAACTCGATGTAGCGCCCGCCGGCATCGTCGAGGCGCTTGGCGCGGCCCAGGCCCTGCGCCGTCGCGCGCTCCCGGCCGGCGCGCTCGATCTGCGCCTCGATCGCCTGCTCGATCTCGTCCGAGAGCTTGTAGCCATCGGGGCCGAACAGCTTGATGCCGTTGTCCTCGTAGGGATTGTGCGAGGCCGAGATCATGACGCCGGCATCGGCGCGCAAGGACCGCGTCAGCATGGCGATGGCGGGCGTCGGCAGCGGCCCGACCAGGATCACGTCCATGCCCATGGCGATGAAGCCGGCGGTGAGCGCGGGCTCGATCAGGTAGCCCGAGAGCCGCGTATCCTTGCCGATGACGACGAGGTGGCGGTGGTCGCCGCGGCGCAGCACCAGCCCCGCCGCCATCGCCACCTTGAGCACGGTGTCGGCGGTCATCGGCTCGGCATTGGCCGTGCCGCGAATCCCGTCCGTGCCGAAGTACCTGCGCATGCCCAACGTCCTTCGCCCCGGCCCCTCGGCCTCGACCTTAGGCCGAGCCTAGAGGCGTCCGGCAAAAACAAACCATTAACCCTGAATTGCGGGCGGTCTCCGCGGCGTTTCCGGCGAAAATGCCCATCCAGGCCCATCGCAGCCGGTCGCCGCGCTCTCTCGTTTTCAGCGCAAGCCTTTGTTATTACGCGCAGTTTTTGGCCAAAACGCACGATTTTCCAACATCAATCGTCCGGCGCAAAATCGCCTTTCCGGCTCTTTCGATTACTCTTGGCGCTCCGGAGGCCGTACCGAGTGCCCCCAAACCGTTCGTACGCAATATATCATATTACACGTACACCGTCAAGGGTGGGCCGGCGTCAGGGCCCGGCCGGCCGGAGGCCTTAAGTCCCCGCCATCCACGAGTCCGACCAAATTGAAATAATGCTGTCATTGCGAGGAGCGAAAGCGACGAAGCAATCTCATGGATCGGCGGCAGATCGCCTTCGGCTCCTCGCGATGACAGTGCGGAGGGCATTGATTTAGGTTGCTTCAGTGTCATAACTCTTAAACGTGCCGCCGAGTTTTTGGAAATTGGAAAATGGTGGATGCGGTGTTGCGCGAACGAGGAGGTATCCGATGACGACCCTTAAAGTCGGGATCGCCAGCTATGAGGAGATGAAGGCGCGGACGCTGGCAATTGCGCGCGGCGAGCGGCGCGTTGTGCCTGACGAGCCCAAAGTCTGGTTCACCTCGACGGAATCCTTCGCCAAGGTGCTTGTCCGCGGGCAATCGCGAGCTGCTGCGCATCATCGCGGAACAGGCGCCCGGCTCGCTCGACGAACTTGCGCGGATGACGGGCCGCGCGAAATCGAACCTGTCGCGGACCCTGAGGACGATGGAAGGCTACGGCCTCATCCGGCTCGAGCGCGGCGCGCGCGGACGCATCGCGCCGAAGGTCACGCACGACAGGGTGGAGCTGGACCTTCCGCTCAAAAGGCCGCGCAAGGCGGGCTGAGCCCCGCTCTCACCCGCGCCTGCCGGCCCGCGGGCGGCACGGAGGTGCAGCCCGCGGGCGGCGCGATGGCGGCGCTAGCGAAAGGCCGGGACCGGCTGCCGGCATGCGCTTGTCGAGCGTCTGGTCGAGCTCCTCGATGGTGCGGCCGCGCGTCTCGATCCCGATCAGCGCGAACGCGAGCGCGGCGAGGACGAACCACGCGGCGAAGTAGTCGAGCGCCAGCGGCAGCGCCGCCAACGTCGCTTTCGGGTTCACATAGTCCGACGCGCCGGCGATGAGCGCGAGCCCGGCCGGGCCGATGAACTTGCCGAGATTGGCGGTGCCGTAGACGAAGCCGAAGCCGCTGGCGCGCAGCCGTCCCGGCCACAATTCCGTCGAATAAGGTATGGAAATGGCCAGGCTCGAGTTACTGAAGAAGTTGAAGGCCAGGACGAAGACGAAGTAGAGCGAGACCGCGCCCAGGAAGACGCTGTGCAGATAGCCCGCGAGCGAAATGGCAGCCGCCGCCGCGAGGCAGGTCAGCGTGCCGCTGACGCGGCGCCCCAACGCGTCGGACAGCCATGAGCCGAGGAAGCGGCCGAAGACGCCGGCAACCCCGCCCCAGATCGCCAGGAAGGCCGCCTCGGCCGGCTTGACCTTCAACACCATGACGAACAGCACGACGGTCCACAGCGACATGCCCGCCGCGCCGGTCTGGCTCAGGCTGGTCAGGCAGCCGACGATCAGGCTGCGCGGATAGTGGAAGAGCTCGCGCCACGCCGACTTGACCGGCGCGGGAATTGTCGCCGGCAAGGCGATCGTGCCGGGATCGACCTTGAGCGCCCAGGCGAGCGAGCGCCGCGCCTCTTCGAACCGCCCCTGGCGAGATGAGCCAGCGCGGCGATTCCGGGACCCAGACGCGGATCACGAACGCCAGGAGCGCCGGCGCCAGGCCGCACAGGAACAAGCCGCGCCAGCCGATGATCGGCCCCAGGAACGCGCTCAAGGTCGCGGCCAGGATCGTGCCGGCCGGCAGCATGCAGGTCGAGAGCCCGACGATCCAGCCGCGCTTCGAGGCCGGCACGAATTCCTGGATCAGCGGGAAATCCACGGCCGGCATGCCGCCCACGCCCAAGCCGACGATGAAGCGCATGACGGCAAGGAAAATCCAGCCCCCCGGCGGCGTCAGCGCCATGGTTCCGGTGCCGAGCGAGAAGATCAGCACGGTCGCCATGAACACTTTGCGGCGGCCGATCCTGTCGCCGAGCCAGCCGAAGAACCAGCCGCCCGGCACCGCCGCCACGCCTGACGCGAACAGCACCGTGGCCGATTGGCCGTAGGTCAGATGCCAGTCGCCGATGACGAAGGCGAGCACGTAGGCGATCAGGAAGAAGTCGAAGAAATCCATCATCGTCGACAACAGGCACGCGACGAAGATTTTCCATTGATTGACGGTGAGCGACTGCTGCCGCTCGAGCAGGTCCAGCATCGTTGTCCTCCCGTTTAGCATGTCACCCAACTCCGCGGCGCTTGCCGCGCGACGAGGGCGATTTTCTTTTTGTTGCGTCAAGAAGCGGTCCGGGCCGCCCGAGGCGGCAGGGACAGGGGAAGGCTACCGCGATTCGATATCGCCGGTAAACGATTTCTCGACCGATCGCCGGATCGTGCCGGCGCGAATTTGGTCCGTCAAAACGGCGATGGCCGGGACGAGCCCGGCCATCGACGATCACGTGCGACCTTCAACTCCGCCCCTTGGGGCTTCGCTCAGGATGAGGTGCTTTGGCTGAAGCTCAAAGAAAGGCCAGCGGCGGGGGATCGCTTCGCTCCGCTCGCGATGACAGCCCATTCTTGTCGTGTCATTGCGAGGAACGAAGGCTCGAGCAATCTCGTGATCGCACCTTTCCGGGAACGCTCAGGCTATTCGAGCGCGAAGCCCACCTTGAGCGTGACCTGGTAGCGCAGCACCTTGCCGTCCTCGATGGCGCCGCGCACATGCGCGACCTCGAACCAATCCGAGGTGCCGGAGCGTTTTGGCGGCGCGCGCGACGGCGTGTTCGATCGCCTTCGTCACGCTCTCTTCCGAAGTGCCTACGATCTCGACGACGCGGTAGACCGGCTCGGCCATCTGACCCTCCCGACGCCCGGCCAAGCTCGTTCAAACGTGCTTGGCGGCGCGGGTGGGCCGGGCGCTCACCCGCCGGGTTGGGGCTCGGGCTCGAGGCCGCCGGCGGGCTTGTCGCGGCCCGCGGGCGGCACGGACGAACGGCCGCGCGGCGGCGCGTTGCGCACCGCGTCCTCGACCGGGCCGCCGGTGTCGCGCACGATCTTCTCGCCGCGGATGATGCGCTTCACCTCGTCGACCGAGAGCGTCTCGAATTCGAAGCAGGCCCTTGGCCAGCGCGTGCAGCTCATCCAAATGCGCCGTCAGAATCTCGCGCGCGCGCCGCTCGCCGTCCTCGACGATGCGGCGAATCTCCTCGTCGATCGCCTTGGCGGTCGCGTCGGAGACGTTCTTGCGCTGCGTCACCGAGTGGCCGAGGAACACTTCCTCCTCGTTCTCGGCATAGCGCAAGGGGCCGAGCCGCTCGCTGAAGCCGAACTCGGTCACCATGCGGCGCGCCAGCATGGTGGCGCGGCGGATGTCGTCGGCGGCGCCGGTGGTGACGCGCTCGGGGCCGAAGATCAGCTCCTCGGCGATGCGCCCGCCGAACAGGCTCGTCAGCATCGCCTCGAGCTCCATCTTCGACTGGCTGTACTTGTCGCGCTCGGGCAGGAACATGGTGACGCCGAGCGCGCGGCCGCGCGGGATGATGGTGACCTTGTGCAGCGGCTCGTGCCCTTCGGCATAGAGCATGACGAGCGCGTGGCCGCCCTCGTGATAGGCGGTCAGCTTCTTCTCGTCCTCGGTCATCACCATCGAGCGCCGCTCGGCGCCCATCATGACCTTGTCCTTCGCCATCTCGAACTCGGACATGGTGACCGAGCGCTTGCCCTTGCGCGCCGCCATCAGCGCCGCCTCGTTGACGAGGTTGGCGAGATCGGCGCCGGAGAATCCGGGCGTGCCGCGCGCGATGATGCGCGGATCGACGTCGGACGCGAGCGGCACCTTGCGCATGTGCACTTTGAGGATCTTCTCGCGGCCGACGACGTCGGGGTTCGGCACCACGACCTGGCGGTCGAAGCGGCCGGGCCGCAGCAGCGCCGGGTCGAGCACGTCGGGCCGGTTGGTCGCGGCGATGAGGATGACGCCCTCGTTCGCCTCGAACCCGTCCATCTCGACGAGCAACTGGTTCAAGGTCTGCTCGCGCTCGTCGTTGCCGCCGCCAAGGCCGGCGCCGCGATGGCGGCCGACGGCGTCGATCTCGTCGATGAAGATGATGCAGGGCGCGTTCTTCTTGCCCTGCTCGAACATGTCGCGCACGCGCGACGCGCCGACGCCGACGAACATCTCGACGAAGTCCGAGCCCGAGATGGTGAAGAACGGCACGTTCGCCTCGCCGGCGATGGCGCGCGCCAGCAGCGTCTTGCCGGTGCCGGGGGGGCCGACGAGCAGCACGCCCTTCGGAATCTTGCCGCCCAGGCGCTGGAATTTCTGCGGGTCCTTCAGGTACTCGACGATCTCCTCGAGCTCCTGCTTCGCCTCGTCGATGCCGGCCACGTCGTCGAACGTGATGCGCCCGACCTTCTCGGTGAGGAGGCGCGCGCGCGACTTGCCGAAGCCCATGGCGCGGCCGCCGCCGCCTTGCATCTGGCGCATGAAGAAGATCCACACGCCGATCAGGAGCAGCATCGGGAACCACGAGATGAGCACGCCGAACAAGGACGGCACGCTTTCCTCGGCCGGTGCGGCGTGGATCAGCACGCCCTTGTCGATCAGGCGCTCGACCAGGTTGGGATCGTTCGGCGAGTAGGTCGAGAACGAGCGGCCGTCGGAGAACTTGCCGTTGATCGAGTTGCCCTGGATCGTGACCTCGCGCACCTGGCCGCGATTGCTATCGCTGACGAACTCGGAGTAGGCGAGCGTGTTCTGCGTGCTGCGGGTCGCCGTGCTCTGGAACAGGTTGAACAGCGCGACGAGCAGCAGGCCGATGATGATCCAGAGCGCGAGGTTCTTCCCGAAGCTGTTCACAGGCCAGGCCTTTCACAAACGAGCCACTCGCCGCGCGCGGGGCCGGAACATTGCCCGGGGGAACAAGCCGGGGGATACCGCGTCGCTATGCCTCGATGATACATAAGACTACCGAAAGCTAAAACAACTGTAATCGCCGAACCCCTCCCCGGCATTAAATTCGCACGCCTGCATACGCACGCCTGCCAAGAGTGGGGACGCGGCGCCAGCCCTTCAAGCGGCAAATCCGTGTTGCACCAGCACGCGCGCCGGGCGGAAGCGCAGGCCGAGCCCGGCCACGGCCGCTCGCCGCGCCGGGGCGGACATAGCCCAGATGCGGAATGGCCACGATGCCGCCCTCGTCGCTGAGCGCCGGCAGGCCGGCGCGGGCCGGCGCGGGAATTGGCGCCGCATCCCAGTCCCCCGACGCGCGGCCGAGCCCGCCGAGGCGGAGGCTCGCGGCCGCGTGCGGCAGATCGAGCACGAAGCGGCCGTCCCACCGGGTCGCGGCACCGGGCGCCGCCACGACCGGCGGCGCCATCGCCGCAGGCTCGCGGCAGACGAGCACCCGGCCGCGCCGCGGCACAATGGCGCAGCCGCCGAGCGTCCGCGCGGCGGCAAGCCCGGCGCACAATTCGCGGTGCAGCCGCTCGATGCGCTCGAAGCGGGGCGGATATTGGCTGCCGGCAATAGTTGCCAGCACCGCCGCGAGCGCGCGCAGGCCCACTTCCGCTTCGCGCCGCGGCCAAGGGCAGCGGGATCGAGCCACGCGAATCCCGCGGGATGAAGCCACGCGGCGCGCGCCAGGAGCGCAGCGACATCGCCTTCGAGCGCGGCGCGGGCGCGGCCGAGCTGCGCCGCGGTCGCGGCCAGGCGCGCCGCATCGAGCCCCGCGGCGGCGAGCACCGGCGCCGCCGCGCGCAGCCGTGCCCGCGCGAAACGCGCGTCGCGATTGCTCGGATCCTCGATCCAGTCCTGGCCGGCGGCGGCGAGGGTCGCGGCGAGGCGCGCGCGCGGCACGGCGAGCACCGGCCTGAGGATGCGGCCGAACGGCCGCTCGACCGCGGCGGATGCGCCGGCAAGCCCGTCGAGCCCGCTGCCGCGCGCCAGGCGCAGGAGGAACGTCTCGGCCTGGTCCTCGCGCTGATGGGCGGTGAGGAGATGCAGCACCGCGGCGCGCTCGCACCACGCCTCGAGGAGGCGCGTAGCGCGCCGCGCGCGCCTGCGCCTGCACGTCGCCGGCAAAGGCGGCGCCGTCGCGCACCAGAACCTCGTGCGCGATGGCGCGCGCCGTGAGCCAGGCGTGGACCTGCGCGGCTTCGGCCGCGCTGTCGGGGCGCAGGCGATGATCGACGGTGAGCGCGCTGACGCGCCCGCCCAGAGCGCGCGCCCAGCGCGCGGCGAGAAGCACGAAGTGCCAGACTGTCGGCGCCGCCCGAGCACGCGACGGCGACATGCGGCGCCGGCTCGTAGGGCGCAAAGCGCGCCATCAACGCGGCGAATTCGGCGTCCGCGAGCGGCGTGGCGTTCCAGTCAGTCGGACATTTCCGTCATTCCGGCTGGCCGCAGGCCCTTCGCGGCCAGCCACGATTGTCATTGCGAGGAGCGAAAGCGACGAAGCGACTCGAGCCGGAAGGGGATTGCTTCGCTGCGCTCGCAATGACGACGGTGGGGCGGGACGAGCCCGCGCATGACGAAGTCTGGGTCGGTCCCGTCACTCGCACCCTCACGGGCAGCCGAGGTTCTGCCGTTCGCTCGCCTCGTGTTCCTTGATGTTGCCGGGAGCGGTCGGGAAATCGCGATCGAGGCGCTGGAACGCGCTGCACGCGTCCTGCTTCTGGCCGAGGCTGCCGAGCGACATGCCGAGCTTCAGGAGATAGTCGGCGCCCTTGCCGCTCTTGGGATATTTCTGATAGCCGAAGGCGAAGGCGGTGGCGGCGTCCTTGTATTGCTGGCGCACGTAATAGGTCTCGCCGAGCCAGTATTGCGCGCTGCCGGCGAGCTGGTCGTTGGGAAAGTGCTGCATGAAGGATTTGAAGGCGGTCTCGGCGTCGCCGTACTTGGCCTGGCGCAACAGGCCGAAGGCATATTGGTACTGCTCCATCGGCGTGCCGCTCGGGAGCTGGGCGGGCGCCGCCGCCTGCTGCTGCGGCACCGGTGCCGCCAAACCCGGCGGGCCGGCCTGGCCGCTCGAGGTGAGCGTGCCGAGAACGCCCGATGTGTTGGCGGTGCCGGGCGTCTGACCGACCTGCGGCGGCGGCGGCGGGACCGCGGCGGCGGCGGGCGGACTGGCGGCGCCGGCGACCCCGGCCAACGCACTGCCGGCGGCGCCGGCAGCGGCGGCGGCGGGAGGCACGGCTGCCGTCGCCGCGCCCGGATGCTCGAGCTGCGTCAGGCGCTGATCGACGTCGCTCGACAGCGCGTCGACCTGGTGCTTCAGCTGGTCGATCGAGTAGTTGATCTGTTCGAGCTGACCCGTGAGGGTGCGCACCTCATCCTCGAGCTGGCTGATGCGCACCTCGCTCGAGAGCGCGGACGGGCCGTCGGGCGGGTTCGCCGGCATCGGCGTGCCGCCCTGCGCGCCGCCGCGATAGACCTGGCGCTGCAGCAGATTGACGTCGCGCTCGAGCTGGTCGATGCGGTCGAGCAGCGGCTTGATGTCGCTCTGCTGCGCCAAGGCGGGAGCGGCACTCGCGGCCAGAAGGAAGAGCGCGAGCGCGCAGATGACGGGAGTCCCGATCCTCATCGTCCTGACTGCACGCAACGCCGCCGATCCTCCGCGCTCATCCCTGGCCTTCGCCTCCGACGCTAACAGGCGTTTTAGGCAAAAAAAGGGCGCCTACCCCGACCGCTCCACGAACCTGTCGCGGAGGGAGGGCAGGCGCCTTTTTCTGTCTCAGGCCAACCCGTCAGTTGATGACGGTGATGCCGACGCGGTTTTGCGCCCAGGCGGCCTCGTTGGAGCCCACCACGATCGGCCGGTCCTTGCCGTAGCTGATGGTCTGGACGCGGTTCGCGGGGATGCCGAGCGCCACGAGCGCGCTCTTCACGGCGTTGGCGCGGCGGTTGCCGAGCGCGAGGTTGTACTCGCGCGTGCCGCGCTCGTCGCAGTGTCCTTCGACCGTGACGGTGACGCTCGGATATTGCTTCAGCCACGTCGCCTCGCGCTGCAGCGTCGTCTGGCCCTCGGCCTTGATATCCGAATGGTCGAAATCGAAGAAGACGCGGTCGCCGACGTTCTGAATGAAGTCCTCGCGCGAGCCCTTGGCCGGACCGCTCGGCGCGGTTGTCGCGGTCGTCGCCGCGCCGGCGCCGCCGGACGTGTTGGTGGAGGTGTCGGGACTTTGTTTGCACGCGGCCAGCATCAGCACGGCGGCCGCGAGCACGCTCAATGACCGAAGATTCATTTTCTTACTCCCTCGCAAGATACCTGGGATGCGCTCGTCATGATTTTCCGGACGGCGTTGCCCGATGGGGCGGCACACGGATGACGCCGGGTGGAGACGCAAATAGGCTGCCGCGGCCCGGCGGCCTGGCGAAAACGCCGCGAAATATACTTTCCGCGGATCATGGAATCAAGGGGGACCACGCCGGATCGGATGCATCCTGAGGAGTGATCACCTCACGCTCGTTATAGCCCGTGAGATCGATGGTATAGAGGCGGCTCGATCCGCCCTCCCCGCGCGTGTCGCTCGGCGTTTGCCGAAAATACATGAGAACCCGGCCATTGGGCGCCCAGGTCGGCCCCTCGACCAGGAACGCCTTGGTCAGGAGCCGCTCGCCCGAGCCGTCGGGGCGCATCACGCCGATGAAGAAATCGCCGCCGTCGATCTTGGTGAAGGCGATGAGGTCGCCGCGCGGCGACCACACCGGCGTGCCGTAGCGGCCCGAGCCGAAGCTGATGCGGCGGATGCTCGAGCCGTCGGCATTCATCACATAGATCTGCTGCGAGCCGCCGCGGTCGGAGTTGAATGTTATCTGCGTGCCGTCCGGCGAATAGCACGGCGAGGTGTCGATCGCCGTCGTGCTCGTCACCTGCACCGCCTGGCGCGTGCGCAAGTCGAGCGTGTAGATGTCGCTCGCGCCGCCGACGGCGAGGCTCATGACGACCTTCTTGCCGTCGGGCGAGAAGCGCGGCGCGAACGTCATGCCGGGGAAGTCGCCCAGCACCTCCTGCTGCCCGGTGTCGATGTTGAAGAGATAGACCCGCGGCTTGTTGCCGGCATAGGAGAGATAGGTGATCTCCTGCGTCGTCGGCGAGAAGCGCGGCGTCAGCACGAGATAGCGCCCGTCGGTCAGATAGTGATGGTTGGCGCCGTCCTGGTCCATGATGGCGAGCCGCTTGATGCGGCGGTTCATCGGCCCGCTCTCGGCGATATAGACGATGCGGGTGTCGAAATAGCCCTCCTCGCCGGTGATGCGCTTGTAGATCGCGTCGGCCATGATGTGCGCGATGCGGCGCCAGTTCTGCTGCGTCGTGGTGTAGCGCAGCCCCGTGAGCTGCTGCTCGGAGAGCACGTCCCACAGGCGGAAATCGACCTGGAGGCGGCCGTCGCCCTCGACATTGGCGTTGCCGGTGACGAGCGCCTGCGCGTTGATGACGCGCCAATCGTCGAAATTGGGCGGCACGCGCGTCGCCGCTTCCTTGTCGGTGAAGGCCTTCGGGTCGATCGGCTTGAACAGGCCCGAGCGCTCGAGATCGGCCGACAGCACTTGCGTGATCTGCGCCCCGATCTGGCCGTCGCCGCCGGCGAAGTCAGGGAGCGCGATCGGCAGCGGCTGGATGTTGCCGCGCGTGATGTCGATGTGGAGCTCGGCGCGCGCCGTGAGCGGCACGCCGAGCGTGGCGAGAGCGATCCCCGCGCACGCGGCGCGGCGGGAGACGGCGAGGCTCATGTTATGTCCTTGGGGTCGAAGGTGATGGTGAAGGTCTGCCACAGATCGTACTTGTCGGGCGGCAGCTTGAGCGGCTGGCAGGCTGGGTTGTGCAGCGCGCGATTGGCGCTGTCGGCGGCGGCCTGGAAGAATGGATCGCCGAGCTGATCGGCGTTCATGAGCTCGGCCGAGCGCACCGTGCCGTCGGAATTCATGTGGACGCGGAATTCGGGCCTGAGGTCGCGCGCATCGCGCGCGCCGGCCGGCACGTTCCAGCAACGCTCGATCTGCTGCCGCACGAGATCGATCTCGCTCGTCGAAAGCTGCGGACCCAGGGGTGCGATCGGCTGCGATGAGGCGGCCGACGCCGGCGGCGCCGGCTTCGTCTTGTCCGGCTGATCGTTCGACGCGAGCTCGCGCTTGGCCAGGTTCTTCAACAGCGCGTCGAACGACGCGTCGTTGTTTGGCTTGGGCGGCGTCGGCTTCTGGTCGGGCTTGGGCGGGTCGGGCTTGGGCGGCTCGGGCTTGGGCTCGGGCGGCTTGGGCGCCGGCGGCGCCGGCGCGGGCGGCGGCGGGGGTGGCGGCGGCGGCGGCGGTGGCGTTGGCGGCGGCGGCGGCGCCGGTTTCGGCGGCTCGGGCTTGGGCGCGGGCTCGTTCTGCGCCACCTTGTCGGGCTGCTTCGGCTGCGGCGGCGTCTCGGTCTTCTCGGTGGCGTGCGTTTCCGGCGCGAGATTGACCAGCTCGACCGCGATCGGCGTCTCCTCGGGGATCGGCTGATCGAACAGATGAATATGCATGAAGAACAGCGCCACCACCGCGAGGTGGAGCGTGCAGGAGAACAGAATTCCGCCGCGCCTCGGCATCACTTCTTCGTCTTGTCGCCCTTGGGCAGCTCGGCGATGAGCGAGACCTTGGTGAAGCCGGCGCTGCTGACGAGCCCCATCACCTCGAGGATGCGGCCGTAATTGACCGAGCGGTCGCCGCGCACGTAGATGCTCGCATCGGGATTGTTCTGGGTGATGGCGGCGAGCTTCGGCCCGAGCTGGTCGTCGCCGATCGTGGCGTTCTGGAGATAGATCTGGCCCTGCTGGTCGATCGTGATGACGAGCGGCTCCTTCGGCTCGTTGATCGCCGGCGCCTTCGTTTGCGGCAGGTCGACCGGCACGCCGACGGTGAGGAGCGGCGCCGTCACCATGAAGATGACGAGCAGCACCAGCATGACGTCGACCATCGGCGTCACGTTGATGGCGCTCATGGGCGGATGGCGGACGCGGCGGCCGGTGCTGCCCATGTCGCCGCCGACGACGAAATTCGCGGCCATGGCTCAGGCCTTCTCGTCGAGCTGGCGCGACAGGATGGCGCTGAACTCGGTCGCGAACGCGTCGAGCCGCCCGGCATAGCGCCCGAAATCGGTCGAGAACTTGTTGTAGGCGACGACCGCCGGGATCGCCGCGACGAGGCCCAAGGCGGTCGCGAACAGCGACTCGGCGATGCCGGGCGCCACCACGGCGAGGCTCGTGTTCTTGGCCGCGGCGATCGACTGGAAGCTGTTCATGATGCCCCAGACCGTGCCGAAGAGGCCCACGAACGGCGCGGTCGAGCCGACCGTGGCGAGGAACGACATGAAGCGCTCGAGCCGGTCCATCTCGCGCCCGACCGTCACGTGCATCACGCGCTCGATGCGCTCCTGCAGGCTCGTCTTCATGGTGGCGGACGCGACGAAGCCCTTGGACACGCTGCGGCGCCACTCGCGCATGGCGGCGGCGAACACGGCCGACATGGGATCGGCGGACGCGCGCCGATGCGATCGTAGAGATCGTCGAGCGAGCCGCCCGACCAGAACGTCTCCTCGAAGCTCTCGGCATCGCGCCGGAGGCGCCGGATGCGGCCGAGCTTGTCGAAGATCACGGCCCACGACCAGATCGAGGCGGCGAGCAGCAGGAAGATCACCACCTTGACGATGGTGTCGGACTGGAGAAAGAGCGCGATGATCGACAGATCGTGCGGCGCGGAGCCGGCCAGCGGCAGCGCCTCGACGGGATTACCTTGCATCTTCGGGGACCCTGGTTCGTGCGGGAGGAGGAATGAGGGAGGCGAGGGTTGCGGCAAAGGCGGGCGGCAAACGCTTCGGGCGGCCGCCCACGCCGATGCAGGCGACGCGCAGCCGAAGCCGCGCCAGCACCGTCTCGCCGCGGCGGATTTCCTGCGCCAGATCGAGTGCCGCGCCCGCGGCGGCGGTGAGGCGCGTCACCACGACGAGCGCATCGTCGAGCTTGGCGGGACTGAGATAATCGATCTCCGAGCGGCGCACCGCGAGCACGATCCCGTTCTCGGCCAGGAGCCCGCCATGCGCGATGCCGCAGCAGCGCAGGAACTCGGTGCGCGCGCGCTCGCAGAACTTGAAGTAGTTGGCGTAATAGACGATGCCGGCGGCGTCCGTGTCCTCGTAATAGACGCGGATCGGGAACAGATGAGCGCCGTCCTCGACGCGGCCTTGCGGCGGCACCAGCGCGGGCGCGCTCACGGCGCCTCCTCCGCATCGTCCATCGACGCCGCAAGCAGATCGAGCTGCGCCGAGGCCGGCCGCGACACCGGCAGCCCGAGATAGCGGAAGCCGGCATCGGACAGGCAGCGGCCGCGCGGCGTGCGCTGAACAAATCCCTGCTGCACGAGATAGGGCTCGATCACGTCCTCGATCAC
This sequence comes from uncultured Alphaproteobacteria bacterium, assembly GCA_963804235.1. Classification (GTDB taxonomy): domain Bacteria; phylum Pseudomonadota; class Alphaproteobacteria; order ATCC43930; family CGMCC-115725; genus DATJLY01. The sequence goes on from CAWDPP010000028.1 coordinate 54,015, forward strand.
GTCGCGCTCTTCGCCCAAGCGCGGCGGCGAGCGTCTCGGCGCCGACGGGCCCGCCGCCGTAATTGGTGGCGATCGCGCCGAGATAGCGCCGGTCCATCGCGTCGAGCCCGCTGGCATCGACCTCGAGCCGGCGCAGCGCGTCGTCGGCCGCCTTGGCGTCGATGTGCTTCGCCTTGGCGACGGCGGCGAAGTCGCGCACGCGCCGCAGCAGCCGCGTCGCGACGCGCGGCGTGCCGCGGGCGCGCCGCGCGATCTCGCTGGCGCCTTCGGGCGAAAGCTCGACCGCGAGCACGCGCGCGCCGCGCGCGACGATCGCGGTCAGCTCGGCCGGCTCGTAAAATTGCAGGCGCAACGGAATGCCGAAGCGCTCGCGCAAGGGCCGCGTGATGAGGCCGGCGCGGGTCGTGGCGCCGATGAGGGTGAAGCGCGGCAGGTCGATCTTCACCGAGCGCGCCGCCGGCCCCTCGCCGATCATGAGGTCGAGCTGGAAATCCTCCATCGCCGGATAGAGCACTTCCTCGACCGCGGGCGAGAGGCGATGGATCTCGTCGATGAACAAGACGTCGCGCGCCTCGAGATTGGTGAGGAGTGCCGCCAGGTCGCCGGCGCGCTGGATCACCGGGCCCGAGGTCGCGCGAAAGCCCGCGCCCATCTCGCGCGCGACGATCTGCGCGAGCGTGGTCTTGCCGAGGCCGGGCGGGCCCGACAGCAGCACGTGGTCGAGCGCCTCGCCGCGTGCGCGCGCCGCCTGGATGAAGACGCGGAGATTGTCGCAGATGAGTTTCTGGCCGACGAACTCGGCCAATGTCTGCGGCCGGAACGCGGGCTCGGCGTCCTCGGCGCCGGGCTCGGGCGAGACGACACGCGGCGGCGTCATCGCCCAAGCTCCCGCAAGCCGGCGCGGATCAGCGCATCGAGCGCCGCCTTGGGCCCGAGCCGGCGCGCGGCGGTCGAAATGGCGCCATAAGCCTCGGAGCGCTGATAGCCCAAGATTCACGAGCGCCGAGACCGCGTCCGCGGTGGCCGCCTCGGCGCCTTCGGGCATGGCGTGCGCCGCGGCGAGCGCGATGGTGCCGACCTTGTCCTTGAGTTCGGTGACGATGCGCTGCGCCAGCTTCGCGCCGACGCCGTCGGCGCGCGTAAGCGCGGCCTTGTCCTGCGCCAGGACCGCGGTGACGAGCGCGTCGGGCGCGAGCGTGCCGAGCACGGCGAGCGCGAGCCTGGCGCCCACGCCCTGCACCGTGTTGAGGAGGCGGAACCAGTGCCGCTCGCTCTCCTCGGCGAAGCCGTAGAGGTGGATGTGGTCCTCGCGCACATGCGTCTCGACGAGGAGACGCAGCGCCTCGCCGCGGCGCGGCGCGCGAGCCGAGCGTGCGGCTCGAGCAGAAGACGAGATATCCGACGCCGTTCACGTCGAGCACGAGCCGGTCGGGCCCGATCTCGTCGATGACGCCGGCGAGCATCGCGATCATCGCGCGGCTCCTGCGCGAACGGAGATGCGCGCGGCGGAGGCGGCGTGGTGCGCGTGGCAGATGGCGACGGCGAGCGCGTCGGCGGCGTCCGCGCCCGCGGCGAGGCAGCCGGGCAGCAGGCGGCGCACCATCATCTGCACCTGCGCCTTCTCGGCATGACCGACGCCGACCACGGATTTCTTGATGTGGTTGGCCGAGTATTCGTGCACGGCGATGCCGCGCTCGGCCGGCGCCAAGAGCACGACGCCGCGCGCGAGGCCGAGCTTCAGGGTCGAGGCCGGGTTCTTGTTGACGAACGTCTCCTCGACCGCGGCCTCATTGGGCGCGTAGCGCTCGAGCATCGCGGTGAGCGCGCGGTAGAGCGCGGCCAGACGCTCGGCCAGCGCCAGATCGTCCGGCACGCTCACGACGCCGGCGGCGACATAGGAGAGACGGTTGCCCGATGCGTCGATCACGCCCCAGCCGGTGCGGCGCAGTCCCGGGTCGAGGCCCAAGAGACGCATCTGCTGCACCCGCCGCCTTTCAGGCGCTCAGGCGCGCCAGGACGTCGTCGGCGACCTCGTAATTGGCATAGAGCGTCTGCACGTCGTCGCTGTCCTCAAGGGTTTCGAGCAGCTTCAGCAGTCCCTCGGCTGCCTCGCCCTCGACCGGCGTCAGCGCCTTGGGCCGCCACACGAGCTTCGCCGAGACGGGCGCGCCGAAGCGGCGCTCGAGCGCGTCGCGCACCGCGTTCAGCGCTTCGGTCGCGCAGGTCACGACATGCTCGTCGCCCGCCTGCTCGACATCGTCGGCGGCCGCTTCGGCCGCCGCCTCGAACATCGCGTCCGCAGGCGCTGCGCCAAGCGGGTAGCGCACCTCGCCGACACGGTCGAAGAGAAAGCTCACGCTGTTGCTTTCGCCGAGGCTGCCGCCCGCCTTGGTGAAGGCGGAGCGCACGTCGCTCGCGGTGCGGTTGCGGTTGTCGGTCAAGGTCTCGACGATGATGGCGATGCCGCCCGGGCCATAGCCCTCGTAGCGCACCTCGTCGTAATGGGCGCCGTCCTCGGCGCCGCTGCCGCGCTTGATGGCGCGGTCGACCGTGTCCTTCGGCATGTTCGCCTGCTTGGCCGCGACGATCGCCGCGCGCAGGCGCGGATTGGCATCGGGGTCAGGCAGTCCGGCGCGCGCGGCCGTGGTCAGTTCGCGAATGATCTTCGTGAAAATCTTGGCGCGCCTTTTGTCCTGCGCGCCCTTCCTGTGCATGATGTTCTTGAACTGGGAGTGACCAGACATGAGCCTGTGCAGTTCCGTGGGGACCGGAGCGGGAATCTTAGCATAATGTGCGAGCATCGCCATCCGACCGCCAATGGCGAACGACGGAATTTGATTAGTGCTGCAATATGGCAGCATTGCGGCGGGAACCGAGCTTGTATTGGGGCTTTTCGGTCCGTTCAACCGCTTGCGAGTCGCACGAGCGCCCGCGCGCCGAAGCCGAGCATGAGCAATCCCGTTGCGCCCTTCGCCACCACCTCCCACCAACGGGTCGGGATGCGCAGGCGCACGAGCGTCACGGCGCTCGTGATGATGAGGCACCAGGTGAGCGCGCCGGCCATCACCGAGCCCGCCACCACGAGCGACTCGAGGAGGCCGCGCTGCGCCACTTCGGGCCGCCCCATCACGGCGAGCCAGAAGCCGACGTTCCACGGGCTCGACAGCGACATGCCGAGGCCCAAGCCCATAGCCGGCCCGGGTCGAGTTCGAGCCGGCCGGGCGCGGGCGGCGCATCGTCCGCTCCGGCAAGGCCGCGCCACGCACCCATGAGGAAGAGAAATCCCAACGCGAAGAGGAGGCCCGTGCTCAGCACGCCGAGCGCGAGATGTGCCGCCGGCCGCGCCAGCACCAGGCCCGCGCCGGTCGCGGCCGCGACGGCCCAGCACGCATCGCCCGAGGCGGCGCCCAACGCCACGACATAGGCCGGCGCGAATCCCCGCGCGATGCCGCGCCGCATGATCTCGGCATTGATCGGGCCGGGCGGCCAAGCGACCGACCAGCCGAACAGGAAACCTTGGAGAAGAAGCGGGCTCAGCGCGCCGGGCAAGGCGCCGCTCGTCGCCGTCACTTCGCGGCGACCGCGGCGCGCGCGAAGTGCGGCCAATGCGCCTCGAGCCGGCCGCCCAACCGCACCGGCACGATCTCGCGCGCGAGGCCGGTGGCGTCGTCGGTCTCGACCGCGACCGCGCACAGCGTCGCCTCGCCGTCGGCCACTTCGAGCCGCTCGCCCGGCAGCTTGGTCACGAAGCGCGCGATCGAGCCCTCCTTGCGCATGCCGATGACGGAATCATAATCGCCGCACATGCCGACATCGGTGATGTAGGCGGTGCCGTTCGCAAGGATGCGGTGATCGGCGGTCGGCACGTGGCTGTGCGTGCCGACGACGAGCGAGGCGCGGCCGTCGCAGAAATGCCCCATCGACATTTTCTCCGACGTCGCCTCGCCGTGGAAATCGACGACGATCGCGGTCACCTCGCGCAAATTGTGCTCGCTCAGAAGGCGATCGACCGCGGCGAACGGATCGTCGATCGCATCCATGAAGAGCCGCGCCATGGCATTGACGACGAGCACGGTGCGGCCGTCGGCAAGCGCATAGACGCCGAAGCCGTTGCCCGGCGCCGCCGGCGGATAGTTGAGCGGGCGCAGGAGGCGCCGGTCGCCGCCGATATAGGCCATGATCTCGCGCCGGTCCCAGACATGGTTGCCGGTGGTGATGACGTCGACGCCGCACGCGTAGAGCTCGGCGCAGATCTTGTCGGTGATGCCGAAGCCGTGCGCCGCGTTCTCGCCGTTGACGATGACGAAGTCGAGGCCGAGCTCGCGCCTGAGGCGCGGCACGTGCCGGCTGACGGCGTCGCGGCCGGATTTCCCCACCACATCGCCGCACATCAAAAGCCGCATCGCGCCCCGTTCGGAAAGACTATGAGAATGGAGCCGCCGCGGTCGTCGGCATTGCTAAACCCTCGCGGCCCGCTGATGCAGGTGGGAGCCATGTACCGAAACCAGGGTTCCGGCAGGGACAGCCCCCTTGAGGTACATATCGGCCCCGGGGCATTGCGCCTAACGCGCCGTGCAGCCCCATTCTCGAGGCTAGATGTGGGAGGTTTCGAGCCGCGACGCAACCACCTCGATGCGGCGGGCAAGCCGCTCGATGCCGTCGGCGAGCGCGGGATCGTCGGCGCTGGCCGCGGCGCGCGCGTTCAAGCGGCGCAGCGCGTCGTTCGCCTCGGCCAGCTCGTCGGCCAGCACGAGCGCGGCGAGGACGAGGATGCGCGCCTCGCCGGCGCGCAACGACTGGTCGGTGAAGGCGTTGGCCTTGCCGTCGACCATGCGCGCCAGATCGCGGATGCGGTGCTCCTCGCCGGGATCGCACTGCACCGCATAGGCGCGGCCGTTGATGGTGACGTTGACCTGCGGCATCAGCCCTCCAGCACGCGATCGATGCGGCCGATCATCGCATCGAGGCGCTGCGCCACCGCATCGACGGCGATGGCGGCGCCGTCGTTGCGCTTTGCCGCGTGGCCGTCGCCGCCGCGGCGCGCCGCGCGCTCGAGCCGCGCGACCGCCTCCTCGAGCCGCCCCAGCGCGTCCTCAACCTTGCTCATGCCACGCCCCCGCTTCGCGCTACGACAATAAGCTCGCCGCGCTCCCAGCGTCAACGCAGTGCGGTGCGAGTGCGTCTTCGACTGCGCCCCTTCGGGCTACGCTCAGGATGAGGACTTTTCTTTTATGTTCGCAAAGAAGTTCCACGCCTTGTCGAAGGCGGCGCTAGATGAGAGTGCCGCCTTGACCCACCAGCGCGGGTTCGGCGCGGCGAGCGCTTGCGCGGCGGCTTCGGCGTCGCGCGCCTCGGCGTAGAGCGCGAAGCAGGTGGCGCCGCTGCCGCTCATGCGCGCCAGCAGCGCGCCCGGCGTCGCCGCGAGTGCCCCGAGCACGTCGGCGATGGCGGGAACCATCTCCTGCGCCGCGCCGGTGAGATCGTTGCGGCGCGCGCCAAGGAGTGCCGCGAGATCGGCCGCATCGCGCGGCGCTTCGAGAAAGCGCGCGGGCTCGGAGAAATCGCCGCTGCGGCGCGCATAAACGCCCGCGGTCGGCAGCGCCACTCCGGGATTGACGAGCACGAGCGCGAGCGGCGGCAGCGCGGGCGCGGCCTCGACGCGCTCGCCGACGCCGCCGAGATAGGACGCGCGCGGAGCAAGGCACACGGGCACGTCGGCGCCCAACGCCAGCGCCACCTCGTCGAGCGCCGCCTCGGGCAGCGCGGCCTTCCACAGCGCCAGCGAGCGCGCGCAGCGCCGCCGCCGCATCGCTCGAGCCGCCGCCGATGCCGGACGCGACCGGAAGGCGCTTGTCCAAGGTGAGCGCCGCGCGCGGCTGGCGCCGGAGCCGCGCGGCCAGGAGCCGCGCCGCGCGATGGACGAGGTTCTCGCCCGCCTCGCCCATGAGCGCGGCGGCGAACGGGCCGGTGATGCGCAGCGAAAGATCGGTCGCAGGCGCCGCCGTCACCTCGTCGCCGATGTCGGCGAAGGCGACGAGACTGTCGAGCAGGTGATAGCCGTCCTCGCGCCGGCCGACGACGTGGAGATAGAGATTGAGCTTTGCCGGCGCGCGCTCGCGGACTTCCATCGCGCGCAACAGCTCAGCCGCCGCTGACCGCTTGCGGCGGCTTGCCGAGGCCGCGGTCGAGCTTCACCTCGATCGACTTCACGTCGCCCGGATCGGGTCCGAACTGCAACGCGCGGCGCCATTGATAGCGCGCCTCGGCGACGCGCCCGGTTTGCCAATAGACATCGCCGAGATGGTCGTTGATGGTCGGGTCCTCGGGCAGCAGCTCGATCGCGCGCTCGAGGAACTGCGTCGCCTTGGCGAGATCGCCGGTGCGGTAGTAAGCCCAGCCGAGACTGTCGACGATGTAGCCGTCGTTCGGCCGCAACTCGACCGCGCGCTGGATCATCTTGAGCGCGTCCGCGCAGGTTCTCGCCCTTGTCGATCCAGGAATATCCCAGATAGTTGAGCGCCATCGGCTGCTCCGGCGAGAGCTCCAGCGCGTGCTTCAGATCGGCCTCGGCGCGCGGCCATTGGCCCGAGCGCTCGTAGGCCACGCCGCGGTCGTAGAAGAGCCGCCAGGATGCCGCCTTCGCCGCATCGGTGCCGAGCCGCGCGATCGCCTCGTCATAGGCCTTGGCCGCGTCATCGAAGCGGCTCTTGCCGCGCAGCACGTCGCCGAGCTCGACCAGCGCCGACGGCGAGGACGGCCGCTCCGCCGCCATTTGCCGCAGCTCGGCGACGGCCTGATCGGTGTGATCGAGCGCGTCCTCGGCGATCGCGGCGCGGAGCCGCGCGGACCAGGCGAGCGGCGACTTCGGATCGACGGCGCGATAGAGCGCGAGCGCGTCCTCGGTGCGGCCCTCCTCGGCGCGGATCTCGGCGACGAGGAGCTGCGCCAGCGCGAAGTCGGGCTCGAGCGCGAGCGCAAGGCGGGCATAGACGAGCGCGACATCCATGGTGTCGCGCTGATCGAGAAGGCTCGCGAGGTCGAACATCGCCTCGGCGCCGCCCTGCTGCGCCGAGGTGATGAGCCGGTCGGGGATCTGCCCCGCGGCGATGCGCGCGAGCCCGGCCTGGGCGATGTCGGTCTCGTCGTCGTCGGCGGTGAAGCTTTCGTAAAGGCGCTTGGCCGCATCGGGGCGGCCGTGGCGCTCGTAGAAATTGCCGGCGACCTGGGCGATGCGGAAGGTCGGCTGCGGCTCGACGGCGACGAGCTTGTCGAAATCCTGCTGCGCCTCGTCGCCGCGGTCGGTGAAGTCGGCGAGCAGCCCCTCGTGCAGATCGCGCAGCGGCTCGAGGCCCTTCAAGGGGCCCATTTCGTCGAGCGCCTGGAGCGCCGGCGCCGGATGATGGCGGCCCGCCTCGATCCACGCGGCGAGCAGCGGCACGGCATAGCGCTGCGCGCCGTCGCGCGAGAGCGACTTGGCGCGGTCGGCGGCGCCATCGAAATTCCCGACCTTCATGTCCTCGATCAGCAGCACGACCGCGGCGAGGCCGCGATTGCCGTCGAGATCGACGATGCGGCGCGCGAGCGGCACCGCGTCGCTCGACGCGGCCCTCGGAGATGCGCAGGACGAAGGCGCGCCGCACCAGCTCGAAATTGTCGGGATCGCTCGCGAGCGCGCGCTCGACGAATTGCGCCGCGGCGCCGTAATCGTGCACCTCCTGCGCGTGGCCGGCGGCGAGATAATTGCCGAGCGGACTGGGCGCCGCGGACGCGGTCACGACCGGACCGGTTTCCTCGGCGACGCGATTTTCCGGCGCCACGCCCGCGCTGCAGGCGGCGAGCGCCGCGACGCTGGCGGCGAGGAGGACGGCGTGCCGGACGCGCCCCGTCCGGGCGGAGCACGGCATCAGCGAACGGCGCACGATACTAATCCCATCCAACACAAATCTCCGGGAGGGCGACATTCTACACCATAGTTTCTACATGTTCGGATAATTCGGGCCGCCGCCGCCTTCCGGACACACCCAATCGATGTTCTGCTCCGGATCCTTGATGTCGCACGTCTTGCAGTGGACGCAGTTCTGGGCGTTGATCTGGAGCCGCTTGCCGCCCGCGCCCTCGGCGACGATCTCGTAGACGCCGGCCGGGCAATAGCGCTGCTCGGGCGAAGCGTAGAGCTCCCAGTTCACCGCGATCGCCTTCGCCGGGTCCCTGAGGCGCAGGTGCGGCGGCTGGTTCTCCTCGTGGTTGGTGTTGGAGATGAAGACCGAGGAGAGCCGGTCGAAGGTGAGCGTGCCGTCGGGCTTCGGGATAGTCGATCGGGCGGCAGTCGCGCGCGCGCTTCAGCGCCAGGTAATCGGCATGGTGGCGCAGCGTCCACGGCGCCTTGCCGCGGAAGAGATAAGTGTCGAGCGCGGCGTTCACGAGCCCGCCCCAGAGGCCGGCGCGGAAACCGGGCCGGATGTTGCGCACCTCGTAGAGCTCGGGCCAGACCCAGGAGGCTTCGAGCGCGGCGCGATAATCGGCCGCTTCGTCGCCGGCGAGGCGCCGGGCGAGCGTCTCGGCCGCGACCATGCCCGACTTCATCGCCGTGTGGCTGCCCTTGATCTTGGCGACGTTCAAGAAGCCCGCGGCGCAGCCGATCAGCAGGCCGCCGGGGAAATCCAGGCGCGGGATCGCCTGGAAGCCGCCTTCGTTCAAGGCGCGCGCGCCATAGGCGACGCGCCGCCCGCCGGCGAACGTCTCGCGGATCGCGGGATGGGTCTTGAAGCGCTGAAACTCCTCGAACGGGTTGAGATAAGGGTTCTGGTAGTCGAGCCCGACGACGAAGCCGACCGCGACCTGGCGGTTCTCGAGGTGATAGAGGAACGAGCCGCCATAGGTCGCGCGGTCGAGCGGCCAGCCGACCGTGTGCACGACGAGCCCGGGCTGATGGCGCGCGGCATCGACCTCCCACAGCTCCTTGAGGCCGAGACCATAGGTCTGCGGCCCGCTGTCGCGGCGCAGGTCGAAGCGCGCGACGAGAAGCTTGGTGAGCGAGCCGCGGCAGCCCTCGGCGAACAGCGTCTCCTTGGCGCGCAGCTCGACGCCGGGCTGGAAATTGGCGGTCGGGTTGCCGTCCTTGCCGATGCCGTGCGCGCCGGTCGCGACGCCGGCGACGCGCTCGCCCTCGTAGAGAATTTCGGCGCCGGCGAAACCGGCATAGATCTCGACGCCCAGCGCCTCGGCTTTCTGCGGCCAGCCAGCGGCACAGATTGCCGAGGCTGATGATGTAGTTGCCGTGGTTCCGCATCTGCGGCGGCGTCGGCAGGCGCAGCGCGCGGCGCTCGGTCAGGAGGAGGAAGCGATCATCGCTCGCCGGCGTCAGCAGCGGCGCGCCGTCGCTCTTCCAGTCGGGCAGCAGCTCGTCGAGCGCGCGCGGCTCGAACACCGCGCCCGAGAGAATGTGCGCGCCCACCTCGGAGCCTTTCTCGATGATGCAGACGGTGCGCTCGGGCGCGAGCTGCTTCAGGCGGATCGCCGCGGCGAGGCCGGCGGGGCCGGCGCCGACGACGACCACGTCGTATTCCATGCGCTCGCGATCCATCGCCGCACTATAGTAAGGCGCGATCAAAGAGCCAGGGGCCGAGGGTGACGGGCGACGAACGCGCGGCGCTGCTGCGCTGGTATGTCGAGATGGGCGCCGACGAGGCGATCGGCGCGGCGCCGAACGACCGCTTCGCGACGCGCGCCGACCCCCCACCCTTGCCCTCCCCCTCAAGGGGGAGGGAGATAAGGGCGCCATCATCGCACCGAGCCGCGCCGCCCGCTCACCCCAGCCCGCTCGCCAGGGTGGCGAGAGGGGGCTCAGCGCCAGCGTCGGCAGCCGAGGCGGCCAACACGCTCGACGAGCTGCGCGCAGCGGTCATGGCGTTCGAGGGCTGCGCCTTGAAACGCACGGCCACCAACACGGTCTTCACCGACGGCGTGCCGGGCGCGCCGCTGCTGGTGATCGGCGAGGCGCCGGGCGGCGAGGAAGACCGGCTCGGCCTGCCCTTCGTCGGGCGCAGCGGCCAGCTTCTCGACCGCATGCTGGCGGCGATCGGCTTCGACCGCAAACGCAACGCCTACATCAGCAACATCCTGTTCTGGCGCCCGCCCGGCAACCGCAAGCCGACCGACGAGGAGACCGCGCTCTGCCTGCCGTTCGTTTGGCGCCTGATCGCGCTGGCGCGGCCCGATTGCGTGCTGTTGTGCGGCGGCACGGCGGCCGCCGCGCTGCTCCAGCGCAGCGAGGGCATCACGCGCCTGCGCGGCAAGTGGGTCGAGCTTCCCGTGCCGGGCCTCGAGCGGCCGGTGCCGCTCATGCCGACCTATCATCCCTCCTTCCTCTTGCGCACGCCGCAGCGGAAAGGCGAAGTCTGGCGCGACCTGCTGGATCTCCAATCTAAGCTTAACGCGCAAGAATAATTCCTTTCCTGTGGGTAAATACACCCGAATCTGAGCAAGTACCGAACGGGGGGCTTGCCAAGACGACTCTAACAGTCTATCCGGGTCGGCATGCGAGGACACAGCTATACCGCTCAGTCCGGGCGCAGACCCCTATTCAGATGGCAAAAGCAAGGAATAACACTTGCCTTGTTTACCATGTTTATTTGCGCCTCAAATCAAATCTCCGCCGAGGACTTCCGCACCGCGTCACTGACGCCGGGAACCGAAATGCTGCGCCAGTCGGATTTGCCGACTGTGCTGTCGGCGGCGGACCAGGCGCGCTACCAGCGCATCTTCGCGCTCGAGGCGCGCGCCGCCTGGAGCGAGGCGGACGCCGAGATCGCCGGGCTCGCGGACAAGCTGCTGCTCGGCCAGGTCCAGGCGGCGCGCTATCTCAGCCGGTTCCTACCGGACGAGCTATGCCGAGCTCGCGCGCTGGCTCGAACGCTACGCCGACGAGCCCGACGCCAAGGCGATCTACCGGCTCGCGCTGCACCGCCAGCCGAAGGGCGCCAAGGCCCCGCCGCGGCCGGTGGCGGCGGCGCTCGATGGCGCCGGCGACGACGAGGGCGCGGGCGACGCCGCGGCCAATCTGAGCCCGCGCGCGGTGCTGGTGGTGCGCCAGATCGAGAGCCTGGTGCCGACCGCGCCGCGCCGCGCCGAGCAGCTGCTCGCCGGGCCCGAGGCGCAGCACGTCCTCGACGCCGGCGCGAAAGCGGGCTTGCGCGCCGAGATCGCCGCGGCCTTCCTCGGCAACGGCGAAGCGCAGGAGGCGCTCGCCGCGAGCGCGCCCGCCGACAGCGGCGACCTGACGCCGCAGCAGCATTGGGAGGCCGGGCTCGCCGCCTGGCGCCTCGACCGGCTCGCCGAGGCGCGCGGCCATTTCGAGGCGCTGGTGCGCAATCCCGGCCAGTCGCCGTGGCTCAAATCGGAAGCCGCGGTGTGGTCGGCGCGCGTGGCGCAGCGCCTGAAGCAGCCGAAGCTGGTGGCGTACTTCCTGCGCATCGCCGCCGAGGAGCCGCGCACGTTCTACGGCCTCATCGCCTGCCGCCTGCTCGGCATCGATCCGGGACTCGATTTCGAGCCCGAGCCGTTCAGCGCGCTCGACGCGCGCGTCATCTCGAGCCTCGAAGCCGGGCGGCGCGCGCTCGCCCTCATCGCGGTCGGCGAGCGCGAGCCGCGCCGTGGCCGAACTGCACACGCTGATGGCAGGCCACAACCCGGCGCTGCTGCAATCCTTGGCCGGCATCGCCCAGCGCGCCGATCTCGCCGCGCTCAGCCTGGAGGCGGGACAAACCTCGGCGCAGCAGGACGGGCGCCGGCACGACGGCGCGGTCTATCCGCTGCCGCGCTGGGTCCCGCAAAAGGGCTTCACCGTCGACCGCGCGCTGCTCTATGCGGTGATGCGGCAGGAATCGCTGTTCCTGCCGGACGTCACGAGCACCGCGGGCGCGCTCGGCGTGATGCAGCTCATGCCGGCCACGGCGCGCGACATGGCCGCACGCGAGGGCGTAGAGCTCGCCGCCGCGTGGGACGAGGGCAACGATGCGAAGTCGCTCGCCGATCCCGCGACCAATCTGACGCTCGCCCAGGAATACGTGCGGCTCCTGCTCAAGGACGAGCGCATCAAGGGCAATTTGCTGATGTTCGCGCTGGCCTATAACGGCGGCCCCGCGGCGGCGCAGCGCTGGGACGAGCTGGCGAGCTCGTACAAGCACGATCCGCTGCTCTTCCTCGAGAGCATCCCGTCGCCCGAGGCGCGGCTCTTCACCAAGCACGTGCTGACCAACTACTGGATCTATCGCGCGCGCCTGGGCCAGGCGACGCCCGATCTCGGCGCGCTTGCCGCGGGCGAGTGGCCGACCTATATCGCGCTCGACACAGCCGGGCCGGGTCACCGCTATGCCGCGAATTGATGAGAGCCGCCCGTTCCTTGCCGTCAACATCGCCGTCCTCACCGTGTCCGACACGAGGACCGAGGCCGACGACAAATCCGGCAACACGCTCGCCGAGCTGATCGCCGCCGCCGGCCACCGCGTGGCGCGGCGCCGCATCGTCAAGGACGACCGCGCCGCGATCGTGGCGCAGCTCAGGGAGTGGATCGCCGATGCCGCGATCGATGCCGTGATCGCCACCGGCGGCACCGGCGTCACCGGGCGCGACGTGACGCCGGAAGCCTTCCACGACGTGTACGAGAAGGAGATCGCCGGGTTCGGCGAACTGTTCCGCTGGCTCAGCTACCAGAAGGTCGGCACCTCGACGATCCAGAGCCGCGCCACCGCCGGGGTCGCGGGCGGCACATACCTTTTCGCCCTGCCCGGCTCGCCCGGCGCCTGCCGCGACGGCTGGGACGACATCATCCGCCACCAGCTCGACAACCGGCACCGGCCGTGCAACCTGGTCGAGCTGATGCCGCGCCTGCAAGGAGCATCTGCGCGCCGGCTGAGCGGCCGTTGTCATTGCGAGCGGAGCCGAAGCAATCCCCCCCGCACGATTGCTTCGTCGCCTTCGGCTTCTCGCAATGACAATCTTGAGGTTTGTTCTTTATTTGTTCCCGCCATCCTGCTAGCCTCAGCCGCATGGAGGACGCTCTTGCCGCGCGGCCGCGCAAGGGGCGCGGCGCGGCCAGCAACGAGACCGGACGGTTCGAGCCCGAGCGGCGGGTCGCGAGCGACGACGGCTGGGGCAGCGCCGACGAGACGCCGCCGCTGCTCGACACGGTCTATGCGCGCGACACGGCCAAGACGATCATCAGCAAGAACGACTCGCCCGACGTGCCGTTCGAGCGCTCGATCAATCCCTATCGCGGCTGCGAGCACGGCTGCATCTATTGCTTCGCGCGCCCGACCCATGCCTATCTCGGCCTCTCGCCCGGGCTCGATTTCGAAAGCCGCATCTTCGTCAAGGAGGACGCGCCGGAGCTTCTGGCCGCCGAGCTTGCGCAGCCCGGCTATCAGTGCAAGACGATCACGCTTGGCGCCAACACCGACGCCTATCAGCCGGCCGAGCGCAAGCTGCTGCTGACGCGGCGCATCCTCGAGACGTTGCAGCGCCACCGCCATCCCGTCGCGATCGTCACCAAGTCGGCGCTGGTGCAGCGCGACATCGACATCCTGGCGCCGCTGGCGAAAGAGCGGCTCGCGTCCGTCGCGGTGTCGCTGACGACGCTCGACCGCGCGCTCGCGCGCCGCATGGAGCCGCGCGCGGCCGCGCCCGAACGGCGGCTCGAGACGATCGCGGCGCTGGCCGAGGCCGGCATCCCGGTCGCGGTGCTGGCCTCGCCGATGATCCCGGCGCTCAACGACATGGAGTTGGAGCGCATCCTCGAGGCCGGCGCCAAGGCCGGCGCGTCGAGTGCCTCCTACATCCTGCTGCGCCTGCCGCTCGAATTGGCGCCGCTGTTCGAGGAATGGCTAGGGACGCATTATCCGGCGCGCGCGGCCCATGTCATGTCGCTCATCCGCCAGAGCCGCGGCGGCAAGGCCTATCAGTCGGAATGGGGCACGCGCATGCGCGGCACCGGCCCTTACGCCGAACTGTTGCGCGTGCGCTTCGAGGCGGCGAGGAAACGCTTCGGCCTCGACAAGGGCCGCGCCTGGCAGCTCGACACCACGCGCTTCCGCCCGCCGGCCAAGAAGGGCGACCAGCTCGCGCTGTTTTGAGGGAGGAGGAGAAATGACCAAATTTTTGTCGCCACGCAAAAAGCCGATGTGACGAGTCGTTGTTGACGGTGAGCGGACGGACCGACACAGTCGGATGCTTGAGGCATAGGGGCGCCAAATGCTTTCACTCAGCCTAAGTGAAGACCAATTTGAAATCCTCGAATATGCGCTAAGACGCGTCCGGCGCATCGAGCTGGCTGACGCCGCTACTCGCCGAAGCCAGAATGCGAGGAGGTTACGTATTGAGCGCGCGCGGCGAATTGGGGAGGTCGTCGCGCTGCTGGATTATGCACTTCCAGAACCGGACCATCGCTAGCGACCGCTCGAACTCCTTGCTGAACTCGACTACCTCCATCTAAGAAACGAAAAGCGGAAAAGCGACCGATCATGGCGTCAAAGGTGAAAGCCCCCGCGAATGATTTGCTCACGTTCCTCGGTGGGCGTAAGTACGCGTCAATTCTGGCCGATCCGCCGTGGCGCTTCACTAACCGTACCGGCAAGATGGCTCCCGAACATCGCCGCCTTTCCCGCTACGACACGCTGACGTTGGAGGAAATCGCCGCGCTGCCGGTGTCACGAATCGCTGCTGAAACGGCTCACCTTTATCTATGGGTGCCGAACGCGCTCTTGCCCGAAGGGCTGCGAGTGCTCGCCGCTTGGGGGTTTGAGTACAAGTCAAACATCGTGTGGCACAAAATTAGGAAGGATGGCGGCCCGGATGGTCGCGGTGTCGGCTTCTACTTCCGCAATGTGACCGAACTGGTGCTATTCGGAGTCCGGGGCAAGAATGCCCGCACGCTCGCGCCTGGGCGCCGACAGGTTAATTACCTTGCGACCAGAAAGCGCGAGCATTCCCGCAAGCCCGACGAACTTTACAGCATTATCGAAGCGTGTAGCCCCAGCCCTCGGCTAGAAATCTTCGCGCGGGGCGAACGGCCCGGCTGGACCGTGTGGGGCAATCAAGCCGACGACGGTTATGAGCCTACATGGCCTACATACCCCCACAATTCGGCAACCGAACGGCAAATGATATAGCTCAGTCCTCCTCGTCGTCCTCCGCCGGAGGCTGGGCGTTGATGGCGGCCACCGTCTCTGCGGTAGGCGGCCCATCGTCAACGTAAAGCGCCGGTGTAATGGCAAAGGTCAGGACGGGACATCCGCCACCGCCACCACCATCCAGGCGCGGCCAAAGTTTTGAGTGGTGCGTTGTGGAGTTCCCGTAGGACTTGCCCTTACCGAGCTTATTGAAAATCTGTTGCAGTTCGGTGGCCCGCGTCACGATTACCCCAACGTCGATGGCGCGCAGATCGAACAACAGGCGAAAGTTGTTCAAGTCTCGATCAAAAAATGGGTCCTTATTGTTCCACTCCACTTCAAGCGCCACGCGGCCCTTGAAGCAATCGACTTTGTGCGTCGGGCTTTCGAATTCGGCATCGTCAATCTTGATGGCCGTAGTAAATTTCTTCTCCACCCATCCCCGGAACCCGAACGCTTGGTCTATCTGTCGTGAGATCGCCGATCGGTTTCTTCCGGCAGCTTGTACTTCAGAACGGAGCAGCCGGAAGGCGCGGAGCACATCGATCATCTCCCCCCATTCGTGCGGGCAAGAAGTGGCGAGGACGCCCGCTGCATTGCGCCACTCCCTTACGTGATAGAGATGGCGGATGTCTTCCGGCACAAGATGCAGCGTCGTCATGCTTGCAGCATGCAGGAGCCCGTCCAAAAGATCTATCGGCTGATTTGATAACCTCCCACACAACTCATGCAGTATTGTTCCGCTCACTCGCCCCAGGCGAGGAAGAGGCCGGCGTCGCCGGGCTTGCCGTCGGGAAAATCGACGATGCGGGCGATGAGGCGGAAGCCCTGCGGCCTCAGCTCGCGCTCCCAGCGCAGATAGATCTCGGCCGCCTCGCCGCGCAGCGTGCTCGGCCAATCGGGCAAGGGCGCGTTGATGCGCCGCCCGCCGTCGCTGCACAGGTCGCTCGGGAATTGCAGCAGCAGAAATTCCCGCGCGCCATGCTCGGCCGCCTCGCGCGCGCGGTGCAGGATCGATTTCCACGCGGCGTCGTCGACATGGCGGTCGATCAGCGCCTTCACCGCCGCGCGGCGCTGCTCGGCGAGCGCGCGCTCCGCCGCGTCGTGCTGCTCGCTCTGGCGATGTTTGAAATCGACGCCGAGGCCGCGGAAATCGGCGGCGCCGGCGACCGGCTCGGCGGCCTCGGGCGGCGCGGGCTTCGGCTCGGGCGGCGCGCCGTGCAGGAAACGCTCGTCGAGCCGCTCGATCGCGTCGCCGATGATGCCGTGATGCCGCCCGGCGCCGGGATGTTCGGGCTGCGCGCGCGTTTTCGTCGGCGAAGCCGCGCACCAGGTCGGCGCGGCTGACGATGCCGACGAGCTTGCCGTCGCGCACGATCGGCACGCGCTTGATGCGATAGGCGAGGAGGAGATGCGCGATCTCCCGCGCCGGAGTGGTCTCGCTCGCCGTGACGACGGGCGCCGACATGACGTCGCGCGCGGTCTCGTCGCGGCGCTTGAAGCTCGCGAGGAAATCGGCGTTGAGCTCGCCGCCCTCGGCGAGGAGACCGAGCCACCAGTCGCGCCGCGCCTCGCGCGTGGCGTCGTTGCGGCCGATGAGGTCGCCCTCGCTCACCATGCCGACGACGCGGGCCTCCTCGTCCACCACCGGCACGGCGCTGACGCCGCGCTCCAAGAGGAGACGCGCGACCTCGCGCAGCTTGGTGTCGGGCGTCACGGTCGCGACCTCGGTGGTCATGATCGCGCGAGCTTCGACTGTCATGTTGGCGATGCTAGCGCGCCGTGCGGCATTCCGCTCTTGACTTGGCGCAAGGGGCCGCGCCCCCATGATCGCCGCATGATCGTGCTGTTCACCGATTTCGGCCTCGCGGGGCCCTATACCGGGCAGGTGAAGGCGGTGCTCGCGCGCGATGCGCCGGGCGAGCCTGTCGTCGATCTCTTCGCCGACGCGCCGGCGCAGAACCCGCGCGCGGCCGCATATCTCCTCGCCGCCTACGCCCTGTGGTTTCCGGCGGGCACCGTGTTCTTGTGCGTGGTCGATCCCGGCGTCGGATCGGCGCGCGCGGCGCTCGCAGCGCTGATCGACGGGCGCTGGTATGTGGCACCCGAGAACGGCCTGATCGAGCCGCTGCTGCGCCGGGCGGGCGGCGCGCAGCTGTGGGAGATCGCGGGGCCGCCCGAAGATTTGTCGGCGAGCTTTCACGGGCGCGACCTGTTCGCGCCGGCGGCAGCGCTCCTCGCGCGCGGCGCGACGCCGGGCTGGGCCGAGCGGCCGGTCGATTGGGCGCGGCGCCAGGATTGGCCCGATGATTTGCCCGAGATCGTCTATGTCGATTATTACGGCAACGCCATGACCGGCCTGCGCGCGGCAACGCTTGCGCCCGCCGCGCGGCTCGTGGCATGCGGCCGCGCGATCTCCCGCGCGCGCACCTTCTCCGACGTGCCGCCGGGAGCCGCGTTCTGGTACGAGAATTCGAACGGGCTCGCCGAGATCGCGGTCAATCTCGGCCGCGCCGATGCAGCGCTCGGGCTTCGGGTCGGCAGCGCGATCGCTGTGGACAGCTGAGCCTTGAGGCTTGCGCAGCGGGTGCCCGACGTGGCACGTCTTCTCCATGCCGGATTTCGCGCTGGAAAAACGGTTTCCCGGCATCGTCTGCGGCATCGACGAGGCCGGGCGCGGGCCGCTCGCGGGGCCGGTCGTGGCCGCCGCCGTGGTGCTCGACCGCCGCCGCATCCCGAAGAGCCTGCGCGACGGGCTCGACGATTCGAAGAAGCTCGCGCCCGAGGCGCGCGAGGAGTTCTTCCTGATCCTGCGCCGTTCGGCCGTGGCGATCGGCTTGGGCGCCGCGAGCGCCGCCGAGATCGACCGCATCAACATCCTGCGCGCGACGCTCGCCGCCATGTGCCGCGCCGTGACGGCGCTGCACATGACGCCCGCCGTGGCGCTGGTCGACGGCAACGTGCCGCCGCCGCTCACTTGCGCGGTCGAGACGGTGGTGGGCGGCGACGGGCTCTCGCTGTCGATCGCCGCGGCCTCGATCGTCGCCAAGGTGACGCGCGACCGCCTCATGCGGCGGCTCGCCGAGCGCTATGGCGGCTATGGCTGGGTGACCAATGTCGGCTACGGCACCGAGGAGCATCGCGCGGCGCTGCGCGCGCTCGGCCCCACGCCGCACCACCGCATGAGCTTCGCGCCCGCTGCAGCTCGGCTTCGATTTCGACTGCGCCGGCACGCTCTAGCAGCGGGTTAAGGCCGACTTTACGAGTCGCGCGCTAACCTCCTGACTCTTCAAAGCTATTGCGCGCCGAGTCGCGCTCGGGCAGGATGCGCCGCCCGCGCGGCTTGGGGTGGGGGTGGCGCATGGACGAAGTGCTGGTCGGCGACGCGATCGAACTCATGGCGGGTCTGCCGGAGGCGTCGTTCGACCTCGTGTTCGCCGATCCGCCCTACAACCTCCAGCTCGCGCACGAGCTGACGCGGCCCAACATGACGCGCGTCGACGGCGTCGAGGACGAATGGGACAAGTTCGCGGATTTCGCCGCCTATGACCGCTTCACCCGCGCCTGGCTCGCGGCGGCGCGGCGGCTCCTGAAGCCCGACGGCACGCTCTGGGTGATCGGGACCTATCACAACATCTATCGCGTGGGATCGATCGTGCAGGATCTCGGCTACTGGATGCTCAACGACATCGTCTGGCGCAAGTCGAACCCGATGCCGAATTTCAGGGGGCGCCGCTTCACCAACGCGCACGAGACGCTGATCTGGTGCGCGCGCTCGAAGGACAGCCGCCACACCTTCAATCATCACGCGATGAAGGCGCTGAACGAGGATTTGCAGATGCGCAGCGACTGGTTCATTCCGCTGTGCGGCGGGCCGGAGCGGCTCAAGGTCGAGGGCAAAAAGGCGCATCCGACGCAGAAGCCCGAGGCGCTGCTCCATCGGGTGCTGATGGCGGCGACGCGGCAGGACGACGCCGTGCTCGATCCCTTCTTCGGCACCGGCACGACGGGCGCGGTGGCCAAGCGCCTGGGCCGCCATTGGCTCGGCCTCGAGCGCGACGAGACCTATGCGGCGCTCGCGCGCGAGCGCATCGCCGCGGTCGAGCCCGCGCCGGCCGAGCTCGTCGAGACGGAGGAGAAGCGCGACCAGAAGCGCGTGCCGTTCGGCGCGCTGGTCGAGCATGGGCTGTTGCGGCCGGGCGAGATCCTGTTCGACGCGCGGCGGCGCTGGACCGCGAAGGTGCGCGCCGACGGCTCGCTCGTCTCGGCCGACGGGCGCGGCTCGATCCACCAGGTGGCGGCGCAGGTGCAGGGCGCGCCCGCGTGCAACGGCTGGGAATTCTGGTACGTCGAGCGCAAGGGCCAGGCCGTGCCGATCGAATATTTCCGGCAGCAGATGCGGGCCGAGATGGGCTGAGGCGCGCGCGTCCCGCGTTGAGAAAGTCTTAACCTTAGAAATTCTTCATCTTGACCGGCTTCAATCCTGCCTCTTTCTCGATAGGCGGGAGCAGATGGTCCGGTTCGGCAAGAGCGCCGGCGCGCTCTTCGCGC
Source organism: uncultured Alphaproteobacteria bacterium (assembly GCA_963804235.1). Classification (GTDB taxonomy): domain Bacteria; phylum Pseudomonadota; class Alphaproteobacteria; order ATCC43930; family CGMCC-115725; genus DATJLY01. Next base: position 73,730 of record CAWDPP010000028.1, read on the forward strand.
ACAAAGAGCGCTTCTTCTCCGACAACGCGCGGCTCCTCGCGGAGAACCGGGCGATCGCCGCGCTTTACGCGGCGCAGAAGCCGCGCGAGCGCTGCAAATGCTGCGATCATCCGCTCGGCGCGGCCGCGTTCACCAAGCAAGGCATCGCTTATGCCTTGTGCGCGCGCTGCGGGCACCTGAACGGGCTGCATCAGGATTCGCCGGAATTCTGCGCCGCGATCTATGCGGACAAGGGCGGCACCGATTACGCCAAGACCTATTCCGCCGCCGATCGCGCGGCCTATTGGGCGCGCGTCCATGACATCTACGTGCCGAAGGCGGAATTCCTGCGTGACGCGCTTGCGGCGGAGGAGAGCCCGCCGAGCCTCGCGGTCGCCGATCTCGGCGCGGGCTCGGGCTATTTCGTCGCCGCCTTGCGCGAGCTCGGCCTTGCCGCCGAAGGCTACGAGGTCTCGGCGGCCCAGGTGGCGCTCGCCGAGGCCTATCTCGGCCACGGCGCGGTGCGGCGCCACGCGCTTGCCGACACGCTGTCGCTCGCGGCCGAGATACGCGCGCCGATCGTGTCGATGATCGGCGTGCTCGAGCATGTGATGGAGCCGCGGCCGCTGCTCCGGACGCTCTCCGGCAATGCGCAGGTGCGCTATCTCTACATCTCGGTGCCGCTGTTCAGCCCGTGCGTGTTCTTCGAGCTGGCGTTTCCGGGCGTGTTCCAGCGCCATCTCGCGGGCGGCCACACGCACCTCTTCACCGAGCGCTCGATCGATTGGATGTGCGGCGAATTCGGCCTGCAACGGATCGCCGAATGGTGGTTCGGCGCCGACGCGATGGATCTGTTCCGCGCCGTCTCGGTCGAGCTGCGCCGCAACGACGACACCGCCGCCGCCGCAACGCTCTGGAACGACATGTTCGCGCCCGCGATCGACGACGTGCAGCTCGCGCTCGACCAGCGGCGCCTCGCGTCGGAGGTGCACATGCTGCTGCGCTTCGCGCGCTAAATCCTCAGCGCCGCGCGCGCGAGCCGCCGCTCGCGTGCGCGATCACCTTCTTCATCACGCTCGGCAGCGCATGCTCGCCGAGTTTTTCAGGAGCGACCCACGTGCCGCCGGTCGCAGTCTTCACCGCGCCCGCGAGCACGAACAGCTCGAGATGGAAGTGCGTGAAGGTGTGACGCACCACGTCGGGCACGCGCGCCCAGCGCGCGCGCACCGGCGCGCACGATTTCGCTTCGTCGGCCGACCACGGGGATTTGCGCCATTCGGTCGAGGGCACTTCCATCATGCCGCCGAGCAGTCCCTTCTCGGGCCGGCGGCGCAGCAGCACGGCGCCATCCGCGCGCACCGCCCAGAACGCCACGCCGAAGCGCGTCGGCTTTTCGGCCGCGGCGCGCCGTGCCGGAAGACGCTCGGCGATGCCGCGGGCGCGCGCCTTGCACGGCGCCTGCCACGGGCAGAGCACGCAGCGCGGCTTTTGCGGCACGCAGATGGTGGCGCCCAGATCCATCACCGCCTGCGCGTAGTCGCCGGCGCGCTGCTGCGGGCACGAGCGATGCGGCGAAGCGGCGGAGCTTGGGCTTGGCGTCCGGCAGCTTCTCGGCGACGGCGTAGAGCCGCGCCATCACGCGCTCGACATTGCCGTCGACCGCGGCGGCGCTGCGGTCGAACGCGATCGCGGCAATCGCCGCGGCCGTGTAGGGACCGATCCCGGGCAAGCTCGCGCAGCGCCGCCTCGGTGTCGGGAAAGACGCCGCCCATGCCCGCCACTGCGCGGGCGCAGGCGTGGAGATTGCGCGCGCGGGCGTAGTAGCCCAAGCCCTGCCACGCATGCAGCACCTCGTCGAGTGACGCGGCCGCGAGCGATGCGACATCGGGCCAGCGCGCGAGGAACGCATCGAAATACGGCATGACGGCAGTGACCGTCGTCTGCTGCAGCATCACCTCGCTGAGCCAGACGCGGTAGGGATCGGGCCGCTCGCCAGGCCGCGCGCGCCACGGCAGGACGCGGCGGTGCCGGTCGTACCAGGCGAGCAGCGATGCGGCGAGATCGGTTTCTGTCGTTACGTCCTTCGGCATGGCCCGTGCGGCGCTCGTGTGCAGAATGGGGAATTTTGCGAATGCCATCAACAAAGCCGCGCGCATGGCTTAGGATCGCGCCCGGAGGTAGGTGTGGAGAAGCGGCACGGCTCCATGCGCGCCTTGGCCGGCGAGGTCGCGAAGGTGGCCGGGCCGGTCCTCGGCAAGCGCGGCTTCGCGGCGGCCCAGCTCGTGACGCACTGGGAGACCGTGGTCGGCGCCGAGTGGGCGCGGAAACTCGGGCCCGAGCGGCTCGATTTCCCGCGCGGCGCGCGCAACGGCGGCACCTTGCGGCTGCGTTGCGCGCCGGGCGCCGCGCTCGAGGCGCAGCATGCGCTGCCGCTCCTGCTCGAACGGATCAACGGCTTCTTCGGCTACGGCGCGGTCGAGCGCCTGGCGTTCGTGCAAGGCCCGCCGCTCAATTCCGCGCGCAAGATCAAGGCCCCGGCGCCGCTCCCGCCCGCCGACCAGGCGGCGCTTGACCACCGCCTCGGCGCCGTCGAGGATCCCGACCTGCGCGAGGCCTTGCGCCGGCTCGGCGAGGCGGTCATGGCGGCCAAACCCGTCGATTGAGCGCCAAGCGGCCCGGCTTGCAATGGCCCCCGACAACCCTTAGCATCAACATCTGGTGGATCGGAGCGCTTGATGTGTCATATCTGGTGGATTTCCGCCGCCTTCGTCGTGGCCTTCACGGGCCTCGCCAGGGCCGATTCGGTGCCCACCGTTGCGTCCGACGACATCGCGCTGGGCAAGCCCGATGCGCCCGTCACGATCTTCGAATTCGCCTCGCTGACCTGTCCGCATTGCGCCGAGTTCGATGCCGAGACGCTGCCGAAAGTGCGCAGCGACTGGATCGATACCGGCAAGGCGCGGCTCATCTACCGCGACTATCCGCTCGACCAGAATGCGCTCAAGGCGGCGATGATCGCGCGCTGCGCGCCGCCCGATCAGTTCTTCAATTTCATCGACGTGCTGTTCAAGAACCAGCTCAACTGGGCGGTCGGCACGCCCGACGAGGTGACGCAGGCGCTGTCGCGCATCGCGCGACTGGGCGGCATCGGCGAGGACAAGCTCAACGCGTGCCTCAACGACAAGGCCTTGTCCGACCGCATCCTCGGCGAGCGGCTCGCGGGCCAGCACGACTACGGGGTGGATTCGACGCCGACCTTCTTCGTCAACGGCAAGAAGGTGGTGGGCGCGCTCCCGTACGAGCAGTTCGCGCAGGAGCTCGCCGCGGCCACGCCCGGCGGCGCCGCGGCGGCAGCGGCAACGCCCGCGCCGGTGGGCGCGAGCACGCCGGCGGCGGCACCGCCCGCGGCGCCCGCGCCGGAGCAGGAAGTCTGGTGGAAGCGCTGGTACCACACGCTCATGAGCTATCTATGACCGCAACAACATTCGGGTAACGCGCGTGCACTTCGTCAAGCTCCGGCTCGCCGGCTTCAAATCCTTCGTCGAACCCACCGATCTCGCCATCGAGGCCGGCCTCACCGGCATCGTCGGCCCCAACGGCTGCGGCAAGTCGAACCTGGTCGACGCGCTGTCGTGGGCGATGGGCGAGACCTCGGCCAAGCGCATGCGCGGCGGCGAGATGGACGACGTCATCTTCGGCGGCACGTCGGAACGCCCGGCGCGCAATTTCGCCGAAGTGACGCTCTTCCTCGAGAACCCGAAGCGCGACGCGCCCAAACCCTATGACGACTGCGACGAGATCGAAATCGCGCGCCGCATCGAGCGCGGCGAGGGCTCGGCCTACAAGGTGAACGGGCGCGAGGTGCGCGCGCGCGACGTGCAGCTTCTGTTCGCCGACGCCGCCACCGGCGCGCAATCGCCGGCGATCGTGAGCCAGGGCCGCATCGGCGCGATCGTCTCGGCGAAGCCGGGCGACCGCCGCATCGTGCTCGAAGAAGCGGCCGGCATCACCGGCCTGCACGCGCGCCGGCACGAGGCCGAGCTGCGCCTCAAAGCCGCCGAAGCCAACCTGCTGCGGCTCGAGGACGTGCTGACGACGCTCGGCGGTCCAGCTCGACGGCTTGAAGAAGCAGGCGCGCCAGGCCGCGCGCTATCGCCGCCTCTCCGACCACATCCGCCGCGCCGAAGCGGTCGTGCTGCACCTGAAATGGCGCCTCGCAGCGGCGGAGCGCGCCGAAGCGGCCGAACGGCTGCGCCGCGCCGAGCTCGACGTGGCCGACCGCACGGCGGCGCAGCGCGCGGCCGAGCGCGCGCGCGAGGAAGCGGCCGAAGCGCTGCCCGAGTTGCGCCGCACCGACATTTCGGCGGCGGCGGAGTTGCAGCGCCTCGTCCATGCGCGCACCGCGCTCGAGGAAGAAGAGCGCCGCGTCGCGCACGCGCGCGAAGCGGCCGAGAGCCGCGTCGCGCAGACCACGTCCGACATGGCGCGCGAGGCCGAGCTGGCCGAGGACGCGCGCGCGGCGCTGGCGCAGCTCGAGGGCGAGCGCGCCGAGCTTCTCGCGGCGCAAGCGCGCGAGGGCGAGGCCGAGGCCGAGGCCGCAGCGACGCTGGCCGCGGCGCGAGCCGAGGCGAGCGCGCTCGAGCACGAGCTGGCGCGGCTCAGCGAGGATCTCGCGGCGGCCGAGGCGCGCCGCAGCGCGCTGCAGACGAAGCGCGCGGAAGCGGAGCAGCGCGCCCTGCGTTTGGCCGAGCGCATGGCATCGATCGCGGCCGAGCGCGCCCAGGTCGAGGCAGAGACGATCGCGGCTTCGCGCGTCGCGGAAGCGACGCAGCAGGTGCGCGCAGCCGAAGAGCACGTCGCGGCGGCCCGGCTGGCCGCGGAAACGGCGGAGCAGGAGCTGCGCGCCGCCAACGCCGCCGAAGCCGAGGCGCGCGCGCCCCACGAGGCGGCCGAGGCACGGCGCGCCAAGCTCCGCACCGAGGCGCAGGCGCTCGGCGAGCTGCTCGCCGCGGCGAGCGACAAGCGCTATCCGCCGGTGCTCGACCGCATCGTCGTGACGGCGGGCTACGAGGCGGCGCTGGGTGCCGCGCTTGGCGACGATCTTGCCGCACCCCTCGACAGCGAGGCGCCGATCCATTGGCGCGGCCTCGGCGATTACGACGCGCCGCAAGCGCTCCCCGCCGGCTGCACGGCTTTGGCCGCGCACGTGACCGCGCCCGCGGCGCTGGCGCGGCGCCTGGCGCAGATCGGCATCGTCGCCGACTGGGAAGCGGGCGAGCGGCTGCAAGCCTCGCTCGCGCCCGGCCAGCGCCTCGTCAGCCGCGACGGCGCCTTGTGGCGCTGGGACGGGCTGAAGCGCGCGGCGAGCTCGCCGACCGCGTCGGCGCAGCGCCTGCGCCAGAGGAACCGCCTCGCCGAGATCGAGGATGCGGTGCGCGAGCTCGATGCCGAGATCGCGCGGCTGGCGGAGACATTCGCCGCAGCGCAGGGCGCGACGCGGCGCCACGCCGATGCCGAACGCGAAGCGCGCGAGGCGGCGCGCGGCGCGCTCGACCGGCTGGCCGCGGCGCGCGACCACGACACGGAGCTGGCGCGCCTGGCGGCGGCGACGGCTTCGCGGCTCGAGACGCTTGCCGGCGCGGCCGAGCGGCTTGCCGCCGATCTCGCCGATGCGCGAAGCGAGGAAGAAGCCGCCCGCGCCACGCTGGCCGGGCTGCCCGATGCGGCGCTGGCGCGCGCGGCGATCGAGGAACTGCGTCAGCGCGTCGCCGAGCGGCGCCTCAACTATCTCGCCTGCCAGGGCGAGTACGACCGGCTGAAGCGCGAAGCGGAATTGCGGCGCGAGCGGCTTGGCGCGGTCGAGCACGAGCTGCACTCGTGGCACGGCCGCGCCGAAGCGGCCTTGCGCCAGCGCCGCACGCTCGAGGAGCGGCGCGATGCGCTCTACGCCGAGATCGAGGCGCTGTCGCGCCGCCCGGCCGAGATCGAGCGCCAGCGCGAAGCGCTCGCCGACCTCATCGCTGCCGCGACCTCGCGCCGCAGCGAGGCGGGCGATGCGCTCGCTTCGGGCGAGACGAGTCTTGCCGCCGCCGAGCGCGCGGCAAAATCCTGCGATGCGGCGCTCGCCGAAATGCGCGAGGAGCGCGTGCGCTGCGAGGGCCATCGCGACCAGGCCGAGGAAGCCGGCCGCACGCTCTCCGCGCTCATCGCCGAGCGGCTCGACTGCGCGCCCGACCAGGCACTCGAAGCGGCCGGCATCGACGCCGACGAGACGCTGCCCGATCTCGCCGATGCGACGCACCGGTTCGAGCGGCTCACGCGCGAGCGCGAGACCATGGGGCCGGTCAATCTCGTCGCCGAGCAGGAGGCGCGCGAGGTCGAGGAGAAGCTCCTGGCGCTGACCGCCGAGCGCGACGACCTCGTCGCCGCCATCGCCAAGCTGCGCCAGGGCATCCAGGCGTTGAACCGCGAGGGGCGCGAGCGGCTGCTCGCCGCCTTCACCCAGGTGAACGAGCATTTCACGCAGCTCTTCACCCGCCTTTTCGGCGGCGGCCACGCGCATCTGCGGCTCGATTACAACGAGGCCGAGGGCCAGGACCCGCTCGAGGCCGGGCTCGAGATCATGGCGAGCCCGCCGGGCAAGAAGATGCAAGTGCTGTCGCTCTTGTCGGGCGGCGAGCAGGCCCTGACCGCGCTGGCGCTGCTGTTCGCGGTCTTCCTCACCAATCCCGCGCCCATCTGCATCCTCGACGAGGTCGACGCGCCGCTCGACGACGCCAACATCGACCGCTTCTGCCAGCTCGTCGAAGAGATCGCCGAGAATTGCGAGACGCGCTTCCTCATCGTCACGCACCACCGCCTCACCATGTCGCGCGTCGATCGCCTGTTCGGCCTCACCATGTCGGAAAAAGGCGTGTCGCAGCTCGTTTCGGTGGATCTTCAATCGGCCGAACAACTGAGACGCACGGCGTAGCAGGGCGCGCCCTAGATATCGACCAGTTCGCGCAGCAATCGGCGCAGGCCGGGGCTCGCACCGACCGCGAAGCCCGCGACGAGACTGGCGAGCAGCGTGCCGAGCGCGTGCGAGCGTACCAGCGCCGCAATCTCCTCGCCGGCGAGAATGCCGAGATCGGCGGCGATGCCGCGGGCGCCGGCCGGCGCCCGCGTCGCAGGCCGCCGGCGCGATCGACTTCCCGAGCATTCTCCCGACAAGGCGGCCGATCAGAATGACGACGATCGCCGCCAGAAGGACGCACGAGCGCGGTTGCGAGCGCGGCCATCGGCGGCGTGAGGACGAGGGCAGAGCGCGAAATAGACGGCGGCGCCCAGGAATCCCGCGCCGACGACCAACAGGATCGCCGCGATCAGCAGCGCCACGCCCCACACGATCGCCTGCGCAATGTATTTTTGCATCATTGCAAATCTCCCGAGATGCCGGATCGGCTGCGCTAGGAGCGGCGGCCGAGCAGCGCTGCCAGAACCATGCCGGCGATGAACGCGATCACCACGGCCGCAACCGGCCGTTCCTCGATTTCGTGGATCAGGGTCGCGCCGGTCTTCTCGATCTTTTCCTTGGCCTGTCCGGCGGAGCCCATGACCTTGTCCATGGCTTCCGCCGCGCCGTGACGGCCCAGATGCTGCAGCGTTTCCGACAGCTTGGCGAAATCCGCGCGCATCTGCCCAAGATCGTTGCGCAGCGCGGCGATATCCGCGTCGATGTGCTCAGCCATGGCCTTCTCCGATTGCAGCGCCGCAAACGGGCGCGGACCAATTCCGCGCCCGTCCCGGCATCAGGAAAGCATAACAGGACAATTCGGCGTTGATGTAGCTCAAGGGAAACGATCGCCAACGAGGCGCTCGCCTTGACAGGATTTCGAGCCATCCCTAAGGTGCGCCGCCGCTTTGGCGGGGGTTAATCGACGGCTGGCGATCAGGATCCTCTGCACGAACTCGGACGCCGGCTCGACGAGGCGCGGCGCGCGCAGCGGGGCGCACGGGGACCGGCGAGGAACGACGCGGCGCCCGCCATCGGCAGCGGCTTCGCGCTCGCGTGGCGGATCGGGATCGAGCTCGTCGTCGCCATCGCGGTCGGCACCGGGCTCGGCTGGGCGTTGGATCACTGGCTCGGCACGAAGCCGTGGGGGATGATCGTGCTGTTCTTCCTCGGCGTGGCGGCCGGCATGGTCAACGTGTGGCGCGCCGTCACCGGACAGGGCATGGCGGTGGGCTATCGCCGGCAGCAGGAGAAGGCTCCGGCCAAGGACGATTGGGACGACGAGGACTGACGTGGCGATCGAGATCAAGCCGCTCGAGCAATTCAAGATCGAGCCCATCGTGCCGATCCATGTCGGCGGATTGGACCTGTCCTTCACCAACTCGGCGCTCTTGATGACGATCGCGGCGCTGCTCGCGACGGCGCTCGTCGTCCTCGGCACGCGGCGCGCGGCGCTCGTGCCGGGGCGGATGCAGTCGGTCGCCGAGATGAGCTACGAGTTCGTCGCCGACATGGTCGAGACCAATGCCGGGCACGGGGGCATGCGGTACTTCCCGTTCGTGTTCACGCTCTTCATGTTCGTCCTGCTCGGCAACGTATTGGGCCTCGTGCCCTACAGCTTCACCTTCACGAGCCACATCATCGTCACGTTCGGGCTCGCCATCACCGTCTTCATCGGCGTGACCATCATCGGCATCGTGAAGCACGGCTGGCATTTCGTGCGCCTGTTCGTGCCGGCGGGCGTGCCCGTCGTGCTGCTCGTCCTGCTCGTGCCGATCGAGCTCCTGTCCTACTGCATCCGGCCGTTCACGCTGGCGATCCGGCTCTTCGCCAACATGCTCGCGGGCCACACCATGCTGGCGATCTTCGCCGGGTTCGCCGCGAGCGTGCCGCTCTTCGGCATCCTGCCGGTCGGCGTCGACGTGCTGATCTATTTCCTCGAAATCCTGGTCGCGGCGTTGCAGGCCTATGTGTTCGCGATCCTGACCTGCCTCTATCTGCGCGACGCGCTTCACCTTCATTGATCGGAAAGGGAACAAGTCTCATGGATGTCGCCTCCGCCAAACTGATCGGTGCCGGATTGGCCTGCGTCGCGCTCGTCGGCGCCGGCATCGGCATCGGCAACGTGTTCGCCTCGCTCATCAGCGCGCTCGCGCGCAACCCGGCGGCGCAGGTGACGCCGTTCGCGTTCCTGGGCTTCGCCTTGGCCGAGGCGACCGGGCTCTTCGGCCTCGCCATCGCGTTCCTCATCCTGTTCGTGTTCTGACGCGCCGATGCCGCAGCTCGACGCCGCCACGTTTCCCTCGCAGCTGGTCTGGCTCGCGATCACCTTCATCGCGCTCTTCGCCGTGATGACGTGGTTCGGGCTGCCGCGCGTGGGCGCCATCCTCGCCACGCGGCGCAAGCACATCGAGGACGATCTCGGCAGCGCCGCGCGGATGAAGGACGAGGCCGAGGCGGTGATCGCGGTCTACGAGAAGGCGCTCGCCGAGGCGCGCGACGAGGCGCAGGCGACCTTGCGCGCGACGGTGGAGCGCATGAACGCGGCCAGCGCCGCGCGATTGAAGCAGCTCGCCGGCGCGCTCGCCGCCGAAACGGCCGCGGCCGAGCGCCGCATCGCGCGAGGCGAAGAACGCGGCGCTCGCGGGCCTGCGCGATGTCGCGGTCGAATTGGCGCGCGCCGCGGCCGAGAAGGTGGCGGGCGCCGAGCTCGATCCCGCCCGCGCGCGCGAGGCGGTCGACGCGGTGCTGCGGGAGCGCGCGTGATGGAATTGTTGAAGGACGCCGAATTCTGGGTCCTCATCGCCTTCGTCATCGCGGTCGGATTCCTGGGCTGGAAGGCGGCGCCGATCCTGACGCGCCAGCTCGATCAGCGCGCGGCCAAGAATCCGCGACGAGATCGACACCGCCGCGCGGCTCCGCGACGAGGCGCAGACGGCGCTCGCCGAATACCAGAGGAAGCAGCGCGACGCCTTGAACGAAGCGAACGCGATCATCGCGCACGCGCGCGAGGAGGCGGAGCGCGCCGCACGAGCGCGCCGAGCGCGAGATCGAGGCGGCGCTCGAACGCCGCCGCCGCATGGCGAGCGAGAAGATCGCGCTCGAGGAGGCAAAAGCCCTGGCCGAGGTGAGGAACCAGGCGGTCGAGATCGCGATCGCCGCGGTCAGGCGCGCGCTTGCCCAGTCGCTCGATCCCGCGCGCCGGACGGCGCTCCTCGACGAGGCGATCGCAGGATTGCCGCGGGCGCTCCACTAGGCGCGCCCTCGGCGATGCCGCACGAGGAACATCATCGCATCCATCGCTCCGGCTGGCTGCGCGCCGCGGTCTTGGGCGCCAACGACGGCGTCGTCTCCACCGCGAGCCTGCTCCTCGGCGTCGCGGCGGCGCACGGGTCGCACGCGAGCATCGTGCTGGCCGGGAGCGCCGGGCTCGTCGCGGGTGCTATGGCGATGGCGGCCGGCGAATATGTCTCGGTGAGCTCGCAGGCCGATACCGAGCGCGCCGATCTCGTGCAGGAGCAGCACGGCATCGACACCGACGTCGAGGAGGAACACAGGGAGCTGGCGTCGATCTATGTCGGGCGCGGCTGAAGCCCGATCTCGCCAAGGAAGTGGCGAAGCAGCTCATGGCGCACGATGCGCTGGGCGCGCATGCGCGCGACGAGCTCGGCATCAGCGACACGCTGCGCGCGCGCCCGCTTCAGGCGGCGCTTGCGTCGGGCACGAGCTTCGCCTCGGGCGCCATCCTGCCGGTGCTGACGGCCATCATCGTCCGCGACGGGAACCCCGGCATCTTCATCGCGTGCGTCTCGCTCGTCATCCTGGCGCTGCTGGGTGCGCTCGCGGCGCGGATCGGCGGCGCCAGCATCGCCAAGGGCGCCGCGCGCGTCCTCCTCTGGGGCGCGCTCGCGATGGCGGTGACGGCTGCGGTCGGCGCGCTCTTCGGCGTCGCGGCGTGAGGGACGGCGGCATAAGATCGGACCCGGTGCAGGGCAGGAGGGATGGCATGCGATCGGTCCTCGTGGCAGTCGTTCTTTTTCTCGCGCTTCCTGCCTACGCCGCGGACACGGTCGAGACCGGCGCGATCGGCTCGCCCTCGGGCTCGCTGTGGCCGATCTATATCGGCGAGAGCAAGGGGTTCTTCGCCACGGCGGGCGTCGATATCGATCTCATCTTCGCGCCTTCGACCTCGGGCGTGATCCAGCAGCTCACCGCAGGCTCGCTCGACGCGGTGGCGAGCACCGGCCTGCCGGAGCCGATCAGCGCCATCGATAAAGGCGCGGCGATCGCCATCGTACGGATCGTGTCGCAGGCCAATCCTTACGCGCTCGTGGCGCGGCCCGGGATCTCCGGCATTCGCGATCTCAAAGGCAAGACCATCTCCCTGGGCGGCACGACCGACATCACCGCGATCTATTTCGCGCAAATGGCGAAGGCGGAAGGGCTGGCCAAGACCGACTACGACGTGATCGTCGTGGGCGCGACGGCGGCCCGGCTTGCGGGCCTGCGCTCGGGCGCGGTCGCGGCCTCGCTCCTGCTGCCGCCGGTGCTGTTCGAGGCGGAGGACGCGGGGTTCGTCAATCTCGGCCTCGTCTATCCCTATACGAAGGACCTGCCCTTTGCCGGGTTCGAGGTGAACCGCGCCTGGGCCATGGCGCATCTCGAGCTGGCGAAGCGCATGCTCGCCGCCTTCGACCAAAGCGTCGCCTGGTTCTACGACGACAAGAACCGCGACGAAGCGATCTCGATCTTGGAGAGCGCCGCCAAGATGAAGCACCAGGACGTGGCCAAGACCTACGACCTATTCCGCAAGATAAACTTCTTCGCGCCCTCTCCCACCATATCGCGCACGCTCCTCGACAATCTCATGAAGGCGGAAATGGCGATCGGCGATCGCGACCACATCGTGCCCGCCGACCGCCTCATCATGCCGGAGCTCGCGAAGCTCGGGAATTAGCCCCGCGCCGGAACCGAGGTGGCGCCGGTGATGGGATGGCCGATGCCCAAGGGCTGCGCGTCGATCAGCACGAAGGCGATGCGCGCGGGCTCGCTGCCGCGATTGACCCAGGAATGGTTGGTGGCGCGCTGGATGACGACGTCGCCCGCCTTCAGATGCACCGATCCCTCGTCCATGTCCATGTCGACCTCGCCCGCGAGCACGATGCAATAATCGAGCGTCTCGGTGCGGTGCATGACGCCCGGCGCGCCCGGCGGAATGTCGTTGATGGTGAAGCGCGTGCCATTGTGGCGGCGGCGCCGTGCCGAGCTTGCGCGCGCCCATGTCCTCGATCTTGTCGCCGATCGCGACATCGACCGGCATCGCATCGGTGCACCACATCAGCACGCGCGAGCGAGGGGGCTCGCCGCGGTCGTTCGTCGCGATCCCGTCGATCAGCACCTTCGCCACGTTCTTGGCGTCGTGCCCGGTGACGACGCGGCGCGTCGGCGGCAACTGCTTCGGCATTTTCTCCCCTTTTCGCTATTGCGCGAGCGCCGCCTCGGGCGCGAGCACCGGCAATCCCAGAGCGTGCGCCACGGCGGCGTGCGTGATGCGGCCGGCGAACACGTTGAGGCCGGCGCGCAGATGCGGATCGTCCTGGAGCGCGCGGCGGAAACCCTTGTCGGCCAGCGCCTCGGTGAAGGGCAAGGTCGCGTTGTTGAGCGCGAATGTGGAGGTGCGCGCGACCGCGCCCGGCATGTTGGTGACGCAATAATGGATCACGCCTTCCTCGACATATGTCGGATCGGCGTGCGTCGTGGGCCGGCTCGTCTCGAAGCAGCCGCCCTGGTCGATCGAGATGTCGACCAGCACCGAGCCCGGCTTCATGCGCCGCACCATGGCGCGCGACACGAGCTTCGGCGCCGCCGCGCCGGCGACCAGCACGGCGCCGATCACGAGATCGGCCGCCAAAACCTCGTTCTCGATGTTCTCCAGGGTGGCGAAGAGCGTGTGGAGCTGCGAGCCGAACTGCATGTCGAGCTCGTAGAGGCGGGCGAGGTTCTTGTCGATGACGGTGACATAAGCCTCCATGCCCATGGCGACGCGCGCGGCATTGGTGCCGGAGACGCCGCCGCCGAGGATCACCACCTTGGCCGCGGCAACGCCCGGCACGCCGCCCAGCAAGATGCCGAGCCCGCCCCGCTCCTTCTCGAGGCAATGGGCGCCGACCTGGATCGCCATGCGGCCCGCGACCTCGCTCATCGGCGCAAGCAGCGGCAGGCCGCCTTTCGCGTCGGTCACGGTCTCGTAGGCGATGCAGGTGGCGCCGCTCTTCATCAAGCCTTCCGCCTGGGCGCGGTCGGCCGCGAGATGGAGATAGGTGAAGAGAACCTGGCCGCGCTGCAAGCGCGCGATCTCGCCCGGCTGCGGCTCCTTCACCTTGACGATGAGCTCGGCCGACGGCGAACACATCCTCGACGGACGCAATCTTCGCGCCCGCCGCGACGTAGGCGTCGTCGCCGAAGCCGATGCCGGATCCGGCGCCGCGCTCGACGATCACCTGGTGGCCGTGATGCATCAGCTCGCGCACGCTGCCGGGGACGAGGCCGACGCGGTATTCGTGCGTCTTCACCTCTTTCGGCACGCCGATCAGCATCAGGCGGCGTCCTTCAAGACGGCGCCCAACGTGCCGAACAGCTCGTCGATCTGGCCGCGCGAGATGACGAGCGGCGGCGACAGCGCGATGATGTCGCCGGTGGTGCGGATGAGGAGCCCGCGCTCGTAGCATTTCAGGAACACGTCGAACGCGCGCTGGGCCGGCTTGCCCGCGATCGGATCGAGCTCGATCCCGGCGACGAGGCCGATATTGCGCAGATCGATCACATGCGGCAGCCCTTTGAGGCTGTGCACGCCGTCCTGCCAATAGGATTCGAGCGCCTTGGCGCGCGCGAACAGATCCTCGTTCTTGTAGATGTCCATCGCCGCGAGCGCGGCCGCGGCCGCGAGCGGATGGCCCGAATAGGTGTAGCCGTGCGGCAGCTCGACGGCATTTTCGGGACCGGACATGAAGGCGTCGTAGATGGGGCGCCGCACGATCACGCCGGCCATCGGCACGGTGCCGTTGGTCAAGCCCTTGGCGCACGTCACCATGTCGGGAACGATGCCGAAGCGCTCGGTCGCGAAGGATGCGCCCAAGCGGCCGAAGCCGGTGATGACCTCGTCGAAGATGAGGATGAGGCCGTGCTTGTCGCAGATCGCCTTCAGGCGCTCGAGATAGCCCTTGGGCGGCACGAGCACGCCGGTCGAGCCCGCCATCGGCTCGACGATGACGGCGGCGATGGTCGAGGGATCGTGCAAGGCGACGATGCGCTCGAGCTCGTCGGCGAGATGCGCGCCCCATTCGGGCTGGCCGCGCGAGAACGCCTGCTTGCCGCGGTCGTACATCGAGGGCAGATGATCGGTGCCGGGCAGCAGGCTGCCGAAATAGCGGCGGTTGACCGAAATGCCGCCCACGGAGATGCCGCCGAAGCCGACGCCGTGATAGCCGCGCTCGCGGCCGATGAGGCGCGTCCTCTGCCCCTCGCCGCGCACGCGATGATAAGCGATCGCGATCTTCGAGCGCGGTGTCGACCGCCTCGGAGCCGGAATTGCAGAAGAACACGCGGTCGAGATCGCCCGGCAGGAGCGCCGCCAAGCGCGAGGCCGCCTCGAACACGGCGGGATGGCCCATCTGGAACGCCGGCGCGTAATCGAGCGCGAGCGCCTGGCGATGCACCGCATCGGCGATCTCGCGCCGCGCGTGGCCGCAATTGACGCACCACAACCCAGCGGTGCCGTCGAGGACGCGGCGCCCGTCCGCGCTCGTGTAGTGCATGCCCTCGGCCGCGACCAGAAGCCGCGGCTTCGCCTTGAACTGGCGGTTGGCCGTGAACGGCATCCAGTAGGATTCGAGATCGTTGGGCGCGGCGCGCGCGCCCCTTGGCTCATCCATGGCGTCTCACTTCGCCGGGCTTTGGCCCTGCGCCGGAGGTGCGGTTGCCGGCGTCGCGGCTGGCGCCGATGCCGGCGCGGCAGGTGCCGAAGCGGCCGGCTGCGGCTTCGACGTGCTGCCCGGAAGGAGCGTGATCCCGGTCGCGATGCCGATCATGCCGATGATGGCCACGGCCAACCACATGAACTTCCTCCTCGTCGCTACCGGTGCGATGGTGCCTTTCCCATGACGCTTCGGCAAGCGGCGATTAACGCTTGCGAAACCTTCGCGCGGCCAGACTTGCCGGCCATGGAAAATGTCGCGAGTCTCGCCCTCATGTATCTCGCGGTCGGGGTCGGCCTGTTCGCCCAGCCCGACCCCGGCACCGCCGAAGCGGAGGATTTCACGCCGCTCGGCCAGGCGCGGATCTTCCGCGCGACGCTTCCCGCCGTGCTGCTGTGGCCGATTGTGCTGCTGCGCCGCCTCGGCTAAGCCCGGGCAAGCGGATTGCTTCGCGGGGGCAGAGGATGAAATATCTGCGCGCCTATCTCGATGCGAGCGGCGCATCCGCCCAGTCGATCGTTGACGCCGAGATGATTTCGGCGCAGCCCTTCGCCGATGCTCCGCCGGCAAATGTGTCGGCGCAGATGGCGGCGAAGCAGGCCCGGTTCTTTGATTTTCCCGCGGGTTGGGCGGCAGGCTGGCATCCGGCGCCGTGCCGCCGCCTCATCGTGACCCATGCCGGCACCTGCGAGATCGAAACCGGCGACGGCAAGAAACACGTGCTTCGAGCGGGCGACATCGCGTTGCTCGAAGATACTTCCGGCCGCGGCCATCACACGCGCGTGCTCGACGAGGGGCGGTGGCAGGGCGTGGCGATCGATCTGCCGTAGCGGTGCGCTTTTAGAGCGATGAAGCGCAGGCACATTCTGCTCGCGCCGCTGGGCCTCGTCTTCGCGCGCGCCGCCCGCGCGCAAATCTTTGCCAGCGGCGGCATCACGATCGATCATCCGTGGGCGAAGCCGTCCGTGACCGAGGCGGCCGCCGCCTTCATGGTGCTGCGCAACAACGGCCCGCGCGCCGACCGGCTCATCGGCGGCGCCTCGCCCATCGCCGAGCGCGTCATCCTGCGCGAGTTCGACGGCGAAGCGCTCGAATTCTATGACCTGGAGCCGGGACACCGCGTCGCCTTGCAGCCGGGGCGGCGCTACATCGCGCTGCGCGGCTTGACGGCGCATTCTCGCGGTCGACGACGTCTTCCCGCTGACGCTAGCGTTCGCCGAGGCGCCGCCCGTGGAACTCTCGGTGGTGGTCGCCGAAGGGCCGGACGATTCCTAGCCGAGCAGCCGCGCGACATGCGCGGCCAAGGGCAGCGAGGCGGTGATGCCGGGCGATTCGATGCCGTAGAGATTGACGAGGCCCTCTACGCCGTGCTCGGCCGGGCCCTGGATCACGAAATCGGCGGATGCGTCTTTCGGACCGTTGATCTTGGGCCGCACGCCGGCATAGCCCGGCTGCAACGCGCCGTCCCCGAGGCCCGGCCAATATGTGCGGATCGCGGCATAGAAGCGCTCGCCGCGCGCCGGATCGACGGTGTAGTCGATGCCATCGATCCACTCGGTATCGGGCCCGAAGCGCGCCTGGCCGGCAAGGTCGAGCGTGAGGTGGACGCCGAGCCCCGCCGCCTCCGGCACGGGATATACCAAGCGCCGGAACGGCGCGCGCCCGGCCAGGGTGAAATAGACGCCGCGGCAATAATAGTCGCGCGGCACGCTTGCGGGCGGCAATCCTTCGAGGCGGCGCGCGAGCAGCGGCGCCTCGAGCCCGGCGCTGTTGACGAGGAGCTCGCACGCGATCGTCGTCGGCTCCGCGCCGCCCACGTCGAGCGTGAAGCCCGTGCGCTCGACCCGGCCGCCGAGCACGGGCGCGCGCAGCACGATCGTGGCACCCGCCGCCTCGGCGTCCGTCTCATAGGCGAGCATGAGGCCGTGGCTGTCGATGATGCCGGTCGAGGGCGAATGAAACGCCGCGAGGCAGAAAAGCTCGGGCTCGAGCCCCTTCGCCTCGTTGCCGGAGATCCATTCGAGATCGCCGACGCCGTTCGCCGCGGCGCGCGCCATGACCTTGCGCAGCACCGCGACCTCAGCCTCGGTGCAGGCGACGACGAGCTTGCCGACGCGCTTGTGCGCGACGCCGTGCCCGGCGCAATAGTCGTAGAGCTGCTTCCGCCCTTCGACGCAGTAGCGCGCCTTGAGGCTGTCCGTCGGGTAATAGAGGCCGGCGTGGATCACCTCGCTGTTGCGCGAGGATGTGTGCGAGCCGACCCAGCGCTCCTGCTCCAGCACCAGCACGTCGTGCCCGGCCTCGGCGAGCGCGCGCGCGCATGCGAGCCCGATCACGCCGGCGCCGACGACGACGCATTCGACCGCATCCGTCATGGCGCGATCCTCGCCGATCCGCGCCCGCAAAAAAAGCCCCGCCGCTTGCGGCGGGGCCGAGGTTCAGGGAGGAAACACACGGGAGGAAACCGTGCACAGTGAGATACGGGGTGCCCGCCCGGGTGGATCACTCCTTTCGCGCGCGATCCAAAGCGGCGGCGAGGCGGGCGAAAGCGCCGTCGCGGGCGAGGTCTTCGAGGGTGCGGCCGAGCTTGCGCCGCCAGTTCGGATGCTCGTCGACCGTGCCGGGGACGTTCGCCTGCTCGGCCTCGCCCGCCACATCCGCGATCTCCAACAGCGCGAGCGCCGAATTGGTGCGGCCGAGGAAGCGGTAGATCGCGACGGCGAGTTCCTCGGCAAAGACCGGCGCATCGTCCCGCGGCAGAAATCGGCGCGCCGCGTCGGCATCGATGAGGCGCTCGGCGATGAGCGCCGCGAGGAGATCGCGCCGGTCGCGCCGGCGCCGCTCCTCGTCGCGCGCGGCCGCCGCGGCGTCGGGATAAAGCTCGAGGCGGCGGCGCCAGGCGATGTCGGTGCCGAGCCAGAAGCCGCGCACGGTCGGCAGATCGTGCGAGGAGAACGCCGCCGCCGCCGCGCGCGGATATTTTTTCGGCGGGAAGAAGCGCCCGTCATCCTCCTGTTCGAACATGAGAAGGCGATATGACAGGATGTTGCAGTCGTTGAGCGTGCGGCTGAAGCCAGGGGGCACGGTGCCGAGGTCCTCGCCGATGACGGCGCAACGATTGCGCAGGCTTTCGAGCGCGACGATGCCCAAGAGGTCCGCGAACGGATAGGCCACATAGGCGCCTCGGTCGGGCGGCGCGCCGCGCGGCACCCAGTAAAGCTGCTGCAACGCCATGGCGTGATCGATGCGCAGCAATCCCGCGCATCTCATGTTGGCGCGGAGCGCGGCGATGAAGGGACCGTAGGCGCGCCGGCGCAGCGCCACGGGGTTGGGCGGCGCGAGGCCCCATTCCTGGCCCTTGAGGTTCAGGAGATCGGGCGGGGCGCCCACCGTCGCGCCCGCGGCGAGGAGCGCGGGGTCGGCCCACGCCGCCGCGCCGTTCGGATCGACGCCGACCGCGAGATCGCGGTAAAGCCCGATGCCGAGCCCGCCCTTGCCGCCGCGCGCCGCGGCCGCCGCGAGCTGGCGGCACGATTCCCATTCGAGATACTGATGCAGCTCGACCGCTTCTTCATGCCGGTGCGCGAACTCTTCCACCGCGCCGGAATCGGCATGGCGGAAGGGCTCCGGCCAGGTTTGCCACGGCACGCAGGCCCGCGCCGCGGAAATGCGCGTCAAGCGCGTTGAAGCGGGCGTAATCGCGCAAATCGTCGCCGCCCTCCTGCTGGAAGCGGCGGAAATCGGCGCCGCGCGCGGTCTTGGCCGCGCCGTCCGGCCCGAGATGCGTTGCCGCGAACGCTTCGTAGAGCAGCGCGAAGAGCGGCTGCTTCAACGCGGCGACGGCCGCGTGGTCGATGAGATCGCCGGCGCGGGCGCGGGCGAGAGCGGCGGCGAATTCCGGCGTGCCGATGCGGGCTTGCGCCTCGGCCGCTGTCGGCGAAGTCGGGAACGGACTCGATGTCGAGATAGAGCGGATTGAGGAAGAGCCGCGAGGACGGCGAATAGGGGCTGATGTGGCGCGGCTCGGCCGGGTAGAGCGCGTGCAGCGGATTGATGCCGAGCGCGGCGGCACCCTTGCCCGCCGCCATTTCGGCAAGCGCGCCGAGATCGGCGAAATCGCCCATGCCCCAGTTGCGCGCCGAACGGAGCGAATAGAGCTGCGCCGCAACGCCCCAGGCGCGCCTTCGATCGGCGAGCGCAGGCGGCAGGTAAGCGCAAGCGGGCGCGACGATGAGGCACGTCTCGGCGTTTTCGTGCCCGGCCGCGGCGCTCAAGCGGTAATAGCCGGGCGCAAGCTGCGGCAACGGCAGATCGAGGCGGCGATGGCGATGCGCGCGCTTGCCCGTGGTCTCGATCGTGTCGAGCGCGTTCGGATCGGCGCTGCCTTCGGCGCGCATGCCTTCGCCCGCGAGCGACCACAGGATGCGGCCGGCGTTGAGCCGATCGGGCAGCACGAAACCGACGCGCGGCGCCGCGCTGTCGCGCACGACCACGGCGGGCGGCAACAGCGCGCGCCAGCGCTCGGCCTCGAGCGCGGCGGTCTCGCGCGCGATGGCAGCATCGCTCTCGGTCGCGAACCCCATCGCGGCCAGCACCGCACGCAAATTTTCTGCCGCGATGCGCCGCTCGACGCGGAACGCGTCGCGATAGGAAGCGCGCACGCCGGCGAGCTCGGCGAGGCGCAGGATCGGCTCAGCCATCGGGCTCCCAGGAAAAAATCAATGTCGCGAGCGGCGGCAGAAGAAGACGCAGCGAGACGGGGTGGCCGTGCGCGGGTTCGGATGCGGCGTGAACCTCGCCCGCGTTGCCGAGGCCGCTGCCGCCATAGTCGCGCGCGTCGCTGTTGAAGCACTCGCGCCAGCGCCCGGCGCGCGGCACGCCGACGCGATAATCGTGGCGCGGCACCGGCGTGAAATTGCATACGACGGCGACGAGCTCGTGCGGATCGTGGCCGCGGCGCAGATATGACAGCACGCTGTTGCCGGCGTCGTTGGCGTCGAGCCACTGGAACCCCGCGGCGTCGCAGTCGAGCTCGTGCAGCGCCGGAAGCTCGCGATAGAGCCGGTTGAGATCGCGCACGGCGCTCTGCACGCCCTTGTGCAGCGGATCGGCGAGGAGATGCCAGTCGAGCGAATGGTCGTGGTTCCATTCGCGCTCCTGCGCGAACTCGCCGCCCATGAAGAGGAGCTTCTTGCCCGGATGCGTCCACATGAAGCCATAGTACGCGCGCAGATTGGCGAAGCGCTGCCAGCGGTCGCCCGGCATCTTGCGGATGAGCGCGCCCTTGCCGTGCACGACCTCGTCGTGCGACAGCGGCAGGATGAAATTCTCGTTGAAGGCGTAGAGGAGGCCGAAGGTCAGGTCGTTGTGATGATACTTGCGGTGGATCGGGTCGAGCGAGATGTAGCGCAGCGTGTCGTGCATCCAGCCCATGTTCCACTTGTAGCCGAAGCCCAGTCCGCCGACGTAAGTGGGCCGCGACACCATGGGCCAGGCGGTCGATTCCTCGGCCGCGGTGGTGGCGCCGGTATCGAGGCCGAAGATCTGTTCGTTGGTGCGGCGCAGGAACTCGATCGCCTCGAGATTCTCGCGCCCGCCGAAGCGGTTCGGAACCCATCCGCCTGGCGGCCGGCTGTAATCGAGATAGAGCATCGAGGCGACGGCATCGACGCGCAAGCCATCGGCGTGGAAGTCGCCGATCCAGTTGAGCGCGCTCGCGATCAGGAAATTCGCGACTTCCTGCCGCCCGAAATTATAGACGTAGGTGTGCCAGTCGGGCTGAAACCCCTGGCGCGGATCGGCGTGCTCGTAAAGCGCGGTGCCGTCGAAGCGCGCGAGCCCGTGCGGATCGCTCGGAAAATGGCCCGGCACCCAGTCGAGAAAGAGGCCGAGCCCGGCCGCGTGGCACGCGTCCACGAATGCGCGGAAATCGTCGGGCGTGCCGAACCGGCTCGTCGGCGCGAAGAGGCCGAGCGACTGATAGCCCCACGAGCCGTCGAACGGATACTCGCTCACCGGCATAAGCTCGAGATGGGTGAAGCCCATGTCGCGCACATAAGGGACGAGCTCGTCCGCGAGCTCGCGATAGCTGAGCATGCGGTTGCCGTCTTCGGGCTTGCGGCGCCACGAGCCCAGATGGCATTCGTAGATCGCGATGGGCGCGCCGCGCTCGTTCCGGCGCCAGCGCTCGTCGAGCCAAGCGCCGTCGCGCCAGTCGTGCCGCGAGGGCGGCGCCACGCGCGACGCGTCGCCGGGCGGGCGCTCGGCCCAGGCGGCATAGGGATCGGCCTTCCACGGCAGCAGCCGGCCGTCGGGACCGACGATCTCGTATTTGTAGAACATGCCGGGCGCGACGCCGGGCACGAAAATCTCCCAGATGCCGACGCCGTGGCGGAGCCGCATCGGGCAGCGCCGCCCGTCCCAATCGTTGAACGCGCCGACGACGCTGACGCGGCGCGCGTTGGGCGCCCAGACGGCGAAGGCCACGCCGGCAGTGCCCTCGATCGTGCGGCAATGCGCGCCCATCACCTTGTCGGCGCGGCGATGACTGCCCTCGCCGAGGAGATGAACGTCGACATCGCCCAGCACCGGCGGGAAGGAATAGATGTCGTCGAACTCGACGATGCCGTCCCGTGCCCTCGGCGCGCAGGCGGTAGGGAAAGCGCGGCGCATCGCCGACCGCGCCGGCGAAAAGCCCATCCGCATGGACGCGCGCGAGCTCGCCCGCCACGGCGCCCGTGTCGCGCCGCACGACCCAGAGCCGCCGCGCCCACGGCAGGAACACGCGGACCGAGATCTTGCGCCCGGTCGCGTGCATGCCGAGCCAGGCGAAGGGATCGCCATGCCGCCCCTCGAGGACGGCGACGGCGTCGCTCTCAAGAACCGGCATCGGCAAGCTCTCGCGCCGCGGTCAGATCGAGCACGGCGGCGATCGGAATGGCGGCCCAGGCGGGGCGGTTCGCGATCTCGTACTCGATCTCGTAGAACGCCTTTTCCATCGTGAAGAACGCCAACAGCGCATCGGCGACGGCCGGCTCGCGCGGCATCGAGGCGACGCCCGCGATCACCGTGCGATAACGCGCGAGAAACGCCTCGCTCACCGCGCGCCGCCATTCCTCGCCGCGTTCGAGGAGCGTGGCCTCGGCGGCCGGCTGGATCTCCACCATCTGCCGCACCGCGGCAGCTGCGGCATAGGCGAAGGAGCGCAGCATGCCGGCGACATCGACGAGCGGCATCACCTTGGCCCGGCGCTCGTCGAGCGGGCGCATCGGCTCGCCCTCGAAATCGATGATGGTGTAGTCGTTCTGGATGACGAGCACCTGGCCCAGATGATAGTCGCCATGGATGCGCGTCTTCATGGCATCGACGCGCGCGGGCAGAAGCTCGTCGAGGCGGCGGAGCGCCTGATCGCGCGACGCGAGGAGCCGCTCGGCCGCCTCGCGCGCCGCGGGCGGCAGGCGCCGGGCGCGCGCGGCCAGCATGCCGAGCGCGCTTTCCGCCGTGGCGCGCGCGCGCCGCTTCCAGAGCGCGAGATCGTCCTTGTCGATCGGCTCCGGCCGGAAGTCGGGCGGCGCCTCGCCGGCCGGGCAGAGCGCGCGATGCAGCTCGGCGGTGCGGCGGCCGAGCTGCGCGGCGAGGTCGAGATAGATCTGATGCGACGAACGATCGGCCGAGGCGGCCGTGTCGGCGGCGCTCTCCATGTGCGGCGCCATCAGCAGCGCCTCGTCGAGATAGCGCGTGAGATAATTCAATGCCTGCGCCCAGGCATCGCCCTGGTTGCGCATGCTCTGGAACATCACGCCCAAGGCCGCGTCGCGCTCGCCGTCGCGCGCGAGCGTGAAATGGCCCATGAGCGGCGGCGTGTTGGGAAACGCGGCGATCTCGGTGAGGAACTCGGCCACCTCGATCTCGGGATGGATGCCGGACTGAAGGCGGCGATAGAGTTTCAGGATGGCGTAGTCCTCGATCGCGACCGAGCTGTTCGACTGCTCGCCGCCGATGCGCTTGACGACGGGCTCCTTGGGCAATGTCCGCTTCGCGAAGGCGGACGTGCTGTGAAAGACGATGCGCGCGTTCTCGCCGGCCGGGATGGTCTTTTCCGCCTGCATGGCCTCGACCAGCGCGAGCGTGAAGCGCGGCTCGGCCAGCGCCTCGTAGACGACGCCCTCGGCGCGCGCCCGGCGCGCGCGGCACACGGTGCACGACGCGAGCGCGGCGGTATCGCTGTCCGGCCCCTCCCACCTGAGCGCGAGCGGCAGCGTATAGAGCTGCTTTGCGCCCTGCGCGAAGCTCACCTCGAAGGCGGCGAAGGCGGTGTGGTCGAACTCGGCCTCGGCGATGATCTGGGCGCGCACGATCTTGCGGCCCTTGGCCGCGAACCAGCGCTGCGTCGGCAGATAGGACGGCACGACCTCGTGCTCGACCTGGTGCCTTATGTGCTGGGCGAGCAGGCTTTTGCCGCGCCATCCCTCGGACAGCACCAGCGTCACGAACTCGGGCGCCGGCGCGCGCACCAAGGGTTCCGGTTCGCGCGCGGGCTCGAGCATGAACCAGTAGAAGCCGTAGCCCGGCAGCGACAGCACGTAGGGCTGCTCGCCGATCGGCGGAAAGACGCTGCGCCCGCCCAGCTCGACGAGCGAGCGGCCGAGAAATTCCGCGAGGTCCAATTCGACCGCCTGCGGCGAGCGCGACAGGTTGAAGACGCACAGCAGGGTCTCGTCGGCGAAGCTGCGCAGGAAGGAAAGCACCTTGCGGTTGTCGGGATAGAGAAAGCGCAGATCGCCGCGGCCGAACGCGCGCCGCGCCTTGCGCACGGAGATGAGCCGCTTCGTCCAGTTGAGCTGCGAGGTGGGCGCGCGCGTCTGCGCCTCGACGTTGACGGCCTGATAGCCGTAGACCGGATCCATGATCGGCGGCAGATAGAGCTGCGCCGGATCGGCGCGCGAGAAGCCGGCGTTGCGGTCGAGCGTCCACTGCATCGGCGTGCGCACGCCGTCGCGGTCGCCCAGGAAGATGTTGTCGCCCATGCCGATCTCGTCGCCGTAATACATGACCGGCGTGCCCGGCATCGAGAACATGAGGCCGGAGAGGAGCTCGATGCGGCGGCGGTCGCTCTCCATCAACGGCGCGAGCCGGCGGCGGATGCCGAGATTGAGCCGCATGCGCTTGTCGGCGGCATAGAAATTCCACAGATAGTCGCGCTCGCGGTCGGTCACCATCTCGAGCGTCAGCTCGTCGTGGTTGCGCAGGAACACGGCCCACTGGCAATTCGCCGGAATGTCCGGCGTCTGGCGCATGATGTCGGTGATCGGGATGGCGGTCTTCGGTCGCCACCGCCATGAAGATGCGCGGCATGAGCGGGAAATGGAACGCCATGTGGCATTCATCGCCGTCGCCGAAATATTGCAGCACATCCTCCGGCCACTGGTTGGCCTCGGCGAGCAGCATGCGGTCGCCGTAACGCGCATCGAGCTCGGCGCGCATGCGCTTCAGGATGTCGTGCGTCTCCGGCAGATTCTCGCTCGACGTGCCTTCGCGCTCGACGAGATAGGGGACGGCGTCGAGCCGCATCCCGTCGACCCCCATGTCGAGCCAGAAGCGCATCACGTTGAGCATTTCCTGGACGACGCGCGGATTGTCGAAATTGAGGTCGGGCTGATGGGCGTAGAAGCGGTGCCAGTAATATTGCTGCGCCACCGGATCCCACGCCCAGTTCGATTGCTCGGTGTCGAGGAAGATGATGCGCGTGCCGGCGAATTTCTTGTCGCTGTCGGACCAGACGTAATAGTTGCGCCAGGCCGAGCCGCGCTTGGCGCGGCGCGCGCGCTGGAACCAGGGATGCTGGTCGGAGGTGTGGTTGATGACGAGCTCGGTCACGACGCGGATGCCGCGCCGGTGCGCGCCGCGCACGAAGGCGCGGAAATCGCTGTGATTGCCGTAGGCGGGATTGATGCCGCGGTAATCGGCGATGTCGTAGCCGTCATCGCGCAGGGGCGAGGGATAGAACGGCAGCAGCCAGAGCGCGGTGACGCCCAGATCCTGGAGATAGTCGAGCTTCTGCGTCAGGCCCTGGAAATCGCCGATGCCGTCGCCGTTGGCGTCGAAGAACGCCTTGACGTGGAGCTGGTAGATGATCGCGTCCTTGTACCAGAGCGGATCGGAGGGCGGGGCTGCATCGGGCATGGGCGAGGTTCTTGCGAAGCGGGGTGGGCGCTAGCGGACGCGGTAGATGGCGACGGGGTTCACGAACGGATCGAGGCGGACGCGATGCGCCGCGCCGCGCCAGCGCCGCTCAGCCCCGGTCAACGGTTCGGCGAGCGCAAAAGTTTCATCGTCGCCGAACCCCATGTCGCCGAGCGGCAGGGAGAGCTCGGCCTCGCGCGCGGCGAAGGGATCGAGATTGACGGCGATGAGGACGATGTTGGCGCGGTCTTCCGTCATCTTGCTGTAGAACAGCACGCGATCGTCGCTCGCATGATGGAAGCGCAGCGTGTCGAGGCGGGCGAGCGCCGGATTGTCGCGCCGGATGCGGTTCAAGGCCGCGATCCAGTCCTTGATGTGGCCCGGGCGGTCCCAGTCCCACACCTTGAACTCGTATTTCTCCGAATGGAGATATTCCTCGGTGCCCGGCATCGCCGCCGCCTCGCACAGCTCGAAGCCGTTATAGATGCCGTAGCTGGGCGAGAGCGTCGCCGCGAGCACGAGCCGGATGATGAAGGCGGGCCGCCCGCCATCCTGCAGGAAATGCTGCAGGATGTCGGGCGTGTTGGCGAAGAAATTGGGGCGGAGATAGTCCTTCGACGGCGCCGTGCGCGAGCTCGACGAGATATTCCGTCAGCTCCGCCTTGCCGGTGCGCCAGGTGAAATAGGTATAGGACTGGGTGAAGCCGGCCTTGGCGAGCGCGCGCAGCATCTTCGGCCGGGTGAAGGCCTCGGCGAGGAAGATCGTGTCGGGATGGCGGTCCTGCACCGCGCGGATGAGCCATTCCCAGAACGGCAGCGGCTTGGTGTGCGGATTGTCGACGCGGAAAATTCTCACGCCCTCGCCGATCCAGTGGAAGACCACGTCGCGCAGCGCCTGCCACAGCGCCTCGCGCGCGGGCCCATCGAATTCGAGATTGACGATGTCCTGATACTTCTTCGGCGGGTTCTCGGCATATCTGATCGTGCCGTCGGGCCGGAACAGGAACCATTCCGGGTGCGACGTGACCCAGGGATGGTCGGGCGCCACCTGCACCGCGAAATCGAGCGCCACCTCGAGCCCGGCCGCGCGCGCCGCGGCGTGAAAGCGGCGGAAGCCGCCGATGCCGCCCAACTCCGGATGGACGGCATCGTGGCCGCCTTCGGCCGCGCCGATCGCGTACGGGCTGCCGGGATCATCGGGCGCGGCCACGAGCGAATTGTCGCGGCCCTTGCGGTTGACGCGGCCGATCGGGTGGATCGGCGGCAGATAGACCACGTCGAACCCCATGGCGGCGATGTCGGGGAGCCGCGCGATGCAATCGTCGAACGTGGCGCTTTGGCCCGGCACCTTGCCCTGGCTCCTCGGAAACATCTCGTACCACGCGCCGAAGCGCGCGAGCGGCCGGTCGACGATCACTTCGAGCTCGGTTCCGTGGCGCGTCGCGTCGGCCCGGTCGGGCGCGCGCGCCATCGCACCCAGGAGGAGGCGCGAGAACAGGACGCGCACGCGCCGCTCGGCGTCGCCCGTCGCGAACTCGGCGAGGAGCCGCTCGAGCAGGCGCGCATCCTCCGGTGCCGCGCGCGCGAGCGCCGCGCGCACCAGGCCCGCGCCCTCCGCCAGCTCGAGCGCGATGTCGGAGCCGGCGGCGCGCTTCTTCATCGTATCGGTCCGCCACGACGCGAAGCGGTCGGTCCAGGCCTCGATCGTGTAGCGGTAGCGCCCGGTCTCGCCGAGCGCGGCGCGCCCGATCCAACGGTCGTTGTCGAAATGCCGCATCGGCGCCTCGCGCCAGGACTCGCTTCGTCCTCGCGGCGATAGAGCAGCGCCGCCGCGATCGTGTCGTGCCCGTCGCGAAAGATGTCGGCCGAGACTTCGAGCGTGTCGCCGACGACGCGCTTCACGGGGTAGCGGCCGCAATCGATCGCCGGATCAACGTCCTCGATCGCGATGCGTGAGGTGGCCGACCATTCGCGCGGCAGCGAAGGCCGACGCACCGGCGCCGCCGGCGCCGCGCGCGCGGGCGGCGATCCGCGCAGCACGCGGATGCCGCAGGGCGGCACTTCGAGATCGAGGCCGATCGGCCCCCGCTCGCCGGGCGCCGGCGTCACGTCGCTGAGCTCGATATCGGCGGGCGCCGCGGCCAGGATTCGATCCGCGTCGAAGACGGCGGCGCGCGCGCCGTCGCGATTGACGAGGTAGAAGGCGCACTCGGCGCCGTCCGCGCTGCTGCGCGCAAACGCGGCGAGCGGCGCGCCCGGTTCCGACACGAGCCGTTGCGGCCCTTCTTCGTTGAGGGCCGGCGTGTCGCGCTTCATCGCGTTGACGGCGCGGATGAAAGGGGAGAGGTCGAAGCGTTCCGGCTCGCGCGGGTTGGGCCGCGTTTCCTTGACGTTCGAGCCGCTGGCGCCAGCCGAACTCGAATCCCATCGGCATCATCACGCCGGCGGAAAAGCAGGCGGCGAAGGCATAGGCCTGGGCATAGCGCCGCATGACCGCGCCGCTCGCGACGATGCCCTCGGCCGCAAGCTCCTCGGCGAGCCGCTTGGTGTCGTGACTTTCGGGGAACGCGATCGACGGCGCGATGCGGCGGAAGGCGTCGTATTGCGCGATGAGCCAAGGGCTCTCGAAGTCCCACCATTTCACGCTGTTGAAGAGATAGTCGAAGCCCGCGCCATCGAGCGCCGCCACGTCTTCGGAGGGCGCGCCAAGCGTCTCGGCGCAGAAGAGGGCCTCGGGATCGACCGCGCGCGCCGCCGCGATGATGCGGCGCCAGACGCGCGCCGGCACCTTGTAGGCCGCATCGCAGCGGAAGCCGCCGAAGCCCAGCGCGGCATAATGACGGGCGACCGCGCAGAAATAATCGACGGCCTCAGTCGCCGCCGGGGCCGTCGAAGTCGATCTCGGCCAGATCGCCCCAGATCGTGAATTGGGCCGGATTGGCGGGATCGCTTGCGCGCGGCGAGCGGATCGCGCCATCCTCGTCGCGCGCGAACCAGTGCGGATGGCGCTCGACGAGCGGATTGTCCCTGGCCGTGTGATTGACGACGAGGTCCATCATCGCGACGAGCCCGTGCTCCTTGCACGATGCGCAGAAACCCGCGAGCAGCTCGTCGTCGCTGCGCTCGGGATCGCCGCGGAAGAGCGGATTGAGGCGATAGAAATCCTTGACGGCATAGAGGCTGCCGGAAAAGCCCGGCGCGTGAAATGGATTTACATGGACCGCGGTGAAGTCCATCGCCGCGATGCGCGGCAGATGGGTGCGCCATTCGGCAATCGTGCCGGCGAGCAGCGGAAAGAGATTGTAGATGCGCGGTCCTTGCCGCATCAGCAGGGGGCCGCGGCGGTCATTCGCCGAACTGCGTGCGATCCTCGATCGCCGCGTCGCTGCCGCCGGCGCCGCGGCTCGGCTGGCTCGGCGCACGCGCGCCGGCCGGCGAACGCAAGCGCGGCGCGCCGGCTTCGTTCATCGCCGCCCTCTTTCCCGACTTGCCAACCGCCGCCTTCATGCGGCCGCACACGATAGACATGACGGCCGGGCATTGCCTCTCCCTCAAAGGACTGGGGTGCGCGTCCCTAAAACACTTTCGGATCGGGCGATGTTCCCCAAGCGGGAACCACCGCACCGAAAGGGTGTTACCGCACTCGTTCGACAAATGCGGGAGCGGTGACGCGCGAAATGCATCTCCTGGGTGACGAAGACATCAACGCTTACATCGACGGGCGGCTCGACGCCGAGCGCGCGCTGTCGGTCGCGGCTCATCTTGCAGCGCACCCGCGCGAGGCGGCGCGCGCCGCCTCCTATCGCGCCGGGAACGACGCGCTGCGGCTGCTGTTCGACCCGGTCTTGCACCAGCCGATGCCGGAGCCCATGCGCGCGATTGCTGCACTGCCACAAGATCCGCACCGCGCGGCGGCGCCGCACGCTCGCCTTCGCGTCGGCGATGATGACGCTCGTCCTCGCCGGGATCGGCGGCCGCGCGCTGCAACAGCATCTGGGCCGGTTCGATGCCGTCTCGAGCGCCCCCGCGCCGCCCTCCTCCGTCCTCGCCGGATATGGGGCATTTCATCCGCATCTGAAAAGAAATGCCGGAGCCTCGCGTGGCTCCGGCGAGTTTGCGGGTGGCAAACCCACGGACAGGGAGACTTTGCCAAGCCGGACTGGCGAAGATGGGACCGCGCGCGGGCGCCCGGCGGCCCGCGGGTCCGGCAGCGCGTCGAAGCCGCAGCTGCCAACGTCTCAACGCGGCGGCGCGGCGAGCGGTTCCGCGCCGCGCGGGCGCGCCCTTCAACCATTTGGTTGATATATCGCCCGTTCGGATCAGCTCTCGCGCGTGCTTCCGGCCGCGGCGAAATGCGGGCCGCGCGCGACGTCGCCGCCGGGGAACGGGATGGGCCGCGCCGGCCCCGACGCCGGCGCGAGCGTCGGACGGCGCACCGCACCGATGCGCACCGGCTCGGGCTCGCGCTCGGGCACCATGCCCATCAACTGGCGCAGCATCTCGCGCCCGCGCGACAGGCGCGAGCGGATCGTGCCGACCGGCACGTCGAGCACCTGCGCCACTTCCTCGTAGCGCATGCCTTCGAGGCCGACGAGAAGGAGGACCGAGCGCTGCTCCTCGGGGAGCCGCGCGATCGCGCGCTCGAGATCCCTGAGTTCGAGCCGCTTGCCCTGGTTCGGGGCCGACGTCAGGAGCGGCTCGGAATCGCTGAGGCCCACGGCGGCGCCTTCGCGCACTGCGCGGCGGACATGGTTGACATACTGGTTGTGCAGGATGGTGAAGAGCCAGGCGCGAAGATCGGTGCCCTTCTGCCACAGATGCACCTTGCTCAAAGCGCGCGTGAGGCAGTCCTGCACGAGATCGTCAGCGGCGTTGATGTCCCGCGTCAAGGCGCGCGCATAGCGCCGCAGCCGCGGAATCTCTTCCTCGATCTTCTTGCATACGTCCACCATCCAATTCGCTCCCTTCGGACCCTGCCGCAACGGTGCGGCGGGCGAACGTCAACTATTCCGAAGGGAAAACTCTAGCGGCGGCGTGTAATGGCATGATGTCAGTGCTAACGGATTCGCGTAAGAAATTGTAACCGTCCGTAACGTTTCGCGGCGCGCGCGGCGCGCGAGCGATCTCCAATTTCGGCGATGTTGAATCAAAGCCCAATTTGCGCCAGATTCCGCACCGATGACAGGGAGCGCCCACATCGTCGTTGTGGACGACCAAAAAGAGATCTGCGAGGTCGTCCAACAGTATCTGACAAGCGAGGGGTACCGCGTCAGTGTCGCACATGACGGCGCCGGAATGCGCAAGGTCATGGCGCAGGATGCGGTCGATCTCGTGATCCTCGATCTCATGCTGCCGGGAGAGGACGGGTTGACGCTCGCGCGCCAGCTGCGCGAGGAGTCGAATGTCGGCATCATCATCCTGACCGGCCGCGGCGAGACGGTGGACCGCATCATCGGCCTCGAGATGGGCGCCGACGACTATCTGCCGAAGCCGTTTCACCTGCGCGAGCTTCTGGCGCGCGTCAAAAGCGTGCTGCGCCGCGCGCTGGCGCGAGGCGACGAGCAGGAGAAGCAGGCCGCCCATTCGAAGGCGCGCTTCGCCGGCTGGAACCTCGATCTCGCGACGCGCGAGCTGGTCGCGCCCAACGGCGGCGAGGTGCGCCTCACAACCGGCGAGTTCGATCTCCTCGCGGCGTTCGTCCGCAACGCGAACCAGGTGCTGAGCCGCGACCGGCTGTTGGATCTCGCGCGCAACCGCGAGGCGGGCCCGTTCGACCGCACCATCGACGTGCAGGTCGGGCGCTTGCGGCGCAAGCTCGAGCCCGACCCGCAGCGCCCGACCATCATCAAGACGGTGCGCGGCACCGGCTATATCTTCACGCCGACCGTCGACGTGAGCTGAGCCGCGAGGCAGAGGGGCAAGCATGGCGCAGTCATCAGGGGGCGCAACCGCGGCGCGGGCGGCCGCCGTTCTGCTCGCGCTTCTGGCGAGCGGCGGAATGGCGCGCGCCGACGCGACGCTCCGCGTCGGCAAGGCGATCGCCGGCCCGTTCGACTTCACGCCGCTCGATGTCGGCATGGTCAAAGGCTTCTTCCACGCGCACGGGATCGCCATCGACGAGGTGAATTTCGCGGGCTCCGCCAAGCTGCAGCAAGGGTTGGCGGCGAACGCCATCGATATCGGGCTCGGCTCGGGGCCGGAGCTTGCCTTCGTCGCCAAGGGCAACACGGACCTCGGCGTCGCGGCCTTTGCCGGGACCGCCCGACGGGCTCGTGCTGATCGTGCGGGCCGCATCGCCGATCAAGACCGTTGCCGACCTCAAGGGCCGGAAGATCAGCGTCTCGACCGTGGGCGGGCTCACCGACTGGATGGTGCACGAGGTATCGCGGCGCCAGGGCTGGGGCCCCGACGGCATCGACGTGGTGCCGCTCGGCACCGACTCGGCGCAGGTCGCAACGATGCTCACCGGCTCGACCGAGGGCATGGCGGCCGACGTCGCCAGCGCCGCGCTTCTGGAGCAGAAGGGCGACGTGCGCATCCTGCTCAAATTCGGCGACGTGGTGCACGACTTCATCAACCACGTGACCTACGCGACCGACGATTTGATGAAGAACCGCCCCGGCGATCTCCGCGCGTTTCTCGCGGCGTGGTACGAGACCATACACTGGATGCGCGGGCACAAGGACGAGACGATCAAGATCGTCGCGCCGGTCATGGAGAAGCCGCCGGAGATCGCGGCGCGCGCCTATGACATCGTGATGCCGTGCATGCTCGACGACGGCCATTTCGATCCGAAGGGCCTGGCGACGCTGGCGCGCTCGTTCGTCGACATGAAGATGCTGCCGACCGAGCCCGACATGTCGAAGCTCTATACCGAGGCGTTCCTGCCGCCGGCGGCGTCGCAATAGCTCATTCGTTCCAGGGCGGCGCGGTCAGGCGGCGCTTGCCGTCGCGGCTCAGGAGCAGGCCCGGCTCGTCGAGCGCCGCGCGGTCCCACAGCTTGCACGTCACCTGCTTGTGCTTCTGGTCGAGGCCTTCGCAGTAGTTGGTGAAGAGGCAGAGCCGCGCCTCGGCGCCGCGGCCCAGGCGCAATTTCAGGAACCAGTCGGGATCGGCGAGCGACTGGCGCGCGGCGCCGACGATGTCGCACACGCCGTCCGCGAGCATGCGCTCCGCCATCTCGAAATTGTGCACGCCGCCGGTGCACACGACCGGCGTGTCGCATCCCGCGGCGCGGATCGCGGCGCGGACGGCGGCTGTCGCGGCGAAATTGCGGCCGAAGGGGCCGCGCTCGTCCGAGAGATGCTGCGGCATGCACTCGTAGCCCGACGGCCCGGTATAGGGATAAGCCGCCTCGCCGACCGACGGCTGCTGCGCGTCGTCGAATTTGCCGCCGCGCGAGGTCGAGACGTAATCCATGCCGGCGCGCGCGAACGCCGCGCCGAACGCCGCCGCATCGTCGACGCCGCTGCCGCCCGCGATGCATTCCTCGGCGAGAAAGCGGCAGCCGACGACGTAGTCGCTGCCGACGCGCGCGCGCACCGCCGCCAACACTTCGAGCGGCAGGCGCAGGCGGTTCTCGCGCGCGCCGCCGTAACCGTCCGCGCGCGTGTTGGTCGCCGACAGGAACGAGGCCATCGTGTAGGCATGCGCATAATGCAGCTCGACCCCGTCGAAGCCCGCCTCGCGCGCGAGCGCAGCCGCATCGGCGAAGAGGCCGGGAAGTTTCTGCGGCAGGTCGCGGACGTGCGGCAGCTCGACATCGGTGACACGCTCGCGAGAACCCTGGTCGAGCGCTTCGAGCTCGCGCGCCGACAGCACGCGCTCCAATTCCTGGCGCGGCAGTGCGGCGATGCGGGCGCGCAGCTCGGGCTCCGGCAGGTCGCCGAGTGCCGCGCGATGCCGCTCGGTGAGCTTCAGGAACTCGGCGAAATAGCGGCGCGGATCGGGCCTGCGGCGGATCGCCAGAAAATCGATGAGCTGGATGAAGAGGCGCGTCTTGCCGTCGCTCGCGCGCTGCACCGCCTCGACGACGCGGCGCAGGCCCGGGAGGAAGCGCGGGTTGCCGATGCGCAGGAGCGGCCCGCTCGGCACGTCGCGGATGCCGGTCGCCTCGACCACGATGGCGCCGGGCAAGCCGCGCGCGAAGCGCCCGTACCACTCGACGATCGCGTCAGTGACGATGCCGTCCGCTTCCGCGCGCCACGGCACCATCGCCGGAACCCAGGTGCGGCTCTCGAGCGTGAGCGATCCCACCCGCACCGGCGCGAAGAGGCGCGAGCGACGCCGCCTCCTCGCGCGTCGGGATGCGGCCCGGCGCGGGACCGTAGGCGATGCGCTGCGGCGGCTTCCACATTACGGCTTCCCGTATCCGCCGCCGCCCGGCGTCTCGATGACGAAGACGTCGTCCTCGCCCATCTCGACCTTGTGCGTGGCGCCGAATTCCTCGCGGCTGCCGTCGGTGCGCTCGACCCAGTTGCGGCCGAGCGCGCCGGGCGCGCCGCCTTGCAGGCCGAACGGCGGCACGCGGCGGCGGTTCGAGAGGATGGCCGCGGTCATCGCCTCGCGGAAGCGGACGCGGCGCACGGTGCCGTTGCCGCCGTGCCAGCGTCCCGCCCCGCCCGAGCCGCGCCGGATCGCGAAGCTCTCGAGCAGCACCGGATAGCGCCATTCGAGCACCTCGGGATCGGTGAGGCGCGTGTTGGTCATGTGCGTGTGGACGGCGTCGGCGCCGTCGAAGCCGGGCCCCGCGCCCGAGCCGCCGCAGATCGTCTCGTAATACTGATAGCGCGCGTTGCCGAACGTGAAATTGTTCATCGTGCCCTGCGCCGCCGCCATGACGCCCAAGGCGCCATAAAGCGCATCGGTGATGCATTGCGAGGTCTCGACGTTGCCGGCGACGACCGCCGCCGGATAGCGCGGCCGCAGCATCGAGCCTTCGGGGATGATGATGTCGAGCGGCTCGAGGCAGCCGCCGTTCAGCGGAATGTCGTCCTCGACGAGCGTGCGGAAGACATAGAGCACCGCCGCCATGCACACCGCGGCGGGCGCGTTGAAATTGGTCGGGCGCTCGGCGCTCGTGCCGGTGAAATCGATGGTGGCGCGGCGCCCGGCGCGGTCGATCGCGACCCGCACGCGGATGACGCCGCCATCGTCCATCTCGTAGGCGAACGCGCCGTCGTTCAGCTTGTCGATGGCGCGGCGCACCTGCTCGGCGGCATTGTCCTGGACGTGGCGCATATAGGCCTCGACCACGTCGCGGCCGAAATGCCGCACCATGCGGTAGAGCTCCTCGG
Source organism: uncultured Alphaproteobacteria bacterium (assembly GCA_963804235.1). Classification (GTDB taxonomy): domain Bacteria; phylum Pseudomonadota; class Alphaproteobacteria; order ATCC43930; family CGMCC-115725; genus DATJLY01. The sequence continues at coordinate 108,154 of CAWDPP010000028.1, forward strand.
CGCCCTTGGCGCAGGCCGCGACCTGCGCCTTCAGATCGGCGATGTTCTGGCGCGCGTTGCGCGCGGGATAGCGGCCGCTTTCCAGGAGCGCCACCGTCTCGTCCTCGCGAAAGCGCCCGGCATCGACCAGCAGGAAATCGTCGATCAGCACGCCCTCTTCCTCGACGGTGCGGCTGTCGGGCGGCATCGAGCCGGGCGTCATGCCGCCGATATCGGCCTGGTGGCCGCGCGAGGCGACGTAGAAGTGCACGGGCCCGTGGCCCCCGGCATCGTCCTCGGCGAAGACCGGCATGATCACGGTCACGTCGGGCAGATGCGTGCCGCCGTTATAGGGCGCGTTCAGCACGTAAACGTCGCCGCGCTTCATGCCGCGCCCATCGGCGCCGCCCGCCGCGCGAGCGGATCACCGTCTGGACGCTCTCGCCCATCGAGCCCAGATGCACCGGCAGATGCGGCGCGTTGGCGATCGAGCGAGCCGGTGCGGTCGAAGAGCGCGCAGGAGAAATCGAGCCGCTCCTTGATGTTGACGGAATAGGCCGTGTTCTGCAGCGCGACGCCCATCTCCTCGGCGATCGACATGAAGAGGTTGTTGAAGATCTCCAGCATCACCGGATCGGCGCCGGTGCCGATCGCGACGCGCGCCGGCAGCGGCACGGCGCGTTCGAGGACGAGATAGCGCCTCTCGTCGAGCGTCGCGCGCCAGCCCGGCTCGACCACCGTCGTCGCCGTCTCCTCGCGCACGATGGCGGGACCGTCGAGCGACTGGCCGGGCAAGAGCGCGTCGCGGTCGAAGACCGGCACCTCGCGCCACGCCGCGCCCGTGAACATCTTGGCGCGCGCCATCGCCTCGGGCGCGGAAGGCACATGCGGCGCCTCGTAAATCCGATCCTCGGCGGCGTCGGTCGAGCCCACGATCTCGGCCGAGACCGCTTCGATGATGAGCGGCTTCTCCGGCATGACGAAGCCGAAGCGCTGGCGATGCGCGGCGGCAAAGCGCGACGCGATCTCTGCGTCGGTGCCGTATTCGATGACGAGCGGCGCATCGGTGCCGTCGTACTTCACGTGCGCCTTTTGCAGCACGCTCATGCGCGCCGGCGCGATGCCTTGCGCCCGCATCTCCGCCTTGCCGGCCTCGGCCAGCCGCGCCAGCGCCCGATCGAGCGCGGGCATGAGCTTCGGCGCGAGTTCGCGCCTCGACCGCCTCTTCCTTCAAGGTGCGCAGATCGGCGAGCCCCATGCCATAGGCCGACAGCACGCCCGCCAGCGGATGGATATAGATGCGCTTCATGCCGAGCGCGTCGGCGACCTTGCAGGCGTGCTGGCCGCCGGCGCCGCCGAAGCAGCAGAGCGTGTATTCGCTCACGTCGTAGCCGCGCTCGATCGAGATCTGCTTGATCGCGTTCGCCATGTTCTCGACCGCGATCTCGAGGAACCCCTCGGCGACCGCGGCGGGCGCGCGCCGGTCGCCGGTCGCGGCGGAGATCTCGGCGGCGAGCGCCGCGAATTTTCGCTCGACCACGTCGCGATCGAGCGGCTCGTCGCCCGACGGGCCCGAACACGCGCGGGAAGAAGCGCGGCTCGATCCGGCCGAGCATGACGTTGCAATCGGTGACGGTGAGCGGCCCGCCGCGGCGATAGCACGCCGGGCCCGGCACCGCGCCCGCCGAATCGGGGCCGACGCGATACTTGGCGCCGTCGAAGACGCAGATCGAGCCGCCGCCCGCCGCCACGGTGTGGATGTACATCATCGGCGCGCGCAGCCGCACGCCCGCCACCATCGTCTCGAAGCGGCGCTCGTACTCGCCGGCATAGTGCGACACGTCGGTCGAGGTGCCGCCCATGTCGAAGCCGATGATCTTGTCGTAGCCGCGCCATCTGCGCCGTGCGCACCGCGCCGACGATGCCGCCCGCCGGGCCCGACAGGATCGCGTCCTTGCCCTGGAAGCGGTGCGCATCGACGAGGCCGCCGTTCGACTGCATGAAGAGCAGGCGCACGCTTCGAGCTCGCCCGCGACCTCGGCGACATAGCGGCGCAGGATCGGCGAGAGATAGGCATCGACCACCGTCGTGTCGCCGCGGCTCACGAGCTTCATCAGCGGGCTGACCGCGTGACTCGCCGAAACCTGCGCGAATCCCACCTCGCGCGCGATCTCTGCGACGATGCGCTCGTGCGCGGGATGGCGATAGCCGTGCAGCAGCACGATCGCGGCGGCGCGGATGCCGGACGCATAGGCCGCCGCGAGATCGGCGCGGATGCGCGCCGGATCGGGCGCGCCGCAGCACCTCGCCCTCCGAGGTCACGCGCTCGTCCACCTCGACGACGCGCTCGTACAGCTGTTGCGGCAGGACGATGTGGCGGGCAAACAGCTTCGGCCGGTTCTGGTAGCCGATGCGGAGCGCGTCGGCGAAGCCCTTGGTGATGACGAGCAGCGTGCGCTCGCCCTTGTGCTCCAGGAGCGCGTTGGTCGCGACCGTCGTGCCCATCTTCACCGCGGCGATGGCTGAGGCGGGAATTTTCGCGCCCGGCGCGAGGCCCAATATGTCGCGGATGCCGGCGATCGCCGCGTCGCGATAGCGGCCGGGATTCTCGGAGAGAAGCTTCTTGCTGACGAGGCTGCCGTCGGGCCGCCGCGCCACCACGTCGGTGAAGGTGCCGCCGCGGTCGATCCAGAACTGCCACGCGCCGCTATCGCTCATGCGCCCAGAAGCTCGGCGAGATGCACGAAATCGCGCGCCAGGAAATCGAACTCGCCATCGGCGACGGATTCATGCGGCGCGCCCGGCCCGCGCTCCAGGGGCCGCGTCACATAGGCGGTGCCGAGGCCGTGCTGGCGCGCCGAGCGGAGATCAGTAAGCATGCGCCGCGACCAGCATGCACTCGCGCGCCTCGAGGCCGAGATAGTCCGGCACCATGCGGTAGGTCTCGGGATCGGGCTTGTAGCGGCGCACGAGCTCGGCGGAAAAAACCATGTCCCACGGCAGCCCGCCATGTTTCGCGAGCCGCACCATCTGCCCGACGCTGCCGTTCGTGAGCGTGCCGATGATGAAGCGCGCCTTCAGCCGCGCGAGCCCCGCGACCGCATCGGGCCAGGGATCGAGCCGCTCCCAGCGCGCGCGCGAGGATCTGCCGCCGCGCCTCGTCGAGCGCGAGCGCCGTGCCGCGCGAGGAGAGCGTCGAGATTGCGGCGATGGAGGATGTCGAGCTTGGCCCACGGCTGGGCGCCGCTCCGCACCGCGTCGAGCGCCGGGCGATAGCCCGCATACCATTCGTCGGCAAGGCGCGCCGGATCGCCCGGCACGCCCGCGGCGGCGATGGCGCGGATGATGCTGCCGCGCCAATCCACGACCGTGCCGAACACGTCGAAGACCAGCGCCTTCACCTCGGCCGGCATCAGTGGTGGCCGTGATCCTGCGGCGGCGCGACATGCCCTCGCCCCTGCCCCGGAATGCACCAGAGACAAATGCCGACCAGGACGCTACCGAGAATATAGAAGACGAGCCCAACGCCGAACGACATGGCGGGCGCTCCCGTGTTGATCGGTTGCAGGGAACGACGCTAACACAGGGCGGCCAGGCGCGCGAGGAGCGGCGTGAAGACGAGCGAGGCGATCCCGGCATTCGCGGACGAGGCGCGTCTCAAGCGGACGCTGCGCCGCAACCGCGCGTTCGCGACCGGGCTTCTGGGCGTGGCCGCGCTGGTCTTCCTCGGCACGAGCGCGGTCGCCGAGCCGGGTTTCTGGGTCGCGCTGGTGCGCGCGGGCGCCGAGGCGGCGCTGGTCGGCGGGCTCGCCGACTGGTTCGCGGTGACGGCGCTCTTCCGCCACCCGCTCGGCCTGCCCATTCCGCGCACCGCCATCATCCCGAAGAACAAGGACCGCATCGGCGAGGGGCTCGGCCAGTTCGTCGAGCGCAATTTTCTGGCGCCCGAGATCCTGGCGGCGAAGCTCGCGGCACTTCGCGCCGGTCGAGCGCGCCGCGGCATGGCTCGGCGGCCCGAGCATGCGCGCGCGGCGGCGCCGGCGATTTGCGAGATGCTGCCGCCGATCGTGCGCTCGCTCGAGGATCCGGAGCTCCGCGATCTTCGTCGCGCGCTCGTTCCACGAGCAGCTCAGCGAGGCCGAGCTGGCGCCGGCGCTCGGGCGCGGTCCTCGCGATCCTGACGCGAAGCGGCGCCGTACGACGCGCTCTTCGACCGCGCGCTCGATGCGGCGCACGACGCGCTCGCCGCCAATGCCGCGCGCATCTACGCGCTCGTCGCGGCGCGCAGCCATTGGTGGATTCCGCGCGCCATCGACCGCCGCATCGCCGAGCAGATCGTCGGCGGCATCGAGGAAATCCTCGCCGAGCTGCGCGACAAGGGCAGCGATGCGCGCGCGAGCTTCAGCGGCGCCGTCGAGCATGCGGCCGACGAACTCGTGCAGTCGCCGGAGTGGCGCCGGCGCGTCGCCGAGATCAAGGAGACCGTGCTCGCGCAGAAAGAGGTGCAGGACTGGCTCGGCGGCGGTGTGGGACGAACTGCGCCGCATCGTGGTCGACGATCTGGAAGCGCCGCACTCGCGCACGCGCGAGGCGCTGGCGGCCGGGCTCGCGTCGCTCGGCGCACACGCTCGCCGCCGATCCGGCGATGCAGCAGCGTCTCCACGGCGCGCATCGAGCATGTGGCGCTCGCGATGGTGCCGTGGCGCGGGCAGATATCGCGTCGCTCATCGCCGAGGTGGTGCGGAATTGGGACGCCGATACCGTCGCCGCGCGGCTCGAACTCGCGATCGGCAGCGACCTGCAATATATCCGCATGAACGGCACGCTGGTCGGCGCCTGCGTCGGCTGCCTCCTGTTCCTCATCGCGCGCTTTCTCTTCTGATCTTTCGCTTCTGATATTCTGGGGCATGGCGATGCGCGAGCGCCCCTCGCCCAATCACGGCCCGCGCGCCGGCGGCGGTCGACATGCTGGTGCTGCACTACACCGGCATGGCAAGCGCGGCGGACGCGCTCGGCGCGGCTCTGCCGCGCCGGAAGCGGCGGTGAGCGCGCATTACCTCGATCGACGAGGACGGCACGGTGTGGCGGCTCGTGCCGGAAGAGCGCCGCGCCTGGCATGCGGGCCGTCTCGTGCTGGCGCGGGCGGCGCGACGTGAACGGCGCCTCGATCGGCATCGAGCTGGTCAATCCCGGCCACGAATTCGGCTATCGCGCCTTTCCCGAGGCGCAGATCGCGGCGCTCGAAGCGCTCTGCCCGCGACATCCTCGGCCGCCACCGAATTCCGCCGCGCCACGTGCTCGGCCATTCCGACGTGGCGCCCGCGCGCAAGCAGGATCCGGGCGAGCTGTTCCCGTGGCGGCGGCTCGCGCGCGCCGGGATCGGGCTCTGGCCCGAGCCGCCGCTGCCCGACGCGCCGCGCGACATCGGCCCGCCTCCTCGCCGCCATCGGCTATGACCCGGCCGTCGCGCCGGAGGCGGCGATCGCCGCGTTCCAGCGCCATTTCCGGCCGGCCGGGTGCGACGGGGTCGCCGACGAAGAAACGCGCGCCATCGCCGCCGCCGTGGCGCGACTCTGCGGCGAGATTTGACTCGGCGCTGGCTTCGCGCCCTTATCTAGCGGCGCCAGACGGCCGGATGGCCGCCCTCGCCGCTACGGCGGGGGAGGAAAGTCCGGGCTCCACGGAAGCACGGTGCCGGGTAACGCCCGGCGGGGGCGACCCTAGGGAAAGTGCCACAGAAACATACCGCCGAGCCCGGCCGAAAGGCAGGGCGGCAAGGGTGAAATGGTGCGGTAAGAGCGCACCGCGCCGCCGGCAACGGCGGCGGCAGGGCAAACCCCACCGGGAGCAAGACCAAGTAGGGGCGGCAGGCGCCGCAAGGCGCCGGGCGGGTTTCCGCGCCGCCGCCCGGGTCGGTCGCGCGAGGCGTCCGGTGACGGGCGTCCCAGATGAATGGTCATCACCCGCCTTCGGGCGGGGACAGAACCCGGCTTACAGGCCGTCTGGCATTGACCTGAACATAATGAGAACAAAACCCCAGTGCTAGTCCATGCTGGATTTGCGGACCCTAGCCGTTGGGGGCGGATTCCATTTCAAAAACGCCCGCTAACTCATGGTTTTACTTCACAGATGATTTGACAACCATCTTATCCCATGATATCCCATTCTGTCCCATGGCTAAGCAGGCGGCGCCCACGTCCTGCCGCCATGGGCGAAGGGCGAGGCCCCGGGCGTGGCGCTGTTCCTTTCGACGTTCGTCAACAAGGTCGACCGCAAGGGACGGGTATCCGTTCCCGCTCCGTTCCGCGCAGCGCTCGCCGACCAGTCCTTTCCCGGCATCGTCCTTTTCCCGGCCGTCAACAGCCGCGCGCTCGAGGGCAGCGGCGTCGACCGCATGGAGGAATTATACGCCCGCATCGCCGCGCTGCCGGAATTTTCCGACGAGCGCGACGCGATCTCGGCGATCTTCGCCGACGCGCAGCAGCTTCCCTTCGACAGCGAGGGCCGCATCATGCTGCCGCCGGAATTCTGCGAGCATGCCGGGATCGTGCTCGAGATGGGCGCGGCCTTCGTCGGCAACGGCAAGACGTTCCAGATCTGGGAGCCGGCGCGCTTCGAGCTGCATCAGCAGGAGCGGCGCGCCCGCGCGCGCGGCGTGACGCTGCCGCTGCCCGCACCTTGGGCGGCGCCGAAATGAGCCAAGCGGCGCATATTCCCGTCCTCGTCGCCGAGACGCTCGCGGCCTTGGGCCCGCGCGACGGCGCGCTCTATCTCGACGGCACGTTCGGCGGCGGCGGCTGGAGCGAGGCGCTGCTCGAGGCCGCGCGCTGCCGCGTCGTGGCGATCGACCGCGATTCCGCGGCGCTCCGCCGCGGCGCCGCTCTGGCGCAGCGCTTCTCCGGCCGCCTCACGCTCGTCGAAGGGCGCTTCGGCGAGATGGATGCGCTGCTGCGGCCCTTGGGCATCGCCGCGGTGAACGGGGTTGCGCTCGATCTCGGCGTCTCGTCGGCGCAGCTCGACGAGGCCGAGCGCGGCTTCTCCTTTCGCGCCGACGGGCCGTTGGACATGCGCATGGGACCGGACGGCGCCAGCGCCGCCGATCTCGTCAACACGCTGTCCGAGCGCGACCTCGCCGGATTGATCCGCGACTATGGCGAGGAGCGCTATGCCCGCCGGGTCGCGCGCGCGATCGTGCGCGAGCGCGCCAAGGCGCCGATCACCCGCACGGCGGCGCTCGCCGCGCTCGTGCGCGGCGCGGTTCCCGCCGCGCGCCGGCGGCATCGATCCCGCCACCCGCACGTTCCAGGCCTTGCGCATCGCGGTCAACGACGAGCTGGGCGAGCTCGATCGCGGGCTCGCGGCGGCCGAGCGGCTGCTCGCGCCGGGCGGGCGGCTTGCCGTCGTCTCGTTCCATTCGCTCGAGGACCGCAGCGTGAAGAATTTCCTGCGCGCGCGCAGCGGCACCGCGGCGCGCGGCTCGCGCCACCTGCCGCCGCAGGCGCGGGCTCCGAGCCCGAGCTTCCGGCTCTTGAACCGCAAGCCGATCGCGCCGGGCGCGCGCCGAGCTCGCAGCGCAACCCGCGCGCCCGCTCGGCCAGGCTGCGCGCCGCCGAGCGCACCGCCGCGCCGCCGCTGGACGCACAGCCATGATCCGGCCGAGCACGATCCTCTGGGCATGCGCGGTGGTCGTCGTCGGCTACGCCATGTTCCAGATGAAGTACGAGGTGATGCAGCAGGAGGACCGGCTCGCGCGCCTCAACCGCGAGATCGCGTCCGACCGCGAGGCGGTGCGCGTGCTCAACGCCGATTGGAGCTTCCTGTCGCAGCCGGCGCGGCTCGACGAGCTGGCGAAGCGCTATCTCGACCTCGTGCCGATCGGGACGAAGCAGCTCGGCAGCATCGACGCCATTCCGCTGCGCGTGCCGGAACCCGCGATCGCTTCCGCCGCCGAGGCCGCGCCGTCCGCCGACCTCAAGACGAGTGCCGCACGATGAACGAGCCTCTGCCGCGCGAAGAAAATCCGTGCCGTCCGCGCCATTTCAGGCCCGATCCGTGCGGGCCCGCCGTGCCGCCCGAAGGCCCGGCGCGGCAATCGCTCGATCACAGCCACACGCGGCTCCTCATCACCGCGGCGCTGTTCTGCCTCGCCTTTGCTGGTGATCGGCGCGCGCCTCGTCGAGGTGGGAATTGGCGGCGGCGATGCGCGGATCGCGCGGCAGGAGCCGGCGCACATCGTCAACGCGCGCGCCGACATCGTCGACCGCAACGGCGTTCTGCTGGCGACGACGCTCGAGACGCCGTCGCTGTTCGCCGATCCGAAGCAGATCGGCGACGCCAAGGCGGCGGCGCACGCGCTCGTCAAGGTGCTGCCCGACCTCGACGAGAAGGAGGTCGCGCAGAAACTCGGCTCGGGCAAAAGCTTCGTCTGGCTGAAGCGGCACCTGACGCCGCGCGAGGAGGAAGCGGTCAACCGCCTCGGCCTGCCCGGCCTGCAATTCATGCCGGAGGGCAAGCGCGTCTATCCCGAGGGCGATCTTGCCGCGCACGTCGTGGGCTATGCCGATACCGACGGCAACGGCCTTGCCGGCATCGAGCGCGGCCTCGACGCGATGCCTGCGCAAAGGCGGCGCGCCGGTGCAGCTCTCGCTCGACGCGCGCGTGCAATACATCCTGCGCGACGAGACCGCGAAGGCGGTCGCCGAGTTCAACGCCTTGGGCGGCATGGGCATCGTCATGGACGTGCGCACCGGCGAGGTGCTGGCGATGGTGTCGCTGCCGGATTTCGATCCGAACGATGCCAGCACGGCGACGCCGGCGGCGACCTTCAACCGCGCGACGCTCGGCGCTTACGAGATGGGCTCGGTGTTCAAGATCTTCACCATGGCGATGGCGCTCGACGATCATGTCGCGACGCTCGAGAGCAGCTACGACGCCACCAACCCGATCCAGATCGGCCGCTTCACCATCCACGACGACCACGCGCAGCGGCGCTGGCTCACCGTGCCGGAGATCTTCGAATATTCCTCGAACATCGGCGCGGCCAAGGTGGCGCTCGACGTCGGCGCCGAGCGGCAGCGCGATTTCCTGGGCCGGCTCGGCCTGCTCGGCGAGCCGCACTTCGAGCTGAAAGAGGTCGCGACACCGCTCGTTCCGGCGGCCTGGCATCCGGTCAACGTGATGACGATCGGCTTCGGCCACGGCATCTCGGTCAGCCCCTTGCAGCTCGCGACCGGGGTCAGCGCGGTCGCCAACGGCGGCATCCTCCATCCCGCGACGCTCCTGAAGCAGGCGGACGGCACGACGGCTCCGGGCAAGCGCGTCCTGTCCGAAGCGACCTCGGTCGAAATGCGCAAGCTCCTGCGCCTCGTGGTTGAGCACGGCACCGGCAAGCTCGCCGCAGCCGACGGCTATCTCGTCGGCGGCAAGACCGGCACGGCGGAGAAAGTGTCCGGGCGCGCATTACGCCGGCATGCGCTGCTGTCGTCCTTCGTCGGCGTCTTCCCGGTCAACGATCCGCGCTATCTCGTGCTCGTCAGCGTCGACGAGCCGCACGGCAACAAGGAGACGGCCGGCTATCGCCACGGGCGGCTGGATCGCGGCGCCGGCGGTGCGCGAGACGATCGAGCGCATGGCGTCGATCGTCGGAATTCAACCGGTTGACGAAGATTCGCCCGAAATTCGCCGTTCTCTCATGGTCACCTTGCCCTCCCCCGAGGGGCGGAAATTTGCGGCTAACTGAGCTCATGGACGGCGCCGGCGCCTCAATTTTGACACCGCCGCAGGGCGATCCGGAAATCACGGGGCTCACGTCGGACTCGCGCGCGGCGAAACCCGGTTACCTCTTCGCGGCGCTGGCCGGATCGCGCACCGACGGCGCCCGCTTCATCGCCGATGCGGTGCAGAACGGCGCCGCGGCGGTGCTGACATCCGACCGCGCGGCGGCTTCCGCGCTCAGCGTCCCCGTCATCGTCGATCCGGCGCCGCGCCGCCGCCTCGCGCTGCTCGCGGCCAGGTTTCATGCGCCCCAGCCCGGCACGATCGCCGCCGTCACCGGCACCAACGGCAAGACCTCGGTCGCCGCCTTCACGCGGCAGATCTGGGCACGGCACGGCTGGCGCGCGGCGAGCCTCGGCACGATCGGCATCGTCGGCCCCGATTTCGAGCAACCCGGCAGCCTCACCACGCCCGACCCGGTGCTGCTCCATCGCGAGCTCAACGCCCTGCAAAAGAAGGGCATCGAGCACGTCGCGGTCGAGGCGTCGAGCCACGGGCTCGACCAGTTCCGCCTCGACGGGCTCACCTTGACGGCGGCGGCGTTCACCAATCTGACACGCGACCATCTCGATTATCACGCCGACATGGCGGCCTATTTCGCGGCCAAGCGCCGCCTCTTCGCCGAGTTGCTGCCGCAGGGCGGCGCGGCGATCCTCAACGCCGACGTGCCGGCGGGCCGCGAACTTGCCGCGCTCGGCGCCGCCCGCGGCCAGCGCGTGATCCTGTTCGGCCGCAGCGACGACGCGGAGCTGCGCCTGATCGAGGCGCAGCCCGAAGGCGCGGGGCAGCGCATCAGCGATCGCGGCGATGGGCGGGCGCCACACGCTCCTCCTGCCGCTCATCGGCACGTTCCAGGCGATGAACGCGCTGGCGGCGCTCGGGCTCGCGCTCGCGACCGGCGTTCCGGCGGACGTTGCCGTGGCGGCGCTCGAGCGGCTCCAAGGCGCGCCCGGCCGCATGGAACACGTGGCGACGCGCGGCAACGGCGCGCCCGTCATCGTCGATTACGCGCACACCCCCGATGCGCTCGAGACCGCGCTCGCGGCGCTCCGCCCGCATTGCCGCGGCCGGCTCGTCGTCGTGTTCGGCTGCGGCGGCGACCGCGATCCCGGCAAGCGGCCGATGATGGGCGAGATCGCCGCGCGGCTCGCCGACAGCGTCATCGTCACCGACGACAATCCGCGCAGCGAAGACGCCGCTTCGATCCGCCGCGCCATCCTTGCCGCCTGCCCCGGCGCGCGCGAGATCGGCGACCGCGCCGCCGCCATTCGCGAGGGCGCGGCGCTGCTGCGGTCGGGCGATCTTCTGCTCCTGGCCGGCAAGGGACACGAGCGCGGCCAGATCGTCGGCGCAACGACTTTGCCGTTTTCCGACGCCGATGTCGCGCGCGCGGCGGTCGCCGCGCTCGACGGGGGCAAGCGATGACGCCGCTTTGGACCGCAGCCGAAGCCGCGGCGGCGACCGGCGGCACGGGCGCGCGCGAGTGGAGCGCGATGGGCGTCTCGATCGACAGCCGCACGGTCGCGAGCGGCGATCTGTTCGTGGCGCTCGCCGGGCCCAATTTCGACGGCCACGATTTCGTCGCCGACGCGTTGCGGAACGGCGCCGCCGCCGCGCTCGCGAGCCGCGCGCCCGGGAATGTCGCGTCCGATGCGCCGCTCCTCATCGTGCCGATACGCAGGCGGCGCTCGAAGCGCTCGGCCGCGCCGCGCGCAAGCGCGCGCACGCGACGGTCGTCGGCGTCACCGGCAGCGTCGGCAAGACCGGGACCAAGGAGGCGCTGCGCCGCGCCTTCGAGCGGCAGGGCCGCACCGTCGCCTCGGCCGGCAGCCTCAACAACCAGTTCGGCGTGCCGCTGTCGTTGGCGCGCATGCCGCGCGAGACGAATTTCGGCGTGTTCGAGATGGGCATGAACCATCCCGGCGAGATCGACGCGCTGGCGCGGCTGGTGCAGCCCGACATCGCCGTCATCACCACGATCGAGCCGGTGCATCTCGGCTTCTTCGCCTCGGTCGAGGCGATCGCCGACGCCAAGGCCGAGATCTTCAACGGCATGGGGCCGCGCGGCGCCGCCGTGCTGAACCGCGACAATCCGCATTACGCGCGGCTTGCCGATGCCGCGCACGCGCACGGCATCCAGCGCATTTTCGGCTTCGGCCTCCACGCCGATGCGGCCGTGCGCCTCATCGACTGCCACCTGCACGCGACCGCGAGCGCCGTCACCGCCTCGGTGATGGGCGAGATCGTCGATTACTGCGTCGCCATCCCCGGCCGTCATTGGGTGATGAACAGCCTCGCCGTGCTGGCCGCGGTCAAGGCGGCGGGCGGCGATGTCGGCGCGGCGGCGGCGGCGTTGGGCGCGATCGAGCCGATGGACGGGCGCGGCCGGCGCCACCGGATCGAACTGCCGGCGGCGGCACCGCCGAGCTCATCGACGAGAGCTACAACGCCAGCCCCGCCTCGATCGCGCGCCGCGCTCGCCGTGCTCGCCGCGAACGAGCCGGGCAAAGGCGGGCGGCGCATCGCCGTGCTCGGCGACATGCTCGAACTGGGCGCCGACGCGCGCCGCCTCCATGCCGAGCTCGCCGGCCCCATCGCCGAGGCCATGTCGATCTCGTCTTCACCGTCGGCCACGACATGCGCACGCTCTACGACGCGCTGCCGAAAGCGGCGGCGCGGCGGCTACACGGCGACCGCCTCCGAGATGGCGGAGCTGCTGCCGGAGCGGCTCAACGCCGGCGACGTCGTCACGGTCAAGGGCTCCTACGGCAGCCGCATGCGCGAGGTGGTGGCGCGGCTGCTGCAGCCGCGCGCCGGCCGCGGCGGTGAAGGGCTAGGGCGATGCTCTATCACATCCTGGCGCCGCTCTCCGACCAGTTCGAGCCGTTCAATCTGTTCCGCTACCTCACGTTCCGCTCGGGCGGCGCGGTGGTGACGTCGCTGTTCCTGAGCTTCGCGCTCGGGCCTTCCGTCATCGCCTGGCTCAAGCGCAAGCAGCACGAGGGCCAGCCCATCCGGATCGACGGGCCGCAGACCCATCTCGTCTCGAAGAAGGGCACGCCGACCATGGGCGGCGTGCTGATCCTGCTGGCGCTCATCGTCTCGACGCTGCTGTGGGCCGACCTCACCAACGGCTATGTCTGGGTGACGCTGTTCGTCACGTCGAGCTTCGGCGTGGTCGGCTTTCTCGACGACTATCAGAAGCTGACGCGGCGCTCCTCGCGCGGCGTGCCGGGGCGCACGAAGCTCCTGGCCGAGATCGTGATCGGCGGCATCGGCGCCATCGCCATCATGTGGCTGACCCGCGGCACGCTCGCCACGTCCTTCGCCATCCCGTTCTTCAAGAGCGCGCTCTTCAATCTCGGCTGGCTGTTCGTGCCGGTCGCGATCGTGGTGATGACCGGCGCGTCGAACGCGGTCAACCTCACCGACGGGCTCGACGGGCTCGCGATCGTGCCGGCGATGATCGCCGCCGGGTGCTTCGCGCTCATCTCCTATCTCGTCGGCAACGCCGTCTTCGCCAATTACCTGCAGATCAACCACGTCGCCGGCACCGGCGAGCTTGCCGTGTTCTGCGGCGCGATGGTGGGCTCGGCCCTGGGCTTCCTGTGGTTCAACGCGCCGCCGGCGATGGTCTTCATGGGCGATACCGGCTCGCTCGCGATCGGCGGCGCCTTGGGCGTCGTCAGCGTCATCACCAAGCACGAGCTGGTGCTCGCCATCATCGGCGGGCTGTTCGTGCTCGAGACCGTGTCGGTCATCGTCCAGGTGGCGAGCTTCAAGCTCACCGGCCGGCGCGTCTTCCGCATGGCGCCGCTGCACCACCATTTCGAGAAGAAGGGCTGGCAGGAGCCGACCATCGTGATCCGCTTCTGGATCATCGCCTCGATCCTGGCGATCGCCGGGCTCTCGAGCCTGAAGCTCAGGTGACGGCGATGATCGAGGTCAGGCCACTTCCGGAACGAGAGCGTCGCCGTCCTGGGCCTCGCGCGCTCGGGCCTCGCCGCGGCGCTGGCGCTGCAACGGGGCGGCGCGCGCGTACTGGCGTGGGACGACGCGCCAAAGCGCCGCGCCGAGGCGCGAGCGGCGGGCGTGCCGCTCGCCGATCTCGCCGCGGCCGATTTCAAGGACGTGCGCGCGCTGGTGCTCTCGCCGGGCATTCCGCACACGTTCCCGGCGCCGCACCCGGTCGCGGCGCGCGCCCGCGAAGCCGGCATCGCGATCATCGGCGACATCGAGCTCTTGGCGTTGAGCCAGCGCGCGGCGCGCTATCTCGGCATCACCGGCACGAACGGCAAATCGACCACCACCGCGCTCATCGGCCACATCCTGCAGGCGAGCGGCCGGCGCGTCGCCGTCGGCGGCAATATCGGCGTGCCGGCGTTGGCGCTCGAGCCATTGGGCGCGGACGGGACCTACGTCCTCGAGATGAGCTCCTATCAGCTCGAGCTGACGCCCGAGCCTCGCCTTCGACGTCGCCGTGCTGCTCAACATCACGCCCGACCATCTCGACCGGCACGGCGGCATGGACGGCTACATCGCCGCCAAGGAGCGCATCTTCGCGCGCCAGGGCGAGCGCCACTTCGCCGTCATCGGCATCGATGATGCGATCTGCCGCGGCATCGCGGCAAAGCTGCGGCGCCAGCGCGTCATTCCGATCTCGGCCGCGCGCGCGGCGCCGGGCGGCGTCTCGGCGTCGCGGAGGCTGGCTCGTCGACGACATGGATGGCGCGGCGCGGCGCCATTCTCGATCTGCGCACGGTCGAGCACCTGCCCGGGCAGCACAATTGGCAGAACGCGGCGGCCGCCTTCGCCGCGGTGCGCGCGCTCGGCCTTTCCGCCGCAGAAGCGGCCGCCGGGATCGAAAGCTTCGCCGGCCTCGCGCACCGCCAGGAGACGATCGCCGTCATCGACGGCGTGCGCTACGTCAACGATTCGAAGGCGACGAACGCCGATTCCGCGGGCAATGCGCTCGCCTGCTACGAGCGCATCTACTGGATCGCCGGCGGGCAGGCGAAGGAAGGCGGCATCACCACGCTTCGCGCGGCCTTCTCCCGCATCCGCAGGGCTTACCTGATCGGCGCGGCGGCGCAGGAATTCGCGGCGACGCTCTCGGGCGCGGTCGCTTACGAAGAGAGCGGCACGCTCGAGCGTGCGCTTCATGCGGCGCATAAGGCGGCACGGGCGGGCGAAACCGTGCTGCTGTCGCCGGCCTGCGCCTCCTTCGACCAGTTCAGCGATTTCGAGGCGCGCGGCGACGCGTTCCGCCGTCTCGTCGCAGCGTTGCCGGGGGCGCGCCAATGAGCTTCGCCCGGACCGATCAGAGCGCGATCGCGCAATGGTGGTGGACGGTCGATCGCTGGACGCTCCTCGCGCTCGCCATGCTGATCGGCATGGGCGCGCTCATGGTGATGGCGGCGAGCCCGGCCGTGGCGGTGCGGATCGGCGCCGACAATCTGCACTTCGTGCACCGCTTCTTCGCGTTCCTGCCGGCGACGCTGCTGACGATGTTCGTCGTCTCGCTGCAAAGCCCGCGCGGCGTGCGCCGCATCGCCGCGATCGTGTTCATCGTCTCGTTCGTGGCGCTCGCCTATACGCTCGTCGGCGGCGTCGAGATCAAAGGCGCGCGGCGCTGGATCGAAGTGCCGGGCATCTCGATCCAGCCTTCGGAGTTCGTGAAGCCGAGCTTCGCCGTGGTCTCGGCCTGGCTGTTCGCGCAATACCGGCTCAATCCCGGCTTCCCCGGCCATTGGATCGCGATCGCGCTTTATGCGCTCGTGATCGCGCTCCTGATCCGACAGCCCGACCTCGGCATGGCGGTGGTCGTCACCGCGGTCTGGTTCGTGCAGTTCTTCCTCGCGGGCCTGCGGCTCTACTGGGTCGGCATCGGTCTCGGCGCGGGCGCGGCGGGGCTCGTCGGCGCCTATTTCACCTTGCCGCACGTCACCAGTCGCATCGACCGCTTCCTCGATCCGGCGAGCGGCGACAGCTACCAGGTCGACCGCTCGATTGAGGCGTTCGGCAACGGCGGGTTGTGGGGACGCGGTCCCGGCGAGGGAACGGTGAAGGAATATCTCCCCGACGCGCACGCCGACTTCGTCTTCGCGGTGATCGGCGAGGAGCTGGGCGTCGTCGTCTGCATCGCCGTCGTCGCCGTGTTCGCCTTCATCGTGCTGCGCGGCTTCTCGCGCCTGATGCAGGAAGGCAACCTGTTCGTCGTCCTCGGCGCGACCGGGCTTTTCGTCCAGTTCGGGCTCCAGGCCGTCATCAACATGGCCTCGACCCTCCATCTCATGCCGACCAAGGGCATGACCTTGCCGTTCATCTCCTATGGCGGCTCGTCGATGCTCGCCTTGGCGCTCGGCATGGGCATGGCGCTGGCGCTGACGCGGCGGCGCTATGGAGGCGGCGAATGAGCGCGCGCACCATCGTGCTCGCCGCGGGCGGCACCGGCGGACACATGTTCCCGGCCGAGGCGCTGGCGCGCGAGCTTCTGGCGCGCGGCTTCAAGGTCGCGCTCGTCACCGACCGGCGCGGCCAGGCGTTCGGCGACAAGGCACCCGACGTCGCCGTCCACCGCATCCGCGCCGGGCGTCTCGACGTGGGCTTCGTCGGCAAGGTGACGGCGCTCGCCGACATGGCGCTCGGCACGATCGAGGCGGGACGACTCTTGCGCATGCTGGCGCCGGCGACGGTGGTCGGATTTGGCGGCTACCCGTCGGTGCCGACCATGCTGGCGGCGGCGCGCCAAGGCATCGCCACGGTCGTGCACGAGCAGAACGCGATCCTCGGCCGCGCCAACCGGCTTCTTGCGCCGCGCGTCGGCGCGATCGCGACATCGTTCGCCGAAGTGGGCGGTTTGCGCCTCGCGCGCGGCGGCCGCGTCGTCGAGACCGGCAATCCCGTGCGCCCGGCGATCGTGGCCGAGCGGCGCACGCCTTACGTGGCGCCCGCGCCCGATCGCCCGATCCGCGTGCTGGTGATGGGCGGGAGCCAAGGCGCGCGCATCCTGAGCACGGTCGTGCCGGCGGCGCTCGCGCGTCTCGCGCCGGAGTTGCGCCGGCGGCTTCGCCGTGATGCAGCAGGCGCGCAGCGAGGACCTTGCCGCGGTGCGGCGCACGCATGAACAGGCGGGCATCGCGGCCGAGATATCATCCTTCTTCGACGACGTGCCGGCGCGGCTGGCGCAGGCGAGCCTGGTGATCTCGCGCGCCGGCGCCTCGAGCGTCGCCGAGCTGACGGCGATCGGGCGCCCCGCGATCCTCGTGCCCTATCGCCACGCCGCCGACGATCACCAGAGCGCCAACGCGCGCGCGCTCGCCGCAGCCGGTGCGGCGTGGGTCACGCCCGAGACCGCGTTCACGCCGGAGGACCTCGCCGTCGAGATCGCAGCGCTCGTCGCCGCGCCCGAGCGCCTCGCCGCCGCCGCGGCCGCCGCGCACCGCATGGGCCGCGCCGATGCGGCGGCGCGGCTTGCCGACCTCGTCGCCGAAGCCGCGGGCGGCAGCAACGGACACTCGCTGCCGCGGGAGCACGCCGCATGAGGGCGCTGCCGCTCGACATCGGCACGATCCATTTCGTCGGCATCGGCGGCATCGGCATGAGCGGCATCGCCGAGATCCTGCACAATCTCGGCTACTCCGTGCAGGGCAGCGACGTCAGCCGACGGCGGCAACGTGCGCCGCCTGCAAGCGCTCGGCATTCCCGTTGCGATCGGCCACCGCGCCGAGAATCTCGGGACCGCGCAGGTCGTCGTCGTGTCGTCGGCGGTGAAGCACGGCAATCCCGAGATCGACGCGGCGCGCGCGCGCCTCGTGCCGGTGGTGCGCCGCGCCGAGATGCTGGGCGAGCTGATGCGCCTCAAATGGGCGATCGCGGTCGCCGGCACGCACGGCAAGACGACGACGACCTCGCTCGTCGGCCACCTGCTCGACACGGCGAAGCTCGATCCGACCGTGATCAACGGCGGCATCATCAACGCCTACGGCACCAACGCGCGGCTCGGCACCGGCGACTGGATGGTGGTCGAGGCGGACGAAAGCGACGGCACCTTCGTCAAGCTGCCCTCGACCATCGCCATCGTCACCAACATCGATCCCGAGCATCTCGATTTCTACGGCACTTTCGAGGCGCTGCAGCAGGCGTTCGAGAGCTTCGTGTCGAACATCCCGTTCTATGGCTTCGCCATCCTGTGCCTCGACCATCCGGTCGTGCAGGGCATGATCCCGCGCCTGTCCGAGCGCCGCGTCGTGACCTATGGCCTGACGCCGCAGGCCGACGTGCGCGCGATCGACGTCACGATGGGCCGCGACGGGGCGCGCTTCGATGCGCAGATCAGCGACCGGTTCAGCGAGCGCGGCCGCACCATCGAGCGGCTGTTCCTGCCGATGTACGGCGAGCACAACGTGCAGAACGCGCTGGCCGCCGTCGCCGTCGCCGACGAGATGGGTCTCGACGACGACACGGTGCGCGCCGCATTCGCGAGCTTCAAGGGCGTGCGCCGCCGCTTCACCAAGACCGGCGAGTGGAACGGCGTCACCATCATCGACGATTACGGCCACCATCCGGTCGAGATCGCGGCCGTGCTGCGCGCGGCGCGGAGCGCCACGAGCGGCAACGTCATCGCCGTCGTCCAGCCGCACCGCTTCACCCGCGTCGCCAATCTCTTCGCCGAGTTCTGCACCTGCTTCAACGATGCCGACACGGTGCTCGTCGCCGACATCTATCCGGCGGGCGAGGCGCCGATCGAGGGCGTGAGCCGCGACGCGCTGGTCGCAGGCCTGCGCGCGCGCGGCCATCGCAACGCGCTCCCGCTCGCAGCGTCCACCGAGCTGGCGGCGCAGATCGCGGATCTGGCGCAGCCGGGCGATTTCGTCGTCTGCCTCGGCGCCGGCTCGATCACGAACTGGGCGCAGGCGTTGCCGGAAGAGCTCGAGCGGCTGCGGCCGGCGCGGCGGGGAGCGCGCGCATGATGGCCGCCGAACTCGCCCGCCCCCGCCTCATCGCGCGTCTGCCGCCGGTGCGCGGGCGCTTGAGCGAGAACGCGCCCTTGGCGCAGGTGACGTGGTTCCGCGCCGGCGGCCCGGCCGAAGTGCTGTTCCGCCCCGCCGACGTCGACGACCTCGCGAGCTTTCTCGCGCAAAAGCCGAAGGACGTTCCCGTCACGGTGATCGGCGTCGCGTCCAATCTTTTGGTGCGCGACGGCGGCGTGCCGGGCGTGGTGGTGCGGCTCGGCCGCGGCTTCGTCGAGATCGAGCCCGAAGGCACGACCGTCGCCGCCGGGGCCGGCGCGCTCGACCTCAACGTGGCGATCACCGCCGGCATGGCGGGGATCGCCGGCCTCGAATTCATGTGCGGCATTCCCGGCACGGTCGGCGGCGGGCTGCGCATGAATGCCGGCGCCTATGGCAGCGAGTTCAAGGATGTGCTGATCGACGCCGAAGCGCTCGACGCCGGCGGCGGTCGCCATGTGCTCACCTGCGCCGAGCTTGGTCTCTCCTATCGCCATTGCGATGCGCCCGAGGATTGGATCTTCGTCGCCGCGCGTTTCCGCGGGCAAGCCGGCGCCAAGGATGCGATCGGCCGGCGCATGGCGGAAATCCAGGCGGCGCGCGAAGCGACGCAGCCCATTCGCGCGCGCACCGGCGGCTCGACCTTCGCCAATCCGCCGGGCGAAAAGGCGTGGGAGCTGATCGACCGCGCCGGCTGCCGCGGCTTGAAGCGCGGCGGCGCCATGGTGTCGGAGCAGCACGCCAATTTCCTCATCAACACCGGCGACGCGACCGCGGCCGATATCGAGGGGCTCGGCGAGGAGGTGCGCAGCCGCGTGCGCGACAAGACCGGCATCGAGCTCGCCTGGGAAATCCGCCGCATCGGCGTGGCGGGAGGCGGCGCATGAAGAGCGTCGCCGTGCTCATGGGCGGATGGTCGGCCGAGCGCGAGGTCTCGCTCGTCTCGGGCCGCGCCTGCGCCGATGCGCTCGAAAGCCTGGGCTATCGCGTCAGCAGGATCGACGCGTCGCGCGATCTCGCGGCGCTCATGGCGGCGCTCACGCCCAAGCCCGATGCGGTCTTCAACGCGCTGCACGGCCGCGGCGGCGAGGACGGCACGGTGCAGGCCGTGCTGGAATTGCTCCGCATCCCTTATACGCATTCGGGCGTCGTCGCCTCGGCCGTGGCGATGGACAAGCCGCTCGCGAAGGCCGTCTTCGCCGCCGCCGGATTGCCGCTCGCCGAAAGCGTGGTGCTCGAGCGCGCGGATCTGGCCAAGGGCGATCCGATGCAGCGCCCGTTCGTGGTGAAGCCCTTGAACGAGGGCTCGAGCGTCGGCGTGCGCATCGTGCGCTGCGGCGACAACTGGGCGGGCGAAGGCGACGACTGGCGCTATGGCGCGCGCGTCATGGTCGAGCGCTATGTGCCCGGGCGCGAGATCACCGTCGCGGTGATGGGCGACCGCGCCCTGGGCGCGCTCGAGATCAGGCCGGCGCCCGGGCATTTCTACGACTACACCGCGAAATACGCGCCGGGCGCCTCGGTGCATGTGATGCCGGCGCCGATCCATGACGCGGCCTATCGCGCCGCGCTCGACATCGCGCGCCGCGCGCACCAGGCGCTCGGCTGCCGCGGCGTTAGCCGAAGCGACCTGCGCTACGACGATACCGCCGGCGAGCCCGGCCGCATGGTGCTGCTCGAAGTCAACACGCAGCCCGGCATGACGCCGACCTCGCTCGTGCCCGAGATCGCGCAGCATGCGGGTGCTCAGTTTCGCCGAGCTGGTGCGCTGGATGGTGGAGAACGCGGCATGCAATTCCTGAAGCGCCGCGATCCCGCCACGACGCCGCCGCGGCAGCGGCCGGCGCGCCGCCTCAGGCGCAGGGCCGTCATCGCCGGCGGGCTCGCCGCGGCGATCGCGCTGTTCAGCGCCGGCGGCTGGTGGCTCGCGCGCACGGGGATGGTCGCGCAAGCGATGGCCGCCATCGACGCGCATGCCGCGCGCGCGGGAAAATCGGTCGGCTTCGCGGTCGAGAACGTGTCCGTCGTGGGGCGCGAGCGCGAGGACCGGCAGGCGATCCTGGCGGCGCTTGGCGTCACGCGCGGCGCGCCGATCCTCGGCGTCGATCTGGCCGCGGCGAAGGCGCGGATCGAGGCGCTGCCGTGGGTGCGCAGCGCCGAGATCGAGCGGCTCTTGCCCGACACGCTGTTCGTGCGGCTCGTCGAGCGGCATCCGCTCGCGCTGTGGCAGCGCCAGGGCCAGCTCGCGCTCGTCGCCGACGACGGCACGGTGCTCGCCGGCGAAAAGCCCGATGCCTATGGCGCGCTCGTCGTGCTCGTCGGCGACGACGCGCCGAAGCTCGGCGCCTCCCTTCTCGCCATGCTCGCGAGCGAGCCCGCGCTCTACCCGCACGTGGCGGCGGCGGTGCGCGTCGGCGGCCGGCGCTGGAACCTGCGGTTCGACAGCGGCATCGACGTGGCTCTTCCGGAAGACGACCCCGGCGCGGCGTGGCATCGCTTGGCGCAACTCGATCGCGCGCAAAGCCTGCTCGAGCGCAACGTCGTCGCGGTCGACATGCGGCTGCCCGACCGGCTCGTGCTGCGCCTGCCGGCGGAGCCCGCGAAGGCGGTGCCGGCGAAGAAAGGCAAGGCGGGGGGCCATCCGGCATGACGAAGCCCCTCACCCCGAGCGGCCTCGTCGCCGCGGTCGATATCGGCACCACCAAGACGTGCTGCTTCATCGCCAAGCGCGACGGCGCCACGCCGCGCATCGTCGGCATCGGCCACCAGATCGCGCGCGGCGTGAAGAATGGCGTCATCGTCGACATCGACGCGGCGAGCCATTCGATCGCGACGTCCGTCAACGCCGCCGAGCAGATGGCCGGCGAGCAGATCGTCGATATCGTCGTCAACATCTCGGGCGGATTCGGCGCTTCGCGCCTCGTCAAGGCCGAGACCGCGATCAACGGCCGCGAGATCGCCGACCGCGACATGCGCCGCGTGCTGGAATTGGGCTATCGCCTCAAGGAGCCGTCGGACCGCACCGTGCTTCATTCCGTGCCGGTCGGATTCTCGATCGACGGCAGCCGCGGCATCCGCGATCCGCGCGGCCTGTTCGGCCAGCGCCTCGCCGTCAACATGAACATCGTGACGGCGGCCGCGTCGGGCATCCAGAACCTCACGAGCTGCATCGGCCGCTGCCATCTCGAGATCGCGGCCGTCGTCGTCAGCCCCTATGCCGCGGGGCTTGCCGCACTCGTCGAGGACGAGAGCGAATTGGGCGTCACCGTCGTCGACATGGGCGGCGGCACCACGACCATCGCCGTGTTCTTCGACGGCAATCTCGTCTTCACCGACAACGTGCCTGTGGGCGGCGTCCACGTCACCAACGACATCGCGCGCGGGCTCTCGACCCCGATCGTCCATGCCGAGCGCATGAAGACGCTCTATGGCAGCGCCATCGCCTCGCCTTCGGACGAGCGCGAGACGATCTCGGTGCCGCAGGTCGGCGAGGACGACGACGGCAACGCCAACCACGTGCCGAAGTCGCTGCTCGTCGGCATCATCGCGCCGCGCGTCGAGGAGACGCTCGAGCTGGTGCGCGACCGCATCGAGGCCTCGGGCTTCGACAAGATCGTCGGCCGCCGCATCGTGCTGACGGGCGGCGCCTCGCAGCTCCCGGGGACGCGCGAATTGGCCGCGCTCATCCTCGACAAGCAGATTCGCATCGGCAAGCCCCTCCGCATCGCGGGGCTCGCCGAGGCTACGAACGGCCCGGCCTTCGCGACGACCGCGGGGCTCGTGCATTTCGCCCTTTCCGAACGCGCGGAGATCCCGCGGCACGGTCGCGCGCTGACGGACGAGCCGGACGGCTTCCTGGGCCGGTTCGGCCACTGGATTCGTGAGTATTTCTGAATGGGGACCGTCCCGCGCCGCCGGGACGGAGTAACGCGGAGAAGGATCGGAGAAAAGAGATGAGCCTGAACCTCAGCATTCCGGATGAAGACGAAGAACTGAAGCCGCGCATCACGGTCGTCGGCGTCGGCGGCGCCGGCGGCAATGCCGTGAGCAACATGGTGCGCTCGGGCCTGAACGGCTGCGAATTCATCGTGTGCAACACCGACGCGCAGGCGATGCGGCAATCGCTCGCCGAGCGGCGGATCCAATTGGGCGTGGGCGTCACGCGCGGATTGGGCGCGGGCTCGCGGCCCGAGATCGGCCGCATCGCCGCCGAAGAGGCGCTCGAGGAAATCATGAACGCGCTCGACGGCTCGAACATGGTGTTCATCACCGCCGGCATGGGCGGCGGCACCGGAACGGGCGCGGCCCCGGTCATCGCGCGCGCCGCGCGCGAGGCCGGCATCCTCACCGTCGGCGTCATCACCAAGCCCTTCCACTTCGAAGGGACGCACCGCATGCGGCTTGCCGAATCCGGCATCGAGGAGCTGCAGAAATTCGTCGACACCCTCATCATCATCCCGAACCAGAACCTGTTCCGGGTGGCGAACGAGCGCACGACCTTCGCCGATGCCTTCAAGATGGCGGACGACGTGCTCGCCTCGGGCGTGCGCGGCGTCACCGACCTCATGGTCATGCCGGGCCTCATCAATCTCGATTTCGCCGACATCCGCGCGGTGATGAGCGAGATGGGCAAGGCGATGATGGGCACCGGCGAGGCCGACGGCGACCGGCGCGCGATCGACGCGGCCGAGGCCGCGATCTCGAACCCGCTGTTGGAGGACGTGTCGATGAAGGGCGCGCGCGGCGTCCTCATCAACGTCACCGGCGGGCTCGACATGACGCTGTTCGAGGTCGACGAGGCGGCGAACCGCATCCGCGAGGAGGTCGATCCCGACGCCAACATCATCTTCGGCTCGACCTTCGACGACAAGCTCGAAGGGCACATGCGCATTTCCGTGGTGGCGACCGGCATCGACCATGAAGGCATGCGCGAGCCGCGGCCGATCATCAGCCTCGTCAGCGACCGCGGGCGCGAGAACGGAGGGAAGGCCCTTGGCGACGCCGCGCACAAGGTCGAGCCGGCGATGGCCTCGGCGCCTGTCGCGGCACCGGCGCATGCCGCCGCGCCCGCGCCTGCTGCCGCTTCGTTCGCGATCGAGCCCGATCCGCCGCACGTCGCGGCGGCCGAGCAGGCGGCGGTCGAGCGCGCGGGCTTCGTTGCGCCGAAGCCGTTCGACCCGCCGAAGCCGGCCGAGCCGCCGGCGGCGCGCACGCCCATGGCGCCGCCGCCCGCCCCCGCTGCCGATAAGCAGGCGGCAAAGCCCAAGAGCCGCATGCCGACCCTGTTCGAGCGCGTCACCAACGCCGGGCGTCTCATGAAGCGCGACGAAACGCCGGCGCCGCGCGTGGCGCCCGCATCGGCGCCGCCGCGTTTGGGCGCGGCCGATCCGGCCGACCGCATCAGCCCGGCGCGGAGCGACGAGGACGTGCTCGACATCCCGGCCTTCCTGCGCCGTCAAGCGAACTGAGGCCGCCTCGCGTCGTCCCCGCGAAAACGGGGACGACGCGCTGCCCCAAAAATGACATAGGCGCCGGCACCCGACCGGCTGTTACGCCACGCCCCTTCGCAGCATCTTGGGGGGAAGGCGCATGTCCACGCTCATCGTTGGTCGGGCCAGCAATACGCGACGCTCACCGCCGCGAGCGCGGACGCGCTCCTCATCGGCGGCACCGGCGGGGACAAGCTTAATGGCGGCGCGGGGTTTTCCGTGCTGCGCGACGGCCTCATGCCCGACCTGAATATCACGGGCGCTACGCCTCGCCGGCGTCACGAGCGATGCCGCGGGCGATGCCGTTATCCATTACGGCAGCAACGAAATGGTTCTGCACGCCGTCCCCGCGGCGCATGTGAGCGCCGATTGGTTCATCATCGTCCATTGATGTAACTTATTGAAATATCTTGACACTTCACTGAAATAATCTGAAACAAAGAGTGATTTGTGCAGAGCAACATCGCCTGATACTGGTGGGCATCGAACTTTACCAAGACGAGCAGTAACCCTGCCCATGGATCGGACGCGCGCGGCCCGCCAAAAGACCCTGAAGAGCGCCGTTCGGTGCGCGGGCGTCGGCCTCCATTCGGGCCATCCCATCACGATGATCTTGCATCCGGCGGCGATCGACGCCGGGATTTCGTTCCGCCGCACTGACGCGGGCGTAGCGATCGCCGCCACCTGGCGCAATCTCGTTCCGTCGTGCCTGTGCAGCACGCTGGCCGAGAACGGCGTTTCGGTCGGCACGGTCGAGCATCTCATGGCGGCGTTCGCCGGTCTCGAGATCGACAACGCGCTCGTCGAGCTCGACGGCGCGGAAGTCCCGGCCATGGACGGCAGCGCCGCGCCCTTCGTCTCGTTGATCGAGCGCGCCGGCATCGTCGAGCAGAATGCGCCGCGCCGCGCCATCGAGATTTTGCAGCGGGTCCGCGTCGCCGGCGACGGCGCCGAGGCCGCGCTCGAGCCCGCGGACGGCTTCTCGCTGAGCTTCGTCATCGACTTCGCGTCGGGCACGGTCGGCCGGCAGCGCCTCGCCGTGGCGCCCGATCCCGAGAACTTCAAGCGCCGCATCGCGCGCGCCCGCACCTTCGGCTTTTTCGACGAGGTCGCGCAGATGCGCGCCGCCGGTCTGGCGCTCGGCGGATCGCTCGACAACGCCGTCGTCATCGGCGAAGACGGCGTCATGAACAAGGAAGGGCTGCGCTATCGCGACGAGTTCGTGCGCCACAAGGTGCTCGACGCGATGGGCGATCTCTATCTCGCCGGCGGGCCGATCATCGGCCGCTTCACGGGGCACCGCTCGGGCCACGCGCTCAACCGCCGATTGCTGCAGCGGCTCTTCGCCGACGCCTCGGCGTGGCGCTTCACGACCCTCGAGACCGAGCGCGCGACCGCGTGGCAAGACGCGCCGCACCGCGCCACCGCCTGATCCTCCTAATCATCGCCCGAGCCCCGGGCCCCGTGTTATAACGCGCGGGATTTTGGGGTTTCCGTCCATGGTCCGATTGCCGCAACTGGCCGTTCTTGCCATCGCCGCGCTGGCGCTCGCGTCGTGCGCCGACGAAGAAGGACGAGTATGTCGAGCGGCCGGTCGAGGATCTCTACAACAGCGCGATGGACGAGCTGCAGGACGCCGATTACACGAAGGCGGTGAAGGATTTCGACGAGACCGACCGGCAGCATCCCTACTCGGTCTGGGCGACCAAGGCGCAACTCATGTCCGCCTATACGCTCTATCAGCAGGGCAAGTACGACGATTCGATCGTCGCCGCCGACCGCTTCATCCAGCTCCATCCCGGCCATCGCGACGTCGCCTACGCCTGGTACCTGAAGGCGCTCGACTACTACATCCAGATCACCGACGTGGGCCGCGATCAGAAAATGACGCAGCAGGCGATGAACGCGCTCGGCGAAGTGGCGCGGCGTTTTCCCGACACGAAATATGCCCGCGACGCGCGGCTCAAGATGGACCTGGCGCGCGACCATTTGGCCGGGAAGGAGATGGATATCGGCCGCTGGTACGAAGGCCGCGGCGATTATCTCGCCGCGATCAACCGGTTCAAGCGCGTGATCGAGGACTACCAGACGACGACGCATGTGCCCGAGGCGCTCGAGCGCTTGACCGAATGCTATCTGGCGCTCGGGCCTCTCGGACGAGGCGCGGCGCACCGCGGCGGTGCTCGGCTACAACTACCCGGGGAGCCGCTGGTACGAGGACACCTATGCGCTGGTGACGAACGGCGGCGGGCCGGCCGTCGCGAGCTCGCAAAGAGGCTGGTTCGCGCGCGTCTTCGATTGGGTGTTCTAGACTTTTCGAGTCGCAGCGGCGCGCCCCGCCAGCGCGTGGCCTTGGCGACGCGCAACCGCTATCATTGCCGGCGCGTTCATGCTGCTCGGCCTCACCATTCGCGATGTCGTCCTGATCGACCGGCTCGAAGTGAGCTTCCGGCCGGGACTATGCGTGCTGACCGGCGAGACCGGCGCCGGCAAATCGATCCTGCTCGACGCGCTGGGCCTGGCGCTCGGCATGCGCGCGGACAGCGCGCTGGTGCGCGGCGGCGCCGAGCAGGCGGTGGTCAGCGCCGAGTTCGCGCTGGCGCCGGACCATGCGGCGCGCGCGCTCATCGCCGACGCCGGCCTTGCCGCCACCGGCGACACGCTCGTCCTGCGCCGCAATCTCGGCGCCGACGGGCGCAGCCGCGCCTTCATCGACGACCAGCCGGCGAGCGTCGGACTGATGCGCCAGGTCGGCGAGAGCCTGATCGAGATCGAGGCGCAGTTCGCCGAGCGCGGCCTCATGGACCCGGCGACTCACCGCATCGCGCTCGACGACTTTGGCGGACATGGCGCGGCGCTCGAGGCGGCCGAGCGCGCCTGGCGCACCTGGCGCGCGCTCGTCAAGGAACGCGCCGACGCCGAAGGCGCGCTCGCCAAGGCGCGCGCCGAGGAGGACTACCTGCGCCATGCGCTCGCCGAGCTCGACGCGCTCGACCCCAAGGCGGGCGAGGAGCAGAGCCTCGCCGAGGAGCGCGCGCTCCTCATGAATCGCGAGCGGATCGAGGAAGCGGTCGAGGCCGCGCTGCGCGAGCTCGAGGGCGAGCGCGGCGCCGAACGCGCGCTCGGCCAGGCCCAGCGCGCGCTCGAACGATTGCGCGACAAGGCCATGGGCCGGCTCGACGCGGCGGGCGCGGCACTCGACCGCGCCGCGCTCGAAACGCGCGAGGCGATCGCCGCGCTCACATCCGAGGCGCGCGCGCTCGGCAGCGGCGCGTCCGGGCTCGAGCGTATCGAGGAACGGCTCTTCGCGCTGCGCGCGGCGGCGCGCAAGCACGGCATCGCGGTCGACGATCTGCCGCAGCGGCGCGCGGCGCTCGCGCAGGCGATCGCGACGCTCGACGACGGCGGCGACCGGTTGAAGGCGCTCGACCGCCGCGCCGCCGAGGCGCGCGACGGATTACGTCGCGGCCGCCGGGAAACTGGGCCAGCTCCGCCGCCGCGCGGCGCGCGCGCTCGACGCGGCGGTGATGAAGGAGCTGCCGCCGCTCCAGCTCGAGAAGGCGCGCTTTGCCACCGATCCTCGAACCGCTCGACGAGGCGGATTGGGGCGCGGGCGGCGCCGAGCGCGTGCACTTCGAGGTCGCGACCAATCCCGGCGTGCCGGCAGGGCCGCTCGCCAAGATCGCCTCGGGCGGCGAGCTGTCGCGCTTCATGCTCGCCCTCAAGGTCGTGCTGGCGCAGCACCTCGTCGGTGCCGACGCTGGTGTTCGACGAGGTCGATAGCGGCATCGGCGGCGCGGCCGCGGCCGCGGTCGGCGAGCGGCTGCATCGCCTCGGGCCGCGACCTGCAGGTGCTGGTCGTCACGCATTCGCCGCAGGTGGCGGCGCGCGGCGCGCACCATTGGCGCGTCGTCAAGGCCGCCGGCAAGCGCGGCGCCGCGACGCGCGTCGAGGCGCTCGACGCGGGCGCGCGGCGCGAGGAGATCGCGCGCATGCTGTCGGGCGCGTCGATCACGGCCGAGGCGCGCGCCGCCGCGGCGAGCCTCATCGCCGGCGCCGCGCAATGAGCGCCAAGGACGCGGCCACGCGCGCCGCATCGGCGCTCGACCGAGGCCGAGGCCAAGGCCGAGCTGAAGCGGCTCGCCGCCGCGATCGCGCATCACGACCGGCTCTATTACGAGAAGGACGCGCCGGAGATCTCGGACGCCGATTACGACGCGCTGCGGCGGCGCAACGACGCGATCGAGAAGCGCTTCCCGGCCCTCGTCCGCGCCGACAGCCCGTCGCGCCGCGTCGGCGCGGCGGCGGCCGCGGGCTTCGCCAAGGTGCGCCACCCGACGCCGATGCTGTCGCTCGACAACGCGTTCGACGACGACGAGGTGCGCGCCTTCTTCCGCACCATCCGCAATTTCTTCAAGGCGCCCGCCGACATCGCGCGCGTCGAGGAGGACAACGATCGAGGTCATGGCCGAGCCCAAGATCGACGGGCTGTCGCGCCTCGATCCGCTATGAGCGCGGCAAGCTCGTGCTCGCGGCGACGCGCGGCGACGGCGTCGTCGGCGAGGACGTGACGGCGAATGTCCGCACGCTCAAGACCGTGCCGAAGGAGCTCGAGGGCCACGGCTGGCCCGCGGTGATCGAGGTGCGCGGCGAGGTTTATATGGAGCATCCGGGCTTCTTCGCCCTGAACGAGGAGCGCGAGAAGGCGGGCGAGCCGGTCTTCGCCAATCCGCGCAACGCCGCGGCCGGCAGCTTGCGCCAGCTCGATCCCGGCATCACCGCGCGGCGGCCGCTCAAATTCTTCGCCTATGCCTGGGGCGAGGCGAGCCAGCCTTTCGCCAAGACGCACGAGGAAGCGCTGCGCAAGCTCAAGCAGTGGGGCTTCGCCGTCAATCCGCTGTCGAAGCTGTGCCGCGGCGTCGATGCGCTTCTCGAATTTCACCGCAAGACCGGCGAGGAGCGCGCGAAGCTCCCCTACGACATCGACGGCGTCGTCTACAAGGTCAACGACCTCGACCTCGAGAGCGCGCTTGGGCTTCGTCTGGCGCGCGCCGCGCTGGGCGATCGCGCACAAATTCCCGGCGCAGCAGGCGCAGACCGTCGTCAAGGACATCCGCATCCAGGTCGGGCGGCGCGGCACGCTGACGCCGGTCGCCGATCTCGAGCCGGTCACGGTCGGCGGCGTCGTGGTGCAGCACGCGACCTTGCACAACGAGGACGAGATCGCGCGCAAGGACATCCGCGATCGGCGACACGGTCATCATCCAGCGCGCCGGCGACGTGATCCCGCAGGTCGTATCGGTGGTGACGGCGCGCCGGCCGCGCGGCAGCAAGCCTTACGAATTCCCGACGCGCTGCCCGGAGTGCAACAGCCTTGCCGTGCGCGAGGAGGGCGAGGCGGCGCGGCGCTGCACCGGCGGACTCATCTGCCCGGCGCAGGCGGTCGAGCGCTTGAGGCATTTCGTGTCGCGCGACGCGTTCGACATCGAGGGCATGGGCGACAAGCACGTGCAGGAATTCTGGGACGACAAGCTCGTCCAAACGCCCGCCGACATCTTCCGCCTGAAGGCCGAACAGCTCGAGGAGCGCGAAGGCTGGGGCGAGGTGAGCGCGCGGAAGCTCGTCGACGCCATCAGGGCACGGCGCGAGATCGCGCTCGACCGGTTCATCTACGCGCTCGGCATTCCCCAGGTCGGCGAGGCGACGGCGAAGCTTCTGGCGCGGCACTACCGCTCGTTCGCGCGCTGGCGCAAGGCGATGGAAGAAGCGGGCGAGCCCGACAGCGACGCGCGGCGCGAGCTCGAGGACATCCACGGCATCGGCGCGGACATGGCGGCCGATATCGTCGGGTTCTTCGCCGAGCGGCACAACCGCAAGGTGCTCGACGATCTGCGCGAGGCAGGCGTGCGCATCGCCGATTACGAAGCGCCGCAGGCAGCGCGCGCATCGCCGCTCGCCGGCAAGACCATCGTCTTCACCGGCACGCTCGAGGCGATGTCGCGCTCGGAAGCGAAGAGCCGCGCCGAGGCGCTGGGCGCCAACGTCACCTCGAGCGTCTCGAGCAAGACCGACTATGTCGTGGTCGGCGCGGACGCCGGATCGAAGGCCGTGAAAGCGAAAGAGCTCGGCGTCACGACGCTCTCGAAGAGGAGTGGCTGAAGCTCGCCCGCGCCGGCTGATCCTCACGCCGCGGCGGAAATGAGAAATGTGGCGCCGGTCGCGAGATAGACCCAGAGGATGAGCCGGCCGAACGCCGCCTCGCTCAGGCGAAGCTGGACGCGCTGTCCAAGCCACATGCCGATGCCGGTCGGCACGAGCATGAGGACCGAATAGACGAAGAGCGACAGATCGCCGATGCCGGACGCGTAAACGCCGATGAAAAGTCCGAGCCCGGCAATCCAGTAGAGCAGCGAAATGGCGGAGACGAAGCGGTCCTTCGGCAAGCGCATGCCGAGCAGATAGATCATCAGCGGCGGCCCGTAATAGGCGGCGATGCCGCCCAAAAGTCCGGCGATGACGCCGACCGCCGGATCGGCCCAGCGGCGCTGCGCCGGGCTGACGGCGATGCCCGGGCGGAAATGCAGGACGAGCGGCAGTGCGATGAGCGCCGAGCCCAATGCAAGCTCGAGCGCGCGCTGCGGCAGGCGCACGAGAAGCTGCGTGCCGGCGAGCGCGAAGACGAACACGACGAGCGCCAGCACGCGGAACTCGCCGAGGCTCGCGCGGAAATTGCCGCCCTGAAAGCTCTGCACGAAATTCGAGACGATCATCGGCACGACGAGAAGCGCCACCGCCTGCTTCAAGCCGACGACGAGCGTCACGAGCGGGATCGCGACGAGCGGCAATCCGAGCGCCGCGAGCCCCTTGACCGCGCCGCCGGCGAAGACGCCGAGCGCGGCGAGGAAAAGCGTGAGCGGTGCCACGCGGGCCGCGCGCGACGGCTCAGGCGGCGCCGGCGCCGCGCTTCCAGCGGAGCGTGAAGTTCTTGAGCTCGGCCATGAGCTGCTTGATGAGATCGCGCGCGGCCGGATCGGTGAGGCGGCCCTCGGCGTCGAATTTCTTGGGCGCCTCGGTGATGTAGACCTGCGGCGCGTTCAAGGGAAAGCAGTTGAGCGAGACGCACATGTGGCGCAGGTGATACTGCGCGCGCACGCCGCCCAAGAGACTGCCCGAGGCGCTGATGATGGCGCAGGGCTTCCAGTTGAACGGCTGATCGGGCGGGCGCGAGGCCCAGTCGATCGCGTTCTTCAAGACGCCCGAGACCGAGTAATTATATTCGGGCGTCACGAACAGGATCGCGTCGGCGGCCTTGATGCGGTCGCGGAAATGCTGCACGACCGGCGGATAGCCCTTCATCCGCACGTCGTCGTCGTAATGCGGGAGATCGCGAAGGTCGGCGGTTTCGAGCGTCATGCCGTCGGGCAGCAGCTCGCCCGCCGCGCGCAGCGCCGCCGTGTTGTAGGAGGCCTTGCGCAGGCTTCCGGACATGCCGAGCACGCTCACGGCATCGCTCATGCTTTGCTCGCTCCTTGCGAGGGAAAGAGGCGGGCTCATGCCCGCCGGGGTCGCATTCCCATAATTCGCAACCAAGCGGCGGGCAAGCTGATTTTCACGATCGGCGGGGGCAAAGAGAAAGGACCCGCGAGGCAGTCCCGCGGGTCCTTTGCAAAGCCGGGCTTCGCGCGCGGGAAAAACTCAGTCGCGCCGCTGCCCCGTGAGCTGCATGATGAGGACGAACAGGTTGATGAAGTCGAGATAGAGCTTCAGCGCGCCCATGATGGCCTTCTTGCCGGCCACGACCGAGCTGTCGCCTTCCCAATACATCTCCTTGATGCGCTGCGTGTCCCAGGCGGTCAATCCCACGAACACCAGGACGCCGATGATCGAGATCGCGAACTGAAGGCCGGGCGAGCGCAGGAACATGTTGACCAGGCCGGCGATGACGACGCCGATCAGCCCCATGAACAGGAACGAGCCGAAGCGCATCAGATCGGTCTTCGTCGTATAGCCGTAAATGCTCATCGCCAGGAAGGTCGCGGCGGTGATGAAGAAGGTCTGCGCGATGCTGGCGCCGGTATAGACGATGAAGAGGCCGGACAAGGACAGTCCGACGAGGCCGGCATAGGCCCAGAATGTGAGCTGCGCCGCGCCGAGGCTCATTTTCTGGATGCGGAAGCTCAAGAGCAGCACGAGGCCCAAGGGCGCGAAGATCACGACCCAGTAGAGCGCGGTGCCGAAGATCGCCTGATAGAGCCCGCTCACCGCGGCGACGTAGGCGACGGCGCCGGTGATCGCGAGGCCGCCGGCCATGTAGTTGTAGACCTTCAGCATGTAGTCGCGAAGGCCGACATCGATGCCGACTTGCGGCATCGTCGCCCGTGCGGTCCAGCGGTTACCCTGATCGAATGACATCATTTCCTCCGCCCCGTCCGGGGGATTTCAAGCTGTCGATATTGGCACGTGCGGCCGACAAATCAATGGCCGCAGCGCCCGCGCCCGCGACTCTATATTTGCCGCGAATTTCCAGGGGATGACCCGTTGCGCGCCCGCAGAAACGGCCCTTCCGGCGCAACCCCTTGAAGCGACTGCAAAAGACGTTCATACTAGTCCGCGCCGTTCGCGCTCTGCGAACACCCGTCCGGCCCGCGCACCCGCTCTCTGCGGCGAAATGCCCATGGCGGATGAATTATCTTTCACGAAGCCGGCCGTCCGCCGGCGCCGCCGCACGTCGCGCGCCGCCAGCGATGGTATAGATTTTGCGTACGAGCGGCAAGCCTAGTCGGCGCCCTGCGCGGCGAGCGGGCGCGATCCTGCGCCGGCGCGCAGCACCATAATCGCCGCCACGACGCACAGCCCGCCCGACAGCATGAACGGCACCATGTAGCTGCCGAGATCGGCGCGCAGCAATCCGGCGAGCGACGCGATCGATCCGGCGCCGATCTGGTGCGCGACGAAGATCCAGCCGAACACCACCGGCGCGTCGGTCTTGCCGAAGCGGTTGTTGATGAGGCGCATGATCGGCGGCACGGTCGCGATCCAGTCGAGCCCGTAGAAGAGGGCGAACACCGACAAGGTCGAGAAATCGAACTGCGAATAGGGCAGATAGAGGAGCGACAATCCGCGCATTCCGAAGAAGCACGTGAGGAGGATGCGCGGATCGTAGCGGTCGGACAGCCACCCCGAGAGCGTCGCGCCGGCGATGTTGAAGACGCCCATGGCCGCCAGAAGCCAGGCCGCCTGAACCTGGGGAATGCCGTTGTCGAAGCAGAAGGCGACGAGATGCGTGCCGATGAGCCCGTTGGCCGAAGCGCCGCAGGTGAAGAAGGCGCCGAACAGGATCCAGAAATCGGCCGACTTGAGGCAGCGGCCGAGCACCTCGGTCGCGACCACGAGCGGATTGGCCGGCGGGCGCGCCGGCTCGGGCGGCGGACCTGTTTCGCCGAACGGGCGCAGCCCGAGCGATGTGGGTCCCTCCGGCAGCAACACCGCCACGATGGCGATGACGGCGACGATCACGCACGCCACGACATAGATCGCGGCGCGCCAGCCGTCGCGCTGCACGGCGTTGGCGAGAATCGGCAGGAAGACGAGCTGCCCCGCCGCGCTCGCCGCGGTGACGACGCCCATGGCGAGGCCGCGGCGCGTGGTGAACCAGCGGTTGACGATGGTGGCGCCCAGGACCGGCGCGACCGAGCCGGCGCCGATGCCGACGAGCAGGCCCCAGAACAGGACGAGGTGCCACGGCCGCGTCATCAGCGTGCTGAGCAGCATGCCGGCCAGCACCACGGCGAGCCCGGCCATGAGCGTGCGGCGCACGCCGATGCGCTGCATCAAGGCCGCGGCGAACGGCCCGGTGAAGCCGTAGAGCACGAGATTGAGCGAGATCGCGGCCGCGATCGTCGCCGGGCTCCAGCCGAACGCCTGCTCGAGCGGCACGATCAGCACCGCGGGCGAAGCGCGCACCGCGGCGGCGCACAGAAGCGTGAGGAAGGCGAGGCCGAGTGCCACCCAGGCGTAGTGCACGCGCGTGCCGAGCCAGCGGGCGAGAAGATTCATGCGAAGCCTGATACACCGAAGACGGGATCGCGGCAATCGGCGCGTGCCCGATCTGCCCTCGCGCCATGGCAATCAAGTCGTTTGCTTATCGGGTAGTGTCTCAGTTTGAATTGTAACCGGCGTCATGGGCGCCGCCGTGTCAATACTTTGTCGATTATCGCCAGCACCCCGTACCCAAAGCCCGCGACAATCAGGTAGTCGATCAGGTAGTCGATCAGGTAGCGATAAGGCGCGTATTCTGCTTCGGTGATATAGATGGGTCCCCTGCCTTTGACCGGGATTTGGAAAATGTGGCCGGTTGCGGGGTCAGGCACATTCGTGTTTGAGGGATCGCGATTGTATTCGCTCGTGAGAGCAAAAATTCCGAAGAGAGCCGCCACGAGTGAAAAATAGGCTGCGTAATAAAGCCGCTTTCGCCATCGAGCCCACATTTAGGTCGCCTAAGATTACTGAGGCAGAAGGCCGAGCAAGGCTAACACGCCGAGTACGATGAACAGGATCGGCGCGATACAAGCGAAGGCCAGCCGATCATGCTCCGTCGAATGAGTTCGGCATCAGAATACCTTGGCCCGTATTTCGGGCGCCCGAAAGGAAGGATGCCGTTTCGTAGGTCGCGACCTAGGGAGATGAGCATCAAGAGCGGCAAAACTCCCATGCCGATTGCGATGTAACCAAACTCGCGTAGGTTCTCTGTCGGGCCCATTTGCCGCCTCAGCCGACGAGCAGGGAGCCATCTTCCAATCTCTCCCGCGCCTCGATCAAGTCCACGATATCGCCTACCGACCATAGCCGATCCGAAACGCCAGCGGCCATCGCGGGCGTCATTTTCAGCGTCTTGTGGAGCTTCACGAAGTTGTACCAGACGGTGTAGAGCGCGACCATGTGGCAATGGTTCTCGAATTTCAAATCGTCGCTCGCGAGTACTGTCCACTTACGATGCCAATGTGCGCGTGTCTTGTGCCCCGGAATCGCTCGCAACCGGTCAAAGCGCGCTCTGGAAGCCAATTCTTCTCTATCACGCACTTCGGAAGCGCTCGACCGCGGCGGGGTCGAGTTCGATCCCGAGGCCCGGCCGTTCCGACAGACGGATCGTACCGTCCTTCTCAGCCTGGATCGGCTCCTTCAAGAGTTCGTCGCGCAATCCGTTCGGGTTCTGGTCGAATTCGAGGATCAAGCCGTTCGGGATCGATGCGATGAAGTGCAGCGAGGCGGCGAGCAATACCGCGCCGGCGAAGGCGTGCGGCGCAACCATGCGGTGGTGCGCCTGCGCATAGGCGGCGATGCGCCGGCATTCGGAGAAGCCGCCGGTCCAGGCGATGTCGGTTTGGACGATGTCGACGGCATTGCGGGCGATCAATTCGCGGAAGCCGTAGAGCCCGATTTCGGTCTCGTAGCCGGCAATCGGCGTCGCCAGGGCCGCGGCGACCTGGGCGCTGCCGTCGATGTCGTCGGTCGCGACCGGCTCCTCGATCCAGTACAGATGATAGGGCTCGAAGGCGCGTCCCATCTCGATCGCCATCGCCGGGCTCCAAGCGCAGTTGACGTCGACCATCAGCTTGGCGTGGGGCCCAAGCGCGCGACGCACCGCGGCAACCCGGGCGATGTCCTCCTCGGGCTCGACGACGCAACTCTCGGCGTGATCGACCAGGTGGCGCAGATGGGTCTGGGTCGAGGGGTTGCGCCCGACTTTCATCTTCATGCCCTTGAAGCCACGGGCGCGGTAGCCTTCGGCCTCGGCGGCGAGATCTTCGACCGACTTGCCCTCCGAATAAAAGCCGCCCGAGGCATAGGCCTCGACCCGATCGCGGCAGCCGCCGAGAAGCCGCCACAGCGGCATCCGCGCGACCTTGCCGGCGATATCCCACAGCGCGATGTCGATGCCGCTGATCCCATTCATCACGATGCCGCGCCGTCCGAACTGCCGGGTGCGGGCGAACATCTTCTGCCACAGCCCTTCGATCAGGAGAGGGTCCGCGCCGATCAGCATCGGTTTCAAGGTCTTCTCGATCACCGCAGCCGTGGCGTCGCCGCC
Organism: uncultured Alphaproteobacteria bacterium; assembly: GCA_963804235.1. Classification (GTDB taxonomy): domain Bacteria; phylum Pseudomonadota; class Alphaproteobacteria; order ATCC43930; family CGMCC-115725; genus DATJLY01. The sequence continues at coordinate 144,495 of CAWDPP010000028.1, forward strand.
GAGCCCGGCCTCGCCGATGCCCACGATCCGCTCGTCGGTCTCGACTTCGACCAGCAACGCTCCGC
>CAWDPP010000029.1:0-4899 GCA_963804235.1 uncultured Alphaproteobacteria bacterium
CTCAACATACCATCGCCGAGACTGAGCGCGCATGCCCCTCACCCTACCCTCTCCCCGGAGGGGAAGGGTTCGCTTCGGTGTCCGAGGGGCTTGCACGGTTCGCTGGCGGCGCGAAGATGGGAGCCGGAAGCGGAAAGGCGGGCGCATGAGCGGCGGCAGCGGCGGCGGCAGCAACATCGAGGGGCGGATCGAGTATGACGATCTGCGCGAGTGGCTCGACTATGCGCGGCGTTTGGGCGAGGTGCGCGATGTCGCGGGCGCGTCGTGGCAGGAGGATATCGGGCTCGCCGCCGAGGCGGTCTTGCGCGCCGAGAACGGCCCGTGCGTCGTGTTCGACGAGATCCCGGGCTGCGCCAAGGGTTTTCGCGTGCTCCTCAACGTCTTCGCCGGCACGCGCCGCAACATGACGATGGGCTTTCCCGACCACTTGAACAAATGGGAGCTGAGCCAGGCCTATCGCGAGTCCTATCTGAAGGACGCCGCGCATCGTGCCGCACGAGATCGTGGCCGACGGGCCGGTGCTCGAGAACGTGATGCTGGGCGAGGATGTCGATGTCGAGAAATTCCCGGCGCCCGTCTGGCACGAGAAGGACGGCGGGCGCTATATCGGCACCGGCACCTACAGCATCACGCGCGATCCCGAGGAGAACTGGCTCAACGCCGGGGCCTATCGCGCACAGGTGCACGACAAGAAGAGCGTCGGCCTGATCATGGCGGCGGGCCATCACGGCTATATCCACCGCGAGAAATATTTCGCGCGCGGCGAGAAGATGCCGGTCGTGATGGTGCTGGGCGGCGATCCGCTCGCGTTCTTCTATGGCGGCATGGAGGCGCCCTACGGCGTGTTCGAGCTCGACATCGTCGGCGGCTTGCGCGGGCGGCGCGGTGAAGATGGTGCGCGGCCGCGTCACCGGCCTGCCCTTCCCGGCCAATGCCGAGATCGTGTTCGAAGGCTTCGTCGAGCCGGACAAGCGCCACATGGAAGGCCCGTTCGGCGAATGGACCGGGCACTATGCCGGCGGCGCCACCATGGCGCATGTGCTCGACGTGAAGGCGATCTATCACCGCAACGATCCGATCCTCCTCGGCGTGCCGCCGATGGGCGCGGGGCCGGACGAGATGGCGCGCTATCGCAGCGTGCTGCGCTCGGCCACCATCATGCAGAACCTGGCGAATGCCGGCGTGCCCGACGTGCAGCAGGTGTGGTGCCACGAAGTGGGCGGCGCGCGCATGTTCCACGCGATCTCGATCAAGCAGCGCTATCCCGGGCACGCGACGCAAGCGGGCCACGTCGCCGCGCAATGCGGCGCCTCGGCCTATGCGTCGAAATACATCGTCGTGGTCGACGAGGATGTCGACGTGACCGATCTCGACAACCTCTTGTGGGCGATGATCACGCGCACCGATCCCAAGGAATCGATCCAGTTCATCAGCAATTCCTGGGACTCGCCGGCCGACCCCAGGCTCAGCCCGGAGAAGCGCGCGGCGCGCGACATGACGCATTCGGTGGCGATCATCGACGCGTGCCGGCCGTTCCACTGGCGCGACAAGTTCCCGCCCACCAACGCGCCCTCGGCCGAGGTGGCGCAGAAGGCGCGGGAAAAATTCGGCTGGCTGCTCGAGGGCTAGGCGAGGCCGAACACTTCCTCGGGCTCGCTTAATCCGCGCACGGGATGGAATCCCAGCGACTGGACCGGGCGGCCGGCGATGGCGGCGATGTCGCGCGACATGAGGAGCGGCCGGTCGAGCCGCTTGGTCAGGCTCTCGAGCCGGCACACGAGATTGACGGCGGGGCCGATCGCGGTGAAGTCGAGCCGGTCGGCGGCGCCGACATTGCCGTAGAACAATCTCCCGATATGGAGCCCGACGCCGATCCTGAGCGGCGCGCGCGATGCCGCGGCGAGCGTGCGGTTGACCGCTTCAAGCCGCGCCAGCCCCTCTTCGGCGGATGCGAGCGCGGCGCGGGCCGCGGCCTGATCGTCATGGTCGCGCGTCGGAAAGATCGCGAGCAGCCCGTCGCCGACGAATTTCAGCACCTCGCCGCCGTGCTGCTGGATCGGCGAGGTCATGGCGTCGAAATAATCGTCGAGCCGCTCGATCAGCTCGCCGGCCGGCAGCCGGTCGGACAGCGCGGTGAAGCCGCGCAGATCCGTCGCCACGAGCGCGGCGCGGATCTCCTCGCCCTGGCGGCGCTGGATTTCGCCGGCGAGGATGTGGCCGCCGATCGTGTGGCCGAGATAGGTGTCGAGCACGTTCGCCATGAGGGTGCGCACCGCCTTCGCCTCGACCACGACGGCGAGCGCCGGAAGGATGCGCGCGATCGTGTCGACATCGCCGTCGCTGAAGCCGCCGGCGCGGTCGGTCGCGAAGGTGATGACGGGGTAACGGCCGCCGATGAAGGCGAGCGGCAGAGCGAGATAATCGGTGATGCCGTCGGCAGCGAGCTCGACGAGGAGCGGAAAGCGGGCGATGTCCTCGCGGTCGAGGCGATGGCGCACGCTCTCGCCGCGCTCCACGGTGGGGCGGATCGGGCTGTCGAGATAGATGGGCGCTGCCATGGCGGCATGCGGGACACGCGATTCCTCGACGAGGTCGCGATTGCGCTGCCAGCGCGCGCCGACGCCCAAGAGCTGCGGGTGGAGCGTGCCGACATGGAATGTCGCCCGCGACAGCGGAACTCCCTCGCCGACGAGCCGCCAGGCGAGCGCATCGAGCAACTCGGCGAGGCTCGCGGCGCGGTGCCCGTCGGTCAGAACCCAGGACACCGCATCGCTGCCGTAGATCGGGCTGCCGCGCGAGCGGTGCTGCGCCGTCCAGGTTACGATTCCGCCGGGCGATGCGTCGGCGCTACGAGGGCGCTCGGACATGGCGCCATGCTAGCACGGGCCCTTCCGGGGCCCTGCCAAAAACCGGGCAGATGACGGTATGTCTGCCGCTTTCCGAGGCAGGGTTAGTCGCGCGCCTGCTGCATCGATCCTTGGCTCGAGGCAGCGGGCACCGCATTCCAGCTCGTATCGCCCGACGCGATCGCCGTCTCGACATTCTCGAGCGTGCGATACGTGCCGACGACGAAAACCAGCATCGCCAGCACGACGGCGACGGCGGTCAGGCCGTCATTGAGCCGGGTACAGAATCGCTCGGCGCGATGTCTCAACGTCCGCTTGTTCATCTAACCTTCACCCATGATCCACGAAACGAGGCGCAGCATCTTGCCGCGGCGCTCCTGAAATCCAAGGCCGGCGTTGCAATCCCCGTGCCAGCGGCGCGGGTCCTGCGCACGCGGGAACACCGGTTGCGGCCGGGCGTTTCCATGGTCGTGATCAGGCTCCTGGCGATCGGACTGCTCGTGTCGTTCCTGCCGGGGTGCGGCGTGGCCGCATTTCCGTGCCGCGTCGGCGGCGCCGCCGTGGCCATGGTGCCGCTCGTCGGCCATCCCGCGGCGATGCCGTTTTACGCCTGTGCCGGCGCGATCGACCCGGGCAGCTGAGCGTGCGAAATAATTCCGGCCCCTGTGAAGCCCTTCACAATCCGGTGCGGCGGCGGCGCCCGATAATCCACGCTGCTTCCAGGAGGGGACTATGGCGCAGCCCGTGAGCCAGGAGAACGACGCAGCGCTCGACGCCGCCGCCGAGCGGATCGCCGAGGGACTGCTGGCCGATTTCGACGGCGCGCGCGCCAACCCGGTGGCGCGCGCCGCGCTGAAGGCGGAGTTGTTCGTCGCCGCGGCCATCTATGCCATGCTGGGCAAGGGCGCGGCAAAATCTGCCGGGCGCGCGCGGCCGAAGCGGCGCAAGGCGAACCTCGCGACGCGCATGATCGCGCGGCGCAGCTTCTGAGCGCGAGCGGTTGCCGCCGGCCGCGCCTGGCGCCGCTTCCACGCGCAAAAATCCCCTGTTAGGATCGCGCGGCCGGGGCGGGGGCGGCGCGCGGCGCATGGCGGCGCTTCAATTCTTTTTTGGCTTCGAGGGCAGGATCGCGCGCGGGCGATTCTGGATCTTCGGCCTCGCGCTCTACGCGCTCGGCTCGCTCGCGATCGCGCTCACGCCGGCGGCGCGCGGAACGCTCCTGCACATGCTGTGGCTGCCCGGCGCGATCATGCTCCACCTCTATATCTTCAGCGGCATGTGGGGTTTCTCGATCGCCGTGCTGTCGCTGGCGATCGAGATCTTCCTGGTGCAGCACATGGGCGGCGGCGCCGGCCCATGGCTGTTCTTGGTCGCGGTGGCGTTGTGCTTCGTGCTCGGCTGGATGGTGATCGCGGTCGCCTCGAAGCGGCTGCACGATCGCGGCAAGAGCGGCTGGTGGCTCATCATCTTCGTCGTGGCGCCGCTTGCGCTCGACTTCGCCGCAGGGCTCGCGACGTCGTCCAGCACCGGCATCCTGTTCGTCTATCTAGGCTTCTTCCTCCATCTCTGGTCGTTCGTCGAGATGGGATGCTTGCCCGGAGTTTCCGGGCCCAACGAATACGGGCCCGACCCGCGCGCCACCCCTGCGGCGGCGGCCGCGGCGTGAGCGGCGAGATTACCGATCGGGTTCAGATGGCACGGCCGGCGGCCGCCGCACCAGCGCCGCCATGCGCCGCAGCAGTCCCATGAGCGTGCTGAATAAGGGGGTGTCGAGGCCGCGCGTGATTTCGTCGGCGAGCGCGTGCATCCCCGCGGTCACGGCACCTTCGTAGTTCGGCTCATCGCCCATGTTCGCCTCCGCCGCCGAGGGAGGGTGCGCTGCCGCAGCATGAAATGGTGCCGACGCGCAGGATCGAACTGCGGACCTACTGATTACGAATCAGTTGCTCTACCGCTGAGCTACGTCGGCGCCGGTGGGGCGCGGCACATTAGGAGTTCGGCGCCGGAACCGTCAACCGCCGCCGCCCCGCGCCGCGCCGCACGAAGGCGGGAC
>CAWDPP010000030.1:0-26534 GCA_963804235.1 uncultured Alphaproteobacteria bacterium
CCCGCGGTCTAGAGCAAATCCGGGCGGAGATCGAGGCGGGGATGTTCCCGTTCGGCGCGGAGCACGAGGACATTCACCTGAATATCGAGGCGCGGCTGACGGAGCGGGTCGGCCTGCCGGGCGGGCGGCTCCACACGGCGCGCTCGCGGAACGACCAGGTCGCGACCGATTTCAAGCTCTGGGTGCGCGACGCGATCGACCGGCTCGACCGCGCGCTGATGGATCTGCAAGCGGCGCTCATCGACCGCGCGGAAGAGCACGCGGCGACGATCATGCCGGGCTTCACCCATCTCCAGGTGGCGCAGCCGGTGACGTTCGGCCACCATCTTCTGGCTTATGTCGAGATGGCGGGGCGCGACCGCGCGCGCTTCGCCGATGCGCGGAAGCGCCTCAACGAATCGCCCTTGGGCGCCGCCGCGCTCGCCGGCACCTCGTTCCCGATCGACCGCGACAAGACCGCGCAGGCCTTGGGCTTCGACCGGCCCGCCGCCAATTCGATCGACGCCGTCTCCGACCGCGACTTCGCGCTCGAGTTCCTCGCCGCCGCCGCGATCGCGGCGATGCATCTGTCGCGCTTCGCCGAGGAGGTGGTGATCTGGACGAGCGCGCCGTTCGGCCTCGTGCATCTGTCGGACGCCTTCACCACCGGCAGCTCGATCATGCCGCAGAAACGCAATCCCGACGCGGCCGAGCTGGTGCGCGCCAAGGCGGCGCGCCTCGTGGGCTCGCTCGCGGGGCTGCTGGGCGTGATGAAGGGATTGCCGCTCGCTTACGCCAAGGACATGCAGGAGGACAAGGTTCCGGTGTTCGAAGCCGCCGACACGCTCGAGCTGTCGCTCGCCGCGACGGCCGGCATGGTGCGCGACATGACGGCGGACAAGGCTGCGATGCGCCAAGTCGCCGCGAGCGGCTTCAGCACCGCGACCGATCTCGCCGACTGGCTCGTGCAGAGGCTGGGCCTTCCGTTCCGCGAGGCGCATCGCATCACCGGCGCGCTGGTGCAGCGCGCCGAGGCGCGGAAATGCGCGCTCGCCGATCTGCCGCTCGCCGAGATGCAGGGGGTCGAGCCGCGCATCGACAAGTCGGTCTACGACGTGCTCTCGGTCGAGCGCTCGGTCGCAAGCCGCACCAGCTTCGGCGGCACCGCGCCCGACGCCGTCGCCCGCGCGGCCGCGGCGGCGCGCAAGCGGTTTCTCGTGCGCGAGAAATGAGACGAGGGCTTCCTTCCGTCCGTCTGGCGCTTGTCCCGGCCATCCACCTCGGCGCGGTCAGTGCGGCACAAGGCGGGCAGCGAAGCAATCGCGTGGGCTTTTCATTGCGCTCCTCCTCGCTCTCCTCCTGCCGCTCGCCGCATGCGGCAAGAAGGGGCCGCTCGAGCCGCCGACGGGCGAGCCCAACACCTATCCACGGCAGTATCCCAGTGAGTGACGGGCTTCCGGGCGCGCCCGAGCTGGCCTATCGCGGCGGCGCGCTCCACCTGGAGGATCAGCGCCTCGCCGCCATCGCCGATCGCGCCGGAACGCCGTTCTATTGCTATTCCGCGGCGCATATCGAGCGCCAGTACCGGCGCTTCGCCGCCGCCTTCGCCGGCACGGATGCGGCGATCTTCTATTCGGTCAAGGCGAATTCCAACATTGCCGTGATCGCGACCCTGGCGCGGCTCGGCGCCGGCGCCGATGTCGTCTCCGAAGGCGAGTTCCGCCGCGCGCTCGCCGCCGGCATCCCGGGCGAGCGCGTCGTCTTCTCCGGCATCGGCAAGACCGCGTCCGAGCTGCGCTTCGCGCTCGAACATGGCGTGCGCCAGATCAACGTCGAATCCTTTCCCGAGCTCGCGCTCGTGAGCGAGGTGGCATCGGCGCTGGGGCAGCGCGCGCCCGTCTCGATCCGCGTCAATCCCGACGTCGATGCCTTGACGCACGCCAAGATCACGACCGGCCTGGCCGAGAACAAGTTCGGCATCGACCTCGCGCACGCGGCCGAAGCCTTCGCCCGCATGCGCGCAACTGCCCGCGCTCGAGCCGGTCGGCATCGCCGTCCATATCGGCTCGCAGCTCGACCTCGCTCGCGCCGTTCGAGGCGGCGTTCGCGCGCGTCGCTCGCGCTCGTCGCGCAACTGCGGCGCGAGGGCTTCGCCATCGAGCGCCTCGATCTCGGCGGCGGGCTCGGCATCCGCTATCGCGACGAGAGCCCGCCCGCGATCGAGGATTACGCGGCGATGGTGCGGCGCCTCGCCGGGCCGCTCAACGTGCGGCTTGCCTTCGAGCCGGGACGATTCATCGTCGGCAATGCCGGCGTGCTCGTCGCGCGTGTCCTTTATGTGAAGGAGGGCGTGACGCGCCGCTTCGTCGTCCTCGACGCGGCCATGAACGACCTCGTGCGCCCGGCGATGTACGACGCCTGGCACGAGATCGTGCCGCTCGCGTCGCCCGCCCCCGGCGCGGCGCTCGCGCCCGCCGACGTGGTCGGGCCGGTGTGCGAGACCGGCGACAGCTTCGCCGCCGCGCGCCCTCTGCCGCCGCTCGCCGCGGGCGATCTGGTCGCGCTTTTGTCGGCCGGCGCCTATGGCGCGGTCGATGGGTTCGGGCTACAATACGCGCTTGCCGGCGCCCGAAATCCTGGTGCGGGGCAGCATGTTCGAGGTGGTCCGGCAACGGCCGAGCTATGACGAGGTCCTGGCGCAGGACCGGATGCCGTCTTGGCTCGGCGGGCGTTGACGAGGTTTGGAGGACCATGCCCCAGCCCGGACCCACGCTTTCCGCCCCCGCCCCCGCCCCCCGGTCCGGCGCCGGCTTCGAGCGGCGCCTCGTGGGCCGCGCGCCTCGCGCTCGCGTGGGAGCGCTTCTGGCCGTCGCTGGGGCCGGCGCTCGCCGTCCTCGGCACGTTCCTGGCGCTCGCGCTCTTCGACCTGCCGGCGCAGTTGCCGGGCCTCGCGCATCTGGCGCTGCTCATCGTCTTCGCCGGTCTCCTGGGATTTGCCTTGTGGCACGGGCTGCGCAGCCTGCGCCTGCCCGACCGCGAGGCGGCGCGCCGCCGCATCGAGACCGCGAGCGGACTCGACGCACCGGCCCTTGGCCGCGCTCGAGGACAAGCTCGCGGGCGGCGCCAACGATCCGGCGTCGGAGGCATTGTGGCGCGTCCATCGCGCGCGCATGGCGGCGGCGGCCCACGGGCTGCGCGTCGGCGCGCCGGTGGCGGGGTTCTTGCGCCGCGATCCTTATGCGCTGCGCATGCTGCTCGCGCTCGCGCTGTTGCTCGGCGCGATCGACGCCGGCGGCGATTGGACCGACCGCATCCGGCGCAGCCTCAGCCCGAGCATCGAGCCGGGCGCGGCCGCCGCGGGCGTGGCGCTCGACATCTGGGTGACGCCGCCTGACTACACCGGCCTGCCGCCGCTCTTCCTCCATCCCGAGACGGCGCAGCAGCCCGTCTCGGTGCCGACCGGCAGCACCGTCCTGGCGCAGGTCCATGGCGGCGGAGCGCTGCCGCAGCTTGCGCTCGACGACAAGGACACGGCCTTCGCCAAGATCGACGACAGCGATTTCAAAGGCAGCGCCACCATCACCGCGGGCAAGCGCCTCGCCGTGACGCACGGCGGGCGCACGCTCGGCGCCTGGCCCATCACCGTCGTGCCCGACCTGCCGCCGACCATCGCCTTCGCCAAGCCGCCCTCGCGCACCGATCGCGGCGCGCTGCGCCTCGAATACAAGGCCAATGACGATTACGGCGTCGAAAGCGTGAAGGCGGTGATCCGCCTCAAGGACAATGCGGCGGCGCCGCCGCTCGTGCTCGACCTGCCGCTCCCCGGCCAGCATCTGAAGGACGCGGCGGCGGCGAGCTATCACGATCTGACGCCGCATCCCTGGGCCGGATTGCCGGTCGAGATCGAGCTGCAGGCGGTCGATGCGATCGGCCAGACCGGCCTCAGCGAGACGATCGAGACCACGCTGCCCGAGCGCCTCTTCCACAACCCCGTCGCCAAGGCGATCATCGAGGCGCGGAAGGAGCTCTCGCGTCCATCCCGACGATCGCAGCGAGGTGGCGGAGACATTGTCCGACCTGTCGATCCGCCCCGGCCTCTTCGGCAACGACATCGTCGTCTTCATGGCGCTGCGCACGGCGCAGGCGCGCCTCGTCCTCAACCGGGAGCCGCGCCACCATCGCCGCCGTGCAGGCGCTGCTGTGGGAGACGGCGCTGCGCATCGAGGACGGGCGCACCACGACGAGCCAGAACGATCTGCGCCAGGCGATGCAGCGCTTGCAGGACGCGCTCGCGCGCAACGCGCCCGATGCCGAGATCAATCGCCTGATGAGCGAGTTGCAGGCCGCGATCAACCGCTATCTCCAGGCGCTGGCGCAGCAGATGCAGCAGCAGCCGAACCAGGCGATGCAGCCGGTCGATCCCTCGCACGTGCTCAGCATGCGCGATCTGCAGCGCATGCTCGACCGCGCGCGCGACCTGGCGCAAACCGGCTCGCGCGACGCCGCGCGCGATCTCCTCGCGCAGTTGCAGCAGATCCTCGAGAATTTGCGCCTGGCGCGGCCCGGCGAGATGCGCGGCGGCCAGAACCAGGCGATGGGCCAGATGAACGAGATGATGCAGCGCCAGCAGCAGCTCCTCGACCGCAGCTTCCGCCGCTCGCAGCAGGGCCAGCAGCAGGGCGACGAAGGCCAGGACGACGCCAATCAGCAGGAGATGCTGCGCCAGATGCTCGGCGACATGGAGCAGCAGATGGGCGAGCAGGGCGGCGACATCCCGGCGCCGATGGCGCGCGCCGACCGCGCCATGAAGAACGCCGTCGATGCGCTGCGCCACGGCCGGCCGGGCGACCCGATCGGGCCGCAGACCGAGGCGCTCGACGCGCTGCAGGACGCGGCGCGCGCCATGCAGCAGCAGATGATGGGCCGGAACGGCGGCCGCCCCGGCGGCGCCGAGCCCGGCGACAACGAGGGCCAGGATCAGGCGCGGCGCGATCCGTTCGGGCGCCTCACCGACGAGAACGACAATGGCGGCATCGACGACGGCGGCATGATGCGCATGGGCAAGGTCAACGACACCGCCCTGGAGCGCGCCAAGCGCATCCTCGAGGAGCTGCGCCAGCGCGCCGGCGAGCGCGACCGCCCCGTGCTCGAGCGCGACTACATCGACCGCCTGCTGAAGCAGTTCTGAGGCGGCGCTACGCCGCCAGCGTCTCGTCCACCGCGGCGCAAATCTCCGCGAGCGTGAACGGCTTCGCCAGGATGCGGTGCGCGAGCGCGTCGAGATTGTGCGCGCGCGTGCGCTCGTCGGCATAGCCGCTGATGAGCAGGATCTTCATCGCCGGATGGTCCTTGCCCGCCTTCAAGGCGAGCGCGATGCCGTCGAGCCCGGGCATGACGATGTCGCTGACGAGGAGGTCGTAGCGCCCCGCGCCGAGCGCCGCGACGGCGGCGAGCCCGTCGGGCACGCGCGCCACCTCGTGGCCCGTGCCGCTCGAGCGCGCGCGTCACGAACGCGGCCACGGCATCCTCGTCCTCGGCGATGAGGATGCGCGCCAAGGCTCAGCTCCGGCCGGCGGCGGCGAAGGTCACGACCACGCCCGAGGCGGCTTCGGCCGGCTGGGTGATGCTGGTGCGGAACGGCACGCTCTCGCCCGGATTGAGGCGGTCGGCGGGCGCCGCGACGGTGAGGTCCTGGAGGTCGCGCTCGCCCTTGTCGCGCAGGATGACGACGAGCTTCGGCACCGTGCGCGCGCTCGACGAGACGTTCTTGACCTGGCCCTCGATGACGAGCGCGGGCAGCCCGTTCTCCATCTCGCGGCTCGTCGTCACGTTCTCGAACTCGAGCCCGCCCGGGCTCTCGCCGGCGGGCAATCCGGCGAATTTGTAGAGCGGCGCCGCCGCCGGCACGAAGGCGACGATGCGGTCGCGCTCGACCACCGCGGCATAGACGAGCCCGCCGATGATCGCGAGCGCCGCCGCGACGCGCGCCAGCGCCAGGCCCCAGCGCCGCTGCTTCCGCTGCAGCGCCGGAAGCTGGATGCGGCCCTCGGCGGTGAGGTCGGGCGCCTGCGCGCGCGCGCGCTCGGCGCGGGCTGACCCGCGGCCGCGGCCGCGGCGGCGTCGCCCGGAGCCGCGGCGGCGGCGCCGACGGGCGGCGGCGCCGGGCTGTCGACGACGAGCGGGAGCTGATCTTCCGGCGGCACCTCGCGCCAGGTGTGGGCGCAGCGCGCGCAGCGCACCATGCGGCCATGCGGGCCAAGCGCGCGCGCGTCGACGAGATAGCGGACCGAGCAGCTGGGACAGGTGACGATCATGGCGCGCCCGCGGAACCCGCGCCGTTATAAGGCGCGCTGGCAGGCCGAGGCAAGGAAAGGGCAGACGTTATTCGCGCCCGAGTCGCGCTGGACGGCGCTCCCTCCCGCATGCCATCGTGCGGCACGGGAGAGAGCGCGCTTGGTACGGTTCGAGAATGTGGTGATGCGCTACGGCGCGGGACCGGAGGTGCTGCGCGACATCTCCCTGCGGCTTGCGCCCGGCTCGTTCCATTATCTGACCGGCCCCTCCGGCGCCGGCAAGACGACGCTTCTGCGCCTGGTCTATCGCGCCGAGCGGCCGTCGTCGGGCAGCTTCCATCTGTTCGAGCAGGACGTGGCGCGCTTGTCGCGCGATCGAGCTCGCGCTGTTGCGGCGCCGCATCGGCGTCGTGTTTCAGGATTTCCGCCTGGTCGATCACTTGTCGGCGTTCGACAACGTGGCCTTGCCGCTGCGCGTCGCGGGCGTCGCCGAGGCGCGCGTCAAGGCGCATGTCGGCGAGCTCCTCGACTGGGTCGGCTTGAGCGATCAGTTCGAGGCGCGGCCGGCGACCTTGTCGGGCGGCCAGAAGCAGCGCGTCGCCATCGCGCGCGCCGTGATCGGCGGCCCGAGCCTGCTGCTCGCCGACGAGCCGACCGGCAATGTCGACGACACCATGGCCGACCGGCTCATGCGGCTGTTCGAGGAGATGAACCGGCTCGGCACCACGCTCGTGCTGGCGACGCACAACGAGGCGCTGGTCGCGCGGCGCCCGCATCCGCGGCTCTTCCTCGACGGCGGGCGCCTCTTTCTCGAGCCGCCAACGCCGCGCCGCGCCCGCGCGCAATGAGCCGCGCCCGCGCCATCGACATCCCGTTCGACCGCGACGGCTCCGGCCGCTTCCTGCCGTGGCTCATCGGCCTCATGGTCTATCTGGCGGCGCTCGCCGCGTCCGGCGCGCTCGCTCTCGACCGCGCGCTCGAAAGCTGGAACCGCGGGCTCGAAGGCTCGCTCACGATCGAGCTGCCGCCGCCCGCCGACGCCGGCGACGGCGGCCTTGCCGCGGCGTTAGCGGCGCTGCGCGGCAGCGATGGCGTCATCGCCGCCCGGCCGCTCGAGCGCATCGAGATCGCGCGCCTCCTCGAGCCCTATCTCGGCGCCGACCTGCCGCAGCAACTGGCGCTGCCGCGCATGATCGACGTGACGATCGATCCGGCGCGGCTCGATCGCGCGGCGCTCGCAGCGAGGCTCGCCGCCGCGGCGCCGGGCGCGGTGCTCGACGACCATCGCCTGTGGCTCGACCGGCTCGCCGCGCTGGTGCGCGCCACCGAGGCCACGTCGCTCCTCATCGTCCTCCTCATCGCCGCCGCAGCGGTGACGACCGTCGTCTTCACGACGCGCACCGGCTTGTCGGTCCATCGCGACGTGGTCGAGCTGCTGCACGTGATCGGCGCGCGCGACCGCTACATCGCGCGCCAGTTCGAGCTGCAGGCGCTGCGGCTCGGCCTCGCCGGCGGCGGCCTCGGCCTGCTGCTCGCGGTCGCGACGCTGATGGCGCTGGCGCATGCGGGCGCGGCGGCGGCGATGCTGGGCGAGACCGCGCTGCCGCTGCCGGAGGTGGCGCTCGCGCCGTGGCATTACGCGGTGCTCATGGTCTTGCCGCTGGCGGCGGCGCTGCTCGCCATGCTGACGGCGCGGCTGACGGTCCTGGGCGCGCTCGCGCGCATGCCATGAGGGGCCGGCGCTGGCGGGGCGTGAAGCTCGCCGCCGGTCTCGTCGTTCTCCTCGCCGCCGCGTGGCTCGGCGGCTTCCTGTGGTTCGTCCATCTCGTGCCGGCGCGCGTCGCCGATCCCGACAGCGAGACCGACGCGATCGTCGTCCTCACCGGCGGGAGTCTGCGCGTCGAAACCGGGCTGCAGCTCCTGGCCGCGGGCAAGGCGAAGAAGCTCTTCGTCTCGGGCGTATATCACGGCGTCGATGTCGGCGAATCTGCTGCGCGTCTCGCGCCAGGCGCCGGAGCGCGTCCAATGCTGCATCGTCTTGGGCCACGCCGCCGAGAGCACGCTCGGCAACGCGCTCGAGACCGCCTCCTTCATGCACGACGAGGGTTACGCCTCGCTCCGCCTCGTCACCGCGAGCTATCACATGCCGCGGAGCCTGCTCGGAATTCGCGCGCGTCCATGCCGCAGATCCGCGTCGTGCCCGACCCGGTCTTCCCCGACATCGTCGCCGACTGGTGGCTGCGGCCGCTCGGGCTCGAGCTCTACGCCGAGGAATACGTGAAGTTCCTGGCGGCGCTCGCGCGCCCCTACGTGCCGTTCGCGCGCTGAGCCCCGCGCATCCGCGCCCGCCAAGCGCGGCCCGCGTGCAACGAATTGTGATATAGTTCGCGTCCGGACGGCACAGCGCGAGGATCCCGGTCGGTGTGGCTTGTCAAAATTGCGTTGACGCGGCCCTACACGTTCATCGTGCTGGCCCTGGCGATCTTCCTCATCAGCCCGATCGTCATTCTGCGCACGCCGGTCGACATCTTTCCGAACATCAACATTCCGGTCATCGCGGTGGCGTGGAACTACACCGGCCTCAATCCGGAAGAGATGGAAGGCCGGATCACGACCGTGTTCGAACGCACCCTCACGACCACGGTCGATAACATCCAGCACATCGAATCGACGACCATCAACGGCACCACCATCATCAAGGTGTATTTGCAGCCGACCGCCAGTCTCCAGACCGCGAACGCGCAGATCACCGCCATATCGCAGACCCTGCTGCGCGGACTGCCGCCCGGCACGCAGCCGCCGCTCATCATCAACTACAGCGCCTCGAGCGTGCCCGGTTCTTCAGCTCGGTCTCTCGGGCCAGGGCTTGTCGGAGCAGCAGCTATTCGATCTCGGCGTCAATTTCCTGCGCACCCAGCTCGTCACCGTGCCCGGCGCCGTCATTCCCTATCCGTTCGGCGGCAAGCAGCGCCAGGCCATGATCTATCTGCGCCCGGACCTGCTCCTGGCGAAGGGGCTGTCGCCGACCGACGTGCTCAACGCGGTGACCAACCAGAACCTGGTCCTGCCCTCGGGCACCGCCAAGATCGGCGGCCTCGAATACGACGCGCGCCTCAACGGCGCCCCGCGCAGCATCGAGGAGCTGAACGACCTGCCGATCCGGGTCACCGCGAATTCGACGATCTACCTGCGCGACGTCGCCACGGTCAGCGACGGCTTCCCGCCGCAGACCAATATCGTGCGCCAGGACGGCCAGCGCGGCGTGATGTTCAGCGTGCTGAAGGCCGGCACCGCCTCGACGATCGACGTGGTGAAGGGCATTCGCGCGCTCATTCCGCGCGTCATGCAGACGCTGCCGCCGGCGCTCAAGGTCACGCCGTTCGCCGACCAGTCGATCTTCGTCAGCGCCGCCGTCGGCGGCGTCGTGCGCGAGGCCGTCATCGCCACCGCGCTGACGGCGGCGATGATCCTGATCTTCCTCGGCAGCTGGCGCAGCACGCTCATCATCGCCGTGTCGATTCCGCTGTCGATCCTGGGCGCGGTGATCGTCTTGGGCTTTCTCGGCGAGACCATCAACATCATGACCCTGGGCGGGCTCGCCCTGGCCGTCGGCATCCTCGTCGACAACGCCACGGTCACGATCGAGAACATCGAGCGCCACATCGAGGAATCGAGCGATCTGAACGCCGCCATTCTCGACGGCGCGGCGCAGATCGCGGTGCCCTCGCTCGTCGCGACGCTGTGCATCTGCATCGTGTTCCTGCCGATGTTCTTCCTCAGCGGCGTCGCGAAATATCTCTTCGTGCCGCTCGCCGAGGCGGTGGTGTTCGCGATGCTGTGGTCCTATCTCCTGTCGCGGACGCTGGTCGCGACGCTCGCCATGTATCTCCTGAAGCTCAAGGCGCATGGCGGGCCGCCGTCGCGCAATCCGCTGGTGCGCGCGCAGCAGGCGTTCGAGCGCGGCTTCAACGGCTTCCGCGCGCGCTATCGCGAGATTCTGGCGACGCTGATCGCGCGCCGGATCGTGTTCATCCCGGCGTTCTTCGCGGCCTGCCTCGCCGCATTTCTGCTCGTGCCCTGGCTCGGCCAGGATTTCTTCCCGAGTACCGACAACGGCCAGATGATCCTGCACCTGCGCGCGAAATCGGGCACGCGCATCGAGGAGACGGCGAAGCTCACCGATCAGGTCGAGGACTTCGTCCGCGGCCAGCTTCCGCGCGGCGAGATCGCGAGCGTGCTCGACGATATCGGGCTGCCCTACAGCACCATCAATTTCATGTATTCGACCTCGGGCCTCATCGGCGCGGGCGACGCCGACATCCTGATCGCGCTCGCCGCCGACCATCGCCCCACATCGCGGACTATGTGCGCCAGTTGCGCGCCGCACTGCCGCGCGAATTTCCGGGCGTCAGCTTCTATTTCCTGCCCGCCGACATCGTCAGCCAGATCCTGAATTTCGGCATCCCGGCGCCGATCGACATCCAGATCGACGGCGCCGATCTCGACGGCAACCGGCAGGTCGCCGACCAGATGCTCGACCAGGTGCGCGAGGTGCCGGGCATCGTCGACGCGCGCGTGCAGCAGGCCTTCGACTATCCGGCGCTCGACGTCGCCGTCGATCGCACCAAGGCGGCGCAGACCGGCCTGACCGAGCGCGACGTGGCGAACAGCGTCCTCAACATCCTGAGCGGCAGCAACCAGGTCACGCCGATGTTCTTCCTGAACCGGCAGAACGGCGTCAACTACAACCTCACCGCCGAGGCGCCGCAATACGACATGCAGTCGCTGCAAAGCCTCGCAGAGCATTCCCATCACCGCGAGCGCCGGCGGCCATGCGCAAATCCTCGGCAACGTCGCGACGATCACGCGCACGAGCGAGACGCAGGTCCTCTCGCACTACAACATCCGCCGCGTCGTCGACATCTACGCCTCGGTCCAGGACCGCGATCTCGGCGCCGTCGGCACCGACATCACAGCGCATCGTCGATGCCAACCGCACGCTTCTGCCGCGCGGCAGCTTCGTCGACGGTGCGCGGGCAGATCGACACCATGCGCAGCTCCTATGTCAATCTGCTCGGCGGCCTCGCCTTTTCCATCGTGCTCGTCTATCTGTTGATCGTCGTGAACTTCCAGTCCTGGCTCGACCCGTTCATCATCATCACGGCGCTGCCCGCCGCGCTGGCGGGCATCGTTCTTTTCCTGTTCTTCACGCACACCACCTTGAGCGTTCCGGCGCTGATGGGCGCCATCATGTGCATGGGCGTCGCCACCGCGAACAGCATCCTGGTCGTGTCGTTCGCGCGCGAGCGGCTCGAAGCGCACGGCGACGCCGTCAGGGCGTCGATCGAGGCGGCCTTCACGCGGCTGCGCCCGGTGCTCATGACCGCGCTGGCGATGATCATCGGCATGATTCCGATGGCGCTCGGGCTCGGCGAGGGCGGCGAGGAGAACGCGCCGCTCGGCCGCGCGGTGATCGGCGGATTGATCCTGGCGACGGTGGCGACGCTGGTGTTCGTGCCGTGCGTGTTCAGCCTGCTGCATCACCGCGCCGCGCCGAAGGCGCAGGACGCGGCCTGATGTCCCCGGACCCCGCACGCGGAGCACGGCGATGACGCCCGAGGGCGAGCGGCCAATCGAACCGGAGCGCGGCGCGGCGCCGACGGCGCGCGCGCGCGCGCCGTCGTTCCGGCTCGGCATGACCGCGCTCGCGATCGTCGCCGTCGCACTCGCCTTCGGCATCTATCGCGGCATTCACGGCCGCCTCGCGGCCGAGGCGGCGCTGACGACCGTCACCGCGGCAAACGCGATCCCCAGCGTCAACGTGGTCCATCCCGAATCGACCCCGCCCGAGCAGGAGATCGTGCTCCCCGGCAATGTCCAGGCCTATCAGGACACGCCGATCTATGCGCGCACGAGCGGCTATCTGCGGCACTGGTATTTCGACATCGGCGCGCACGTCAAGAGCGGCGACCTGCTCGCCGAGATCGAAACGCCCGAGGTCGACGAGCAGCTGCACCAGGCGCGCGCCGACCTCGCGACGGCGCAAGCGAACCTCGATCTCGCCGAGAGCACGTGGAAGCGCGATCAGACGCTGTTCGACAAGCGCTGGGTTTCCGGCCAGCAGCGCGACATCAGTTTCGGCGCCTACGAGGCGGCCAAGACCATCGTCACCTCGAAGCAGGCCGACGTATCGCGCCTCGAACGGCTGCAATCCTATGAGAAGGTGTATGCGCCGTTCGCCGGCATCATCACCGCGCGCAACACCGATCTCGGCGCCCTCATCGACGCCGGCGCCAACGGCTCGGCGCGCGAGCTCTTCCACCTGTCGGCGATCGACAAGGTCCGCATCTTCACCGCCGTGCCCGAGATCTACCTTCTCTCGGTCCACACCGGCGCCGAGGCGAACGTCACGCTCAGCGAATTTCCCGGAATCTCCTTCCGCGGCACGGTCGTGCGCAGCACCAACGCCATCGATCCGGTCGCGCGCACGCTCACGGTCGAGGTCGACGTCGACAATCCGGACGGACGGCTGCTGCCGGGCGCCTATGCCTTCGTCCATCTCACGCTCTCGGGCGGCACGCGCGCGGCGAGCGTGACGGTGCCGGCCAACGCGCTCATCTTCCGCCGCGACGGGCTGCGCGTCGCCGTCGTGCGCAACGGGCTGGCGCAGCTCGTGCCGATCAAGGTCGGGCGCGACTATGGCACCAAGCTCGAAGTCGTCTCCGGCCTGCAGGCGAGCGACGAGGTGATCCTCGATCCCTCGGACTCGCTGACCGACGGCAGCGCCGTTCGCGCCCAGCCACCGGCGCTGGCGGGATCGGCGCGCTGAGGCGATCGCCGGGCGCGATGATCCTTCTCCGCTCGCTCCTCTTCCAGATTTTGTTCTACGCGGCGACGGCGGCGATGGCGGTGGTGTTTTCTGCCGCTCCTCGCCCTGCCCGGCGCGTGGATGATGCGCTGCGGCACGGCGTGGTCGGCGCTGATGCTGAAGCTGCTCGAATGGTGCGTCGGCCTCACCTTCGAGGTGCGCGGGCGCGAGAACCTGCCCGCCGGGCCCGTCATCATCGGCATGAAGCACCAGTCGGCCTGGGACACGCTCGCCGCGCCGGTCATCTTCGACCGCCCCGTCATCATCCTGAAGCGCGAGCTCGGCTGGATCCCGTTCTATGGCTGGTACGCGCTGAAGGCGGGCATGATCCCGATCGACCGCGGCGCCGCCGCCTCGGCCTTGCGCGGCATGGTGGCGAGCAGCGCCAAGGCCGTGGCCGAGCGGCGGCCGATCGTCGTCTTCCCCGAGGGCACGCGCACCGTGCCAGGTGCTGCGCCCGCATATCAGCCCGGCATCTTCGCGCTTTATCGCCAGTTGGGCTTGCCGCTCGTCCCGGTCGCGCTCAATTCCGGGCTCTTCTGGGGACGGCGGGAATTCATCAAGCACCCCGGCCGCATCGTCGTGGAGATTTTGCCGCCGATCCCGCCCGGCGGCGAACGGCGCGTGGTGTTGCCCGCGCTCCAGGCCGCGATCGAGGGCGCGTGCGCGCGGCTTACCGCGGGCGCCTAAAGTCTGACGCGCCCTCACCGTCGACCGCATGCGGTCACCGCACTCGCTCGGCACCCGCTCCCGCAAGTGGGAGAGGGAAGTGGTTGCCTCTACCGATGGTGGTTCGGAGCGTCCCAATCCTTCCATACTTGCGGGAGTGCTCTGGAGCCCTTAGCTTTTGGCAGGAGGGGGACGGCGGAGTGCCGTGGTACGCACCACTTATCAGGGCTGGCAGGGCGGCGATCTATTTTGCCGCGCACGTTCTGGCGGCCCTCACTCTGATAGCCGCAATCTATTCGACTACGTGCCGATTCGGTATATTTTCGATGCGATGGATGCCGGGATATTGACGGCGTTCGTCATATCCGGCACCGCGGAGGCGGTTCATGTATTCCGACAAACTGGCGGACGACAAACCGGCCAATGAAGAGGTCTTAGGTTTTACGGGACGGTTCTCCCTTCTGCTCTTGGCATACGCTGCGGTGGCGATTTTATTCGGGAGTATTTACGCTCTCGTCGTCACTTTGCTCGCGAGGCCCGCCGGAACCATTCTCACTATCATTACTATTATCGGCGCCTGCGGCTCCGACGTTGTGTTACGCCGTGCGTTAGATCGATCATTTTTTCACAACGCGCGTCGTAGCTAGCGGCCACTTTGCACAGAGGTGCACAGGCATCCCGTCGCCAACGCGCTCAATGGGTCCTGCTCGGGGCAGCGCCTGACAGACTATGCCAGGACGAACCAATGGCCGCGTTCCCTGTGGACAACTCTGTGCATCGCCGCCTCCGCCGGTACGGTGGGATTCGGGTATGATCTCCGTAATCCTCTGCCCGCCAAAGACTTAGCGGGCGAGCCTCGTGTGAGTATGGAAACAAAGCGGGAACTTGCGCATTGACCTCGCCATAGTTACGTTATTGCGGGGCTTTCTTCCGTCCGGGACGGCCCCCAAACGCCTTCGGGAAGCGTGAGCCATGGCCATCGTCGCCGCCATTTCGCAGCAGATCTGGGACATGAAATACCGTCTGCGCGGGGCCGACGGCGCCGTTGTGGACAAGACCATCGAGGACAGCTGGCGCCGTGTCGCGGCGGCCTTGGCCGCGCCCGAACAGGAGCCCGATCTGTGGACCGGGCGCTTTGCCGGTGCGCTCGCCGACTTCAAGTTCCTGCCGGCCGGCCGCATCCTCGCCGGCGCCGGCAGCGGGCGCAACGTCACCCTCTTCAACTGCTTCGTCATGGGCACGATCCCGGACGACATGTCCGGCATCTTCACCCATCTGCGCGAGGCGGCGCTGACGATGCAGCAAGGCGGCGGCATCGGCTACGACTTCTCGACGCTCCGGCCCAAGGGCGCGCCGGTCAAGGGCGTGGGCGCCGACGCGTCCGGCCCGCTCTCGTTCATGGACGTGTGGGACGCGATGTGCCGCACCATCATGAGCGCGGGCTATCGCCGCGGCGCGATGATGGCGACGCTTGCGCTGCGACCATCCCGACATCGAGGCCTTCATCGCGGCGAAGCAGACGCCCGGCCGGCTCAGCATGTTCAATCTCTCGGTGCTGATCACCGACGCCTTCATGCGCGCGGTCAAGGAGGACGCGCCGTGGGAATTGAATTTCGGCGGCACCAATTTCAAGGTCCTGCCGGCGCGCGACCTGTGGGACAAGATCATGCGCGCGACCTACGCCAACGCCGAGCCGGGCGTGATCTTCATCGACCGCATCAACCGCCGCAACAACCTGGCCTATTGCGAGACCATCAGCGCGACCAACCCGTGCGGCGAGCAGCCGCTGCCGCCCTATGGCGCGTGCCTTTTGGGCTCGATCAACCTCCCGGCTCTAGTGCGCGAACCCTTCACCGATAGAGCGCATCTCGACCGGGACGAACTTCTGCGCCTCGTGCCCTTGGCCGTGCGCATGCTCGACAACGCCATCGACGTGTCGCGCTTCCCGCTGCCGCAGCAGCACGAGGAGGCGCACGCCAAACGCCGCATCGGGCTTGGCGTTACGGGCCTCGCCGACGCCCTCATCCTGTGCCGCGTGCGCTATGGCTCGGCCGAGGCCGTGGCGCTGACCGAGGAATGGCTCCGGACGATCGAGCGCGCGGCCTACCTCGCCTCGACCGAGCTGGCCGCCGAAAAAGGGGCGTTCCCGCGTTTTTCGCAGCAAGAATATATCTCCGGCGAGACCGTCGCCGCCTTCGACGCCGAACTCCGCAATGCCATATCCGCCCGCGGCATCCGCAACGCGCTCGTCACCTCGATCGCGCCGACCGGCACGATCTCGCTTCTGGCCGACAACGTCTCCTCCGGCATCGAGCCCGTGTTCAGCTTCCGCCACACGCGCAGCGTCATGATGCAGGACGGCGCGCGGCGCGAGGAGGAGATCGCCGACCACGCCTATCGCCTCTACCGCCGCCTCCACGGCGAGCACGCGCCACTGCCGGACTATTTCGTCGATGCGCAGTCCTTGTCGCCCGGCGATCACGTCGTGATGCAGGCGGCGGCGCAGAAATACGTCGACAGCTCGATCTCGAAGACGATCAACGTGCCGGCCGACTTCCCGTTCGAGCAGTTCAAGGACGTCTATCTCCAGGCGTTCGAATTGGGCTGCAAGGGCTGCACCACCTATCGCCCCAACGAGGTGACGGGCGCGGTCCTGCAGGCGAAGAAGGACGACGACAAGCGCCCGGTGCGCCAGGCCGAGCTGCCGCTGCCGGCGCCGCCGCCGAAGCCCAAGGACATCTACGAGGCCGGCGGCGTCGTCTACATGACGCAGCCGCTGTCGCGGCCCGAGCAGCTCCCCGGCAGCACCTACAAGATCAGCTGGCCCGAAAGCGAGCACGCGCTCTACATCACCATCAACGACATCATCCAGGACGGGCGCCGCCGCCCGTTCGAGATCTTCATCAACTCGAAGAACATGGAGCATTACGCCTGGACCGTGGGCCTGACGCGCATGATCAGCGCCGTGTTCCGGCGCGGCGGCGACGTGAGCTTCGTCGTCGAGGAGCTGAAGGCGGTGTTCGATCCGCGCGGCGGCGCGTGGATGGGCGGGCGCTACGTGCCCTCGCTGCTGGCCGCCATCGGCGACGTGATCGAGCGCCACATGATCGCGATCGGCGCGATCCCGCCGCACGATTCGCGGCGCGAGCTCATGGAGCGCCAGGTCGTCAATCTCCCCGCCTCGGCCGGCCCGCGCATGCGCCAATGCCCCAAATGCGGCGAGGCCGCCCTCGTCCGCGCCGAGGGCTGCGACCAGTGCACCAACTGCGATTATTCGAAGTGCGGGTGAGCCGCGTTCACGCCGCCCGTCGCTCCGGCAGCGACAGCGCGTGAACGGTCTCGGCGAGGCGGTGCAGGTGCCCGTCGATCGCGCCGAGCCGGTCGAGCTCGTCGAGCGTGCGGTCGAAATATGTCTCGCGCCGTGCCGCTCGCGCCGACACCCTGCTGGATGAGCCGCGCCGTCTCGGCGAGGCTCAAGCCCCCGGCATAGTGCGGATGAGTGCGGTCGACGACGAAGGCCAAGGCGCCAATGCGCCGGTGCGGCAATTGCACCTCGAGCTCGCGCAGGTCGTAGACGCGGCTCTTCATTTCGCGCTCCCAGAGATAGGAGAGCGCCGCCGGCACGTCGATCGCCGGCACGCGATATGCCACGCCCTTGCATGTGCCGCCGCGGTCGAGGCCCAGGACCAGGCCCGGCCGCTCGGGCGTGCCGCGGTGCCCGGTCGAATGGACGCAGAAGCTGCGGTGATGGCCGCGCAGGATGGCGGGCGCGGCGTCGCAATAGGGAAAGCCCGGCTCCCACAGGAGCGAGCCATAGGCGAAAATCCACAGATCGCTCGCCCAGGACAGTCTTGCCCAAAGCTCCGGCCCGGCATCGGCGATCGTCGCCCCGTCCCGCCCGTGATCTCGCATGGCCCGCCCCTGTCGTTTCCCCACCGGCAAGGCTCGCGCGAAACGGCAAATGAATGGTTAATTATTCGCGCGCACCGCCCGCTGCTGCGGCCTATAAATGCCGGATGCGTCGCCTTCCGGTGATCCTCGCCGCGACCGTGGTTGCGGCGGCGTGCATCTATTCCGGCTACTGGTATTACCTCGCGCGCGAACTGCGCGCGGGAGTGGGCCCCTGGGCCGAGGCGCGCCGCGCCACCGGGTTCGATGTCGCCTGGCGTTCGCTCGAGGTCGGCGGATATCCCCTCTCCTTCCGCCTGCACTTCACAGGCGCGACCCTGACCGCGACGCAGCCTTTCGCCTATTCGGCCGCGAGCGCCGTCGTCGAGGCCGAGGCGTCGCCCTTCCACCTCGGCACCTGGCGCTTTCGCGCGCCGGAAGGCGCCACAATCGAGGCGCTGGTCGCCGCGGCCGGGCTCGCCGCCTCGTCGGTTGATGGCAGCGTCATCGTCGCCGACGATGCGACCATCGTCACGGCACACGCGAGCGCGGTCGAGGGCGCGGGCGCTGCGCGCGGCTTTGCCGCCGATACGCTCGATCTGAAGCTCACCCTGCCGCCGCACGCGCCCACGACCGATCGCGATCCGCTCGCCACGGCGAGCGTCAGCGTCAACGCGGCCGATCTGCCCGCGGCGCCGCCGCCCTTTCCGCGCCGCATCGACGCGTTCGCGTTTGCCGCCACATTGCGCGGCGCCATCCCCCCGGGCGCGCTCGCCGACGCGCTCGCCAAGTGGCGCGACGGCGGCGGCACGCTCGACATCGACAGCGCGCACATCGTCTGGGCCAAGACCACGATCGATCTCGACGGCACGCTGGCGCTCGACCAGGCGATGCAGCCGCAAGGCGCACTGACCGCGACGGTGACCGGGGCCGACGCCGTGGTCGACGCCATCGTCGATGCCGGCGTGTTGGAGGCGCGCTATGCCGATTTCGCCAAGGCGGTGCTGCGCGCCATCGGCCATCGCGGACGAGGACGGCGCCGATCAGCTCCACGTGCCGGTGACGTTGCAGGACCGCCGCCTCTATGTCGGCCCCGCGCCGATCGCGCCGCTGCCGCAGCTCAAGTGGCGCTGAGGGGCGTTAAACTGCGCAGGCTTGTCCCGGTCCTGACGTGTCGGGGTCTTACCTCTTCGGCGCCTCGGTGCGGTCGAACATGCCGTATTGCCGCTCGACCGATACCACCGAGATGCGATAGTCGGCGAAAATCTCGGCGCGGCCTTTGGCCTGCGCCGCGCGGTGGTCGAGCTGCTCGCGCCAACGCTTCACCGCCGCCTCGTCGCGCCAGAACGACAACGACAGGAGCTTGCCCTTTTTCGTCAGGCTCTCGAAGCGCTCGATCGAGATGAAGCCATCGATCTTGTCGAGCTCGGGGCGGAGCGCCGCTGCGATCTCGAGATAGTCGTTCCGGCGGCCTTCTTTCGGCTCGACTTCGAAGATGACGGCGTACATCGCATGCCTCCCTAGGCCTGCTTTGCCTCGATGATCGAGCGGCGGATGGCGCGCGTCCGCGTGAACAGCGCTTCGAGCTTGTCGCCCTCGCCCCAGCGGATCGCGCGCTGCAAGGCCGTCAGATCCTCGGTGAAGCGTTGCAGCATCTCGAGCACGGCCTCGCGGTTCGACAGGAACACGTCGCGCCACATCACCGGATCGCTCGCGGCGATGCGGGTGAAGTCGCGAAAGCCGCTCGCCGAGAATTTGATGATCTCGGCCTTCAAATTCTCCTCGACGTCGGTCGCGGTGCCGACGATCGTGTAGGCGATGAGATGCGGCAGGTGCGAGGTGATGGCGAGCACCGTGTCGTGGTGCTCGTGCGTCATCGTCTCGACCCGCATGCCGGCGCTCTCCCAAAGCCGGCGTCAGCTTGGCGAGCGCGTCGGCATCGGTGCCGGGGAGCGGCGTCAGGATGCACCAGCGGCCCTCGAACATTTCGGCGAAGCCTGCGGCGGGACCGGAATGCTCGGTCCCCGCGACCGGGTGGCCCGGAATGAAATGGACGCCCGGCGGCACGATCGGGCCGAGGTCGCGCACCGCCGCGCCCTTGACCGAGCCGACATCGGTCAGGATCGCGCCTTGCTTCAGGGCGGGCGCGATGCGGCGGCCCAATTCGACATAGGCCGAATGGGGCGCCGCGATCACCACGAGATCGGCGCCCGCCGCGGCCACGGCGGGGTCGAGCGTCGTTTCGTCGGCCAGGCCCAATCGGCGCGCCGTGTCGAGCGATGCCTGCGTGCGCGCGCAGGCGACGATCATGCCCGCGCTTTTGTCGCGGCGCAGGACGTGCGCCAAGGACGAACCGATGAGCCCGATACCGATGAACGCGACGCGCGGGAAATGCAGATCGTTCATGACACGCCCAAAAAATCCCTGACCGTAGCCGTGACCGCGCGCATCTCGTCCTCGAGGCCGATCGTGATGCGCAGATGCTCGGGCAGGCCATAGGCCGCGACGCGCCGCGCCAGAATGCCGCGCGATTTCAAGAAATCGAAGGCGGCTTGCGCCGGACGCTCGCGCGGAAAGCGAGCGAGCACGAAATTGGCGACGCCCGGCGTCAATTCGAGCCCGAGCGCCTTCAGCTCGCGCTCGAGCCACGGCCGCCAGATGTCGTTGTGCGTGCGCGCGCGATCAACCGCAGCGATGTCTTCGAGCGCGGCGATGCCGGCCGCCTGCGCCGGCGAGTTGACGTTGAAGGGATTGCGCACGCGGTTCATCACGTCGGCCACGGCTGCGCTCGAATAGCTCCAGCCGAGCCGCATGCCGCCCATGGCGTAGATCTTGGAGAACGTGCGCGCCATCACCACGTTCTCTGCCTCGTCGACGAGCTCGGTCCCGGGGTCGTAGTCGTTCCTCTGCACGAACTCGCTATAGGCCGCGTCGATGACGAGCAGCACCGAGGGCGGCAGGCCCGCGTGGAGCCGGCGCATCTCGTCGCGCGTAATGAAGGTGCCGGTCGGGTTGTTGGGATTGGCGATGAAGACGAGCCGCGTCTTGGGCGTGACGCGCGCCAGCACCGCATCGACGTCGAACGTCAGGTTCGTCTCCGGGGCGGCGACGGGTGTCGCGCCCACCGCCATCGCGTTGATGGGATACATGAGGAAGCCGTGCGCGCTGCAGAGCACCTCGTCGCCCGGGCCCGCATAGGCACGCACCAGCACGGTGATGAGATCGTCCGAGCCCGCGCCGGCGACGATGCGCGCGGGATCGAGCCCGTAATGGCGCGCGACCGCCGCGCGGAACTCGGTCGATTGCCCGTCGGGATAGCGATACATCTCCGCGGCGGCATCCTTGTAGGCGGCAATCGCGCGCGGGCTCGGCCCCAGCGCGCTCTCGTTCGACGCGAGCCGGATGACGCGGGCGACGCCCGGGACCTTCTGCTCGCCGCCGACATAGGGCTTGATGTCGAGAATGCCGGGCCGCGGCACGGGTGCGTTCGCCATGCGCGCTTACTCCGGCGCGATGCCGCCGAGAACGGAATCCGGCAGGGGCCGCGCATAGAGCCCGAGCCAGACCGCGCGCACGCCCGCGCCCAGTCTCTTCAGCGCCGCCGCAAGCCGGCGGTCATCGCCGCCGAGCGCGCTGTCCACCTCGACGAGATATGCCGAGCCTGCGGCGCGCTCCAATGACGCGACGGGATTGCAGTGCAGATCGACGCCGAGGAACGCATCGGTCAGCGCCGCAGGATCGACGGGTTCGGCCGCGAAGACGGCGATGAGGGTGCAGTCGTCACCGCTCGGCTCCGGCTCGAACGCGGCGACGACAAACGCATCGGCGCATTGGGGATCGGCGTTGCCGAGCGCACCGAACGGCAGGCGCAGGATCACGTTGAGCCGGCGCTCGGAGGATTCCGCAAGCTTGAGCCACCACGGATCGGGCACGTCGTCACTGGGCGGCGGCAGCACGCCGAGCACGGCGCGGCCCTCGGCGACCGCCAGCATCGCCTCGTCGGGCGAGGCGCCGATCAAACGCGCGAGCGTGCCGAAATGGTCGCGCGCCAGGTCCCAGCCGCCGTCCGCGACCGCAATCGTAAGCTCCGCCTGCATCGCCACCGTACCGCCCAGCAACTCACACCAAAGACGCACCAAAGCCGGCCGCGGAAAGGGCCCGCGATGGCTGCCGACGATGCGGCGCAGGATCTGCGCCGCGCGGCCAGGACGAAAGGCGCCGACGCGTTGCGCTTCCTTCACGTCCGCCACGGCCGTGACCACCTCGGCCCGGCGCATGATGAGCTCGTGCAGCCGCTCGTCGATCTCGTCGATCTGGCGGCGTAGGGAGTTCGAGCGTGGGCGAGCCGGTCGTGGCCATGTCCAAAGGTCCGCGCGGGAAGCGCCTAGACATAGAGTGCGGCGCCTGCGAAAGCAAAGAAAACGTTGACAGGGCATGGGCTTGCTTCCTAGCTATGCGATCCTATTTGCAGGCCAGCATGAGCATTTCCGTCCCCTCGCCGACGCGCGTCGCGCCGCCCTTCGATCGCCCCGGCTATCGGCTCGAGGTGAAGGAGCCGCTGGCGCTCGACGGCGGCGTTTCCCTCGCGCCCATCACGATCGCCTACCAGACCTACGGGCGCCTCAACAAGGATCGCTCGAACGCGATCCTCATCTGCCACGCGCTTTCGGGCGACCAGTATGTCGCGGAGCCGCATCCGATCACCGGCAAGCCCGGCTGGTGGGACACGCTCGCCGGGCCCGGCAAGGTGCTCGACTTCGAGCGCTATTTCCTCATCTGCGCGAACGTGCTGGGCGGCTGCATGGGCTCGACCGGCCCGGCCGAAATCAATCCCGCGACCGGCGCGCCGTGGGGCCTGACCTTCCCCGTCATCACTATCGCCGACATGGTGCGGGCGCAAAGGCGCCTCATCGACCACCTCGGCATCGAGCGGCTGTTCTGCGTCATCGGCGGCTCGATGGGCGGGATGCAGGTGCTGCAATGGGTGGCGTCATATCCTGAGTGCGTCTACGCAGCGGTGCCGATCGCGACCGCGGCGCGCCACTCGGCGCAGAACATCGCGTTCCACGAAGTGGGCCGCCAGGCGATCATGGCCGACCCCGATTGGCGCGGCGGCAACTACCAGGAGCATGGGCTCCGGCCCGAGCGCGGCCTCGCCGTGGCGCGCATGGCGGCGCACATCACATATCTCTCCGAGCCGGCGCTCCATCGCAAGTTCGGCCGCAACCTGCAGGACCGGCGCGGCGTGACCTATGGCTTCGACGCCGATTTCCAGGTGGAGAATTATCTGCGCCACCAGGGCATCACCTTCGTCGAGCGGTTCGACGCCAACTCCTATCTCTACATCACGCGCGCGTGCGACTATTTCGATCTCGCGGCCGAGCATGGCGGCCATCTCGCCAACGCCTTCCGCGGCGCCAAGACGCGCTTCTGCGTCATTTCCTTCACCAGCGACTGGCTCTATCCGACATCAGAAAGCCGCGCCGTCGTCCACGCCTTGAACGCCGCTGCCGCCAATGTGAGCTTCGTCGAGATCGCGACCGACAAGGGGCACGACGCCTTCCTGCTCGAGGAGCCGGAATTCTTCGCGACGCTCACCGGCTTCCTCGAAGGCTGCGCCGCGCATCTGGGGCTCGAGCGCGCGTGAGCCCTGACCGGCACGAGACTGCGCTGCCGGCGGCGGCCCTCATCGCCATTCGCGAGGATCTGCGCCTCGTCGCGAGCATGATCGACACGGGCGCGCGCGTCCTCGACATCGGCTGCGGCGACGGCGAGCTGCTTTATTATCTCGCGCACGAGCGCGGCGTCGATGGGCGCGGCATGGAGCTGTCGCAGAGCGGCGTCCATGCCTGCGTGCGGCACGGCCTCCCGGTGATCCAGGGCGACGCCGACAACGATCTCGACGCCTATCCGTCGGACGCCTTCGACTATGTCGTGCTGAGTCAGACGCTGCCGGCGACGCGCCATCCGCGCAAGGTAATGCAGAACCTCGTGCGCATCGCGCGCCATGCCATCGTGTCGTTTCCGAATTTCGGCCATTGGCGCATCCGCCTCGATCTCATGCTGCGCGGGCGCATGCCGATGACGGCGCTCCTCTCGGCGCCGTGGTACGACACGCCCAACATCCATTTCTGCACGATCCGCGATTTCTTGGCGCTGTGCGCCGAGGACGGCATTCGGGTCGAGCGCAGCGTCACGCTCGACCGGTTCGGCCGGCCGTTCTCGCTCGACCCCGCGGGCAAGCTCGCCAACGTTCTGTCGGCGCAGGCGGTCTTTCAGCTCGCCAAGCCCGGCGCCTAGCGCCCGATCGGGCTCGGCGCGCCGGGCAGCGGGATATAGACCTTGCGCGCGCGCACGCGGCGCGGCTGGACGGCCGCGGGCTTCGCATAGATCTGCTTCGACGCCTCGACCATCGAGACGCCCGAGAACGCGGTGAACCAGCGTTCGCCGATCGTCTCCCACGCGCCCGCCGAGCGCAGCATCATGCGCGATCTCGTGGGCGGCACGAACAGCGCCGATGCGGTGCGCTCGGGCGTGAAGCCCGCCTCGCGCAAGAGCCGCGTGAGCTGTCCCGGCGTGAAGGGCTGGCCCTGCCCGAACGGCGTGTTGTCGAGCCGCGCCCAGATGCCGCGCCGGTTCGGCACGACGGCGAGGACGCGCCCGCCGCCGGCCAGCACGCGCCACACCTCGCGCAACAGCGGGTGCAGGAGCTCGCTGAACTCGACGGAATGAACGAGCAGCACGCGGTCGATCGAATAGTCGGCGAGCGGCAGCTCGGCTTCGTCGGCGAGCGCCACGCGGAAGGGTCCCTCCGCGGGCCATGGCAACACGCCCTGCGAGGGCGGCATGAGCGACAAGACGCGCTCGGCTTCGGCCACGAACGGGCGCAGATAGGGCGAGGCATAGCCGAAACCCAGGATGCGCGCGCCGGCGACGTCGGGCCAGACGAGCCGGAGGCGCCGGCGGATCATGCGTATCGCGACCCGGCCCAGGCGGCCGGCGTAGAAATCGCGCAGGTCGACGACGTCGGCGCTCATGACGCGAGTGTACCATGGGAAGGACCGTTGCTTTAGGCTAGGCTAGAGCACGCGAACAAGCATCAGGGAGAGAATGGCATGAGGCTCCGCCATTCGCCGACATCGCCTTTCGTCCGCAAGGTCATGGTCACGGCATACGAAACCGGGCTCGTCGGACGGATCGAGAAAATTCCGACCGCCGTCGCGCCGACCAAGCCCAACGAGGAGGTGGCGCGCGAGAATCCGCTGGTCAAGGTGCCGGCGCTCACCACCGATGACGGGCTCGTGCTCTATGATTCGCACGTGATCTGCGAATATCTCGACACGCTGCACGCCAAGGCGCGGATCTTCCCGGCCGAAGGCCGCGCGCGCTGGATCGCGCTGCGCCAGGAGGCGCTCGGCGACGGCGTGCTCGAGGCCGCGATCCTCGGCCGCTACGAGACGGTGCGGCCTACGGATTTCCAGTGGCCCGACTGGATCGACGCGCAGATGCGCAAGGTGCGGAACGCGATCTCCGCGCTCGAGATGGAATGCGAGGCGGGCGAGCTCGGCAACGCCGAGGGACCGGCGACGATCGGCCAGATCACGATCGGCTGCGCCTTGGGCTATCTCGACTTCCGCTACGCGAGCGAGGATTGGCGCGCGCGCAGCCGGCGGCTGGCCGCCTGGTACGAGCGCTTCGCCCAGCGCAGCTCGATGCAAGAGACCGCGCCCAAGGCATGAGCGACGTGCTCACCTATGAGCTCGACGGTCCCGTCGCGCTCATCGGTTTGAACCGGCCGCAAAACGCAACGCCATCGACGACGCGCTCGTCGAGGCGCTGCGGCTTGGCGTCGCGCGCGCCGGCGCAGAGGCCAGGCGGGCGTCATCTTCGGCCACGGCGAGCATTTCTCCGCCGGCCTCGATCTTTCCGAGCACGTGCGCCGCACGCCGGTCGAGGGCGTCCACCATTCGCGCAAATGGCACGGCATCTTCGACGCGATCGAGCGCGGCGCCATCCCGTACGTGAGCGCGCTCACCGGCGCCGTCGTGGGCGGCGGCATGGAGCTTGCAGCGGCGACCCACATCCGGGTCTCCGACGAGAGCGCCTTCTTCGCGCTGCCCGAGGGGCAACGCGGCATCTTCGTCGGCGGCGGCGGCTCGGTGCGCGTCGCGCGCCTCGTCACGGCCGCGCGCATGGCCGACATGATGCTGACCGGCCGCGTGCTCTCGGCCGAGGCAGCCGTCGGCGCCAATTTCGTGCAGTACCTCGTGCCGAAGGGCGAGGCGCTGGCGAAGGCGCGCGAGCTGGCGCTGCGCATCGCCAAGAACGCGCCGCTGTCCAATTTCGCCATCACGAATGCGTTGCCGCGCATCCAGGACCTGTCGCACGACGACGGCTTGTTCTTCGAGGCGCTGATGGCCGCCATGACGCAGACGGCTCCGGAAGCGCAGGAACGGCTGCGCGAGTTTCTGGAAAAGCGCGCCGAGCGCCTCGCCGCGCCGGGGCCGGACAAGGGCTGAGCGTCCGGCGGAAGAGGCGCGGGGCGCCCGTCGCGCCGGCTCGATACGGCGGCAAATGCCCATCCAGGCCCATGGCAGAAGCGGCGCGGACGGCCATTTCCGGCACAAGCTCTTGAAGTGACTGCAAAATACGTGCATCTCCGCATCTCCGCGACCGTCCCGTAAAAGCATTTCCGGTACTTTCAATCACTCCTGGCGCTCGCGAGAGGCCGAAAATTCGGGTCTTTCGCGAGCTCCAGAAATCCCGTGTCGTCAGCGCGCCAGCCCCACGATCAGGCGCACGTCATTCGTATCACAATTACGTACATTTGTCAAGCG
>CAWDPP010000031.1:0-41303 GCA_963804235.1 uncultured Alphaproteobacteria bacterium
GATTATCACCGTCATTGCGAGCAAAGCGACGCAATCTCCCGCCGCGTGGGAATTGCTTCGTCGCTGCGCTCCTCGCTATGACAAGAAGAACGGTCCTTGCGAGCGAAGCGCAGCAGTCACTCGCCCGTCGGGCCGCTAACACATGCGCTCGCCGCGCGACGAAGCGATCAAGCAACGTGCGCGAGCGCGCGCCGCGCCGGGGCCGGAGAAACGAGGCCCTTGACCGCGCGCGGCGGTTGCTGATTTTCTGTGCAACAACGAAACCCGGGAGGAAATCATGACGCCTTGTTCGCCGCGTGCTGCCGCTTGCCGTGCTTGGCGTCGCGCTCGCCCTCGCCGCGCCGGCGCGCGCCCAGAGCATCATCGACGAATGGCCGAGCGTTCAGGCGCCGCCGGCGCCCAAGCTCGAGTCCGTCACGGTCGATCCCAAGACGACGGCGCTGCTGATGCTCGATTTCCTCAAGCAGAACTGCGCGCCCAATCCGCGCTGCATGGCTCTGCTGCCGAACGTGCAGAAGCTTCTCGCCGCGGCGCGCGCCAAGAACATGTTCGTCGTCTACACCAAGTATCCCAGTCCCTGGGCCAACGCCGCTCGAAATCCTCGCGCCGGTGGCACCCGTCGGGAAGGAGCCGGTCATCACCGGCGATCCTCGACAAGTTCGACCGCACCAATCTCGACAAGATCCTCAAGGGCAAGCACATCAAGACGGTGATCGTGGTCGGCAACGCGTCGAACGGCGCCGTCATGTACACGGCCACCGCGGCGTTTATCCACGGCTATCAGACGATCGTTCCGGTCGACGGCCTGTCCAGCAAGAGACGCCTATATCGACCAGTCCGTGGTTTACAACTTCGTCTCGGCGCCGGTCATGGGCGGCAAGGTCGTGCTCACCAAGACCGACATGATCACGATCCAGTAGCGGGCCGCGGCAGGAACAAGGAAAAGGGCGCCACAGGGCGCCCTTTTCGCGCGCGCGCGTTCGCCCGCTCAATACATGTGCTGGCCGCCGTTGATCGACAGGGTCGAGCCGGTGACGAAGCCGCCTTCGTCGGAGACGAGGAAGAGCACGCCGCGCGCGATCTCGCTGGCATAGCCGAGGCGGCCGACCGGCACCCGCGCGACGATCTTCTCGAGCACGTTGGCCGGCACGGCGCGCACCATGTCGGTGTCGATATAGCCCGGCGCGATCGCGTTGACGGTGATGTTGCGCGAGGCGCCTTCCTGCGCCAAGGCCTTGGTGAAGCCGTGGATGCCCGACTTGGCGGCGGCGTAGTTCACCTGGCCGTACTGCCCCGCCTGGCCGTTGATCGAGCCGATATTGACGATGCGGCCGAAGCCGCGCTCGCGCATGCCCTCGATGACGCAGCGGCACATGTTGAAGCACGAGGTCAGGTTGGTCGCGATCACCTGGCCCCATTGCTCGGGCGTCATGCGGTGCAGCACCGCGTCGCGCGTGATGCCGGCGTTGTTGACCAGGATCTCGACCGGCCCCAATTCCTGCTCGATCTTTTTGACCGCCGCCGTGCATTGCTGGTAGTCGGACACGTCGAAGCGATAGGCCGGGATGCCCGTCTCCCGCGGTAAAGGCTCGGCGGCGCCCTGGTTGCCGGCGTACGTCGCCGCCACCTGGTAGCCCGCCGCCTTCAACGCCTCGGCGATGGCGCGGCCGATGCCGCGCGTGCCGCCCGTCACGATCGCCACTCGGCTCATCGTTTCTCCTCCACTCGTCGCGCGACCTCTCCGACGCGCAGTCGTGCAACACACTCCGGCACGCGACCTCAGTCGCGTGCAATGCACTCCGGCACGCGACCTCAGTCGCGTGCAATGCACATTGCAATTCCCATGCCGCCGCCGATGCAGAGCGTCGCCAGGCCCTTCTTCGCGTCGCGCCGGTTCATCTCGTAGAGCAGCGTGATGAGGACGCGCGCGCCCGAGGCGCCGATCGGATGGCCCAAGGCGATCGCGCCGCCGTTGACGTTGACCTTGTCCGGATCGAGGTTCAAATCCTTGTTGACGGCGCAGGCTTGCGCCGCGAACGCCTCGTTCGCCTCGATCAGGTCGAGATCGCCGACCGACCAGCCGGCGCGCTTCAAGGCGGCGCGGCTCGCCGGGATGGGGCCGCTGCCCATGACCGCCGGATCGACCCCCGCCGTCGCCCACGACACGATCCGCGCCAACGGTTTCCGGCCGCGGCGCTTGGCCTCCTCGGCGCTCATCAGCACGACCGCGGCGGCGCCGTCATTGATGCCGGATGCGTTGCCGGCCGTGACCGTGCCGTTCTTGTCGAAGGCGGGGCGCAGCTTCGCCAGGATCTCGGCCGTGGTGCCGTGCTTCGGGTATTCGTCGGTGTCGACCACCGTCTCGCCCTTGCCTCGTGGCGATCGTGACCGCGGCGATCTCGTCCTTGAAGCGGCCGGCTTTTTGCGCCGCCTCGGCGCGCGCCTGCGAGCGGGCGGCGAGCCCGTCCTGCTCGCCGCGCGTGATCTGCCAGCGCTGCGCCACGTTCTCGGCGGTGTTGCCCATGTGGTAGCCGTTGAAGGCATCCCACAGCCCGTCCTTGATCATGGTGTCGACGAGCTCGGCGTCGCCCATCTTGACGCCGTTCCTCAGGTGGATGCAGTGCGGCGCCTGGCTCATGCTCTCCTGCCCGCCGGCGACGACGATGGCGGATTCGCCAAGCCGGATCGCCTGGAACCCGAGCGCCACCGCGCGCAGGCCCGAGCCGCACAGCTGGTTGATGCTGTAGGCCGTCACCTCGTAAGGGATGCCGGCTGCGACCGCCGCCTGGCGCGCCGGGCCCTGGCCCTCGCCGGCTTGCAGGATCTGGCCGAGCACGACCTCGCTCACCTCGGCGGGCGCGACCTCGGCGCGGCGCAGCGCCTCGACGATCGCGACCTTGCCGAGATCGTGCGCCGGCAGCGAGCTGAGGCTGCCGTTGAAAGAGCCGATCGGCGTGCGCGCCGCAGCGGCGATGACGACATCAGTCATGGGGGTCTCCCCTCGGGTTTCGAGTCGGTCCCCATTAGATTAGCCTTCCCGGCGTGTTTTGGAACCCGGCCTCGCCAAATTCCGCCTGAGCCAGCGCGCCAGCGGCCGCCACACTTCGGCGGGCGCGGTGCGGCCGACGATCATGCCGATATGGCCCAAGGACGGCACCAGCCGCTCGCCCGCCGGAAGCGCCGGCACCACCGCCTCGGCGCTTGCCGGCGGCACGATGCGGTCGTGCGACGGCACGACGACGAGCGCCGGCTGCGCCACGTCCTGCGGCCGGACCGCGCGCCCGGCGATGCGCCACAGGCCGCGCCCGGGCTCGTTCGCGCCGTACCATCCGGCGAGGCATTCGTGCGCGACCTTGAGCGACAGCGCCACGCCGTCGTTGAGCCAGTCCTCGACCGCGACGAAATGGCGCGCGGCGGGGCCGTCGGCCTGCGCGCCGAAGCGCGAGAATTTGCGCATCGCGACGAGCGGGTCGGCGGCGGTGAACAGCGCCTGCAGGATATCGACCGGCACCTCGCGCACGGGCGCGCAGCCGAGCGCCAGCGGCGCCGCGAGCGCGCCCAGAAGCCGCGCGTGGCCGGCGAACGCTCGCCATGGAAGCTCCACGGCGTCGCCAGCAGCGCCAGCGCGCGCACGTCCCTCGCGCCGGCGCGCGGCCAGCGCCAGCGCCAGCAACCCGCCCATGCAATAGCCCATGACGCCGACCGGCCCGCCGGCAAGCGCCAGAGCCGCCTCGAGCGCCGCCTCGAGCCGTCCGGCGACATAGTCGGTGAGGCCGAAGCCGCGCTCGACCTCGCCCGGCGCGCCCCAATCGACGAGGAGCGGGCGGATGCCCTCGCCGGCGAGATGGCGCAGCAGGCTCGTCTCCGGCGCGAGGTCGAGGATGTAGGCGCGGTTGATGAGCGACGGCACGACGAGCAGCGCCGGATCGCCCGCCTTGCCGTAGTCGAGGAGCCGCGTCGTGCCGTCCTGCCAGCGCGCCGGCGGGTCGGCCAGATCGCGCCGGTAGGGATGATGGCGATAGCGCTCGATGCCGGCGAGGAACGCGCCGGCGCGCGCGCGCAGCTCGCGGTCCAAGGCCGCGGCGATCGGCTCAAGAGCGGCGGCGGCGAGGCTTTCTTTGAGGGCTGCCGCTTGGCTTGCGAACTCGAGCCTCAAGGGCAGCGAGCCGCTCCTCAGCAGCGGCAAGGCGGCGCGCGAGCTGAGCCATGCCGCGCTCGCGTTCAGGAGATGCAGCGGCAGCGGCCGCGGGCCCTGGCGCGGCGGCGGCACCCCGCTCACCGGCGGAACCCGGCCACGCGGATGGCCACGGCGCCGCGCCCATGAAAAGTCGCGCCATGCTTTCGGCCAGCGCGGGATCGCCCGCGAGCGCCATCAAATGGTCCTGCCACAGGTCGACATACCGCTTGGCAAGCTCAGCGACATCCGGCGGATCCGCCATTTCGTCATTATATCGGTGCGAGTCGGTGATGGCCAGATGGGGAGTCGCGGCGCCCTGGCGGCGATGTTATGCTGGCCTCACGTGGCGACGCCTTTTCGAGGGGGTCAACAGGGCAATGGCGGACAAGAGCGGCGCGGAAGCGCAGCCGGTGGTGATCAAGAAATACGCGAACCGGCGGCTCTACAACACGGCGACGAGCAGCTATGTGACGCTCGACGATCTGAGCCGCATGGTGAAGCAGGGCAACGAATTCGTCGTCTATGACGCCAAGAGCGGCGAGGAGATCACGCGCGCGGTGCTGACGCAGATCATCGTCGAGGAGGAGCAGAAGGGCCAGAACCTGCTGCCGATCAGCTTCCTGCGCCAGCTCATCAGCCTCTATGGCGACAGCATGCAGTGGCTCGTGCCGCGCTATCTCGACCACGCGATGTCGACCTTCGCGCGCAATCAGGAGCAGATGCGCAAGAGCCTGCAAGACGCGTTCGGCGGGCTGTTCCCGTTCGGGCCGCTCGAGGAGATGGGCAAGCAGAACCTGGCGCTGTTCGAGAAGACGATGAAGATGTTCTCGCCCTTCCCGGCCAATGCCGCCGGCAAGCCCGCCGACAAGCCCGAGGAAGCGGGCGGCGAGGCGACGCTCGACGAGCTGCGCCTGCGCATCAACAACCTGCAACAGCAGGTGAACGACCTCAGCGACAAGAAGGAATAGGGCGGACCGTTCGCGCTAGTCCGCGCCGGCGGCGGCGCGCTTCGGCCCGGATTGAACGGCCCACGGCGGCTCCAGGGACGGCACGCCGTAATAATAGCCTTGCAGGAAATGCACGCCTTCGCGGCGCAACAGCGCCGCCTCTTCCGCCGTCTCGACGCACTCGGCGACGGTCAGCAGCTTGAGGCTCCTGGCCAGCCCGACGAGATGGCGCAGGAACACCTGGTTGTCGGCCTTCTCGGCGAGATTGCGCACGAACGAGCCGTCGATCTTGACGGTATCGAGGGCGAGCGCCTGGAGATGGCGCAGCGAGGTGAAGCCCGCGCCGAAATCGTCGAGCGCGATGCGGCAGCCGAAGCCGCGCAAGGTGGTGACGAACTCGGCCGATTCCTCGAGGTCGTGCAGCGCCGCCGTCTCGGTGATCTCGACGACGAGGCGGCTCGCGACCGCGCGCTCGTTTTGCAGGATGGCGGAGGCGCCCCTGCAGCCACGCGCGGTCGGTCGCGGTGAAGCCGGAAATGTTGAAGCCGAGGCAGATGCCCGGATGCGCCGCGGTCTCGGCGACCGCGCGCTCGAGCACGTAGCGGTCGATGAGACGGATGTAGCCGAGCTTCTCGACCGCGGCGACGAATTCCGAGGCCGCTATGATGCGGCCGTCATCGTCGATCATGCGCAGCAGGCATTCGTAGTAATCGACCGCGCCGGTATTGGCGTCGATCACCGGCTGATAGGCGAAGCACAGGCGCTGGTCGCGCAGCGCGCGCTGCACCCGCTCGCCCAAGGCCAGGCCCTTGCGGTGGCGCAGGCGCTGCTCGTCCGAGATGCGATAGGGCATGAAGCAGTCGCGCCCGGCGTGCTTGGCCTCGGCGAGCGCCGTCTCGGCCCGCGTCATCACTTCGTACGAGGTCTTGGCCTGCTCGGGATAAGCGGCCGCGCCGATCGAGACGGTGGCGTAAACCGGGCCCGCCTCGGTGTCGATCGGCATCTGGCTCGCGGCGCCGAGGATTTTTTCGGCGACGGTCGTGATGTTGTGTTCGGGGCAATGCGCCAGAACGATGCCGAACCGGTCGCCGCCGACGCGGCCGATCACGTCGGAAACCCTGAGGCAGCGGTCGAGCCGCTGCCCCATCTCGACGATCACCTGGTCGCCGGTCTCGTAGCCGAAGATGTCGTTGATGCTGGCGAGCTTGTCGACGCCGATCGCGAGATAGGCCCCGGCGAGACCGGTGCGCGTGCTGTGCGCGAGCATGTGGTCGAGCGATTCACGCAAGCGCTTCTTGTTGAAATGGCCGGTCAGGTCGTCGTAATTCGCCAACCGCTCGAGACGCTGCTCCTGCGCCTTGCGCTGCGTCACGGCGCGCAGCACGCCGAGCATGCGGCACGGGCGCCCGACCATGTCGAGCTCGACCGAGCCGCGCTCGTGCAGCCAAACGAAGCCGCCGTCGCCGAGGCGGACGCGGTACTCGACGTCGAACGCGGCGCCGCGATTGTAATGGCTTTGCAAGCGCTGCTGGCGCAGCAGCAGATCCTCGGGATTGATGCGGCCGGCGAAACCCTTGCCGGTGGCGACGGACTCTTCGTCGGTGAGGCCGAGCATGCGCGGCGAGCCATGCCAAATCATGGCGTCGCTCGCGAGGTCCCACTCATAGGCGGCATCGCCGGCGGCGGTGAGCGCGGCCAAGACGCGGGCCGGTGCGGCGTTGACGTCCGGGACCATGGGCGGCGACCACCTTCGCGCAACGAACGCGCGGCGAAGCGCCACCGCGCTGCGAAAAGCTAGGGTCCAAACATTTCCGAACGATTAATTTCCAAGGGGTTAGCGCCTGCCCCGAAGGGTCAGGTCACGCGCATTTCGGCGGGCCGCGCCGCGGCCGGCGTGTGCGCCGCCAGGAACGGCAGCAGCGCCTGGTTGAACTCGCGCGAGTTGACCTGGGTGAAGTAATGCCCGCCATGGGGGAAGAACTTGGCCTCGGCGCCGGGGATGCGCCGCGCCAGGTCCTCGGTGAAATAGGCCGGCGTCACCAGATCGTCCTCGGCCGCCATGATGAGGGCGGGCGTGCGGATGCGGCCGAGGTCGGCTGTGCGGTCGAACGCCAGGATGGCGTCGATGCGGCTGATCACGTGCTCGACCGGCGGGAAGTGAGCGAGGCCCTGCGCCTCGATCTGGCGCAGCTTCTCGTTGTTGCGGGCGATGTAGCTCGGCGGATAGAGGAGGAGCGTGTTGGTCTGGACATAACACGCGGCGCCGAGGCGCGTCAGCACGTCCTTGCGCAGGGTGAAGAGGCGGCGGAAATAGGCGTCCGGCTTGGTCCAGCTCGCGGCCACGACGATGCTGGCACAGCGCTGCGGCTGCTCGATCGCCAGGATCTGCGCCACGGCGCCGCCGGCGGAATGGCCGATGATGTGCGCCTTGCGGATGTCGAGCGCGTCCATCAGCGCGAGCACGTCCTGCGCCATGCGCTCGACGGTCGGCGTGCACAAAGCGGCATCGCTCTCGCCGACGCCCCGGTGGTCGTGCACGATCACCTCGTAGCTGCGCGACAGCGCCGGGATCTGGTCGTGCCAATATTGCGCGGTGCCGGCCAGGCCGCTGACCAGGACGGCGGGAAAGCCCGCGCCGTGACGCTCGTAGAACAGTTGGCAGTCGCCAATCGAAATCCGAGGCATGGGTCCACGCGGGTAAGGTTGACACGTCGTTAACATTGGCCAAAGGCGGAGTCAAACCTCTGCAGAGCGGCCATGTCCAGGGCGCCGCCCGGTCCGTTGACGGAACCAGAGCACGGGACGGACGTTATCTGAACCAGCGGTCGAAACGGGCTCTCCTTTCGAGGGCGGCGGCGCGGCATTGCCCGCGCCCGAACGGGCGAGGTGTGATGCGGGCGCTGACAGGTCGCGTTGAATTCGGAGCAAATCCCGCCTACGTTCTCAGGACGATCGGCACGGCGTCCCGGCCGACCGGCTCTGCAGAACATTTCCGCGACGCGCATCTTGCCATTTCGGCTCGCCCGGCCCCGAGTGTGCCGCGGCGTTCCTCTCTTGCTTGACAGAGTCTCATGAGTGCCACCGAAACCAAGCGCACGACGAGCCGAACCCAAGACATCGATCGTCACGTCGGTGCCCGGATCCGCGAGCGCCGCATCATGCTCGGGCTCACGCAGCAGCAGCTCGCCGACCTGATCGGCGTGACCTATCAGCAGGCCCACAAGTACGAGCGCGGCATCAATCGCGTCTCGGCCGGGCGGCTGTTCGAGATCGCGCGCGTGCTGAGCGTGCCGGTGAGCTATTTCTTCGAAGGGCTCGACAGCCAGACCGGCCGGCCGATCAGCCAGCGCGAGCGCATGTGCCTGGAGCTCGCGCGCAATTTCGCGCAGATCTCGAACGAACGGCACCAGGAAGCGCTGAGCCAGCTCGCGCGCGCGCTCGCGACACAGCATTGACACGCCGGTAAAACGGCGTGGGCGACGCACCTAGAGCGGCGGTGGCCCGCGCCGCGCCAGACCCATGATGAGCGCGATCGCGAAGATCACGATGAAGATGAAGAACAGCACTTTCGCGATGCCGGCCGCCGTCGCGGCGATCCCGCTGAAGCCCAGGAACCCGGCGATGATAGCGATGATGAGGAAGACCACCGCCCAATAAAGCATCGCTTCGCTTTCTCCCTTCCGCCGGCCGCCGCCGGCATTTCCCTCAGCAACGACCGGACTCGCGCCGCGGTTCCGCAGGAGGGCGCGGCGCCAGCCTCGAAAGTCGCGGGCCCGCCTCGTTCGGGTCACTTGCCAAATCCCGCCGACGTGATTAAGAGTTATGGTCTGGCCGCTCCCATGCTCCGGTCCTTCCTCTTCAGCCGGTTCAGCCGGTGCCGCGTGGAGCGGGCCCGCTCGCTTTCGCTGCGATGCCAAGTGTCTCGATCGGTGCCGGGATGCTCCGGTCCCGCCATTGTTTACCGGAGCGCAAAAGCAAGGCCCGCGCGCGCTTGGGCGCGGGACCCAGGGGAAGGTATCTTTCGATGAACACTTCGCTGCAGGCGAGCGTCGCGCACATGGTGGCCCGGCTCGTCTCGAAGCGCGCGACGACGATCGCGGAAATCCCGGCGTTGTTCGACAGCGTCCGTGCGGCGCTCGCCGCTCTCGACGGGCGGCACGCGGCGCCGCGCGCAGCGGCCGAGGAAAGCGCCGCCGCGCCCGTACCGAAGCCCGCGCGCCGCCGCGCGCCTGTCGCCGCGCCGCAGCCCGCCGCCGAGATTCTGCCGGCCCCGCCGCAGCCGCG
Organism: uncultured Alphaproteobacteria bacterium; assembly: GCA_963804235.1. Classification (GTDB taxonomy): domain Bacteria; phylum Pseudomonadota; class Alphaproteobacteria; order ATCC43930; family CGMCC-115725; genus DATJLY01. The sequence continues at coordinate 9,409 of CAWDPP010000031.1, forward strand.
CCTGCTGCGCCGCGCCGAGGTGGCGAGCGATCCCGCGCCCGCGCCGCAAGCCGCGCCGTCGCTGCGTCCCGGCACGCTGCGCGGCGTCGTCAAATGGTTCGATCCGCGCACGCGGCGCGGCGCGCTGCGTCTGCCCGGATTGAGCGACGAGATCATCGTCGAGCCGCCGCTCCTCGACGAGATGGCGATCCAGCGGCTCTACAAGGGCCAGGAGGTCGAGGCGACGCTCAGCGCGGAAAGCGCGCCGCGCGTGGTGCGGCTGGCGCTGCCGGGCGGCGCGTGGCAGGTCGCGGCGAGCGGCGGCGTGGTGCACAACCGCCATGCGCGCCCCGTCGTGGTCGAGCTGAAGCGCGAGGCGCTGAAGCGCGTCGCCGCGCGCGCCGAGGCCGAGCTGGTGCTGGGCCGCCGCGGCGGCGACTGAGCCGCCGCCCTCTGGCGCAAGGTCTTCGGGCGGCGCTAGAATATCGCCATGGCTGAAAACGCACTCATCGTCGGCGCCGGCAGCGGCCTGAGCGCCGCTCTCGCGCGCCTCTTCGCCAAGGACGGCATGAAGGTCGCGCTCGCCGCGCGCAACACCGACAAGCTCGGCGCCCTCGCCAAGGAGACGGGCGCGCGCGTCTTCGCGTGCGATGCGAGCAAGCGCGCCGACGTCGAGGCGCTGTTCGCGGCGGCCGGTCCGCTCGACATCGTCGTCTACAATCCGAGCGCGCGCGCCCGCGGCCCGATCGCCGAGCTCGATCCCGACCAGGTGCTGAACGCGCTCATCGTCTCGTGCTATGGCGGCTTCCTGGTCGGCCAGCAGGCGGCCAAGCGCATGCTGGCGCAAGGGCACGGCTCGATCCTCTTCACCGGCGCCTCGGCGAGCGTCAAGGGCTATGCCCAGTCGGCGCCCTTCGCGATGGGCAAGTTCGGCCTGCGCGGCCTCGCGCAAAGCATGGCGCGCGAGCTCGCGCCCAAGAACATCCACGTCGCCCATTTCGTGATCGACGGCGGCATAAGGAAGCTCGACACCAACGATCAGCGCGCGGCGCAGCGCGGCCCCGACGGCACGCTCGAGCCCGACGCGATCGCCGCCAACTATCTCAACGTCCACCGCCAGCACCGCAGCGCCTGGACCTGGGAGGTCGAGCTCCGCCCCTGGGTCGAGAATTTCTGAGGCGGGCGTTGCGGCGAAACTCTGACGGATGATCCTGCGCCGCAACCTGCAAGCGGTGATCGCCAGGGCGCGCGCGGCCCCGCGCGTGCTCGATGTCGGCGGCTGGTATCTGCCGCTCCACGCCGCGACGCACGTGCTCGACCTCAATCCCTATGACAGCCGCGGGCAACCGCTCGACCCGGAAAACCCCGCGCGCTTCTCGGCCGCGACCTGGTGCGTGCAGGACGCCTGCGTGGCACCCTGGCCGTGGCCCGACAAGTTCTTCGATTTCAGCTTCTGCTCGCACCTCTTGGAGGACGTGCGCGATCCGCTGGCCGTGGTGCGCGAGCTGTCGCGCGTCGCCAAATCGGGCTATCTCGAGACGCCGTCGCGCGCGCGCGAAATCTTCGCCAAGGGCCGCTGGGCCGGACTTGCCGCGCGCGTCGGCCGCCCGCCCGAGGTCGGGTTCTACCATCACCGCTGGTTCGTCGAGGCCGAGGGCAACCATCTGCGCTTCCTCGCCAAGACGAGCGAGATCCTGCGCGACCCGAGCTATTACATCACGCGCGGCGCGCTCGGCCGCAAGATGCGCGAGGAGGAAAGCGGCCTCGGCATCTTCTGGGAGGGCGAGATCACCGCCGAGGAGACGATCGTCATCGAGATGGATGACGTGCAGCGGAATCTCCGCGCGTTCCGCCGCGAGACGCTGGCGCGGCTGCGCTGAGCGGGCGCGCGATGCGGCTCCCCGGCGTCTCCTATGTCGTGACGATCTACAACAAGGCGCCCTATCTCGAAGGCGTCGTGCGCGCGCTCGCGGGCCAGGACGGCGACTTCGAGCGCCAATATGTCCTGGTCGATGACGGCTCGACCGACGACTCGGGCGCGCTCGCCGCGCGGCTCGTCGCCGGCCTGCCGAATCGCACGCTCATCCGCCAGCCGAATGCCGGACCGTCCGTCGCCGTCAATCGCGGCATCGCGCGAGGCGCGGCTGCCCTTCACGCAGATCGTCGATGGCGACGACGTGCTGGCGCCTTATGCCTCGCGGCTGCTGCTGCGCGCGGCCACCGAAAGCGGCTGCGGCGCGGTCTATGGCCGGAACGCCTATTACGGCGCCGCGGGCGGGCCGGTCTTTCCGCCCGAGCCCGAGCACATCGCGGTGCGCGTGCTCGACGATCCGCTCTACACCATCATCCGCATCGGCCATGCCGGCGGCAGCACGCACATCCTCGACACCGAGGCGCTGAAGCGCGCGGGCGGCGCCGACGAGCGCGTCTTCGTGCAGGACCAATCCTTGCCGCAGCGCATGGCGTTCACGGCGAAGATCGGCTTCATCGATCACCTCGTCTCGATGGGGCCGCGTCGACGAGCCGGGGCGCATCATGAAATTCCCGGCGCAGCTGCTGCACGATCAGTCGCTCGCGGCGCTCTTGACGCTCAAGGACCATCCCGAGCTTCCGCCCCGCATCCGCCGCCTCGTGCAGAAACAGGTGACGGGCCGCGCCTGGAAATACGCCCAGCGGCAGAGCGGCGCGTCATATCTCTCGCGCTATTTCCGGCTGTTCCTGGCGGCGCGGATGCCGGGCGCGACGCTCGACGAGGCGACGCTCTTCTCGACGCTCGAGGCCTTCCCGCGCGGCGGCGCCGTGCGGCTCATGCCCTTGAGCGCCGCAGGAAGCGCGGCACGCGCGAGCGCGGACGCGGCTCCGGCGCGCCAAAGCGCTGCCAGAAGCGATCGCTAGCCCACGGCGCGTAGGGCTCGAACGTGCCGCGCGCGAGCGACGGGATGAAGCAGCGCTGCGCATCGGACGCGAGGATCGCCGCCATGCGCGAAAAGCTGCTGTTGCAGATGGCGAGCACGTCGGACGCGGCGAGGATGGCGAAATCGGCCAGGAATTTCGGCTCGGGCATTTCCGCTTCCGCATCCTCCGCCGTCACGGGCGCGAATTCGGCGAACGCGGGCAGCACGGCGGCGCGATCGTCGCTGGCGATGAACAGCACCGGGTTTTTGAGCGTCGGCCACAAATCCGCGAGCCAGCGCCGGTAGAAATCTTCGGGCAGCGGACGGAACCACGGCTTCTCGACGCCGAGCGTGCGATAGTCGCCGCGCCGCAGATGGAGGGCGACGAGCGTCGAGCCTTCCGGGCGATGGCGCGCGAGAAAGGCTTCGACCGGCGCGCGCCACGGCTCGAGCGGCCGATAGAGCCGGCGCAGGAAATCGCGATGCGGCGCCCAGCATTGCGGCACGTTCTGGTAATAGCCCCAGAAATCGACGTCGACCGGCGGCTTCGCCATGGTCCAGAGCGCCAAGTCGAGCACCGACCATTCGTCGCCCTTCCACATGCGCAGCGCGCGCCCGAGGCCGCGATGGGGCAGCCCGAAGATTTTCTCGCCGGCCCATTCCGGCGTCTCGACCGCGGCGTTGTTGCGCAAGCCATAGAGCTTCAGGAACGCATACTGGAAAAGCTGGTTGGCGAAGCCGGCGTTGTTGCCGAAATTCGACATCTGGATCGTCGCTTCGGTGCGCCCGCCGGTGGCATTGGGATCGCTGATCTTCGACGAGCGCACGTAAAGCAGCTCGGCATCCTCGACGCGCAGAAAGCCGCGATCGAACAGCGCGCGATCGACCGGCGCCGAGCGCGCGCGGCGCATCCTCGACGCGCACCTCGTCCACGGCTTCGTCGATCGCCGGAAGCCCGTCGCGCCAGCGCACTGCCGCTCGTTCCATGGCTGCGAACGTAGCGATCACGTGCGAATCCGTCTATCATGCGCGCACCAGCCAGGGACCGCGCTTGACCGGCATTTCCTTCATCGTCACCGTGTTCGACAAGCGGCTTTACCTGCCGGCGGTGATCGAGTCGCTGGCGCGCCAGGAGGGTCCGTTCGAGCGCGAATTCGTGTTCGTCGATGACGGCTCGAGCGATGGTTCGGCCGATCTCATCGCCGAATTGACGCGCGGCTGGCGCGACAAGGTGCTGATCCTGCATCAGCCCAACCGCGGCGCGTCGTCGGCGACCAACGAGGGCGCGTGGCGCGCCTCGTATCCGTGGCTCAAGTTCCTGGACGGCGACGATCTTCTCGTCCCGGGTGCCACCGCGCGCCTGCTCGAAGCGGCGAACGCGACGCGGCAATCCTTCGCCTATGGCGATCTCGGCACCTACCGGCTCGACGCGCCCGATCCCTTGGGCGACGGCGACCCGCTGCAGGCGCCCATCATCCTCGAGCCCGACGGGCTCGCGCGCTTCATCCGCAACTGCCCGTCGAATTCGAGCACGATGCTCGTCACGAGCGAGCGCTATTGGCAGGCGGGCGGCTGCGACGAGCGGCTCATCTCGCCCGACCAGGCGCTCTTCCTGCGCCTCTTCGCGGTCGGCGGCGGCGCGCGCGTGATGGGGCCGGTGGCGCTTGCGCCGCAGAGCGCGCCGGGCCGCTTGTCCGAGCAGCGCCGGCGCAGCCGCTATGAGTCCGTGCTGGCGCTCTATTACCTCGTGACCGAGCGGAAGGAGCTCGGCCGCGCGCCATCGCGACCTGGCCTATCGCCGCGCGCTCGCGCGGGCGCGCACATATCATCGCGCCTTCGGCGGCCCGTTCCTGTCGCGCCACCTGCTGCGCTATCTCGCGAGCCTCGCTCATGTGCCGGCCGATCCCGGCCCCGACATGTACGAGGCACTCGCCGCCTTCACCGAAAACGGCTCGACCGAGCGGCCGCCATCGTGGAAGCCGGCGGCGCTGCGCCAGCGCGAAGCGGGCGAAGCGGGCGAACCCGTGCGGTCCTACGGCGAGGCGTGAGGCCGCATGTGCGGCATCGCCGGCTTCTTCGATCCCGACCATCGCATCGACCCGTTGCAGTACGAGGCGATCGCGCGCGCGATGGCCGCGCGGCTCGTCCATCGCGGGCCCGACGCGGCAGGATCGTGGTGCGATCCCGAAGCCGGCATCGCCTTGGGCTTTCGGCGGCTCTCGATCCTCGACCTTTCGCCGGCCGGGCATCAGCCGATGCTGTCGGCGGACGGGCAGCACGTGCTGCTCTTCAACGGCGAGATCTACAATCATCACGAATTGCGGCGCGATCTCGCCGGCGTGAGCTGGCGCGGCCATAGCGACAGCGAGGATCTCGTCGAGGGCATCGCGCGCTGGGGCTTTCGCGAAACGCTCGTCCGCGCCAACGGCATGTTCGCGATCGCCGCGTGGGACCGGCGCGAGCGGCGTCTCTTTCTCGCGCGCGACCGTTTCGGCGAGAAGCCGCTTTATTGCGGCTGGATCGGCGGCGTGCTGCTGTTCGCGTCGGAGCTGAAGGCGATGCACGCGCATCCCGCCTGGACCGGCGCGATCGACCGCGCCGCGATCGGCGCCTATCTCCGCTATGGCTTCGTCCCGGCGCCTGTCGAGCGCGTTCGCCGGCGTGCGGAAATTGTTTCCGGGCCATTGCGCCGAAATGTCCGCGGCGCGGCGCGAGCTCGACGGCGCGCCTTACTGGTCGGCGACCGAGCGCGCCGCCGCGGCGGCCGCCACTCCCTTTCGCGGCTCGTTCGACGAAGCGGCCGAGCGGCTGCAAGCGTTGCTCGACGACGCGGTCGCGATCCGCATGGAAGCGGACGTGCCGCTCGGCGCGTTCCTGTCGGGCGGCATCGACAGCTCGTCCATCGTGGCGGCGATGCAGAAGGCGCGGACGCGTGCAACCGCAGCTTCTGCGTCGGCTTCCCCGACGGCGGCTTCGACGAGGCGCCGCACGCGGCAGCGGTCGCGCGCCATCTCGGCACCGAGCACACGACGCTCGCGGTGAGCGAGCGCGAATGTCTCGAGGTCTTGCCGCACGCGGCATCGGCCTATGACGAGCCGTTCGCCGATCCCTCGGCGATCCCGACGCTCATCCTGTGCCGGGCGACGCGCGCGCATGTGACGGTGGCGCTTTCGGGCGACGGCGGCGACGAGCTGTTCGGCGGCTACGAGCGCTATGCGCGCGCCGCATCGCAATGGCGCCGGCTCGAAGCACGGCCGGCCTGGGCGCGGCGCGCGGCCGGCGCCGCCGCGCGCGCGCTCGCCGGAGCGGAGCTGCGTCCCGTGCGGCGCTTGCGCCGCCTCCTCGGCAACGAAGCGCATGCGCACGCCCGAAGCTCTCTACCGCAACCATCTCGCGGGCTGGCGGCCCGAAGACGGGCTGGCGCCGCAGCTCGGCGCCGCCGCATCGCTCCTGGACGCGCCGCTTGCCCCCGGCCCGCCCTCGCTCGCCCAGCAATTCATGCTGCGCGACGCGACGACCTATCTGCCGGACGATCTGCTCGTCAAGCTCGACCGCGCCAGCATGGCGTTCGCGTTGGAGGTGCGCGCGCCCTTCCTCGACCATCGCATCGCCGAGTTCGCCTGGTCATTGCCGCCCGATTTCGTCGCCGAGAAGCGCCTGCCGCGCGCGGCGCTCTATGCCCGCGTGCCGCGCGCATTGGTGGACCGGCCGAAGCACGGCTTCGAGCCGCCGCTCGCGCGCTGGCTCGGCCAGGGCTTGCGCGACTGGGCCGACGACCGCCTGAGCGCCGCGCGGCTCGAACGCCACGGCTTCGTCGCACCCGGCATCGTCCAATCGCGCTGGAGCGCGCATCGCGGCGGACGGCGCAACTGGGCGCGCGCGCTCTGGCCCATCCTCGTGCTCGAGGACTGGCTCGACGGTCAGGAGCCCCGCCGCTCTGCGCCATTGTCATCCGAGGGCGGCGCCCCCTAGCATGGCGCCATGTGCGGACGCTTTCTCAATCGCACGCCGGCGGCGGAAACCGCGCGCATCTTCGGCACGTCGAACGCGCTGCCGAATTACCCGCCGCGCTACAACCTCGCGCCGACCGAGGGCGTGCTCGCGGTCCGCTTCAATCCCGACGACGGCAAGCGCCATCTCGACGTGATGCGCTGGGGCCTCATTCCGCTCTGGGCCAAGGACCGCTCGATCGGCAACAAGATGTTCAACGCGCGCAGCGAAGGGGTGGCCGAGCAGCCCGCCTTCCGCGACGCGTTCGCCAAGCGGCGCTGCATCGTCCCGGCCGACGGCTTCTACGAGTGGAAGAAGATCGCCTCGGGCAAGGAGCCCTGGGCCATCGTGCCGGCGCCGGGCGACCGCATCTTCGCCTTCGCCGGCTTGTGGGAGCGCTGGCGCGATCCGCAGACGCAGGAGGTCGTGCGCAGCTGCACCATCCTCACGGGCGAGCCGAACGAGACGCTGGCGCCGATCCACGACCGCATGCCGGTGATCCTCGACCGCGCCGACTGGGCGAAATGGCTCGGCCAGGACGCGGCCAAGCGCCAGGACCTCGCGAAGCTGTTGAAGCCCTTCCCGGCCGAGCGCATGCGCGCCTACCGCGTCAGCCAGCGCGTCAACAACGTGCGCAACGACGACGAGGCGCTGCTCGTACCCGAATGACGGAGGCATCGCCCGGGCACCAGGGCGCGCCGTCGCGCCGGGCCGTCGTTCTCGCCGCCGCGGGCGCGCTCGCGCCGCTGGCGAGCTTCCTCGATCCGCTGGCGCTGGCGCCGCTGTTCGCGATCGCCGCGGCGGCGATCCTCGCGTTGGACGGACGCGTGCTCCTGCGCGCGGCGCGCACGCTTGCGCCCTTCGCCATCATCGCCGCGGCGCTCGGCGCCTGGGCCACGCTGTCGGCCGCGTGGTCGATCATCCCGCGGCACAGTTTCCTCGAAGGGCTGCGCCTTCTGTTCGTCCTTCTGGGCGGATGGGTGCTGCTGGCGGCGGCGCTCGAGCTTAAGCCGCGCGAGCGCCGCCTCGTCGCAACCTGCGCCGCTCTCGGGCTTGCGGCGGCCACGCTCTTCGGCCTGCACGAGGCGCTCACCGATGCGTCGATCTCGCGCGCGATGCTGCATCGGCCGATGGTGCTGCTCGCGCGCTTCGACCGCGCCGCGACGGTGCTCGCGCTGGCGCTCTGGCCGGTCCTGGCGGCAGGCGGGCGGCGCGCCTCTTGGGGCGCGCTCTGCGCGCTCGGCGTGGCCGCGACCTTATGGCTGCTCTTCAGCACCGCGGCGCTGCTGGCCGTCGTGGCCGGGCTCGCGGTCTTCGCGGCCGCCTGGTTCCGGCCGCGCGCGACGGCGGCGGCGCTCGGCGCGGCGCTCGTGCTGTTCGCAGCCGCAGCGCCTTTCGCGGTTCCGCCCTATCGCGACACGATCGCGCTCTACCATGCCGAGCCCGCAATCAAGTGGTCGGCGCTGCACCGCTTGCTGATCTGGCGCTTCACCGCCGACCACATCGCCGAGCGGCCGTTCCTCGGCTGGGGCATGGACGCAAGCCGCGCCATCCCGGGCGGCGAGCAGCATTGGGCCGATCTCTTCCCCAACCGGAATCTGCCGGCGGAGGCGACGGCTCTGCCGCTTCATCCGCACAACGCCGCGCTGCAATGGGAGCTGGAGCTCGGGCTTCCCGGCACGGTCTTGGCGCTCGCCCTCGTGCTGTGGGGCCTGTGGCGGGCGGGCTTCGCGGCCGGCCTCGCACGCGCCGCGCGCGCGGCGGCGCTCGCCTGGGCCGCGGCGGCGCTCGTCATTGCCTTTCTGTCGTACGGCATCTGGCAGGCGTGGTGGCTTTCGGCCCTGCTGCTCACGGCCGCGCTCCTCAGCGCGGCGGCAGCGGAAACGCCTCGAGATAGCGGCGATAGTCCGGCTCGAGATCGACCTTGAGGCCCTCCAAGACGCGCACCGTCGAATTATAGACGCCGATGGCGATGACGAGGTCGACGATCTCCTCGTCGTCGAGCCGCTCCTTGAGCGCGGCGAAGGTCGCGTCCGACAGGACGCAGTCCTTCGTCATCTCGCGCGCCGCGCGCAGCACCGCCCGCGTCAGCGCGTCGAGCTTCGTCGCCTTGCCGGCGCTGTCGTCGGCGATCGCCCTTATGTCGTCCTCGCTCACGCCGAATTTGGGCGCGATCTCGCAATGATGCGCCCACTCGTAGATGCAGCGCGCCGTATAGCCCACTTGCAGGATCGCGAGCTCGCGCAAGCGCGGGTCGAGCCGGCACTTGTGGCGGATCGCCATGGCGAGCGCCGAATGCGCCGGCCCCGCGCCCGTGCTGTTGGCGAGCGCCTTGCGGACGTTGAGCGCCTCCGTGTCGCCGGTCTCGATATATTTGACGCGCGCCATCGCATTTCCCCTCAGAGATAGTTCCGCTTGTACCAGTCGGCGATCTCGCCGCCGGTCGCGAGCCACACGTCCTTGTGCCGCACGATATGCGCCAGCGCCGTCTCGAAATGCTTGGCGCGGTGCGGATGGCCGATCAGGAACGGGTGGAGCGCGATCGCCATGACCCGGCCGGTCTTGGCGCCATCCTCGTAGAGCACGTCGAACTGGTCGCAGATCTGCTTGCGCGAACTCTTCGCCGGTGCGATTGCGCGCCAGGAAATTCGGGATGTCGTTCAGTTCGAGCGTGTAGGGCAGCGACAGCATCGTGCCGCTTTTGACCCGCATCGGATAAGGCTGCTCGTCATTGACCCAGTTGCCGACATATTCGATGCCGCATTCGGCGAGGAGATCGAGCGTGCTGACCGTCTCGGTGAGGCCCGGGCTGAGCCAGCCCTTGGGCCGCCGGCCGACGGCCTTGGCGATCGTCTCGACCGAACGGCGCACGAGCGCCCTCTCCTCGTCCTCGCCTTGCGCGTTGAAGAGGATCGAATTCGTAGTGCCGTGCCCCATCCACTCCCACTTGAGCGCGTTGCCCGCCTCGATCACGCGCGGATATTTTTCCGCGACGTCGGAATTGAGCGCGACGGTGCCGCGCACGCCGTGCCGCTCCATGATCTCCATGAGGCGCCAGATGCCGACGCGCAGCCCGTAATCGCGCCAGGAAAAATTCATCACGTCGGGCTTGAGATTGGACGCCGCGCCCGACGCGGTCACGCCGGCCCCGTCGAACAGGAAATGCTCGATGTTGGGAATGACCCAGACGGCGACCCGCGCGCCCTCGGGCCACCTGAGCGGCTTCCGGTCGACGATCGCCGAGTAATCGAAGCGGCCGTGCTCCTTCGGCACGGGTCCAGGTCCCGCCATGTCTTCCTCCTAGCGTCCGACGGTGAGCACGATCTTGCCGAAATGCGCATTGGCGCGCATGTGCGCCTGCGCCGCGGCCGCTTCCTCGAGCGGGAACGTCTTGTCGATCGGCACCGAGATTCGTCCCGCCTCGACCAGCGACCAGAGATCGGCGCGCATGCGGCGCACGATCTCGTGCACCTCCTCGACCGAGCGCGTGCGGAACGTCGCGCCGATATAGTCGATGCGGCGGAGCGCGTGCAGGTCGAAATCGAACTCGCCCTTGAAGCCGCCGAGCCGGCCGATATTGACGATGCGGCCCAAGACGCGCGTCGCCTTCATGTTCTCGTTCATGACGCCGCCCGAGACGAGATCGACGATGACATCGACGCCCTTGCCGTCGGTCGCCTCGAGCACCTGGTCGGGCCAGCGCGGGTCCTTGGAATCGAGCGCCAGGTCGCAGCCGAATTCCTTCAATCGCGCGCGCTTCTCGGGCCTGGTCGAGGTGCCCATGACGAGCCGCGCGCCCATGCAGCCGCGCGATCTGCAGGCCGATTAGGCCTACGCCGGCGCTCGCCCCTTGGATCAGGACGGTGTCGCCCTTCTTCATGCGCCCTTGCGTCATGATCGCGTCGTGCATGGTCTGGAGCCCGATCGGCAAGGTCGCCGCCTGCTCGAACGTCATGTTGTTGGCCGGGATCGCCGAGCAGCGTCCGGCATCGGCCACGGCATATTCGGCATAGCCGCCATTGCCGCTGCACATGACGCGGCTGCCGGGCCGGAGATCCTTGACCGCCGCGCCGGCCTCGACCACTTCGCCCGAGAATTCGAGGCCGATGACGGTGCCGGGTCCGCCCTGGCTGCCGTGGCGATAGCCCTGCGCCATCATCACTTCCGCGCGGTTGAGCCCGGCGGCGCGGACGCGCACCAGGATCTCGTTGTCCTTGGGCTTCGGCGCCGGGATGTCGCGGATCTCGAGCCCCTTGTCGCCGAGCACGGCGGCCTTCATGCGCACCTCCCGTTATGGCCGCGCGATGTTAGGCCCCGTGGCGGTGCGGGCTCAATCCCTTCGGCAGCATGAGCGCGGCTCGCCAGCACGAACAGGCCCAGCACCGCGGTGATGAGATAGACGTGGTGCAGCCCGGCCGCGATCGCTTGCGTCAAGGGCGCGATATCCGCGCTCGAGATCGTGCTGCGCAGCGCCGGGTCCATGATGCGATCGACCATGCCGGCGCCGGCACCCGTGCCCGCCAGCTGCGCGTTGACCGTGCCGCCGAACACGGCGGCGCCGACCGATTGCCCGACCTGACGCATGAACGACATGGTCGAGGTCGCGACACCGCGCTGGCTCCAATCGACGCTGCCCTGGATCGCGACAGTGAAAGTGTTGTTGGTGAGGCCCATGCCGACGCCGATGAAGCCCACGCCGCAGGCGGCGATGAGCGCGCCGCTCGCCGGGCTCAGCGCGATCATCAGCGCACGATCCCACGAGAAGCGGCAGCGTGCCGATGAGCGTCGTCGTGCGATAGGAGGTCTTGAGCATCATCCAGCCGCCGGAAATGCTGCCGATCGGCCAGGTGAGGGACGGCGTCATCAGCACCAGGCCCGCGAGCATGGCGCTGCGCCCCATCACGCCCTGGACATAGAGCGAGACGAACGCGGTGGCGCCCATCATGATCGCGCCCAAGGCGCAGGAGCCGAGCGTGCCGGCGGCGATGACCCGGTTCTGCAACAGCTCGATCGGGATCATCGGCTCGGGCGCGCGCTTCTCGTAGAACACGAGCAGCGTCAGGAGCGCCACCGCGGCGACGAGCAGCGCCGTAACGAGCACCGCGCCCAGATGCGTCGCCTGCACCACCGCGAACATCAGGAGCCCGCTCCCCGACACCATCAGCAGCGCGCCCACATAGTCGATGCGATGCTGGCGCTGCTGCAATTTCTCGCGCAGCCACAGGATCAGCATGCCGGCCGCGATTGCGCCGATCGGGATGTTGATCCAGAACACCATCGGCCAGATCGTGTGCGCGACCAGGAAGGCGCCCAGAAGCGGCCCGATGATCGAGCCGATCGCCCACACGCTCGAGAGCCAGCCCTGGATGCGCGCGCGCTCGACCGGCGTGTACATGTCGCCCACCACCGTCTGCGCCAGCGGCACGAGCCCGCCCGCGCCCGTCCCCTGCACCACGCGGAAGACGATCAACGACACCATGCCGCCGGCGAAGCCGCACATGAGCGAGCCGAACAGAAACAGCCCGACCGCGATCAGCAGCATGCGCTTGCGGCCATAGATGTCGGCGAGCCGCCCGTAGAGCGGAATGGTGACGGCCTGCGTCAGCAGGTAGGCGGTGAAGACCCAGCTGAAGAGATCGAAGCGGCCGAGCTGGCCCACGATCTGCGGCATCACGGTGGCGACGATCGTGCCCTCGATCGCGGTGACGAGGATGACCGCGATCGCCGCCACGGTGACGAGCGGCCGGCTCGATGCGCGCATCGCGGGGATGCCGTCGCGGAGAGACTCCGATGGACGTTCGGCTCGGTCGGACAATTCCTGCTCTTGCCCCCGTTGGCGAGGGGATTTGGTAGCCCGGATGGCCGCCAAGTCAAAGCGTCAATCGCGCATGGCCGCTCGGCGCCCCGGGCTCGGATTTCGCGTCAGATTTCGGCCTGTTGGCGCAGCGCCGCGAGATCGACCAGCACGATCGCGCCCGGCTCGAGCCGGATGACGCCGTCCTGTTGCCAATGGCCAAGCTGCTTGTTGATGCTTTCGCGCGACAGCCCGATCATGTTGCCGAGCTCGCGCTGCGACAGGGTTATCGTGGTCTTGCCGTTGCCGGCAAGTTGCAACAATTTCTTCGCAAGCCGCTGCGGCGCGTCGAGGAAGATCATGTCCTCGACCTGCTCGGTCGTGCGCCGCAAACGCTCGCACAACACGCTCAGGAGCCGCAACGCCACTTCCGGATTGGCGCGCACGAACGGCACGAAGTCGCGCCGGTCGATGGCGAGAAGCTCGCACTCCGTCATCGCCACGGCATCGGCCGTGCGCTCCTTGCCGTCCAAGAGCGCGATCTCGCCGAACAATTCGCCCTCGTTGATGATGTTGAGCACGACCTGGTTGCCGTCGGGCCCGATCGAGCTGATCCGCACCTTGCCCTTCAGCACCGCGAGGAGGCCAAGGCCGGGCGCGCCCTTGTGGAAGATTTCCTGGCGCGCACGGAACGCCTGGAGCCGCGCGTGCGGCACAAGCTGATCGAGCTCGTGCGGCGTCAAGGAGCCGAACAGGCTGTGCCGTTCGAGAATCCGCCGCATCGCGGCGATCCGGTCGACGGTCGCGGGCATGGACCCCTGCCCCGCCGAACGCCCGGCGCGAAGTCTTCGCTCCCGCTCGGGACGCTCTGGTTGTTTCCCCGCGTGCAGCATGGCCCGCGGCGCCGTGCCGCGCAAGGAGGGGGCGAAAATTGTGACACGGGTCACAGATGCCCCAGAATTGCCACGTCCCCTGTGAGCGCCTTCACAATCCGTTCAGCTCCTTGCCCGATATAAACAACGACAAGGCAGGGAGCTTGGTTATGGACGACGCCAGTCTGATCTTCGGCAGCCCGTTGGCGGTGGCGGTGTTCTTCTACACGACGGTCGCCTCGGTGTGCGGGCTGGGCATCCTGGTGAGCTGGGTCGAATCGGCTCCCTCGCGCCGCCGCAAGCGCTGGTTCCGCCACACCATGCGTCCTGTCGTGCGGCAGGCGGAGCGCTGAGCCGCTGCGCCGACCCGGCGCCGCGCCGCGCCGCCTCGTGCTCCAATCGCGCTTCCTTCCGTCTCACCCTTTGGTGGGAAAGAGCGCCTGCGCGTCGGGATGCTTCAGCGTCGCCTGAAGCCCATCGAACCGCCCGGTGGCGCGCAATTCCTTGGCGAGCGCCGCCACCGCCGACAGTGCGACCAGCGCCGGCGCCCCGGCGATGGTGATGCGCGCGACGCCGAGCCGCTCCAGCGCCGCCGCATCGGGCATGCCCGCGCGCCCGGTCACGTTGATGGGCGCGGGGATCGCGGCGGCGAGCCGCCCGATCGTTGCGGCATCGCGCACGCCGAAGGGATAGATGCAGTCGGCGCCGGCCGCGAGATAGGCTTTGGCGCGCGCCACCGTTTCGGCAAAGCGCGCCTCGGGCTCGCCGAGCCCCAGGTGATAAAGATCGGTGCGCGCATTGACGACGATCGGCACGCCGGCGCGGGCGGCGGCCGCGCGCGCGGCCGCGATGCGGCGCGCGGCGTCGTCGCTGGTGCGGATATGCGGCGCGCCGTGCAGCCCATCCTCGAGATTGACGCCGACGGCCCCTATATCGACGATCTCGCGCACGTGGTTCCCGACATCTTCCGGGCTCGCGCCATAGCCCGCCTCGATGTCGGCCGTGACCGGCACGCCGGCCGCGCGCACGATGCGTGCCGTCGCGGCGACGACCTCGCGCCACGGCGCTTCCTCGCCGTCGCGGTAGCCGAGCGACCAGGCGAGCCCGCCGCTCGTCGTCGCCACCGCCTCGAAGCCTTCCGCGGCGAAGATGCGCGCGCTCGCCCCGTCCCACGCATTGGGCAAGAGCAGCACCGGCTTCCGCTTGTGGCGCTCCGCGAAGGAAGCAGCATCGCGCGCTTGCTCGTTGCTCATCGTTTCCTCCCTTGCATCGAGCCTCGGCCCGCGCGGCGCCTGCGTCAAGACGAGCCGCCCGTGCTATCATCCGCCCGGCGAGGGAGGGTTGGATGCGGGAACACGACGACATGCGCAGCCATCACGACATGGGCGGGCTTCCGGCCGGACCGGTCGAGCGCGGCGAGCACGTGCTCGCGCTCTGGGAGAAGCGCGTCGATGCGCTGGCGATGCTGCTCGGCGAGCGCGGCCTGCGCCGCGTCGACGAGGCGCGGCGCCAGATCGAGGCGCTCGCCCCCAACGCCTACGATGCGATGAGCTATTACGAGCGCTGGATGGCGGCGATCGGCAACGGCCTCTTGGCGCGCGGCGTGCTCAGCGCGGACGAGATCGCGCGCGCCATGGGCGCGGTCGAGGCGCGCCTTGCGGCCGAGCGCGACGCGCACGATCACGACGGGCACGACCACACGCACGACCACGATCACCTGCCCCATCCGAAGCAGCCGGACGAGGAAGACGCGCCCTTGGCCTATTACCAGGTGATGGAGGTCGCGGTGCGCGAGCTCCTCATCGGCAAGGGCATCATCAGCCCGGCCGACATCCGCCGCATGCTCGAGCGCATGGACGGCCGCGTGCCCGAGAACGGCGCGCGCGTCGTCGCCAAGGCCTGGACCGATCCCGCCTACAAGGCGCGGCTCCTGGCGAACGGCGCCGCGGCGTGCCGCGAGCTCGGCATCGACATGGGCGAGACCCATCTCGTCGTGCTCGAGAACAAGCCCGAGCTGCACAACGTCGTCGTGTGCACGCTGTGCTCGTGCTATCCGCGCATGGTGCTGGGCCTGCCGCCCGACTGGTACAAGAGCCGCGCCTATAGGAGCCGCGTCGTGCGCGAGCCGCGCGCGGTCTTGGCCGAGTTCGGCACCGACATCCCCGACAACGTGGCGGTGCGCGTCCACGATTCGACCGCCGACATGCGCTATCTCGTGCTGCCCGAGCGCCCGAAGGGCACCGACGGCTGGAGCGAGGAGCGGCTTGCCGCGCTCGTCAACCGCGACAGCATGATCGGCGTCTCGCGCGCCAACGAGCCGGGCTAGGTCGCCGCGCGCGCGATCGGCTTCTAATACGCCGTCTTCTGGATCTGGCCGTTCGCCTGCACGTACCAGCGCTCGCTCGCGAACGGCTTGCCGTCGAGCCGCGCGGCGAGCCAGTCGGCGAGCAGGACCGGCGGGAACGGACCGAGATTGGCCGCCGGCACGTTGCCGACCGAGTGGCGCGAATCCTGATAGACCACGAGCTGCTTCGGGCCTTTCAACTGCCGCACCAGGCGCTCGGCGTATTCGAGCGGCGAAAGCTCCTCGGCCTCGCCGGCGACGCACAGATAGGGGCAGCGGATCTTGTCGATATGCCCTTCCCAGGTGAGCGTCTTGCAGAACTCGTCGAACTTCTTCTCGTCGGTGAAGCCCGACATGTACATGAAGCGCTTCTTGAAGGTGGGCGATGCTTCCTCGAAGATCGTGTGGCAGCCGGGCTCGAGGCAGGTGGAGATGACGGCGCAGGCCCTGAGGCGCGGCTCCGAGGCCGCGACGAGCGTGCCGAAGAACGAGCCGAAGCTCGTGCCGGTGACGCCGATCCGGTCGGCGTCGATCTCGCTCCGCGCCGCGAGCCAATCGACCGCGATCTTGCCGGTCGCAAGCCAGTTCTCCATGCTGACATTGATGCCGACCATCGGCGCCTCGTATTGGCCCGGCCCGTCGATCGCCAGGACCGCGATGCCGCGGTTGAGCCAGCGGTCGCCGTAGAGCGCCACCGATATTTCCTTGAAGCTGTCCATGCCGGGAATGACGATGACCGCCGGAATGCGCCCGCCGGCATAGTTGGGCGGCAGGTGGAACCACGCCGGCAGCGCCGAGTCCTTGAACGGCAGCCACACGGCTTCGACCTTGTGGTCGGCGATCCGCGCATAGGCGGCGTAGCATTCGCGCTTCTTCTGGTTATAGGCGATGTTGGTCGCGTCGTTCTCGTCGTAGGGCCATTGCGCCGCGCCCCAATGGATCGCCGCCATGAAATAATTGTCGCGCGCGGTGATGCGGTTGCCGGCACTTTCCGCCTCGCGCGCCTTGCCTTCGCGCCGCCTTGCCGTCGCCTCGAAGGCGGGGCCGATATCGGCCATCTTCTGCACGCGCGCGCGGATCGCGGCGAAATCGGCATTGGCCTCGACGCCGCACGGCCCCGAGAGATAGAACGAGCGCGGCTGGTCCCAATCGATGCCGTTGGCGCGGATGATGTTGTCGAGGAGCCAGCGCTGCTCCTCGAAGCGCCTGACGCGCGGAGCGCCGCGGTGATCGGCCACGGGTTGCGGCGGTTGCCTGTCCATCGTCACGCTCCCTTTAGTGATTTGACTTGGCCGCCATTCTGCCCGACAGCACGGGCTGGGGGCCAGGAGGATGAGGATGCGCATTCCACTCGCACTGACCGCCGCCCTCGTGCTCGCAGTCACCATTGCGATCGCCGCGCGCGGCCGATGAAAACGGCGCGCTCCGCACCGGCGCCGCCGCCTTCACCGACTGGAGCACGCGAGGCGCCCGGCGTCGCGCGCCTCATCCGGCCGCAGGATCTGCCGGCGCCCTATGCGTCGCAGTCGGCGCGCAACGCATCGCACCTCGTCGCCAAGCCGGCGAACGCCGCGCTGCGGCTGCCGCCGGGCTTCGCGGTGACGCCCTATGCCAGCCGGCTTCAAGGTGCCGCGCCAGATGAAGCTCGCGCCCAACGGCGACATCTTCCTCGCCGAGAGCGGCACCAAGCGCATCCTCGTGCTGCGTCCGGCGCCGGGCGGCGGCGCGCCGCACGTCGCGGTGTTCGCCGCCGACCTCGAATACCGGCCCTACGGCATCGCGTTCTATCCGCCGGGGCCGGCGCCGCGCTTCGTCTATGTCGCAACCGAAGGCCAGGTGCTGCGCTTTCCCTACACGACGGGCGATCTTGCCGCCGCGGGCGCGGCGCAGGTGATCGTGCCCGACGTGCCGGTCGGCCATCACTGGACGCGCGACATCGTGTTCTCGCCCAACGGCAAGCGCATGCTGCTCGCGGTCGGATCGGGCGACAATGACGGCGAGATCGGCATGGCGAAGGAAGAGCGCCGCGCCGACATCCTCGACTACGATCCCGACGGCCACGACATGCGCGTCTATGCCTCGGGCATCCGCAATCCGGTGACGCTCGCGTTCTATCCGGGCGGCGGCCCCGGCAGCGGCGAATTGTGGACGACGACGAACGAGCGCGACGAGCTCGGCGACGATCTGCCGCCCGATTACGTGACGCGCGTCAAGCCCGGCGGCTTCTATGGCTGGCCGTGGTTCTATATCGGCGGCAACCAGGATCCGCGCCACAAGGGCGAGCACGACGAATTGCAGGACAAGGTCGCGGTGCCCGACGTCTTGATCCAGCCGCATTCGGCGCCGCTCGGCATGGCCTTCTACACCGGCACGCAATTCCCCCAGTCCTATCGCGGCGCTGCGTTCGTGGCGCTGCACGGCTCGTGGAACCGCGCCAAGCGCACCGGCTACGAGGTGGCGCTCGTGCCGGTCAAGGACGGCAAGCCGACCGGCGCCTACCAGGATTTCATGACCGGCTTCGTTGCCGACGACGGCGATGTGTGGGGGCGGCCCGTCGGCATCGTCGTGGCGGCGGACGGATCGCTCCTCGTCAGCGACGACGGCTCCGGCACGGTGTGGCGCATCGCCTACGACGGCGAGCATCGCGCCGCGCAATAGCGGCGCCCAATTCGAGCGGCGATTACGACTGAAGCGGCGGCACGACCGAATTCGCGCCCGGCGGCTCGCGCGGCGCGGGCAATTCCGTTCCCGGCCGCTGGTGCCCCTGGAGGGACTTGAACCCCCACGCCCTTGCGAGCAACAGATTTTGAGTTTGCCGCGTCTACCATTCCGCCACAGGGGCTGCCCGCGCGGCGGCGACCATAGCGGCGCGCGATCTGAGCGGCAATCGAGCTTGCCTCGCGCGCGTCTTTTCGCTCATATCGCGCGTTCCGCTTCTCGCCCCTCCCGAGGCTTCATGGCAACGCGCTTCTTCTTCGAGGATTATCGCCCGGGCGCGGTGTTCGAGCTCGGGACGCGCGAGGTGGACGAGGCCGAAATTCTCGAATTCGGCAGGCGCTACGATCCGCAATATTTCCACACCGATCCCGCGGCGGCGAAGCGCTCGATCTGGGGCGGCCTCGTGGCGAGCGGCTGGCACACGGTGGCCATGTTCATGCGCCTTCTCGTCGACGGGCACCTGAAGGACGCGGACAGCATCGGCTCGCCCGGCGTCGACGAGGTCCGCTGGCTCAAGCCGGTGCGCCCGGGCGACCGGCTGACGGCGCGCCTCACCGTGCTCGAGGCGACGCCGTCCAAGAGCGGCGCGCGCCGCGGCATGATCCACACGCTCGGCGAGCTGTCGAACCAGCACGGCGAGGTGGTGCTGACCTTGCGCGCCATGAATCTCATCGGCACGCGGCCGAGCTAGGCAGACGCCTTGCTCGAGCGCCTCATAGACTGGGTCGCGGGACTGATCGTCCTGACGATCGCAAGCGCCGGCTACGGCGGCATCGTGCTGCTGATGGCGATCGAATCCGCCTGCATCCCGCTGCCGTCGGAAATCATCATGCCGTTCTCGGGCTATCTCGTCTCGACCGGGCGCTTCGATCTGGCGCTCGTGGCGACGGCGGGCGCGATCGGCTGCAATATCGGCTCGACCATCGCTTACGCGATCGGCGCCTATGGCGGGCGGCCGCTGGTCGAGCGGTATGGCGCGCTCGTCCTCGTCGGCCGGCGCGAGCTCGCGCTCGCCGACTGGTTCTTCGCGCGCTGGGGCGGCCCCGCCGTGTTCATCGCCCGCCTCCTGCCGCTCGTGCGCACCTTCATCGCGCTGCCGGCTGGGATCGCGCGCATGAACCAGGTGCGCTTCCAGCTCTACACCTTCGCCGGCTCGTGGCCGTGGTGCTACGGCCTCGCCTATATCGGCGCGCGGCTCGGCGCGCGCTGGAACAGCGATCCGAGCCTCAAGGAATTCTTCCACCGCTTCGACGGCGCCATCGTCGTCTTGGTGCTCGCCGCGGCGGCCTGGTTCGTGTGGGCGCACCTGCACCAGCACGCAAAGCCGCGAGACTGACGATGGCGCCGCCGCAAGCCCGCATCGCGCTCGCGCTCGTGCTCGCGGGCGCGGCTTGCGTCCTCGGCGGCGCGCTCCTGTTCCAGTATGCCGGCGGCTTGGCGCCGTGCGAGCTCTGTCTCTACGAGCGCTGGCCCTATTACGCGAGCCTGCCGCTGGCGCTCGCTCTCGTGGCATCGCACACGACGCGCGCCGACGCGCAGGTCGGCGCCGCGCTGCTGCTCGCCCTCTTCCTCGGCTCGAGCGTCCTCGCCTTCTACCATGTCGGCGTCGAGCAGCACTGGTTCCAGGGACCCACCGCCTGCACCGGCACGGGCGGCGGCGCCGCGACCATCGAGGAGCTGCGCCGGCTCCTCATGAACGCAGCAGCCGGTGCGCTGCGACGCGCCGCAATGGTCGCTCTTCGGCGTGAGCCTCGCGGGCTATAATTTCCTCGCCTCGCTCGCGCTCGCGGTTTTGGCGGGCGTGGGCCTCAACGCGGCGCTGCAAGGGCGGACACGATGAGCATGAACCGGCTTCCGGGCGATCCTCCGGCCGACGAGATCGTGCGCGGCATGATCCGGGTCGATCACGCCGGCGAATATGGCGCCAAGCGCATCTATGAGGGGCAGCTCGCCGTCTTGGGCCGCTCCGACGCCGCGCCGGCGATCCGCCGCATGGCCGAGGAGGAGCGCCGCCATCTCGCCGCGTTCGACCGGCTCGTGCGCCGAGCGCCGCGTGCGGCCGACCGCGCTGTCGCCGCTCTGGCATGCGGCGGGCTGGGCCTTGGGCGCGGCCACGGCGATGCTGGGAGCGCGCGCGGCGATGGCGTGCACGGCCGCGGTCGAGGAGGTGATCGACGGGCATTATCGCGGCCAGATCGAGGCGCTGGGCGCGTCCGAGCCCGCGCTCAGGGAGACGCTCGAGGAATTCCGCGCGCACGAGATCGAGCATCGCGATGTGGCCTTGGCCGCCGGCGCCGCGGACGCGCCCGGCTACGAGCTCCTGAGCGCCGGGATCAAGGCCGGCGCCAGGCTCGCCATCTGGCTTTCGACGCGGATCTAGCGCGCCCGCATCTTCCCGGCGACGCCCGAAGCGGCGATGACGGCGGGAATGGCCGACGGGCTTTGCGGCGCCATGACATGCGCGCCGGCGATGCCGGGGATGGTGGCGAGCTCCTGCATCAGCTCGGCGCAGATCGCTATTCCCTCGGCCTTCGGGTCGGACGATTTCTCGAGCCGATCGACGATCGCGTCGGGAATGATCGTGCCGAACAGCCGCTCCTTCATCCAGCGCGCCGAGCGCGCCGACGGAATCGGCCCGACGCCGATCAGCACTTTGAGGCGCGGCGCCAAGCCCAATTCGATGAGCCTTGCCGCATAGCGCCGCGCCACGCCCGCATCCATGCAGAACTGCGTCTGCACGAAATCGGCGCCGGCCGCGGCCTTGGCGACGAGCGATTTCGGCGTCCACCCCGGCGGCGGATCGACCGGCAGATCGGCCGCGCCGAGATGAAGCGGCATGTCGCCCCTGATCTCGGTGCCGGGCGGCAGCTTGCGCTCCGTGCGCATGCGGTGCGCGACTTCGAGAAGCTGCTGGCTCGTCAGGTCGAACACCGGCTTGGCCTCGGGCTGATCGCCGAGCTTCGGATCGTCGCCCGTCAGCAGCAGCACGTTGCGCACGCCCATCGCGACGGCGCCGATGAGGTCGCTTTCGAGCGCCAGGCGGTTGCGGTCGCGGCAGGTCATCTGCAACACGGGCTCGATCCCGTTCTGCAACAGGAAATGCGCCGCGGCCGCCGACGAAAGATGCACCTTGGCGCCGGCGCCGTCGGTGACGTTGACCGCGGTCGCATGGCCCTTCAAGGTCAAGGCCCGGGCGATGAAGGACGACGGGATCGCTCGCGACCGGCGGCGCCAGCTCCGCCGTGACGACGAAGCGGCCGCTGTCGAGATCGTCCTTGAGCGCGGAAAGAGCCATGCTAGTCGCCCCAGTGCGAGAGCGGCTCGCCGGCGACCGGCGCGCGGAACTGCGCCAGGCGCTTCATGCGAATGGAGCCGATATAGGCGGTGCGCAGATCGGGCCCGGCAAAGCACACGCTCGCGGGAAAATCGATGAGCTTCGCGTCCGGGTCCTCGAACACTTTGCGGCACGCGCCGTCGGGCGCGATGACGTAGAGCCCGTTCTTCCCGACCTCGGTGACCCAGAGATTGCCCTCGGCATCGAACGCGATGCCGTCGTACGCGGGCGCCGGGAAAGAGCGTTTCGGGCCCGTAGGTCTCCATGCGCCCGAGCGTGCCGTCGGCCGCGAGCGGCAGGCGCACGATGCGGCCTTTCCCGGTCTCGGCGACATAGAGATATTTCCGCGCGCGATCGACGCGCACCTCGTTGGTGAAGACGAAGCCGTCCGCCGCGATCTGCGCCTTGCCGTTCTCGATCAGCACGACATAGCCGTCGGCGATGCCCTTCTCCATCGCCTCGCGGCGCGGCTCGGTGCGGGTCGAGATCGTGACCCAGATGCGCTCGCCGTCGCGATAGACGAAATTGACGGCACCCAGCTTCTTGCCGTCGAGCCGGTCGAGCACCACGACGTGCCGCCCGTCGGGATGGAGGCGATGGAGCGCGCCGTCGTCGATGTTGGCGACGAGGATCGTGCCGCCCCGCTCGAGCGCCAATCCGTTGGGCGCGCCGCCCATATTGCCGATGACGCTCTGCCGCCCGTCCGCGTCGATGCGCGTGACGCCGCCGCGATTGTCCGAGCAGAAGAGCGTGCCGTCGCGCGTCGCCAGCACGCATTCCGGCCGGGCGAGATCCGCGCCGCGCC
Organism: uncultured Alphaproteobacteria bacterium; assembly: GCA_963804235.1. Taxonomy (GTDB): domain Bacteria; phylum Pseudomonadota; class Alphaproteobacteria; order ATCC43930; family CGMCC-115725; genus DATJLY01. The sequence goes on from CAWDPP010000031.1 coordinate 32,139, forward strand.
ACGTGATGTTCTCGGGCTTCAAGGTGAAGTCGAACAATGTTGCCTCCGCTCGGGGAGACCTTAGGCGAGAGCTTTCAATCGTGCCAGCGGCTCATGCGGCGCTCGGCGCGGCGGCACGACTCGTTGAGGAAGACGGCGATGGCGGCGAGGCACGCGATCAGCGCGAAGAGCTTTTGCGGCTCGAAGCTCTCGGTGAAGAGCCGCGTATAGTGGCCGACGCCCGCTTGCGACACGTAGAGCTCGGCCAGCAGCACGCCCAGAAGATCGCCCGTCATGGCGATGCGCATGCCGGTGAAGAAGCTCGGGATCATGTGCGGGATGACGACGTTCGCGAGGATCTGCCGGCGGTTTGCGCCCATCGAGCGGGCGCACACGATGAGCGACGGCTTCAACCCCTGCACGCCCGCCACCACGTTGACGACGATCGGGAAGATCGCATGCGAGAAGCCGAATGCGATCTTCGATTCCGTGCCGATGCCGAAGGCCAGGATCACGAGCGGCAGGATGGTCGCTTGCGGGATCGCGTAGAGCAGCAGCACGATCGGATAGAACGAGCCGTAGGCAAAGCGTTGCAGCCCGATGATGAGCCCGAGCGGCAGTCCGAACACGACGGCGAGGAAGAACGCGGTGACGAGCTCGTAGAGCGTCGTCTTGAGCGCGTTCTGCACCTGGGCGTTCCATATGAAATCGTAGAGCGAGACGATGACTTGCGACGGCGGCGCCATGAACAGCGGATCGCCCCAGAGCCGCACGCCCACTTCCCAGAACAGGACGAGGCCGGCGATGACCATGAGGCGCACGGCGCCCGGGCTGAATCGTGCCATCATCCGCGTCCCCGCCGCGCGCGCTTCTCGACCACCGAGACGAAGCCGTTCAGCAAGAACGAGATGATGATGGCAAAGAAGATGTAGGCGAACATCTTCGCCGGATCCATGCTCTCGGCGTAAGTGACGATGCGGTGGCCGAGGCCCGCCAAGCGACGCGATCGTCTCGGCGCCGAGGATCGAGAGGAATGCCACGATGAAGCCGATGCGCAGGCCCGTCAGCACGACGGGGAACGCCGCCGGCAGCATCACCGACCAGAACATCTGCGCCTCCGACGCGCCCATCGAGCGCGCCGCCGTGACATAGGTTTTCTCGACATAGGCGAAGCCGGCGATGGTGTTGAGCACCACGGGGAAGAAGGCGATGGTCGCGCCGATCGCGATCTTGGAGCCCGCGCCAAGGCCGAAGAACAATACGTAAAGCGGGAACAGCAGGATCGCCGGAATCGCATACATCCCGGCCAAGAGCGGATCGAACACGCGGATCGAAAAGGGCCCGCGGCTGACGAGATAGCCCGTGGCGCAGCCGAGCGAAGCCGCGATGCAGAAGGCGCAGGCGAACTCGTAGAGCGTCACGGCGAGATCGGGCCAGTAGGAGCCGGTCGCAAGCAGGTGCCCGAACTCGGCAAACGACGCCGTCATCGACGGCAGCAGGATCGGGCTGACGAGGCCGCGCGAGCTCACGAAATACCACAGGCCCAGCACCGCCGCGACGAACAGGACCTGCGTCGCGCGGTAGAGCCATGGGCTGCCGCCGCTCATAACCGCGTCTCGCCCATGGTCTTGCGGATCTCGTCGTGCAAGAGCTCGTAGAGCCGGTTGCGCAAGCGCCCGAGCTTGTCCGACGTCATGAAGTTGCGGCTCCGCGGATGCCCTTCCTCGACCGCGATCACTTCCTTGATGCGGCCCGGGCGCGCGCTGAAGACGGCGACGCGGTCGGCCAGGAATACCGCCTCGATGAGGCTGTGCGTCACGAACACGATGGTCTTATGCGTGCGCGCCAGAAGCTCCGACAAATCCTCGCCCAGCACCATGCGCGTCTGCTCGTCGAGCGAGGCGAACGGCTCGTCCATCAGCAATATGTCGGTCTTGAGGCCCAAGGCGCGCGCCAATTGCGCGCGCTGCTTCATGCCGCCCGAGAGCTGCCCCGGATAATGGTCGGCGAACTCGGCCAGGCCCACGGCGACGAGCGCTTCGTGCGCGCGCTGATCGCGCTCGGCGCGCGCCACGCCCTGGAACGCCATGCCGAGCTTCACGTTGTCGATCACCGTGCGCCAGGGAAAGAGCGCGCTCTCCTGGAACACATAGGCGACCTTCTTCGGCAGGGGCGCGTTGACCTTGTCGCCGTCGATCGTGACCTCGCCCTCGCTCGGGCTCGCGAGCCCGCCGATGATGTTGAGGAGCGTGCTCTTGCCGCAGCCCGAGGGGCCGATGAGGCACAAAAGCTCGCCGCGCGTCACGCTGAGCGAGGCGCGGTCGAGCGCCACGACGCGGCGCGGATCGCCCGCAAGCCCATAGACCTGCGACACGCCGGAAATGGTGATCGCCGTGTCGCCGGCCGCGCCGGTGGGACGCCGTCCCGATTGCGAGAGTTCGCCCAGGCTCATGGCATCTTGCACTCGCCGGCGTAGGAATTGGCGTGGTCCGCCACGATGCGCTCGCGGTAGGAATTTTCGAGCGCGCCCGTCGCCTTGTTCCTTTGGATCTCCGCGAGGTGCATGTCCTCGATCGGGAAGTGATTGCTGTTGAAGCGGAAGTGCGCGCGCACGGACTGGAACTGCACGTGCTCGAGCGCGGCGCGGAAGGCATCCGTGTCCTCGATCTTGCCGCCGACCGTGTGGAGCGCCGCATCGAGCATGTGGACGCCGTCCCAGGCGAGCGCCGCGAAGATCGACGGCGTGCGGTGATAGGCGTCCTTGAACGCGGCGACGAAGGCGTGGCTCGCCGGATTGTCCATGTCGGTGGTCCAGAGCGTCGAATCCTTGACGCCCAAGGCCGCGTCGCCCATCCCCGGCAAGGTCTGCTCGTCGACCGAGAAGGCGAGGCCATAGAGCGGAATTTTGTCCTTCAAGCCGCTTTCCGCATATTCCTTGACGAAGCTGATCGAGGGCGCGCCCGAGGTATAGAAGAAGAAGGTCGCATCGGGCGCCGCCGCGCGGATCTCGGCAAGCTCGGCGGCGAAGTCGAACTGGTCCAAGGGCGTATAGGTCTCGGTCTTGACGTCGCCTTTGTAGAAGCGCTTGAAGCCGGTGAGGATGTCGCGCCCGGCGGCGTAGTTGGGCGCGATCAGCGACATCGACTTGACGCCCTTCTGCTGCAGATAGATCGCCATGCCCTCGGCGATCGTGTCGGACTGGTAGGATGCGGTGAACCAGTACGGGCTGCACTCCTTGCCGGCGAGCAGCGAGGGCCCGGCATTGAGGCTCAGCATGAACACTTTGCGCGGCAGCACGGTGCGCGCCTCGGCGAGCGCGATGTTCGAGAGCACGATGCCGGTGATGAGCTGGACCTTGTCCTCGTCGAGCATCTTGCGCACCTTCTCGACGCCGACATCGGGCTTCAGCTCATCGTCCGCCACGGTGAGGGTGACCGGCCGCCCGCCGAGCTTGCCGCCGAGCTGGCTGAGGCCGAGCTTGAAGCTGTCGAGCATGTCGACGCCGCCGCCCGAGCTCGCCGAGGACAGCGTCGCGATGAAGCCGATCCGCAGCGGGTCGTCGGCGCGCGCGGCATGGCCTAGCGCCGGCAACGCCAGCACGGCCATCGCAAGTGCGGTCCTCGACATCGACCCTCCCTGATCCACGCGGCCTTGCGGCCTTGTCGTGGCGCGCGGCGGCTACTCCGCGGCGGCAGCCACCTTGGGCTTCTCTTCCTCCGCGGGCACGACCTCCTTCACCGCGCCGGCCCAGCCGTTGGCGGAAAGGTCGAAGATCTGGCCAAGCGGATCGCGGTACTTGATCTCGTAGAAGCTGTCGGGGCCTTCGGCCTCGTTGCCCATGACGTACTTGGCGCCTGCCGCTTCGACCTTGCGGCGCGCTTCCTTGATGTCGTCGACCCACATGCCGAAATGGTCGATGCCGTAGAACAGCTCGTCCTTCTCCCAGCCCAAGGGCTTGCCGTCGAGCGCCAGGAGTGCCACGTTGATCGTGCCGTCCGTCATGTAGACGACGCGGTCGTTGGCGGTTCTGGCGACGGTCTTCATGTCGAACGCTTCTTCGAAGAATTTCTGGGCCTTGACGGCATCCGAGACGGAAATCGCGATGTGACGCAGCTTTGCCATGGGGGCTCCTTCCTGCCGGCCCCGGCACGTTCCATTAGCGCGAGAAAACTGTCAATGGCGGTTTTGCGTCTTAACGAAGCCGCGGCGGCACGCGGACGCGCTCGGGGAGCCGGTGCGCCCCGCCGCGCCGCTCCGCCCGGGCCAGCACCTCGATGCCGAGCGCCAGGTCGGAAAGCCCCATCCCCATCGCCTTGAAGAGGGTGAGATCGCAGTTCTTGGGCCGCCCCGTCCCGGCGGCCACCAGCGCCGAGAGCGGCTTCACCGCCCGCCAAGCCGCTTCGTCGGCCCCGAACCTTTCACGGAATTCAGACGAGAGCTCGCGCACCCCGGCGATCGTATCCACCGCGATGACGCCGCAGCGCGGAAATATGTCCTGCGCGAACTCGGCCCGCGCCGGCACGATCGCGCCCATCGCGTTGATGTGACTGCCGCGCGCCGCCATCGCCGAGGTGAAGAACGGCTCCTGCGCGTTGGTGATGAGGGTGACGATCGGCGCGTCCTTGACCGCCGCCTCGAGGGTCGGGCTCGCGACGCACTCGAGCCCCAGCTCCTGCCGCACGGACGCGGCAAACGCCTCGCGCGCATCCGCGCGGCGCGAATAGACGCGCACGCGGCGGAGCTTGCCGCACCGCGGCGCAGGCGGCGGCCTGCGGCAGCGCCTGCTTGCCCGAGCCGATCACCGCCAGCTCGTCGGCATCCTCCGGCGCCAGGATGCTTGGTGCCGAGCCCGGTCATCGCCGCCGTCCGCGTCTGGCCCAAGGCGGTCGCCTCGATCACCGCGCGCAGGCTCCCGTCTGCGAGCGAGAACAGCACCAGCACCGTCTGCGACTTGCCGCCGACATTGACCCAGGTCTTGGTGCCGCAGATGCCGGCGCCCGCGACCGCGCCGCCGATCGCGTGCATCGCGTCGTTGGCGCCCACCATGAGATGCGCCTTCGGCATGTTGGCGGCCTGGCCCTCGGCTTCAAGCGCGAGGATGCGCTCGAGCGCGCCGACCGCCTCCGCGAGCGGCATCAGCGCGACGACATCGGCCTCGGTGATCCAGAGCGGCGCGTTGGCCATGGTTCGCTCCCTCGGCTAGGCTCGGGCGATGCTATACATCATCTACCAAGAGGACCGCGAGGGCGCCGAGGCGATCCGCGCGTCCGAGCGCGAGCGGCACCTGGCCTATCTCGAACGGCACAAGGACATTCTCGTCCTGGGCGGCGCGCTCACCGCCGACGACGGCGGAAAGCGCCTCGGCTCGTGCCTCGTCATCAACGTGCCGGGCCGCGCCGAGGCGGACGCCTTCTCGCGCGACGAGCCGTTCCGCAAGGCGGGGCTGTTCAGCTAGCGTGAAGATCACCCGCATGCGCCGCGGCCAGTGGAACCCCGCCGCCGCGCCGAAAACGGCGGAGGGGAATTAGCCGAGCCCGAACAATCGCACCGCGGTGTCGCCCAGGATCATGCGGCGCTCGGCGAGGTGAGCGGCGTCGCGTCGACGATCTTCACCGGCTGGTCGTCGCCGATCGGGAACGGGTGGTCGGAGCCGAGCATGACCTTTTGCGCCCCGGCGCAATCGCACAGGAAGCGCAGCGCGCGCGGGTCGAACAGCACCGTGTCGAAATAGAGCCGCCCGAACCCGTCGCGCGCGTCGGCATATTCGTCCGGGATGGATGGCGTTGTTGCGCTGCAGCCGCCCGAGGAGATAGGGCAAGCCGCCGCCGCCATGCGAGATGACGAGGTTCATGCCGGCATGGCGCTGCAAATGCCCGGAATAGATGAGCCGCGCCATCGCCACGATCGTGTCGGTCGCGCGCCCGACCGCGTTGATGAGGTCGTAGCCGTTGAGGCGCTCGTCGCCGCAGGCATACATCGGATGCAGAAACACCGTCGCCTTCTTGCCCGACGCCGCCTCCCAGAACGGCTCGAGATCGGGATCGTCGAGCGCGCCGCGCGATGCCATGCGGCTGCGTCCCGATCATCACGCCGTGGAATCCCTGCGCCAGCGCCTCCTCGAGCACGCGCGCCGCCAGTCGCCCGCTTTGCAGCGGCACGGTGGCGAGCGGCTTCACCGCCGGCAGATCCTTGCGCCGCCGCCAGCATCGTCTCGTTCATGAAGCGCGCCCAGTCGGCGCCTTCCTCGGGCGGCAGTTCGTAGCCGAACACGTCGAGCCAGCCGCCCGCCACCTGGCAGTCGATCCCCTGCGCCGCGAGCCACGATCTTGCGCTGCGCCATGTCGGACAGGCGCGGCGCCACCGGGCGCGTCAGCGCGCCGCCGGCGAAGCCGAGCCGCGTCGCCGCCCCGTCCTGCGCGACCTTGACGGACGGGAAGAGCCGCTTCTCGGCGCGCAGCGCCTCGAGCATCTGCGCCGGCACGACATGGGCGTGCGTATCGACGATCATTGCTTCTCTCCCTCATCTTGCGCCGCCAGGAGCTCGCCCAACCGCCGAGGGCGTCATCGGCAGTTCGGCGACATGCAGGCCCAACGGCGCGAGCGCGTCGTTGACGGCGCTCGCCACCGCCGCCGGCGCGCCGAGATAGCCCGCCTCGCCCGATCCCTTCTGGCCGAACACGGTCAAGCGGCGACGGCGTGCAGTGATCGACGATCTCGATGTCCGGCACCTCGTGCGCCGACGGCAGCAGATAATCCATGAACGAGCCGCTCACCAGCTGCCCGTCCGCGTCATAGGCGAAGCGCTCGTAGAGCGCGGCGCCGATGCCGTGCGCGATGCCGCCATAGGTCATGCCGTGCACGATGTCGGGATTGATCATCACGCCGCAATCGTGCCCGCACACATATTGCCGAGCCGCGTCTGGCCGGTGACGCGATCGACCTCGGCATAGACGACATGCGCCTCGAAGGCATAGCAGGGATACATCTGCACGCGCCCGTCCGGCCCCGGCAAGGTGCCGCCGGTCGGCACTTCCGCGACCGCCAGCGCCTGCAAGCCCGGCTCCATGCCCGGCGGCAGCAGATGGAACTTGCGGTGCGCGATATCGACGATCTCGTCCCAGGAGATTCAGCGCGCCGGATCGGCCGCGAGCGACAACGTCGCCGCCGCGATAGACGCAAATCGTCCGCCGCAGCGCCGAGATTCTTGCGCGGCGATCGCCAGCAGCTGCGCCTTCAGCTTGCGCGCCGCATTGGCGCCGGCCGCGCCCAGCATGATCGCCATGCGGCTGCCGACCGGGCTGTTGCTCGGCAGCGCCCACAGCAAATCCGCGCGCACGACGCGCACGGTGTCGGGATCGCGCTCGAGAATTTCGCCGACCACGGTCGAAAGCAGCGTCTCGTGCCCCTGCCCCGCGCTCGTCGTGCCCATGGCCGCGACGATCGCGCCGGCCGCGTCGATCTTGACGAGGCAGCCTTCCATCCAGGTCGTGGTCTCGTTCTTGGGATTGAGCAACGGCTCGAACGAGGAATTGCCGCCGCGACGGCTCGAGGCAGCAGGAGATGCCGATCCCGGCGAGCTTTCCGCCCGCGCGCGCCGCATCGCGCCGCTGCACCAGCGCCGGGTAATCGGCCGCGGCGAGCGCCTTCTCCAGCACGGCGTGATAGTCGCCGCTGTCGTAGGTGCTGCCGCTCGGGATCGTGTAGGGAAACTCGTCGTGGCGGATGATGTTGCGCCGGCGCAGCTCGATCCGGTCGATGCCGAGCTGGCGCGCGACGAGGTCCATCCCGGTCTCGATCGCGAAATTGGTCGGCGCCTGGCCGAAGCCGCGCACCGCCTCCTCCGGCGTCTTGTTGGTGGTGACGGAGATCGGCTCGTATTCGACGCTGCCGATGCGATAGGGGCCGACGATCGCGCCGATCGGCTTGCCGAGCTGGAACGGCGCGCGGCCGGCATAGGCGCCGACATCGTCGAGCGCGCGCATCCTCATCGCGCGCACGGTGCCGTCGTCGTCGAACGCCATCTCGACGTCGAAGATGCGGTCGGGCCCGTGCGCGTCGCCGCCGCGCAGGTTCTCGAGCCGGTCCTCGATGAGGCGCACCGGCGCGCCGAAGCGCCGCGCGAGATAGGCGGCGAGCACCGCGTGCTTCAAGCCGCGCTTGCCGCCATAGGAGCCGCCCACGTCGATGTCGTAATGGACGCGCACGGCGTTGCCCGGAAGGCGCAGCGCGCGCGCGATCTGGTCGGCGTATTTCGGCATCTGCACCGAGGCCCAGATCTCGACGAGCCGCGCCGCCGAATCCCAGCGCGCGACGACGCCGAACGTCTCGATCGGCACGGTGGCGCTGCGGTGCCAGCGCGCGCGATAGGCGATGCGATGCTGCGCCGCCGCGAAATCCGCCTCGACCGGCCCCCACACGAACTTGCGGCGATAGAGCAGGTTCGAGCCGTGCGCCGGATGGACGAGCGGCGCGCCCGGAGGATAGCGCCGCCTCGGGATCGACCGCGGGCGGCAGCGCCTCGTATGCGATGTCGATGAGCTCGGCCGCGTCCTCGGCGACGGCGCGCGTCTCCGCGACGACCGCCGCGACCCATTCGCCGGCATAGCGCGCAGCGCCGACCGCGAGCGGCCAGCGCAGCACCTTCGGCAGATCGAGCCCGCTCATCATCGGCTCGGTCGCCGACGCGATCTCGTCGCCCGTGACGACCGCGCGCACGCCGCGCGACCTGCAGCGCCGCCGCGCGGTCGATCGCGACGATGCGCGCCGAGGGATGCGGGCTCGCGACCAGCGCCACGTGCAGCATGCCCGGCAGCGCGACATCGGCGACATAGCGGCCCGATCCGGCAAGGAAGCGGCGATGCTCCTTGGCGCGGCGGCGCTTGGCGATATAGCGGAAAGGGCCGTCGGTCATGGCGCCGGCTCGGGCCGGTTCGCGCCGCGCATGCGCTCGGCCGCGAGCGCAACCGCATCGACGATCTGCTTGTAGCCGGTGCAGCGGCAGAGATTGCCGCCGATCGCGTCGCGGATTTCGTGCTCGGTCGGATTGGCGTTGCAGCGAGCAGCGCGTGCGCCGCGATCAGCATGCCCGGCGTGCAATAGCCGCATTGCAGCGCATGCAGCTCCCAGAACGAATCCTGCAGGATGCTCAGGCCCTCGGCATCGGGCGCCAAGCCCTCGACCGTGACG
>CAWDPP010000032.1:0-56200 GCA_963804235.1 uncultured Alphaproteobacteria bacterium
CGCCACCGCCCAGCGGCTCCTGGCCCGCGCATACACGCAGCAGCGTACCCTGCAGCCAGGATCGCGGGCGCTGACTATGCGCCTCTGCGCGTGTCGCGCGGACCGGCAGCCTCCTTCACCAGCCGTCCACCGGCCCTTCTGAAAGCGGAGGCGCTGATTGCCAGCCAACTGGGCTCCCATCCCTCCGATCCCTCCTGGCTACAGGCGCAGGCGCAGGCGGACGTGCTGGAAACACCGAGGTGCGCCTCCAGCGCCGGCAGGTTCTCGAGCACCCCGTTGTGCGCGAACAGCCGCCCGTCCTGCTCGAACGGGTGCGTGTTGCGCTGGGTCAGGGCGCCCGTCGAGGCGAAGCGGACGTGGGCCACGAACGTGCTCGAGGAGACCTCGCGGGCCTCCCGGGCGAACGCCGCGTCACCGTACGCCGCGCGCGGCTGCTTGCGCACCTGCGGCGCGCCCCGCTCGTCGAACCACCCGAGGCCCGTCCCGTCGGGCTCGCGGTGGCTCTGCGCCTCCAGGCTGTCCGGCGCCCCCAGCAGCCAGAACGTCGCCCGCGCCCGCCTGGCGCCCGCGCTCATGCCGAACAGCCGGCACACCTCAGCCTCGCCGTGCCCGCGGGAGCGTTGGCGCACTCCCGCTCCAACTGTATGACTGGCCGGTCAGTCCCATTCCTCTTGGTGTGAGACATCCGGGTCCTCCTCCAAGGGCTCGCGCACCCGGTTACGGAAGGCCACCTCGTCGATCTCGCCTTCCTTGCGGGCGGCGACGACTCGCAACTGAATCTGCATGCTTCCGGGCAATGTCACGTCACGAAAACCGCTGAGGGCGCGCTGCACGGTGTGGAGGTCATCCTCGGTCGCGGAGATGTTCAGCGCTACCCGGCTGTGGCCGCCGCGCCTGTCGTCACCCGCAGCGGACTCGGTAGAAGTGCCGTCGGAACCTGACCTCGGGTTGGGGTCTGGCATCGGGCCCCCAACCAAGGGAGCGCTGGTGTCGGCCGGAGGTTCGCCGACCAGCGTTCGTGCGGCATGCTCGGTCAGCAGTACGGCTCCGGGACCCAGGTCGATCTCAGCCGGATCGAGCGAAGATCCGGGAGGATGGACGAGCTTGCGGTCGGCCACGCTCAGCGCGCTGTCGCGATCGGTCACCCCGATTGCGTAGGCGAAGTCTCCAGCGGCGACGCCGGCTGCAATCGCCTCGTGCAGGGGGCTGACCCCCCAGAGCTTGGTGAACTCGTAGTAGGAGAAGAACGATTCGATCAGCACGTCGCACCTGACCGCCCCTCGCTCGGTGAGTTTGGTCAGCGCGAGCAGGCGCTTGGGCTTGAGCATGTCGAAGACGTGCAGGTTGAGCGCGTCGCGCACCCGTTCGTGGATGTTGCGCCCGGCGGACAGCACGGTTCCGAGATCCACCGACTCGAAGCGCACGCCCCCCGGTCCGTCGGTGCCCTCGGGGAGCAGGATGCGCTCGTACATCTGGCCGACGCTGGTCGCAAGCGCTCGCTCCGCCTCGACGGCGCGCTCTTTCAGCTCGTCCTTCTGCTCGGGTGAGAATTGGTGTCGCGCCGCCTGCCCGAGCAGCGCCGAGACCGCATTGAGGACCCGCCCGGCTCGGCGGGCCGCATCCGCGGTATGCGCGGCGGCGATCACCAACGCCATCCCGTTCTTGTGCTTGCGGGGCGCCTCTCCGCAGTGGCTCACGAGTCGAGCGAGCTCCCCGGGGGAGGTGTCCGCATCGGGGCGCAGGTAGACCGTGACGAACGCCGGGAGGCCGTCGGCGATCTTCGCCGAGCCGTCGGGCCATATCGAGATCTGCTGGCCTCCCGCACCGATCGCCCGCTCGAGCTTTGCGCGCACCGCAGCCATCACCTCCTCGGAGGTGAGCCGGTCCTCCTCGTTCGCGATCAGCTTGTTGAGGTTGGGCCGGGTCTCGAAGCGGTAGCGACTTCCGGTGTGGTGCAGGTAGAGGAGTGTTTCGCGGCGCATGTCCCTCAGCGCCGCGCGGATCACATTGCCGTCGAGCCCTGGGACGAGACACGCCTGGATGACCTCGCGTTCGAGCGCCCCGCGCTCCTCTCCCTCGCGCGCGCCGAAGGAGAGCAGGACGATCGTCGTGGCCACGCGTGTCCCAACTCGCAGCGAGCGCAGCGCTGGGGACTCCCGCCCGATGCGCTCGTCGACCTTTGTGGTTCCCGCGTTGGGGCCGAGGAAGTCGGCCTGGACGACGGCCGCGTACTGGTTGGCCTCCCCCACCTGCTCGAAGAAGCTCGTTCGCACCGCCTCATCGGCGAGGTCGACATCCCCCGGGCCGATCAGCGCCTGCGGCGAGCGGCTCGTCCGCTGGCTCCACAGGGCGTGGACGACCGTGGCGAGGAACTGCAGCGCGCCGCGTGTACGCTGATAGCTGGGCAGGCTGCCCCACCGCTGGTACATCAGGTCGATCAGCTCGGGGTGGAACGGGTAGCACTCGGCGATGCGCTGCTCGAGATGCTCCGCGGCATCGGCGGCCTCGCGTCGGGCGTCCTCGGTCTCGGCCTGTGCCTGCAGGTCGGTTCGCAGCAGCTCGCCGTACTCGCCCGCCACCTTGGTGACCACCGCACTGTCGCCGAGAGCATCGAACAGCCGACGCTGGACCACGCGCAGGACCTCGTCTCCGCTGACCGGTTCTCTGCGCGCATCGACACGCGCGGTGATGTGCTCCAACGCTTCGAGCACTCCCTCCTCCTGCACCGCCTCGCCGACGCTCGCCTGCAGCGAGTAGACCATCGCAGCCTGGCGCACCTGGTTCACCGCCTCGGAGAGGTTCTGCACGAATGCCAGCGCGAGCTGCCCAGCGGTCGTTTCGCCCTGGCGCAGCGCCTTGCCCTTGACGATGTAGACGAGCACCTCGTCCAGCAGCACGAGCGCCGGCGCTTTGGCGAGCAGCGGCACAAGATCCTTCCCGCCCGGCGGGGTCGACTCCTCGCCGTTGACCAACAGTTCGTCGTATGCCTCCCAGCCGCCGAGCTGATAGGCCAGCTCTCCCCACAGGGTGCTGATCGTGCGGCCCTCCACCTCGCGTCCCCGGGCCGGATCCAGGTGCTCGCCAGAGAGAACCGCGAGACGCACCGGACCGGGGTCCGGCAGCTCCTCGAGAGCGCCCCCGGCGGCAGCCACCGCGCGGTCGCGGGCGGTGGCGAGGTGGTAGAGCGCAAGCAGCGTGTGGGTCTTGCCGCCGCCAAAGGGCGTGCGCAGTTGCACTGCGCGGTCGCCGGGCTTGCCCGCCAGCACCCCGAAAACGTCGTCGAGCAGCGCTTCCATCGCCGGCGTGAGATATGTCGCGGCGAAGAACTCCGCCGCATCCGTGTAGACGGCAGGCGAGTCCCCGGTCCTGTAGGCGACGGCTGCGAGATTCGCAGCGAACGTCCCCATGTCGAAGTCGCCGCTCTCGACGTCCGGGTGCGGAGCGACGACATCGGTCCACGGGCGAAGCTGATAGGCGCCGCTCACCGGAGTGCCCTCTTGAGGTAGGTGACTACCTCGTCCTCCTGGCCGATCAGGGATGAGAACTGCTTGTCGCATACGTTGGAGAACCTCGCGAGCACGCGCCGGTTGATCTTTTCCTGGTCGGCAAAGATCGCGGTCGAGAATATCTCGCGCCCCCACGCCCGGAACTCCTGAAGCGTGATCGTGGCATCGCGAGTGTTGTCATCGTTGAGCAGCGCAAACACCGCGATCGGGTGATCGGTTTCGTTGAGCAGGCAGTCAACCGGGTACTGCCCCCTCGGGTCGTGCTTGGGGTCAAGATAGTTGATGTGAGCACGAGGGCCGAACCGCTCTTTGAGCAGGCGACGCACGTCCTCGCGGAAGGTGGAGCGAACGCGCTCCTGCGAGAGGTAGTCCAAATCGGTGATGTGGATCAGCGCCTGGGCGAAGCGCAGCAAGGTGAGCCCGACATCCTCGTGCGCGGTCGGCAGGACGAGCTCTCCGTTGCGGCTCTCCAGTTCCAAGCGCATCAGCGTCTGCTCGAGCAGCCTACCCCGTTGGCCAGAGGTCAGGGCGTCGACGTCCATGCCGTAGGAGAGGTGCATGAACGTGTGGCCGAAATCGCTCCACTCGTAGTGGCCGTCGACCTCTCGCAAGCGGATCACCAGGTGGTCTCCATCGGGAAACGCAAAGGGCGTCTCCACGCGAAGCACTCCCTCGCTGTGCGGGCGCACCTCGATCTCGTGCCCGACCGACACCCTCAGCTCGCGCTGGAGCGTTGTGGCATCGAGGGTCATATCGGAAAGCTCCCTTGGCGCGGCGGGCTGAAGTTGGCGATAGCGATCATCGAGTGGATCGCGCCGGCGAGGTCGCGGTATGAGTTCGTCGTCTCCGCATAGCCGTCCTCCTCGTAGCCGGCAAGTTGATAGCGCTCGGTCGCAAGGTGGACATGAAAGCCTCGGACGACTGCCTGCTCAAGCCTGTTGGGGTGATCGTGTGAGTTGCCGTTGTGACGTCGGAGACGAAACACACGTGTACTCTCGGGAAGCTCATAGCCGAGGCGTTGGGCGACCTCGTTGATCGCCTCAACCGGAATGAGGTCCTCGATGATCCGCTTGTCGTCGCTCATGCCGCTGCCTCGATTGCCTCGCCAGGTACGTGGAAAGACGTCACCTGCGTAACCTCGCGCACCTGATCGCCGAGCGTCGCATAGGGGTTGCGAATCTTGACCCCGCGCGGAGCATCTGACGTCGCTCCATAGAGCACGTAGAGCCAGTATCCGTCGCCGTGGCGGCGCGCGGCGATCCACTCGGTGCGGCACAGCAACACGTCGCCGTGTGGCGCGCCGCGGCCCTTGACCTCGATCCTGCGCACATCCGCCACGCGGCCGTGCTCATCGCGGCGTACCGAGCGGATGTCGAATCCCGAGCCGTCGTGTGCGGCCGAGACGTCCTCTGGCAGCCACCCGGCACGGCGCTCCTCCTCCATCGCCCAACGCATCGCGGCAAGCTCCACATCTGGATCGTTGCGCATCGCCGCGGCGGCTTGCTCGTCGATGGCGAGGGGTGGGCCGACGAGCGCCGAGCCCAGGTAGGCGACGGGGCCCGGCTTCACGATCCCGAGCTGCTCGAAGCCGCTCAGCTTCTCCTCGCGGCGCCTTTCGACCTCGTCGAGGCGGCGCTGTGCCGCATCCAGCGCGATCCGCGCGGCCTCCTCGCCTCGGAACACGCGCTCATTTAGCTCTGACCACTTCAGCTCCAGTCGCCGGCGCTCGGCGTCAAGCGCCTCGCTGAGGTAGCGGGCGCGCACCTCCGCCTGTCCCAACCGCTCCGCGCGCTTGGCGACCACGACCGGGTGCTGCACACGCAGCCGTACGAAGTCTCCGGCCGCTCTGATCAGGGCGTTGTCAGGCGCCTGGAGGGTGGTCGACTCGACCGGTGTCAGGTCGTGCAGAACATCGGGCGGCGCCAGCTCGAAGCCTCCGCCGGGCGCGTCCGCCACCGCGACGATCTCGGCGAACACGTCCTCCGACCTGCCGTTGGTGGCCATACCGGCGATGCGATGGGCGAAGAAGTGGATCGCGTAGGGCTCGCTTGCCCACGGGGCGGCGAACGCCGCCGCTCCTCCCTCGACGCCTGCCAGTTTGTCCAGCAGCAACTCGGTGGCGGCGGCAAACAGCGGATGGCCCGGTGAGAGCAGCGCGGCGTCCTCGTGCTCGGCGCGGGCGCGCTCCTCCTTGAGGAAAGTCAGCTTACGGTAGGACTGCTGGGGGCGATCGAGCCGCTGCACCGCGCGCAGTCGATCCGAGCGTAGCGCCCGTGGCACGTGCTCGATGCGCCACAGCCCGTCGGCTCGCCGCTCGAGCCGGACGCCGAGCTGGGCGCAGGCACGCTGGAAGAAGCTCTCGACGTACTCGGGCATCAGCCGGCGCTCCTCCGACGCCCAATCTCGTTCGCGCACCCAGCTCACGTCGACGTTCTTCGTCGCCTGGGCGACGCCGACGATGCGCTCGTACTCGAGCAGCGCCTCGGCTGAGAGCTCCTCGATCTGCTCGGTCGCGCGGTCGCGCAGGCGGGGGTTGAGCAGCGTGCTGCACCCGCTTGCGCACGACCGGTGGCAGGCCGCCATGGATGGCGCAGGTGCTGTAGCCCCACTCGCGGAGGTGGCGCTCGAGGTAGGCGAGCGTGTCGCGGTGCTCGGTGAAGATCAGCAGCTTCGCCCGGCCGTCCTCGTGCATGGTGCTCAGCTCCGCGCGCTCCAGACAGGAGCGCAGGGCCGTGCAGCTTGCTCTCCTCGCCCGATGCGATCGCCTCTTCAGCCTGTGCGATCAACCCTTCGAGGGCCCTCACCTCGACGCGCATTGCCTCGAGCGTCTCGGCCACCACGACACCCTCGATCGCGGTGTTCTCGTTCTCTTCGGTCGCGTCGTCGGGGTCCTGCTCGGAGTCGACGTCGGCGATCAGCCGGTACTCGGCGAGCTTCGCGGCGCGCTCGTGGGCGGGGAGCGCATCCACCTCGCGGATGCGCTCCTCGATCCGCCCGGCGCGTTTGACCAGCGACGAGTGGATCGCACCGAGGCTCGAGGCGAGCCGGCGTTGGAGCACGGTGCGCGCAAGCGCGATCGCGTTACCGCGCTGACCGCCGGTCTGGCCGAGGAACTGCTGGATGTACTCGGTGACCGCCTCGTACAGGCGCAGCTCGGGCGGGCTCAGCGCAAACTCCTGGCGCAGCACCTCGCGCGGCACGAACAGCGCGGCGCCGTGCTCGTCGCGCAGATCCTCCTTCTGGCGCCGCAGGAAGTAAGGGCTGTCCTCCGCCGCGATCTGCTGGGCCGCGAGTTCTTCGACCGCGAACTGGTCGGGATCGAGCAGCCGCAGAAAGCATTGGAAGCGCGACGGGTCACCAGAATGTGGGGTTGCGGTCATCAACAGGAGCCGCTCGGTGCGTGTCGCGACGGAAGCGCACGTGATGGCCGTATTCCTCCATGGCGACGCGGCAGGTGAGCCACTTCGCATAAGGCGTCGGCGCCAGCGCGATCGCCGGCTCGTCGAACACCTGCGCGCCGTAGAGTTCGTTCACGGCATGGCTGCGCACGATCTTGCGCACCGCGACCTGGTAGTCCTCGGGCGCTTCGTTGAAGGCTTCGACGTTGGCGATGGTCTTGGCGGGCATGGCAACCTCCTATCGTTCAGAGGACAGGCTCCGAGCCGAACGCTTCGAGGTCGGACGAGAGCGGCAGGAAATGCGGCTGGAGCGCATGGGCGACGGTGTCGCCGATCTTGGCGCGCTCGGGCAGCACGGTGCGCACGGCGGGGCGCGGCTGCGAGAACAGCATGAGCTCGCGCCCGCGCACGCCGAACGAACTGCCCCGAGACGTGGCCCGCCTCGGGCCCGGCGAGCCAGGCGACGAGATCGGCGACCGGCTGCGCCGGCACTTTGAGCGCGTGCGCCTTGTAGGCTTCCTGGGTCGGGTTCTGCGGCTTGATGCTTTCGGTGACGCGGGTCGCGGCAAAGGGCGCCACCGCGTTGCAGGTGACCTTGGCGCGCGCCATGTCGAGCGCGACGACGCGGGTCAGGCCCATGAGCCCGGCCTTGGCGCTGGCATAGGCCACCTGGCCGAAATTGCCGTAGAATCCTGCGGTCGAGACGATGTTGACGATGCGGCCCCAAGCATAGTCGCCGCCGCCGCGCGCCGCTTTCTGCTGCTCGCGCATGAAGGGCGTCGCCGCCGCCAGCACATAGAAGGGCGCCGACAGGTTGGTGCGCAGCGCCGCCTCCCAGTCCATCGCATCGGCGCGGAAGATGAAGGCATCGCGCAGGATCGCGGCGTTGTTGACGACGATGTCGATGCCGCCGAATTTTTCCACCGCAAGGCCGACCGCGGCAGATGCCGCCGAAGGGCTGGCGATGCTTTCGCTGAAAGCGGCGGCGCGGGTCCCGAGCGCCTTCGCCACGCCCGACGCGACGCCGGGATCGGCGCCGTCGCCGCGCATGTCGGTGCCGGAATCGGCGATCACGACCGATGCCCCGGCCGCGTGCAGCGTCTCGGCGATCGCTCGTCCGATGCCCCGTCCGGCGCCGGTGACGAGCGCCACCCGTCCGTCGAGCGCACCCATGTCAGCCCTCCCGCGCGGCCTTGTTCGCTTGCTTCACTCTATCGCCCTCTCGCGCCGCCGGCAATTCAGCCTGGATACAGATTATCAGTGATACGAACAATTTGTCAACGGCGCGCCGGGTTGCGCTGAAGCGCCCGGCGGGCAAGATTGGCGCCATGCCGTCGTCTCCAGGAACCCAAGCTCACGAAGCTGCCGCGCCCGCCGTTCGAGGATGTCGTGCTGTTGCTGCAAGGCGGCGGCGCGCTCGGCGCCTACCAGGCCGGCGTGTACGAGGCGCTCGCCGAGGCGGACCTGCATCCCGACTGGGTCGCCGGCATTTCGATCGGCGCGATCAACGCGGCGATCATCGCCGGCAATGCGCCGGAGGCGCGCGTCGATAAGCTCAGGAGTTTTTGGAACGGAGTCACCGCCTCTTCGGCGTGGGACGTCATCAGCGATCCGCTGGCGCGCTATGCGCGCGGCACCGACGCGCGCCTCCTCGTCAACCAGTTGAGCGCGAGCACGACGGTGATGACCGGCGTGCCGGGATTCTTCTCGCCGCGCTTTCCAAGTCCCTGGACGCAGCCGCGCGGCAGCATGGAGGCGACCAGCTATTACGACACCTCGGCCTTGAAGGGCACGCTCGAGCGGCTGGTGGATTTCGACCGCATCAACCGCCCCGATGCGATGCGATTTTCGGTCGGCGCGGTCAACGTGCGCAGCGGCAATTTCGTCTATTTCGACAATCGCAAGCATCGCATCGTGCCGGAGCACGTGATGGCGTCGGGCTCGCTGCCGCCCGGCTTCCCCGCGACCGAGGTCGAGGGCGAGCATTATTGGGATGGCGGCCTCATCTCGAACACGCCGCTGCAATGGGTGCTGCAATACGGGCCGCGCCGCGACACGCTCGCCTTTCAGGTCGATCTGTGGAGCGCGCACGGCGATTTCCCCGAGAGCATGGCCGAGGTGGCGACGCGGCAGAAAGAGATCGTCTATTCGAGCCGCACACGCGAGAACACCGAGCGCTTCAAGGCCACGCAGCAAATCCGCCATGCCGCGGCGAAGCTCCTGGACTCGGTCCCGCCCGAGGCAAAGCAGACGCCGGAATACGCATTCCTAACCGACTATGCCGACCGCAAGGTCTACAGCATCGTCGAGCTGATCTATCACGCGCGCCACTACGAGGGCGATACCAAGGATTACGAGTTCTCGCGCGTCAGCATGGAGGAGCATTGGCGCGCGGGCTACGGCGACACCGCCCGCACGCTGCACCATCCGTCGTCGTTGGCGCGGCCCGCCGCCGGCGACGGGCTCGGGCTCGCGCTCTTCGACATCCACGATTACGACTGAGCGGGCCGCCCAAAACGAGGGCGCCCGGTCAGGGGGGATGACCGGGCGCCGGAAGCCCCCGCGGAGGGGGAGCCCGGCACGGAGCCAGGCCGCCGGCTGCGCCGGCCGCTTCTTCCCCGACTAATTAGGAAACAGGCGGCGGCGCCAAAACCCGGGTTATGTGCATGGCGGATCAGCGTCTTGGGCATGGATTACGCGCACAGGCTGTCCCGCACCAGCTCGGCGCAGCGCCGCGGTTGCTCGGCGATGAGAAGGTGGCCGGTGCCGCGCACCTGCACGAGACGCGCACCCGGCATCAGCGCCGCCATTTCCGGCAGCGCGCTCGAGACCCAGTCGTTGTCGGGCATCGCCGGATCGCCGCCGACGAGCGTCAGCGCGCGCGTCACCGCCGGCAGACGCCGCCAGGTATCCGCCTCCGACTGGCTCTTGAAGATGAAGCTCTCGATCTCGGGCGGACAGCAGAGGCGGAAGCCGCCGCCGTGGCTGGGGCGCAGCGTCGCGCGGCAATGCGCGTCGAGCATGGCGCGATCGAAGCGCGCGAACATGCCGCGGCCCATGAGCCGTTCGGCGAGCGCCGCGGGGCTGGCCCATTCGGCGCGCCGCTTCCGCGTGCCGGTGACGAGACGTTCCTGCTTCTCGACCGCCTCGGCGTGCGCGGCCGCTCCGGGCGGCGGAAAGATCGGCGGCTCGAACGCGACCAAGCTGCGCCAGGACGGCGCGCGTCCGAGCGCCAGGAGGCGCAGCGCCGCCGAGGCGCCGAGCGAATGGCCGACATAGCTCAACGGCCCCACCCCCGGCTCGGCGGCGACACGGCGGGACACGTGCGCGAGATCGTCGGCAATGCGATCGGCCGCGAAGACGGTCTCGAGCGGCCCTTCGGGCCAGACCGATCCGCCGTGCCCGCGCGCGTCGAACGCGAAGACTTGCGCCTCCATCCGCGAGCAGGCGCAGCCACGGCTCATAGGAGCCCGCCGCCATGCCGTTGGCATGGCCGAAGAGCAGCGCCGGCCCGTTCCTCGGGCCATCGATGCGATAGACCGGCAGCATGGCGCCATCCGGCATCGCGACTTCGATGACGGCATCGGCCGAGGCAAGCGAGCGGAAGGCGGGAGTCATGACCCGAGGCACGCGGCGCAGCTATACTGGCGCCGATGAAGGGCGAGGTGCCTCTCACTCAGAGTGACAAGACGGCGAAGCCGCGCGCCATCCGCATGGGGTTTCTCGACACGCTCATCGGCTATCACCTGCGCCGCGCGCAGGTCGGATTGTTCCAGCATTTCGCCCGCACCGTCGGCCGCAACGGCGTGACGCCCGGCCAGCTCGGCGTCGTCGCCATGATCGGCGCCAATCCCGGCTTGAGCCAGACCCGGCTCGGCCGCGCGCTCGGCATCGACCGTTCGACCATGGTCGCCGTGATCGACGCGCTCGAGCGGCGCGGCCTGGTCGTGCGCGAGGCCTCGCCCAACGATCGCCGCTCGCACGCGCTGCGCCTCTCGGGCAAGGGCACCGAGCTCATGGGCCGGCTCGAGGATGCGGCGCGCGCGCACGAGAGCGACTGGGCCGGAAACTTGAGCGCGGCCGAGCGCCGCCAGCTCATCGACCTGCTGCGCCGGCTGGCCGCCGAATAGGCGCGTCACTTGCCGTCGAGCTGCCACAACCGGTCCTTGAGCTTGAACCCCTCGGGACCGGCGTCGAACACGTAGAACTGGATGCGCCGGTCGCCGCCGTTGCCGGTCCAGTTGGTGCCGATGAAGATCGCGCCCTTGTCGGTGCCGTTGCCGACGGTGGCGATGCAGTTGCTGAGCAGCCCCGAGCCGATACCGTTGGCGACGATGTCGAGGATGTCGGCATCGGGCTCGCGGTAGAAGGAGGCGCGGAAGCTGATGCCGAGGCGCAGCTCTTGCGTGGCGAGTTCGCGATAGTCGGGATCGGCGCAGCCGCTGCCGGTGTCGAGCAGCGAGAAGGTGCCGTCCTCGCCCTTGGGATGGTAAAGCGCCCTGAGGCTCTGCGCGCGGCTCGCCGCCTCGTCATCCGTCGTGGCGTGCATCTCGATATCGAACGCCCGCTTGGCCGGGCGCCAGCGCGCGGTATAGGTCACGGGCAGATCGCTGTCGCGATAGTGGCCGACGCCGGTGCAGACGCGCGCCGCGTCGCTCGATGCCTGATCGGCGACGACGGCGCTCACCGAGAGAAGCGGCGCACCGTCGTGGATGCTCGACGGGTCGTTCTGCAGCAGGGGCAGAAGCGTCGTGCAGTCGGGCGCCATCGGCTCGTCGGCCGCCGCGGCGGCACCGGCACCGGCCGCCAGCACGAGGAGAGCGACGGCGGCTCCTCGCAACGATCAGGCCGCGCGGCGGCGGCGCGCATAGGCGCGGCAGGCGTCTCCGAAGGCGGCGAAGAGGGCGCGCGAGAACGGTGTCTCCTGGTGGCGATACTCGGGATGCCACTGCACGCCGACGATGAAGCGGGCCTGCGGCAGGCAGACGCCCTCGATCTGCCCGTCGGGCGCGGTCGCCGCGACGACGAGGCCGGGCGCGAGGCGGTCGATGCCCTGGAAGTGGAGGGAATTGACGACGAGCGCGGTCTCGCCGCCATTGAGCTCGGCGAAGAACCCGCCCGGCGTCAACGCCACCGGATGCGCCAGATGGGCATAGCGCTCCTCCATCGTGTCGCGCTTGGGCGCGCGATGGTCGAGCCGGCCGGGCACCTCGTGCAGAACCGGATGCAGGCTGCCGCCGAGCGCGACGTTCAGCTCCTGCATGCCGCGGCAGATGGCGAGCACCGGCACATCCGCCCGTGCCGCCGCGCGGATGAGCGGCAGCGACGTTTGGTCGCGCTGCGGATCGATCTTGCGCTCGGGCGGGAGCGCCGTCCCGCCGTAATGGTGCGGCTCGATATCGGTGCGCGAGCCGGTCAGGAGCAGCCCGTCGAGTCGCTGGACCGATTCCTCGGCCGCCACCCGGTCGCCCGCCGCCGGCACCAGAAGCGGCAGCCCGCCGACCGCGTCGACCACGGTCGCGATGTATTTCTCGGACACCGTGTGAAAGGTGTGCTCGCCTTCCGTGCGCACGCAACAAACGACGCCGATGATGGGCGGCAGCTCGTGGCCGCCAAAAGGAGCTGGCATGTCATTTATATGAACCGAACTGCGCCAGCGTGCAAGCCAATGAGACTTAAAGTTCGTTAAGGATGAGCGTCGGGGCGCGGGTCGGTCCAATAGAACAGGTTGGCGTCGAGCGGCATCCCGAACTGCGGAGTCTGGAGCGTCACCGTGACCTGCTTCCGCTGCGCGTCGAGCACGGTCCATTGCCGCAATTGCGAGCGGCTTGTCCGAGAGCACGACGGTGACCTGGCCGATATCGGCGTTCTGGGTCTCGACCAGCGTGAGGCGAAGCGCGTCCGCGGCGCGGCGGAAATCGGTCACCGTGATGTCGCCGAAGAGCTCGATGGGATCGCGCAGCAGGAACCAGGCCGGGGTGTCGTTGACATAGGTGCGCGACACCTGATTGAGCCGGGCGTCGTAGTAATAGATCTGCCCCTCGGTCGCGACGATCAGGATCGGCGAGGGCGGGTCGTAGACGATGCGCATCTGGCCCGGCCGCCGCATGTAGATCGTGCCGGCGGCGACGCTGCCGTCGTCGGCGACCTGCTCGAAGCGCGACTGCATGGTGCGGATGGCGTTCAAGTATTGCTGCACCCGCGTCACGTCGGCGCGGGCCGCGGCATCGAGCGGTGCCGGACGGGGCCCCGTCGGCGACGCCGCGCGCACGAGCCGCGGCGCCAGCGCCGGCCGCGCCCAGAAGGCCAAGCGCGGCGCGGCGCGTCAGGGAAAATTTCGCTGTGTTCGTCATGATCCTTAGATAACAACTGACGCGGAGCTTTGCCCGCTAGTCGATCTTTCGCGCCAGGACCTCGCGCTTGCCGACGTGGTTGGCGGTGCTCACCACGCCCTCGGCCTCCATGCGCTCGATGATGCGGGCGGCGCGGTTATAGCCGATCTGGAGATGGCGCTGCACGAAGCTCGTCGAGGCCTTGCGCTCGCGGCACACGAGCGCCACCGCCTGGTCGTAGAGCTGATCGCCCGAGCCGCCGTCCTCGTCCTCGCCGCCGATGCCGAACACGCTTTCGCCGTCGTCGGCCTCGCCCTCGGTGACCTCGTCGAGATATGTGGGCTCGCCGCCATTCTCCTTGAGGAAGCGCACGACGCCCTCGACCTCTTCGTCGGAGACGAAGGGTCCGTGCACGCGGGTGATGCGGCCGCCGCCCGCCATGTAGAGCATGTCGCCGCGCCCCAGGAGCTGCTCGGCGCCCGACTCGCCCAGGATCGTGCGGCTGTCGATCTTCGAGGTCACCTGGAAGCTGATGCGGGTCGGGAAATTGGCCTTGATCGTGCCGGTGATGACATCGACCGACGGGCGCTGCGTCGCCATCACGATGTGGATGCCGGCGGCGCGCGCCATCTGCGCCAGGCGCTGGATCGCCGCCTCGATGTCCTTGCCGGCGACGAGCATGAGGTCGGCCATCTCGTCCACCACCACGACGATGAGCGGCAGGGGCGAGGTCTCGAGCGGCTGCTCCTCGAACACGGGATGGCCGTCGTCATCGAAGCCGGTCTGGACGCGGCGCATCAAGGTCTCGCCCTTGGCCGCGGCTTCGGCGAGGCGCTGGTTGTAGCCCTCGATGTTGCGCACGCCGAGCTTCGACATGGCGCGGTAGCGGTTCTCCATCTCGCGCACGGTCCATTTGAGCGCGACCACCGCCTTCCTCGCCTCGGTCACGACCGGCGCCAGCAGATGCGGGATGCCGTCATAGACGCGAAAGCTCCAGCATCTTCGGATCGATCATGATGAACTTGCACTCGTCGGGCGGCAGGCGATAGAGGATCGACAGGATCATCGTGTTGATGCCGACCGATTTGCCCGAGCCGGTCGTGCCGGCGATGAGGAGATGCGGCATGCGCGCCAGATCGGTGATGACGGGCGCGCCGGAAATGTCCTTGCCGAGCACGAGCGGCAGCTTGGCGTTGGTGCGCTCGTACGCCTCGGTCGCCAGCAGCTCGCGCAGATAGACCATCTCGGTCCTCTGGTTCGGCAGCTCGATGCCGATGACGTTGCGGCCCGGCACGACGGCGATGCGGGCGGAGATGGCGCTCATCGAGCGCGCGACATCGTCGGCCAAGCCGATGACGCGCGAGGCCTTGATGCCGGGCGCGGGCTCGAGCTCGTAGAGCGCCACCACGGGCCCCGGCCGCACCTTCACGATCTGGCCCTTGACGCCGTAATCCTCGAGCACCGATTCGAGCAGGCGCGCATTCTGTTGCAGCGCTTCCTCGTTGACGGTGGCGACCTTTGCCGGCGGCACCTCCTTCAGAAGGTCGAGCGGCGGCATGACGTGCTCGCCCGAGCCGCGCAGATCGAGCGAGGCTTGGCGCGCGGGATCGGCGCGCTTCTTCGCGCGCGGCGGCAGATCGACGGTGGCGGTGCGGCGCGGCGCGCGCGGCTCTTCGTCCTCATCTTCTTCAGACTCGATCACGGAAGCGCGCGCCAGAAGCGGCTCGCGCCGTTGCGGCGCCGGCGCGTCGATCGCACCGGCATGCTGGCGCCAGGAAGACATGCGCGCGGCCATGCGCGCGAAGAAACCCGCACGCTTCGGCCGCTCCTCGCGCGCGAGCGTGGCCAAGGCGCGCGCCGCCGCGGCAGGCGAGAAGCCCATGACGTAGAGCAGCATCAGCGCCACGAGGGCGGCCGCCGCCATCGCCGTGATGGGCGGCGCGAGGTTCGCGGCATCGAGCGCCTTGGCCGCAAGCCCGCCGAGCGCGCCGCCGAGCCCGCCGGCGAGCGGCCAGAACGACGGCGCCGGAAAGATCGCGAGCGCCAGCGCCGCCGCGACCAGCATCGGCGGCAGCACGACGAGACGGAGCCACAGGCGTGCGAGCCCGCGCGCGAGCAGAAGCCGCACCGCCCAGTCGAGCAGCACGACCGGCACCAGCCACGCGCCGAGGCCCAGCCCCTGCAACAGCCCGTCCGACAGGCACGCGCCGAAATATCCGAGCGCGTTGCCGACCGGCTGATCGATGGCGTGGTTCCACGACGGATCGGCGCGCTCGTAGGTTGCGAGCGCCAGCGCCAGCAGCACCGCTGCGACGAGCAGCGCGAGCCCCGTCGCCTGCAGCGCGAGACGGCGCAGCGAGAACCCTTCGGGCGCTTTCGCGAAATCGGAGAGCGCGCTCATTGCAGCACCTGGACCATGCGCGAAAGTCCGGCCGCGATGGTCGCGTCGTCGTGCACGATCGCGACGCGGATGTAGCGCTTGCCGGGATTCTCGCCGCGCGCATTCTCGCGCGCGATGTAGGCGCCGGGGAGCGTGCGCACCGCCGCCTCGCGCCACAGCGTGCGCGCCGCCGCCTCGCCGTCGCCGACATCGAGCCACAGGAGGAACCCGCCGGGCGGGCGGTAGAAGCCGAAGCGGCCTTCGAGGATGCGCTCGGCCACGTCGAACTTGCGCCGGTAGAGCGCGCGGTTCTCCGCGACATGCGCCTCCTCGCGCCACAGCGCCGTCGCCGCTTCCTGGATCGGCAGCGGCACCTGCGCGCCGCCATAGCTGCGCAGCTTGTCGAGCGGCGCGATGAGATCGGGGTCGCCGGCGACGAAGCCGCAGCGCAAGCCCGCGGCGCTCGAGCGCTTCGACAGCGAATGGAAGACGAGGACGTTGGCAAGGTCGCCGCCCATCGCGGCGCACGCCTCGAGCGCGCCGGGCGGCGCGTCCTTGTCGTAGATCTCGCAATAGCATTCGTCGACCGCGAGCACGAAATCATGTGCGCGCGCGAGACGGATCGCGGCCTTCAGGTATTCGAGCGAGGCGATGGCGCCCTGCGGATTGGCCGGGCTGCACAGATAGAAGAGCGCGGTGCGCGCCAGGACGGCATCGGGGATGGCGTCGAGATCGGGCAGGAAGCCGGTGCGCGCGGTCGCGTCGAGAAAGACCGGCTCCGCGCCCGCCATCTGCGCCGCGCCGTTATAGACGAGGTAGTAGGGATTGGGCATGAGCACGGCCGGCTGCTTGCCGCGCTTTTCCTGCGGCACCGCCATGGCGGCGGCGAGGAACAGCCCTTCCTTGGTGCCGTTCAAGGACAGCACGTGACGCTCGGCGGTGATGAGCCCGGGCGGCAGGCGGTAGCGCCGCGCGAGCCATTCGGCGCAGGCGGCGCGGTAGGCCGGCGTCCCCTGCATCGGCGGATAGCGGTTCCACAGTTTCGCCGTCTCGGCGATGATCCGCGCCATCACCGGCGGCGGGTCGTGCTGCGGCTCGCCCAATGACATCAGCACATGCGGCAGGTTGGTCTTGGGCGGCGCGGGATCGAGCAGCGCCCTGAGGCGCGCCCAGGGATTGTCGTCGATCCGCAGCAGGCGGGGATTCACCAAGGGAGCCGGGCCTCCGCACCAGGTCGCGCCCGAGCATAAAGGCTCCCCGCGCCCGCGCCAAGCCAGCCCCAAGATGTTGGGGCGCCGATGCTTCACCACACTATATAGGGAGAGCCACCCCCGCAAATTGGCTTCGTTCCGTGATTTTGCCGCGCCTCGCACGGGGACTCGGGCGCGCGGCGAATTGGCTTCGTTCGGTCAATTCGCGGGGCAGCCGCATCGCCTCGCCGTCCGCTTTGTGCGTACAGCGTGATGTGGCGCGCGCGGCGCGCGGCGTCAAGCCGGGCCGGCGCCGGTCCGGTCGCGCCAAAGTGGTTTGGCCGCCGCGCGCAATGCTGCGTAGGATGGCGGCGATCGGCGGGAGGATGCTTTGCGATACCTGCTCCTGGCGCTGCTCCTGGCCGTGGCGGCGTGTCAGAACTCGGCGCCCTACGACGTCGGCTGCGCCGGCAATCCGGAAGCGATCGGCTGTCCGGCCAATTCGGCGGCGGCGGCGGCGGTGGCGGCGGCATGTGACGGTTTAATCCCGCCACAGCGGTTTCGCCGCCTCGCGCACCGCGTCGCAGCGCGTGATGCCGATGTCGCGCAGCTCGCGCTCGCTGAGCTGCAGGAGCTGGTATCGCTCGCGCCGGCGCTGGAGCCACGTCCGCCAGCAGCTCGCGCCACAAGGCGCCGCGCCTGGCCCCGCGCCCGGCACGGCGTACGGCCGGGTGCGGGAAGTCGGAGAAAGCGGCGCTCATCACGGCACCACGAACATCTGCGCTTGCGGATCGAGCTGCGGCACGCCGTGCACGACGGCGACGGTCAGCACCACGGCAAGGACGAGGAAGATGCTCGCAGCGGCGAGAACACCCGGGTGAACCGGGTAAAGCGGATGCCGGATCGGGCGAGACTGCGACCGGATCAGGGGCACGAAGGTCATGGCTGAACTCCCTTTCCTTTCATGCCCGAAGATTACGCTCCTTCTCCTGACTGGATAATCCACCGCAATATGATATTATTCATTGATTACAGTGATAGGTGATGCCTGATCGACCTCAAGGCCCTGACCGTGTTCGTCAAAGTCGGCGAGCGGCTGAGCTTCGTCAAAGCCGCGCGCGAGCTCGGCATGGGCCAGTCGGGCGTGAGCAACGCGCTGGCCCGGCTCGAGGACCAGCTCGGCGTGCGGCTCATCGCGCGGACGACGCGGAAGGTGACGCTGACCGAGGACGGAGCGGCGCTGCTGGAACGCGGCCACCGCATCCTCGCCGATCTCGACGAGGCCGAGCGCGTCCTGACGCAGGCGGGGCACGCGCCCCAGGGACGGCTCAGGCTCGACCTGCCGATCGTGTTCGGCCGGCTCAAGATCATTCCGCTGCTGGGATCGTTCGAGGAGCGCTTTCCCGAGCTGCAGCTCGAGGTGAGCCTGACCGACCGCTTCGTCGATCTCATCGAGGAAGGGATCGACGTGGCGGTGCGCGTCGGCGCGCTCGCGGATTCGACGCTGATCGCGCGCCGCCTCACGCACAGCCAGCAATGCGTCTATGGCGCGCCCTCATATCTCGCGCGGCACGGACGGCCGGCGACGCCGGGCGATCTCGCGCACCACGTCTGCCTGCCCTATGTCGTCCGCGACACGCGCGTCGCGCGGCTGTGGCATTTCCGGCGCGACGGCGCCGATTTCACGATGACGCCCAACGCCGCACTGAGCTTCAACGACGGCAGCGCGATCATCGCCGCGGCGTGCGCGGGCCTCGGGCTCATCCAGATGAACGACTACACGGCCGACGCGGCGGTGGCGGCGGGCGAGCTCGTGCCGCTCTTGCCCGAATTCAATCCGGCCGCGACGCCGATCTCGCTGGTCTATTCGCCGACCCGGCACCTGTCGCCGAAGGTGCGCGCCATGGCGGATTTTCTGGCGGCGCGCTTCTAGTTGCCTGCTACGGCGTCGTCACTCGCGCGCCGATGCTTGAAGTATCAGGCCGGCGATCTCCTGGGGATGCGAGATGAGCGAACGATGGCTCGACTTCACCTCGATCGTCGTCGCGCCCATGCGCTTGGCCATGCGGTCGAGTCGGGATTGATGGTCCGATCGTCGGTGGAAACCGCGTAGAAGCTCGGCTTCGCACGCCAAGCGGCGTGTTTCGTCTTGCCGCTGAGGAGCGCCTTGTGGAAAGGCGGTTGGACGGCATCGAGCACTCTTGCCTGGGCCTCGGGCAGATCGCCCGCGAAATCGCGCAGGAACGCCGCCTCGGTGAGCCGTCCCTCATCGCCGTCGAAAACGATGCCCGCCGAGGCAGGCGGTGCCGGAAACCTCATCGAAAGGGCCGTGTAATCCTCGCCTGCATCGGGCGCCCTTGCCGCGACATAGACGACCGCCGAGACCTTCGCATCGACGCCGGCTTCGGTCACGATCATGCCGGCAAAGGAATGTCCGGCCAGCACGGTCGGCCCATCCTGGCGGGCGAGTACGCGCCGCGTCTCCGCGACCGCGTCGTCGAGCGTCGTGAGCGGATCTGCACCAACGTCACGGTCATGCCGGCCGGCTGGAGGCGCGCGATCACCTCCGACCAGCACGACCATCCGCGAACAGGCCGTGGACGAGAACGACGTTTCGCGCCCTGGAGCATCTGCGCGCGCGCCAGGGGCGGCAGCAGCGCAATGACCGCCCCTGACGCAACTGCGGACGCAAATTCACGGCGATTCATCATGGCGAGGCTCCTCGTGATTGAGATGACTGGTTAAAAGGTCCGCGCGGGCCGGCAATCACGCAACAACTCGCCGAGGCGCCGGTCCAAGGAAGCCAAAAGCCACCAACGGTCCCGGACCGATCTCGTTGCGGCGCAATTGCGCCGCGGCCCGCGCAATGACAAGTATGCGGCCATGATGCCGCCCAAGCTCCATCGCCGCTTCATCACGACCGCGGTGGGACTGTCCGCCGGCCTCGCGCGCGACATCGCGGGCCTTGGCCCGATCTGGTTTCCCGAGCGCGAGGATCATGGGCCGGCCGCGTTCCTGGTGCGCTCGATCGTGGCGCAGCAGATTTCGGCCGCCGCCGCGCGCGGCATCTGGGCGCGCGTGCGGGCTGCCGCGGATGCAAGCGGCGAGAGCGCTCGCCGATTTCCTGGCGCGCGTCGATGCGGCGACGCTGCGCGCGTGCGGGCTGTCCGGCAACAAGGCGAAGGCGGTGCTGGCGATCCAGGCGGCGGCTTCGGCGGCGCCGCTCGAGGGCTTGCGCGCGCTCGACCACGCCGGCGCGCTCGGAGCTGCTGTGCGCGATCTGGGGCATCGGGCAATGGACCGCCGACATGATGGCGATCTTCTATTTTCACGAGCCCGACATCTGGCCCGAGGGCGATCTCGCCGTGCAGCGCGGCTTCCGCAGTTACATCGGGCGCAGGAAGCCGGCCAAGGCGGCGCTTCTGTTCGCGCCCAACCGCTCGCTCCTCGCGCTCTACATGTGGCGCTTGAAGGGCGGCGCGCTGCCCGACAAATGAAAGGGGGCGGTCCGAAGACCGCCCCCATTCCCCCTGCCACCGATCCCCGGGAAACGCCTTTACAAGAATCGTGCCAACACGCGCCTCAATGGCGCAGGAAGAGGAGCGCCACGAGCGCCAAGCCCAGGAGCGCCGCCACGCCCTGCCAGAACTGCACCGGCGCCCGTTCCAGAAGCGTGAGCGGCCGGCCTCGCGTGGCCGGCGCGCGCGCCGGTCCCGCCTCCATCTCGACCGCGAATTCGCCCATGTCGTGGAAGCGCTGCGAGGAATCGAGCGCGATGGCGCGGCCGATCGTGGCCTGGAGCCAGGCCGGCAGATCGGGGCGGAGCGCGCACAGCTCCTTGGGCCGGATGCGGCGCGGCGGACTTACGGCGTCGGCATTGCCGTACGGGTATTCGCCGGTGAAGGCGCGGAACATGGTGACGCCCAGCGAATAGATGTCGGTCTGGACGTTGCCGGGCTCGTCCGCAAACATTTCCGGCGCCATGTAGGCCGGCGTGCCGGGAATATGCTCGGGCGGAAAATCCTCGAGCCCGGGGACGCGCACGACGCCGAGATCGATCAGCTTCAGCGAGCCGTTCGCTTCGAGGATGATGTTGTCGGGCTTGATGTCGCGATGGACGATGTCGACGCGGTGCAGCGCCGCCGCCGCGCGCGCAAGCTTGACGGCGATGCCGCGCCCTTCCTCGAGCCCGAGCGCGGGGCGGCGCGTGATGCGCCCTTCCAGCAGCTCGCCCTGGTAGAGCGGCATGACCGTATAGAGACAGGTCTGCCGTCCCGGCGGCATCTCGATGATGCGGCCGACCCACGGGCTTTGCACATGCGCGCCGACCCACGCCTCGCGCACGAAGGCGGCGTGATATGTGGCGACGGCCGCGACCTGGGGCTTGGGAAACTTGAGCGCGACCTCGCCGCCCTCGACCTCGTCCTGCGCGCCGAACAGGCGGCTGTAGCGGCCGTCGGACAGGAGCACCCGCAGCACGAAGCCATCGACCGTTTCGCCGGGGATCGGCACCGGGATGAGCGGAAGCTGCATGATGGCGCTGCCGATATCGGCCGAGGCCGCGGTCGGGAGCCGCACGACATCGAGCACGAGCGCGGTGCAATTGTCGTCGCTGCCGGCATCGAGCGCGGCGCGCACGAGCTCCTTCGCCGTATCGGCCGGACCGGAGCGTTCGCGCAGGATGGCGCCGATCGCATCGTCGGTGAGGAAACCGTGCACGCCGTCGCTGCACAGCATGAGGCGGTCGTGCAGCGCGACCGGCTGCGAGGCGTAGTCGAGGCGCACTTCGGCCTCGATGCCCAAGGCGCGCGTCAGCACGTGCGAGCGATGCGCGCCTTCCTCGCGCACGTGATCGGTGGTGAGGAGCGTGAGCCGCGCGCCGGACAGGCGATATGCGCGCGTGTCGCCGACATGGAGGACATGCGCGATGCGCCCGCGCAGCACCAGCGCCGTGAAGGTGCAGCCCATGCCCGCGAGCTTCGGGTCCTGGTGCGACAGCGAATGGATCCAGCCGTTGAGCGAGCTGGCGATGCGCGCGCCGCCGTGCCGCACCTCGACCGTTTCCGGCAGATCGCAGAACCCGTCGAGGAATCCGCGCACCGCGGTCTCGGCGGCGATGCGCCCGCCCTTGGCGCCGCCGATGCCGTCGGCGATCGCCGCCACCACGTCGCGGCGCGGCTCGGGCAATTCCCAGCCGAACACGGCGCCGGCGAAATCCTCGTTGCGCTCGCGCGGACCTTTCTCGGAAGCGAAGCCGACGGTGGCCCTGACGCCTCCTCCCGGCG
The DNA here is from genome assembly GCA_963804235.1 of uncultured Alphaproteobacteria bacterium. Lineage (GTDB taxonomy): Bacteria > Pseudomonadota > Alphaproteobacteria > ATCC43930 > CGMCC-115725 > DATJLY01. Next base: position 22,092 of record CAWDPP010000032.1, read on the forward strand.
CGATGGCGCTCGCTGCGCTGCCCGCTTGCGGCACGGCGTCAGCTCGAATTCTTCACCGCGCAACGATTAAAGAGCATGCTGCCGCCGGTGCTCGAGGCGTAGACCTGCGTGAGCTTGCCCGACGCGCGATCGAGCCTGTAGTTGTTCCCGTCCCTGTCGTTGTGCCAGGAAATCTCCGCGTCGCTGATGCTGGCCGGATAGGTATCGACGGTGCGCTTGGCGTAGTCGATTTCGATCTGCCACGTGAAGCCGCTCGCCGCATTGATGCAGGTCATCGCCGCGGCGGCGGGCTCGGCCGGCGCGGCGCCAGCGGGAAGGGCGATGGCGGCGGCGAGAACGCCAACCGCCAGAGAGCGCACCGAGAAGGATCATGGTCGCACCTGCATCGCAACGGGCGCACTCCTAGCCAATTCGGACGACGGTTGCAAAGGAGCCGGCGACGCGGCGCCGGGCGCGCGGTTTGAGCGGAATGCCCGAGTTTGTTGCACAAAATCTGAACAGGTTGCAGATTTTTTGGTCAGACCGCCTAGCGGCCTGCGCCGATTCGCAACGGGAATCGGCCTGTCGCGCGCCGGGCCGGGCAGTCCCTCCGGGTGGCATGGATATTGCGGAAACGCGGACGGTGGTGCGTCACCGCGCGTGACGCCATGGGTCTGCGTCTTGCGCTGGCGCGGGTGGTTTTGACAGCAACGAAGGGGGAAAGGTCCATGCTTGTACCTTCACCGAAATGGCTTGATACCGGCGATAATGCCTGGCAGTTGGCGGCGGCAACGTTCGTCGGCCTGCAAAGCATTCCCGGACTTACGATTCTCTACGGCGGCATCGTCAAGAAGAAATGGGCGATCAACTCGGCCTTCATGTCGATGTACGCGTTCGCATCGGTCCTGATCGTCTGGGTCCTGTTCGACTACAACATGGCGTTCGGGCCGCAATGGTTCCCATTCCTGGGCCAGCCGCTGCCTGGACTCTCGGCGGCCTTCACGCTCAGCCAGGCGACGATCCCGGCCGCAGCCTCGGGCATGCCGGACCTGGCCTTCCCGATGGCCACGCTCATGTTCTTCCAGTTCGTGTTCGCGGCGATCACGGTCATCATCCTGGGCGGCTCGGTCCTGGGCCGCATGAGCTTCAGGGCGTGGGTGATCTTCTGTCCGGTGTGGATGACGTGCGTCTATACCGTCGGCGCCTTCAGCCTATGGGGCGGCGGCTGGCTTGCCAGCATGGGTGTGGCGGACTTCTCGGGCGGGTATGTCATTCATCTCGCCGCCGCGATGTCCGGTTTCACCGCCGCGGCGATGGTGGGACCCCGCCTGCAAGCGGACCGCGATCATTTCCCGCCGAATAGCCTGCTGATCACGCTGGCGGGGGCCGGCATCCTGTGGATCGGCTGGGACGGCTTCAACGGCGGCGACCCGTACTTCGCCAACGCCGACGCCGGCGCAGCCGTGCTCAACACCAACACGGCAACCGCGGCCGCGCTTCTGGTCTGGACGCTGATGGACAAGATGGCCTACGGCAAGCCGTCGATCATCGGCGCGGTCAACGGCATGATCGCCGGCCTCGTGGCCATCACGCCGGCCGCCGGTTATGTCGATGGCACGGGCGCGCTGATCATCGGCATCTGCGCCGGGATCATCCCCTGGTTCGCCATGAACAAGCTGCAGAAGACCAAGCTGATGATGAAGGTGGACGACACGCTCTCGGTGTTCTCGACGCACGGCGTCGCGGGCCTCACGGGCGGTCTGCTCACCGGCATCCTCGCCAACCCGGCCATGCTCGTCTATATCGGCACGGACAAGGATGCGCCTGGCGTGAACGTCACCGGCCTGCTCTACGGCAACCCCGGCCAGCTTCTGCTGCAGGCCGAAGGCGCCGCGTTCATCATCGTCTACAACATCATCGCGACCTTCATCATCCTCAAGATCATCTCGTTCATCACGCCGCTGCGCATGGACGAGGCGACGCTCAAGGTTGGCGACGACGCGATCCATGGCGAGACCGCCTATGCGATCGGTACGGAAGGCGAGTAGCCGGTAACTTTCGCCGACGAAGTCTTTCCTCCGAGTTGAGGCCGGAGCGGAGCGATCCGCTCCGGCCTTTCTTTTGCGCGGCTGGACAGGACCTGCCGCCCCGCCCATGCTTTCGCCATGAGCGATGCCCGCGTCGAGCTTGTGGTCGTCGGCGGCGGGCTGGCCGGCACGACGCTCGCGCTCGCTGCGGCCGGCGCCGGGATCGCGACCGCGCTGATCGATCGCGAGCGCCCGGAAACGCTGCTCGACGCACCCTATGACGGCCGCAGCACGGCGCTCGCCTGGGGCTCGCACGAGGTGTTCCGCGCGCTCGGGGTCTGGCCCGAGATCGAGCAAGCGGCCGAGCCCATTCGCGAAATCCGCGTGGCCGATGGCGGCTCGCGCCTCTACCTGCATTACGACCACAGGCTCGTCGGCGATCATCCTTTGGGCTTCATCGTCGAGAACCGCGTGCTGCGCCGCGCGCTCCTTGCGCGCGCGGCCGCGCTGCCTTGCCTGACGCATGTGGCGCCGATGGCGGTCGAGCGCGTGGACTATGACGCGGGCGCGGCGCGCGCGACCTTGGCCGACGGCAGCGTGATCCGCGCCGCGCTCGTCGCCGCCGCCGACGGCAAGAATTCGGCGCTGCGCGCGGCCGCCGCAATCCGCACGATCGCCTGGTCCTATCCGCAGAGCGCGATCGTCTGCACCGTGCGCCACGCCAAGCCGCATCGCGGCGTCGCGGTCGAGCATTTCCTGCCGGCGGGACCGTTCGCCATCCTGCCGATGACGGGCGGGCGCTCGTCGATCGTGTGGACCGAGCGGCGCGAGCTCGTGCCGGATCTTCTCGCCGCAAGCGCGGCCGCGTTCCACGCGGAGCTCGCGCGCCGCTTCGGCGATCACCTCGGCGCGCTCGAGGTCGAGGGGCCGCGCTGGTCCTATCCCTTGAGCTTCCTCTTCGCCACCCGCACCACCGCGCCGCGCCTCGCGCTCATCGGCGAGGCGGCGCATCTCATCCACCCGATCGCGGGCCAGGGCTTCAATCTCGGCATCCGCGACATCGCGGCGCTGGCCGAGGCGATCGTCGATGCGCGCCGCCTCGGCCTCGACATCGGCGCGGCGTCAGTGTTGCGGCGCTACGCAGGCGCGCGCCAGCTCGACGCGGCGCTCTTGGGCGCGGTGACGGACGGGCTGAACCGGCTCTTCTCGAACGAGGTCGCGCCGGTGCGGCTCGCGCGCGACCTCGGCCTTGCCGCGGTCGAGCGCACGGCGCCGCTGAAGCGGCTGTTCATGCGCCACGCCATGGGAACCTACGGCACCCTGCCGCGCCTCGCGCGCGGCGAGCGGCTTTAGACGAGAGCGCGATCGCGCAGCCCTTTGATCCCGTGGAGGTATCTGATGATGGATCGTCCTGCACCGCTTCTCATCACCGGCGCAAGCCGCGGCATCGGCGCGGCGACCGCCCGCCTATTCGCGCAAAAGGGGCACGCCGTCGCCCTTCTTGCGCGCAGTCGCGCAGCGATCGAAGGCCTGGCCAAGGAGATCGGCGGTTTCGCCATTCCGTGCGACGTCGCCGACGAGGCGGCTGTGCGGAGCGCGATCGGCGAGGCGGCTGCGAAGCTCGGCGGAATTGGTATCGTCATCCATTGCGCGGGAGCATTGGAGCCGGCCGCACGCATCCTCGCCACCGATCCAAAGGATTGGACGCGCAATATCGAGGTCAATCTCTTCGGCACGTTTTTCGTGATGCGCCATGGTCTGCCGCTTCTTCCGAAAGGCGGCGTCGTCATCAACGTATCCTCAGGCGCGGCCGCGATGCCGCTGGTCGGCTGGAGCGCTTATTGCGCGGCAAAGGCTGGCGTTTCGATCCTGACGCGCATTCTCGCCGCCGAGGAATCCGAGGCGCGGGGTATCCGCGTTTACGGCTTCCTGCCGGGCCTCGTCGATACCGAAATGCAAGCGTTCAACCGCGTCAACCCGATCAATCAGGTCGGCCATCTGAAGCGAGAAGTGCTGCGCCCTGCCTCGGAACCGGCGCAGATCATGTATTGGCTTTGTGGCGAGGAGGCCGCGGACCTCAATGGTCAATTGGTGAGCGCCAACGATGCGGCGCTGAGGAAGCGCGCGGGCGTCCCGATCGTGAGCGCGGCGCCGTAGCGATCCTACTTCGCGTTGGCCGCGACGCGCGCGAAGCGCGTCGCCTTCTGCGCCGCGATCAACGGTTTCGCCGCGGCGAAGAAGGCCGCGACATGCGGCATCTTGCCGTGCGCCTCGAACGCGGCGCCGTCGCGATAGACCTCGTAGAGCGCGAAGCGGTTCTGATCCTTCTCGTCGCGCACCACGTCGAATTGCAGGCACCCGGGCTCGGTCGCGACCGACGCGCGCGCGTTCTCGGCGATGAGGCCGGCGAAGCGCTCGCCCTCGCCCGGCTTCACCTCGAATTCGACCACCAGCACGAAATTGCCCATGTCGCTCTCCCTCAGGCGCGTCTCTGCGGGCTCGCGCGATTGGCCGGCCCGTTCCAGCGCCGCGAGATATTCGGCCCAGCGCTTCTCGCGCTCGATGCCGAGCTCGTAGAAATAGCTCCACGAATAGATCCCGGTGTCGTGCAGATCGTCGAACACGATGCGCACGGCGTAATTGCCGACCGGCTCGAGCCGCAGGATGCCGACATGGCGGCGGCCGCTGACGAGCTGCTTCTCGCCGGGCCCGTGGCCCTGCACCTCGGCCGACGGGCTTTCGACGCGCAGATATTCCGCCGGCAGGCGGAACTTCGCGCCGTTGTCGAAATCGATCTCGACGCAGTTTTTCCGCCGTCTTGAGGCGCAGCTCGACCGGCCAATGCTGCGTGCCGAGGTGCTCGCTCATGGCGGCGCGGGCTTGGCGGCGGCGCCGAAGCGCGTCTTCTCCTCGTCGCTCAACGAGCGCGCCTCGTCCACCAGCATGATCGGGATGCCGTCGCGGATCGGATAGGCCAGGCCCGCCTGCGGGCTCACCAGCTCCTGCGCCGCGCGATCGTAAGTGAGCGGGCCCTTGCTCAACGGGCAGACGAGAATTTCCAGAAGCTTGGGATCGACCTCGGCCATGCGTCCCTCAATGCCGCGCCGGGCCGGCGTCATCGATCGACGCGCGCGACGCCATTTCGAGGAGCGCGATCGAGGAGCCGGCCGCGCGCGGTCCAATCGGCCGCTTCGAGCAGCGCCTGCTTCTCGCCCGGCGCGAACGGGCACAGCATGGCGAGCGAGGAGATGAGCCGCTCGGCCGGCGCGCCCGCGATCGACTTGAAATCGGCCTCGATGCCGTGGCGGCGGAAATAGGGTTTCAGCGCCGCGACGAGGCGCTCGCGCTCGAGCTCGGGCTCGCTTTCGGCGAGATCGCCCTCGTAAGGGCTCCAGTCCGGCACCACGGTGCGGAAAAGCGCCTCGCGCGCCGGCTCGCTCTTCACGTCGAAGCGGGCGCAGCCCTTCAGCGTGATGAGATAGCGGCCGTCGTCGCTCTCGCGGAACTCGGTGATGCGGCCCATGCAGCCGGTGCGGTAGAGCGGCGGATCGCCGGCATCGCCCGCGCCCTTCGTGCGGCTGGATCATGCCGAGCATGCGGCCCTGCGCCAGCGCGTGCCGCGTCATGGCGAGATAGCGCGGCTCGAAGATGTTGAGCGGCAGGCGCCCGCGCGGCAGCAGCAGCACGCCGGTCAGCGGAAAGACCGGCAGGCGCGCCGGCAGGTCGGCGAAAGACGGATCGAAGACGCTCTGCGTCATGCCCTCTGCGTCATGAAAAGAGGATCGCGGACAGGCGCCGGCGCGCCGCCACCGTCAGCGGGTCGGTGAGCCCGATCGCCTCGAAGAATTTGAGGAGCTGCTTCCGCGCCGCTTCCTCGTTCCAGTCGCGGTCGCGGCGGATCAGCTCCAGGAGCTCGTCGATCGCCTGCTCGCGCTCGCCCGCGGCGAAGAGCGCGGCGGCGAGGTCGTAGCGCGCCGCGTGGTCGGCGGCGTCCTTCGCCACCCGCGCCTTCAGCTCGCCCATCGCGCCCGCCGCCTTGCGCGCCCGTCTCGGCCAGCTCGAGCGCGGCGCGCGCCGCCGCGATCTCGGCATGCGCGGCCTGCTCTTTCGGCACTTGCGCGAGATATTGCTTCGCCTTGGCGAAATCCTTTTTCGCCACGGCGGCGCGCGTGAGCCCGGCGAGCGCATCGACGTTGCCGGGCTCGTGCTCGCAGGATCTGCGTGTAGATGTTGGCGGCGCGCGCGTGATCGCCCGCGGCCGCCGCTTCCTTGGCGAGCGCCAGCGCCTCGGCGACAGGATCGGCGGCGCCGGCCGCGCCCGCGGCGGTGACGAGGCGCTGCACGAACTGCTTCACCTGGCTTTCCGGCAGCGCGCCGACGAAGCCGTCGACCGGGCGCCCGTCCTTGAAGGCATAGACCGCCGGGATCGACTGGATGCGCATCTGCGCCGCCAGCTCCTGGTTCTCGTCGACGTTGATCTTGACCAGGCGGACCTTGCCGCGGGAGTCGCGCACCGCCTTTTCGATCACCGGACCCAATTGCTTGCACGGACCGCACCACGGCGCCCAGAAATCGACCACCACGGCGGCCTCGCGCGAGGCGTCGATCACGTCGGCCATGAAGGTTGCGGTCGATCCGTTCTTGACGGAGGAGGCGTCAGCCGGAGCGCCGCCGCCGATGAGCTGTTCCATGCCAAGTCCCTCGTGAGACCCCTAGAACATGGCGGTCCGGGGCCGCTCTGGCAAGACGGAGGGGATGCGCCGCCGGCTCGTCAGGCCGGCGCCGCGCGGTCGAGATCGGCGAGATCGAGGATGCGCGGGCGATGGCCGCAGGCCGCGAGAAAGCGCAGCAGGTCGGCGGGCGCAAGCGCCGTCGTGGCGGTGTTGACGAGCGGATGATAGTTGAGCGGATCGCGCATCAGCATCTCGGCATCGAGCACGACCGTCACCGATGCTGCGCTTTCGTTGACGAGCGCGAAGGGCGTGACGCTGCCGGGCTCGACGCCCAGCGCCGCGCGCATCTTCGCCGGCGAGCCGAACGAGAAGCGCGGCGCATCGAGGCGGGCGGACGAGCGCCTTCAGATCGAGGCGGCGCTCTTCGAGCACGACGACGAGCCAGAGCCCGCCCTTCCGGTCCTCGAGGAAAAGGCATTTGCAATGCCCGCCCGGCAGCGCGCCGCGCAGCGCCACCGCCTCGGCGACGGTGAAGACCGGCGGATGGCGTATAGGTGCGATAGGGGATGGCGAGCGCGTCGAGGCGGCGGAACAGGTCCTCTGGCGTCGCGGGCGCATCGGGCATGGCGGCGGACGTTAAATGGCGTCGCGCGCCCTTGCAAACGGAGGCGCGGACGGTATCATCCGCCGCCTTGGAGCGCGGGCGTAGCTCAGGGGTAGAGCACAACCTTGCCAAGGTTGGGGTCGAGGGTTCGAATCCCTTCGCCCGCTCCAGAAATCTCTTAGGCTGCCTGACGCAACCGCGGCGCTTACGCTGGTAATCGCTTCGCTTCGGGAGCCTGCGCCATGCGCGTGATCGAGACCTTCGCCCTGACGGCAATCCTGTCCGCAAGCCTTGCGGGCGCGCCGCGGACCGAAGTCCGCGCCGCCGGCGCGAGCCCCGCCGTCGCGGTCGGTCCGCAATACGACTCGACCCACGTCTATGTCGCCCCGGACGATTTCGACCGGTTCGTCGCCAGCATCATCGCGACATTCGGCGGCACGACATCCAAGGCAGGCGCGTTCACCGTCACGCCGACGCCCAGCCTCACCATGTCGCAGATCGTCCTGACCCCGGTCGGCATTTTGTCGGTGTTCGGCTTCAAGACGCCAATCCCCTATCCCTTTGGCGCGGAGCGGACCGGCTATCTCGTCACCGACATGGACAAGGCCGTTGGCGCCGCCCGCGCCGATGGCGCCGCAATCATGGTCGCGACGTTTCCCGACCCGATCGGCCGCGACGCCATCATTCAATGGCCGGGCGGCGTCAACATGCAGCTTTATTGGCATACGAGCGCGCCGCACTACGCGCCGCTGCAAACCGTGCCGGAGAACCGGGTCTACCTGTCGCCGGACCGGGCCGATCCGTTCATGCGCGATTTCGTCGCCTTCTCGCATGGCAAAATCGTATCCGACGACCGCGCGGCGCCGGGCGTGGAGATCGGCCGGCCAGCCGACCGCTACCGGCGCGTGCGCATCGAGTCCGCGTTCGGGCGAATGACCGTGCTGGTGACCGATGGTCATCTCCCTTATCCCTACGGACGGGAGATAACGGGCTACGAGGTCTCCGATCTTGCCGCGACGCTCGGCAAGGCCAAGGACGCGGGTGCGGCCGTGCTGGTCGAGCCCTACCATGGCGGACCGGCGCCAGGCAGCGATGGTGCAGTTTCCCGGCGGCTACATCGCCGAAATCCACGCGGCGGCCAATCCCTAAAGCCTGCGCCGTGTGACGACCGGGTCGCGCGCAAGAAGCTCGTAGTGCGCGCGGCCGATCGGCGGCAGGTCGAGCGCGTCGGCGAAGAAGCGGTCGAGCGCCAGGCGCGGGCCCGATCCGCTTGCGGCGCGCGCGAACTCGGCACCGAACGGCAGGAACGGCTCGTCGCCGAGAGCATCGGCGAGAGCGGCGCAGGCGGCGGGATCGACGCGCGCGGGATCGGGCGCCGGCATGCCGCCAAGCTGATCCTTCTTCATCTTGACGATGTCGCCCATGCTGCTCGTCGCGTGCGCGAGATAGGCCAGGATGCCGTAGGTCGAATTGAGCCAGACGAGGATCAGCGCTTCATCGCGCGCCGCGCGCGGACGGATTTCCCAGAACGCGGTGGCGAGAACTTTTTGCGGCGCGCGCATGGCGAGCAGCGCCTCGCTGCCGAGATGCGGGCGCTCGGCGACGAGGAGCCGCGCGGCATGGCGCTGGTGCAACGCGCGCGCGTTTGCGGCCTTGGGCGCGCCGCGCGCGAGCTTGCGCCGCGCCGAGCGCGATCGTCGCCATGTCGCCCTGATGGCCGAGCACGAGATGGATACGCGCGGCCGCCGCGGCCGGGCGCGGAAAAGGCGCGCTTCACCTGCGCGATGTCGGGCCCGATCCCCGCGCACAGTTTGCCGAACGGCACGAGCCCCGCGTGCGCGACGATGGCGAGCGCGAGCCGGTTGAGATCGGGCGCGGCGAACACGGCCGGCGCGAGCCAGTTGCGCCGCAGTTCCGACTGCGACACGCGATAGAGCGCGCCGACGCGTTCGCCGCCAACGACGAGATCGCGCGAAGAGCCGTCGCCGAGCGATCCCGGCCAGCTCCTGGCGCACCACGGCCGCGGCGAGCGCCGCCGCATCTTCATCGCCGCGCGGCTTGCGCACGACGTTGACGAAAACGGTGCTGCGCTCGGCCGGCGGCTTATCGCGTGCGCTCGGCGATCACCAGAACCTCGCCGATCGCCGTGTTCTCGCTCCAATTCCACGGCTCGATGCCGGGCGATCCTGGATCGAAATTCGCGACGATCCATCTGATCTCGCACGCGTCGAGATAGCGCGCGCGGATCTTCTTCCACGACACGCCCGAGAGCATCGAGCGCGGCACGACGAGGCCGATGCGCCCGCCCTCGGCCAGAAGCTCGAGCCCGAGCATCATGAAATAGGGGCCGAGCCCGGCGCGGCCGATGCCGGAAAGACCCAAGGACCGCGCGAGCGCGGTGAGCGCGCCCTGCATGCGCCGCCGCACCTCGGATTGGGAATAGCCGAAGGTCAGGTTCGGCTTGGCCGAGCGCGAGAAGGGCGGATTCATCAGCACGACATCGTGGCGGCGCGGCGCCGGCGCGGCTGCGCGCAGGAAATCGAGGCTGCCGAGCCGCACCTTGCCCTTGGCGGCGCCGATCGGGAGCGCGCGCAATTCGGCGCTTTCGGGACGCGCCGCGCCGGCGTTGAGCGCGAGCGTCGCGCGCGCGATCTCGACCGCGAACGCCATGACGTCCCAGCCGCAGAGCCGCGCGTCCGCACGATGCGCGGCGCCGAGCGTTGCCTGCGCCGCCGCAAGCAGCGTGCCCGAGCCGCATGCCGGATCGAGCACCGAGAATTCGCGGCCGGGCGCGACCGGCTCTGAAATACGCGGCGGCCGCAGCGTGAGATCGGCGAGCAGCCGCGCCGCCGGAACGCTCGTGTAGTAGGTCGCGTAGTGCGGCCCCGCCGCGCCCAGGAGCAGCTTGCGATAGATGCGCCCGATGAAATCGTGCCGCGCCAGCACGCCCGAGCGCGCCGTCGCCGCCGCGGCCCCGGCAAGGCGCGCGAGCATATCCTCGCTGGCCGCCGCATCCGGCAGATCATCGAGCACGGCGGCACGCGAGCGGCACGACCGGCGCCGCGCCCATCTTGCGCCATTCCGCCGCGCAGGAATTTCCGCCACGTCGCGTCTCCGCGCGCTGCGAAGGGCGCGGCCGTGGCGTCGTTCAGGTGCAGGAGGAGGGCCGTGAACAGCACGAACAGCGCGATGCGCAGAAGATCGGCCTCGGCGCCGAGGCTTTTGCCCCGCCTAGCCATCGCCGTCGCGGCCGAGCGCGCGGGCGAGCCGGCGGCGCAGTGCGGGCGAGCGGATGCGAAGTCCGGCGCCTTGGGCAATCGCCAGCGCATCGGCCAGGGCAAGCTCGGCCGCGGCGAGCGCGGCGCCGCGCGCGTCGGCCGCGTCGGCATCGCCGCGCTCTTCAAGTCCCTTCCGCCGCCGCGCCATCGGCGCATACTCTATCGAAAACAGGGAGGGGAGACATGCGGCTCGGTGCAACTCTCGGCGCGGCCGCGCTTGCCGGCGCCGCGGCGGCTGCGCTCGCCATCGGCGCGGCGGCGGCGGACCCGGTGCCGATCCGCGCCGGCTGGGCCGTGGTGCCGGCGAGCCTCACGCCGGTGTTCACGGCCAAGCCCGGCCTCGCGGTCCATATCGGCAAGACCTACACGCTCGACCTCGTGCATTTCGCCGCGACGCCGCAGCAGATGGCGGGCTTCGCCGCGGGCGAGATCGATTTCGCCTCGGTCTCCTATTCGACCTTGGCGCTCGCGGTCGAGAATGCCGGCATCGCCGATCTGCGCATCGTCGTCGACGTCATGTCGGACGGCGCGCACGGCGCCTATTCGAACGAGTTCATGGTGCTGAAGGACGGGCCCATCCATGGCATCGAGGATGTGCGCGGCAAGGCGTTCGCGACGAGCGGCGCCGGCGCCTCGGGCGACATGGCGATGCGCCTCATGCTGCATCGGGCCGGCATCGACGACAAGGCGGTGACCTTCGTCGAAGTGCAGTTTCCCAACATGAAGTCGATGCTGCTGTCGGGCAAGGCCGACATCATCACCGCGATCACGCCCTTCTCGATGGACGCCGAGCTGCGTTCGCGGGCGCGCACGCTCTTCACCCAGAAGGACGCGCTCGGGCCGATCGAGCTTCTGATGATGGCGGGCCGCGCCCCGTTCCTCGCCAAGAACCGCGCCGCCGTCATTGATTTCCTCGAGGATTATCTGCGCGTGCAGCGCTGGTTCATGGACCCCGCGAACCATGACGAGGCGGTCGCGATCGTCGCCGATTTCACCAAGCGGCCGCCAGAGTTCTACCAATCGTGGCTCTTCACCGCGCACGGCGACGACTACCGCCCGCCCGACGGCATCCCCGACCTCGCCGGCGTCGAGGCCAACATCAAGACCGAGTACGAGATGGGCTATGTCAAGGCGCCGCTCGAGGTCGCGTCCTATGCCGACCTGTCGCTGGTGCGGGAGGCGGCGGCGCGGCTCGACCGGCACTAGGGCTTGCCTTAGGGCCTCGCGCGCGTTCTAATTTCGCCATGCACATCGTGCATGAGCCGGACGTGCTGGGCGCGCGGGTCGAGAATGTCGATCTGTCGCGGCCGCTCAGAGAAAGCGCAGTGCGGGACCTCCTCATGGCGCTCGGCGAGCGCGGCGTCCTGTGCTTTCCGGGCCAAAACCTCGATCCGCCCGAACTTGCCGCCTTCGCCGCGCAGTTCGGCACGCTCGAGATCAACGTCGCCAACCGCTTTCACGCGGCGGGTCATCCCGAGGTGATGATCCTTTCCAACATGGTCGAGGACGGCAAGCCCGTGGGCTTCGCCGATGCCGGCCAGGGCTGGCACACGGACGTGAGCTATAGCCGCGAGATCGCGCTCGCGACCCTGCTGCATGCCAAGCGCGTGCCGAAGCGCGGCGGGCTCCCCCGCGGCAACACCGAGTTCCAAAGCATGCGGCACGCCTATGACGACCTGCCGCAAGCGGTGAAGGAGCGCATCGACGGGCTCTCCGCCGTGCACGATTTCGCGAAGTTCTGGAACATGATGCTGGCCAAGCCCGGCACCGACCGCCTGCCCTTGAGCGAGGCGCAGCGCGAGAAACGCCCGCCGGTGGCGCAGCCGATCGTGCGCACGCATCCCGTGACCGGGCGGAAGGTGCTCTACTGCAATCCGGGCTACGCGACGCGCATCGAGGGGCTCGATGCCGGCCGAGAGCGACGAGCTGCTCGACATGCTGTTTCAGCACCAGGCGCAGAAGAAATATTTTCACGCGCACAGCTGGCGCGAGGGCGACGTGCTGATGTGGGACGACATCGCCACGACGCACAATGCCGTCGCCGATTACGGCGCCGACGAGCCGCGCTTCATGTTCCGCGTGCAGGTGCTGGCGAAAACCTAATCCCGCGCGCCGAAGCGGAAGAAGCGCGCGACGAGCGACATCGCGACGTTGCGCATCGTGTCGTGCGAGGGCGCGGCGGCCGGCGCCTCGGTGTCGAGCAGCAGCGCCGAGAGGTTTCCCTCCTTGGGCGGCAGCACGGCCTCGGGCAGGCGCTCGCGCGGCCCGAGCGTTTCGAGCGATGCGGCCGATGGGGCTAGGCGGCGCATGCCTTGTCCTCGCCGCCGGGGACGGCGGCGACCTCGATGAGGGCCGGTTGCGGCGCCGGAACGGCGTGGCCGAGCCGCACGCCGATATAGGTCCAGAGCTGGCGGATCTCGTCGGCCGAGCGCGCCTCGCCCGGAATTTCCATGACGGTGCGGCCGTCGATCATGCTGGCGGCGAAGCCGGTGCGCTGATGCAGGATGACGGGCGCGAGCGTGCCGTGCTGCGACAGCGCGATCACCGCCTCGGTCGTGATGCGCGCGCGCTGCGTCGCGGCGTTGACGACGAACACGGCGGGCTTGGCATGGCGCTCGACGAGCTCGATCGTGCTGCCGGCGGCGCGCAGATCGTGCGGCGAGGGCCGGACCGGGATGATGACGAGATCGGCCAGGCGGACCGCGTCGATCATGGTATCGGCGATCGCCGGCGGCGTGTCGATGATGAGGAGCTTGACGCCGAGGCCGCGGATGCGGTCGATGCCGGCCGCAAGGCGCGCCGGGGTCGCCTGCGCGAACAGCGGCGAGGTCGATTGCCGCGCGTTCCACCAGCCGGTGAGGCTCGCCTGCGGATCGGTGTCGATGAGGACGACGGGGCCGTGCCCGGCCTCCTGCGCCGCGACGGCGAGATGGCCGGCGAGCGTGGTCTTACCCGAGCCGCCTTTTTGTGATGCGATGGCGATGATCTGCATTCGTGAGCCGCCGTATTTGCTAGCGTTTTAGACGCGACTCGCTACGCTTCAGTTAACGGTTGCGGGATAGCATCGCCCCGTCGTTGTAAGGGGGGCTTTACAGCCGTTACGCCGGGGTCCCAGGGCCCCTGGGCAAACCGTTGATATTATGACGTAAATTGACGTGGCTTGGGATTTGCTTGGGGGACATGATGGTGTCCGCGCCGATCCGCGACGAGACCGAGCTGCGCTATCGCCGGCTGATCGAGCTCGGCATCGCGCTCTCGGCCGAGCGCAATCACAGCGAGCTCATGGAGAAGATTCTCCTCGGCGCCAAGGAGCTCACCAACGCCGACGGCGGCACGCTCTATCTCGTCGACGACAGCCGCAGCGAAATGCGCTTCGCCATCATGCGCAACGACTCGCTCGGCATCGCCATGGGCGGCACCACCGGCACGCCCATTCCGTTTCCCCCGGTGCGGCTCGTCAACGAGGACGGCCAGCCCAACCACAAGAACGTCGCGGCGGCGGCGGCGATCACCGGACACACGATCAACATCGCCGACGCCTATGACGCCGCGGGCTTCGACTTCAGCGGCCCGCGCGCGTTCGACCAGCGCACCGGCTATCACTCGCGCTCGTTCCTGACCGTGCCGCTCAAGAATCACGACGCCGAGGTGGTCGGCGTGCTGCAGCTCATCAACGCGCGCGAGCGCACCGGCAAGGCGATGCCGTTCGCGGCCGAGATCGTGCCGGTGATCGAGGCGCTGGCGAGCCAGGCGGCCGTGGCGCTCGACAACCAGATGCTGCTCGAGGCGCAGAAAAACCTGTTCCGCGCCTTCCTTCAGGTGTTCGCGAGCGCGATCGACGCGAAGTCGCCCTATACCGGCGGCCATTGCCGGCGCGTGCCCGAGCTCACCAACATGCTCGCCCGCGCCGCCGCGGAGACGAAGGACGGCCCGTTCGCCGATTTCGGCATGAACGCCGACGAATGGTACGAGCTCGAAGTGGCGGGCGGCCTGCACGATTGCGGCAAGGTGACGACGCGCGAATATGTCGTCGACAAGGCGACGAAGCTCGAATCGCTCTACAACCGCATCCACGAGATCCGCACGCGCTTCGAAGTGGTGAAGCGCGACGCCGAGATCGACTATCTGCGCGGCGTGGCCGCGGGCGGCGACGAGAAGGCCTTGCGCGCCGCGCGCGACCAGCGCCTGAAATCGCTCGACGGCGATTTCGCCTTCGTCGCCGACTGCAACATCGGCGGCGAGTTCATGGCGCCCGAGAAGATCGCGCGGCTGCAGCGTATCGCCGAGATCACCTGGCTGCGCACGCTCGACGACGGCATCGGCCTGTCGTGGGAGGAGGGCCAGCGCCGGCCCGGGACCGCGGCGCCGCTGCCGGCGATGGAGCATCTTCTCGCCGACAAGCCCGAGCATATCGTGCCGCATGACGGGCCGCCGCTCGCGGCCGACAATCCGTGGGGCTTCATCGTCAAGCCGCCGGCGCAAAAATTCAATCTCGGCGAGGTCTATAATCTCATCATCCGGCGCGGCACCTTGACCGAGGAAGAGCGCTATCACATCAACGATCACATCGTGCAGACCATCATCATGCTCGAGGCGCTGCCGTTCCCGAAGAATTTGCGGCGCGTGCCGGAATGGGCGGGCGGCCACCACGAGAAGATGAACGGCACGGGCTATCCCAAGGGACTGAAGCGCGAGCAGATGAGCGTGCCGGCGCGCATCATGGCGATCGCCGACATCTTCGAGGCCTTGACCGCGCGCGACCGGCCGTACAAGACGCCGAAGAAATTGTCCGAATGCATCGCCATCATGGCGAAGATGAGCCAGGACTCGCATATCGATCCCGAGCTGTTCGCGCTCTTCCTCAAGTCCGGCGTCTATCGCCGCTATGCCGAGACCTTCCTCCTGCCCGAGCAGATCGACGAGGTCGAGATCGAGCGGTTCCTGCCGGAGGCGCCGTCGGTCGCCGCGCAATAGGGCGGCCCGAGCATCGGCCGCGGTGACGCGATGGACCTCATCGTCCGCAGCACCGGCACCGCCACCTGGAACGGAAAGCCCGTGCGCTGCGCCTTGGGCCGCGCCGGTCTGAGGCAGCAGAAGCGCGAAGGCGATGGCGCCACGCCCGCCGGCATCCTGCCGATGCGGCGCGTGCTCTACCGTCCCGACCGCGAGGCGCCGCCGCCGACGCGCCTGCCGCTCGCGCCCTTGGCGCAAGACGACGGCTGGTGCGATGCCGCGGGCGATCCGCTCTACAACCGGCCTGTGAAGCTGCCGTACCCGGCGCATGCCGAGGCGATGTGGCGCGATGATGCGCTCTACGATCTCGTCGTGGTGCTCGGCTGGAATGACGCGCCCGTGGCGGCCGGGCGCGGCAGCGCGATCTTCCTCCACCTCGCGGCACCCGGATACGCCGCCACCGAGGGGTGCGTGGCGCTCGCGCGCGCGGACATCCTCGATGTGCTCGCCGGGGCCGATGCGGCAAGCCGGGTGGTCGTCGCGCCGTGACGCAACGGCTCGACTCGCGCGTGTCTGTTCCTATTATGTTCTCATGGTGCAGCGCCGTTTCGGTCCGGTCGAGACGCTCTCGGACGCCATTGCCGCGCGCCGGCTGCTGTGGATTTTGTGCAAGGGGTGCGGCCATGCCGAACGCTTCGACCCGCGCCACCTGATGGCGATGAAGGGGGCGATGAGCCTGAAAGCGTTGCAACTGCGGCTGCGCTGCCGGCGCTGCGGCAAGCAGCGCGCGGCGATCGTGCTGAACGACGAAGGCTGGCCCAGCCGCGATTAGCGGCGCGCCGCCAGCAGCGCGTCGGCGAGCTCGACGAAGCCCGCGCCGCCCGGCCCGTCGGTGACGAATTCGGGCGGCTTCTCGAGCGTGTCGAGCCAGCGCGTCACGCTGGCGACGCCGACGGAATTCGGGAAGAAGGCGAATTGCGGGCCGTCGTTGGTCGAATCGCCGACATAGACGACGGCGTCGCGCGCGGCGTCGATGTCGAGCGCGAACTCGTCGGCCAAGACGCGGCGGATCATGGCGAGCTTGTCGAACTCGCCGAACCAGGCGAGCGCCCAGAGCGAATTCCTGGTGGCGCGGGCGCCCGCGCGCTTGTAGGCGGCGATGACGTCGTCCATGCGCGCCGGCGGAGCGATCATGGCGAGCGTCGTCTCGCGATAGGCGTCGTCATGCGCCAAGGCCGCGCCCGGCACGACGAGGCTCACCTCGCTCGCGAGGTCGGCAAGGCGCGCCCGCGCCGCGCGGCGTTCGTACTGCTCGAGCCAATAGCGGCGCCGCGTCCGGCCGCTGGCATGATCGTGCCGGAAGTAAAGCCCGCCATTCTCGCCGATGACGCCGTCGACGGGCCACATGCGCGCCCACGCATCGCACCACCCGGCGGGCGCCCCGGTCGCCGGGATGACGATGAGGCCCGCCTCGTGCAAGCGTGCCAGCGCCGCATATGTCGCGGCCGGAAGCCGCGCGCCGTCGGTCAGCGTGTCGTCGACATCGGTGACGACGGCGCGGACGCTGCGCGCGAGCGCAACGGGAAACTCCGCGATCGGCCGCATGCTATTTTTCCGCGAGCACGAGCTCCGCGCCCTTTTCGCCGCGATAGAGCCGCTCAAGATACATGGCGACGCAGCGGTCGTCCGGATTTTCCTGGTTCAAGGCCGCGAACAGGCCCAAGGCCTCGGGCGCCTCGCTCGCAAGCTTGTCCCAGGCAGCGCAATAGCGCGCGAAATAGGGCGTTTCCTCGCGCGCCGGCTCGAACACGGGCGTGCCGCTCGAGCGGCCCTTCACGGTGACGGTGCCGAGCGGGCGGAACAGGATGCCGTGGCACAAGGCACGCGTCGCCTCGCTGACGCAGATGCGGGTGCCGAACTGCTTGTTGACGCCTTCAAGCCGCGCGGCCGTGTTGACGGCGTCGCCGTGCGCGCTGTAGTCGAAGCGACGGCGCGAGCCGAAATTGCCGACGACCGCGGGCCCGGTATGGACGCCGATGCGGGTGAGACCGAACGGCACGCCGAGAGCCTTCTGCTCGATGCTCCACGCCTCGGCGACGCGGTCGACATCCAAGGCGCAGCGCACCGCGCGCTCGGCGTGATCGTGCTGGTCCATCGGCGCGTTGAAGATGACGAAGAGCGCATCGCCCTGGAATTTGCCGATCGTGCCGTCATGCGCCATCACCACTTCGGTCAGCACGTCGAAATAGCCGTTCAAGACGCGCGCGAGATCGTGCGAATCGAGCGCTTCCGACATGGTGGTGAAGGCGGCGATGTCGGTGAAGAGATAGGTCATCACGCGCCGCTCGCCCTCGAGCGAAAGGCGCGCGGGATCGCGGATGAGCGCCTCGACCACGTTGGCCGAGACGTAGCACGACATGGCGTTGGTGATGAATTCGCGCTGGCGGCGCGCCTTGCGCCCGGAGAGCGCTTCGGTGCCGAACATGGCGAAGCCCGCCGCGAGCGTCGGCGCGATGAGCCCGGCCAGCAATCCGAGATAATGGAACGCCGCGCCGCCGCCGATCCAGATCGACAGGATGAGCGCCGCGCCCGCGCCCGAATCGCATGAAGAGCGGCCAGCCGACGAGCCCGAGCAGCGCGCCCAACGCCGCGGCGGCGAGCGTCACCGCGAAATCGGGCACGGGCCCGAGCCCATAGGGCGGCATCCGATGCAGCAGTTGGGCGACGCCGTGGGCATGGATGACGACCGCCGGCTGGATCCCTTCGCCGCGCTCGAACAAGGTCGAGAACGGCGTGCGGTGACGATCGTCGAGCGCGCCGATCAGCACGACCTTGCCGGCGAACCACGCGGCCGGAAGAGTGGCGACGAGATTGGCCGGATATTCGCGAAACGGCGGTTCGGTGCGCGACGGCCGTCCGTGCCAGACGATGCGCGTCAACTCCGGCGCGGAGGCAACGCCCGCCGCCGCGGCGAGCGCGCGGTCGAAGCTCGGGATGAAGCCGCCGTCGCGTCCCTCGTGGCCGGGATAGATCCAGCGCACGGTGTCGAACTGGTCGGTGCCCAAGGCCGAGAGCCCGCGCGTGGCGGGCGGCAGAAAGCGGTCGAGGAAGTCGCGCTGCGCCGGGGTGACGATGCCGTCCTCGTCGGCATAGCTCGCGACCAGCGGCACGGGCAGAGTTGCGAGGACCCGGCGCAGCCGTTCGTCCTTCGCCGGCTCGGTCGGCTGCGCGAGCAGGATGTCGAGGCCGATGGCGCGCGGATGGCGTGCGGCGATCGTCGCAACGAGATCGGCGAGGAAGCCGCGATCGACCGGCGCGGTGTAGGGGAAATTCTGCAGGGTCTGATCGGTGATGGTGACGATGAGCACGTCGGGGTCTTGCGGCTCGGGCGGCAGGAGCGCCGCCGTCTCCCAATCGCCGACGAAGCGATCGACATATTTGAGGAAGGCGAGCCGGTCGACCGCGAAGTCCGCGAGTGCCGCGCAGAGCAGCGTGACGATGAGCGGCGCCGCCGCCGCGACGAGCATTTGCCGCGCGCGGACGAGCGCGGCGCGGTTCATGGCGGCAAGGTCTTGAAGAGCGCCTGCGCCTGCGGATCGCAGCCGACATCGGCGAGCCACGCCGCCTGCATTTCCGGATTGACGAGCGCGTTCGGCACGAGCTTGACGGTGATGTTCGCCTCGTTGGCGTCGAGCCGGATGCGATAGGTGATGCCGCCGTGGAACGGCACGGTCTGCGGCAGCAGCAGCCTGTCGGTGCCGGCCTCCCACGTCGCGTCGGCGCGCCAGGTGCGGTCGCCGGCGATGATCGTGAGCTCGCTCTTGCGCGCCGCGCTCTCGCGCCACAGCACCGGCTTGTCGCCGGCGCGCAAGCACACGACGCCGGCGCGGCTCACGTCGAGCAGCCATGGCTCGGGCAGAGTGACCGGCGTCAATCCGTCGCGCACGACGCCGGCCTCGGCCCGCGCGGCGCTTTGCGTCACGAGCGCGCGCAGCGCCGTGCCGAGGCCGCCATTGTCTTCGTCCGGCGCCGGCGCCGGGCGCGCGATCGAACGGACCGTCGATCTTGAGCGTCGCGCCGTTGGCGGCGATGAGCGTCAGATGCTGGCCTTCCTTCAGATCGAGCGTCGCCTGGTCGTCGATCACGTCGCCGGCATTAAGGCCGATGCCGCGCGCCTCGACGACGATGAGTTCGGCGGCGCGCGGCGCATGAGACGGCAGCGCAGCGGCGGCGGCGGCGGCGAGCGCAACGAGGATGTGCCGTGCGCGGATCACGAGCGGCGCCCCGCCGGTTCGGCCGATGCCGGCGACGGCCGCGCCTCGGCCGCGCCCGGGCCGCCGCCCGCGCCGATGACGGTGAAGGCGGCCCAGTTGAAGGGATGCGCCGTCGCCGGGTCGCGCAGCAGCGCGAGCTGCGCTTGTCGCAGCGCCTCGGCCAAGCCTTGCGCGCGGTCCTTCGCGTAAATCTCGAACAGGCCGGACATGAGCCGCGCGGTCGCGAGCGACGGCACCTCCCAGTGGCTGGCGATCACCGCGCGCGCGCCGGCATTGAAGAAGGCGTCGGCCAGGCCCGCGAGCGCCTCGCCGCCGAAGCTGCCGCCGCTCGCCGCCGTGTTGCAGGCCGACAGCACGACGAGATCGGCATTGAGCTTCAACTGCGCGATCTCGCTCGCGTCGAGAAGCCCGTCCTCGGCTTGCGAGGTGGCGGGCGTGAGGGGCGGCGACAACGCCAGGCCCGGCTCCCCTTGGCAATGGAGCTCGCCCGGCAGGATGCCGTGCGTCGCGAAATAGAGGACGCGGTAATCCTCGAGCGGGCGCGCGCGCAGATTGGCCTCGGTCGCCGCAGCGCCCAGGAGGAGCGCGTCGTCGCCGGCGCCGAGGAGATGCGCGACCGTGCGCACCTCGTTCGCGGTCTCGTGCAGCGGCGGCAGCGCGCGTAAGAGCTCGGGCGCGATCGGCCCGTTCTCGCGGCAGCGCGCGGCCAAGGCATCGAGCGCGTTGCCGCCCGCCTGGCCCGCGCCCTGGAACGCCGGATCGGCGACGGCGAGGAACGGTTTCGGCGCCGCCACGCGCCGCTCGCCCGCCGCGCGCAGCGCGAGGAAGGCGCGCGGCGAGGGCACGTCCGTCACCGCCATGCGCCGCACGAGCCACGCCGCAGCAGCATAAGCGGCGCGCGCCTGCGGCCGCTCGGTCACGAGCAGGCCGAGCGGCAGGCTCGCGAGCGCGCCCGAGGGCGCGACGACGAGCCGGTCGATGCCGCCGAGCGCGCCTTCGAGCGGGCCGAGGATGCGCCCGTACAGCTCGTAGGACGCTTCGAGATCGAACTCGGGCGGGCCGCCCAAGCGCGGCTCGAACGCCTGGCGCAGCTCGCCGACATCGGCCGCGAGCGCGATCTCGTTCTCGCGGATCGGCGCCACGGTGAGCCGGTCGCGCGTGACGAGAAGCGCGTAGGATTGCTTGGCGGCGATGACGAACGACAGGAACGCCTCGTGCGCGCCGAGGCTGTGCTCGAGCGCCGTCAGCTCCGCCGGGCCGGGATCGGCCAGCGTGGCGTAATCGGGGAAATCGGCGGCGATCTGGCGCGCGAGCTTGTCGGCCTCGGCGCCCGCCGCCGCCATATCGGCGGTGAGCTTCTTCTCGCGCGCGCCATCGCGCTCGGCATCGGGCTTGGCGGTTTCCGCGGCAAGCTCGATGCGCGCCGCATCGCGCTGACGCTGGGCCTCGGCCGCGTTGCGCGTGAGCTCGGCGAGCGCCGGATTGGCCGCGGCAAGGGCCGCGGCGGCGCGCGCGATGGTGCGGCCCGTGACGTCGGAGCTGACGAGCTGGGTCGCGCGGAACATCTGGGCTTCGAGGTCGGCGCGCTCGCCGGCGTTCTTGGCGGCGACGTCGGACGCGGCGGCGAGGAACGGCGCGATCTGGTCGGGCAGGATCGCGGCGCGCGCGACCTCGTCGCGGGCAAGCCCGTCGAGCGCGCGGCGGAACACCGTCACCGCGGCGGGATAGAGCTGCTGCTCGGCGTAGAAGCGGCCGAGCCGCAGCTCGGCGAAGATGGTGGCCGCGGTGTCGCCGAACAGTTTCTCGTCGAGCGCCAGCGCGTCGCGGAACTGGCGCTCGGCCTCGACGACGCGGCCGTCCTCGGCGTTGATCTCGGCCATCATCGCGATCGCGTCGGGCCGCCACCACAGCGGCAGGCCCGGCTCGTCGCTGATGATGCCGAGCACCTCCTCGGCGGCGGCGAGCGCATCGGGCAGGTCGCCGAGCTTCATCGCCATCGTCGCCTCGATGCGGAGGCTGTGCGCCAGCTCGCCACGGCTGGCCGGCGCCCGGTTCGCGTCGCTGGCGCCGCCGGGCGTCTCGGCGTCGAGCTCGGCGCGGCGCAGCGCCGTCGCCGCGCGCGCGAATTTGAGCGCGTCGCCGTAATGGCGCTGATTGGCGGCGTCGAGCGCCAGGTACGATTGCAGCCGCGCCCGCGCCGAGACGCTGGCCGAGGCTTCGACGATCGGATCGGCGCGGCGGAAGAGCCCGCTCGCCTCGTCGAACCGGCCTTGGTTGCTGACCTCGAGGGCCAGCTCCATCAGGGTCTGGCCGACCGCGGCGGAATTGGCGCCGAAGAGGCGCGTCTCGATCTCGAGCGCGCGGCGATCGGCGGCTTCGGCCGCGGCGAAATTGCGCTGCGCGCCGTCGAGCCGCGCGAGCTCGACGAGCGAGTGCTCGCTTGCGGCGTCGGCGCTACCGGCATGCGCCAGCGCGCTCGGGAAATGCTGTTGGAGGAGATGCAGCGCCGTCTCGGTCTCGCCCGGCGAGAGCGCCTGGCCCGAGCGCGACGCGATCGCCGCCTCGAGGATCGGCAGCAGCGCCGGCATGCCGTCGGCCTGATAGAGCGCGCCGCCGGCCGGCACGACGAGCACGATGCGCGGCCAGCCGTCGCTGCGCTCAGTGCAGGCGAAGAACAGCCACGGGCTTCCGGGCGCGAGCGGGCTGCCTTTGTCGCAGGCGATGTCGCCGCCGCGGCCCAATCCCGCCGGCATCGTCTTCGCCGCGGCAAGGAGCGCCGCGCGCCGTGCGTCGCTGGCCTCGGGCAGGGCCGGCAAGCCCGGCATGACGTAGAGCGCGCCGGCCGAGGCCGCGCCGCCGCACGCAATCGGGAAGCCGCTCATGCCGCCGGCAGCGCCGGCCTGGGCACCGAAGGCGCAGGTTTCGCCGGCGAGATCCGTGCCGAGACCGGCGCCCTGCGGCTCGGCCGGCGCCGCACCGGGAAGAAGACCGAGCGAAGCGGCGGCGAGGATGAGGGAGAGGCGGCGGCTCATTGCCAGTACGCCTCGTTGCCCCAGCTCGAATATTCCTGGTCCGCCGGCGGCACGCTGTGCGGCTTGCAGGCCGAGGAGGAGGACGACGCCGAGCACGCAGTGCCGGGCAGCGTCGGCGTCTGCGAAAGCACGCCGTTGACGAGCGCCACGGGCTTGCCGCCTTGGCCGGAGGCGGGCGCGCCGCCGAGCGAGGTTGCGATCGAGTTGGTCGTGCCGTCGGTCTCCGAGCCCGGCTGCGTCGCCGGCGACGCGCCCGTGCTCGTCCCGGCCGCGCCGCCCGTCTCGCCTTGGCTCCCGCCGCTCGAGGTGGTGACCGTGAAGGCGTTGGCCGTCACGACGACCGCGCTGGTGCCGGTGCCCGAGGTCTCGGACGCGCCCGTGCCCGTCGAGGTCGAGCTTTCCGTCAGCACTTCGAGCGGGCCCGCGCCCGAGGAGGTCGCGCTGCCGCCCGACGTGGGCGCCAGCGCGTTGAGGAGCGACGCCGTCTCGTCGACACCACGTCGCCGGTCGCGCCGGTGAGCGCCGTCGCGCCGGCCGTGCCGGTGCTCGACGCGCCCGCGCCGGAGCCGGTCCCGGTATCGCTCGTCCCGGCGATGTGCCGCTCCCACCGGTGTCTCCTGTCCCGGTGCCGGTGCCGGTGCCCGAGCCCGAGCCGGGCGACGCCGGTGTTGGGCTCGACCCCGCTCAGGGCGTCCCGCCGGCGGCGTGTTGTCGGCGGCGGGCGGCTACGACGTAGGTGATGGCGACGCCCACGGGCGGGTTGGCGAAGATCACGGGCGGTGCCGGGCTCGATCGCCAGCGACGCGCTCACGCCGGTCAGCGTGCTGGTGAAGTCGATCGGCACGCCCGGCGAGGTGATGGTCGAGGGCGAGATGACCGTCGCCGGCCGAAGTTCGTCGCCTGGCCGAAGCTGAGGTCGCCGTTGAGAGCGACGGTGCCGAACGTGTAGGCGCCGGAGCCGATGTCGTAGCTGCCGCTGTCGAGCGTGACGAGCGACGGCGCCGACGGCGTGAAGACGAGCCCGGCCGCGGTGACGCCCGAGAGCGTCACGTTGCCGGTGCCGCTGTTGAGCGTGAGCGTGGAGGCGCCGCCATTGACCGGGCCCATCAGGTCGATGTCGGCGCCGGTTCCGTCGGTGTCGATCATCGTGTTCTGGGTCAGCGTCACCGTGCCGTCGAGCATGACGATCCCGGACGAGGTCCAGATCCCGGCCGCGAGCATGATGTTGCTCGCGGTGATCGAGACCGCGCCCATCGGCGTCCCGCCGCCGAGCGCGCCGCCGAGCGTCACCGTGCCGGGGTCGTCGAGCGTGAGCGCGCCGGGCCCGTCGATCGTGCTGGTGAAGGTGATGTTCGATCCGGTCAGCGTTGCGCCGGGCAGCGGCACGTCGGCGGGGCCGGTATAGGTTTGCGCGCGCCGTGGTCGTCACGTTGGCGGCGAGCGAGATCTCGCTGGCCGTCACCGCGAACGAAGCGGCGTTGACGGTCTCGTCGATGGTGAAAGCGGCGGGCGTGGGCGCGGCGAGCTCGAAATTGCTGCCGGCGAGATTGAGCGCGTTGCCGGCGCCGAGGGTGAAGAGGAAATTCGCCGGATTGGCGTTGGACCCGAGCGTCGCGGCGAGCGCGGCGCCGGTTTGCGTGAGCGACGCGGGCGCGTTGAGGACGCGGAAGTAGCTGCCGTAGATGTCGAGGCCCGCGATCGGGCCGGTCGCCGCGTTGTAGAAGCTGCTGCCGGTGACCGGCCCGCTCGAGATGTAGACGAACAGGCCCGTGCCGGAGGGCGAGATCGTGCCGAGCGGCAGCTCGAACTGGTAGGCGCCGCCCGCGCCCGACGTGACGGTGCCTTCGCTGGTGCCGCCGAGGATGAGGCTGACGGAGGCGCCGGTCAGCGGGCTCACGCCGTGCCCGGAGAAGACGTCGCCCGAGACGATCTGGTCGGCGCCGATCGTGACGGCGCTGCCGTTCGTCGTCACGCCGCTGAGCGTGTAGTTGCCGCCCGCGCTGCCGCGCAAAGCCAACGATCCCGCCGCGGCGAACAGCTCGGAGCCCGGGTTGGCGCTCGCCAG
Source organism: uncultured Alphaproteobacteria bacterium (assembly GCA_963804235.1). Lineage (GTDB taxonomy): Bacteria > Pseudomonadota > Alphaproteobacteria > ATCC43930 > CGMCC-115725 > DATJLY01. Next base: position 46,977 of record CAWDPP010000032.1, read on the forward strand.
GGTGCCCGTGCCCGAGAGCGTCAGGTTGCCGCCGTCGAGATTGTTGGAGATGGTGAGATTCGCGGCCGGCGCGTTCGTCGTGGCGTCGAAGGTTTTGGTTCCCGTCAGCACCACGGCGAGCTGTCCGACGGTCTCCGCGCTGCCGTTGCTGGTAATGCCGACGAGCGTGTAGTTGCCGGCGGCGCTGCCGCCGAGCGCGAGCGAGCCGGCCGCGGCGAAGCTCTCGGAGCCCGCGTTGGCGCTCGTCAGCGTCCCCGTGCCCGAAAGCGTCAGGTTGGCGCCGTTGAGGTCGTTGGAGATGGTGAGGGTCGACGCGGCCGCGTTCGTCGTGGCGTCGTAGGTCTTGGCGCCCGACAGCACCACCGCGAGCTGCCCGACGGTCTCTGCGCTGCCGTTGCTGGTGATGCCGACGAGCGTGTAGTTGCCGGCGGCGCTGCCGCCGAGCGTGAGCGACCCGGCCGCGGCGAAGCCTTCGGAGCCGGCGTTGGCGCTCGTCAGCGTGCCCGTGCCCGACAAGGTCAGGTTGGCGCCGTTGAGGTCGTTGGAGATGGTGAGACCCGACGCCGCCGCGTTCGTCGTGGCGTCGTAGGTCTTCGATCCCGACAGCACCACGGCGAGCTGCCCGACGCTCTCCGCGCTGCCGTTCGTCGTGACATTGGCGAGCGTGTAGTTCCCGGCGGCGCTGCCGCCCAGGGCCAATGATCCCGACGAGGCGAAGGCTTCGGAGCCCGCGTTGGCGCTCGTCAATGTGCCGGTGCCCGACACGGTCAGGTTGGCGCCATTGAGATCGTTGGAGATGGTGAGGCCCGACGCGTTCGTCGTGGCGTCGTAGGTCTTGGCTCCCGTCAGCACCACGGCGAGCTGCCCGACGTTCTCGGCGCTGCCGTTCGTCGTGACGTTGGCGAGCGTGTAGTTGCCGGCGGCGCTGCCGCCCAAGACCAAGGATCCCGCCGCGGCGAAAGCCTTCGGAGCCCGCGTTGGCGCTCGCCAAGGTGCCGGTGCCCGAAATCGTCAGGTTGGCGCCATTGAGGTCGTTGGAGATGGTGAGGCCCGACGCCGCCGCGTTCGTCGTGGCGTCGTAGGTCTTCGATCCTGACAGCACCACGGCGAGCTGTCCGACGGTCTCCGCGCTGCCGTTGCTGGTAATGCCGACGAGCGTGTAGTTGCCGGCGGCGCTGCCGCCCAGGGCCAGCGATCCCGACCGCGGCGAAGGCTTCGGAGCCCGCGTTGGCGCTCGCCAAGGTGCCCGTGCCCGACAAGGTCAGGTTGGCGCCGTTGAGGTCGTTGCTGATGGTGAGGCCGGACGCCGCCGCGTTCGTCGTGGCGTCGTAGGTCTTCGATCCCGTCAGCACCACGGCGAGCTGTCCGACGCTCTCCGCGCTGCCGTTCGTCGTCACGTTGGCGAGCGTGTAGTTGCCGGCGGCGCTGCCGCCGAGCGCGAGCGAGCCGGCCGCGGCGAAAGCTTCGGAGCCCGCGTTGGCGCTCGCCAAGGTGCCCGTGCCCGACAAGGTCAGGTTGCCGCCATTGAGGTTGTTGGAGATGGTGAGGCTCGATGCCGCCGCGTTCGTCGTGGCGTCGTAGGTCTTGGCTCCCGTCAGCACCACGGCGAGCTGTCCCACGTTCTCAGCGCTGCCGTTCGTCGTGACGTTGGCGAGCGTGTAGTTGCCGGCGGCGCTGCCGCCCAGGACCAATGATCCCGCCGCGGCGAAGGCTTCGGAGCCCGCGTTGGCGCTCGTCAGCGTCCCCGTGCCCGAAAGCGTCAGGTTGGCGCCGCTGAGGTCGTTGGAGATGGTGAGGTTCGCTGCCGCCGCGTTCGTCGTGGCGTCGTAGGTCTTGGCTCCCGTCAGCACGACGGCGAGCTGTCCGACGGTCTCCGCGCTGCCGTTGCTGGTGATGCCGACGAGCGTGTAGTTCCCGGCGGCGCTGCCGCCGAGCGCGAGCGAGCCGGCCGAGGCGAAAGTTTCGGAGCCCGCGTTGGCGCTCGCCAAGGTGCCCGTGCCCGAAATCGTCAGGTTGGCGCCGTTGAGGTCGTTGGAGATGGTGAGGGTCGACGCCGCCGCGTTCGTCGTGGCGTCGTAGGTCTTGGCGCCCGACAGCACCACCGCGAGCTGTCCGATGGTCTCGGCGCTGCCGTTCGTCGTGACGTTGGCGAGCGTGTAGTTGCCGGCGGCGCTGCCGCCCAAGATCAATGATCCCGCCGCGGCGAACAGCTCGGAGCCCGCATTGGCGCTCGCCAGCGTCCCCGTGCCCGACAAGGTCAGGTTGGCGCCGCTGAGGTCGTTGGAGATGGTGAGGCCCGACGCCGCCGCGTTCGTCGTGGCGTCGTAGGTCTTGGCTCCTGACAGCACCACGGCGAGCTGTCCGACGGTCTCCGCGCTGCCGTTGCTGGTAATGCCGACGAGCGTGTAGTTGCCGGCCGCGCTGCCGCCGAGCGCAAGGGTTCCCGCGGCAGCGAAGCCTTCGGAGCCCGCGTTGGCGCTCGCCAAGGTGCCCGTGCCCGAAAGCGTCAGGTTGCCGCCGTTGAGATCGTTGGAGATGGTGAGATTCGCAGCCGCGCGCGTTCGTCGTGGCGTCGTAGGTCTTGGCTCCCGTCAGCACCACGGCGAGTTGTCCCGACATTCTCAGCGCTGCCGTTCGTCGTCACGTTGGCGAGCGTGTAGTTGCCGGCGGCGCTGCCGCCGAGCGCGAGCGTTCCCGCCGCGGCGAAGGCTTCGGACCCGGCGTTGGCGCTCGCCAAGGTGCCCGTGCCCGACAAGGTCAGGTTGGCGCCGTTGAGATCGTTGGTGAAGGAGAGGTCCGACTGCCGCCGCGTTCGTCGTGGCGTCGTAGGTCTTGGCTCCCGTCAGCACCACGGCGAGCTGTCCGACGGTCTCGGCGCTGCCGTTCGTCGTGACGTTGGCGAGCGTGTAGTTGCCGGCGGCGCTGCCGCCGAGCGCGAGCGAGCCGGCCGCGGCGAAGCTTTCGGAGCCAGCGTTGGCGCTCGCCAAGGTGCCCGTGCCCGACAAGGTCAGGTTGGCGCCGCTGAGGTCGTTGCTGATCGTGAGGCCCGCTGCCGCCGCGTTCGTCGTGGCGTCGTAGGTCTTGGCGCCCGTCAGCACCACGGCGAGCTGTCCGACGCTTTCCGCGCTGCCGTTGCTGGTAATGCCGACGAGCGTGTAGTTGCCGGCGGCGCTACCGCCCAGGGTCAACGAGCCGGCCGAGGCGAAGCTTTCGGACCCGGCGTTGGCGCTCGTCAGCGTCCCCGTGCCCGAGATCGTCAGGTTGGCGCCATTGAGGTCGTTGCTGATGGTGAGGCCCGACGCGGCCGCGTTCGTCGTCGCGTCGTAGGTCTTGGCGCCCGTCAGCACGACCGGCAGCGGACTGATGGTGCCGACCGCGCCCGACGCATTGGCGCTCGCGAGCGTGTAGCCAAAGACCGGCTTGCCGCCGGCGTTGGCCGAGAAGAGGCTAACGCCTGAGACCGTGACCGTGATCCCGCTGCCGGCATTAGCGCTGGCGTAAGTGCCGCTCGCCGGATCGTTGAAGACGAAGCTGTCGCCGGTCTCGCCGCCGGTCGCGGTGTAGTTCGCCGCCGCGAGCGTGGCGCTCGTGGTCGCGTCATAGGTCTTCGTGACGGATCCTGTCAGCACCGCCGTCACCGACGGCGCGAGCGTGTAGAGAAGGCCGTTGCCGAACGACTGCGGTTCCGGCGTAGTGACGCCGAGCGTGGCGCCGTACTGCTTGAAGCCGAAGGGCAGGCTGCCGACCGTGTCGTTGGCCGGATTCTGCGACCACACGAGCCAGCGCCCGCCGCCATTCGCGACGATGCCGCCGCTGCCGGCGAGATTGTCGAACACGCCGCCTGTCGCCAGCACCACGGCGTCGACGCCGCTGCTGCCGGTCACGGTCGCGCCCGCGTCGAGCGTGAGGTTGCCGGCGGCGGTGAGCGCCACCGTGCCCGAGGTCGCGATCGCATGCTCCAATGTGATGGCGCCGCTGCCCGTGCCAGTGACGTTGCCGCTCGCGCTGATGCCGTCGAGCGTGAGCGTGCCGCCGGAGATGGCGACGGCGCCGAGGCCGCTCATCGCGCCGGTGAACGTCACCGCGCCGCCGCCGGCAGTGACCGTGAAGGCGTCGGCGCTCGCGCCGGTGACCGACGCCGAGGCTGACGGCGCCGTTGACGGCAGACGTGTCGATCGTGGTCGCGCCGGTGAGCGTGATCGCGCCCGCATCGCTCAACCCGGTGGCGCTGCCGCTCAACGTGAACGTGCCGTCGAGCGTGGTGGCGCCGCCCGACACTATGACGGGGCTGGTGAAGGTCGCGCCGCCGGTCATGGCGAGGCTGGTGGCGCCCCCCGTCATGGTGAAGCTCGGCGCCGTCACCAGCCCGTCGAAGGCGAGGCTGCCGGCGGTGCGCAGATCGGTGATCGCCGTGCCGACCGTGACCGCGCCGTCGAACGTGATGGCGCCGGAATTGGCGAACACCGGCAGGCTGCCGCTCGGCGTGAAGCCGAAGGCGAGCGTGTTGAGCTTCGGTCGCGGTGCCGACCGGCCCGGTGATCGTGACGCTGCCGTTGCTCGCCTCGAAGTGCAGGTTCTCGACGCCGGCCGTGGTCGCCTGCACCGGGCCTTTGAAGGTGACGTTGCCGCCCGCGCCCGTCCCGCCCGCGGCAATGACGAGGACGGTCGGGCCGCCGAACTCCGTCGAAGTGCTGCTCTGCAATTGGATGAAGCTCGATCCCGCGAGCGCGGCGCCGCCGGAACTGCCTTCGATGGTGATGTTGCCGCCGGCGCCGTTCACCGTGCCGGTCGAGATACAGCTGCAGTTCGTCCCGGCCGTGGGGTTGTTGATGTCGCCGCCGAGCGCGATCAGGCTGCCAACGGGACCGACGACGGCGCCCGTGGCGGTGTCGGAGTTGCCGTACAGCACGACCGCGGCGCCGCTCGTCGCCGTGGCGATGAGGGTGATATTGCCGCCGTGGCCGCCCGTCTGCGGGGCGCCGGCCTGCGTGCCGCCGCCGGCCGAGCCGACGCTGGCGACGAACAGGTTGGCGCCCGACATCGTGATGTTGCCGCCGTTGCCGCCGCTGCCGGAGAACGAATCGCCGCCGCTCGTGTCGATGTCCATCTGCGGCCCGGCGAGCAGGCTGCCGGCGTCGATCGCGCCCGTCGCGGTGAGCGTGATGGTGCCGCCATTGCCGCCATTGACCGGCGTCCCCGAAACCTTCCCGCCGCCGCCGCCGGCCTCGATGCCGAACGGCAGGGTGATGCTGCCCGCGGTGCTGGTGACGGTGACGTTGCCGCCTGTCCCGGCCGGCGTGCTCGCGACCAGCGTGTCGTTGCCGCTCGTATTTATGCCGCTCGGCGAGGTGACGTTCGAGCCCGACACCAGGAGCGGGATGCCGGCGCCGATCGCGACCGCGCCCGACGCCGTGATCGAGACCGCGCCGCCGTTGTTGCCCTCGACGCCGGCTGTGGTGATGAAGGAATTGTCGGTCACCGTGGCGACGCCGCTGATGCTGAGCGAGCCGACGCTGACGCCGTCGAAATTTCCGAACGGCATCGACATGTCGACGGCGTTGGCGCTGGTGATCGTCAGTGCGCCGGGCGCTGAGCAGGTGCAGCCCAGGGTGGGCGTCGAGGTCGCTTCGTAGCCGACGCGCGCGGTGAAATCGATGTTGCCGGCGGTGCCGGCGGCGATGGTCAGGGTCTGAACGCCGAACTCGGCCGCGTCGAGCGTACCGTTGAACGCGACGTTGGCGCCGGCGGAGCTGTTGGCGGCCGTGTTGATCGCGACGTTCTGGGTCAGGATCGTCGGGCCGTTGAAGGTGACGGCGCCGGACTTGGTGATGATGTTGCTGCCGAGATCGATCGTGCCGCCGGTGATGGTCACCGCGCCCACGGCGGTCGTGCCGCCGATCGGATCGTTGATCGTCACCGTGCCGGAGCCGGCATCGAACGTCACCGTATGCGCGCCCGCCGTCGAATCGTCGATGGTCGCGTCGATCGTGATCGACGAGTTCGTGCTCGACGTGTCGATCGTTTCGTCGGTGGTGAGGACGAGCGGGCTGTCGATCGTCACCGGGGAAGCGAAACTCGTGCCGCCGTTGAAGGTGAGGGTTTCTGTGCCCGAGGCCGGGTTGAAGTTGACCGCGGTGACGAGGCCGTCGAAGGTCGCGCTGCCCGAGGTCGCGGTGATATCCAATGTCTGGACGTTCACGGCGCCCGCGATGGTGAAGGCGCCGTCATTGCTGCCGGACGGAAATGAATCGGCGGTGTTGGTCGGCCGCCCGAGCACCAGCGTGCCGAGCGGGATCGAGGCGCTGCCGATGCTGCCCGCGACATTGGTGGCGCCGTTCGAGCCCGTGAGCATCAGGCTTTCGACATTGGCCGTCGTTCCCACGACCGGCCCGTCGAGCCGGATCGTGCCGCCGGTGCCGAGCCCGCCGGCGCTGGCGATGCTGACGGTCGCGCCGCCGTTCAGCGCCGAGGCCGTGCTGTTGTTGACGAGGCGGATGTCGGCCGTGCCGTTGAGCGGCGCGCCAAGCGCGCTGCCTTCGATCGTGATGTTGCCGCCGGCGCCGGTGACGACGCCGTTCGAGAGCGCGCCCGAGGTCGCAAGCGCCGTGTCGTCGTATTGGCCGCCGAGCGCGTAGAGGGTGGAGAGGCGTGACGTGACGAGCGGCGGCGTGCTCGCCTCGCCGAGGAGCACGACGGCATCGCCCGAGCTCGCGCTGGCGATGAGCGTGATGTTGCCGGCGGCATTGGCGGTGGCGGCGCTGGTAAGCTCGGAATTGCCGGCCGCCGTTGCCACCGACGCAAGCGTGATCACCGTGCCGCTGATGCTGATGTTGCCGCCCGCGCCGCCCGCGCCGCCCACCGAACTGCCGCCAACTGCGATCACGCCGATGAGGTCGCCGGTCGCGGCGCTGCCGACCGTGACGTTGCCGGCGGTCGCCTTGAGCGTGATCGAACCGGCGTTGCCGCCGTTCGCCGTCGAGCCCGTGACGAGCGCGTTGCCGCCACTCGCCACGACCGTCTGAGCAAGCGTGAGGCTGCTGCCGGTGATCGAGATGGTGCCGCCGTTGCCGGCGGTTTGCGTGGCGGTGGTCGGCGCGAAGCCGTTGGTGACGACGCTCGGGAGCGAGGTCGCGGCGAGCGTGCTGCCGCTGCCGCTCGTCGTCAGCGTGATGGCGCTGCCGATCGACACGGCGCCGCCGGCGCTGATCGTGACGTTGCCGCCAATGGCGCCGGTGTTGCTGTCGACGCCGCCGGTGGCGATGATCCCGCCGTCGATCGTGACCGCGCCCGAGGTGACGATGCCGATCGCGCCGCCGGCCGTCGGCAGGATCGTCGAATTGGCCCCGTTCGTGGTGATGTTGGAGGCGGCCGTGAGCGACGCGGTTCCGCCGATGCTCAGCCCCGCCACGTTGACGACCCCGGTGAAGTCCACCGCGTTCGCGCTGTTGATCGTGAGCGCGCCGAGCCGCGTCGTGCCGCCGATGTTGGCGTCGGCGGTGATGTTGCCGGATGTGCCGGCGTCAATCGTCAGGTTGTCGGAATAAGCGATCGAGCCGTCGAGCGTGCTGGCGAAGGTCACCGCCGCGCCGGCCGCCGCAAGCCCGCCATTCGTCGTGTCGATCGTGGTGGTGCCGGCGCCGAGCACGACCGGGCCGTTCATCGCGACGGCGCCGCCGGCGGTCTTGATCGGGCCGCTGAAGGTGAAAGCCGAGCCGTCGATGGTCACGGCGCCCAAGGGCGGTGGTGCTGCCCAGCGACATGGTGAGAGTGGCGCCGACCGTCGGTGCCTTGAACGTGAGCGCATCGGCCCCGGCGGTCGTGCCGTCGATCGTGCCGCCGAGCACGACGGCGGCGCTCGCGGCCGAGAAGTCGATCGTGGTCGCGCTCGACAGCACGATGTTCACCGACCCCGCTCCGCCCAGGTTGGTGTCGAACACGATGTCGCCGCCGAGCGTGAGCGGCTGCGCCGGCGAGCTCGAGATCGCGAACGTGTTGGCGAACACGCCGCCGTCGTTGACCGCGACGCTTGCTCCGCTCGTCGCTGTCAGGCTGGGCGTCGTGACGAGGCCGTTGAAAGTGACGCTGCCCGAGCTCGCGGTATCGTCGATCGACGCGGCGGTTACGGCGCCCGCGATGGTGAAGGCGCCGTAATTGCTCCCGGACGGGAACGTCTCGGCGAGATTGGTCGCTGGCCCGATCACGAGCGTGCCGAGCGGGATCGAAGCGCTGCCGATACTGCCCGCGACAGTGGCGGCGCCGTTGGCGGCGGAAAGACGCAGGTTCTCGACATTGGCGGTCGTTCCCACGACCGGCCCATTGATGAGGATCGTGCCGCCGGTGCCGAGCCCGCCGCCGGCGACGATGCTGACGGTCGCGCCGCCGTTCAGCGCCGACGCCGTGCTGTTGTTGACGAGACGGATATCTGCCGTGCCGTTGAGCGGCGCGCCAAGCGCGCTGCCCTCGATCGTGATGTTGCCGCCGGCGCCGGTGAGGACGCCGTTCGGCAGCGCCCCCGCGGTCGCGAGCGCGGTGTCGTCGTATTCGCCGCCGATTGCGTCGAGCGTGCCGGTGTTAGAGCTCGAGAGTGCCGCGCCGATCGAGCTGCCAAAGAGCACCACCGCGTCGCCGGAGGATGCGGTGGCGATCAGCGTGATATTGCCGGCGGCGCCTGCGGTCGCAGCGCTCGTGAGTTCGGAACCGCCGGCGTTGGCGACCACCTTGGACAGCGAGATGGTGGTGCCGCTGATGCTGATGTTGCCGCCGGCACCGGGCGCCCCGCCAAGCGAATTGCCGCCCGCACTGATCACGTCGATGAGGTCGCCGGTGGCGGCGCTGCCGACCAGTCGTACATGCCGGCCGTCGCCATGAGCGTGATCGAACCGGCGTTGCCGCCGTTCGCGGTCGAGCCCGCGACGAGGGCGCTGCCGCCGTTGCTCACGACCGTCTGAGCAAGCGTGAGGCTGCTGCCGGTGATCGAGATCGTGCCGCCGTTGCCGGCGCTTTGCGTCGCCGTCGTGGGCGAGAACCCAACGGTGACGACGCTCGGCGTCGAGGTCGTGGCGAGCGTGCTGCCGCTGCCGCTCGTGGTCAGCGTGATGGCGCTGCCGATCGACACGGCGCCGCCGGCATTGATCGTGACGGTGCCGCCGTTGGCGCCGGTGTTGCTGTCGACGCCGCCGGTGGCGATGATCCCGCCGCCGATCGTGACCGCGCCCGAAGTGACG
>CAWDPP010000033.1:0-17879 GCA_963804235.1 uncultured Alphaproteobacteria bacterium
TCACCATCAGGATGCGGCGCTGCTCGGTGCGCGCGACGAGGCGCGCATGCGCCCAGGCGAGCGCCTCGCCGTCGATGTTCTCCTTGAGGATGCCCTCGCGCAGCATCAGTCCGAGCGAGCGCCGCGCGCGCCGCCACGGCGCGTCGGCCGCCTTGTAGACGATGTGGCGCAGATCGTTGAGGCGGCCGGGATTGGGCGGCTTGCCGGCGGCGATCCAGCGCTCGCGCGACTGGCCGCCCTTCCACGCGCGCGTGGTGAAGCCCAAGATCTCGACCTTGACGCCGCAGCGCTCGAGCGTGCGCGCGAGAATGTCGGCGCTCATCGCCGCGACCGTGATCGGGCGGCCGCGCATCGAGCCGGAATTGTCGATGAGCAGGCGTCACCACCGTGTCGCGGAACGTCGTCTCCTTCTCGCGCTTGTAGGAGAGCGGATAGACCGGGTTGGTGACGACGCGCGCGAGCCGCGCGGTATCGAGCAGCCCTCCTCGAGATCGAACTCCCACGAGCGCATCTGCTTGGCCATGAGGCGGCGCTGCAGCCGGTTGGCGAGCCGCGCGATCACGCTTTGCAGGTGCGCGAGCTGCTGGTCGAGGAGCGCGCGCAGCCGCGTCAGCTCGTCGCTGTCGCACAGATCCTCGGCCGAGACGATCTCGTCGCATTCGGTGGTGAAGGCGCGATAGGCGTTGGGATCGTCGCCCCCGCGCGGGTTGCGCGGCAGCACGCCGGGCCGGCCCGGACGGTTCGGATCCTCGTCGCCGGAGCCCGGCATCAGCTCGCCCTGCATCTCCTCGGCGCTGTCGTCGCCCTGGTCCTTGCCCTCCTGCGGCACGCCGCCCTCGAGCGCGCCCTTCTGGCCCGAGGCCGCGCCCTCCTTGCCTTCGCCGTCGCTCTCGCCCTCCTCGTCCTCGCCCTCGCCTTCGGCGCTTTCGCTTTCGTCGCCCTCGTCGGGCTCGCCGAGCATCGAGATCGAGGTCCTGGATGAGCCGGCGCACCACCTTGGCGTAGGCATCCTGGTGCTCGACGTGGCGGCTCAGCTCGACCAGGTCGCGCGCGACCTTGCCTTCGAGGAGCGGCCGCCAGGCATCGACCACCTGGCGCGCGGCGCGGCGGCGGCGCCGCACCGGTCAGCGCCTCGCGCGCCAAGAGCCGGATCGCCTCGGCGAGCGTCACGTCGTTGCGCTCGATCATGTGCTCGTAGCCCTGGCGGCGATAGCGCTCCTCGAGCATGGCGGCGAGGTTGGCCGAGACGCCGGCCATGCGCCGCGCGCCCAGCGCCTCGACCCGCGCCTGCTCGACGCCATCGAAGATGGCGCGCGCGGTCTCGCTCGCCGGCATGCGCTTGGCGTGCAGCGCCGCGTCGTGATAGCGCAGGCGCAGCGCGAGCGCGTCGGCGGCGCCCCGCACCGGCGCCGCCTCGCGCTCGGCCAGTTCGCGGCCCGGCACCGGCAGGCGCACGCGCGTGCCGGCGGCGCCCGGCGGCTCGGCGCCGTAGGTCACGGTCACGTCGTCGCGCTCGGCGATCGCGCGCGAGCGTCGCCGCGGTCGAGCGCTTGAAGACTTCTATCGGCGAGGCGGCATCGGCCATCGCTTCACACCAGCGTCGCGCGGACGCCCGTCTCCTTCAACTCGGTGCCGAAGCAGCGCTGGTAGTATTCCGCCACCGTGGCGCGCTCGATCTCGTCGCACTTGTTGAGGAAGGTGACCCGGAAGGCGAACGCCGACGTCGTTGAAGATGCGGTCGTTCTCGGCCCAGGTGATGACCGTGCGCGGCGACATGACGGTCGAGATGTCGCCGTTCATGAAGCCCGAGCGCGTCAGGTCGGCGAGCGCCACCATGGCGTTGATCATGCGCCGGCCGTCGTCGTTGTCGTAGTACGGCGTCTTGGCCAGCACGATCTCGAGCTCGACATCGTGCGGCAGGTAGTTGAGCGTCGCGACCACGTTCCAGCGGTCCATCTGCCCCTGATTGATCTGCTGCGTGCCGTGATAGAGGCCGGTGGTGTCGCCCAGCCCGATCGTGTTGGTGGTCGAGAACAGGCGGAAATAGGGGTGCGGGCGGATCACGCGGTTCTGGTCGAGCAGGGTGAGCTTCCCGTCGACCTCGAGCACGCGCTGGATCACGAACATCACGTCGGGCCGGCCGGCGTCGTATTCGTCGAAGCACGAGCGCGATCGGATGCTGGATCGCCCACGGCAGCAGGCCCTCGCGGAACTCGGTGACCTGCTTGCCGTCGCGCAGCACGATCGCGTCCTTGCCGACGAGATCGATGCGGCTGATGTGGCTGTCGAGGTTGATGCGGATGAGCGGCCAGTTGAGGCGCGCGGCGACCTGCTCGATATGCGTCGATTTGCCGGTGCCGTGATAGCCCTGGATCATGACGCGGCGGTTGTGGGCGAAGCCGGCGAGGATCGCGAGCGTGGTGTCGCGGTCGAAGCGATAGGCCTCGTCGAGGTCGGGGACGTGCGCGCCCGGCACCGAGAAGGCCGGAACCTGCATGTCGCTGTCGAGGCCGAAGGTTTGCCGCACCGAGACCGGGATGTCCGGCCGGTCGAGCGGAAAGAGCGCGGTGCCGTTCGTGGATTCTTGCGGGGCCATGATGCTTTCGCGGATGGTTCGTCAGGGAAAGTAGCTCGCCTTCAGGGTCGAATAGGCGAGGTTGATGATCTTCAGCCGCTCTTCGGCCGCCTTGTCGCCGCCATGGACGTCGGGGTGGTTGAGCTTCACCAGTTCCTTATAGCGCGCCTTCAAGGCAACGAGGGTCAAGGGCGGCACGAGGTTGAAGACGGTCAAGGCCTGCTCCTGCGGCGAAGGCCGATGGCGCCGCGGCGCGCTGCGCTTCTCCTCGGTCTCGCCGTCGTCGAACAGGCCGAAATCCTGGAAGCGCGGCCGGTAGCCGAAGCCGCCGCGCACCCCCATCGGCCAGGTCGGCCGCTGCCACACCGTATCGTTGCGGATCTCGCGCTCGATCTCGGCGGCGCTCATGCCGGCGTAGTAGTTCCACGCCGAATTGTAGTCGCGCACGTGCTCGATGCAGAACCAATGGAACAGGTTCAGGGCCGCGCGCGAACGCGGCGCACGGTAAGCCCCGGCCGCAGCGCAGCCGGGGTGATCGCACGGTCTCACGGACGTTTCCGCCGCGGGCGTGCGCATGTCCTCGATGCGCGTGCGGACCATTACGGGCCAGTATGGGGATTGGTTGCGGACGTGACAAGACTTGGGAAATCGCCCGGTGCCTCTCGCGCAATCGTGTGCCGCGGCATGTTGACGCCGCCCCCGGCCCGCTCCACCTTGTCGCGCGATGTCGATGAAAGAGCGCATCCGGGCGAAGCTCGCCGCCGCGTTGGCGCCGGTGCGGCTCGAAATCTACGACGACTCGCACCGCCATCTCGGCCATGCCGGCTCGCGGCCCGGCGGCGAGACGCATTTCCGCGTCGAAGTGGTCGCCGCAAGCTTCGCCGGCAAAAGCCGGCTCGAACGCCAGCGTGCGATCTACGCGCTGCTCGCCGACGAACTGAAAGAGCGCATCCACGCATTGCAGATCACGGCCCTGGCGCCGGACGAGAAATACACGGTCTAGATTGTAATCGTAAAGGCAACCACTCTAGAAGGTTGCGGTGGCTGAAAAAGCCATTTAATCTCCCACCCATGGTCAGCATCCGCGGGTCGCAAGCCTCGGAACGCGCGCCCAGGCGGCCGTCTCTCCCGGGGTCGACGCTCGACAACCGCAACGTCACCGTGGCCGGGCGGCGCACCAGCATCAGGCTCGAGCCGCCGATGTGGGAGGCGCTGCACAGCGTCTGCGCGCGCGAGCACGCGACCATCAACGAGGTCGTGACCGCGATCGAGCGCGCGCGCACCGAATCGAGCCTGACCGCGGCGATTCGCGTCTTTCTGCTGCGCTATTTCGAGGCGGCCGCGACCGAGGGCGGACACTGGCGCGCCGGCCACGGCACGATCTTCGCCCGCCGGCCGCCGGCTGGCCGGCCTCAGGGGCCGGTATAGCGGTCGGGATAAAGCCGCTTCACCACCTCGCCCTTGCTCGACCAGCCGTGGCAGGTGTCGACGAGGCGCGGGCGCGGGCTCTTGGCCGGCTCGGCGCCATTCTGGCTGCGCACCCGGTTGCGGTAGGGATAGATCGTCTGGAACGCGGTCGTGGCGACCGGCCCCAGCATCTCGACCAGGTGGGTGCAGCCCTCGGTGCCGCCCAAAAGCTCGCGCACCTTGGCGTTGAAGCCGGGCTTGATGCTGAGCCCCTTGAGCTTCGCGAAATTGCCGGTGATGCCGCCGCAGATCGGAAACGGGCTGTGATCGGTCTGCGCCTCGACGTCGCGGATGATGAGCTCGTCGTCGAGGGTCAGCCTGATCCACATCTGGTGCACCGGCGTGCCGGCGACGACGGCGCCGCGATACTGCGAGTCGAAATCGTAGGTCTTGGTGTCCGTCAGGTGCCCTTCGATGTCCCACAGCCCGTCAGTGCGGCGATAGCCGCGGCACACGATGTGGCGGGTGTGGATGGCCTCGCGTTCGGCGGGAGCGGAGAGCGGCATGAGCTTGGCTCGCGGGCGGTGGCAGACGGCAATGATTTAGGGAGCAACCGCCGGTCCCGCCAGCGAATTCGGCGCTTGAGCCGCGAGGAAGTCGCGGATCAGACCCTCGGGAACGTCCGGCTCGATGAAGGCCGCGCCGATGGCGCGCGCGAGGATGAGGGTGATCTTGCCGTCCCGCACCTTCTTGTCGTGCCGCATGTGGCGCAGCAGCGCGTCCGGCGCGAGGCGCGGCAGGTTGCCGGCGTCGCCGAGCGCGACCGGGAGCCCGACCGCGGCGAAATGGCGCCTGACGCGCTCGATGTCGGACGCGGCGCAAAGGCCGAGCCGGGCGGAAAAGTCGAACGCGAGCCGCATGCCGAGCGCCACCGCCTCGCCGTGCAGCAGCGCGTCGCCGAAGCCGGTCTCGGCCTCGAGCGCATGGCCGAACGTGTGGCCGAAATTGAGGAGCGCGCGCTCGCCGTCCTCGCGCTCGTCGGCGGCCACCACCTCGGCCTTGGCGGCGCAGCTGCGCCGCACCGCCTCGCGCCGGAGGCTCGCGTCGCCGGCAACGAGCGCGGGCCCGTTCGCCTCGAGCCAGTCGAAGAACGGACGGTCGCGGATGAGCCCGTATTTCACCACCTCGGCATAGCCCGCCAGAAGCTCGCGCCGCGGCAATGTGGCGAGCGCATCGGTGTCGGCGAGGACGAGCACCGGCTGGTAGAAGGCGCCGACCAGGTTCTTGCCGTGGATCGTGTCGATCGCGGTCTTGCCGCCGACCGAGCTGTCGACCTGGGCCAGAAGCGTCGTCGGGATCTGCACATAAGGGATGCCGCGCAGCAGCGTCGCCGCGGCAAGGCCGGTCAAGTCGCCGATGACGCCGCCGCCCAGCGCCACGAGACTGGTGCGGCGCTCGATGCCGAGCCCGAGGATGTCCTCGCACAGTTTCTGGAAATGACGGAAATCCTTGGTCTGCTCGCCGGGCGGCAGCACCACGGTCTGGTGCGCGATGCGGGCCGCGTCGAGCCCGGCGGCGAGGCGCGCGAGGTGCAGGCGCGCGACGGTCTCGTCGGTGACGATCACGACGCGCTCCTGGCGCAGCAATGGGCGCATCAGCGCGCCCGCCGCCTCGAGCAGCCCCGCGCCGATCACGATGTCGTAGCTGCGCGCGCCCAGCTCGACCCGAAGCGTTTCCGTGCCGCTCATGATTCCTCCCCTCAAGGAGCGGTGCCGCATTTACGACGGATCGCGCGCTCATGAGGCGGGCGCCTCGACGCCGAGGAAGGATGCGAGCGCCACGATCACGCGCTCGACCGTGACGTCGGGCGGGCAGTCGAGCGAGTCGACGGTGATGTCGGCCTCTTCGTAGACGGGATAGCGCTCGGCGATCAGGCGCTCGAGCACGGCGCGCGGCTCGCCGGCCTTCAGGAGCGGCCGGTTGTTGCGCCGCGCCACGCGCTGCATCAGGAGGTCGAGATCGGCCTTGAGCCAGACGCTGATCGCGCGCACGCGCATCAGGCCGCGCGTCGCCGGGTCCATGAAGGCGCCGCCGCCGGTGGCGATGACGCTGACCGGCCCTTCGAGCAGGCGCGCGATGACGCGGCGCTCGCCGTCGCGGAAGGCGGGCTCGCCGTGGCGCTCGAAAATCTCCTCGATGGTGGCGCCGGCGGCGAGCTCGATCTCGCTGTCGGCATCGACGAACGGCACTTTGAGGCGCTGCGCGAGGCGGCGGCCGATGCTCGACTTGCCGGCCCCCATGAGCCCGACGATCGCCACCGTCCGCGCCAGCGGGAACAGGACTTCGCTCATCGCCGATCCGTGGCGAGGGCTCTCCCCGCGATTGAAACGCCGCGCCGCGATCCGATAGACTGTCGCAAATTCGCCATGATGGAAATTTAGCATACTCGTCGGGATGATCGCCAATCGGGGAACCGATGGCGAAATTTGGCGCGCGCAGGATATCGAGATCATGGGCAAGGTCGTTCTGATCGGCGTAGGGCTGCTGGCGGTGGTGATCGCCGGCGGCATGGGCTTCCTGTCGGTCTGGGACATTCCCGCGCCCACCACGCACGTGGAGCACGTCATCCCCGATGCGCGCTTGGCGCACTGACGCACGGCGCCAGTTCGCCGGCGCTACGCTTGCCGCCGCCCTAGGCTTGTGCGCCGTTCCGGCCGCGGCCCAGCTCGGACCGCCGGTTTCGCTCGTGCCCCAGGCCGAGCCGCCGGCGCAAAGCGCACCGGCCCCCGCGGCGGCGCCGGCGCCCGCGTCGAACGCCGCGCCCGAGGACATCGAGGCGCAGCCGCTCGCTCCGACCGACGCGTCGTGGGCCGGCACGCTCGGCCCCAACGATGGCGCGCTGCCGCAGACCATGTGGCGCGGCACCGAGCGCTCCTTCCTCGCGGCGGCCCTGCCGCTCGTTGCGCCGTCGAGCTCGCCCGCGCTGCAGAGCCTCGCGCGCGTGCTGCTCCTGAGCGATGCCGCGGCGCCCGCCGGCAAGGACCCGGCCGACCGCCCAAGTCTCGCCGCGCTCAGGCTCGACCGGATGCTGGCCCTGGGCCTCGCCAAGCCCGCGCTCGAGCTCGCCGACCGGCTGCCGCCCGATGCGTCGAGCGACCTCATGGACCGCGACATGGTCGAGCTGCATTTCGCGGCGCACGACGCCGATGGCGCGTGCAAGTACGTGAACGGCGCCATCGGCCGCTATCAGGATCTGCCATGGTGGGACCGCGCGCTCGTCGCCTGCCAGGCGCTCGCCGGCGACGGCGACAAGGCGGCGCTCGGCCTCGCCGTGCTGCGCGAGCAGAAGGCGCCGGCCGATGCCGCGTTCGACGCGCTGATCGACGCGCTCGCGGGCCATGCGCACAAGATCGACAAGGTCGGCGACGCCGATGCGCTGCGCCTCACCATGCTCGCCGCGGCGAAGCAGCCGCTGCCGGCGGATGTTCTGGCGGCCGCGGGTCCGGCGGCGCTTGCCGCCTATGCGGCGAGCGATGCGGTGCCGGCGCTCGTGCGCCTGCCCGCGGCCGAGCGCGCGGCACTTCTGGGCGCGCTTCAACCCGATGCGCTGGGAGCGCTCTATCAGGCGATCGAGCCCAAGCAAGACGAACAGCAGGCGGCCGTGAAGGACGACAAGCCGCCCGATGCGCGCGTGCGCGCCGTGCTCTACTCCATTGCCCGCTCGAGCGCGCCCGCGGCGACGCGCGAGAGCGCCATCGCGCGGCTCTTCGCCGACGGCAAGAAGCGCGGCGCCTTCGCGCTGACCGCGTGGCTCGTGGCGCCGGCCTTGGGCGAGCTCGATCCCGGCACGGCGAGCGCGGACTTTGCCGCCGATGCGGCGCGCGCGCTGCTGATCGCCGGCGGGACCGACGCGGCCAAGCCGTGGCTCGACGCGGCGAACGCGCCGGAGCTGCGCTTTCTCGCCTGGCTCGCGGGCGCCGCGCCGCCCGACCAGGTCGATGCCGGCGCGCTCTTCAAGGCCGCCTTCGTCTCGCTCGCGAGCCACGATTCGGGCGCGGCCCCGGCCGAAGCCGATCTCATGGTGGCGCTTGCGGCCGCGCTGGGCGGCAACCTCGGGCCGCCCGATTGGGCGCCGTTCATCGCGCCGCCGCACGCGGCGAAGCTGCCGAGCGCCGCGCTCATCGTCGATCAGCAGCAGGCCGTGACGGCCAGGCGCATCGGCGAAGGGGTGCTGTCGACGCTGCTCGTCGTGCAATCGGGCGAGCGTCTGTCGCTCGAGCCCGTGCTGCTCGAGGGCGCGGTGACGGCATTGCGCGCGCTCGGGCGCGAGGCGGACGCGCGCGCCATTGCCGTCGAGGCGGCGGTCGATGCCGGCATCTGAGCGCGCGCGCAAAGATTCGCCGCGGCGCGAGGCGTTTCTCGAAATGCTCGCGGCCGAGCGCGGCGCCGCGCGCCTGACGCTCGCCGCCTATCAGAACGACCTCGCCGACTGCGCGCGCTTCCTGGCGGGTGCCGCGCTCGAGGACGCATCGGGCGACGACCTCAGGCGCTATCTCGGGGCGCTCGCGCGCCGGCACATGAAGCCGCGCACGGTGGCGCGGCGGCTTTCGGCCTTGCGCCAGTTCTTCCGCTTCCTCGTGCTCGAAGGCGCGCGGCGCGACGATCCGACGAGCGCGCTCGACGCGCCGCGCCTCGGCCGGCCGCTGCCGAAGATCATGAGCGAGAACGAGATGGCGGCGCTGCTCGCGCAGGCGCGCGAATGGGAGGGACCGGAGGGACTGCGCATCCGCGCCATGGCGGAGCTGCTCTACGGCGCGGGCTTGCGCGTCTCCGAGCTGGTGTCGTTGCCGCTCGCCGCGGCCAAACGCAATCCGCGCTTTCTCGTCGTGCGCGGCAAGGGCGACAAGGAGCGGCTCGTGCCGCTGGGCGCGCAGGCCCGCGCGGCGCTTGCGGATTACCTCGAGGCGCGCGGCCATTTCCTCGCCGCAGGGCGCGGCGTCGCCCCATCTCTTCCCGTCGCGCGGCGGGCATCTGACGCGGCGGCGCGCCGGGCAGCTCGTCAAAGAGCTGGCGCGGCGCGCGGGGATCGATCCGGCGCGGCTTTCGCCGCACGTGCTGCGCCACGCGTTCGCGAGCCACCTGCTCGACCACGGCGCCGATTTGCGCAGCGTGCAGGCGATGCTCGGCCACGCCGACATCGCGACGACGCAGATCTATACGCATGTCGAGAGCGCGCGGCTCGAGCGCCTCGTCAACGCGCACCATCCCTTGGCGCGCAAGGGGCGGCGCGCGCTGATGCGGACCTTCCTCGAATTCGAGCGGCCGCTCGCCGAGCTCGAGGCGAAGATCGACGAGCTGCGCCATCTCGCCTCGGGCGGCGACGTCAACATCGCCGAAGAGGTCGGGAATCTCGAAGCGAAGGCGACGCGCCTCTTGCGCCAGACCTTCGCCGAGCTGACGCCGTGGCAGAAGGTGCAGCTCGCGCGCCATCCCGACCGGCCGCATGGCGGCGCATATCTCGACACGCTCCTGACCGAGTTCACGCCCTTGGCCGGCGACCGGCTCTTCGCCGAGGACCGCGCCATCATCGGCGGGCTCGGCCGGTTCCGCGGCCGGTCGGTCGTGGCGATCGCGCACGAGAAGGGCGGCGATACCGAGGCGCGCGTCAAACACAATTTCGGCATGGCGCGGCCCGAGGGCTATCGCAAGGCGCAGCGCCTGATGCAGTTGGCCGAGCGCTTCCGCCTGCCGGTCTTGAGCTTCGTCGATACCGCCGGGGCCTATCCCGGCATCGGCGCCGAGGAGCGCGGCCAGGCCGAGGCGATCGCGCGCACGACGCAGCAGGGCTTGGCGCTGACCGTGCCGTTCGTCGCCACCATCATCGGCGAGGGCGGATCGGGCGGCGCCATCGCATTGGCCGCCGCCAACACCGTGCTGATGCTCGAGAACGCGACCTACTCGGTCATTTCGCCCGAGGGCTGCGCCTCGATCCTGTGGAAGAGCGCCGAGCACGCGCCCGATGCGGCGGCGGCGCTGAAGCTCACGGCGCGCGACCTGTTGAAGCTCGAAGTGATCGACGGGATCGTGCCCGAACCCTTGGGCGGCGCGCACCGCGATCCGGCGACATCGATCTACGAAACGGGCGAGGCGATCGCGGCGGCGCTCGACGCGCTCGCGCACGAGGACGGGCCGGCGCTGCGCCGCATGCGGCGCGAAAAATTCCTGCGCATGGGAAATCGCGGCCGCTGATCCCATATCGCGGGATGAAGGTCCAAGGAGGCACGCATGACGCCGCAGGAACGCGACCTGATCGCCCACCTGTTCAGCCGCCTCAATGACGCCGAGAGCCAGGCGAAAGACCGCGACGCCGAAGCCTTGATCCGCGACGGCATGTCGCACGTGCCGGACGCGCCTTATCTTCTGGTGCAGACGGTGCTGATCCAGGACATGGCGCTCGCGGAAGCGGACAAGCGCATCAAGGAATTGGAAGCACAGGCGAAGCCGCAGCCGCAGCGCCGCAGGAGCAGCCGACGAGCTTTCTCGCGGGCGCGCGCGGCAGCGTGCCCAATGCCGGCCCGTGGGGCCGCGCGCCGGCGGCGCCGTCGCCGCAAGCGCTCAGCGCCCGGCGGCGGCGCGGTGTGGACCAATTCGGCCACGGGACAGCCGGTCGCGGCGCAGCCCGGCGCGGGGGCCGCACCCTCGCTCGCCATGCCGGGCGCGAGCTCGGGCTTCCTGCGCTCGGCCGCGACGACCGCGGCGGGGATCGCCGGCGGCGCGCTCCTCTTCAGCGGCATCAGCTCGCTGTTCGGGCCGCATTACGGCAATCTGTTCGGCGGCATGACGCCGCAGCCGGGCCTCGGCGAGACGGTCGTCAACAACTACTACGGCGATCAGAGCCAGCAGGCGCCGGCCGATCCCGGGACTGACGATCAGGGCCTGGTGCAGGCCGACGACCAGGATGCGGGCGGCCAGGATTTCTCCGACGACAGCGGCGGCGGCGACGGCGGCACGACCGACATCTAGGGCGCGCGCAGCGAGTAGCCGGCGCCGCGCACGGTGTGCAGCAGCGGATGCTCGAAGCCCTTGTCGATCTTCTGGCGCAGGCGGCTCACATGCACGTCGATCACGTTGGTCTGCGGATCGAAATGATGGTCCCAGACTTTTTCGAGCAGCATGGTGCGCGTGACGATGTGGCCGGCGTGCCGCATCAGGTATTCCGAGAAGGCGGAACTCGCGCGGCAGCAATTCGATCGCGCGCTCGGCGCGCGTCACGGTGCGGGCGATGAGGTCGATCTCGAGATCGGCGACGCGCAGCCTGGTCTCGGCATTGCCGCGCCGCGTCAGCGCCTCGAGCCGCGCCAGCAATTCCGAGAACGCGAACGGCTTCGGCAGATAATCGTCGCACCCGGCGCGCAAGCCGACGACGCGGTCCTCGACATCGCCCAAGGCCGACAGCACGAGCACGGGTGTCGCGTCGTGCGCCGCGCGCAGCGCCGCGATGATGCTGAGCCCGTCCAATTCGGGCAGCATGCGGTCGATCACCATGGCATCGAAGCGATCGGAGCGCGCGCGCGCGAGGCCCTGGCGTCCGTCGTCGGCGAGATCGACGCGGTGGCCGCTCTCGGTCAGGCCGCGCACGAGATAGGCCGCCGCCTCGCGATCGTCCTCGATCACCAGGATGCGCATGGCGGCGGCCCTTTCCTCATCCGTTGCCGCCGTTGGCGAGGTTCAGCGCCACGAACTGGTTGACGCCGTGGCGGTTGATGAGCAGCAGCAGGTTCTTGCTGCCGCTCTTCTTGACCGCGTCGAGCTTGGCGATGAAATCCTTGGGCATCGCCACCGGCTCCTGGTTGACCGCCTGGATCACGTCGCCCGGCGCGAGGCCGAGTGCGGCAAGCGGGCTCGAATCGGCGATCGACGTCACCACCACGCCCTTGACGTTCTTCGGCACCGATAGCTCGCGCCGCAGATCGGGCGTCAGGGGCGCGAGCTTCAGCCCCATCGTGGTGGCGGTCTGCGGATGGTCCGGCGGGGCGGCGCCTTTGTCGTTCTGCGCCATGCGCTCGGGATGCTCGGGCATGGCGGCGATGACCGGCGCCAGGGCCTCGCCCTTGCCGTCGCGCCAGATCTGCACCTTCGCGGTCTCGCCGACCGGCGTCTCGGCGACGGCGAGCGGCAGGTCGCGCAGCTTGACGACGTCGTGCCCGTCGAACGACAGGATCACGTCGCCCTGCTTGATGCCGATCTTCTGCGCCGGGCCGCCGGGCGTGACATCGGCGACGAGCGCGCCTTCGGGCTTCGGCAAGCCCAGGCTCTTCGCCAGCTCCGGCGTCACCTCCTGGATCTGCACGCCGAGCCAGCCGCGCTGGACCTTGCCGTGCGCCTTCAACTGATCGATCACCGGCTGGGCGAGGCTCGAGGGAATGGCGAAGCCGATCCCGACCGAGCCGCCGTTGGGCGAATAGATCGCCGTGTTGATGCCGATCACCTTGCCGTCGAGGTTGAAGGTCGGGCCGCCGGAATTGCCGCGGTTGATCGAGGCGTCGATCTGCAGGAAGTCGTCATAGGGGCCCTCGTGGATGTCGCGGCCGCGCGCGGAAATGATGCCGGAGCTGACGGTGCCGCCCAAGCCGAACGGATTGCCGACCGCCAGCACCCAGTCGCCGACCTGGACGCCGTTGCTGTCGCCCCATTCGACGTAAGGGAGCGGCTTCGGCGCATCGATCTTGAGGAGCGCCAGGTCGGTCTTGTCGTCGCGCCCGATGACCTTGGCGGTGAGCTTCGAATTGTCCTGGAAGATCACCGTCACCTTGTCGGCATTCTCGACCACGTGGTTGTTGGTGACGATGTAGCCCGCGGGATCGACGATGAAGCCCGAGCCCAGCGCCATGCGCTGCGCGCGCGGATCGGTCGGCGCGCCGCCGCCCGGCCCCTGGTGGAAGAAGCGGCGCAGGAACTCGTCGAAGGGCGATTGCGGCATGCCCGGTTGCGGCGCCGGCCCCGGCCCCGGCCCGGCCTGCGGCCCCTGGTCCTGATCCTGATCTTGATTCTGGTCCTGATCTTGATCCTGGTCCTGCTCCTCGTCGGCCTCGGGCGCGCCCGCCTTCATCTGCACCGAGACGTTGACCACCGCCGGCAGCACCTTCTTGACGAGCGGCGCGAGCGTCGGAAGCTGCACGATCACCGGCGCCGCCGGCGCCGAAACCTGGGCGAGGCCGGCGGGCGCCGCTGCGAGCGACAGCGACAGCGCGGTCGCGGCGGCAAGGGCGCCCACGCGGAAGGGGGACGCGGGGGAAATGGCGCGCGGGAACTTGAGGGACATGGGGCGACCTTTTCGCGAAGGGTCCGTCCTGCGAGTGAAC
The DNA here is from genome assembly GCA_963804235.1 of uncultured Alphaproteobacteria bacterium. Lineage (GTDB taxonomy): Bacteria > Pseudomonadota > Alphaproteobacteria > ATCC43930 > CGMCC-115725 > DATJLY01. The sequence goes on from CAWDPP010000033.1 coordinate 13,345, forward strand.
GGCGAGGGCCAAGCAATTTCCCGCGCCCAGGATGGGGCGGGAGCAATTACGCGGCGTTGTCCTGCGGATTAAATATTTGCAACGCGAGCGCGGAGTCCAAGTCAGTCTCCCGCTCTTTTGTGTGGAAAGAAAGGCGGCGAGCGGCCCGGGCCGAGGGCGGGCGCGGCCATCCCTGCCTCTCGTCCCGCCTCCGCACGCGTCACGCGGGGCCGGCGCGCCACGCGTTAAGTTATTGAATTAATGATATAATCAGCGCAGAAAGACGCCCCTCCTCGGGCGCGCTCCGGACTGCGGCGCGGGGCGAGGCCGAACGACGCAGCGGAAAATTGGGTTCGTTCCGCGGAATCGCCCCACCTCTCCCGCAGCCCTTCCGACTCCGGGGGCGGAGAGGGTGGGACGCGCAGCGAGCGGGTGAGGTGGGGTTCGCCGACGCGTCGAATCAGCCAAATTGGGTTCGTTCGGCGGAATCGCCGCGCCTGTCCGACATTGGTGCCTCTCCGCTTCGGGGCGGAGAGCGCTGCGCGCGCTTCGCTCGGGACGGGAGTGGTTGCGGCAGTGAGAGACATGGTCGCGGCCGTCGCGCGCGAAAGGGTGTTGTACGTATATTAGCGTCCATGCGTACAAGATCAACCCGCCGTCTGCCGAACTCCCCACCGGCTTGACGGCCAATCGACACGCAGAGTAGAAATAAGAATGAATATCATTCGCATTCAATGACCGAGCGCGTGCTGAGCGCCCGGCCCGCAATCCCCCGCCTCAAGACGTTTCTCGCCGTGATGGGGCCGGGTCTCGTCGTCATGCTCGCCGACACCGATGTCGGCAGCGTCATCACCGCGGCGCAAAGCGGCGCGCAGTGGGGCTACAGCCTGCTGCTGCCGCAATTCATCCTGATCCCGATCCTGTTCTTCGTGCAGGAGATGACGGTGCGGCTCGGCATCTTCACCGGCAAGGGGCATGGCGAGCTGATCCGCGCCACGTTCGGGCGCGGCTGGGCCTGGCTTTCGGTCACCGGCCTCGGCATCGCGACGGTGGGCGCGCTCCTCACCGAGTTCTCCGGCATCGCCGGCGTCGGCGAAATGTTCGGCGTCGCGCGCTGGGAGAGCGTGGCGCTGGCCGCCGGGTTCCTGCTCGCCGTCGTCTATACCGGCTCCTACCGGCGCGTCGAGCGCATCGCGATCGCGCTCGGATTGTTCGAGTTCGCCTTCTTCGGCGTGGCGCTGGCGGCGCGCCCGTCCGTGGGCGAGCTCGCGCGCGGGCTCGCGCACATGCCGCTCGGCAACGGCAATTATCTTTATCTCCTCGCCGCCAATATCGGCGCCGTCATCATGCCGTGGATGATCTTCTATCAGCAGTCGGCGGTCGCCGACAAAAGGCTCGGGATCGAGGATTACCGCCACGCGCGCTGGGATACGGCCTTGGGCGCGGTCATCACCCAGCTCATCATGGCGGCGGTGCTGGTCGCGACCGCGGCGACGATCGGCGCGCGCGGCGCGGGCGGGCCGGGCGGGCCGGGCGCGAGCCTCGCCACGGTCGGCGACATCGCGACGGCGCTGACGCCCGTCCTCGGCGCCGATGTCGGGCGCCTGGTGTTCAGCGCCGGCATCATCGGCGCGGCGATGGTGGCGGCCGTCGTCGTGTCGCTCGCCTCGGCGTGGGGTTTCGGCGAAGTCGCGGGCTACAAGCACTCGCTCGAATACCGGCCGTTCGAGGCGCCGTGGTTCTACGGCGTGTTCAGCCTCGCCGTGATCGGCGGCGCGGCGGCGGTGACGCTCGTGCCCGACCTCGTCATGCTCAACATCGCCGTCGAGGTCATGAACGCGCTGATGCTGCCGCTGGTCCTGGGGTTCCTGGTGCTGCTCGCGCTGAAGGTGCTGCCGCCGGAGCATCGCCTCGGCGGCGCTTATGGCACGATCGTCATCGCGGCGTCGGTGCTGGTCGCGGGGCTCGGCGTGTTCGGCGGCATCTGGGGCGCGTTCAGCGGCTGAGCGGCGCGCGCACGCGCGGGCGCGGCTATGTGCGCCCGTGGCAGTGCTTGAATTTCTTGCCGGAGCCGCACGGGCACGGCGCGTTGCGCGGCGTGCGCGCCCACGGCGCGGTCACGGCAGCGGCCGCCGTTGCGGTGGCGGTGGCGACGTCGCCATTGCCGTTCAGCGGCTCGGCGAGCGCGTCGTGGCGCTCGACCATGCGCTGCGGCTCGCGCTTGGGCGCCAGATCCTCGGGCCGCTCGACGCGCAGCTCGACATGGCAGAGGACGCTCGTCACCTGTTCGCGCAGGCGCACCAGCATGTCCTGGAAGAGCTCGAACGCCTCGCGCTTGTATTCGTTCAGCGGATCGCGCTGCGCATAGGCGCGGAGATTGATGCCCTGGCGCAGATGGTCGAGCGCCAGGAGATGCTCCTTCCAGATCTGGTCGAGCAGCTGCAGCAGGAGCGAGCGCTCGGCCAGGCGCATGATGTCGGCGCCGTAAGTGACGGCCTTCTGCGCCATCTTGGCATCGGCCGCGGCGATGACGCGCTCGGTCACCGTCTCGTCGGAAATGCCTTCCTCCTTGGCCCAGTCGGCGAGCGGCAGATCGAGGTTCAGGAGGCGCGCGCATTCGCCCTTCAAGCCGTCGATGTTCCACTGGTCGGGCAGCGCGTTGCCGGGGATGGCGCGCTCGACCGCGCCCTCGATCACGTCGTGGCGCATGTCGACGATCATCTGCGCGATGTCCGGCGTCGCCATGATCTCGCGGCGCTGCTGATAGACCACCTTGCGCTGGTCGTTCATCACGTCATCGAAGCGCAGGAGGTGTTTGCGGATCTCGTAGTTGCGCGCCTCGACCTTCTGCTGCGCCTTCTCGAGCGCCTTGTTGACCCAGGCATGGATGATCGCCTCGCCCGGCTTCAGCCCGAGCTTCTGCAGCATGCCGTCCATGCGCTCGGAGCCGAAGATGCGCATGAGGTCGTCTTCGAGCGAGACGAAGAACTTGGAGGCGCCGGGATCGCCCTGGCGGCCGGAGCGGCCGCGCAACTGGTTGTCGATGCGCCGGCTCTCGTGGCGCTCGCTGCCGATGACGTAGAGCCCGCCGGCCTGCACCACCGCGTCGTGCGCGACACCGATCTCCTGGCGGATCGCCTCGGCGCGCGTCTCGCGCGCGGCCGGATCGGCGATCTCGGGGAGCTCCTGGCGGAGCTGCATGTCGACGTTGCCGCCCAATTGAATGTCGGTGCCGCGGCCGGCCATGTTGGTGGCGATCGTGACGGCGCCCGGCTCGCCGGCTTGGGCGATGATATAGGCTTCCTGCTCGTGATAGCGCGCGTTCAGCACCTGGTGCGGCACCTGGCGCTTTTTCAGGATCGCCGCGAGCGCCTCCGACTTGTCGATGCTGACCGTGCCGACCAGCACCGGCTGATCGCGCCCGCGGCATTCGAGGATCTGCGTGACGATCGCCTCGTATTTCTCCGCCGCCGAGCGATAGACCTCGTCGTCGTTGTCGGCGCGGATCATCGGCTCGTTGGTCGGCACCTCGATCACGTCGAGCTTGTAGATCTCGGAGAACTCGGTCGCCTCGGTCATCGCCGTGCCGGTCATGCCGGCGAGCTTCGGATAGAGGCGGAAATAGTTCTGGAAGGTGATCGAGGCGAGCGTCTGGTTCTCGTTCTGGATGGTGACGCCTTCCTTCGCCTCGAGCGCCTGGTGCAGGCCCTCGGAATAGCGCCGCCCTTCCATCATGCGGCCGGTGAACTCGTCGATGATGACGACCTTGTCCTCGCGCACGATGTAGTCGGTGTCGCGCGCGAACAGCTTGTGCGCGCGCAGCGCCTGGTTGACGTGGTGCGTCAGGTGGATGTTGTGGATGTCGTAGAGCGTGCCGATCTCCATGAGGCCGGCTTCGCGCAGCAGCTCCTCGATGCGCTCGACGCCCAATTCGCTGAGCGTCACGGTGCGCTGCTTCTCGTCCTTCTCGTAATCCTCGGGCGCGAGCTTGGGGATGAGCTTGTCGACGGAGCGGTAGAGGTCGGACGAATCCTCGGCCGGACCGGAGATGATGAGCGGCGTGCGCGCCTCGTCGATCAGGATCGAATCGACCTCGTCCACGATCGCGTAGTTGAACGGGCGCTGCACCATCTCCTCGAGCCGGAACTTCATGTTGTCGCGCAGATAGTCGAAGCCGAACTCGTTGTTGGTGCCGTAGGTCACGTCGGCGGCATAGGCCGCGCGCCGCTCGTTGTCGTCGAGCCCGTGCACGATGCAGCCGACGGTGAGGCCGAGGAAGCGGTAGATCTGCCCCATCCACTCGCTGTCGCGGTGGGCGAGGTAGTCGTTCACGGTGACGACGTGGACGCCCTTGCCGGCGAGCGCGTTCAGGTAGACCGGAAGCGTCGCGACCAGCGTCTTGCCTTCGCCGGTCTTCATCTCGGCGATCATGCCGCGATGGAGCACGATGCCGCCCATCATCTGCACGTCGAAATGGCGCTGGCCGAGCGTGCGCTTGGCGGCCTCGCGCACGGTCGCGAAGGCATCGACCATGAGATCGTCGAGCGCCTCGCCGT
>CAWDPP010000034.1:0-14128 GCA_963804235.1 uncultured Alphaproteobacteria bacterium
GTCGCGCACGTGCTCGATGCAGAACCAATGAAACAGGTTCAGGGCCGCGCGCGAACGCGGCGCACGGTAAGCCCCGGCCGCAGCGCAGCCGGGGTGATCGCACGGTCTCACGGACGTTTCCGCCGCGGGCGTGCGCATGTCCTCGATGCGCGTGCGGACCATTACGGGCCAGTATGGGGATTGGTTGCGGACGTGACAAGACTTGGGAAATCGCCCGGTGCCTCTCGCGCAATCGTGTGCCGCGGCATGTTGACGCCGCCCCCGGCCCGCTCCACTTTGGCGCGCGATGTCGATGAAAGAGCGCATCCGGGCGAAGCTCGCCGCCGGGTTAGAGCCGGTGCCGGCTCGAAATCTACGACGACTCGCACCGCCATCTCGGCCATGCCGGATCGCGGCCCGACGGCGAGACGCATTTCCGCGTCGAAGTGGTCGCCGCAAGCTTCGCCGGCAAAAGCCGGCTCGAACGCCAGCGTGCGATCTACGCGCTGCTCGCCGACGAACTGAAAGAGCGCATCCACGCATTGCAGATCACGGCCTTGGCGCCGGACGAGCCTTACACGGTTAGATTGTAATCGTAAAGCGACCACTCTAGAAGGTTGCGGTGGCTGAAAAAGCCATTTAATCTCCCACCCATGGTCAGCATCCGCGGGTCGCAAGCCTCGGAACGCGCGCCCAGGCGCCCGTCTCTCCCCGGGTCGACGCTCGACAACCGCAACGTCACGGTGGCCGGGCGGCGCACCAGCATCAGGCTCGAGCCGCCGATGTGGGAGGCGCTGCACAACGTCTGCGCGCGCGAGCACGCAACCATCAACGAGGTCGTGACCGCGATCGAGCGCGCGCGCACCGAATCGAGCCTGACCGCGGCGATTCGCGTCTTTCTGCTGCGCTATTTCGAGGCGGCCGCAACCGAGGGCGGGCACTGGCGCGCCGGCCACGGCACGATCTTCACGCGCCAGCGCGGCTGAGCGGCCGGCCGGCCGGCTGCCTCAGGGGCCGGTATAGCGGTCGGGATAAAGCCGCTTCACCACCTCGCCCTTGCTCGACCAGCCGTGGCAGGTGTCGACGAGGCGCGGGCGCGGGCTCTTGGCCGACTCGGCGCCATTCTGGCTGCGCACCCGGTTGCGGTAGGGATAGATCGTCTGGAACGCGGTCGTGGCGACCGGCCCCAGCATCTCGACCAGATGCGTGCAGCCCTCGGTGCCGCCCAAAAGCTCGCGCACCTTGGCGTTGAAGCCGGGCTTGATGCTGAGCCCCTTGAGCTTCGCGAAATTGCCGGTGATGCCGCCGCAGATTGGAAACGGGCTGTGATCGGTCTGCGCTTCGACGTCGCGGATGATGAGCTCGTCGTCGAGGGTCAGCCTGATCCACATCTGGTGCACCGGCGTACCGGCGACGACGGCGCCGCGATACTGCGAGTCGAAATCGTAGGTCTTGGTATCCGTCAGGTGCCCTTCGATGTCCCACAGCCCGTCGCTGCGGCGATAGCCGCGGCACAAGATGTGGCGGGTGTGGATGGCCTCGCGTTGGGCGGGCGGGGAAAGCGGCATGAGCTGGCTCGCGGGCGGTGGCGGACGGCAATGATTTAGGGAGCAACCGCCGGTCCCGCCAGCGAATTCGGCGCTTGAGCCGCGAGGAAGTCGCGGATCAGACCCTCGGGAACGTCCGGCTCGATGAAGGCCGCGCCGATGGCGCGCGCGAGGATGAGGGTGATCTTCCCGTCCCGCACCTTCTTGTCGTGCCGCATGTGGCGCAGGAGCGCGTCCGGCGCGAGGCGCGGCAGGTTGCCGGCGTCGGCGAGCGCGACCGGGAGTCCGACCGCGGCGAAATGGCGCCTGACGCGCTCGATGTCGGACGCGGCGCAAAGGCCGAGCCGGGCGGAAAAGTCGAACGCGAGCCGCATGCCGAGCGCCACCGCCTCGCCGTGCAGCAGCGCGTCGCCGAAGCCGGTCTCGGCCTCGAGCGCATGGCCGAACGTGTGCCCGAAATTAAGGAGCGCGCGCTCGCCATCCTCGCGCTCGTCGGCGGCCACCACCTCGGCCTTGGCGGCACAGCTGCGCCGCACCGCCTCGCGCCGGAGGCTCGCGTCGCCGGCAACGAGCGCGGGCCCGTTCGCCTCGAGCCAGTCGAAGAACGGACGGTCGCGGATGAGCCCGTATTTCACCACCTCGGCATAGCCCGCCAGAAGCTCGCGCCGCGGCAATGTGGCGAGCGCATCGGTGTCGGCGAGGACGAGCACCGGCTGGTAGAAGGCGCCGACCAGGTTCTTGCCGTGGATCGTGTCGATCGCGGTCTTGCCGCCGACCGAGCTGTCAACCTGGGCCAAGAGCGTCGTCGGGAGCTGCACATAAGGGATGCCGCGCAGGAGCGTCGCGGCGGCAAGCCCGGTCAAGTCGCCGATGACGCCGCCGCCCAGCGCCACGAGACTGGTGCGGCGCTCGATGCCGAGCCCGAGGATGTCCTCGCACAGTTTTTGGAAATGACGGAAATCCTTGGTCTGCTCGCCGGGCGGCAGCACCACGGTTTGGTGCGCGATGCGGGCCGCGTCGAGCCCGGCGGCGAGGCGCGCGAGGTGCAGGCGCGCGACATTCTCGTCGGTGACGATGACGACGCGCTCCTGGCGCAGCACGGGACGCATGAGCGCGCCCGCCGCCTCGAGCAGCCCCGCGCCGATCACGATGTCGTAGCTGCGCGATCCCAGCTCGACCCGAAGCGTTTCCGTGCCGCTCATTTTTCCCTCCCGCCTTGAGGGGGAGGGTTAGGGAGGGGGGTACTGGGCATGCCGGCGAAATGTAGCATGCCGCGATGCCTTCGCTCCGCGCCCGCGCGCTTCGTACCAACGCAACCGACGCGGAACGGCGCTTGTGGTCGCGACTTCGCCAAAAGCAGATGGATGACTTCCGCTTCCGCCGGCAACAGCCGGTCGGTCCCTACATCGTCGACTTCTTCTGCCCGGAGGCGTCGCTTATCATCGAGGTCGATGGCGGCCAGCACGCGACCCGCGAGGCCGAGGATAAGGCACGCACGCATTGGCTTGAAGCGTGCGGGTATCGCATGCTGCGCTTCTGGAACAACGACGTGCTGCAGAACATCGAAGGGGTGCTCGTCACGATTTGGGACGCGCTGCGCTGACCCCCCACCCCTGCCCTCCGCCTCAAGGGGGGAAGGAGAACTCCGGCGATCGCGCGCTCATGAGGCGGGCGCCTCGACGCCGAGGAAGGCCGCGAGTGCCACGATCACGCGCTCGACCGTGACGTTGGGCGGGCAATCGAGCGAATCGACGGTGATGTCGGCCTGTTCGTAGACCGGATAGCGCTCGGCGATCAAACGCTCGAGCACGGCGCGCGGCTCGCCGGCCTTGAGGAGCGGCCGGTTGTTGCGCCGCGCCACGCGCTGCATCAAGAGGTCGAGATCGGCCTTGAGCCAGACGCTGATCGCGCGCACGCGCATCAGGCCGCGTGTCGCCGGGTCCATGAAGGCGCCGCCGCCGGTGGCGATGACGCTGACCGGCCCTTCGAGCAGGCGCGCGATGACGCGGCGCTCGCCGTCGCGGAAGGCGGGCTCGCCATGGCGCTCGAAAATCTCTTCGATGGTGGCGTCGGCGGCAAGCTCGATCTCGCTGTCGGCATCGACGAACGGCACTTTGAGGCGCTGCGCGAGGCGGCGGGCGATGCTCGACTTGCCGGCCCCCATGAGCCCGACGATCGCCACCGTCCGCGCCAGCGGGAACAGGACTTCGCTCATCGCCGACCCGTGGCGAGGAGTCTCCCCGCGATTGAAACGCCGCGCCGCGATCCGATAGACTGTCGCAAATTCGCCATGATGGAAATTTAGCATACTCCTCGGGATGATCGCCAATCGGGGGACCGATGGCGAAATTTGGCGCGCGCAGGATATCGGTATCATGGGCAAGGTCGTTCTGATCGGCGTTGGGCTGCTGGCGGTGGCGATCGCCGGCGGGATGGGCTTCCTGTCGGTCTGGGACATCCCCGCGCCCACCACGCACGTGGAGCACGTCATCCCCGATGCGCGCTTGGCGCACTGACGCACGGCGCCAGTTCGCCGGCGCCACGCTTGCCGTCGCTCTAGGCTTGTGCGCCGTTCCGGCCGCGGCCCAGCTCGGACCGCCGGTTTCGCTCGTGCCCGGGCCCGCGCCGCAGGCGCAAAGCGCGCCAGCCCCCGCGGCGGCCCCGGCGCCAGCGCCCGCGTCGAACGCCGCGCCCGAGGACATCGAGGCGCAGCCGCTCGCTGCGACCGACTCGTCGTGGGCCGGCACGCTCGGCCCCAACGACGGCGCGCTGCCGCAGACCATGTGGCGCGGCACCGAGCGATCCTTCCTCGCGGCGGCCCTGCCGCTCCTGGCGCCGTCGAACTCGCCCGCGCTGCAGAGCCTCGCGCGCATCCTGCTCTTGAGCGATGCCGCGGCACCCGCCGGCAAGGACCCGGCCGACCGGCCGAGTCTCGCCGCGCTCAGGCTCGACCGGATGCTCGCCTTGGGCCTCGCCAAGCCCGCGCTCGAGCTCGCCGACCGGCTGCCGCCCGATTCGTCGGGCGACCTCATGGACCGCGACATGGTCGAGCTGCATTTCGCGGCGCACGATGCCGATGGCGCGTGCAAGGACGTGAACGACGTCATCGGCCGCTATCAGGATCTTCCATGGTGGGACCGCGCGCTCGTCGCCTGCCAGGCGCTCGCTGGCGACGGCGACAAGGCGGCGCTTGGGCTCGCCGTGCTGCGCGAGCAGAAGGCGCCGGCCGATGCCGCGTTCGAACTCGCTGATCGACGCGCTCGCGGGCCATGCGCACAAGATCGACAAGGTCGGCGACGCCGATGCGCTGCGCCTCACGCTTTTGGCCGCGGCGAAGCAGCCGCTGCCGGCGGATGTTTTGGCGGCCGCGGGTCCGGCGGCGCTTGCCGCCTATGCGGCGAGCGATGCGGTGCCGGCGCTCGTGCGCCTGCCCGCGGCCGAGCGCGCGGCACTTCTGGGCGCGCTTCAACCCGATGCGTTGGGAGCGCTCTATCAGGCGATCGAGCCCAAGCCCGACGAACAGCAGGCGGCCGTGAAGGACGACAAGCCGCCCGATGCGCGCGTGCGCGCCGTGCTTTATTCCATTGCCCGATCGAGCGCGCCCGCCGCGACGCGCGAGAGTGCGATCGCGCGGCTCTTTGCCGACGGCAAGAAGCGCGGCGCCTTTGCGCTGACCGCGTGGCTCGTGGCGCCGGCCTTGGGCGAGCTCGACCCCGGCACGGCCAACGCGGACTTTGCCGCCGATGCGGCGCGCGCGCTGCTGATCGCGGGCGGGACCGACGCGGCCAAGCCGTGGCTCGACGCGGCGAACGCGCCGGAGCTGCGCTTTCTCGCCTGGCTCGCGGGTGCCGCGCCGCCCGACCAGGTTAATGCCGGCGCGCTCTTCAAGGCCGCCGTCGTCTCGCTCGCGAGCCACGATTCGCGCGCGGCCCCGGCCGAAGCCGATCTCATGGTGGCGCTTGCCGCTGCGCTCGGCGGCAACCTCGAGCCGCCCGATTGGGCGCCGCTGATCGCGCCGCCGCATGCGGCGAAGTTGCCGAGCGCCGCGCTCATCGTCGATCAGCAGCAGGCCGTGACGGCCCGGCGCATCGGCAAGTCGGTGCTGTCAACGCTGCTCGTCGTGCAATCGGGCGAGCGTCTTGCGCCCGAGCCCCCGTGCTGCTCGAGGGCGCGGTGACGGCGTTGCGCGCGGTCGGGCGCGAGGCGGACGCGCGCGCCATTGCCGTCGAGGCGGCGGTCGATGCCGGCATCTGAGCGCACGCGCAAAGATTCGCCGCGGCGCGAGGCCTTTCTCGAAATGCTCGCGGCCGAGCGCGGCGCCGCGCGCCTGACCCTCGCTGCCTATCAGAACGACCTCGCCGACTGCGCGCGCTTCCTTGCGGGTGCCGCGCTCGAGGACGCATCGGGCGACGACCTCAGGCGCTATCTCGGGGCACTCGCGCGCCGGCGCATGCAGCCGCGCACGGTGGCGCGGCGGCTGTCGGCGCTGCGGCAGTTCTTCCGCTTCCTCGTGCTCGAAGGCGTGCGGCGCGACGACCCGACGAGCGCGCTCGACGCGCCGCGCCTCGGCCGGCCGCTGCCGAAGATCATGAGCGAGAACGAGATGAAGGCGCTGCTCGCGCAGGCACGGGAATGGGAGGGACCGGAGGGACTGCGCATCCGCGCCATGGCGGAGCTGCTCTACGGCGCGGGCTTGCGCGTCTCCGAGCTGGTGTCATTGCCGCTCGCCGCGGCGAAGCGGAGCCCGCGCTTTCTCGTCGTGCGCGGCAAGGGCGACAAGGAGCGGCTCGTGCCGCTGGGCGCGCAGGCCCGCGCGGCGCTTGCGGATTACCTGAGGCGCGCGGCCATTTCCTCGCCGCGGGCGCGGCCTCGCCTCATCTCTTCCCGTCGCGCGGCGGACATCTGACGCGGCGGCGCGCCGGACAGCTCGTCAAGGAGCTGGCGCGGCGCGCGGGGATCGATCCGGCGCGGCTTTCGCCGCACGTGCTGCGCCACGCGTTCGCGAGCCACCTGCTCGACCACGGCGCCGATTTGCGCAGCGTGCAGGCGATGCTCGGCCACGCCGACATCGCGACGACGCAGATCTATACGCATGTCGAGAGCGCGCGGCTCGAGCGCCTCGTCAACGCGCACCATCCCTTGGCGCGCAAGGGGCGCGCGCGCTGATGCGGACCTTCCTCGAATTCGAGCGGCCGCTCGCCGAGCTCGAGGCGAAGATCAACGAGCTGCGCCATCTCGCCTCGGGCGGCAACGTCAACATCGCCGAAGAGGTCGGGAATCTCGAGGCGAAGGCGACGCGCCTCTTGCGCCAGACATTCGCCGAGCTGACGCCGTGGCAGAAGGTACGGCTCGCGCGCCATCCCGACCGGCCGCATGGCGGCGCATATCTCGACACGCTCCTGACCGAGTTCACGCCCTTGGCCGGCGACCGGCTCTTCGCCGAGGACCGCGCCATCATCGGCGGGCTCGGCCGGTTCCGCGGCCAGTCGGTCGTGGCGATCGCGCACGAGAAGGGCGGCGATACCGAGGCGCGCGTGCGGCACAATTTCGGCATGGCGCGGCCCGAGGGCTATCGCAAGGCGCAGCGCCTGATGCAGTTGGCCGAGCGCTTCCGCTTGCCGGTTTTGAGCTTCGTCGATACGGCCGGGGCCTATCCCGGCATCGGCGCCGAGGAGCGCGGCCAGGCCGAGGCGATCGCGCGCACGACGCAGCAGGGCTTGGCGCTCACCGTGCCGTTCGTCGCCACCATCATCGGCGAGGGCGGATCGGGCGGCGCCATTGCGCTGGCCGCCGCCAACACCGTGCTGATGCTCGAGAACGCGACCTACTCGGTCATTTCGCCCGAGGGCTGCGCCTCGATCCTGTGGAAGAGCGTCGAGCACGCGCCCGACGCGGCGGCGGCGCTGAAGCTCACGGCGCGCGACCTGTTGAAGCTCGAAGTGATCGACGGGATCGTGCCCGAACCCTTGGGCGGCGCGCACCGCGATCCCGCGACATCGATCCGCGAAGCGGGCGAGGCGATCGCGGCGGCGCTCGGCGCGCTCGCGCACGAGGACGGGCCAACGCTCCGCCGCATGCGGCGCGAAAAATTCCTGCGCATGGGAAATCGCGGCCTCTGATCCCATATCGCGGGATGAAGGTCCAAGGAGGCACGCATGACGCCGCAGGAACGAGACCTGATCGCTCACCTGTTCAGCCGCCTCAATGACGCCGAGAGCCAGGCGAAAGACCGCGACGCCGAAGCCTTGATCCGCGACGGCATGTCGCACGTGCCGGACGCGCCTTATCTTTTGGTGCAGACGGTGCTGATCCAGGACATGGCGCTCGCGGAAGCGGACAAGCGCATCAAGGAATTGGAGGCAGACGCAGCGAGGAGCCGCAGCAGCCGCAGGAGCAGCCGACGAGCTTCTCGCGGGCGCGCGCGGCAGCGTGCCCAATGCCGGCCCGTGGGGCCGCGCGGCGGCGACGCCGCAAGCGCCGGGGCCGGGCGGCGGCCCGGTGTGGACCAATTCGGCCGCGGCGCAGCCGGTCGCGCCCCAGCCCGGCACAGGCGCCGCACCGTCGCTCGCCATGCCGGGCGCGAGCTCGGGCTTCCTGCGCTCGGCCGCGACGACGGCGGCGGGGATCGCCGGCGGCGCGCTCCTCTTCAACGGCATCAGCTCGCTGTTCGCGCCGCACTACGGCAATCTGTTCGGCGGCATGACGCCGCAGCCGGGCCTCGGCGAGACGGTCGTCAACAACTACTACGGCGATCAGGGCCAGCAGGCGCCGGCCGCTACCGGGACTGACGATCAGGGCCTGGTGCAGGCCGACGACCAGGATAACGGCGGCCAGGATTTCTCCGACGACAGCGGCGGCGGCGGCGGCACGACCGACATTTGAATTTACTTATTGAAATTCCTTTGGCGCGCGCAACGTGTAGCCCGCGCCGCGCACGGTGTGCAGCAGCGCGTGCTCGAAGCCCTTGTCGATCTTCTGGCGCAGGCGGCTCACATGCACGTCGATCACGTTGGTCTGCGGATCGAAATGATGGTCCCAGACTTTTTCGAGCAGCATGGTGCGGGTGACGATGTGGCCGGCGTGCCGCATCAGGTATTCCAGAAGGCGGAACTCACGCGGCAGTAATTCGATCGTCGCGCTCGGCGCGCGTCACGGTGCGGGCGATGAGGTCGATCTCGAGATCGGCGACGCGCAGCCTCGTCTCGGCATTGCCGCGCCGCGTCAGCGCCTCGAGCCGCGCCAGCAATTCCGAGAACGCGAACGGCTTCGGCAGATAGTCGTCGCACCCGGCGCGCAAGCCCGACGACGCGGTCCTCGACATCGCCCAAGGCCGACAGCACGAGCACGGGTGTCGCGTCGTGCGCCGCCCGCAGCGCCGCGATGATGCTGAGCCCGTCCAATTCGGGCAGCATGCGGTCGATCACCATGGCGTCGAACCGATCCGCGCGCGCGCGCGCCAAGCCCTGGCGTCCGTCATCGGCGAGATCGACGCGGTGGCCGCTTTCGGTCAGGCCGCGCACGAGATAGGCCGCCGCCTCGCGATCGTCCTCGATCACCAGGATGCGCATGGCGGCGGCCCTTTCCTCATCCGTTGCCGCCGTTGGCGAGGTTCAGCGCCACGAACTGGTTGACGCCGTGGCGGTTGATGAGCAGCAGCAGGTTCTTGCTGCCGCTCTTCTTGACCGCATCGAGCTTGGCGATGAAATCCTTGGGCATCGCCACCGGCTCCTGGTTGACCGCCTGGATCACGTCGCCCGGCGCGAGGCCGAGTGCCGCAAGCGGGCTCGCATCGGCGATCAACGTCACCACCACCCCCTTGACGTTCTTCGGCACCGACAGCTCACGCCGCAGATCGGCCGTCAAGGGCGAGAGCTTCAGCCCCATCGTGGTGGCGGTCTGCGGATGGTCCTGCGGGGCGGCGCCGGTGTCGTTTTGCGCCATGCGCTCGGGATGCTCGGGCATGACGGCGATGACCGGCGACAGGGTCTCGCCCTTGCCGTCGCGCCAGATCTGCACCTTCGCGGTCTCACCGACCGGCGTCTCGGCGACGGCGAGCGGCAGGTCGCGCAGCTTGACGACGTCGTGCCCGTCGAACGACATGATCACGTCGCCCTGCTTGATGCCGATCTTCTGCGCCGGGCCGCCCGGCGTCACGTCGGCGACGAGCGCGCCTTCGGGCTTCGGCAAGCCCAGGCTCTTCGCGAGCTCCGGCGTCACCTCCTGGATCTGCACGCCGAGCCAGCCGCGCTGGACCTTGCCATGCGCCTTCGAACTGATCGATCACCGGCTGGGCGAGGCTCGAGGGAATGGCGAAGCCGATGCCGACCGAGCCGCCGTTGGGCGAATAGATCGCCGTGTTGATGCCGATCACCTTGCCGTCGAGGTTGAAGGTCGGGCCGCCGGAATTGCCGCGGTTGATCGAGGCGTCGATCTGCAGGAAGTCGTCGTAAGGGCCCTCGTGGATGTCGCGCCCGCGCGCGGAAATGATGCCGGAGCTGACGGTGCCGCCCAGGCCGAACGGATTGCCGACCGCCAGCACCCAGTCGCCGACCTGGACCGCGTTGCTGTCGCCCCATTCGACGTAAGGGAGCGGCTTCGGCGCATCGATCTTGAGGAGCGCCAGATCGGTCTTGTCGTCGCGCCCGACGACCTTGGCGGTAAGCTTCGAATCGTCCTGGAAGATCACCGTCACCTTGTCGGCGTTCTCGACCACGTGGTTGTTGGTGACGATGTAGCCCGCGGGATCGACGATGAAGCCCGAGCCCAAGGCCATGCGCTGCGCGCGCGGATCGGTCGGCGCGCCGCCGCCCGGCCCCTGGTGGAAGAAGCGGCGCAGGAACTCGTCGAAGGGCGATTGCGGCATGCCCGGTTGCGGCGCCGGCCCCGGCCCGGCCTGCGGCCCCTGGTCCTGATCCTGATCTTGATTCTGGTCCTGATCCTGGTCCTGCTCCTCGTCGGCCTCGGGCGCGCCCGCCTTCATCTGCACCGAGACGTTGACCACCGCCGGCAGCACCTTCTTGACGAGCGGCGCGAGCGTCGGGAGCTGCACGATCACCGGCGCCGCCGGCGCCGAAACCTGGGCGAGGCCGGCGGGCGCCGCTGCAAGCGCAAGCGCCAGCGCGGTCGTGGCGGCAAGGGCGCCCACCCGGACGCGGGACACGGGGGAAATGGCGCGCGGGGACTTGAGGGACATGGGGCGACCTTTTCGCGAAGGGTCCGTCCTGCGAGTGAACGGCGAGGGCCAAGCAATTTCCCGCGCCCACGATGGGGCGGGAGCAATTACGCGGCGTTGTCCTGCGGATTAAATATTTGCAACGCGAGCGCGGAGTCCAAGTCAGTCTCCCGCTCTTTTGTGTGGAAAGAAAGGCGGGGAGCGGCCTGGGCCGAGGGCGGGCGCGACCATCTCCTGCCTCTCGCCACCACCTGCACGCGTCACGCGGAGCCGGCCCACCATGCGTTAAGCTACGGAATTAACGGCATAATAGCGGCAGAAAGACGCCCCTCTTCGGCCGCGCTCCGGACTGCAGGCGCGGGGGCGAGGCCGAACGACGCACGAAAAATTGGGTTCGTTCCGCGAAAAGACCCCCCACCTCTCCCGTCAACCGCATGCGGTCAACCTCTCCGCCCCATTGGGGCGGAGAGGGAGGGACCCGCGCAGCGAGCGGGTGAGGTGGGGGTCGCCGACGCGTCGAACCAGCCGAAATTGGCTTCGTTCGGCGGAATCGCTGCGCGAGCCGAAACGGGTTCGTTCTGCCAGTCTCCGAATCCCCGCCGGCTTGACGGCCAATCGACACGCACAGTAGAAATAAGAATGAATATCATTCGCATTCCATGACCGAGCGCGTGCTGAGCGCCCGGCCCGCAATCCCCCGCCTCAAGACGTTTCTCGCCGTGATGGGGCCGGGTCTCGTCGTCATGCTCGCCGACACCGATGTCGGCAGCGTCATCACCGCGGCGCAAAGCGGCGCGCAATGGCGCTACAGCCTGCTGCTGCCGCAATTCATCCTGATCCCGATCCTGTTCTTCGTGCAGGAGATGACGGTGCGGCTCGGCATCTTCACCGGCAAGGGGCATGGCGAGCTGATCCGCGCCACGTTCGGGCGCGGCTGGGCCTGGCTTTCGGTCACCGGCCTCGGCATCGCGACGGTGGGCGCGCTCCTCACCGAGTTCTCCGGCATCGCCGGGGTCGGCGAAATGTTCGGCGTTGCGCGCTGGGAGAGCGTGGCGTTGGCCGCCGGGTTCCTGCTCATCGTCGTCTATACCGGCTCCTACCGGCGCGTCGAGCGCATCGCGATCGCACTCGGCCTGTTCGAGTTCGCCTTCTTCGGCGTCGCTCTCGCGGCACGCCCATCCGTGGGCGAGCTCGCGCGCGGGCTCGCGCACATGCCGCTCGGCAACGGCAATTATCTTTATCTCCTCGCCGCCAATATCGGCGCCGTCATCATGCCGTGGATGATCTTCTATCAGCAGTCGGCGGTCGCCGACAAAAGGCTCGGGATCGCGGATTACCGCCACGCGCGCTGGGATACGGCCGTGGGCGCGGTCATCACCCAGCTCATCATGGCGGCGGTGCTGGTCACGACCGCGGCGACGATCGGCGCGCGCGGCGCGGGCGGGCCGGGCGGGCCGGGCGCGAGCCTCGACACGGTCGGCGACATCGCGACGGCGCTGACGCCCGTCCTCGGCCCCGATGTCGGGCGCTTGGTGTTCAGCGCCGGCATCATCGGCGCGGCGATGGTGGCGGCGGTCGTGGTGTCGCTCGCCTCGGCGTGGGGTTTCGGCGAAGTCGCAGGCTACAAGCACTCGCTCGAGTACCGGCCGTTCGAGGCGCCGTGGTTCTACGGCGTGTTCAGCCTCGCCGTGATCGGCGGCGCGGCGGCGGTGACGCTCGTGCCCGACCTCGTCATGCTCAACATCGCCGTCGAGGTCATGAACGCGCTGATGCTGCCGCTGGTCTTGGGGTTCCTGGTGCTGCTCGCGCTGAAGGTGCTGCCGCCGGAGCATCGCCTCGGCGGCGCCTATGGCACGCTCGTCATCGCGGCGTCGACGCTGGTCGCGGGATTGGGCGTGTTCGGCGGCATCTGGGGCGCGTTCAGCGGCTGAGCGCCGCGCGCGCGGGCGCTACGTGCGCCCGTGGCAGTGCTTGAATTTCTTGCCGGAGCCGCACGGGCACGGCGCGTTGCGCGGCGTGCGCGCCCACGGCGCCGTCACGGCGGCGGCAGCCGTTGCCGTGGCAGTGGCGACGCCGCCATTGCCGTTGAGCGGCTCGGCGAGCATGTCGTGGCGCTCGACCATGCGCTGCGGCTCGCGCTTCGGCGCCAGATCCTCGGGCCGCTCGACGCGCAGCTCGACATGGCAGAGGACGCTCGTCACCTGCTCGCGCAGGCGCACCAGCATCTCCTGGAACAGCTCGAACGCCTCGCGCTTGTACTCGTTCAAGGGATCGCGCTGCGCATAGGCCCGGAGATTGATGCCCTGGCGCAGATGGTCGAGCGCCAGGAGATGCTCCTTCCAGATCTGGTCGAGCAGCTGCAGCAGGAGCGAGCGCTCGGCCAGCCGCATGATGTCGGCGCCGTAATTGACGGCTTTCTGCGCCATCTTGGCATCGGCCGCGGCGATGACGCGCTCGGTCACCGTCTCGTCGGAAATGCCTTCCTCCTTGGCCCAGTCGGCGAGCGGCAGATCGAGGCTCAGGAGGCGCGCGCATTCGCCCTTCAAGCCGTCGACGTTCCACTGGTCGGGCAGCGCCTTGCCAGGGATGGCGCGCTCGACCGCGCCCTCGATCACGTCGTGCCGCATGTCGACGATCATCTGCGCGATCTCCGGCGTCGCCATGATCTCGCGGCGCTGCTGATAGACCACCTTGCGCTGGTCGTTCATCACGTCATCGAAGCGCAAGAGGTGTTTGCGGATCTCGTCGTTGCGCGCCTCGACCTTCTGCTGCGCCTTCTCGAGCGCCTTGTTGACCCAGGCATGGATGATCGCCTCGCCCGGCTTCAGCCCGAGCTTCTGCAGCATGCCGTCCATGCGCTCGGAGCCGAAGATGCGCATGCAGGTCGTCTTCGAGCGAGACGAAGAATTTCGACGCGCCGGGATCGCCCTGGCGGCCGGAGCGGCCGCGCAACTGGTTGTCGATGCGCCGGCTTTCGTGGCGCTCGCTGCCGATGACGTAGAGCCCGCTGGCCTGCACCACCGCGTCGTGCGCGACACCGATCTCCTGGCGGATCGCCTCGGCGCGCTTTTCCCGCGCGGCTTCGTCAGCGATCTCGGGGAGCTCCTGGCGGAGCTGCATGTCGACGTTGCCGCCCAATTGAATGTCGGTGCCGCGGCCGGCCATGTTGGTGGCGATCGTGACGGCGCCGGGCTTGCCGGCTTGGGCGATGATATAGGCTTCCTGCTCGTGATAGCGCGCGTTCAGCACCTGGTGCGGCACCTGGCGCTTTTTCAGGATCGCCGCAAGCGCCTCCGACTTGTCGATGCTGACCGTGCCGACGAGCACCGGCTGATCGCGCCCGCGGCATTCGAGGGATGCGCGTGAGGATCGCCTCGTATTTCTCCGCCGCCGAGCGATAGACCTCGTCGTCGTTGTCGGCGCGGATCAT
>CAWDPP010000035.1:0-31980 GCA_963804235.1 uncultured Alphaproteobacteria bacterium
CGATAGACCTCGTCGTCGTTGTCGGCGCGGACCATCGGCTCGTTGGTCGGCACCTCGATCACGTCGAGCTTGTAGATCTCGGAGAACTCGGTCGCCTCGGTCATCGCCGTGCCGGTCATGCCGGCGAGCTTCGGATAGAGGCGGAAATAATTCTGGAAGGTGATCGAGGCGAGCGTCTGGTTCTCGTTCTGGATGGTGACGCCTTCCTTCGCTTCGAGCGCCTGGTGCAGGCCCTCGGAATAGCGCCGCCCTTCCATCATGCGGCCGGTGAACTCGTCGATGATGACGACCTTGTCCTCGCGCACGATGTAGTCGGTGTCGCGCGCGAACAGCTTGTGCGCGCGCAGCGCCTGGTTGACGTGGTGCGTCAGGTGGATGTTGTGGATGTCGTAGAGCGTGCCGATCTCCATGAGGCCGGCTTCGCGCAGCAGCTCCTCGATGCGCTCGACGCCCAATTCGCTGAGCGTCACGGTGCGCTGCTTCTCGTCCTTCTCGTAATCCTCGGGCGCGAGCTTGGGGATGAGCTTGTCGACGGAGCGGTAGAGCTCGGACGAATCCTCGGCCGGACCCGAGATGATGAGCGGCGTGCGCGCCTCGTCGATCAGGATCGAATTCGACCTCGTCCACGATCGCGTAGTTGAACGGGCGCTGCACCATCTCCTCGAGCCGGAACTTCATGTTGTCGCGCAGATAGTCGAAGCCGAACTCGTTGTTGGTGCCGTAGGTCACGTCGGCGGCATAGGCCGCGCGCCGCTCGTTGTCGTCGAGCCCGTGCACGATGCAGCCGACGGTGAGGCCGAGGAAGCGGTAGATCTGCCCCATCCACTCGCTGTCGCGCTTGGCCAGGTAGTCGTTCACGGTGACGACGTGGACGCCCTTGCCCGCGAGCGCGTTCAGGTAGACCGGAAGCGTCGCAACGAGCGTCTTGCCTTCGCCCGTCTTCATCTCGGCGATCATGCCGCGATGGAGCACGTTGCCGCCCATCATCTGCACGTCGAAATGGCGCTGGCCGAGCGTGCGCTTGGCGGCCTCGCGCACGGTCGCGAAGGCATCGACCATGAGATCGTCGAGCGCCTCGCCGTCGGCGTGGCGCTGCTTCAGGAGCGCGGTGCGGGCGCGCAAATCTTCGTCCGAGAGCGCTGACAGCTCGGGCTCGGCCGCGGCGATGTCGTCGACCAGCGGCTGCAGGCCCTTGACGAAACGATCATTTGCGGAGCCGAAGAGCCGGCGGGCAAGGGCGCCGATCATCAATACCTCGAAACGTGGCGATTGGCTGGGGCCGAGGCCAAGCGACAGATAGGGCCGCTCACGCCGGGTGTCAATTCACGGGGGCGCGCGCGCCGCCGACGGGCCTGCGTCCGTCGCAGGACGCATGTTTGTCATGCCGCGCCCGATCACGAGTCGCCGTGGCCGCTTGTTCCGGCGGCAGCGATATGCTTTATCTCCCTCGCCTCCGCCCCAACTCCCAGGGATATTCCATGGCGCCTCGCGCACTCCTCGGCCTGCTCTTGCTTTGCCTCTGCGTGGCGCCCGCCTTTGCGCAAACGGCCCCGGCGAAGAAGGAGACGCCGAAGAAGGAACAGGCGAAGCCCGCGGCTGCGGCGCCCGCGGCAACCGCCGCCGACCCCGTCCTCGCCCGCGTCAACGGCGTCGCGATCCACCGCTCGGACCTCGACGCGATGCGCGCCAATCTGCCGCAGCAGGTGCAGCAACAGCCGCCCGACCAACTCTATCCGCGGTTGCTCAACCAGCTCATCGCGCTCGATCTCGCGGCCGAGGCCGCGCGCAAGGCCAAGGTCAACGACGATCCGCGCGTCAAGCAGATCCTCGCCTTGAACGAGAACGAGCTCCTGGCCAACGCCTATTTCGGCGACATCGCCAAGAAGGAAGTGACCGAGGCGAAGCTGCGCGAGAAATACGACGAGTACGTCAAGCAGGCCGCGCCGCACGAGGAGGTGCACGCGCGCCACATCCTGGTGCCGACCGAGGACGAGGCGAAGCAGATCATCGAGCAGCTCAAGAAGGGCGCGGATTTCGCCAAGCTCGCGAGCGAGAAGACGACCGATCCCGCCGGCAAGACCTCGGGCGGCGATTTGGGCTATTTCGGCGAGAAGGACATGGTGCCGGAATTCGCCCAGGCCGCCTTCGCGCTGAAGACCGGCGAATTCACGCAGACCCCGGTCAAGACGCAGTTCGGCTGGCACGTCATCAAGGTCGAGGACCGCCGCCAGGCGAAGCCGCCGACCTACGAGGAGATCGCCCCCCAGATCGCGCGCCAGATGGCGCAGGAGATCGCCGACGCCCGCATCAAGGAGCTGGCCGCGACGGCGAAGATCGAGCTGTTCAACGCCGACGGCACGCCGGCCAAGATGGGCCCGGCCGCGGCGCCCCAGGCCGCGGCGAGCCCGGCGCCGGGCGCCACGCCCGCCGCCGCATCGGCCGCGCCCCCGCCCGCCGCCGCCGGCCAGCCGCAGATCCTGCCGCTGCAGAACGGCACGCCGGGCGAACTGCCGCCCGCCTCCGGCCCGCCGACGCTGGCGCCGTCGACGCAGAACCTGGGCAAGTAGCGGTCATGCGGCGGCGACCCCACCTTGCCTCCCCCTCGAGGGACGCAGCTCCCATGCCCGTCTCGCCGATGGCGCCGGAGCGGATCGCCGAGCTGCCGCCGATCGCCGGCGTCAAGCTCGCGGCGGCGCAGTGCGGCATCCGCTATCGCGACCGCAGCGACCTCATGGTGGCGGTGCTCGACCCGGGGACCACTGTCGCCGGCGTGTTCACGCGCTCGCAAATGCCGGGCGCGCCGGTCGACTGGTGCCGCCAGTGTCTCGCCGGCGGCCGTGGCGCCGCGCGCGCGATCGTCGTCAATGCCGGCAATGCCAACGTCTTCACCGGCCGCGCGGGCCGGGCCGCATGCGAAGCGACGGCCGCGGCCGCGGCACAAGCGCTCGGCTGCGACCCGCGCCAGGTCTATATCGCCTCGACCGGCGTCATCGGCGAACAGCTTGCCGCCGAGAAGATCGTGGCGGCGCTGCCCGGAGCCATCGCCGAGGCGAGCCCGCTCGGCTGGCGCGCCGCCGCCGCGGCGATCATGACGACCGACACGTTCCCGAAGCTCGCGACCGCGACGGCCGCGATCGACGGCGTGGCGGTGACGGTGAACGGCATCGCCAAGGGCTCGGGCATGATCGCGCCCGACATGGCGACGATGCTGGCCTTCTTCTTCACCGACGCCGCCATACCGGCGCCCGTGCTGCAGGCGCTGCTCAAGCCCGCGACCGAGCGCTCGTTCAACGCCATCACGGTCGATGGCGACACCTCGACCAGCGACACGGTGCTGCTCGCCGCGACCGGACGGGCCGGCAACGCGCCGCCCGCGAATGCCCAGGCGCCGGCGCTGCGCTCGTTCAAGCGCGCGCTCGACAAGGTCATGATCGAATTGGCGCAACAGGTCGTGAAGGACGGCGAGGGCGCGGAAAAATTCGTCACCATCGAGGTCACGGGCGCGGCCTCATCGCGCGCGGCGCGCAAGATCGCGCTCGCGGTCGGCAATTCGCCGCTGGTCAAGACGGCGCTGGCCGCGGGCGACGCGAATTGGGGCCGCATCGTCGCGGCGGTCGGCAAGTGCGGCGAGAAGGCCGACCGCGACCGGCTCGCCATCCGGGTCGGCGGCGTCACCATCGCCGAAGCCGGCGGCCCGGTGCCGGGCTATGACGAGGCGCCGGTCAGCGCGCACATGAAGGGCCGCGACATCGCCATCGCCATCGACCTCGGCATCGGCAAGGGCCGCGCACGGGTCTGGACATGCGACCTCACGCATCGTTACATCGACATCAACGGCAGCTATCGCAGCTGAGCGAGGCGGGGTGGGCGATGGCGGAACTCGACGGGCTGTGGACGATCGCGTTCGAGGTGGCCGGCGAATGGCAATCGGGCGGCGTCGTGCTGTTCGAGAAGGGCCGGCTCTCGGGCGGCGACAGTTTCTATTTCTATTACGGCCATTGCGGCGAGCGCAGCGGCGCCATCAGCGGCGAGGCGCGCATCATCCATCACAGCGGCCCGCTTTCGACGGGGTTCGGCGACAGTCCCGACTTCGTCGTGGTGGTCGAGGCGCACCGGCGCGGCGACATCATCAGCGGCCACATCTTCAAGCCCAAGAGCGAGCAGGCGAAGCTCAAGCTGCGCTGCGTGCGGCGCGTCCACGCCGAAGCGCTCGAGTGAGCGCGGGAGCCTCGCCGCTTTCGGTCGTGTGCGCGGCGCTGGTCGATCGCGCGGGCCGCGTGCTGCTGGCCGAGCGGCCGCGCGGCAAGTCGATGGCGGGTCTGTGGGAATTTCCCGGCGGCAAGTTGCAGCCGGGCGAGACGCCCGAGGCGGCGCTCGCGCGCGAGCTCGCCGAGGAGCTCGGCATCGCCGTCGCACCGGACGCGCTCGCGCCCGTCGCGTTCGCCTCGCACGCCTACGAGGGCTTCCACGTCGTGCTGTTGCTTTACCTCGTGCGGCGCTGGGAGCGCGAGCCGTGCGCGCGCGAGGGCCAGGCGCTTGCCTGGGTCGCGCCGCACGACTTCGCGTCCTATGCCATGCCGCCCGCCGACGCGCCGCTGGTGGCGGCGCTGCGGCGGACGCTC
Source organism: uncultured Alphaproteobacteria bacterium (assembly GCA_963804235.1). GTDB lineage: Bacteria > Pseudomonadota > Alphaproteobacteria > ATCC43930 > CGMCC-115725 > DATJLY01. The sequence goes on from CAWDPP010000035.1 coordinate 4,623, forward strand.
GAAGAGCTGGACTAGCGGCTCAGCTCGCCGGCTGGAGCATGATGCCGGCGATGCCGCCGGCGACGTTGAGGCCGGTGCCGCCCGAGAAGCTCACCGGTTGCAGCGAGATCGAATTCTGGCCGCCGCCGATCAGCACGTTGGCGCCGACGCCGCCGCCCACGGCCGCGCTGCCGGTCGCGCCGACATAAGTGCCCGCGAGCGCGCCCTTGGACACGTTGTTGCTCGGCGCGAGCACCGTCCACACGATGACGGACGACTGCGTATAGCCGATATCGACGCCGAACTTGCTGATCGAGCCGGTGTAATGCTCGCTGGCGCTGCCGTTCGAGTAGGTGCACTTCAGGTCCTTCGAGGACCCGAACACGAAGCCCCAGCCGCTGGCGACGTCGCAGGTGAGGACGCCGGCCATCACGCCGGCCTGCCCCGACTGAGCCAGCGCCGGCGCGGTCGAGCCGCCGAGCGCGGCCAGCGAGAGAACCGACGCGAAAGCCATAGCAACATGTTTCGTTTTCATGACGAAGCCCCCAATGTTCTGGTTGTTCGGAAAAGGTACCACCACGCCTATTAGGGACCGGCGGGCGGATTTTTTCAATGCGCTCCGTCGAGGGGTCACTTCGCGGCGGCGAGCGCGGCGGCGAGGCGGTCGCTCAGCTGGGCCAGGCAGCCGCTCATCGCGGCGACGAGATCGCCCGTTCCGGACGATGCCGCGTGCTGCCTGATCTCGGCGCCGTCGAGCGGGCCCGCGCCGGTCCGGCCGCGCACCGACCAGCGCGCGTCGAGCACGACGGTGCCATCGGGATCGACGTCGAAGCGGTCGATCGACACGGCGAGGTTCGTGTCCGTGTCGCCCAGCATGCCGCTCGAGGATTGCGCGATGCTCATGTGCGGCAGACGCTCGGTCAGCTCGGCGACGAGGACGCGCGGCATCATCTCGTCGAGCGGCTCGGCCCAGCGCTCGGTGTCGTCGGTGGCGAGCGCGTAGACGTCGTGGCGGCGCACGATCTGCGGCCGGTCGAGATAGCGCGCGACCTCCATGCGCGCCAAGGCGGCGGCGCCCGCGGGCGCCGCATCGGGCGTGCCGGCGATCGGCACGAGCGTGTAGAGCGTCGGGTCCGGCGAATGGCATGCGACGAGCGCCGCGGCGGCGAGACAGGCGAAAAATATTCGCATCACGGCAGTTCTCCCTTGCCGCGGATGAGCGATTCCGGATGTTGTTCGAGCGCGTCGGCGAGCGCCTTCATCGAACGCGCCGTGTCCTGCAGCTGGCGCAGCAGGTCGACGAGGCCGCGGCGCACCTCCGAGCCGTTGCCGTAGCCGGCATTGGCGGAGCTCAAGAGCGCGTCGAGCTGGGTCAGCGTCTCGTTCGCCTGGTTGAGCGTCTTGGTGGCCGAGGAGAGCGTCGTGTTGGCCGTGCCGAGCACGCCGCGGATCTGCGGCTCGTCGGCGAGCCTCTGCATCGCCTGGAGCGCGCCGCGCGTATCGGCGATGACGCCTTCCAAGGGCATCTTCGCGACGCGGTCGGCGAGCCCGGAGAGCCGCACCAGGAGCCCGCTCGCGGTCGCCTCGATGCTCGCCATGTCGGACGACACGGACGGCAGCACCGGGATCTTGCCCTCGAAGCGGATCTGCGCCGGCGGCGCGTCGGGGAAGAAGTCGAAGGCGACGATGAGCTGGCCGGAGATGAGGCTTTCGGAGCGGAGCTGCGCGCGCAGGCCGCTCTGCACGAAGCCGGCCATCGCCCGCATCACGTTCTCGATGGTCGATGCCTGCGCCGTCGCGAGGCCGGTACGCTCGACCCGCTGCGGCTCGAAGGCGAGCGTCACCGGGATGCGGATGCGGTTTTGCGCGGTGTCGTAGAGGAGGCGGATGTCGGTGACGTTGCCGACCCTGATGCCGCGGAATTCGACCGGCGCGCCCACTTCGAGCCCGTGCACGGAGTCGTCGAACTCGACGATGAACGGCACGCGCTGCGCATAGGTCGCCTCGAACGCGGCCTCGCGGTCGCCATAGAGCGGGAAATCGCTCTGCGCCGTCGCCACGTCGGTGATGTTGCCGCCGCCGCCCGGCAACGTGTCGAAGCCGACGCCGCCGGTGATGAGCGCCTGCAGCGACTCCATCTCGATCTTCACGCCCGAGACGCCGGCATTGACGGTGATGCCGCTATCGTTCCAGAAGCGCGTCGCCGGATGGACGAGCTGGTCATAGGGCTTGTTGACGAAGGCGTGGATCGTGAGCTTGCCCTTGGCGTAGTCGAACTCGCTGCCGAGAATCTCGCCGACCTTGACGCCATGGAAATAGACGGGCGAGCCGGGGCCGAGCGAGCCGAGCCGGTCGGCGTCGAGGATGAACTCGGTGCCGGGCACGTCGGCGCGCACGACCGGCGGATCCTCGAGCCCGACGAATTCGCGCGCCGCCTCGCCCTCGCCCGGATCCATCTCGATATAGGCCCCCGACAGCAGCGTCTCGAGGCCGGAGAAATTGCTGAGGCTGACGCGCGGGCGCACGACCCAGAAGCGCGTGCCGGCGGTCAGGTGCGCCCCCGCCATCTTGTTCATGCTGGCGGTGACGATGACATGCGAGAGATCGGGCGTGAGCTCGACCTTGTCGACGACGCCGAGCTCGACGTCGTTGTGCTTGACGCGGGTCTTGCCGGCCTCGATCCCCTCGCCGGTGCGGAAGCTGATGGTGATGGTGGGGCCGTGCGAGGAGAGCGTCGTGTAGGCGAGCCACCCGGCGACGAAGCAAGGCGACGATCGGGATCGCCCAGATCGGCGACAGGCGCCAGCGCCGCCTGAGATCGGCGCGCGGCAGGTCGGGCGCGCCGCGCTCCTCGACCGTCATCGGTTCTCTCCGGCGCTGTCCCACATGAGGCGCGGGTCGAACGCCATCGCCGCGAACATGGTGGTGACGACGACCGCGGCGAACGAGATCGCGCCGACGCCGGGAACGACGGTCGCGAGCGCGCCAAGCCGCACCAGCGCCACCAGGATCGACAGCATGAAGATGTCGATCATCGACCAGCGCCCGACCAATTCGATGACGCGGTAGAGCCGCGTGCGGTCGCGCAAGTGCCAGCGCGTCCCCTTTTGCGTCGTCAGCAGCAGGAGCACGAGGCCGACGATCTTCAGCACCGGCACGGTGATGCTGGCGAAGAACACCAGGAGCGCGAGCGGCCACATGCCGGACTCGATCAAATGCTTCACGCCCGACAGGATCGTGTCGGGCGAGCCGGCGCCGAACGAGATCACGGTCATGATCGGATAGACGTTGGCGGGGATGTAGAGGATCGCCGCGGTGAGGATGAGCGCCCAGCAGCGCGCGATGCTGTCGGGCTTGCGGCGATGGAGGTGCGCGCGGCAGCGCGGGCAGCGCGCATGCGCGCCCTCATCCGCGCTGACGAGGCCGCACACCCCGCAGCGCGCGAGCGCCGCCCCTTCAGGCGGCGGCGGCACCACGGCGAGGCCCTTGCGCTCGACCTCGTCCCAGAGCTCGTCGAAATCGATGAAGTGGTCGACCGCCGCCATCACGACGACGAGCGCGCCCAGCGCATAGACGGCGACGCCGAGCTCGACGGTCGCGAGCGCCGTCAGCTTCACGTAGGCGACGAAGAGGCCGAGGAGATAGACCTCGATCATCGACCACGGATGCAGCTCGTCGATGCGGCGCAGGATCGGAACGAGCAGGCGCGAGGGCCGGCCGCGCTTCAGCCCGACGAGCACCCAGGTTATGGCGCCGAGCTTCAAGGCCGGCGCCGCGATCGTCAGCACCACGATGAGGACCGCGAGCGGCCACAGACCATCGCCGTAGAGCGCGACGGCGCCGGTGGCGAGGCTCGCCTGGTCGACCTGCCCCTCCATGCCGAACGACAGGAACGGCATGAAATTGGCGAGGAAGATGAGGACGAGGCCGGTGAGGGCGAGCGCCAGCGCCGCGTCGCGCGCGCCGTGCCCGCGCAAATGCGCGGAGCAGCGCGGGCAGTGCGCGACGACGCCCAGGTCGAACGGCGCCAGCGCGAGGCGCAGGCCGCAATCGTGGCATTCGACCAGGTGCGCGCTCACCGGCTGATGGTCTTGAGACCCGCGAGGAAATCCTCGAACGTGAAGGAGCCGTGATGCTTCACGTCGATGTCCTCGTAGTGGATGGCGTCGGCGAGATCGAGGCCGGTGAGATAGCCCTTGTGGCCGTTATCGGCCCGCTCGAAGAATTCGCGCGAGAGGCCGGTATCCTCGAAGCGCAGGCGCGGGTCCTGCTCGTCGGACCGGGCGCGGAAATAGAACGCGTCTATCTTGTTGGTCTCGAATTCGAGCTTCGTGACCTTGCCGTCGTGATTGGTGTCGAGCATGTCGAAGATGTCGCGCGCTTGCTGGACCGTGTAGGCGGAAGCGCCGCCCGATAGCAGAACGCTAGACAGAACGAGCGCCGCGACTGCGCTCCCGAACGGCCGAAATCGCCGCATCGCGCGCCCCATGCGCCCCTCCACAACGTGCCGAGTGCAAGCCCGTGCCGTCATAACACGAAACCCGGCGCAGCGACTAGGGCGCCCGTGGGCGAGCCCGGCGCCGGACCGAGCGGCGCCGCCATCAGCCGGGCCGGTGGAACTGCTTGGAGAGCGCCAATCCCTGGTTGAGATATGTGGAGCCGATCGCGGCGCCGTAGAGCCGGTCGGGCCGCGCCATCATGCGCTCGTACCGGAGCCAGCCCACGGTCTGGCCGTGCTCGAGCATGAACGGCACCTCGTGCGAGCGCACTTCGAGCACGGCCTTGCTCACGCCGCCGCTCGTGTCCCAGCCGAAGCCGGGATCGAAGAAGCCCGGCGTAATGCACGCGGAATTCGCCGACCGCGGTGTCGTAGGCAACCATCTCGGCGGCGTAATCGGGCGGCACGCGCACCGCTTCGCGCGTCATCAGGATGTAGAACTCGTTGGGGTCGAGCACGATCGAGCGGTAGCGGCGGAAATTTATCGGCTCCCAGAATTCCAACGGGTCGTAGGCGGCGATCTTGTCGATGTCGATGCGGTCGGTGTGCTTCTTGGCGCGATAGCCGATCAACGCGCCGCGGCCCCTCGCCTTCGAGGTCGATGGTGACGCCGACGAGCTTCTCGCGGATGTTGGGCTCGTCGTCGCCGAGCACGAGCTGGCCCTGCTCATGCAGGCGCTGGATCTCGGTGACGGCGATCTGCGGCGAGCCGCGCCGGAAGCGGAGCTGGTTGAGGCGCGTGCCGGCGCGCACCACGATCGAAAACGTGCGCGGCGCGATCTCGACATAGAGCGGGCCCTGATAGCCGCGCTCGACCTGGTCGAACGAGTTCCGAGCGGTCGGCGATCAAGCGCGTCAGCACGTCGAGCCGGCCGGTCGAGCTTTTCGGATTGGCGAAGCCGGTGATGCCCGAGGATTGCGACAGCGCGAGCTGCTCCAGCAGCGGCACGACATAGACGCAGCCTTTTTCCAAGACCGCGCCGTTGGAAAGATCGATCGCGTAAGCGTCGAGCTGCTCGATGCGGTCGCGCACGCTGGCGCCGCGCCCGGGCAGGAAGCTCGCGCGCACGCGATAGGCCACCGTGCCGAGGCGCAGATCGATGCTCGCCGGCTGCAGCTGGTCGGCCAGAATCTCCGCCGACAGCGCCACGATCTCGTGCTCGCGCAGCATGGCGCGCAGCTGCTGATAGGGCAGGATGCCGGTGCGCGGCGCGCCGAGCGGCGCCGGCTCGGCGGCAGCGCCGCTGCCGGGAAACAATGTCTTGGCCTCGGCCATCACGCACTCCTTCGCGGGTCTGATGTGGCCCGATGCGACCGCGCAAAGCAAGCGCCGAAAAGTCCAATTTCATGCGCCGTTCTTGCGCCGGATTGCGCACGGGAAGGGGGGCGGCCGAAGCCGCGCGGACACGCGGCCCACTCGCGCTATCCCCGCAATTCACAACGACCGCGCGAAATTCATCCACAGGCCTCAGGGCGCGGCCTTGCCGCCGGCCGGACGCTCGGCCGTGCCGAGCGCGTCGGCGAGGCGGTGCGCGGCGCTGCCGGGGCGCAAGGGTTTCGGCTGCGTCTCGTGCGGCGCCCAGGCGGTCAAGGTCACGAGCTCGAACGTCGCAGTGATGCGGCCCGCGGAGCCGAACAGCGCGGCGTAGCGCGCGCCGGCGGCGGCCAAGGTCGCGCGCCGCGAGAAGCTTTTGCGGCGCTCGATGACGGCGTTCGTCTCGCCCATCGCGCGCAGATCGCGCATCAGCGCCAGCGCGTCGGCGTAAGTCACCTCGATGCGGTCGCAATCGACCACCGGCAGGGCGAAGCCGGCGCGCTGCAGCAGCGCGCCCAGATCGCGCACGTCGGCGAAGGGCGAGACGCGCGGGCTCGCACCCTGTTCGGCGAAGGGCGAGACGCGCGGGCTCGCGCCCTCCTCGCCTCGGCCTCGGCCTCGACCAGCGCGCGGCGCAGCTCCGACAGCGTGTCGCCGCCCCACAGATTGGCGAGCAACAGCCCGTCCGGCTTCAGCGCGTGGCGCAGCTGCAAGAGCGCGCCCGGAAGGTCGTTCGTCCAGTGCAGCGCGAGGACGCTCGCGACGAGGTCGAACGATGCCGGCGCGAACGGCAACGCCTCGGCCTCGGCGGCGAGGCGCGGCGCGGGCGCCGCGGCGGCGCAGGCAAAGGCCGGATCGGCCGAGTAGAGACGCTCGATGCCGCCTTTTTCCGGCGAGCGCGCGGCGCAGCGCGCCGCCGCCGCAGCCGAGATCGAGCGCCACGGGAAAGCGCCGCGTCACGTCGTCGAGCCGCTCGGCGAGCCGGAGCGCGGCTTCCGCCGCGAGCCCGTTCCCGGCTCCCGCCAGCGCCCGCGCGCGATGGCGGCGCACGGCGCGCGGGTCGAACACCTGGATCGGCGACGAGACCATCACCGCTATATGGCACGGCGGCGGAGAAACGGCGACCCTCCCCTCACCCTCCCCAGCGGGGACCGAGTCGGGTGAGCGGTGTGGCGCCGGCGTTGACAAAAGCCCGGCGCGCGCGTCCCATTTCGCCATGCTGACGCTCGCGCCAGCGCCCGCCCTGCGCCGCGCCGCAGGCGCGGTGCTCGACCTGCTGCTGCCGCCGCGCTGCCTGCGCTGCGGCGAGCCGGTCGCCGCCGCGGGCGCGCTGTGCGCCCCGTGCTGGCGCGCCATCACCTTCCTCGGCGCCCCGTGCTGCGCCTGCTGCGGCCTGCCGTTCGCCTATGACCTCGGCGCGGACGCGCTGTGCGGCGCGTGCGCGCGCGAGCACCCCGCCTTTGCCCGCGCCCGCGCGGCGCTGCGCTATGACGAGGAAAGCCGGCACCTCATCCTGGCGCTGAAGCATGGCGACCGGCTCCATCTCACGCCGGCCATGGGCCTGTGGATGCGGCGCGCGGGAGCGGGCCTCATCGCCGAGGCCGACGTGATCGTGCCGGTGCCGCTCCATTGGACGCGGCTGTTCGCGCGCCGCTACAACCAGGCGGCCGTGCTCGCCCATGCGCTGGCCGGGCGCGGCGGGCCGCCGGTCGGCGCCGACTTCCTGGTGCGCCGGCGCCGCACGCCGTCGCAGGGCACGCGCAGCGCCGCGGGCCGCCGCCGCAACGTCGCCGGGGCCTTTGCCGTGGGGCGCCGCGCCGACATCCGCGGCAAGAGGGTCCTCCTCGTCGACGACGTTCTGACCACCGGCGCCACGGTCGAGGAATGCGCGCGCGTCCTGCTGCGCGCCGGGCGCGCGCGCGGTCGATGCGCTGACGCTTGCGCGCACGGTCCGGGAGGAAACTTGACCGCGGCGCGGCAATCCCCAGATGGAGCATGGATAAAGGCGGGTGCGATCATGGCTCGGGTCGAGATCTATTCGACGATGTTCTGCGGCTATTGCGCGCGCGCCAAGGCGCTGCTCGACAAGAAGGGCGTCGCCTACGAGGAAATCGATCTGCTGGAGCATCCGGACCAGCGCGACGAGATGGTCGAGCGCGCCGGCGGGCGCACCACGGTGCCGCAGATCTTCATCGACGGCCGGCATGTCGGCGGCTCGGACGAGCTGGCCGCGCTCGAGCGCAAGGGCGCGCTCGACCAGCTGCTCGGGCTCACAGCGTGAGCCAAAGCTTCACGGCCGCCTGCATCCAGCTTTCCTCCGGCCGCGAGATCGAGCCCAACATCGCGGCGGCGGCGGCGCTCGTGCGCCGCGCGCGCGCCGCGGGCGCCGACCTCATCATGACGCCCGAAGTGAGCGACATGATCGAGCCGCGGCGCGGCTTGCGCGTCGAAAAGGCGAAGCCCGAGGGCGAGCACGCCATGCTCGCCGCCTTCCGCGAGCTCGCGCGCGAGACCGGCGCGTGGCTTCTGCTCGGCTCGATCGTGGTGCAGGAGGCGGGCGACGAGCGGCTCCGCAACCGCTCGATCCTGATCGCGCCCGATGGCAAGCTCGCCCAGCGCTACGACAAGATCCACATGTTCGACGTGTCGCTCCAGGGCGGCGAAAGCTATCGCGAATCGGCGGCGTTCCGGCCGGGCGAGCGCGCCGCGCTCGCGCAACTGCCGTGGGGCGTGCTCGGCATGACCGTGTGCTACGATTTGCGCTTCCCGCAGCTCTACCGCACGCTGGCGCAGGCCGGCGCACGGTTCCTCACCATCCCCTCGGCTTTCACCGTGCCGACCGGCCGCGCCCATTGGCACGTGCTGTTGCGCGCGCGCGCGATCGAGAATTTCTGCTTCGTCTTCGCGCCGGCGCAATGCGGCGAGCATGCCGAGGGGCGGCGCACCTATGGCCATTCGCTGATCGTGGCGCCGTGGGGCGAGATCCTGGCCGAGGGCGGCGACGAGCCCGGCGTGATCCTGGCCGAGATCGACCCGGCAAAGGCCGACGAGGCGCGCAGCGCGGTCCCGTCGTTAACCCACGACCGGCCGTTCGCCCCGCCCGGGGCCGCCGGCACTTGACGGGCGCGACTGCTAACCCTATGTGAAACCTATGATCCTGTTCCGGCTCCGGTGCTCCAAGGAGCACGAATTCGAAGGCTGGTTCCGCGACAACGCCGCCTATGACCGGCAGCACGCGAAGGCCGCGATCGAATGTCCGGTGTGCGGCGACACTGCGGTCGAGAAGGCGCCGATGGCGCCGCGGCTCGGCCGCTCGCGCGGCGAACGCGCGGGGCGAACGCGCCGAGCCGGCCGAACGCGCCGCGCGGGTCGAGCGGCCGGAGACGCCGGCGGCGGCGCCCGCGCCGCAGTCGCCGCAGCTGCCGGACAGACCGCCGTCGCCTGCCGAGATGCGGGTCATGCTGCGCGAGATGCGCAAGCAGGTCGAATCGAACTGCGACTATGTCGGCCCGCAATTCGCCGAGGAGGCGCGCCGCATCCATCGCGGCGAGGGCCGCGCCCGCGGCATCTATGGCGAAGCGACGCCGGCAGAATCGAAGAAGCTCGCCGACGAAGGGATCGACGTCGCCTGCATTCCGTGGGTCCCGCTTTCGGACGCGTGAGCGGCGGCTGCCGATCTCATTGATGCAGAAATAGCATCGTCATGCCCGGCCTCGTGCCGGGCATCCACGTGTTAGACGGTGCTCATTCAACTCGTGGATGGCCGGGACAAGCCCGGCCATGACGGTGTAAGCAACGGGACAGTTGCCGAGCCGTTTACTGGGGGATCACCGAGCCGAGCCCATGCCGAAATTTCTGACGCTCGACGACATCGATCCTTCCGGCAAGACGGTGCTGCTGCGCGCCGATCTCAACGTGCCGGTGCAGGACGGCAAGGTCGCCGACGCGACGCGGATCGAGCGCCTGGCGCCCACCATCCTCGAGCTTCTGGAAAAGGGCGCACGCGTCGTCGTGATGTCGCATTTCGGGCGGCCCGAGGGGCGCGAGCCTGCACTCTCGCTGGCGCAGGTCGTGCCGGCGCTGTCGCGGTCATTGCACGGGCGCACCATCGTGTTCGCGCGCGACTGCATCGGGCCCGAGGCGCAGGAGATGGTGAAGACCCTGAAGCGCGGCGATGTCGGCCTGCTCGAAAATCTCCGCTTCCACCCCGAGGAAGAGAAGAACGACGACGCGTTTGCGCGCAAGCTCGCGGCGCTTGGCGACATCTATGTCAACGACGCGTTCTCGGCCTCGCACCGCGCGCACGCCTCGATCGAGGCGATCGCCCATCTTCTGCCGGCGGCGGCGGGACGATTGATGCAGGCCGAGCTCGAAGCGCTCGCGGCGGCGTTCGAAACGCCCGAGCATCCGGTCATGGCGATCGTCGCGGGATCGAAGGTCTCGACCAAGCTCGACTTGCTCGATTTCCTGATGGCCAAGGTCGACGTGCTGGCGATCGGCGGCGCCATGGCGAACACGCTGCTCTCTGCGAAGGGCGTCGAGATCGGCGCCTCGCTCGTCGAGCGCGACATGAAGGAGGGGGCGCGCAAAATTCTCGCCAAGGCCGAGGCGCGCCGGGTCGAATTGCTGCTGCCGGTCGATGCGGTGGTGGCGGCAAAACTCGCGCCGGGCGTCGCGAGCGAGGTCGTGCCGATCGAGCGCGTGCCGCGGGACCGCATGATCCTCGATCTCGGACCCAAGAGCGTGGCGCTGCTCGGCGCGGCGATGCGAAAGAGCCGCACGCTCTTGTGGAACGGCCCGGTCGGCGCGTTCGAGACGAAGCCCTACGACGAAGCGACCCGCGCGCTCGCCAAGATCGCGGCGCAGTTGACGCGCGACGGCAAGCTCAGGAGCATCGCCGGCGGCGGCGACACGGTGGCGGCGCTCGGCCAGGCCGGCGTGATCGACGAGCTTTCCTATGTCTCGACCGCGGGCGGCGCCTTCCTCGAATTCATCGAAGGGCGCGATTTGCCCGGCGTCGCCGCGTTAACCAAACGATAACCTCGATTGCCGCTCGGGGCCGAGCGGTGATAGTCTTCTTCCGTGCGCATCGAGACCGGAAGAGAGCTCGTCATTCCGCCCGGCGCCGGCGAGCGGCCCGGCGTGCCGCAGGCTTGGCGCGTCACCGCGGTGGCAAAGCGCGACGCGCGCAACCCGGTCCCGCGCGAGTTCGCCGCCGACCCGCGGCGCGTGCGCGGGCGCCTCGTCGACATCCTGGTGTGAGATGTCCGAGCCGCCGCTCGCGCGCGGTCCGAGCCTTCTGACAATTCCCGACGGCGACACGCGCGAGCGCAAGGTCTGTCCCGATTGCGGCTTCATCGCGTACGAGAATCCGAAGATCGTGGTGGGCGCGGTCGCCCGCTGGGGCGAGCGCATTCTGCTCTGCCGCCGCGCCATCGATCCGCGCGCCGGCTACTGGACCCTGCCGGCGGGCATATCTCGAGCTGAACGAAGCGAGCGCGCACGGCGCCGTGCGCGAGGCATGGGAGGAAGCGCGCGCCGAGATCGCGATCGAGGGCTTGCTCGCGGTCTATGACATCCCGCGCATCAGCCAGGTGCAGTTGATCTATCGCGCGCAGCTCGTCTCGCCCGAGATCGCGGCGGGACCGGAAAGCCTCGAGGTGCGGCTGTTCACATGGGACGAGATCCCGTGGCCGGACCTCGCATTCCCGTCGGTCGCGTGGGCCTTGAACCATTATCACGACAGCCTCGCGCGCGGCGATCTGACGACGCGGCACAATCCGGCGTGAGCTGCCGCTTTATTGCCTCACCGTTGCCGCCCCCTTATAGTGCGCCGCGCCCGCGCCGGAGGAACGGCCGGGCGGCAAGGGAGACGGCAAGAATGGATAAGATCAAGCTCTTCGCGCCGGTCGCGGCGTTGGCGCTGCTCGCGGGCGCGGCGTCGGCGCAGACGGTCAAGGTCGGCGTCATCAACACCTTCTCCGGCCCGGATTCGCAGCAGGGCGACATGCTCGAGCGCGGCCTCCAGCTTTATTACAAGCTGCACCAGAAGGATTTGCCGGCGGGCGTGTCGATCCAGCTCATCGAGCGCGACGACACCGGCCTCAATCCGGAAACGGCCAAGCGCCTGGCGCAGGAATTGGTGACGCGCGATCACGTCAACATCCTCACCGGCTTCGTGTGGTCGCCCAATTTCATGTCGGTGGCGCCGGTCGCGACCGAGGCCAAGGTGCCGACCATCAGCATGAACGCCGCGGCGCTGCCGGCCGTGGGCATGTCGCCGTTCATGGTGCGCACGTCCTTCACGCTGACGCAGCAGGCCTATCCGCTCGGCCAATGGGCGGCCAAGCACGGCTACAAGAAGGCGTTCGTCGCGAATACCGACTACGCGCCCGGCAACGAGGGCTCGGGCGCCTTCTCCAAGGCCTTCACCGAGGCGGGCGGCCAGGTGCTCGGCCAGGTGAAATTCCCGCCGCCGCCGACGACGCCCGACTTCGCGCCCTATCTGCAAAAGGTCAAGGACGCCAAGCCCGACGTGCTTTACATCTTCGTGCCGGCGGGCGCGCAGGCGACCTCGGTGATGAAGGCGGCGCGCGACCTCGATCTGAAGGGCGCCGGCGTTTCCATCATCTCGACCGAGGACCTGGTGCCTGACGAAGAGCTCAAGAACATCGGCGACCAGGCGATCGGGCTCGTCACCTCGGGCATCTATACCTCCGACGCGACGCGGCCGCAGAACAAGGAATTCGTCGCCGCCTATTACAAGGAATACGGCACCGCGATGGCGCCCGACTTCGAGACGGCCGATGCCTGGGACGGCATGAAGATGATCTTCGACCTCGTCGCCAAGGAGAAGGGCAAGATCGACGGCACGCAGGCGATGGAGTTCCTCAGCAACTGGAAGAACCCGAACAGCCCCAAGGGCCCGGTGATGATCGATCCGGCGACGCGCGCAGATCGTGCAGAACGTCTATATGCGCAAGGTCGAGAAGCAGGGCGACAAGCTGGTCAATCTCGAAACCGACAATCTCGGCCTGACCAACGCGCTGGGACAGCCCTACACGGCGAAGTAGCGCGATGCTCTTCCCCCACCCTTGCGCCTCCCCTTAACGCGGGGCAGGGAATGACGGCGACACCCCTCCCCCGTGACGGGGGAGGGTTGGCGTGGGGGTGACGCATGTCAGAAGCGCTCGCCGCCGCCGTCAGCATTCTGTTCCATGGCTGCGCCTTCGCCATGGTGCTCTATCTCGTCTCGGTCGGACTCTCGGTGACGATGGGCCTGATGGGCTTCGTCAACCTCGCGCACGGCGTGTTCGCGGCGTTCGGCGGCTATATCGCGACGAGCCTGATGAGCAGCATGGGCGTGCCGTTCGTGCCCGCGATCCTCGCCGGCGTCGCGGCGGCCACTCTGTTCAGCGTGCCGATCGAGCGCATCCTTTATCGCCGGCTCTATGGCGGCGACGAGCTCGACCAGGTGCTGCTGACGATCGGCCTCGCCTTCATGTCGGTCGCGGCCGCGAAATTTCTCTGGGGGCCGCTCGCCGAGCCGTTCCATCCGCCCGCGTGGCTCTCCGGCCAGATCGAGGTCGGCACGCGCGAGTTTCCGATGTATCGCAGCTTCCTCATCGCCTCGGGCGCGGTGCTGGTGACGGTGCTGTGGCTCGGGCTCGAGAAGACGCGCTTCGGCGCGCAGATCCGCGCCGCGGTCGACAACCGCCGCATGTCGGAATCGGTCGGCATCAACACCTCGCAGCTGTTCACCTGGACCTTCGCCCTGGGCAGCGGGCTCGCCGCCTTGGGCGGCTCGCTCGGCGCCGAGATCCTGGCGATCGAGCCGGGCTACGCGCTCGAGCATCTGGTCTATTTCCTGATCGTCGTGTCGGTCGGCGGATTGGGCTCGATCCGCGGGCCGTTCTTCGCGGCGCTGCTTCTGGGCGTCGCCGATACCGGCTTCAAATATCTCCTGCCGGAGTTCGGCGCCTTCTTCATCTATGCGCTGACGCTCGTCGTCCTGCTGTGGCGGCCGCACGGCCTGTTCGGGCACGCATGAGCGCCGACGCGGCATCTCGTCTCGCGGCCCGCACGGCCGTCGATATTTTCGCGCGGCGCCATCGCCTCCATTGGGCCGAGGCGCTGCCCTGGATCGTCGCGGTGGCGGCGTATTTCGTCTTTCCCGATTACCTCGCCTTGGGCGCGCAGGTGCTGGCGACGATCCTGTTCGCGCTGTCGCTCGATCTGATCCTCGGCTACGCCGGCATCGTGACGCTTGGGCCACGCCGCCGTGTTCGGCACCGGCGCCTATGCCGCCGGGCTTTTGGCGGCGCATGGCTGGGGCGAGCCGGTGAGCGGGCTTATCATCGCCGCGGGCGTCGCGGCGGTCGTCGGGTTCCTTTCGCGGCGCGGTCGTGCTCCGCGCGCGCGGGCTGACGCTGCTCATGCTGACGCTCGTCGTCGCCGCGATGCTGTACGAGGCGGCGAACAAGGCGGCCGCGATCACCGGCGGCGCCGACGGATTGACCGGCATGGATGTGTGGCCGGTGCTGGGCTTCCGTTTCGATCTCTTCGGCGTCACCGCCTATTGGTATTGCCTCGGCATCCTGTTCGTGTGCTGGATCGCGGCGCGCACCATCGTGCATTCGCCGTTCGGCCGCTCGCTCACCGGCATCCGCGAGAACGAGCGGCGCATGCACGCCATCGGCTCGCCGGTCTATTGGCGCCGCCTCACCATCTACACGATCGCGGCGGCGATGGCGGGCGCCTCGGGCGCGCTCATCGCCGAGACCACGAGCTTCGTCGGGTTGGACGTGCTCGACCCGATCAACCGCTCGGGCGAGATCCTCATCATGCTGATCCTGGGCGGCGTCGGGCGGCTTTATGGCGCCTTCATCGGCGTGCCGCTCTACATGATCATGAAGGACCAGTTCGCCGAGATCGACCCGGTCTATTGGTATTTCTGGATCGGCCTCATCCTCGTGCTGGTCGTGGTGTTCGCGCGCGGCGGCGCGTTCGGGCTCGGCGAGCGCCTCCTGCACCGGCTGCGCGCGCGCAAGGAGTGAGGCGTGAGCGAGGCGGCGCTCGAGACCAAGGCCCTGTCGATGAGCTTCGGCGCGCTCCGCGTCGCCAACGACATCGATTTCCGCCTCGAGGAGGGCGCGCGCCACGCGCTCATCGGCCCCAACGGCGCCGGCAAGACCACCTTCGTCAATCTCGTCACCGGCGCGCTGCAGCCCGGGCGGCGGGCGCATCCTGCTGGGCGGCGCCGACATCACGCGCCTCGCGCAGGCGCAGCGCGTCAAGCGCGGCCTCGTGCGCACGTTCCAGATCACGGCGCTCTTCCGCGGCCTCTCCGTGCTCGAGAACGTGACGCTGGCGGTGGGCGAGCGGCTTGGCCTCGGCGGAGCGATGCTGCGCCCGGCCGGATCGCGGCGCCACGTGATCGAGGAGGCGTTCGCGCTCCTCGACCGGCTCGGCCTCGGCGACGATGCGCTGCGGCCGGTGAAGGAGCTGGCCTATGGCCGCCAGCGCCTGGTCGAGATCGCGGTGGCGCTCGGCCTCGCGCCCAAGGTGCTGCTGCTCGACGAGCCGGCGGCGGGCGTGCCGGCCGGCGAGAGCGGCCGCATCATCGAGGTGATCGAGCAGCTGCCCGGCGACATCGCCGTGCTCATCATCGAGCACGACATGGATCTGGTGTTCCGCTTCGCGCGGCGCATCACCGTCCTGGTGCAGGGCGCGGTGCTGGTCGAGGGCGCGCCGCGCCAGATCGCCGACGACGAGCGCGTGCGCCAGGTCTATCTGGGCGAGCGCCAGCACACATGAGGAAGACGCGCGACCCCGCACCGTCGACCGCATGCGGTCGACCCTCCCCCTCAAGGGGGGAGGGAGAATTTCGCACTTGGGTGGGCATGAGCTCGCTGAACCCGCCGGGCTCGAGCTTGCCGGCGTGCGCGCGGGCTATGGCGACACGGTCGTGCTCGAGGGCGTTGCGCTCGCCGTCGCGGCGGGCGGCACGCTCGCCATCCTCGGACGCAACGGCGTCGGCAAATCGACGCTGCTGGCGACCATCATGGGCCACACCACGCTGCACGCCGGATCGATCCGCTTCGCCGGCAGCGAGCTCGAAGGCTTGGCGCCCTATCGGCGCTCGCGTCTCGGCATCGGCTTCGTGCCGCAGGAGCGCGAGATCTTCAAATCGCTCACGGTCGAGGAGAATCTGCTGGTGGCGGCGCGCCCGGGCAAATGGGCGGCGGCGCGCGTCTACGATTTCTTCCCGGCGCTGGCCGAGCGGCGCCGCAACCGCGGCAACGAGCTGTCGGGCGGCGAGCAGCAGATGCTGTCGATCGGCCGCGCGCTCATGGGCAATCCGCGCCTTCTCTTGATGGACGAGCCGCTCGAAGGCCTGGCGCCGGTCATCGTCGAGACGGTGCTGGCGGGGCTCGACCGGCTGAAGCGCGAGGACGATCTGACGCTGCTCCTGGTCGAGCAGCATGCGCGCATCGCGCTCGGGCTTCGCCGACGCGGCGATCGTGCTCGACCGCGGCCGCATCGTCTTCCGCGGCCCGAGCGCCGAGCTTCTCGCCGCGCCCGAGCGGCTCGGCGCGCTCATGGGCGTGTCGCGCGAGGGACTCGCCGCCGGCGGCATGACGGAGAGTTGAAGCCGCCCTGCGCCGGCGCAGGGGGGACGGAACGGCGGCCGCGGGTGTATGATCCGAGCATGACCGGAAAAGCGGCACTGCACGGCCTGGCCTGGGCCGCGCTCCTCGCAACCCTCGGCTGCGTCCTCGCCGGATGCGCGGGCCAGCCGGCGGGCCAGGCTTATAGCCCCGGCTATGGCAGCTACTACTCGCCCTACGGCAACGGCGCGACACAGAGTTCGACCTGCGGCGCGCTCGGCACCTGCGCGCCCAGCAACTATCCCCGGATCGAGCCGGGCGACGAGCACGGCTTCTGACAGGAGGGGCCATGGTGAAGGTGGCCGCGGCGGCGCTCGCCCTGATGCTTCTGGGCCTGGCCGGCTGCGCGCCGGCGGGCCCGCCCTTCGCCAGCGTGGCGGCGAGCGTGCCGCCCGTGCCGCAGGGCGAGGCGCGGCTTTATTTCTACCGCTGGCTCGAGCCGTACGAGACGGTGGCGGAAAGCACCGTCATGCTCAACGGCGCGCCGGTCGCGGTGAGCCAGGTCGGCGCCGTCTTCTATCGCGACGTGGCACCCGGCCGCTACACCATCTCGGTCCAGAGCCGGGGCGTCTATCCGAACCAGTTCAAGACGATGACGATCGGCGCCGGCGAGATCGCCTATGTGCGCATCGAATCGCTGCGCGCGTGGTGCAACGACAGCGGCGGCGGCAACAACGGCGGCGGCAGCGCCACCGGCTGCTACGACACGTTCGTGGTCCAGCTCGTCGATCCCGCGGTGGCGCTCGGCGAGATGCGCAATCTCTGGTTCATCCCGGGTTAAGCCCAAGTTCGACGTCGTTTCGGTGGACACGGGCGGCGGCCGCAAGGCGGTTTTGCGGGCGGAATGACTATCCATGCCCATCGCGGCGCCGGCGCAAACCCGTCCTTTTCCACGTAAGCGACTGTAAAAACAACTGAATCCATCGATTTTGGCGCATTTTCCAGCGTCATCTTCCGGGCCCGAAATCGCCTTTCCGGCTCTCGCGATCACTTTTGGCGCTCGCGCGGGGCGCGCGGCCTCCGGAGATTGCTGTCGCTCTCGCTCGCAATGACAGAGGTCGCAATCTCATGTACGCAGATGTGTAGCACATCGACGTACATTTGTCAATGCGCACTTATGAAGCCGCCGATTTCTCCAACACCCTCAAAAAAGGGTGGGTAAGGCGGTGAGTAAGTCTGAGCGTTTGCGGATTCGGTTCGGCCTTCTGTGGTCGATGATATAGCGTTTCTCTATCGGCGGCATTAGCCTGTGGGGGCCGCCGGCTGAGAGACAACGCCTGCCTCCGTAAGAGAGGTTGCGCGCGCTCCCCTCTGATGAGGGAGTGAACCGATGAAAAGCTCCGAGGAATGTCTTGCTCATGCCACCATGAACGAGTGCGCGGCGGCGTCCACTCACGATCAAAGCACGCGGAAAATGCTGTTAGTCGTTGCGGCGCATTGGCGGTGTTTAGCGGAAATAGCCCAGTCGAAGCCACCGCACCTAACTGTCATAACCGCTGATTGACCGCCTCCCAATCGTCCACGACGCGCACGATATCAGCAAGCTCGCAAAGCTTAGGGTCGTGCCTCAGCCGATCACGTCGGCCGGGCGCTCGGCGAGATGCGCAATCTCTGGTTCATCCCGGGATAGACGGGTCCCGGCCGTACCGAGCATTTCCTGAGACCGTCATTGCGAGCGCAGCGAAGCAATCCCCTGCCCGACGGGGATTGCTTCGTCGCTTCGCTCCTCGCAATGACAGGCCTAATTTGCGCGCGGCAAAGAAGAACCCGCCAGCCTTGCGGCTGGCGGGTCCCGAAGGTGCTTCTCGCGCTTTTGTTAGAACTTGAAGAGCGTCTGGAAGTCGACTTCCTCGCGCGTGCCGTGCGCGCCCGACCAGACGAGCTCACGGCCCCAGCGGAACTCGAGCTGGAACTGCGCCGCCGGAACCGGCGTCCAGGTGATGTTGCCGGTCGCCGACTGGTTCTGCCGGAACAGGGTATTGAGGCCCGCGGCCGCCGTATTGTTGGCGACGACGACGGCTGTCGCGATTGGTCCACGTGCCGGCCGCATCGGGCTTGGTGATGTGGTCGTAGCCATAGGCCACGCCCGAGCGCCACTCGCTCGTCCACCAATGCGAGTAGCCGATGTTGATGCCCAACACGCGCGGCTCGGAGCATTTACGAAGCCGCCGCCAGCGGGAGGCGCGGTGCCGGTGGCGGTCGAGCAGACCATGCCTTCCTCCCACTGCGTGCCGAGACCGCCACCCGCGAGCGCCCAGTTGTACTGCGCAGCACCCTGGCCGTAGCCGAGCATCCAGGTGATCTTGTCGTCGCCGAATGGTGTTGAAGTGGCCCGACTGCAGGACCTGATAGCCCCACTGGCTCTCGGTCGATGAGCCGATCAGCGGGCACAGGCGCCGCGAAGGCGCCGCGCCAGCGCGCCGGCGCGCCGGAATGTCGTCGAGACGCTCCTGCATCACGGCGACGGACAAGGCCGCATGGCCCCACGGCTGGTCGATGCGGGCCTTGGCCGTGAAGGCCGGCAAGCGCTCTGGTGCAGCGCGAGGACGTTGTAGTCGTTCCACGTTGACACGGGTGCAACGCGCGGTGAAGCCGCCGTGTGCCGGTGACACCGCGCCGGCCTGCGTCTCTGACCGCCCGGGTTGTTCGACATGAGGCCCGCGCTCTGCGCCGCTTCGATCGAGCCGGCGATGCTGATGCCGTTCGGCAGCAGATAGGTGTAGCGGATCTGCGGCTCCTTCGCCGTGCCGGGGCCCATGAACGAGCCGGCCTCGACGAAGCCGTCGCCGGTGTCGGCGAGGGCGTCGAGATCGGCGTAGTTCGAGTTGGTCAAGCCGATCAGCCACGGACCCAAGGTGCCGTAAGCCTGCTTCAGGCGCGGCGTCAGGTGTCGGAGCAGCAGTTGGTGCCGCTCGTGGTCTGAGCCGCGCTCGGGCCGCTGCCTGTGTCGTGGAGTACGTGCCGGCGAAGTCGATTTCCCAGAACGTCTTCAACTCGCCATAGGGCGTCGGCGTGCGCGTCTCGAAGAACGGATGGGTCGCAGTTCGGGTTGATGCGGAACACGCCGTGGTTGTTATGCGAGGTCGGGATGCCGCCGACGCGAGGCCTGATGACCGTCGGGCCGGTGAGGTTGATGTTGTTCGAATCTTCGTTCTGCTGCGCGCCCGGCGACGTGCCGGCGTTGTTGAAGTCTTCGGTGATGTCGATCTGGATGATGCCGCCGACATGGAGCGACGTATTGGTGCCCGGGACGATGAAGGAACCCGGAAACGAGCCCGCGCCCGCCAGGGGCGTGGTCGGCGCCGGCGCTTGCGCGTTGGCGCCCGAGAGCCCGACCAGCAACGCCGCTACGGCGGTGACGCTGCCCAGCGCAGTTGCCGAGAGGTAGCTGCCTGTCTTTTTCATTAGGATTCCCCCAAAGTGGAAATTCTGCGATAGCCGGCGAACAGAGCCCTCGCCGCCGGTGGTTAATTCAAACCGCCCGATGGTTTAAGGCAAGTTTCTCCGAAGCAATGCGCGCCGATTGGTAAATCCATGTGGCCTTCCTGCAACACACGAGCCCGCCCGGGCGATTTCGCACAGGATTTTCGCGCAATTTTATTACAATTTGTCTTGAAGCGGGCCGTCGCCGCCGCGCTGCTGGCCGCCGCTTCTGGCGCTCGCGGCGTGCCAGACTCCAGCCGGGAAGCGCCAACGACCACCCTTATCGCAATCTCAAGAGCGGCCCCAACGACGGCGGATTCTGAGGCGCCTCACGAAGCGGCGGCGAGCCGGGCGAGCGCGGCCTGGGCCGGCGCGAGTCCGGGATCGAGTTCGAGCGCGCGGCGGAATGCTGCTTCGGCCTCGGCGCGGCGATCCTGGCGCTCCATCAGCATGCCGAGGTGGAAATATCCCAGCGCCGCCGCGGGCGCGAGCGCGAGCCCCTCGCGAATCGCTTTCTCCGCCGCGGCAAAGCGCCCCTGCTCGTAGAGGCAGCGGCCGAGATCGACGCGCACGCCCCACTGCTCGGGCGCGATCTTGGCGGCGTCGCGGAACGCGGCCTCGGCGTCGGCCAAGGCGCCGCGCGCAATGAGCCGCTCGCCAAGGCCGGCGAGATAGCGCACCGCGCCGAGGCGCAGCTCCTCGGCGGTTGCCGTCTGGCCGACCTTGAGCGCGAGCTCGCGCGCGCGGAGCGCCAGGGCGGCGGCGCGGCGGCGCGCCAGGTCGAGGTCGGGATCGCGCGCGATGGCAGTGCCGTAGGCCTCGTCGGCGCGCGCGAAATCGCCCACGGCTTCGTAGCATTCGCCGCAGCGCACGAGGATCTCGGCGCCGATTTCGCCGCCGCCGCGGCGCAGCACCAGGCCGTAGATCTGCAGCGCCGCCTTGGCCTGGCCGGCGCGCTGCTGCGCCAGCCCCTTGGCATAGAGTTCGCTGAGATCGGAATCCAACTTGCTGCCTCATTGTCCCCTCCCCCCTTGAGGGGGAGGGTTAGGGAGGGTTAGGGAGGGGGGTGGCATCGCTTAGTCGTCACGATAGCATGCGCGGCCACGAATGCGGTGCCGAGTGGCGCCCCTCGTGGCGCGCCGCGGCTCCCCCCACCCCGGCCCTCCCCCTCAAGGGGGGAGGGTGTCGAGCAGCGAAGGAAACGCCATGAAGCCAGCGGAGCGCGCGGATTACTCGGCCATCGTCGATCGCCCGGAGCTTGACCTTCCCGGCGGGCGTGCGGCTCGTCATCTGGCCGATCGTCAATCTCGAAGTGTGGGAGATCGAGCGCGCGATGGCGCGCCAGGTGCTGCCGGCGCCGACCGGCGTCGCGGTGGCGCCGGATGTGTGCAACTGGAGCTGGCACGAATACGGCATGCGCGTCGGCGTGTGGCGCTTCTTCGAGGCGTTCGAGCGCATCGGCGCGCGCGCCACGCTGTCGATCAACGCCGCCGTGTGCGAGCGCTATCCGCGCGTCGCGGCGGCCGCGCGCGAGCGGCGCTGGGAGTTCATGGGCCATGCGCTGGTGCAGATGCCGATCCACGCCGTGCCGGACCAGCGCGCCATGATCCGCGATGCGCTCGACCGGCTCGAGGCCTTCACCGGCGCGCGGCCCAAGGGCTGGCTCGGCCCCGGCCTCACCGAGACCTACGAGACGCCCGATTATCTCGCCGAAGCGGGCGTGCAATATGTCGGCGACTGGGTCTATGACGACGAGCCCACCATCATCCGCACAGCGCACGGGCCGCTCGTGACCTTGCCCTACACGGTCGAGCTCAACGACATTCCGCTCGCCATGGTGCAGCATCATCACGGCGACATCCTCTTGAAGCGCGCCAAGGACCAGTTCGACCGGCTCTATGCCGAAGGCGCGCGCCGCGCCAAGATCCTGTCGCTCGCGATCCATCCCTACATCACCGGCGTGCCGCACCGCATCCGCTATCTCGAGGAATTCTTCGACTATGCGCGCGGCCACCACGGCGTCGAGTTCTGGACCGGCGACGAGATACTCGACTGGTACCGCGCGGCGGCGGCGCCGTCCTGATGGCGCGCGGACTTGGCCTCGATCTTGCGTCATGCGCGCCACTACGCGGTGTGGCGGCGCTTCCGCCGCGACACGATGGTGCCGAGGAAAGCCTATCTCGCCAATCTCGATCTCGCCGCCGAGTGTCTTGCCGCGCCCGCGATGAAGGACGGCGCGGTGGTCGAATGCGGCACTTGGCGCGGCGGCATGGCGGCCGGGCTCGCCACGGTCGGCGGGCCCGCGCGCGACTATCATTTCTTCGACAGCTTCGCCGGATTGCCGCCGGCGACGGCCGAGGACGGCGCAATTCGCGCAAGAGGCGCAGCGCGCGCAGAGCGGCGCGCTGTGGCACGACAACAACCGCGCAAGCCGCGCCGAATTCATGGCTGTCATCGCGCGCGCGCCGGTGCCGCCCGCGCGCATCCATGTGCACGAGGGGTTGTTCGCCGACACGCTGGCGCGCGTCGCCACCGGCCCGGTCGCGGTGCTGCGCCTCGACGGCGATTGGTATCAATCGACGATGCAGTGTCTCGACGCGCTGTGGGACCGGGTCATGCCCGGCGGGCTCGTGCTGATCGACGACTACTATGCCTGGGAAGGATGCACCAAGGCGGTGCACGCGTTTCTGGCCAAGCGCCAGGCGCGCGAGCCGATCCGGCAAAGCCGCAGCGGCAAGGTTTGCTTCATCGTCAAGGAATGACGCCTAGGCGCGCTCCTGCCGGTCCGGCAGCTCGTCGAGCAGCAGCGGATTGGCGAGCGGCCGGCGCGAGCCGATGAAGATGGCGCGCGCGAAGCGGCCGGAAAAGAGCTCGGGCTGCGTCCAGTCGCACGGGAATTCCTCGTGCGCGGGCTGCGTTGCCGGCACATAGACATGCGGGTAATGGCGCCGCAAAGCCTTCATCAGCCACGGCCGCGTCGGGCGGCAGCCGCGCCCCGTGGTCGATTGCGTCGGGGACTCGCGCTCCTCGGCGACCGGATTGAGCGCCTCGTCCGTGCCGAAGGAAACGCACGTCTCGAGCAGGAAGAGATCGGCGCAGCGCTCGGCCAGGACGGCGAGCGCGGCGGCCGGATCGCTCAGGTGATAGAGCAGGCCATAGCAATAGACGATGTCGAAGCGCTCGCTGACGCGCTGGGCGATGTCCTCGACGCCGAGCGAGAGCAGCGTGACGTTCGCCACCTTGGCGTAGCCGATGCGGCGCGACGACTCGAGGTTCGCCGCGAACAGGCGGCAGTTCTCGGGCCGCGGCTCGGTCGCGACGACGGTGCAATCGCGGTCGAGGAAGAAGGTCGTGTGATCGCCGATGCCGGCGCCCACTTCGAGCACGCGCTTGCCGGCGAGATCGAGCCGCAAGGATGCCAGATGCTCGAGCCGGCGCGCATTGTGGCGCTGATAATGGCCGCCGCGAAAACTCTTCTCGGCGTCGCGGTCGGCCTTGCGGTCGACATGCAGCTCGGCGACGAGATCGGCCACGCCGAGGCGCAGGAACGGCCGGCCCGGGCGGCTCATTTGCCGAACAGCCCCTTCAGCGGATTGAAGCCGCTGCCGCTGCTGCTGCTGTCGCTGCCGCCGGGAAGCTGGTTGACGCCCGGAACCTTGTTGACGCCCGGCACGCTGTTGAGGATCGCGCCCGGCGTGCTGATGAGCCCCTTGGCCGTGCCCTGGAGCGCGCCGGCGAGATCCGGGCGATAGCTCAAATTGTCCCACGGGCCGCTGACGATGACCGGCACGTTGAGCACGCCGGCGAGGCTCGGCGAGACGCGGTAATCGACGCGCTGGTTCGGCAGATCGACCGTGCCCGCGCCGGTCATCGGCACGACGCCCGACTTCAGTTGCAGATCGTTGTTCTTGAGGATGCCGTTGGTGATCGTGAAGGTGCCGGTGAGCGCGGCGAAATCGGTGGCGTTGTCGCCGCCCGTGCCGCCGGCCAGGGACTTCGCCGCGTTGGCGGCGAGCGCAGCGAGGTTCACCCCTTTTATTTCCCCGTCGACGATATCGAACGCGCCCTTGCCGTTCAGGGCCGAGATGAGCGCGCGCTGGCTCTTGCCGGTGCCGGTGACGTCGAAATTGAGCTTGCCCGTTCCGGTCAGGCGGTCCATGCCGAGCGCGGCCTCGAACAGCGGCTCGACCTTGACGCCGGAGAGCGAAAAATTCATGGCGATCGCCGGCGTCGCCGCGGCGCCGTCGACGTTGACCTTGCCCGTGCCTTGCCCGTTATAGAGCGTGAGCTGCGACAGATCGGTCTCGAGCTTGGCGTCCCTCAGGTGGATCGTAAGGGCGCTCGGGCCGACCTCGATCTTGCGATAGAGGATCGAGCTCGCCTTCACGTCGAAATCGGCATCGGCGAGCGCGAGACCGGAGAGGTCGATGGGCGCGTCGTTCCAGCCGGCATTGGCGGGCGCCGCCTGGCCACCCTGCCCGCTTGGCGCCGACGCGGCCGGCGCCGGCGCCGGAGTTGCCGCGGTGCCGGCCGCTTGCGGCGGCAGGTACGGATTGACGTCGAGCTTGTCGACCGCGAGCGAGCCCTTCAACACCGGCTTCGCGCCGCCGAGATCGATCGCGAGCGCGCCCTTGGCGGTAATCGCGTCGATCGCGATGTCGGCTTCGCTGAACGTGTATTTGGTCCCGGCCGCGTCGACGCGGCCCTTGATCGTGAGTTTCTGCAGCCCCCCGCCCGGCGGCAGCGGCGAGCCCGCCCATGTGGCGAGGTCGCGCACCGACGGCACCGTGAGGTCGATCGTGCCGCCGAATTTTTGCGGCGGCAGCCCGGTCATGCTGCCGGCGAATCCGACCGTCAGCGGCGCGCCGTCGAGCCTGATGCTGAAGCCGCTCTGCTTTCCGGCGAGGAGCGCGCCCGGCTTGTCGACGCCGAGCGAGAGCGCGAGCTTCTGGCCGTTATATTGCGCCGAGCCTTCGGCCGCGAGCGGACTGTCGAGACTTCGGCAGCGCCAGCTTCATGTCGATGGCGCTCACCACCTTGCTCTGGCCGGTGCGGTCGTCGGTATAGGAAATCCGGCCATCCTCGATCCGCACGTCGCCGAGGCTCACTTGCGACAGCGGCAGGCCACCGCCGCCCGCGGGTGCGGCAGCGGGCGCGTTGGCCGGCGCCGCCCCTCGCGCCGGCGCCGGCGTGGCGAACACCCAGTTGGGCTTGCCGCTCTTGTCGATTTCGAGCGAGATTTGCGGCCCGCTCATCACGAACTCGCCGAGCTCGACAGCGCCATGAATGAGCGGCAGCACCCGAAGCTCGATCACGAGCTTCTTGAGCTGCACCATGTTGGGGTCGTGCGCGCCGGGCGCGTTGGCGAACGACACATCGCTCGCCTCGACCGCGACCGACGGCAGGAACGACAGCCGGACCGGGCCGGCGATCTTCAGGTCGCGCCCGGTCTGCTGCTTCACCAGCGCCACCAGCTGCGCCTTGTAGGTGTCGGTCGGGATCACGAGCGGCGCGACGAGAAGCGCTGCGACCACGATAACGATCAGCGCGCCGATGCCGATCAGCCACTTCTTCACCGGCCCCTCCTTGCCCTTTGTTGTTGCTGCAACTGCTTAAAAACGTTGCAATCGTGTCGCCGGTGCAACGCACCTGAAACTAATTTCCGTCCGGTTGCGAAACATCTTGCCCCACTGCCGGGGCGGCGGCAATCGTGACCGCCACGGCGAAACGACAATATGGCAAGCGAATTGCACAGAACCCCACGAAGTCGCGTGAACGGCGCGCCGAGCGGGGGATTTTGTATGTTTGTTGTGCACGCCGCTTACGCAATGGGCAGAAAGTCAATCTGCTCGACTGGTGAAACTTTGAAGGGGACAAGAATCATGCACCCGAGATCATTTGTCAGCGTCGCCGCACTGTGCGCCGGGGCGCTTGCGCTTCCGCAGGCGGTCCAAGCGCAGGCGCAAGTGCAGGTGACGCCCGACCAGCAGGCGCAGGCGACGCCGGCACCGGCCGCGCCGGCACCCGCGGCGCCCGCGGCACCGACATCCAACGCGATGACGACGCCGGCCATGGGCGGCACCATCACGGCAGACCCCAACCCCTATAGCCTCGATCTCGGGCCCTGGATCGGCAAGGCCTACGTCACCGGCCAGCTGACCGGTCTGGGCTTCGTGCAGAATCACCCGGTCCCGAGTTCACGCGGCATCAATCCGCCGACCCTGTCCAACGGCTTCTCCGGCAACAGCGGCGGCGAGGCCGACATCTCGAACGGCATGGTCGAGGTGCAGAAGACCGACGGCCAGTTCCAGTATTATCTGGATGTCGGCGTTTACTCGTTCCCGGTCGTCGGCCAGTCTTACATCGACGCCGCGCATGCCAACAGCGCGCTGTTCGGACCGCTGCCCATCGCCTACGCGAAGTGGGTCAGTATTTCGCCATGGCCGGCATCTATTCGATCCCGGTCGTCGGCGTGCCTTACATCGATGCGGAGCACTACAATAGCGCGTATTACGGGCCGTTGCCCGAGGCTTATGCGAAGTGGGCCCGACCGACAGCTTCTCGATCGAGGCCGGCAAGCTGCCGACGCTCATCGGCGAGGAAGGCACCTTCACCTTCCAGAACCTCAACATCGAGCGTGGCCTGCTGTGGAACGTCGAGAACCTGATCAACCGCGGCGTCCAGGGCAACTACACGTGGGGACCCTTGGGCTTCGCGCTGTCGTGGAATGACGGCTACTACACCGACAATTTCAAGTACGTCACCGGCGCGGTGACCTGGACGGTCGACAGTTCGGACACCATCGTTCTCGCCGGCGGCGGCCCCTTCGCGAAGTACACGCACCTCAACGGCGGGCCTTATACGGTCGGCGGGATCCCGTATTACCACCCAAAACCAGTCGAGCTTCATCTCCACCGCGAACCAGACGCAGCTCGATCTCTCCTGGACCTATACGAATGGGCCGTGGCTCATCAATCCGTACGTGCAGTGGACGCACACGCCGCCGGTCACCGCTGATCCGCGCTTCTTTAAAGGTGGCGGCGGCGGTGCCATTCTTCGTCAACGGCGGCGAGACCTATGGCGCATCGCTGCTGGTCGGCTACACGTTCGATCCGTCGACGACGTGATGGGCATGAGCCTCGGCGGCTGGAGCCTGCCGGCCCGCATCGAGTGGATCGGCTCCAAGGGCGCCAGCTCGGTGAGGGTCGCGGGAGTCACTGTCACCGACGGCGCCAATCTTCTTGGCTACGGCCCCGACAGCAAGGCGTGGACGTTCACGGTCACGCCGACCTATCAGTACAAGGTCTTTTTCGCGCGCACCGAATTGTCACTGGTCAAGCTGTCCGATATCACGAAGAACGCCCCCGGCGCCGGCTTCGGATTAAGCGGCAATGGCACCACGCAGTTCCGTGGCGTGCTGGAAGCGGGCTTCGTGTTCTAGCGACATCCGCCGCGTCAAACGGCCAGCGGCCG
>CAWDPP010000036.1:0-17164 GCA_963804235.1 uncultured Alphaproteobacteria bacterium
CCGGCGAGCGCGCGCTAGATTTCGCCGATGGCCGAGCCGATCGCCGATCCCGGGACGAAAGCCGCGACGCTCGCGGCGGCGCTGCCCGTATTTCCGGCGCTATGCGGGCGCCACCATCGTCGTCAAATATGGCGGCCACGCGATGGGCGACAGCGCCGTCGGCACGATGTTCGCCGAGGACATCGTGCTGCTGAAGCAGGTCGGCATGAACCCGATCGTCGTCCATGGCGGCGGGCCGCAGATCGGCGACATGCTGAAACGCTTGAAGATCAAGAGCGAGTTCGTCGACGGCCTGCGCGTTTCCGACGAAGCCACGGTCGAGATCGTCGAGATGGTTCTCTCGGGCTCGATCAACAAGGAGATCGTGACCGCGATCAACACGGCGGGCGGTTTGGCCGTCGGGCTTTCGGGCAAGGACGCCAGTCTCATCCGCGCGAAGAAATTGGAGCGCACGCGGCGCGATCCCGACAGCAACATCGAGAAGGTCTTGGATCTGGGATTCGTCGGCGAGCCGGTCGCGATCAATGCCGAGGTGCTCGAGCTCTTCCGCAACTCCAACATCATCCCGGTGATCGCACCGATCGGCGTCGGCGACGGCGGCGAGACCTACAACATCAACGCCGACACGGTCGCGGGCGCGGTCGCGGCGGCCATGAAGGCGAAGCGCCTCCTGCTTCTGACCGACGTCGAAGGCGTGCTCGACAAGAAGAAACGCCTCGTCCATCAGCTCACCATCGCGGAGGCCGAAGCGCTCATCGCCGACGGCACGATCTCGGGCGGCATGATCCCCAAGGTCGCGACCTGCCTCGAGGCGGTGATCGGCGGGGTCGAGGCCGCCGTCATCATCGACGGCCGCACCGCGCACGCGATCCTCTTGGAGCTGTTCGCCGAGGGCGCCGGCACGCTCATCCGCCGCAAAGCGGAGTAGCGCCGCCGATGGCGAAGGCGGCACGAGGCTATCCCGACCTGCACGACCATCTGGCCGCGCTCGACAAGGCGGGGCTCCTCGTCACCGTCGATCGCGCGATCGACAAGGACAGCGAGCTGCACCCGCTGGTGCGCTGGCAGTTCCGCGGCGGCATCAAGGAATCCGAGCGCAAGGCGTTCCTGTTCCGCAACGTGGTCGACGCCAAGGGCCGGCGTTACGACATTCCCGTGGTGGTGGGCGCGATCGCGGCGAGCCGCGAGATCTATCGCATCGGCATGGGCTGCGCGCTCGACCGCATCAACGAGACGTGGGAGCGCGCGGTGGCGAAGCCGGTGGCGCCGCGCGTCGTCAGCGACGCGCCGTGCCACGAGATCGTGCTCATGGGCGAGGCGGCCGATCTCGGCGCGCTGCCCATTCCGGTCTCGACCCCGGGCTGGGACGTGGCGCCTTACACGACGCTCTCGCAATACATCACGCGCGATCCCGACACCGGCCTCGCGAACATGGGGATCTATCGCGGCCAGGTGAAAGCGCCGCGGCGGCTCGGCATGAACCCCTCGCTCGAATTGCGGCCGGGGATTTACGTCCATTGGGAGAAAGCGCGCGCCAAAGGCCAGAAGCTGCCGGCCGCCGTGGTGCTGGGCGCGCCGCCCGCCGTGTGCTTCACGGCCGCGCAGAAACTGCCGGAGACGATGGAGGAGCTGGCGGTGGCGGGCGGGCTCGCCGGATGCCCGATCAATGTGGTGCGCGCCAAGACCGTCGATCTTCTCGTTCCGGCCGAGGCCGAGATCGTGGTCGAGGGCTTCATCGACACCGAATGGCTCGAGCCCGAGGCGCCGTTCGGCGAATCGCATGGCCACGTCAATCTGCAGGAGATGAACGCCTTCATGGACGTGACCTGCATCACGCGCCGGAAGGATGCGATCCTCACCTCGATCATCTCGCAGGTGACGCCGTCGGAATTCGAGCCTGATGAAGCGCGTGGCGTTGGAGCCGATGATGCTGGCGCATCTGCGCGACGCGCTCGGCATCAAGGGCGTGCGCAAGGTCTCGATGCACGAGCCGCTGACTAATCTGCGCAAGGTGATCGTGCTGGTGCTGGAGCGCGGCGTGGCGGCGACGGAAGTGTGGCGCGCGCTGCACGGCGCGGCCTCGCTCCATCGCGCCGCCGGCAAATACGTCATCGCCGTCAACGACGACATCGATCCCGACAATGCCGATGCGCTGCTCTGGGCGATGTCGTACCGCGCCAATCCGGCGCTCGACCTGCAGGTGCTGCGCCATCGCGACCAGGGGCACGGACCGCGCAGCAAAAGGAACGGCGGCGAGGACGGCGCCGTGCTGATCGACGCGACCTTGAAAGAGGATTTCCCGCCGATCTCGCTGCCGAAGCGCGAATTCATGGAGCGCGCGCGCTTGATCTGGGAAGAGCTGGGATTGCCGGCGCTGAAGCCCGAGGCGCCGTGGTTCGGCTATGCGCTGGGCGCTTGGCCGGACGAGCTCGATGCGGCGGCGCAGCGCGCGGTTGCGGGCGACGCGTTCGTCACCGGCGCCATCATGGCGCAACAGCGGCGCAAGGACGTGAAGATCAACACCGAAATGCGCGATCTCGAGGACCCCGGCGAAACCGGCGATTGAGGCGGCGTTGGCGGCGCCCGCCGCCTGGGAGAAAAGCGGCGGGCGCCGTGTCAACGCCCTGGCGCGCGATCTGGCGCGCGGCCGGGCGGAGCGGTTGCGGGCAACGGGCCCGCCGCTGGCGCGCTGCGACGGGCCCGCCCCGGGAGCGGTGCCGCTGCAGGATACGGCGCCGCTCAAGCGGTTCAGGCTCTCCTCCCCGAGAAGCAAAGCCGATGCCAAAGCGCGCCTGGCGGTATTACGCGCGAAAACCGCGCGCAGGATCAGTCGCGTGCCGGAAAATCAAGCGGCGGCGACGATTTCTTGGGCAGATTGTCTTCGCCCGGCGGCCTCGCTACACCTCGCGCCGGAGGAACCCATGCGGCGGCACCATTTGCGAGTTGTCTTGCGATTCGTCCTGGCGGCGCCTCCTGGCGCCGGCCGCGCTTGCCCGGCTTCGGCCGCGGGCGCGAGCGTGCAGGCGGCGCCGGTGCCGCCCGACACCGTGCTCTTCACCGAGCGCTTCCTGCCGCACGACGCAATGAGGCGGAACCTCGGCGACGTCGCGTGTTGGGTGTTCGATCTCGACAACACGCTCTATCCCGCGACCTCGACCGTCTATGTCGAGGTCGAGGCGCGCATGAACGATTTCATCATGGCCGAGCTGAAGCTCGACCTCGCATCGGCGATCGCGCTCAGGAAAAAATTCTTCGAGGCGCACGGCACGACCTTGCGCGGCCTCATGAACGAGTACGGCCTGGCGCCCGGCCCGTTCCTCGACTATGTGCACGAGCTCGACCTCTCGGCGCTCGAGGCGAACGCGGCGCTGCACGCCGCGATCGGCGCGCTGCCCGGGCGCAAGCTCATCTTCACCAACTCGACGCGGCGCCATGCCGAGCGCGTGCTGGCGCGCTTGGGCCTGGCGCAGCATTTCGGCGACATCCACGACATCGAGTGCTGCGAATACCTGCCGAAGCCCGATCCGAGCGGCTATCAGGCGCTGCTGGCGCGGCACGGCATCGATGCGGGCGAGTGCGGCGATGATCGACGACATGGCGAAGAACCTGAAGCCCGCGCACGAGCTCGGCATGACGACGGTCTGGCTCAGGGGCGGGCCGCACATGGCCGACGGCGACGCCAACGCCGCGCATGTGCACCACGTCGCCGACGACCTCGCGGCATTTCTTGACGCGGCGATGCGGGCGAAATAGCGTGACGGTGCCATGACGCAAGAGATCGAGCGCACCATCGACGACGCGTGGGAGACGCGCGACCAGATCACGCCCGCGACCAAGGGTCCGGTGCGCGACGCGGTCGAGGCATGCGCTCGACGGGCTCGATCGCGGCACTCTCCGCGTGGCGCAAAAGGAGGGCGCGCCTGGCGCGTCCACCAGTGGCTCAAGAAGGCGGTGCTGCTGTCGTTCCGCCTGAACGACATGAGCGTCATCGGCAACGGGCCGGGCGCAGCCGCGTGGTGGGACAAGATCCCGTCGAAATTCGCGCAACTGGGATGCGGCGCGCTTCCGCGCAGGCGGGCTTCCGCGCGGTGCCGAGCGCGGTCGTGCGCCATTCCGCCTTCATCGCGCCCGGCGTCGTGCTGATGCCGTCCTTCGTCAATGTCGGCGCCTATGTCGACAGCGGCACCATGATCGACACCTGGGCGACGGTCGGAAGTTGCGCGCAGATCGGCAAGAACTGCCACATCTCGGGCGGCGCCGGGATCGGCGGCGTGCTCGAGCCGGTGCAGGCGGAGCCGGTCATCGTCGAGGACGATTGCTTTATCGGCGCGCGCAGCGAAGTGGCCGAAGGCGTCATCGTCGAGCGCGGCTCGGTCCTGGCGATGGGCGTGTTCCTCGGCGCCTCGACCCGCATCATCGACCGCGAGACCGGCGCGACGCACCAGGGCCGCGTGCCGGCCTATTCGGTGGTCGTGCCGGGGAGCCTGCCGGGGAAACCGTTGCCCGATGGCAGCGCGGGCCCGAGCCTCTATTGCGCCGTCATCGTGAAGCGCGTCGACGAACGAACGCGCGCCAAGACCTCGATCAACGAATTGCTGCGCGCCTGAGCTGATGGCGGCCGATCCCGTCGCCCTCGCCCGGCGCCTCATCGGCGCGCCGAGCGTCACGCCCGACGACAAGGGCGCCATCGCGATTCTGGCGGACGCGCTCGAAGCGCTCGGCTTCCGCTGCGAGACGGTGGAATTTTCCGAGCCCGGCATGGCGCCGATCCTCAATCTCTATGCGCGGCTCGGGACGGAGGGGCGCAATTTCTGCTTCGCCGGCCACACCGACGTGGTGCCGCCGGGCGACCAAGGCGCGTGGAGCGTCGATCCGTTCGCGGGCGCGGTGAAAGGCGGCATGCTCTATGGCAGGGGCGCCGCCGACATGAAGAGCGCGCTCGCGGCGATGGTGACGGCGTGCGCGCGCTTCCTCGACGCGCGCGGGAAGAATTTCGGCGGCTCGTTGAGCTTCTTGGTCACGGGCGATGAAGAGGCCGACGCCATCAACGGCACGCGGAAACTCTTGGACTGGCTCAAGGCCAAGGGCGAGCGGCTCGATGCCTGCGTCGTCGGCGAGCCGACCAGCGCCGAGCAATTCGGCGACATGGTGAAGATCGGCCGGCGCGGCAGCCTCAACGCCTTCCTCACCGTGCACGGCGTGCAGGGCCACACGGCCTATCCCGATCTCGCCGACAACGCGGCGCACCGGCTCGTCGCGATGCTCGGCGCGCTCGCGGCGACGCCGCTCGACCAGGGCACCGAGCATTTTCCGCCGTCGAACCTGCAAATCTCGACGATCGACATCGCCAACCGCGTGACCAACGTCATTCCGGCAACGGCGCGCGCCGTCTTCAACGTGCGCTTCAACGATCGCTGGACGAGCGCCTCGATCGAGCGCTGGCTCCGCGACATCCTCGACAAGGCGGGCGGGCGCTACGAGCTGCAGATCAAGGTGAGCGGCGAATCCTTCCTCGTGCCGCCCGGCGAGGTGAGCGGCATCCTGTCGGCGGCGATCGAGCAGGTGGTGGGCCGCAAGCCCGCGCTCAGCACCACGGGCGGCACGTCCGACGCGCGCTTCATCCATCGCGCCTGTCCCGTGCGCCGAGTTCGGGCTTTTGAACCAGACCGCGCACAAGGTGGACGAGCACGTCGCCTGCTCCGAGATCGAGCAGCTCGCCGCGATCTACCACAACGTGCTGGAGCGCATTCTTTGCGCGCTAGCTACCCTTCTCGTCATTCCCGCCAAGGCGGGAATCCAGCGCGACCGCACGTCGCTTGCCCTGGGCCTCGCGTGCGCGGGGACGACGGAAGGGAACACGCATGGTAACGCTGCGCGAGGTGTCGTCGGGGCTGTACGGCGCGTGGCGGCTCCTGTGGCGCGACCGCAGCGCGATGGCGTGGTTCGACCGCAGCCTCGCCGGCGCCATCCGCTCGTTCTGGGCGGCGGCGATCTGCTATCCCGGCTTCGTCATCCTGCTGCTGATGCGGCTCCCGGCGAGCGATCTTCACTCCTCCGCGGTCTATCCCATCCTGCTGGTCGAGAGCATCGGCTATGTCATCGGCTGGTGCGCCTATCCGCTGGCGGCGCTGCCGTTCTGCCGCTGGCTCGCGCCGGAGGAGCGCGCGCTCGGATTCATCATCGCCTACAACTGGTCGCAGGTGTTGCAGACGACGGCGCTGCTGCCGATCGCGGTGCTGGGCGGACTCGATGTGGTTCCGGTCTATGTCGTGGCCTATGCCGATTTCGTGGCCTATATCGCGATCCTGCTCTACGAGTGGATCATCGCGCGCATCGCGCTCGAGGCGGGCGCGCTGCCGGCGACGGCGCTGGTGCTGTTGGACGTCGTCATCGGCGCGGCCTTGTCGCAGGTGACGCAGATCCTGTCGGGTCAGTCGCCGGGATAGACGACGCGCACGAGATAAAGCCCCTCGGCCGGCGCGGTCGGGCCGCCGGCGCGGCGGTCGCGCGCCGCGAGCGCGCGCGCCACGTCGGCCGGGCGCCACTTGCCCTCGCCGACGAGCTTCAGCGTCCCCACCATGTTGCGCACCTGGTGATGGAGGAACGAGCGCGCGCGCGCCTCGATGCGGATCTCGTCGAACGATCGCGTCACCTCGAGCAGATCGAGCGTCTTCACCGGCGAGCGCGCCTGGCACAGCGAATCGCGGAAGCTCGAGAAATCGTGCTGGCCGAGGAGATGCCGCGCGCCGTCCGCCATCGCCGCCGCGTCGAGCGCGCGCCCGACATGCCAGACGCGGCCCGATTCGAGCGCCACGGGCGGGCGGCGGTTGAGGATGCGGTAGAGATAGACCCGGCCCTTGGCCGAGCGCCGCGCGTCGAACGAGTCTGCGACGCGCGCTGCCACGATGACGGCGACCTTGTGCGGGCGCATGTGCTGATTGAGCGCGTTGCGCACCGTGTCGGGCGGATAATCGCGCGGCAGATCGAGATGCGCCGCCTGCGCCAGCGCGTGAACGCCGGCATCGGTGCGGCCGGCGCCGTGCACGACGACGCGCGCGCCGCAAAGCGCCTCGGCCGCGTCCTCGACGATCTGCTGCACCGAGAGGCCGAGCTTCTGGCGCTGCCAGCCGACGAGGCCGGCGCCGTCATATTCGAGCGTCAGCTTGAAGCGGGGCATGGCAGAAGCGTGCCCTTCGGCACGGCGAAGCCGCGCAGGAAGGCGGCGGTCTCGACCGGCGCGCGGCCGGCGCGCTGCAAGACGAGGGGACGCAGCGCGCCCTCGCCGCACTGGATCGCGAGATGGTCGTCGATGACGGTGCCGGGCGGCGCGCCGGAAGATGCGAGCGTCTCGGCCGCGAGAACCTTGATGCGCTCGCGTCCCTCGAAGAAGGCGCCGGGCGCGGCGCCCAAGGCGCGCACGATGCGCTCGAGCTCGGCGGCCGGGCGGCGCCAGTCGAGCCGGCCCTCGTCGCGCCCGATTTTCTTGGCATAGGTCGCGCCGTCGCGCGGCTGCGGCCGCGGCACGAGGCGGCCCGACGCGAGGCCGTCGAGCGCCTCCAGCACCAGCGCCGCGCCGCGCGCGGCCATGCGGTCGTAGAGTTCGGCCGCCGTGGTGCGCGGGCCGATCGGCATTTTCTCCGCCAGCACGATCGCGCCGGTGTCGAGCCCTGCGTCCATCTGCATGATGGTGACGCCGGTCTCGTCATCGCCCGCCATGATGGCGCGCTCGATCGGCGCCGCACCGCGCCAGCGCGGCAGCAGCGAGGCGTGCACGTTGAGGCAGCCGAGGCGCGTTGCTTCGAGCATCGCCTGCGGCAGGATCAAGCCATAGGACGCGACCACCGCGGCATCGAGGCCGAGCGCGGCGAAGCTTCTGCGCCTCCTCGGGCCCGAGCTTTTCCGGCGTGAGGACGGGAATGCGCAATTCTTCCGCGCGCGCTCTGCACGGCGGACGGCGCCGGGCTTGTGGCCGCGGCCGGCGGGACGCGCCGGCTGGCAATAGGCGGCGACAATTTCGTGCGGCGAGCGATGCCAGCGCGCGCAGGATGCGCTCGGCAAAGTGCGGGGTTCCGAGGAAGGCGAGGCGCAAGCCCGTCTCGCGGCTCAGGCCGGGACCGGCGTCTTCTGGCGCTTCGCCTTGGCGAGCTTGCGCAGGATGATGCCGCGCTTCAGGGACGAGATGTGATCGACGAACAGCACGCCTTCGAGGTGATCCATCTCGTGCTGGATGCAGGTGGCGAGAAGCCCGCTCGCCTCGAGCTCGCGGATCTCGTTCTCCTCGTCGAGATAGCGCAAGCGGATCGCCTTCGGCCGCTCGACATCGGCGTAATGCTCGGGCAGCGACAGGCAGCCTTCCTGGATCGTGATCACCTCGTCCGAGCGCCACAGAATCTCGGGATTGGCGATCTTGAAGGGCTGCGGCTTTTCGCCCTCGCGCGCGCAATCGAGCACGATGACGCGCAGCGCCACGCCGACCTGGGGTGCTGCGAGGCCGATGCCCGGCGCCTGGTACATGGTCTCCAGCATGTCGGCCATCAGCTTCTTGACGCGCGCATCGACGCGCACGACCAGCTTCGCCTTCACTTTGAGGCGCGGGTCGGGCGCGGTGATGATCGGCAGGATGGCCATGGCGGGGCTTTACGTATGCCGCGCCGCACGCTTCGTCAACCCGGCCCAGGACGCACCCGCGAGTGACAAGCGCGCTCGTCCTTTGCGATAATGCGGGGCATGGAGATGGCCCTTCTCGCAGTGGCGGTGGCGCTGGCGCTGGTGGCGGCGGCACTGGCGTGGAAGCTGCACGCGGCCGGGTTGCGGATCGCCGAGACCGAGGCGCAGGCGAATGCGGCGGGCTCGCGACTCGACGCGGCGATCGAGGCGCTGCGGCGCGAGGTCCCGAAC
This sequence comes from uncultured Alphaproteobacteria bacterium, assembly GCA_963804235.1. Lineage (GTDB taxonomy): Bacteria > Pseudomonadota > Alphaproteobacteria > ATCC43930 > CGMCC-115725 > DATJLY01. The sequence continues at coordinate 8,899 of CAWDPP010000036.1, forward strand.
GCCGCCAAGGCAGGCGCCTTGGAGGCGGCGCAGGCGCTGTCGAAGCAGCTCATCGACGAGCACAAGCGCGAAAGCACCGAGGCGCAGGCGCGCGTGCAGCAGGTGAACGAAGCACTCGTCAAGCAGGTGGACGACATCACCAAGGCGGTCCAGGCGCTCAACACGCAGCTCGACGAGAAGGGCCGCGTCCTCGACAAGGTGTGGCGCTCGCTCACGAGCCCCGGCGGATCGGGCCAGATCGCCGAGATCGGGCTCGCCAATGCGCTGAAGAGCTTCGGCCTCGAGGAGGGCCGCGATTTCGAGCTTCAGGCCACGACCGCCGACGAGGTGAGCGGACGGCGCTTGCGCCCCGATGCGCTCGTGTTCCTGCCGGGCAGCAGCGCTCTCGTCATCGACTGCAAGGCGTCGAAATATCTCTTGGAGATCGCCGAGGCGGAGGGGGCCAAGGACGAGGAAGCGGCCTATGCCAATCTCGCCCGCACCATGAACGGGCATTTGAAGGCGCTCGACGACAAGGACTATCGCGGTGCCGTGCTGGCGGCGTGGCGCGCGGCCGGACGGAGCGGCGAGATTGGACGCGCGTCCTCAGCATCATGTATCTGCCGAACGAGGCCGTGTTGGAAAAGCTGGCGCGGGCGGATGCGAGCTTCTTCGCGCGGGCGCGCGCGGCCGAGATCATTCCCGCCGGCCCCGCCGGGCTTTACTGCGCGCTGTCGCTCGCCGCCGCCGAGATCGTGAAGGAGCGCCAGGCCGAGAACCAGCAGCGCATCGTCGAGGGCGCGCAGAATTTGCTCGAAGCGCTCGCGACCGCATTGGGCCTCGCCGCCGGCGTCGGCAAGGGCATCAAGGCGGCGGCCGAATCGTTCGAGAAATTGACGCGCTCGGTGAATGGGCGCCTCCTGCCGCGCGCGCGGAAGCTCGCGGCGCTCGGCGTGCCGGCGGGGAAGACGCTGCCGGCGAACCTGCCCGCCTACACGGTGATGAGCCAGGAGGGCGACCAGCTCATCGAGGGCGAGGCCGAGGAAGTGGACGAGCCGCCGGCGGTGCCGCCGGCGCGGCGCCTCCTCGCGGAATAACCTGTTGCTCGGGACAGCGCTCAAGGACTGGCACGATTTCTACGTGCTGCTGGGCACCGCGGCGGCGACGCTCGTGGGCCTGACCTTCGTCGCCGCCTCGATCGGCGCCGGCGTCCTGACGCGCGACCACGAGCAGGGGCTCAAGACCTTCATCACGCCGACCGTGGTGCATTTCGCGGCGATCCTGGGCGCGGCGCTCGTCATCCTCGCGCCGTTCCCGAGCGGCATGGGGGTTGGCGTGGCGCTCCTGGCCGAGGCCGTGGGCGGCATCGCCTACAGCCTCTTCATCGTGTTCGAGATCAGGCGCAGCGAATTCGCCGCCTCGCTCGTGCTGGTCGATCGCGTGTGGTACGCGCTGGCGCCGGTCGTCGCTTATTCCGTGGTCGCGGGCGCCGCGGCCTCGCTCCTCGCCAGCAGCGCCGCGCACCCGGCCGTGCTCGCGTGCGGGCTCGGCCTTTTGCTCCTCGCCGGCATCCGCAACGCCTGGGACATGATGGTGTGGATCATGCTGCGCCCGCGCGGCACGGACGCCGCCAAGGCGCGCGACATCGAGTGAGCTTCACTCCGTCACCGCCTGGCGCGCGGCGAGCGCGGCCGAGAGCGTGCCTTCGTCGAGATAGTCGAGCTCGCCGCCCAAGGGCACGCCATGCGCGAGGCGCGACACGCGCACGCCCAGGGGCGCCAGGCGGTCGGCGATGTAGTGCGCCGTGGTCTGGCCCTCGACGGTCGCGTTCAAGTGCCAGGATCACCTCGCGCGCGGGGCCGGACTTGACGCGCTCCAGAAGCCCGGCGATGCGCAGCTCCTCGGGCCCGACGCCTTCGAGCGCGGACAGCGTGCCGCCCAAGACGTGATAGCGGCCCTTGAAGGCGCCCGAGCGCTCGATCGCCCACAAATCGGCCACTTCCTCGACGACGCAGACGAGATCGGCCTCGCGCCTAGGGTCGCGGCAGAGCGCGCACGGATCGGCGGCGTCGAGATTGCCGCAGAGCGAGCACGGCCGCACCTGGCGCGCCGCCGCGACGAGCGCCATGGCGAGCGGCTCCATCAGCGCCTCGCGCCGCTTCAGCAGATGGAGCGCCGCGCGCCGCGCCGAGCGCGGGCCCAGGCCCGGCAGCTTCGCCAGCAATTCGACGAGACGGTCGAGCTCGGTCATGGGGAAGCAAATGGAAGAAGCGTCGTCCCCGCGCAAGCGGGCTTGGCGCCTGCCGAGCGTCCACTGGACGCTCGGCGGCGGCCAAGGGGCAGCACGCGATGCGATTGGCCTGACGCCCGCTTTCGCGGGCATGACGGTGAGAAGCATGCGGGCAGCCTTCGCCTCAGAACGGCAGCTTCATGCCGGGCGGGAGCGAAAGGCCGCCGGTGAGCTTCTTCATTTCCTCGGCCATGTGCGCCTCGACATGCGCCTTGGCGTCGTTGAAGGCGGCGAGGATCAGATCCTCGAGCACCTCGCTCTCGTTCGGATCGACCAATGACTTGTCGATCTTGATGCGGCGCATCTCGCCCTTGCCGTTGAGCGTGACCTGCACCATGCCGCCGCCCGCGGCGCCGGACAGCTCGACCGCTTCGAGCTTCGCCTGCAGCTCGGCCATGCGCTCCTGCATCTGCTGCGCCTGCTTCATCATCTGGCCCAGGTTCTTCATCAGGCCTCGTCTCCTTCGCTTTCTTCGTCAGGCGCGGCGGGCGCGGGCGCCGCTTCCTCGATCTCGCGCACCGCTTCGATGCGCGCGCCGGGGAACGCGTCGAGCACGGCGCGCACCAGCGGGTCTTGCGCCGCCTCGCTGCGCATCACCTGCTCGCGCGCGTCATGTTCCTCGCGCAGCGTGGCGCGCCCGGGCTCGTCCGATACGCTCACCACCCAGCGCCGCCCGGTCCATTCGGTGAGGAGCTGGCCGAGCCGGTTGGACAGGTTGTGCGGCGCGGCTTCGGTCGGGCGCAGCTCGATCCGGCCCGGCTCGAAGCGCACGAGATGCACGTTGGCATAAAGGTGCGTGCGCAGCAGCGCCTCGCGGTGCTGGTCGAAGAGTTCGAGCACGTCCAAAAAGCTCGTGGGGTTGGGCAGGTCGGCGCGCGGCGCCGGGTCGGACGCGGGGGCCGCAGTGGGCGCGAGCGCGCGCGCAGGCTCGGCGGCAGCGGCCGAGCGCACGACGGGCGCCGCAGATGCGGGCGCGAGCGCAGGCCGCGGCAACGGCGCGGCGGCTTGCGCCGGCGCGGCCGCGGGAGCGCGGCCATCAAGGCTCTTCGCCAATTCCGCCGGGGTCGGCAGTTCCGCGACATAGGCAAGCCGCACCAGCACCATCTCGGCCGCCTCGATCGGCGACGGCGCGGCCTGCGCCTCGGAAATCCCCTTCAGGATCATCTGCCAGGCGCGCGCCAGCACCGGGATCGCGAGCTGTTCGGCAAGCGCGAGGCCGCGCGCGCGGTCGCCTTCGAGTGGCGGCATCGCCCTCGCCCGCCGCGGGCGTGAGCTTCAGCCGCGTCAGGAAATGCACGAGCTCGAGCAGGTCCTGGAGCACGATGACGGGATCGGCGCCGCCCTCGTAGAGCGCCGCCATCTGGCGCAACGATCCTGCGGCATCGCCGCGCAAGGAGGTCTCGAGCAGGTCGAAGACGAGGGTGCGGTCGGCGACGCCGAGCATGTCGCGCACCTGCGCCTCGGCGATCGTGGCGCCCGAAAGCGCGATCGCCTGGTCGAGGATCGACAGCCCGTCGCGTACCGAGCCGTCGGCCGCGCGCGCGATCAGCGCGATCGCCGCGGGCTCGGCCGCGACGCCTTCGGCTTGCGCGACCTTGGCGTAATGCTCGGCCAGAATCTCGACCGGCACGCGGCGCAGCGAGAAGCGCTGGCAGCGCGACAGCACGGTCAGCGGCAGCTTCTGGATCTCGGTCGTGGCGAAGATGAACTTGACGTCGGGCGGCGGCTCCTCGAGCGTCTTCAAAAGCGCGTTGAAGGCCGGCTTCGACAGCATGTGCACTTCGTCGATGATGTAGACCTTGTAGCGCGCCGAAACGGGTCGGTAGCGCACGCCGTCGGTGAGGTCGCGTATTTCGTCGACGCCGTTGTGCGTGGCAGCGTCGATCTCCAGCACGTCGACGAAGCGGTCCTCGGCGATGGCGCGGCACGGCTCGCACACGCCGCACGGCGATACGGTCGGGCCGCCCTTGCCGTCGGGCCCGATGCAGTTCAAGGCGCGCGCGATGATGCGCGCGGTCGAGGTCTTGCCGACGCCGCGCACGCCCGACAGGATGAAGGCGTGCGCGATGCGCCCGCTCTCGATCGCGTTCGTGAGGGTGCGGACCATCGCCTCCTGGCCGATCAGCTCGGCGAAGCGGCTCGGCCGGTATTTGCGCGCCAGCACGCGGTAGGCGCTCTCCGGCTCGCTCATGGCGCCTCCACGAAAGGCGAGGTGGGAGACCGGCCCTCGACCCAGGCCGAAACTCGTTACGGCTGCTTCCTTCCGGACCTGACCGGGTTGGCGAGGGACCTGTCCGAAGCCAGCCTCCCGAGGCCACTATATCAGGACCGGCCCCGCGCCGCGCAAGGACGGGCTGAGCGGCCCGGATGCGCGCCGCGCGCGAGCGTGACGCGGCGGCCCCGAGCGCCTAAAAGGCGGCGATGGAGCGGGTGAATTTCTATGCCGGCGGCGCGCTCGACCGCGCCGGGATGCGGCGGAAGGACCGCGCATGGCTCGCGTCGCTGCTCGAGGGCGGCGCGTGCCGCTTCGTGCTGCTGTGGCGCGGGCAGAACCTGGTGCTGAACGGCCAGGATGGGCAGCCGCGCGCCGCATTCCTGGCGGCCGCAGAAATCGCATCGTTCGACGGCGAGCCGGTGCTGCTCGGGCTCGACGGCGAGATGGCCTATTTCGCGCTCGACCTGTCGCGCGAGGAGACGCCGCTCGCGGCGCTCAGCCCGAGCGCCTCATACGAGTTCACGGATCTGCGCCGGGTCGGGCCCCTCATGGCGCGCGCGGAGGGCTCGCTCCTCGCCTATGCGCGCGGGATATCCTATTGGCACGAGCGGCACCGCTTCTGCGGCGTGTGCGGCCAGCCCACGGCAAGCGATGAAGGCGGGCACGTGCGGCGCTGCACCAGCGCATCGTGCGGCGCCTCGCATTTTCCGCGCACCGATCCCGCCGTCATCATGCTCGTCCATGACGGCGAGCGCTGTCTCTTGGGGCGCAAGCCCGAATGGCCCAAGGGCATGCATTCGACGCTCGCGGGATTCGTCGAGCCGGGCGAGAGCCTCGAGGAGGCGGTCGCGCGCGAGGTGTTCGAGGAGACCGGGATCGCGGTCGACGAGGTGACATATCACTCGTCGCAGCCGTGGCCGTTCCCGGCCTCGCTCATGCTCGGATTTCACGCCCGCGCCAGAAGCCGCGCCATCACGGTCGATGCCGAGGAACTGGAACACGCCGAATGGTACGAGCGCGGGTTCCTGCTGGCGCGCAGCGACGACGACGCGCTGCGCCTGCCGCGGCGCGATTCGATCGCGCGCCGCCTGGTCGAGGATTGGCTCAGGCGCTGAGCCGGCGCCACTCGACCGTGGGCGGATCGCGGAAGGCAAAGCGCGCGAGATGGCGCGTGACGACGCCTTCGAGCTCGGCCAATTGCTGCGGATCGGGCGCTTCGGCCTTGAGCACGAGCTTATCGGGCGCGGCCTCGAGCCGGCACAGGCCGGCCGGGAAGGCGATGGTGCCGTTCACGTCCCAGCGATAGACCGAGAGCCGGTGCTCGAAGTGCTTGCACAGCTGCGCCAGGTAGCGCTGCGCCTTGGGCGTCGCCACCTGCGCCTCGGAGCGCGCGGGGCCGGCCATCAGCTCCGCTCCACGGTTTGCGCCGCGGCATCGAGCGCGCGCGTGACGGCGTCGATCTGCACGTCCGTGAGCGGCCCGCGCGAGAGGCGCATGCGCAAGGCGAGGCGCAGGTTCTGCATCGCGCGCACGATCTGCGGCGCCGGGCCGCCGCCCTGGGCGGCACGGACCTCGGTCATGCGGGCGAAGAGCGCATCGACCGCCGCCTTGTTGGCGGCGAGCGCGGCCTCGCCCTCGGGCGTGATGGCGTAGGCCTTCTTGCCGCCGTCTTCGGTGACGCGCGTATGGCCCAGCTCTTCGAGCAGCGTCAGGGTGGGATAGATCACGCCGGGGCTCGGGCTGTAGGCGCCGCCGAGGCGGTCCTCGATCTCCTTGATGATCTCGTAGCCGTGGCGCGGCTTTTCGGCGATGAGGCCCAAGAGCACGAGGCGCAGGTCGCCCTGGTCGAACACCCGGCCGCGCCCGCCGCGACCGCCGTGCATGTGGCGAAAACCCGGCTCGCCGCGCCGTCCGGCCCAGTCGCCGCGCATGTGGCGGTGGCCATGGCCGAAGTGGATTTTATGGAACAAGGGTTGCACTCCTATTGTCAGACTGCATTTAGATATATCTAACTGCAGTCGGAGTCAAGGGATGTTTTGGCGGCCCTAATCCCCGCCGAGCTGGCTCGATTCCTCGCGGAAGGGGTGGGCCGGGTAGGTCCCCAGGATCTTCACCTCGCGCGAGAAGAAGCGCAGCTCCTCGAACGCCAAGGCGAGCGCGCGGTCCTCGGGCGTGCCGTCGACGTCGGCATAGAACTGCGTCGCGGTGAAGCGGCCGCCGACCATGTAGCTTTCGAGCTTGGTCATGTTGACGCCGTTGGTGGCGAAGCCGCCCATGGCCTTGTAGAGCGCGGCCGGCACGTTGCGCACGCGGAACACGAAGGTGGTGATGGCGCGCTTGCAGTCCTTGGGCAGCGGGCGCTGGTCGCGCGCCATGACGAGGAAGCGCGTGGTGTTGTGCTCCTCGTCCTCGATGTTCTGCATGAGCGAGACGAGGCCGTAGATCTGGCCCGCGAGCTCGGACGCGATCGCGGCGACCGTTTTGTCGCCGCGTTCGGCGAGCTCCGCCGCCGCGCCCGCGGTGTCGGCGGCGACGTGCGGCGTGAGGCCGAGCTTGCGGATCATCGCGCGGCACTGCGACAGCGCGTGGACGTGGCTGCGCACCGTCCTCAAGCCTTCGAGCGTGGCGCCCGGCAACGCCAGGAGATGATGGTTCACGCGCTGAAAATGCTCGCCGATGATGGTGAGGCCCGAGTCCGGCATCAGATGATGGATGTCGGCGACGCGGCCCGCGACCGAGTTCTCGATGGGCAGCATCGCGAGCTGAGCGCGCCCTTCGCGCACGGCGGCGATCGCGTCCTCGAACGTCTCGCACGCGAGCGTCGCGAGCTCGGGATGGACCTCGCGGCAGGCAAGATCGGAATAGGCGCCGGGCGCGCCCTGAAAAGCGATGGTGCGGGCCGGATCGGTGCTGGCGGTCATGGCGCGGAGGCGATGAGCGCGCGGACGCGCGCGAGATCGCCCGGAGTATCGACACCGAGCGGCACGGTGTCAACGAGCGCCACGTCGATGCGCATGCCCGCTTCGAGCGCGCGCAATTGCTCGAGCCGCTCGCGCCGCTCGAGCGCGCTCTCGGGCAGCGCGACGAAGCGCGCGAGCGCAGCGCGGCGCTAGGCATAGATGCCGATATGGTGATAGAGCGGCCCCTCGCCCCACGGCACGGCGCGGCGGCTGAAATAGAGCGCGCGCGCCACGCGCGTGCCGGCAGCGAACGCGGCCGCGACCTTGACGACGCTGTCGGCGCGGCGATCCTCGTCGTTGTCGAGGATGGCGGCCGCCAGCGTGGCGATATCGACGCGCGCATCATCCAGCGGCGCGAGCGCGGCGCGGATCGCGGCGGGCTCGATGAGCGGCAGGTCGCCCTGGAGATTGATCACGACGTCGTGGCGCGCTCCGGGGTCGAGCGCCTCGACCGCCTCGAAGACGCGGTCGGAGCCCGACGGATGATCGGCGCGCGTCAGCACCGCCCGGCCGCCCGCGGCCGCGATGGCGGCGGCGATCTCGGGCTCGGCGCAGGCGACGACGACCGGCCCGACGCCCGCGCCACGGCGCGGCGCCAGACATGGACGATCATCGGCTCGCCGGCAATGTCGGCCAGCGGCTTGCCGGGAAGCCGCGTCGAACGCATCCGCGCGGGAATGACGACGATCGGGGTCATGCTCTCTCTTGCGGCGTTATGCCGCATCGGCTGCCGTTCCCCGCTTCAATCACATTTCGTTTGAGTTCGTCAGCGAAAATTGGCTTCTCTCACGCTCGCTTCCGAGCAGCGGGCGAACCATGAAG
>CAWDPP010000037.1:0-11891 GCA_963804235.1 uncultured Alphaproteobacteria bacterium
ATCGACTATGCCAAGGAAGCCGAGGCGTGCGGCGCCTATGGCGAGAACGTGCGCGACCCGGCCGAGCTAGCGTCCGCGATCAAGCGCGGCCTGGCGCAGACCCGCCGCGGCACGCCCGCCGTCATCGCGGTGTGGGAAGCGCGGCTCAACCACACGGATTGAGCGGGATTGCTCGTCGCTTCGCCCTCGCAATGACAGCCAGACAACCGTCATTGCGAGCGCGAGCCGAAGCAATCTCCGTCCGGCCTACTTCGCCACCCCGGCGCGGCGCGACCAGTATTCCCAGGCGCGGCTGTGGGTCCCGCCCTGCGCCTTGGACATGCGGTGGATCTCGGCGATCTCGCCGTCGCTCAGATAGTTGATTTCGGCGCCGAAGCGCATCGCCTCGGACAGGAGCTGCGCGTTGACGCGGAGATAGATGGCGTTGCTCACCGCATCGTGGATCGAAATGCCGGTGACGGCGGAGCCGTGGCCGCGCATCAGCACGACCTGGTTCTTCGCCAGCTTGGCCGCGAGATCGTGGCCCTGCGCGAGCGTCGTCACCAGCAGGTTGGTGTCGCCGAACTTGTCGCGGATGTCCCAGAGCGGGAGCTCGGCGCCGATCCCGGCGGAGGTATGAAGCACCGGGCGCAGCCGCACGCCCTTCGCCACGGTGAAGGGAATGACCTCGTAGGCGTGATTGTGGATGACCGACGTCACGTCGGGCCGGGCGCGCAAGATGCCGCCGTGGATCGGGCGCTCGGTGTATTGCTCGCGGCCCTTCAAGTCGATCGGGTTGCAGTCGAGATCGTATTCGATGATGTCGTCGAGCGTGACGAGCTCGGGACTGCGCGAGCCCGACATGAAGAAGCGGTCGGGCCGGTCGGGATGGCGCACGCTGATGTGGCCGTAGGCATCGACCACGCCTTCGTGCGCGAGGATGCGGTTCGCGGTGACGAGATCCTTGAGGAGATCGGGCAATGCCATCGTGCGTCTCCTATTTCCGCCCCGTGAGCTCGCGGCCCTTGTCGAGCGCGGCGTAGCTCCGGACCGGCGCCGCCATGAGGAAGCGATAGCCTTCCTTGACGATGCGCTCGACATTGGCGTTGCCGACATGGGGGTGGCCGACCGGCACGTTCGCCGCCTTGCACACGCGCACGATCTCGCCCATCGCCTCGACCACTTTCGGATGCTCGTACTGGCGCGGAACGCCCAGCTCCTGCGACAGGTCGCCTTCGCCGATGAGGATGACGCCGATGCCGGGCACCTTTTTCAGGATGTCGGGAAGATTGGCGATCGCGACCGTGTCCTCGATCATCAGGATGACCAGGATCTCGCCCTTGGGATTGAGCGGCCAGACATCGGCGCGCTCGTAATATTCCTGCTGCGAGATGCCCCAGTAGCGCACCGCCTGCGTCGGCCCGTCGCCGCGCAAGCCCGCGGGCTCGTAGTTGGGCACGCCCTTCAAGCTCGGATAGCGGCACGCGGCGACCGCGTTATGGGCCTGCTCGACCGTGCTGACATGCGGCCAGACGATGCCATAGGCGCCGAGATCGAGCGCCTGCTTGGCGTAGGTCTGATTGAGCTCGCCGCCATTGGGCGGAATGCGCACGATCGGCGTCACCGCCGGCGCGACCGAACCCGATTTCGCGATCTGGCCGCGGTTCAGCATGTATTGCAGCGAATCACGCAGCGCCCTGATGTCCCACGGGTTGTGCTCCATCTCGAACACGATGCCGTCGTATTTCGCCGCGCTCATCGCGATCGCCGTCTCGGTATCGGCGTTGGCGAAGGCGGTGAAGGCGGTGCCCTGCTCGAGCGCGCGGATGACGCCATTGAGGCGCGGAAGTTCCGGCATGATGTCTCCCCTTCGTGTTCTCTCTGCCGCCATCGTACCAGATATGCGCTGGTTTGACAGCGAGCGGGCGCCTTCATAGCATCGCGCCAAGAGCAAAGGGAGGCCTCTTGATGATCATCGACTGTCATGGCCATTACACGACCGCGCCCAAGCAGCACGAGGGCTGGCGCACGCAGCAGATCGCCGCATTCGATGCGAAGCAGGCGAGCCCCGCGCGCCCCGCGATCAGCGACGACGAGATCCGCGACAGCATCGTCAACGCGCAGCTGAAGCTGCAAAAGGAGCGCGGCACCGATCTCACGATCTTCTCGCCGCGCGCGGCCGGCATGTCGCATCACTTGGGCGACGCGGCGACGAGCGCGGCATGGTCGCGCGCCTGCAACGACCTCATCCATCGCGTCTGCACGCTCTTCCCCGAGAATTTCGTCGGCGTCTGCATGCTGCCGCAAACGCAGGGCGTCTCGCCCGCCAACTGCCGCGACGAGCTCGAGCGCTGCATCAAGGAGCTCGGCTTCATCGGCTGCAACCTCAATCCCGATCCGTCGGGCGGCTGGTGGAGGGATCCGCCGCTGACCGACCGCTACTGGTATCCGATCTACGAGAAGATGGTCGAGCTCGACGTGCCGGGGATGGTGCATGTGAGCGCGTCGTGCAACCCGTGCTTCCACGGCACCGGCGCGCACTACATCAACGGCGACACCTCGGCCTTCATGCAGTTCATCTCGGGCGACCTGTTCAAGGATTTCCCGACGCTGCGCTTCATCATCCCGCATGGCGGCGGCGCCGTGCCGTTCCACTGGGGCCGCTATCGCGGCTTGGCCCAAGACATGAAGCGGCCGCCCTTGAAGGACTATCTCCTGAAGAACGTGTACTTCGACACGTGCGTCTATCACCTGCCGGGGATCGAGCTTCTGACGCGCGTGATCCCGGTCGAGAACATCCTGTTCGCGTCGGAGATGGTGGGCGCGGTGCGCGGCGTCGATCCCGAGACCGGGCACAATTACGACGACACCAAGCGCTATGTCGATCGAGCTCAAGATCGCCGCCGGCGACAAGCAGAAGATCTACGAGGGCAATGCGCACAAGGTCTTCCCGCGGCTTGCGGGCGCGCTCGCCAAGGCGCGGAAGTAGCAGCAGCAGCGGGCCCCGCCTTCAGGGCGGGGCCTGAGCCGCACGCGGGAAAGGCCGAGCGGCGCTAGCCGGCGACCGCGAATGCGTCCATCTGCAACAGGACGCCGCCGCGCAAGGGCAGCACGAGCGTGTGCCGCGCCGGGCGCTTGTGCGGATCGGGGAAGCACTCGGACCAGTACTTGTTGATCTGCTCGCGCAGATTGTCGTCGGTCACGAAGCAGGTGATCTTGACGACGTCGCCCAATCCCATGCCGCCCTTCGCCAGGATGACCTTGAGGCTCTCGAAGGCGTTCTTCGCCTGGGTGTCGCCGTCGGGCGGAAGCTTGCCGGTCTTCAGGTCGCGTCCGCCGATCGCCGAGGTCATCAGGATGTTGCCGACCCGGCACGCCACCGGGATGGGCGCCGCATGTCCGATATTCTCGACCTCGATGCTCTGCTGCCGCCGTGCGTCCGCCATGGGTGCCTCCCCGTGTTGTCGTGGGACGCAATCGTCGCAAGACGGGGCGGCGATTTCAAGCTAGCCTCGCGGCCGTGTCTTGGGAGGGAGCGATGCAGCAAAAAACGCTGGTGGCGGCGCTTTGTTTCCTGGCGCTGTCGGGGACGGCGCGGGCGGCCGACATGCCGGGCGTGAGCGCGGACGAGATCAAGATCGGCCAGACCATGCCCTATAGCGGGCCGGTCGCCGCGTTCAGCGCGCTCGGCAAGGGCGAGGTCGCCTATTTCAACATGATCAACGACCAGGGCGGCATCAACGGCCGCAAGGTCAAGCTCCTGTCGCTCGACGACGGCTATGTGCCCACGAAGACGGTCGAGGATACGAGGAAGCTCGTCGAGCAGGAGGGCGTGTCGTTCATCTTCAGCTCGATCGGCACCGCGTGCAACACCGCGATCCAGAAATACCTCAACGACAACAAGATCCCGCAGCTCTTCATCGGCTCGGGTGCCAGCAAGTGGAACGACCCCGAGCACAATCGCTGGACCATGCCGGGCGTGCAGGCGACGTTCCGCTACGAGGCGCGCATCTATACGCGCCACATCCTCCAGGAAAAGCCCAACGCCAAGATCGCGATCCTCTATCAGAACGACGATTACGGAAAGGACTACCTCCTCGGCGTCAAGGACGTGCTCGGCGCCGATTACGACAAGCGCGTGATCGAGGCGAGCTACGAGTTCACCGATCCGACCGTCGATTTGCAAATCGTGTCGCTGCGCGGCAGCAACGCCGATGCGTTCATCGCCGCGGCGACGCCGAAGTTCATGGCGCAGGCCATCCGCAAGATGTACGACCTGCAATGGAAGCCGATGTTCTTCATGAGCAACGTGTCGATCTGGCTCACCTCGGTGATGCAGCCGGCCGGCCCCGAGAAGGCCGTGGGCGCGCTGTCGTCGGCCTATTACAAGGACCCGACCGACCCGAGCTGGGCGAGCGACCCCGGCATCGTCGCGTGGAAGGCCTTCATGAAGAAATACATGCCGAACGAGGATCCGAACGACCAGAATTTCGTCAACTCATGGGGCGAGGCGGGCACGATCGTCACCGTGCTCAAGGCGGCCGGTAACGATCTCTCGCGCGAGAACATCCTGCGCCAGGCGACGCATATCGACGGGCTCGAGCTGCCGGTGCTGCTGCCGGGGATCAAGGTTTCGACCAGCCCCGACAACTACACCTCGCTCCGCGACATGCAGCTCATGCGCTTTGACGGCACCCGCTGGGTGCGGTTCGGCGACGTGCTGTCGGGCTCCTAGGCGGCCCCCGGAGCGGCGAAACTTAGCAAAAGATTTACGCGTCGCCGGCATCATGGGCCGATGCTTCGCGTCCTTTATGTCTGCGTCGCCGAGCAGCATGACCTTCGGCTCGTGGCGCTCGCCGCTTTCGTGTGCCTGTTCGCCTGCTTCACCGCGACCAATCTTTACGTGCGGGCGGAGGAGAGCCATCGGGCGCGCCGCCTGCTGTGGATGTCGGCGGCATCCGTGGTGTTCGGCTGCGGCGTATGGACGACGCATTTCATCGCCGAGCTGGCCTACCGGCCGGGCCTCCCGATCGTCTACGACGGGAACCTGACGGCGCTGTCGGTCGTGATCGCCGTCGTGGTCGCCGCCGCGGGCTTCGCCCTCGCGACCCAGCGCGGCGCGGTCAAGATCGGCGGCGCGATCGTCGGCGCGGCGGTCGGCGCCATGCATTTCACCGGCGTGGCCGCGATGCGCGCGCCCGCCATCTTTCACTGGAACTTCTACTATGTCGTCGCCTCGGTGGCGATCGGCATGGCGCTTTCGGCCGTGGCATTTGCCGTCCAGTCGCGAGGCGCGAGCCTGAAGCGGCGCGTTGCCGCGACCGGGCTTCTCGTGCTCGCGATCGTGGGACTGCACTTCACGGCAATGGCGGCGCTCTCGCTCGAGTTCGATCCGTCGGTGGATCTGCCGCTCTCGGCGTTTCCGCCCGAGCTCCTGGCGGTGGCCGTTGCCGGCGTCACGGCGGTCATCATCACGATCGGCCTCGCCAGCGCGGTCACGGACGGCCAGCTCGCACGCCAGGCCACCGAACAGGCGGCGCGGCTGACGGAGGTCATCGCCGAGCGCACCTCGGAGCTGCACCGCGCGCAAGCGGAGCTGCTGCGCAACGAGCGCTTTTCGACCATGGGCCAGCTCACGGCGACGGTCGCGCACGAGCTGCGCAATCCGCTGAGCGCCGCGCGCAATTCCCTCTTCGTCATCCGCAAGGCGGCAACCGACAAGGGCATCGAGCTCGATCGCCCGATCGCCCGCGTCGAGCGCAGCGTCGCGCGCTGCGAGCGCATCATCAGCGACCTGCTCGATTACACGCGCGGGCGCGAGCTGCGCCGGGCGACGCTTTCGGTCGAGGCCTGGCTCGAGGATGCGCTCAGCGATCAGCGCCTGCCGGACGAGATCGCCCTGGTGCGCGACTTCCACGCGCCCGCAGCGCGCATCAGCTGCGATGCCGGGCGCATGCGGCGCGTCATCGACAATCTCATCGAGAACGCGGTTCAGGCGATCGCCGAAACGGGCGGCGGCGGCCGCATCGAGGTGAGCACGCGCATCAGAGAGGGCGCGTTCGAATTCGCGATAGCCGACAGCGGCCCCGGCGTTCCGGCCGAAGTTCTGCCGCGCGTGTTCGAGCCGCTTTACAGCACGAAAAGCTTCGGCACCGGCCTCGGACTCCCGGCGGTGAAGCAGATCGTCGAGCAGCACGGCGGCGAGGTGCGCTTCGACAGCACGCCAGGGAAGGGCGCGCGCGTCGCCATCCGCCTGCCGCTCGCCGGAGCCCGCGCGCTCGCCGCCTGAGCCGCTAGCCGGCCGAAACGAGCCGGCCGCCGTCGCGGCGGAACGATCCCTCCTCGGTCACGACGTGGTCCATGGCGATGTCGTGCGGCTGCGGATAGATCGTCGCCAGGCGCCCGAGCGCGAAGCCCACGCCGAGCGCCAGCGGCTTTACGGCGAACGACGCGAAGGTGCGGTCGTAATATCCCGCGCCATAGCCGAGCCGGTATCCGGCATCGTCGAAGCCCAGGAGCGGCACGATGAGCGCGGCGGGCGCCACCCCATCGCCTTCGGCCGGATAGGGTATGTCGTAGACCCCCTTCGCCATTTTCGTTTCGTCGTTCCAGCGGCGGAATTCGAGCGGCAGGCCGAGGCGGATCACGACCGGCAGCGCCACCTCGCCGCCCTCCGCGATGACGCGGCGCGCGAACGCCAGGGGATCGAACTCGTGCCGGATCGGCCAGTAGATGCCGACGATGCCGCGCCGCAGCTCGGGCAGGAACCGGTCGAGGCGGGCGGCGATGGCGCGGCTTTTCGCGCGGTGGAGCGTCGGCCCCAACGCCGCGCGCGCGGCCATGAGGATTTGCCGCTGCTCCTTCCGCCAAGCCGCGATCTCGCCCCAGCCTTGCGGCGTGCTCACGACAGGCCGACGATGCGGCCGTCGGCGCTCGAGGCGCACGTTCACGCGCCGAGGGCACGCGCGGCAGGCCCGGCATGGTCATGATGTCGCCGCAGATCGCGACCACGAACTCGGCGCCGGCCGAAAGCCGCACCTCGCGCACGGGCAGCACGAAGCCCGTCGGCGCGCCGCGCAAGTCGGGATCGGACGAGAAGCTGTATTGCGTCTTCGCCATGCAGATGGGGAGCGCGCCGAAGCCCATTTTCTCGAGCTCTGCGAGCCGGTCCAGCACCGGCTTCGGCGCCGTCACCTCGCCCGCGCCATAGATTTCCCGGGCGATGGTGCGGATCTTGTCGATGAGCTTCATGCCGTCGGGATAGAGCATGCGGAAATCGGCCTTGCCCGCGGCGATCGTCTCGACCACGGCGCGCGCCAAGGGCACCGCGCCTTCGCTGCCCTTGGCCCAGTGCTCGCACACGAACGCCTTGACGCCGAGCGCGCCGCAGCCCTCGAGCGACGGCGGCAAGCTCGGCCTCGCTGTCGGAGCCGAAGCGGTTGACGCACACGAGCGGCGGCACGCCGAATTTCTGCACATTCGTAATGTGGCGCGCGAGATTGGCCATGCCCTTCGTCACGGCCGCGGCGTCGTCCTTGCCGAGATCGGCGCGCGCCAGCCCGCCGTGGAATTTCAAGGCGCGCACCGAGGCGACGATGACGGCGGCGTCGGGCTTGAGCCCGGTCTTGCGGCACTTGATGTCGAAGAATTTCTCGGCACCCAGATCGGCGCCGAAGCCGGCCTCGGTCACGACGTAATCGGCGAGCTTCAGCGCGAGCCGCGTCGCCATCGCCGTGTTGCAGCCATGCGCGATGTTGGCGAACGGGCCGCCATGGACGAAGGCGGGATTGTGCTCGAGCGTCTGCACCAGGTTGGGCTTCAGCGCATCCTTCAAGAGCGCGGCCATGGCGCCCTCGGCCTTCAGGTCCTGGGCGCGCACCGGCTTCCGATCGCGCGTCGCGCCCACGACGATGTTGGCGAGGCGCCGCTCCAGATCCGCGGTCGATTGCGCGAGGCACAAGATCGCCATCACCTCGGACGCGACGGTGATGTCGAACCCGTCCTCGCGCGGGAAGCCGTTGGCGACGCCGCCCAGGGACGAGACGACCTGGCGCAGCGCGCGGTCGTTCATGTCGAGGCAGCGCCGCCAGCTCACGCGGCGCGGATCGAGCACCGGCTCGCTGCCCCAATAGATGTGATTGTCGACCATCGCCGCGAGCAGGTTGTTGGCGGCGGCGACGGCGTGCAGATCGCCGGTGAAGTGCAGGTTGATGTCGTCCATCGGGATGACCTGCGACCAGCCGCCGCCGGCGGCGCCGCCCTTGACGCCGAAGCACGGACCGAGGCTCGGCTCGCGCAGGCACAGCATGGTCTTCTTGCCGATGCGGTTGAGCGCGTCGGCGAGCCCGACGCTGGTCGTGGTCTTGCCTTCGCCGGCCGGCGTCGGATTGATCGCGGTGACGACGATGAGCTTGCCGTCCGGGCGCTCGTCGAAGCAGCGCTGGGCAAAGCCCAAGCCGATCTTGGCCTTGTAGTGGCCATAGGGCTCGACCTCCGCGGCCGGGATGCCGAGACGCTCTTTTGCGATGTCGAGAATCGGCCGCGGCGTGACCGAATTTGCTATGTCCCAATCCGTTTTCAACTCGGCCATTGCCCACACCTCTTCGAGCGCCGGCCAATTCGAGGCAAGGGGCCGGTGGGATGCAACCACAAAATCTGCCCATCTCCGGAGTGGGCGGCCGGCGCCGATACTTGCGCCTGCGATGTCGAGCCGGTATTCGGGACCGGCATGAGCCCCTCCCCGCCCGATTTCGCGACGCTCACGGCGCGGGCCCAGGCGCTCGTGCCGGCGCTGCGGGCGCGGGCGCGCGCGGCCGAGGAGCTGCGCCGCCTCCCCGATGAGACCATCGCCGATCTGCACGCGAGCGGCCTCTTCCGCATGCTGCAGCCGCAGCGCGTCGGCGGCAGCGAGCTGCCCTATCGCGCGCTCGTCGAGCTCGGCGCCATCGTGTCGCAGGGCTGCGGCTCGACCGGCTGGGTGCTGACCAATCTCGCGAGCCATCACTGGATGCTCGGCATGTGGCCCAAGGCGGCGCAGGACGAGGTGTGGGGCGTCTCGCCCGACCATCTGATCGCCTCGGCCTTCGTCTTTCCCGGCGGCCGGGCGCGCGCCGGTCGCGGGCGGGTATGTGCTCAAAGGCCGCTGGCCGTTCTCGAGCGGCATCGACGCCTCGCACTGGAACCTGGTCGGCGGCGTCGTGCGCGACGAGCGCGAGCGGCCGGTCGAGCAGAGGATATTCCTCGTCCCGGCCAAGGATTACCGCATCGTCGACACCTGGTTCGTGACCGGCCTGCGCGGCACCGGCAGCAAGGACGTCGAGATGGACGAGACCTTCGTGCCGGCGCACCGCACGCTGCCGCCCGCGGCGATCGCCGGCGGGGCGACGCCGGGCAGCGCAGTCAATCCCAGCGCGCTCTACAAGCTGCCGGCCTTGGGGCTGTTCGCGTTCGTGGTGGCCGGCGTCTCGCTCGGCCTCGCGCGCGGCGCCATCGCGGATTACCGCGCGCAGATGCGCGACCGGGTCGGCACCTATACCGGCAAGCGCCTCGCCGATCTCGCCGGCGTGCAGCTTCGCCTGGCCGAAGCGTCGGCGCTCGCCGACATCGCCGAGGCGCTGATGCTCAAGGATTGCGACGAGGCGACGCGCACGACCGAAGCGGGCGGCGCGCCCTCGACCGAGGACAAGGCGCGCTGGCGCCGCGACGGCGCCTATGCCGCGGGCATGTGCACCAAGGCGGTCGAGCTCATCTTCACCGCGATCGGCGGCGCCGGCGTCTATCTAAGCCATCCGGTGCAGCGGGCCTTTCGCGACGCGGCGGCGGCCAACGCGCATTACGCGCTGAGCTGGGACGTGAACGGCACGCTGTGGGGCCGCGTCGCGCTCGGCCAGCCGATCGATCAGCCGGCGCTGTGAGGGCGATCTAAGGGTTCGCGGGCGCCGCTGAGGCGGGCTGGCCGCCGCCGAAGATCGAGTGCAGCAGGTTCTCGAGGCTGCCGAAGACGCCCGGTCCCTCACGCTGCGGCGCGCCGGCCGAGGCGATGCGCGGCGATCTCCTCGCCCGCGGGCAGCGGCCGCACCGGCATCCCTTGCGTCGCTTGCGCCATGAACGTCTTCCAGGTGCGCGCCGGCAAGGTGCCGCCGGTCACGTTCTTCATCGGCGAATTGTCGTCGTTGCCGAACCACACGCCGGTGACGAGATCGGCGGTGAAGCCGACGAAGAGCGCATCGTGGAAATCCTGGGTCGTGCCGGTCTTGCCGGCGACCGGGCGGTCGAGCTGCGCCGCCTTGCCGGTGCCGTGCGCGATGACGCCCGACAGCAGCTCGTTCATCTCGCCGGCGATGCCCGGATCGATGACGCGGCCCGGCCCTTCGCCGCTGCGGTGCCACAGCACCTTGCCCTGCGGGTCGCGGATCTCGCCGATGCCATAAGGCCACGCGCCGATGCCGCCGCTCGCAAAGGCGCAGTAGGCGGTGGTGAGATCGATGAGCGTGACGACGCTCGTGCCGAGCGCCAGGCTGTCGTCGCGCGAAAGGTTGCTGGCGATGCCGAGCCGGTGCGCCGCCTCGATGACGTTGTCGACGCCGGCACGCTCGATCACTTGCGCCGCCACCGAATTGAGCGATTCCGCCACCGCCTCGGCGACGGTCACGTCGCCCAGGTACTTGTTCTCGAAATTGTGCGGCTCCCATTTGCCGATGCGGATGCGGTGATCGTTGAAATGATCGCCGGGCCGCACGCCATGCTCGAGCGCCGCGAGATAGACGAACGGCTTGAACGACGAGCCGGGCTGGCGCAGCGCCTGGGTTGCGCGATTGAACTGCGTCTCCTCGTAGTCGCGCCCGCCGACCATGGCGCGCACGGCGCCGTCGGGCGACATGGCGACGAGCGCGCCCTCGCTCACCTGGAACTTGCCGCCGTCGCGATCGAGCGTGCCGAGCACCGCCGCCTTCGGCCTCGCCCTGCATCTTGGGATCGAGCGTCGTCACGACGACGATGTCGCGGCCTTGCGCCTCGTGCAGGCGCCCGAGCTGGTCGGCGATCCAGTCGGCGAAATAGCGGCTGCCGGGCGGCGTGCGCGCGGCTTCGGCCAGCGCGCGCTTCTCGTCCGCCGCCGCGGCCGTGGCCTGCGCCTCGCTCAGGTAGCCGGCATCGACCATGTTGGCGAGCACCTGCTGCGCCCGCTCGGCGGCGGCCTCGCCGTCGCGCGCCGGGCTGAACTTGGTCGGCGCCTTCAAGAGCCCGGCGATCACCGCCGCCTCGTAGAGCGTGATGTTGCGCGCGGATTTCGCGAAATAGCGGTGCGCGGCGGCATCGACGCCATAAGTCCCGGCGCCGAGATAGACGCGGTTCAGATAGATTTCGAGAATCTGGTTCTTGCTGAACTCGTGCTCGAGCCAGAGCGCCAGCATGGTCTCCTGGATCTTGCGACGGAGCGTGCGCTCGTTGGTGAGGAAGATGTTCTTGGCGAGCTGCTGCGTGATGGTGCTGCCGCCCTGGACGACATGGCCCGCGCGCACATCGGCCACGGCCGCCCGCACCGTGCCCCAGAGATCGATGCCGAAATGGCTGTAGAAGCGCCGGTCCTCGGTCGCGATCACGGCCTCGGGCAGATATTTCGGCATCTCGTTCAAGGCGCAGCGGCTCGCCGAAGAGATCGCCGAACGTGGCGACGAGCGAGCCGTCGGCCGCCAGCAGCGTCACCGACGGCCGCCGCTCGGCCACGGCAAGGTCCTTGGTCGCCGGCAGCGTCAGCGCGAAATAGCCCAGGACGCCGCCGCCCAGGATCATCGCCCAGAGGCCAGCGAGCAGTCCCCACTTCCACCAGCGCCCGCGCGCGGCCCTTCTGGCGCGCCGGCTTCTCGCGCGCGGCCTTCTTCGTCCGCCGCGCGCCGCGATCGGCCGGATCGGCC
>CAWDPP010000038.1:0-7986 GCA_963804235.1 uncultured Alphaproteobacteria bacterium
CACGCTCGATCGGCCCATGGCGCCGCGCCCGAATACGCTCCCGGCAGCACCCTGCAGTCCTTCGTCACGCTCGGGCTGCTCGGCGAAATCCCGAAGGACAAGGAGCTCTATACCGAGAAATTCCTGCCCTGAGCCGGGCCGGTTGCCAGGCCGGGACGGCCGGGAATAAATCATTTATCATATGGCAGAGGCGGCTTTGCCGCCTGGAGGAGCGCAGATGGCGACGACAGGGCAGACGCTTGACGAGCGCGCCGACGCGCTCGAGCGCAAGATGAGCGACGAGCTCGACGTGCTCATTTCCAAATCCGCGCTCTTCAACATGGCGGACGGGAAATTGGGCGCGGTCGGGATGGGCCTCGACCTCACCACGAAGTACGGCAAGTTCTTCCTCATGGGCGACGATCCGCGCTTGCCGAAGATGCCGGAGAAGCCGACGCTGCTCGACTTCTTCAAGTACCGCGCCAAGGGCACCAACCACCTGCTGCAAAGCGCCACGCACGCCTTGAAGGCCGGCATGCCGGAGACGACCATCCTCGCCTGCCTCCTGCACGACATCGCCAACGCGATCTTCATCAAGAGCGATCACGGCTATTGGGGCGCGCAGCTCATCGAGCCGTACGTCAGCGCGGAAGTGAGCTGGGCGATCCGCGCGCACCAGGCCTTGCGCTTCTTCGCCGACGAGACGGTGGGTTATTCCTATCCCGAGCAATACGTGAAGCATTTCGGCCGGGATTACGTGCCCGACCCCTATATCAAGGACGCCTACACGCGCGCCCGCGCGCACAAATGGTACATGTCGGCGCGGATGATCACCGTGCACGACATCTACTCGTTCGATCCCAACGCCGAGGTGAGCTGGGAGCCGTTCGTCGACATCGTCGGACGCAACTTCCGCCAGCCCGAGGAAGGGCTCGGCAACGACGACAGCCCCTCGGCCCATATGTGGCGCACGATCCGGCGGCCGACCAAGTATCTCTAGGCGCGAGCCCCCACCCGGAAGAAAGCCAGGAGGAAGCTATGGACACCCATCTCGCAACCCTGACCGCCGACAAATACGTCACCGTCGATGGATTGCGCCTGCGCTACATCGAGGAGGGATCGGGCCATCCCGCGCTGTTGTTGCACGGCGCGTCGCTCGGATCTTCGGCCGACGTGTTCCGGCGCAATCTCGGGCCGCTGGCGCAGGCCGGCGTGCGCGCCATCGCCTTCGACCTGCCGGGCTATGGCCTGTCCGAGGTCGGCAGCGATCTGTCGCTGGCTTATCAGACCGCCTCGATCCCGAAATTCAGCGACGCCTTGGGCCTGAAGAAGCCGGCGCTCATCGCCCATTCGCGCTCGGGCGGCATGGCCGTCCAGCTCGCCTTGAAGGAGCCGGAGCGCTATTCGCATCTCGTCGTGCTCGGCACCGGCACGCTGCTGCCGCCGCTGCCCGACGACGTCGAGGGCCGCTACGCGCAGGTGGCGCAGCGCGTCGATCGCCAGATGGCGGCGAGCGAGCCGGCGCCGGACGACACCAAGAAGCTCATGCAGGCCGACCTCTACCACACCGACATGGTGACGCCCGAGGAACTCGCGCTCAGGCACCGTCACAGCACCGGCACGGCGTTCGCCACCTTCACCGCGCGCGCCAATGCCGAAGGCGGCAGCGGCGCCCAGCCGGCGGTGCCGCTGTGGCAGCGCATGCTCGAGCTCAAGATCCCGCTGCTGCTGATCTTCGGGCGCAACGACCGCGCCCATGCCGGCGACCGCGCCGAGCTCCTCAAGAAGATGCATCCCGGGCTCAACCTGCATATCGTCGAGAACTGCAAGCACATGGTGCCGTGGGACGCCGAGCAGGAAGTCTATCGCCTGGCGCTGCCCTTCATCAAAGCCGGCTGAGCGCAGGTCGGGCGCGGGAGGCTCGCGTGAGCGCACACGATTACGGCTTCGTCGCGATCGACGGCGGCGATCTGCCGCTATCGGCGTGGCGCGGCCGGCCGGTGCTCGTGGTCAACACCGCGTCCTTCTGCGGCTACACGCCGCAATACAAGGGGCTCGAGGCGCTGTGGCGGGCCGAGCGCGCGCGCGGCCTCGTCGTGCTCGGCGTTCCGTCCAACGATTTCGGCGCGCAGGAGCCCGGCAGCGAGGCCGAGATCAAGTCGTTCTGCGCGACCTACGAGGTCTCGTTCCCGTTGACGGGCAAGGTCAAGGTGACGGGGCCGAATGCCCATCCCTTCTATCGCTGGCTCGCGGGCGAGCTGGGCGAGCGCGGCGTGCCGCGCTGGAATTTCCACAAATACCTGATCGACGGCGACGGGCGCGCCGCCGGCGCCTGGCCGTCCGCGACCGGGCCGCAAGCGAAAGAGATCGCCGCCGCCATCGCTTCCGTGCTGCCGCCGCGCGGCTAGGTTGCCCATGGGACAGTTCGGCATGGGCCAGTCGGTGCCGCGCGAGGAAGATCCGCGGCTGCTTGCGCGGCGAGGGCGAGTACATCGCCGACCTGGTGCGGCCGCGGCTCGCCCACGGCTACGTCGCTGCGCTCGCCGCACGCGCATGCGCGCATCGTGCGCGATCGATACGCGCGCGGCCAAGCGATGCCGGGCGTGCTCGGCGTCTTCACCGCGGACGATCTCGCAGCCGACGGCATCGGCACGCTGCGGCTGCCGCATGCCGCGCAAGCGGCCCGACGGCTCGCCGATGTTCCAGAGCCCGCATCCCGGCCTCGCGCGGGGCGCGCGCATTACGTCGGCGATCCCGTCGCCTATGTCGTCGCCGAAACGCTCGACCAGGCCAAGGACGCGGCCGAGGCCGTCGCCGTCGACTACGAGCCGCTGCCGTCGGTGGTCCGCACCGCCGACGCGGTGAAGCCGGGCGCGCCTGCGGTCTGGGACGGTTGCCCCGACAACATCTCGAACGTCTTCGAGCTCGGCGACAAGGCGGCGGTCGATGCCGCCTTCGCCGCGGCGCATCGCGTCATGCGCCAGCGTTTCGTCATCAGCCGCATCATGCACAACGCCATCGAGCCGCGCGGCTGCATCGGCGACTACGACGCCGCGCCAGCGGCCGCTTCACGCTCTACGGCTGCATCGGCTCGATCCATTCGGTCCGCCGCGTCCTCGCCGAGGACGTCTTCAAGATCCCGGAGAACCGGCTTCCGGGTGGTCGAGCGGCGACATCGGCGGCGCGTTCGGCTCCAAGGGCAACACCGCGCCGGAGAACGTGCTGGCGCTCTACGCCTCGCGCAAGATCGGCCGGCCGGTCAAGTGGATCGCCGAGCGCAGCGAATGCTTCCTCTCCGACGATCATTGCCGCGACAACGTGACCGACGCCGAGCTGGCGCTCGACCAGGACGGGCATTTCCTGGCGTTCCGCGTGAAGACGCTGTGCAATCTCGGCGCCTATCTCTCGGCCGACACCAATCTGCTGCCGACCTTCGTCAATCTCGGCACGCTGGCCGGCGTCTATCGCACGCCGGCGATCCATGTCAGCGTGCTCGGCGTCTTCACCAACACCACGGCGACCGCGCCCTATCGCGGCGCCGGCCGGCCCGAGGCGTGCTATGTCATCGAAGCGCATCATCGACCGCGCGGCGCGTCGAGCTCGGGCATCGACCGCGCCGAGCTGCGCCGGCGCAACATCATTCCGCCCGGCGGCGATGCCGTTCAAGACCGGGCTCGTCTACACCTATGATTGCGGCGAGTTCGAGAAGAACATGGACGAGGCGCTGGCGATGGCGGATTACGCCGGTTTCGAGGAGCGCCGCGCGCAGGCCGCCCGGCGCGGCAAGCTGCCGCGGCATCGGCATCGCCAACACGATCGAGCGCGCGGCCGGCGCCGCCCGGCGCCGAGACCGCCGAGATCCGCTTCGATCCCGACCGGCACGGTGACGCTCGTCGTCGGCACGACCTCGCAGGGCCAGAGCCACGAGACCATGTACAAGATCCTGCTGGCCGACAAGCTCGGCCTCGATTCGCCGACGTGGTGGTGGTGCAGGGCGACACCGACAAGGTCGTCTGGGGCACCGGCACCTTCGGCTCGCGCTCGGCGGTGATCGGCGGCTCGGCGGTGTGGCGCGGCGCCGACAAGATCATCGCCAAGGGCCGCAAGATCGCCGCGCACATCCTCGAGACCGCGGAGCGCGACATCGAGTTCGCCGCCGGCAGCCTTCACGGTCGCCGGCACCGACCGCCGCTGACGCTCAAGGAGGTGGCGCGCGCCGCGTTCCAGCCGGGCCGGCTGCCGCCCGGCGATGGAGCCGGGCCTGTTCGAGACCGGCGTCTTCGATCCCGTGGCGCAGACCTTTCCCCAACGGCTGCCACGTCTGCGAGATCGAGATCGACGCGGAGACCGGCGCGATCGAGATCGTGCGCTATATCGCCGTCGACGATGTCGGCACCGTCATCAACCCGCTCACGCTGCACGGCCAGGTCCATGGCGGCGTCGTGCAGGGCATCGGCCAGGCGCGTGTCCGAGGCGCATCGTCTACGACGCCGAGATCGGGCCAGCTCGTCTCGGGCTCGTTCATGGATTACGGCATGCCGCGCGCCGACAAGGTGTGCGTCGATCGAGCTCGCCGACAACCCCGTGCCCACCAAGACCAATCCGCTCGGCGCCAAGGGCGCGGGCGAGGCGGGGCACGGTCGGCGCGCTGCCGGCGATGATGAGCGCGGCGCTCGACGCGCTGGCGCCGCTCGGCGTCCGGCATATCGAGATGCCGCTGACGCCCGAGACGCGTGTGGCGCGCGATCCGCAGCACGAGGCAAAGCTAGAATGGTCGAATTGATCCGCGACGGCGATGTCGCGCGCTATGCCGATTTCGACAATCGCGCGCTGGGGGGGGGGACCACCGGCGCGCCGCGCTCGACCACGTGCCGGTCATCGACATCTCGCCCTTTCTCCGCGATGGCACGCAAGACGAGCGCCTGCTGACGGCGCGCGCGATCCGCGCGGCCTCTATCGATATCGGCTTCTTCTATCTCGCGGGCCACGGCTTCGCCGACGCCGACTCGATCATGTCCTCGCCGCGGCGCTGGGCTTCTTCGCGCTGCCGTTCCCCGAGAAGATGAAGGTCGATGCGCGGCAGAGCCCGGACCATCAGGGCTTCATCCGCACCGGCGGCGTCGATCCCGACGCCAATCCCGACCTTGCCACCGACATCAAGGAACGGTTCTTCATGAGCCGCGAGCTGCTGCCCGAGGAGCCCGCGCGCGGCCGCTTCAAGTCGGGCCAGTCGCGCTGGCCCGCGCCCGATGTCGCCCCTGGCTTCGAGGCGGCGATGAAGGCTTATATCGTGCGCCTCCTCGCCCTCACGACGGCGCTGGGCCGCGCCTTCGCCGTGAGCCTCGGCCTGCCCGAGGATTATTTCGACCCGCATTACCGGCATCCGGGCGCGGTGCTGGCGTTCAACTATTATCCGCCGCTCGATCGCGCCACGATCGAAGTCGACGCAGTGGAGCCTCTCGCCGCATACCGATTACGGCTCGTTTACCTTCGTATTCCAGGACGATGGGGCGGCGTGCAGGTTAGCAATGCGGCGGGGGAGTGGATCAACGTGGCGCCGCGCCCGGGCACCTACGTGGTAAATCTCGGCGACCTGTTCCAGCGCTGGACCAACGACCTCTATATCTCGACCTGCATCGCGTCGTCAATTTCAGGGACCGCGCGGGTTTCGGCCACCTTGTTCGTGCGCCGCCCGGCGCGCCGATGTAAGCTGCCTCCGACCTGCCACGGGCCGGACAATCCGCCGCGCTATCCGCCGGTCGACTCCGCGGAATTCAACGCGCGTTGGTCGACCAGTAGCACCGCACCGGCCGCCCCGGCGTCGCGCTCGAGACGGCACAGCGCCTCAAGAGCAGCTCTGAATAGGATTTGTATATTTTCATTCCTTTTTGCAGAACGCGCGCTATACTCTCGGCATGGACGGGGTGGGTGGGTAACTCATGGCATATCCGGTCAAGGACAACGTAGCGCGTGCTGAAGCCATACCACGGCAAGCTGCGCAGGGGTCGTGATTGAAGCTTGGGACGAATGGTGGCGCGTCCAAGCCTTCCGCGTTAATGCCAAGATGCCGCCGCTGCTCTATCGCCGCACCATCGCCAATTACGTTTTCGACGCCATCGCGCGGCGAGCGATCCCGCTGTTCGGCAAAGAGCCGCGCGTACGGGTGCAGATCGAGCCGCAGACCTTCAAACTGCATTTCCGGGGCGTCACACTGCGCATCAAGAAGGGCGGCGAAGACGGCCTCGGCTCCAACATCACGACGCAGGCCGTCTTGGCATTCATCGACGCCGACGCAACGCTGCCGGGGTTGCCGCCTGAGACCGCGAAGGTCGAGATCATCTGGGAGCCGAACGAGATATGGACGCAGGTTGAGCGCGTTCTGGTCGTGGCCCGCGATGGCGACCGCCTTCTCTGGCAATACGAGATAGAGGCTGGCGACGCGCAGAACGTGCTCCCTGTTCGCCCGGCACCGCGCACGCCGCCAGAGGCCGACGCGGCGGAATTGGTCAAGCCGAAGTCGAAGCCGACCGAAAAGCCGAAGAAGCAATAGGCTATGGCGACGGTCGGCGACATGCTGCGGCTCGCGCGGCAGCAACTCGGACTCACTCAAAAATCCGCCGCGTCGCGGCTTGGGATCGTCCAACCTGTGCTTTCTCGTTTTGAGAATGGTGTTGGCGAACCGGACGAGGTTTTCCTTATGAAGGCAGCCACGGTCTATGAGTTGCCGCGCGCATTTTTCGATTTGAAAGACACAATCTACGGCCCTCCGGTGAGCGTCCATCCTATGCCGCGCGCAAAGGCGGATGTTACGTTGCGCGATTTGGACATGGTCACTGCCGAATTGAATATCCGACTAATGCATCTTCGCCGGTTCTTGGAGTCCGTCGATTTTGAGCCGACGGCG
Organism: uncultured Alphaproteobacteria bacterium; assembly: GCA_963804235.1. Taxonomy (GTDB): domain Bacteria; phylum Pseudomonadota; class Alphaproteobacteria; order ATCC43930; family CGMCC-115725; genus DATJLY01. The sequence continues at coordinate 6,884 of CAWDPP010000038.1, forward strand.
ACGATACCGACTTTAGATATCGAGCAGTATCAGTCAGCCGAGAAGATTGCATCTGTTGTGCGAGCGCATTGGGGGCTGCCCCCCGGTCCTGTCGCCAATCTCACAAGCCTCATGGAACGAGCTGGCATCGTCATAGGAGTCTCGGAATTTGGGGGCGCGTCGATCAGCGGAATGACATTCAAGGTACCAGGACAACCGCCTCTTGTCCTTGTGAATGGGCAGCATTCCGCAGATCGCATGCGCATGACTTTGGCGCATGAATTGGGGCACCTCGTGATGCATCGCTTCCCCAACGCCAACTATGGAAGACGAGGCGGTCGAGTTTGCGGCAGCTTTTCTCATGCCTGCTGCGGATATCAAACCATCATTTATGGCGCAGCGGGTAACGCTCTCACGCTTGGCATCCCTCAAACCTGAGTGGCGTGTTGCTATGCAGGCCCTCTTGGTAAGGGCAAAAACATTGGGATGCATCGACGCCAATCAAAGTAGATATCTCTGGCAACAAATCAGCGCGCGTGGATGGCGGATGCGCGAGCCGCCAGAACTCGATTTTGAAGGATTACATGAGAAACCAACCGTTCTCAAATCTATCATTCGAACCTTGATAGCGGAATCTGGTTATGCCCTTTCTGATTTAGCCAAATTGGTTCCGCTATATGAGCATCAGTTCATTTCTATGTACGGACCGATAAACGAGGACAAGCCGCCCCGGCCACGATTTCGGGTCGTGTAACAGCAGGTATGCGGCGAGAAGCTCCACTGCGTCGCTGGAGCAACGATCTCTATGTCTCGACGCTGCATCGCGCCGTCAATTTCGGCGCCCAGGCGCGGGTTTCGGCGGCGTTCTTCGTCTCGCCGCGTGGCGCGACGATCGTGCGCTGCCTGCCGACCTGCACGGCCCGGACAATCCGCCGCGCTACGAACCGGTCGAATCCGAGGAATACAACCGCGCGCTGGTGGAGCAGTCGAACCGCACCGGCCGGCCCGGCGTCGCCCTCGAAACCGCGCAGCGCCTCAAGAGCAGCTAAATCCTGGCGCCGGCAAAGTCGCTCGTCGTCGCGGCGGGCGGCGTATGGTAGTATCGAACCCATGCCGCGTGACTA
>CAWDPP010000039.1:0-6249 GCA_963804235.1 uncultured Alphaproteobacteria bacterium
ACCCCTTCAAGGCGCAGTTCTGGTGGTAAAGGTCCTGCCAGTTCTCGGCCGCGGTGCCGAGGAGCTTCTGGTAGAGCTTGCCGTCCGCGTCCTTCTCGACGACGGTCGTGTAGATGTTGTTGATCGGATAATTGTTGTTGTTGAACTTGAAGGCGCCGCGGATCGAGTGGAAGCTCTTGGATTCGTGCAGCGCCGCCCAGAACGCCTTTTGGTCCGCGATGTTGCCGTGGACGTCGCCGACCGCGGCGCTGATGAGGTTGACGGCGTCGAATTGCAGCGCCGAGAACACGGTCGGGCGCCGTCCGTATTTCTTCACGAACGATGCTACGAACGCCTTGTTCTGCGGATTGTCGAGCTCGTAGGACCAGTTGCCGATCTGCACGATGTTGAGCGCCGCATCGCCCAAGGCCGGGAACGTCATGTCGTTCGCGGTCGCGTCCTCGGTATAGATCGGAATCTTGTCTTGAAGGCCCGCCTGCTGCCATTGCTTCAGGAAGGCGATGCCGAGGCCGCCCGGATAGAAGATGAACATCGCGTCGGGATTGGCATTGCGCACCTGCGCGATCTCGGCGGCGAAGTCGAGCTGCGTCAGCGGCGTATAGACCTTGCCGACGACCTTGCCCTTGTAAGTGCGGATCGTGCCGTCGACTTTTTCCCAGCCGGCCTGGTAGTCGGCGCCCATGAAATAGGCGGTCTTGATGCCCTTGTCGTTCATCAGCCGGCCGACCGCGTCGTCCCAATCCTCGTTCTCGAAGGCGGTGTAGAAGGCGCCGGCGCGGCAATCCTTGCCGGCGAATTGCTGCAGCCCCGAGAGCGCGCCGACGAGCGTCACGCCGCCGTCGAGATAGATGTCGCGCACCGCTTGGTTCGTGTTCGACGACATGATGCCGGTGACGATGTCGACCTTGTCCTCGTCGACCAGCTTCGAGGCCTGCTGCACCGCGATCGCCGGGACGGTCTGGTCGTCGACCGCATAGACCGTGACCGGCACGCCGCCGAGCTTGTTGTCCAAGAGCTCGAGGGCGAGATCGAGGCCCTTCCTCATCTCCGTGCCAATGATGCCAAGGCTGCCGCTCATGCCGGCCTCGAAGCCGAGCTTGATATGGTCGGCCGCATCGGCACGCGCGCAGCACAGCGCGAATACGCCAGCCGTCGCCATCAGAACCGGTTTCATCGCTACCCCCGCCGTTGCGCGACCTCAGTCTTATCGAGATTGGCCCGAGGCGTCCAGACGGCCGATTGTGTCGAACCCGTCGCCGGTGGTATGGGAGGCCCCGGATGTTCGGGAGAGGGCGATGTTCGCAAAGCTCAATCACCTCGCCATCGTCAGCGAGAACTACACGCTCAACGGCCGCTTCTACGAGGCGATGTTCGGCATGCGCGGCGCGTCCCGCGCGCGCATCGAGAACGCGATCGCGGTGACGGACGGCTATGTCGGCCTCAACATCAATCCGCGCCGCGCCGGCAGGGGCGCGCGGCTCGAGCATTTCGGCGTCGAGGTCGAGGACGTGGAAACGGTGTTCCAGCGCATGCGCCAGAAATATCCCAAGATCGAATGGCTGAAGCGGCCGGCCAACCGGCCGTTCGCCGGCATCACCACGCACGATCCCGACGGCAACGTGTTCGACCTGTCGCAGCGCAATATGGCGAACCGCGCCGACGTCTATGCCGAGGCGGGCGAGCGCCATCCGCGCCACATCGACCATTTCGGCGTGCGCACGATGAACCCCGACGCCATGGCCGAGTTCTATCGCGACGTGCTCGAGCTCGAGCCGCGCAACAAGGCGGCCGGCGACCGCAACCACTATCTGACCGACGGCACGGTCACGCTGGTGCTCATGCCGTGGCACATCACCGATTTCGACGGCACCGGCATCAACCCGGCCTCGCTCGACCACATGGGGTTCGCGGTCGAGAGCGTCGAGAAATTCCAGGCCGATGTCGAGCGCATCGGCGGCAACAATCCCGATCTCGCGCCGATGCGGATCGATGGCGGCCCCGAAGGGAAGGCGCGGCTCGCGCTGCAAAAGCGCAGCTGCCCCATGTGCCAGCACCATCTGGCCGACATCGACGGCGTATTTCTGTCGGTGGCGGAGCGGTAATTCAGATTGTCATTGCGAGGAGCGAATGCTCCGAAGCAATCTCCCGGGGGATTGCTTCGCTCGCGCTCGCAATGACAGCGAATTTCAGGCGGGCAGCGGCTTTTCGCCACCGGGGACGGCGACATCGAACACGTTCAAGGTCAGCGCGATCATCACGTAGAACCCTGTCCCGGCGATCAGTTCGACGAGCTGCTCGAGGCCCAGCACGCCAAGCGCGCGGTCGTAGCTCGCCTGGCTCAGCGTGTGCGTCGCGCACATCTCGCTCACCACGTCAAAGACCATCTTCTCGTCGTCTTGTGTGAGCACGGGCGCGCGGCGCTCGCGGATCGCCGCCACCGCGTCGGCCGCGATGCCGGCCTCGACCGCGCGCGGCGCGTGCGCGAACCACTCGAACTGCGCCGACATGGACCTTGCCACGACGAGGATCATCAGCTCGAACAGGCGCTTGTCGATCTTGCCGTCGCGGAAGGAGCCGTAGGTCGCAATGACGCCTTCGGCGACCTTGGGCGCGTTGAGCAGGACGGCGAACGGCCCGCGCACGGCCATGCTGCGCAACCGCTTCTGAATGATGTCGTGGACGCGCTTCTGCTCGTCGCCGAGCTGCGCGAAATCGAGATCGGGTGCGCGCGGCATCCCGCTTCGCCTCAATTTGCCGCGGTGCGCTTCTAGCGCATCAGGCGCTCGGCTTCCTCGCGTTGCGCGAGGATTTCGAGCTCCATCGCCGCGGTTTCGTACTGCCGCGACTGACGCATGAGGGTCAGGCGGACCTGCTCCGTCGTCGCCTGTTCGGCGAGACGCGCGAGACGAGTGGCTTCATTGTGATACCAGGCGCTTCCCATTTTATTACTCTTCTAAGTTATTGCCCTATCAGCACATTAAGCCAGCCGAGGGGGATCGCTCAACCGGCCTCGCTTGCGCTCGGACCAGCCATGCTTGGCAATCATAGCAGCAGGCGCAGCATCGGGGCACGACGCGTTTTGAGCGCAAGCAAAGCCTAAAATAGCGCCAGTCCAGGGAATCGGGCATCCTTCCGGTTGAGACGTTAAGGAAAGGAGACAGCCATGCCGGGCACCGCGCCGGCCGCGGCCGCGCTCATCGATGAGCTGGTCACGGGGAATCGCATTTTGTTCCATGAGAAGGTGGTCAACGCGTTCGGCCATATCAGCGTGCGCCACGACAAGGACCCGACCCGGTTCCTGCTGTCGCGCCACCGCGCCCCGGGGCTGGTCGAGGCGTCCGACATCCTGGTCCACGATTTCGACGGCAACCCCGAGGGGGCGGCGGGCGCGCGGCTTTACGGCGAGCGCTTCATCCACGGCGAGATCTATCGCACCCGGCCCGATGTCGTCGCGGTCGTGCATTGCCACGCGCCGCAGCTCATCCCGTTCGGCGCGACGCGCTCGACCCTCAAGCCGCTCTATCACATGAGCGGCTTTTTGGGCCGCGGCGTGCCGATCTTCGAGATCCGCGAGACGGGCGGCATGACCGACATGCTGATCCGGACTTCCGCACTCGGCGTCGCGCTCGCAAAATCGTTGGGCGCGCATCCGATGGTGCTGATGCGCGGGCACGGCGCGACCATGGTCGGCAACTCGATCCAGCAGGTGGTCTATCGCTCGATCTATGCCGCGCTCAACGCCGCCTTGCAGATGGAGGCGCTGCGCCTGGGCGAGCCGATCTATCTCGCGCGCGAGGAGGCCGAGCAGGCCGAAGCGACCAACGACAAGGCGCTCGACCGCGCCTGGGCGCTGTGGCAGCAAGAGGCCGGAGCGTGAGCGAACCGCCGCGCGCGCTGAGGCTCGCGATCCTCGACGACATCCATGGTGCCTACGCGGCCACGGCGGGCGTCAAGCGGCTCAAGGAGCGCGCCGCGGCGCTGCACATCTTCACGGGCCCGTTCGGCGAGCCGAAAGCGCTCGCCGGCTTCACCGCGCTCATCGCCAACCGCGAGCGCACGCGCTTCGACCGCGCGCTTCTGGCGGCGCTGCCCGATCTGCGCATCATCGCGCAGACCGGGAACCACGCCTATCACATCGACCTCGCCGCGGCCGAAACGCTCGGCATCGTCATAGCGAAGGCGACGGGGCGGTTCTCGCGCGGCGCGGCCGAGCTCGCGATCGGATTCATGATCGCGCTGATGCGGCACATCCCGGCCGCGGATCGCGCGATGAAGGACGGCGTCTGGCACACGCCGATGACGCGCGTGCTCGACGCCAAGACGCTCGGCATCGTCGGATTGGGCCATGTCGGGAGCCATGTGGCGAAGATCGCGGGCGCCATCGGCATGCGCATCCTCGCCTGGAGCCCGCGCCTCGATGCGCGCGCGGCGGCAGCGGCGGGCGCCGCGCCCGTGCCACTCGACGAGCTGCTGGCCGCATCCGACATCGTCTCGATCCACGCGACGCTCGCGCCCGAATCGCGCGGCCTCATCGATGCGCGGCGGATCGCGCTGATGAAGCGATCGGCATTTCTCGTCAACACGGCGCGCGGCGCCATCGTCGACGAAGCGGCGCTGGTCGCGGCGCTGGCCGAAGGGCGGATCGCCGGCGCCGGGCTCGACGTGTTCGCCGAAGAGCCGCTGCCGGCGGGCCATGCGCTGACGAAATTGCCGAACGTGATCCTCACGCCGCATCTCGGCTGGCCGACCGACCAGGCTTACGCGGATTTCGCCGATGGCGCCGCCGACGCGCTCATCGCCTGGCTCGACGGGCGCGACATCGCCCGTTTCGCAAGCGGCCATTGACGCCGATTGCGCTTAGGGGCCGCATTTCTCTGGTTTAGACTGGGCCGGCCAACAAGATGGTGCCGAACCGGCACGGCGCGCGATGGGAGGACGGACGATGCTGAAGAGCGGCATATTCCGCAGCAAATGGTGGATGGTGGTCGGCGCCGTCCTGGGGCTCACGGTCAATACCGGGGTGGTGCAGGATTTCGCTTTCGCCGTCTTCATCAAGCCGATCACCGCGGATCTGGGCATCTCGCGCGCGAACGCTGCTGTCGGCGGCGGTGATCGGCTCGATCTTCGTCGTCGTCGTCACGCCGCTCTTCGGCAAGGCGATCGACCATTTCGGGCTGCGCGCCGTGCACATGCCGATGATCGTCTGCTTCGGCATCGCGACCGTGGTCTCTCGTTCCTGCAGCATGCCGTATTGCGCTGCTGGTGCTGCTGTTCTGCTTGCACGCCTGTTCGGCGCCGGGCAATCGCCGATCGCCTACACCAAGTCGATCGCCGCGTGGTTCGACAAGGATCGCGGGCTTGCGCTCGGCATCGCCATCTCCGGCGTCGGCTTGGGCGTCGCCATCATTCCGGCCTTCGACACGTGGCTCATCGTGCATTACGGCTGGCGCGCGGCATTTCTCGGCATGGGCGCCGCGATCTTCGTGCTGGCGCTCATTCCGGTCTACCTGTTCGAGCGCGAGCCGCCGATCCTGCCCGAGCGGCTGCGGCCCAAGAACGATAATTCCGTGCCCGGCTTCACCTGGACCGAGGCGGTGCTGAAGGATTGGCGCTTTGCCGCGATGACGCTCGCCTTCTTCGGCGCGCCCATCGCCATCAACGGCACGCTGACGCAGGTCGTGGCGCTCCTCACCGATCGCGGCGTGCCGCTCGCGGTCGCGGTCGGCGCGCTCTCGGCCTCGGGCATCGCGCTGACCGGCGGGCGCATCGTCTCGGGCTTTCTGCTCGACCGCATCCACGGACCTTACGTCGCGACCTGCTTCTTCGTCGCGTCCGGCATCGGGATTGCGCTCCTGGCCGCCGACTATTCGCCGTTCTTCGGCGCGATCCTGTGCGGCCTCGGCATCGGCGCCGAGGTTGACATCATGGCCTATTTCGTCAGCCGCTATTTCGGCCTGCGCTCGTTCGGCGCGATCTACGGCTCGATGTTCGCGCTGTTCAGCCTGGGCGTCGGATTGGGGCCGTTCTTCATGGGGCTCTCGCACGACAAGTTCGGTAGCTATGTGCCGATGATGATCGTGAACGAAGGCATCATCGTGGTGTTGTGCGGGCTGCTCTTGAGCCTCGGGTCCTATCGCTTCGCCGCGCGCGCGGCGCCGTCCGCGCCGGCGCCAGCGGAATCGGCGGCCGAGTAGGCGAGACCGGCGGAGGATTTACTTGGCCAGCAGTGCCAGCGCTTTTTCGCGGATG
>CAWDPP010000040.1:0-7067 GCA_963804235.1 uncultured Alphaproteobacteria bacterium
GATCGTCCAGCTGCCGACCTTGGCGCCGCTCGCCAAGAAGGTGCTGCCTGCGCAGGAACGTCTCGGTGACGATGAAGGCGGGGGCGCCGACCGACGAGGACTCCGACGACGAGAAGACGACAGCGACAACGGGCGATCAGGCGGCGCCGCCGCGTCCCGGTGCCGCAATCGCCCTTCGACGAGTTCCTGCGCCGCTGCTTCTACCAGCAGCAGCAGGGCGGCGGCCTCCGACCGAGCCGCGGGCGCATCGCATGGCCTTGGGCTCGGGCTTCATCATCGATCCGACCGGCTACATCGTCACCAACAACCACGTCGTCGAGCACGCCGACAAGGTGACGGTGATCTTCCAGGACGACAGGCAAGGATGCCGCCAAGGTGGTCGGGCCGCGACGACAAGACCGACCTCGCCCTTTTCAAGATCGATCCGCCGCAGCCGCTGCCCTATGTCTGCTGGGGCGACAGCAACGCGGCCCAGGTCGGCGACTGGGTGCTGGCGGTCGGCAATCCCTTCGGCCTCGGCGGCACGGTCAGCTCCGGCATCATCTCGGCGCGCGGCCGCGACATCCATGCCGGCCCCTATGACGATTTCCTGCAGATCGACGCCTCGATCAACCGCGGCAATTCCGGCGGCCCGACCTTCAACCTCGACGGCAAGGTGATCGGCATCAACACCGCGATCTATTCGCCCAATGGCGGCTCGGTCGGGATCGGCTTCGCCATTCCCTCGAACCTGGCCAAGCCGGTGATCGACCAGCTCAAGGAGCACGGCAAGGTCGAGCGCGGCTGGCTCGGCGTGCAGATCCAGGAGGTGACGCCGGAGCTCGCCAAGAGCCTGGGCTTGCCGCAAGCCGGAAGGCGCGCTCGTCGCCGACGTGACGCCGGACGGCCCGGCGCAAAGGTCGGCATCAAGCAGGGCGACGTGATCATGTCGCTTCGACGGGCACGATGTCGCCAAGCTGCGCGACCTGCCGCTGGCCGTCGCGGAGACCGCGGTCGGCGAGAAGGCCGAGGTCAAGGTGTGGCGCGGCGGGCATGAGCGAGACCCCGCTCAATCCGGTGATCGCCGCGATGCCCGACAGCCTGTATATATGGCGCGGGCCGAGCAGGCCGCCCCCAACCGTCCGCAATCGGCGAGCACGATGGGGCTCAAGCTGGCGCCGCTGACGGCGGAGATGAGGCGCGAGCTGCGCGTGCCCAAGACCGTCAAGGGCGTGGTCGTGACCGCAGTCGCGCCGTCGAGCCCCTTCGCCGAGCTCGGCCTGGCGCCCGGCGCAATCAGGAGGTCAACCAGGAGCCGGTCAAGCTGCCCAAGGAGCGACCGCGAAGCTCGACGCCTCGCACAAGGGCAACTCGACCAGCGTGCTGCTGCTGATCAACCGCCACGACGGCGTCAACCAGTACGTCAGGCTGTCGATCGCCAGGCGACAAGGGCTGAGGCGCGGGCGGCCGCGATGCGCATCCTGGTCATCGAGGATGATCGCGAGCGCGGCCTATTTCGTCCGGCGGCCTGACCGAAAGCGGCCATCGCGTCGATCTCGCCGCCGGCGGCCGCCACGGCCTCGAGCGCGCGCACGGATCGGTTCGACGCCATGATGATCGACCGCATGCTGCCCGAATTGGACGGGCTCAGCATCATCGCGGCGCTGCGGGCGGCGCACGACGCGACACCCGTGCTCGTGCTGTCGGCCTTGGGCGATGTCGAGGACCGCGTCGTCGGCTTGCGCGCCGGGTGCGACGATTATCTGCCGAAGCCGTTCGCGTTCTCGGAATTGCTGGCGCGGCTCGAGGCGCTGACGCGGCGCGGCAATGCCGAGACCAGGCTGCACGTCGCCGATCTCGAGATCAACCTCATCGCCCGCACCGTGACGCGCGCCGAGCGCGCGATCGAATTACTGCCGCGTGAGTTCCGCCTTCTGGAATACCTGATGCGGCACGCCGGCCACATCGTCACCCGCACCATGCTGCTCGAAAAAGTCTGGGACCATCATTTCGATCCGCAGACCAACGTGATCAACGTGCATGTGAGCCGCCTGCGCCAGAAGATCGACAAGGGCTTCGAGCATGCGCTGCTGCACACCGTGCGCGGCGCGGGCTACACGTTGCGCGCGCCGACATAGCGTTATCATTGCGAGGAGCGAACGCTCCGAAGCAATCCCGAGCCGCGGGAGATTGCTTGGCGTCGCGCTCGCAATGACAGTAGAATTCAAATGTCGGTCGTGCCGCCGCCGCCGCCGCTGTCGTCGGAGAAATCCTGGTCGCAGTTGTCCTGGTCGTCGGCCTGCACCAGGCCGTGATCGTCGGGTTGAGGGTGGCGAGCGCCGCCTCCTGGCGCTGGTCGCCGTAGTAGTTGTTGACGACCGTCTCGCCGAGGACCGGCTGCGGCGTCATGCCGCCGAACAGGTTGCCGTAGTGCGGCCCGAAGCGCGAGCTGATGCCCTGGAACAGCAGCGCGCCGCCGGCGATGCCCGCGGCCGTTGTGGCGGCCTGGCGCAGAAAGCCGCCGCTGTTGCCGGGCTGGGCGAGCGATGCCATCGGCGGCGGCATCGGCGCCGCGGCCGGCATGCTCGCTCGCGGTGTCCACCTGCGTCCAGCACCCCGCTCGCTGTCGGAGCCGGCGTCGGCGGCGCTGCCGGGCGCGCCCACGGTCCGGCCATCGGCACGCTGCCGCGACCGCCGAGAAAGCTCGTCGGTTGCGGCGGCGCGCTCTTCGCTGCTTCGACCTGCTGCTCGAGGCCGTCGATGTGTCGTGCGCCTCGGCCAGCGCCATGTCCTGGATCAGCACCGTCGGCATGTTCAGGAGATAGGGCGCGTCGTGCTGCCCGCGACGCCCTGGGCGATGAGCGCCTCGGCGTCGCGATCCTTGGGCAGGGTGCCGGCCTGGTGCAAGCGGTCGAGCAGCGACGTGCGACCAGATCCCGTTCCTGCGGCGTCATGGCGCGCCTCGCTGGTTCCAAGCCTTGCAGATGGGGGTAGAGGCCGCGATTTCCCATGCGCGAGGAAATCTTCCGCCGCCGGGCAGCGCGGCGCCGTCGAGCCAGCGGCGCCAGCGCCGTGAACACCGCGTCGCCAGTCGCCGCGATCGCCGCTGCGGCATCGCGATGGGCGCCGCCCAGCTTCGTCACGATACCGTCGACGACGCCCAGTCGAACATCTGGGCGGTGAGGCGACAGCGCTCGGCCGCACCGCTGTCGGGGTGGGCGCTCATCCACAGGATCGAGGCGCAGCCCTCGGGCGAAATGACGGAGTAGGTCGCGTTCTCGAGCATCAGCACGGTGTTGGCGGCGGCCAGCGCGATGGCGCCGCCCGATCCGCCCTCGCCGATGATGGTGGCGACGAACGGCACGGTGAGCGCCAAGCCCTGCTGCGTCGTGCGCGCGATGGCCTCGGCCTGGCCGCGCTCCTCGGCGCCGATGCCGGGATAGGCCCCGGCCGTATCGACGAAGCTCAAAAGCCGGCAAGCGGAAGCGCTCGGCCAACTGCATCAGGCGCTGCGCCTTGCGATAGCCCTCGGGCCGCGCCATGCCGAAATTGTGCCGCACGCGCGCCTCGGTATCGCCGCCCTTCTCGTGCGCGATCGCCACGACCGACTGGCCGCGAAACCGGCCGACCCCGCCGATGATGGCGCGGTCCTCGGCGAAGAGCCGGTCGCCGGCCAAGGGCGTGAACTCGGTCAGGAGCGTGTCGAGATATGCGCCGCCATGCGGCCGGTCGGGATGGCGCGCGAGCTGTACCTTCTGCCACGGCGTCAGCTCGGCGAATGTCTGGCGCAAGAGGCGCGTCGCCTTGGCCTTGGAATTCCCCGACCTCTTCGGCGATGTTAACGTCGCCGCCCGAGGCGAGATGGCGCAGCTCGTCGATCTTCGCCTCGAGCTCGGCGAGCAGCGAGCTCGAATTCGAGGAAGGTCCGCATCAGCGCGCGCGCCCCTTGCGCGCCAAGGGATGGTGCGCGTTGACGAGGCGCTCGAGCCGCGCGCTCTCGACATGCGTATAGATCTGCGTCGTCGCGATGTCGGCGTGGCCGAGCATCGCCTGCACGCTGCGCAAATCGGCGCCGTGGTCGAGCAGGTGGCTCGCGAACGCGTGGCGCAGCACGTGCGGCGAAAGCCGCGCCGGATCGATCCCCGCGCGCCGCGCCAGCTCCTTGACGAGCTGTCCGGCGCGCCGCCGCGTCAGATGTCCGCCGCGCGACGGGAAGAGATGAGGCGAGGCCGCGCCCGCGGCGAGGAAATGGCCGCGCGCCTCGAGGTAATCCGCAAGCGCCGCGCGGGCCTGCGCGCCCAGCGGCACGAGCCGCTCCTTGTCGCCCTTGCCGCGCACGACGAGAAAGCGCGGGCTCCGCTTCGCCGCGGCGAGCGGCAATGACACCAGCTCGGAGACGCGCAAGCCCGCGCCGTAGAGCAGCTCCGCCATGGCGCGGATGCGCAGTCCCTCCGGTCCCTCCCATTCCCGTGCCTGCGCGAGCAGCGCCTTCATCTCGTTCTCGCTCATGATCTTCGGCAGCGGCCGGCCGAGGCGCGGCGCGTCGAGCGCGCTCGTCGGGTCGTCGCGCCGCACGCCTTCGAGCACGAGGAAGCGGAAGAACTGCCGCAGCGCCGACAGCCGCCGCGCCACCGTGCGCGGCTGCATGCGCCGGCGCGCGAGTGCCCCGAGATAGCGCCTGAGGTCGTCGCCCGATGCGTCCTCGAGCGCGGCACCCGCAAGGAAGCGCGCGCAGTCGGCGAGGTCGTTCTGATAGGCAGCGAGGGTCAGGCGCGCGGCGCCGCGCTCGGCCGCGAGCATTTCGAGAAAGGCCTCGCGCCGCGGCAAATCTTTGCGCGTGCGCTCAGATGCCGGCATCGACCGCCGCCTCGACGGCAATGGCGCGCGCGTCCGCCTCGCGCCCGACCGCGCGCAACGCCGTCACCGCGCCCTCGAGCAGCACGGGCTCGAGCGAAAGACGCTCGCCCGATTGCACGACGAGCAGCGTCAACAGCACCGACTCGCCGATGCGCCGGGCCGTCACGGCCTGCTGCTGATCGACGATGAGCGCGGCGCTCGGCAACTTCGCCGCATGCGGCGGCGCGATCAGCGGCGCCCAATCGGGCGGCTCGAGGTTGCCGCCGAGCGCAGCGGCAAGCGCCACCATGAGATCGGCTTCGGCCGGGGCCGCGCGCAAATCGTGGCTCGCGAGCGAGACGACGGCGGCCTTGAAGAGCGCGCCGGCATTAACCTGGTCGGGCGGCGCGGCACCCGCGAGCCAGGCGAGAAAGCGCAGCTCCGGCGCGTTCGCCGCGTCGAGCCACGGCTTGGCCGCGTCGGTCCCGCCCGCGATCAGCAGCGCGCGCGCCGCATCGGCGGCAAAGTCCGCGTTGGCCGTGCCGGGGTCGAGCTCGCCCAAGGCCGGCGCCACGAGCCACGCGGTCAGCGCAAAGGCGCCGCGCTTCTTGCCGTCGGCAAAGAGCCGCGCGATCGCACTCTCGCGCGTCGCGGCGGGCGCGCTCGATCGGGCAATGGAATAAAGCACGGCGCGCACGCGCGCATCGGGCGGCTTGTCGTCCTTCACGGCCGCCTGCTGTTCGTCGGGCTTGGGCTCGATCGCCTGATAGAGCGCTCCCAACGCATCGGGTTGAAGCGCGCCCAGAAGTGCCGCGCGCTCGGCCGCGGGCAGGCGCACGAGCGCCGGCACCGCATCGCTCGCCGCATAGGCGGCAAGCGCCGCCGGACCCGCGGCCGCCAAAACATCCGCCGGCAGCGGCTGCTTCGCCGCGGCCAAAAGCGTGAGGCGCAGCGCATCGGCGTCGCCGACCTTGTCGATCTTGTGCGCATGGCCCGCGAGCGCGTCGATCAGCGAGTCGAACGCGGCATCGGCCGGCGCCTTCTGCTCGCGCAGCACGGCGAGCCCAAGCGCCGCCTTGTCGCCGTCGCCAGCGAGCGCCTGGCAGGCGACGAGCGCGCGGTCCCACCATGGAAGATCCTGATAGCGGCCGATGACGTCGTTCACGTCCTTGCACGCGCCATCGGCATCGTGCGCCGCGAAATGCAGCTCGACCATGTCGCGGTCCATGAGGTCGCCCGACGAATCGGGCGGCAGCCGGTCGGCGAGCTCGAGCGCCGGGCTGGCGAGGCCCAAGGCGAGCATCCGGTCGAGCCTGAGCGCGGCGAGACCTTGGCCGGTCGGCCGGGTCCTTGCCGGCGTGCTCGCGGCATCGCTCAAGAGCAGGATGCGCGCGAGGCTGGGCAGCGCGGCGGTTCCACGGCGCCAGGAGCGGCAGGGCCGCCGCGAGGAAGGATCGCTGGTGCCGCGCCACATGGTCTGCGGCAGCGCGCCGTCGTTGGGGCCGAGCGAGCCGTGCCTGCTGCACGACCAGTTGGTCGCAGCGAGCGGCTGCGCCTCGATGTCCTCGGGCGCGGCGTTCGACGCGGGCGCTGGCGCCGGGGCCGCCGCGGGGGCTGGCGCGCTTTGCGCCTGCGGCGCGGGCCCGGGCACGAGCGAAACCGGCGGTCGAGCGGCTGCGGCCGGAACGGCGCACAAGCCTAGAGCGACGGCAAGCGTGGCGCTGGCGAACTGGCGCCGTGCGTCAGTGCGCCAAGCGCGCATCGGGGATGACGTGCTCCACGTGCGTGGTGGGCGCGGGGATGTCCCAGACCGACAGGAAGCCCATCCCGCCGGCGATCGCCACCGCCAGCAGCCCAACGCCGATCAGAACGACCTTGCCCATGATACCGATATCCTGCGCGCGCCAAATTTCGCCATCGGTCCCCCGATTGGCGATCATCCCGAGGAGTACGCCAGACTTCCATCATGGCGAATTTGCGACAGTTTATCGGATCGCGGCGCGGCGTTTCAATCGCGGGGAACTTCTTGCCACGGGTCGGCGATGAGCGAAGTCCTGTTCCCGCTGGCGCGGATGGTGGCGATCGTCGGGCCGACGGGCGGCAAGTCGAGCATCGCCCGCCGCCTCGCGCAGCGCCTCAAAGTGCCGTTCGTCGATGCCGACAGCGAGATCGAGCTTGCCGCCGACGCCACCATCGAAGAGATTTTCGAGCGCCATGGCGAGCCCGCCTCTTCGTGACGGCGAGCGCCGCGT
>CAWDPP010000041.1:0-7971 GCA_963804235.1 uncultured Alphaproteobacteria bacterium
GTTCGGTCATTTTGCCGCCCGATCGTCGGTGGTCGCCTCCAGGAAGGCCTCTCTGTACGCATTATATAAGATTAGTGCGTACGGACGGCAAGGGCTGGGGCGGTCCTAAATCCGGTTTGACCCGGATCGATGCCCGCGCCAAACGCGAGGCTTCGCCGCACCGAACTTATTAACCAGCGCGGTGCATCCTGGGCCGGGGTTAAATCCAGAGGTTGTAGGCGCCCGTGTCGGTCACCACGACGAACGCGACGCTTGCGCTGCCCGGAACGGGGGCCGGCGGCAGGAGGACCACGTCGCCCTGGGCGGTGTACGGGGCCGCGAGCTTGACCATCCTGCTGTTCGCCTTGACGCCGGTCACAACGAGCTCGCCGGCACGCAGATCCCGGGCGTCACGGTCGGCGTCCTGCGCGTCGTCGGCTCCGGCCTGTTCGCCTTTCCGCTGCTGATTTTGTGCCGCGTGCCGATCCCGGCCGAGACCGAGGAGCTGGACCCTCGTGCTCTTCATCTCGGCGGTCGGCAGCTTCGCCGGGTTTCCCGCTGTTGTTCTCGATCGGCGTGCGGCTCACCTCGGCGTCGCACGCCGGCGTCATCATGGCGACGATGCCGCTCATCACGAGCGTTCTGGGGCTCGCCATGGAGGGCCGCCGGCCGCGGCGCCGTGTGGTTCGCCGGCACGGTCGCTGGCGTTCGCCGGCGAAGGCCGCCGCTGGCGGCGCACGGCGACGCGGCGCGCGGCTCGCTCGCGGGCGACGCGATCGTGCTCGGCGGCGTGCGTCATGTGCGCGTGCGGCTTTGCCGCCGGCGGGCGGCTCGCCCAGCGCATCGATCCGCTCGCGGCGACGCTGTGGGCGATCGCGGTCGCGAGCTTGGGCTTCCTGCCGGCTGCGGTGCTGATGGTCGGCACGGTCGATTGGCCCGCGCTCGGGCCGGTGACGTGGGTGGCACTCTTGCACATAACGGCGGGCGCGAGCGTGCTCGCCTACGTATCGTGGTTCTGGGCCTTGTCGCGCGGCGGCATCGCGCGGGTCGCGACGTTCCAGTTCGCGCAGCCGGCGCTCGTCCTGGTGTTCGCGGCGCTCATCCTCGGCGAGCCCATGCCGGCGCAGCTCATCGTCGCGGGCGCCCGTCGTCGTGGGCGGCATCGTCCTTTCGCGCCGCGGCTAGTCCGTCGCGCGGACGAGGGCCCGGCGCCAGGGCGTCGGGTCTTTCGCCGAATTCGCCTCGTATCATCCGGCATGGGCCCTCCTCGGTTCGGCTTCTGGCGGATGCAGCGATCTTTGCGATATGGTGCCGGCGATGGCGCGCGGGCGAGTGGTGGTGCTGCATTTCGTCGGGCAGATGCCGTTGGCGGGCATCGCCTGGCAGGCGATCCAATATCTCGCCGGATTGGAGCGGTTGGGCTTCGAGGCGTGGTATGTCGAGGACCACGGCGCCAACCCGTACGATCCGCGCATCGACAGCATCTCCATGGACTGCGCCTATAACGTCGAGTTCCTGGCGCGCGCCATGGCGGCGCACGGGCTCGCCGGGCGCTGGGCCTATTGGGACGCGATCGACAACGTCTATCACGGGCTTTCGCGCGAGAGCGTGGCGGCGCTCTATCGCGAGAGCGACGCGCTGTTGAACCTGTGCGGCGCGACCAGGCTGCGCGACGAGCACATGGAATGTCCCGGTGCGCGCCAGTGCCGTCGACACCGATCCGGTGTACGAGCAGATCAAGTACGCCGAGGCCGACCGCGCGGCGCGCGCCTATCTCGACGCGCACACGCACTTCTTCACCTATGGCGAGAATGTCGGCGGCCCCTGGGCCTGATCGTGCCCTGGCGGCGTGCCGTGGCAGGGAACGCGCCCGCCCGTCGGCTGACCTGTGGCCCGCCGCGGCCGGGCCCGGCGAGGCCGGACGACACGCGGCATCTGCTGAACGGCTTCGTGGGCGCGTCCCTGGGCCTCGCCGGCGTGTGGCGCCTCGCGCGCGAGATGGGCGGCGCGCGCCGGCTTCCTCGCCGCCTTGTTCCTGGCGCTGACGCCCAACCTGTACGGCCAGATGTTCAACAACCCGAAGGACATTCCCTTCGCGGCGGGCATGACATTGGTCGCTGGTTTGATGTTACCAGCTAGTGCCCGATTTGCCGCGCGCGCCAAGCCGTCCGCGCTCGCAAAGCTGGCGCTCGCGGCGGCCTGACCATGGGCGTGCGCGTCGGCGGGCTTCTGGCGTTGGCATATTTCGGCCTGCTGCTGGCGCTGTGGGGCACGTGGCGCGCCGCGGAGGCGAAGAGTCCGCGCGCCTCTTCCTGACGCTGGAATCGGCCTCTGCGTGCGCGTGTTCGCGCCGGTGGCGCTCGCGTCCTATGCCGTCATGCTGTTCTTCTGGCCGTGGGCGCAGGAGGCGCCGATCGCGCATCCGCTCGCGGCGCTCGCCACCTTCTCGCACCAGGCGTTTCCCTATCCGACCCTCTTCGCCGGCAGCTACATGCTGCCCTCGAAGCTGCCGTGGTTCTATCTGCCGGTCTATATCCTGATTGCGCTGCCGGAGAACTGGTGCTGATCCTGCTTTCGGCAGCGCCGGCCGTGGCGTGGCTGTCGCTGGCGCGACGGCATTTCCCGCTCGCGCGCGGGCGCCTTCTCGCGGGCTTTTCATGCTGGGCTTCGCCGTGCTCTTCCCGGTCGCCTACGCGATCGCGATCCACGCCGTCCTGTTCGACGGCATGCGCCACTTCATCTTCGTGCTGCCGCCGATCGCGGCGATCGCCGGCTTCGTCGCCGACGCGGGGCTGGCGAGGCTAGCGCGTTCATGGCAGAAGCCGGCGTTTGCCGCGCTCGGGCTCTACGGCGCCTATCACGTCGGCGTGGTGACGCTGCTGCATCCCGACGAGTACGTCTACTACAACATGTTCGTCGGCGGCGTGCACGGCGCGCGCCGTCTCTTCAAGCTCGACTACTGGGCCAATTCCTATGCCGAGGCGGTGCAGGGGCTCGAGGATTACCTGCGCGCCGAATACGGCCCCGAGTTCATGGCGCACGACTTCACCGTCGCCGTGTGCGGGCCGCCGGGCTCGGCCGGATATTATTCCCGAGCAATTTCATCT
Source organism: uncultured Alphaproteobacteria bacterium (assembly GCA_963804235.1). Taxonomy (GTDB): domain Bacteria; phylum Pseudomonadota; class Alphaproteobacteria; order ATCC43930; family CGMCC-115725; genus DATJLY01. Next base: position 3,087 of record CAWDPP010000041.1, read on the forward strand.
ACATGCCCGAGCGCGAGGCGGCGCAGTTCTTCATCGCCTTCACCAAGGACGATTGCGACGAGGCGGTGCCGGGGAACGTGATCTACCGCGTGAGCCGGCTCGACACGCTGCTCTCGCTCGTCATCGACCGGCGCGGAGCTTCCTGGCGCGCGCGCCGCGCTCTTCGGGCCGGCCGTGAGGCGCGCGTGGAGCCGCGCGAATACGAGCGCCTGGCCGCTGCCGAGGAGCGGATGTGGTGGTTACCGCGGCCTCCACGCCAATCTCGTGGCGGCGTGGCAGAGGCGCGCCGCGGGCGCGGCGGAGAGACTTGGCCTGCTCGATGCCGGCTGCGGCACCGGCGGATTCCTGCGGCGCCTGCGCGCGGAGGCCAGGGGCACGCTGTGCTGCGGCGTCGAGCTGCTCGATGGCGCGGCCGCACACGTCGCGCGCGCAAAAAGCGGCGCCGCGATCGTCGCCGGCGCGGGTCGAGCGTTTGCCGTTCGCCGACGAGTCGTTCGATGCCATTTTCAGCGCCGACGTCCGGTGCCATCGCGGCGTCGCGCAGGAAGCGGCGCTCGGCGAATTCCGGCGCTGCTTCCGGCCGGCGGCGTTCTGGTGCTGGACCTGCCGGCCTATCGCTGGCGCTTTCGGCGCACGACATCGCCGTCGCCAACGTGCGACGCTATGGCACAGGCGAGCTGAGCGCGCGCTCGCGGCGGCGGGCTTCGTCGAGGCGCAGCGTACTGGAACTGCGATCCTCTTTCCGCTCATGGTGCTGCGGCGTGGTTTTGCTCCGCGCGCCGGGCGCCGAACGACGTCGCCCTGTTGCCGGCGCCGGTCGAGCGGCTCTTCTTCGCTTGCGTCGCGTTCGAGGTCGCCCTTGCCGCGCGGGGCCTCGCGCTTCCGTTCGGCGGCTCGATCCTGGCGACGGCGGTGCTGACCATGAGTCGGCCCTTTCGCTCAGCATCGTGATCCCGGTCTATAACGGCGCGGGCTCGATCGGCGAGCTCGTCGGCGCGCTCGCGGAGCTCGACGTGCCGGGCGGGCACGAGATCATCCTCGTCATCGACGGCAGCCCGGACGACAGCCTCGCCGTGTGCCGCCGTCTCGTCGCGGCCGCGCGGGTGCCGATGACGCTCGTCAATCTCGCGCGCAATTACGGCGAGCACAACGCGGTGATGGCGGGCCTGCGCCACGCCGCGGGCGCGCACGTCATCACCATGGACGACGATCTGCAAACTCCGCCGGGCGCGGTGCCCCGGCTGTTGCGGTACGCGCAGACGAGCGGCAAGGACGTGATCTACACGCGCTATGCCCGCAAGTTCCACGCCACGTGGCGCAATCTCGCGAGCCGGATGGGCAACCGCGTCGCCGATTTCGTGCTCGACAAGCCCAAGGGGCTTTATCTCTCGAGCTTCCGCTGCATGACGCAGTTCGTGGCGCGCGCGATCGCCGAGTATGACGGGCCGTTCCCCTATGTCGACGGGCTCATCATGCAGGTGACGCAGAGCTTCGGCGAGCCTCGAGGTCGAGCATCTGCCGCGCATGGCCGGGCGCAGCAACTACACGCTCCGGCGGCTGGTGCGCCTGTGGCTCAACCTGTTCGTCAATTTCTCGGTGATGCCGCTCAGGATCTCGACCTTGAGCGGCTTCTGCCTTGAGCCTCCTCGGCATCTTCGGCTTCGCCTGGGTCGTGGCCGAGGCGCTCGATCCGCGAGACGCCGCCGGGCTGGGCCTCGCTCGCCGCGCGGTGCTGCTGCTCTCGGGCGTGCAGCTTCTGGATCCTGGGCCCATCGGCGAATACATCGGGCGGCTCTATCTCACCCTCAACCGCAAGCCGCAAGCGGTCGTGCGCGAGATCGTGCGCAGCGGCGAGCCGGCGCGCGCCGCCGGGGCGATCGTCACCAGCCGCACGGCATAGGCTCAGGCGAGGTCCCGCACCGCGTCGGCAAGCGCGCCCGCGACCCGTTCGGCGCGCGCGCGCGCCGAGCTCGGGGAAGATCGGCAGGCTCAGTCACCGTGAGCGGCGGCTTCCTCGCTTGCGCGCAAAGCCGCCGGGCGCGATGGCGACGCGAGCGCGATAAGCCTCCTGCAAATGCACCGGCACGGGATAATGGACGAGCGTGCCGATGCCGCGCGCGGCCCAAACGCTCGCGCACAGGTCGCGCGCGGGATGGCGCACGACATATTGGTGGAAGACGTGCTCGGCGCCGTCGCCGGCGCACCGGAAGCGCGAGCGCGGCGCCGGCGAGCCACGTGTCGTAGAGCCGCGCCAATTCCTGGCGCGCGCGGTTCTCGTCGTCGAGCGCGGGCAGCTTCGCGCCGAGCACCGCGGCCTGGAGCGGATCGAGCCGCGAGTTCGTGCCGGGCACGGCGCTGACATAGCGCTCGCGCCAGCCATATTCGCGCAGCTCCCGCACGCGCGCGGAGAGCGCCGCATCGTTCGTCACGACCGCGCCGCCATCGCCGAGCGCGCCCAGATTCTTGGTCGGATAGAAGCTGAAGGCGGCGATATCGGCGATCGTGCCGAGGCGCTTGCCATGAAGCCGCGCGCCGTGCGCCTGGGCGCAATCCTCGACGACGCGCGCGCCGTGCCGGCGGGCGAGAGCGAGGATCGCGTCGAGATCGGCCGCTTGGCCGTAAAGATGCACCGGGATGACGGCGGCGATGCGCCCGGGCGGGGACGCAAAAGCGCGCGCGAGCGAGGCGGGATCGAGCGTCATGGTGCCGGGCTCGATATCGACGAGGAGCGGCCGCGCGCCCGCAAGCTCGATCGCCGCCACCGTCGCCACCGCCGTTGCGAGACGGTCGCGACGTAATCATCGGCGCCGAGCCGAGCGCCCGCAGCGCCAGCACGAGTGCGTCCGTGCCGCTCGCGACGCCGACCGCGTGCGCCGCGCCGAGATAGAGGCGAAGCTGTGCTCGAACGCCTCGACCTCGGGGCCGAGGATGTAGCGGCCGCCCTCGAGCACGCGGGCGATCGCCGCGTCGATGGCGGCGCGATGCGCGAGATAATTGGCGCGCGGATCGGCCGCGGATGGGGGCGGCGGCATCAGAGATAATCTCGAGCCGCGCGCGGAAGAAATCGAGCGTGCGCGCAATCCCGTCGGCGAGGCCGACGCGCGGCGCCCAGCCGGTGATCTGGCGGAACAGGCGGTCGTCCGACTTATAGTCGCCGATGTCGATGGCGCGGCGCTCGGGCGGAAACTCCTTCACCTCGATGCGCCCGCCGCCATTCGCCTCGACCATGAGGCGCGCCAGCTCGGCCAGGGAAAGCGCCGGTGCGCCGCCGACATTGCAGGCGCGGCCCGCCATCTCGGCGCGCGGCGGCGAGCAGAAACACCTCGGCCACGTCATCGACATAAGCGAGGTCGCGGCGCTGCTGCCCCGCCCCAGACCTCGATCGGCTCGCCCTCGAGGAGCTGGCGCACCCAGATGCCCAAAAATCCCTGGCGGGCGTCCTTGATGCGCATGCGCGGCCCGTAGACGTTGGTGAGGCGCAAGGACAGCGCGCGCAGGCCATGGAGGCGGTGGTAGAGCAGGTGATAGGCCTCGCCCGCCATCTTCGCCACGGCGTTGGGATCGGGCGGGTGGAGCGGATGATCTTCGCCGACCGGCAGGCGTAGCGGCGCGCCATAGACCTGGCGCGTGCCGGCATAGACGATGACGGCATCGGGCGCATGCTTGCGGGCTAGGTCGAGGAGGCGAGCGCCGCCGTGGCATTGGCGCCAGATCGCCCACCGGGTCGGCGAGCGAGCCCATGTGGCTCGTGCGGGCGGCGAGGTTGAAGACATAGCGGCAGCCCGCGACGAGCGGCGCCATGCGCGGTCCGTCACGCGAATCCGCGATTTCGACTTCGCACGCGCGCGCGGAAGAGGCGATGTTGACCCAGGCGCCGCCGCCCTCCTCCAGGAGCGAATCGGCGATCGCCACCTCGGCACCGGCGCGACGAGTTCGCTGGGCGAGCGCCGAGCCGACGAAGCCCAGTCCGCCCGCCACCAGCACGCGCGCGCCGGCATAAGCGCGTTCGAGATCGGCCGTCATGGCGTCATCCTAACCACACCCTCTCCCCGGAGGGGAGAGGCGCAAAACTTGCGCATTGCCGGCCCGCGTGATTCCGTGGCGCCCCATGAAGCGCACGTTCGTTCTCTTGGCGGCGATGCTCGCGTCGTGCGCGCCGCGCGCGCTCCCGCCGCCGGCGCCCTCCGAAGCCGATGCCGGGCGGCAATGTCTTCTGACGCTCGACCGGCTCGGCATCGCTGATCAGGTGGCAGCGGTCCACGCGGCCGAGACTGGGTGCGATGTGGAGAACCCGGTGCGGGTGAGCGCGGCATCGATCCCGTGGGACCAGAGCGGCATCGTGCCTGCCGATTCGCGCTGACGCTCGATCAGTTCGCGCGCGAGGACGTGACGCCGCTCGCCCAGCGCTATTTCGGCCAGCGCGTCGCCGAGATGCGGAATTTCGGGACGTGTGCCTGCCGCGCCACGCGCGCGGGGCGCGGCGAGCCTGCATGCCGAAGGGAAGGCGATCGACGTCGCGTCCTTCATCCTCGAGGACGGCATTCATATCGGTGCACGCCGAACTTGGCGCCGAGCGACGCCAAGGGAAGCTTCCTGCACGACGTGGCACGGCGCCGCATGCCGGCGCTTCAGCGTCGTCCTGACGCCCGATGCGGATGCCGATCACCAAACCCACCTGCACCTCGATAGCGGCCCCTATCGAAAATGCGGCGTGCGCGGCGGCTAGGTGAGGAGCGAGAGAGCAAGCCAGACGAGCGCGCCGGCGGCGCCGGCAACGACACCGAAAATCGCCAGATAGCGTTCGCCCGCGACAGCCGCGCGGAAACGATTGCGGCGTGTTTCGTTGCTCGCCATGCCGCACTACCTATAGGGGTTCGCCAGGAAG
>CAWDPP010000042.1:0-10158 GCA_963804235.1 uncultured Alphaproteobacteria bacterium
GGCGCGGCGGCCGCGACGAAAATTGGGTTCGTTTGTTCGAATTGGGTTCGTTCGGCGATTTCGCCCTCGCCGTCATTGCGAGCGCGAAGCAACCCGCCGGGAGATTGCTTCGTCGCCTCGGCGCGCGCATGCGCGCGCCCTCGCAATGACAGGAGCAGGCATTGGGTTCGTTCGGCTGAATTGGCTTCGTTCGGCGGAATTGGGTTAGTTCGGTCGTTTCGCCGCCTGATCGTCGGTGGCGTCCTTCAGGAAGCCTCTCTGTACGTATCATATGAGATCAGTGCGTACGGGCGGCGGGGGCTGGGCGGCCAGCGGCGGACGCCATGGAAAATCCGGCTTGACCCGGATCAATGTCCCTGGCCCAGACGTGATGCGCCGCCGCACCGGACTTATTAACCAGCTTGGTGCATCCTGGCCGGGGGTAAAACCAGAGGTTGTCGGCGCCCGTGTCGGTCACCACGACGAACGCGACGCTCGCGCTGCCCGGGACAAGGACCGGCGGCGGACGGACCACGTCGCCCTGGGCGGTGTACGGGGCCGCGAGCTTGACCATCCTGCTGTTCGCCTTGACGCCGGTCACGACGCAGCTCGCCGACACGCAGGATCCCGGGCGTCACGGTCGGCATCCTGCGCGTCGTCGGCTCCGGCCTGTTCGCCTTTCCGCTCCTGCTGTTGTGCCGCGTGCCGATCCCGGCCGAGACCGAGAGCTGGACCCTGGTGCTCATCTCGGCGGTCGGCAGCTTCGCCGGGTTTCCGCTGTTGTTTTCGATCGGCGTGCGGCTCACCTCGGCGGCGCACGCCGGCGTCATCATGGCGACGATGCCGCTCATCACGAGCATTTTGGGGCTCGTCATGGAGCACCACCGGCCGCGCCTCGTGTGGTTCGCCGGAACGACGCTGGCGTTCGCCGGCGAGGCGTTGCTGGTGTCGCACGGCGACGCGGCACGGGGCTCGCTCGCGGGCGATGCCATCGTGCTGGCGGCGTGCATCATGTGCGCCTGCGGCTTTGCCGCCGGCGGGCGCCTCTCCCAGCGCATCGATCCGCTCGCGGCGACGCTGTGGGCGATCGCGGTCGCGAGCTTGGGATTCCTGCCGGCTGCGGTGCTGATGGTCGGCACGGTCGATTGGCCCGCGCTCGTGCCGGTGACATGGGTGGCACTTCTGCACATAACGGCGGGCGCAAGCGTGCTCGCCTACATGTCGTGGTTCTGGGCCTTGTCGCGCGGCGGCATCGCACGCGTCGCCACGTTCCAATTCACGCAGCCGGCGCTCGTTCTGATCTTCGCCGCGCTCATCCTCGGCGAGCCCATGCCGGCGCAGCTCATCGTCTCGGGCGCCCTCGTCGTGGGCGGCATCGTCCTCGCGCGCCGCGGCTAATCCGGCACAGCAGCCGCACCTGCGATCCATCGGGCGCCAGCGCGTCGGGTCGTTCGCCGATTCGCCTCGTCGCAAACGGCATGGGCCCTCCTCGGTTCGGCTTCTGGCGGATGCAGCGATCTTTGCGATATGGTGCCGGCGATGGCGCGCGGGCGGGTGGTGGTGCTGCATTTCGTCGGGCAGATGCCGTTAGCGGGCATCGCCTGGCAGGCGATCCAATATCTCGCCGGATTGGAGCGGTTGGGCTTCGAGGCGTGGTATGTCGAGGACCACGGCGCCAACCCGTACGATCCGCGCATCGACAGCATCTCCATGGACTGCGCCTATAACGTCGAGTTCCTGGCGCGCGCCATGGCGGCGCACGGGCTCGCCGGGCGCTGGGCCTATTGGGACGCGATCAACGACGTCTATCACGGGCTGTCGCGCGAGAGCGTGGCGGCGCTCTATCGCGAGAGCGACGCGCTGTTGAATTTGTGCGGCGCGACCAGGCTCCGCGACGAGCACATGGAATGCCCGGTGCGCGCCATCATCGACACCGATCCGGTGTACGAGCAGATCAAGTACGCCGAGGCCGACCGCGCGGCGCGCGCATATCTCGACGCGCACACGCACTTTTTCACCTATGGCGAGAATGTCGGCGGCCCGGGCTGGATCGTGCCGCTCGCCGGCATACCGTGGCAGGGAACGCGCCCGCCCGTCGTGCTCGATTTGTGGCCCGCCGCGGCCGGGCCCGGCCACTGCTGGACCACGATCGCGACCTGGGAGAATAAGGGCAAGAACATCGAGTTCGGCGGCGAGACCTATGTGTGGTCGAAGCACGTCAATTTCCTGCGCGTGCTCGACGTGGCGAAGGCGGCGCGCGTGCCGTTCGAGATCGCGCTGCTGCCGCCGCCGCCCGAGGTCGAGCGCCAGTTGCGCGCGGCAGGATGGCGCATCACCGACACGCGGCCGGTCTCGGCGGGCATGAGCGAATACGCCGACTATATCCGCGGCTCGCGCGGCGAGTTCACCGTGGCGAAGGACATCTATGTGCGGCCCGAGAGCGGCTGGATGAGCGACCGCAGCGTGTGCTACCTCGCCTCGGCGCGGCCCGTGGTGACGATGGCGACAGGGTTCAGCCGCTTCTATCCCGCGGGCGAGGGACTGCTCGAATATCGCGACCGCGACGGCGCGCTTGCCGCGGTGCAGGCGGTCGAGGCGGACTACGCGCGTCACGCGCGGGCCGCGCGCGACCTCGCCGCGGAATATTTCGGCAGCGCCCCCGTTCTCACGAAGCTTCTGGCGGGAATGGGATTATGAGAAGCGCGTTGGGCGCGCGCGGCGCCGGGCGGCTCGAGACGCGCGCGCTTCCGGCGGACCGCGTCCCGTGGGACCGGCTCGCCTTCGCCCTCTTCGTGGCGGCGGCGTGTCTCGTCGTCCTGACCTTCGACCAATACGGCGTCACCTGGGACGAGGACGCGAGCAACTGGTACGGCGTCTACGCGCTCGACTACTACCTCTCGCATTTCCACGACCTGCGCGCGCTCTCCTTCCTCGACCTGAGCAATTACGGCACCGCCTTCGACATGACGGCCGCAGCGTTGAACCTGGTCTCGCCGTTCGGCACTTACGAGACGCGGCATCTGCTGAACGGCTTCGTCGGCGTCCTGGGCCTCGCCGGCGTGTGGCGGCTCGCGCGCGAGATGGGCGGCGCGCGCGCCGGCTTCCTCGCCGCCTTGTTCCTGGCGCTGACGCCCAACTATTACGGCCAGATGTTCAACAACCCGAAGGACATTCCCTTCGCAGCGGGCATGTGCTGGTCGCTCTATTTCATGCTGCGGCTGGTGCCCGAATTGCCGCGCGCCAAGCCGTTCGCGCTCGCGCAGCTGGCGCTCGCGGCGGGCCTTACGATGGGCGTGCGCGTCGGCGGGCTTCTGGCGTTGGCCTATTTCGGCCTGCTGCTGGCGCTGTGGGGCATGTGGCGCGCCGTCGAGGCGAAGAGTCCGCGGCTGTTCCTGACGCTGGGATTCGGCCTGTTCGTCCGCGTGTTCGCGCCGGTGGCGCTGGCGGCCTATGCCGTCATGCTGTTCTTCTGGCCGTGGGCGCAAGGCGCGCCGATCGCGCATCCGCTCGCGGCGCTCGCCACCTTCTCGCACCAGGCGTTTCCCTATCCGACGCTGTTCGCCGGCAGCTACATGCTGCCCGCGAAGCTGCCGTGGTTCTATCTGCCGGTCTATATCCTCATCGCGCTGCCGGAGCTCGTGCTGCTGCTGCTCGCGGCGGCGCCGGCCGTGGCGTGGATGGCGCTGGCGCGGCGGCGTTTTCCGCTCGAGCGCGGGCGCACGCTCGCGGGCTTCATGCTGGGCTTCGCCGTGCTGTTCCCGGTCGCCTACGCGATCGCGATCCACGCCGTCCTGTTCGACGGCATGCGTCATTTCATCTTCGTGCTGCCGCCCATCGCGGCGATCGCCGGCCTCGCCGCCGACGCGGGCTTAGCGAGGCTCGCGCGCGTCTCGTGGCGGAAGCCCGCTTATGCCGCGCTCGGCCTCTATGGCGCCTATCACGTCGGCGTCATGGCGCTGCTGCATCCCGACGAGTACGTCTATTACAACATGTTCGTCGGCGGCGTGCATGGCGCACGCCATCTCTTCAAGCTCGACTACTGGGCCAATTCCTATGCCGAGGCGGTGCAGGGGCTCGAGGATTACCTGCGCGCCGAATACGGCCCCGAGTTCATGGCGCACGACTTCACCGTCGCCGTGTGCGGGCCGCCGGGCTCGGCCGGATATTATTTCCCGAGCAATTTCATCTACACGCCCGAGCGCGAGGCGGCGCAGTTCTTCATCGCCTTCACCAAGGACAATTGCGACGAGGCGGTGCCGGGGAACGTGATCTACCGCGTGAGCCGGCTCGACACGCTGCTCTCGCTCGTCATCGACCGGCGCGAGCTCCTGGCGCGCGCGCCGCGCTTTTCGGGCCGGCCGTGAGGCGCGCGTGGAGCCGCGCGAATACGAGCGCCTTGCCGCAGCCGAGGAGCGGATGTGGTGGTTCCGCGGCCTCCACGCCAACCTCGTGGCGGCGTGGCAGAGGCGCGCCGCGGGCGCGACGGAGAAATTCTGCCTGCTCGATGCGGGCTGCGGCACCGGCGGAATTCCTGCTGCGTTTGCGCGCGGAAGCCCGGAGCGCGCTGTGCTGCGGCGTCGAGCTCGATGGCGCGGCCGCGCACCTCGCGCGCGGCAAAAGCGGCGCCGCCATCGTCACCGGCGCGGTCGAGCATCTGCCTTTCGCCGACGGGTCGTTCGATGCCGTCTTCAGCGCCGACGTGCTGTGCCATCGCGGCGTGGCGCAAGAGGCGGCGCTCGGCGAATTCCGGCGCTGTCTCAAGCCCGGCGGCGTGCTGGTGCTGAACCTGCCGGCCTATCGCTGGCTCTTCTCGGCGCACGACGTCGCCGTCGCCAACGTGCGCCGCTATGGCGCGGGCGACCTGAAGCGCGCGCTCGCGGCGGCGGGCTTCGCCGAGGCGCGCACCGCGTATTGGAACTGCATCCTCTTTCCGCTCATGGCGCTGCGGCGTAAGGTTCCACGGCGGGCGCCAGGCGGCGCGAGCGACGTGGCACTTCTGCCGGCGCCGCTCGAGCGGTTCTTCTTCGCCTGCGTCGCGTTCGAGGCCGCCCTTGCCGCACGGGGCCTCGCCCTTCCGTTCGGCGGCTCGATCCTGGCGACGGCGGTGAAGCCATGACGGCCCTTTCGCTCAGCATCGTGATCCCGGTTTATAACGGCGCGGGCTCGATCGGCGAGCTCGTGGGCGCGCTCGCAGAGCTCGACGTACCGGGCGGGCACGAGATCATCCTCGTCAACGACGGCAGCCCGGACGACAGCCTCGCCGTGTGCCGCCATCTCGTCGCTGCCGCGCGGGTGCCGATGACGCTCATCAAACTCGCGCGCAATTACGGCGAGCACAACGCGGTGATGGCGGGCCTGCGCCAAGCCGCGGGCGCGCACATCATCACCATGGACGATGATCTGCAAAACCCGCCGGGCGAAGTGGCGCGGCTGTTGCGGTACACGCAGACGAGCGGCAAGGACGTGGTCTATACGCGCTATGCCCACAAGTTCCATGCCGCGTGGCGCAATTTCGCGAGCCGGATGGGCAACCGCGTCGCCGATTTCGTGCTCGACAAGCCCAAGGGGCTTTATCTCTCGAGCTTCCGCTGCATGACGCAGTTCGTGGCGCGCGCAATCGCCGAGTATGACGGGCCGTTCCCCTATGTTGACGGGCTCATCATGCAGGTGACGCAGAGCATCGGCGAGCTCGAGGTCGAGCATCTGCCGCGCATGGCCGGACGCAGCAACTACACGATGCGGCGGCTCGTGCGCCTGTGGCTCAATCTGTTCGTCAATTTCTCGGTGATGCCGCTCAGGATCTCGACCTTGAGCGGCTTCGGCTTGAGCCTCCTCGGCATCTTCGGCTTCGCCTGGGTGGTGGCCGAGGCCTTGATCCACGCGACGCCGCCGGGCTGGGCGTCGCTCGCCGCCGCGGTGCTGCTGCTCTCGGGCGTGCAGCTTATGATCTTGGGCCTCATCGGCGAATATCTCGGCCGGCTCTATCTCACCCTCAATCGCAAGCCGCAAGCGATCGTGCGCGAGATCGTGCGCAGCGGCGAGCCGGGACGCGCCGCCGGGGCGATCGTCACCAGCCGCACGGCATAAGCTCAGGCGAGGTCCCGCACCGCTTCGACAAGCGCGGCCGCGACCCGCTCGGCGCGCTCGGCGCCAAGCTCGGGGAAGATCGGCAGGCTCATCACGGTGGCGGCGGCTTCCTCGCTTGCGCGCAAAGACCCGGGCGCGATTGCCGACGCGGCCGCGATAAGCCTCCTGCAAATGCACCGGCACCGGATAATGGACGAGCGTGCCGATGCCGCGCGCGGCCAAACGCTCGCGCAAAGGCTCGCGCGCGAGATGGCGCACGACATATTGGTGGAAGACGTGCTCGGCGCCGTCCCGGCGCGCCGGAAGCGCGAGCGTTGTGCCGGCGAGACTTGTGTCGTAGAGCCGCGCCAGTTCCTGGCGCGCGCGGTTCTCGTCGTCGAGCGCCGGCAGCTTCGCGCCGAGCACCGCGGCCTGGAGCGGATCGAGCCGCGAGTTCATGCCGGGCACGGCGCTCAGGTGGCGCTCGCGCCAGCCATATTCGCGCAGCTCCCGCACGCGCGCGGAGAGCGCCGCATCGTTCGTCGCGACCGCGCCGCCGTCGCCGAGCGCGCCCAGGTTCTTGGTCGGATAGAAGCTGAAGGCGGCAATATCGGCGATCGTGCCGAGCCGCCTGCCATGAAGCCGCGCGCCGTGCGCCTGGGCGCAGTCCTCGATAACACTTGCGCCGTGCCGGCGGGCGAGAGCGAGGATCGCGTCGAGATCGGCCGCTTGCCCATAAAGGTGCACCGGGATGACGGCGGCGATGCGCCCGGGCGATGATGCGAAGGCGCGCGCGAGCGAGGCGGGATCGAGCGTCATCGTGCCGGGCTCGATATCGACGAGGAGCGGCCAGCGCGCCCGCAAGCTCGATCGCCGCCACCGTCGCCACCGCCGTGTGCGAGACGGTCGCGACGTAATCGTCGGCGCCGAGCCCGAGCGCCTTGAGCGCCAGCACGAGCGCGTCGGTGCCGCTCGCGACGCCGACCGCGTGCGCGGCGCCGAGATATGAGGCGAAGCCGCGCTCGAACGCCTCGACCTCGGGGCCGAGGATGTAGCGGCCGCCCTCCAGCACGCGGGCGATCGCCGCGTCGATGGCATCGCGATGCGCCAGATAATTCGCGCGCGGATCGGCCGCGGGGATGGGGTCCATCATCTCCAACTCACGCCGGTTCGTCCGACTTCGTCGTTCCTGCGAAAGCAGGAACCCAGGGCAAGCGACGTGCGGCGGCCCTGGGTCCCCGCTTACGCGGGGACGACGGAGAAGGTGAAGAATGCCTAGACATAGTCCCCGAGCCGCGCGCGGAAGAAATCGAGCGTGCGCGAAAGTCCGTCGGAAAGGCCGACGCGCGGCGCCCAGCCGGTGATCTCGCGGAAGAGGCGGTCGTCCGACTCATAGTCGCCGATGTCGATGGCGCGGCGCTCGGGCGGAAACGCCTTCACCTCGATGCGCCCGCCGCCATTCGCTTCGACCATGAGGCGCGCCAGCTCGGCCAGGGAAAGCGCCGGCGCGCCGCCGACATTGCAGGCGCGGCCCGCCATCTCGGCGCGCGCAGCGGCGAGCAGAAACGCCTCGGCCACGTCGTCGACGTAAGCGAGATCGCGGCGCTGCGCCCCGCCCCAAACCTCGATCGGCGCGCCCTCGAGGAGCCGGCGCACCCAGATGCCCAAAAATCCCTGGCGCGCGTCCTTGATGCGCATGCGCGGCCCGTAGACGTTGGTGAGGCGCAGGGACAGCGCCCGCACGCCGTGGAGGCGGTGGTAGAGCAGGTGATAGGCCTCGCCCGCCATCTTCGCCACGGCGTTGGGATCGGGCGGATGGAGCGGGTGATCTTCGCCGACCGGCAGGACCCGGGGCGCGCCATAGACCTGGCGCGTACCGGCATAGACGATGACGGCATCGGGCGCATGCTTGCGGGTGAGCTCGAGGAGAGCGAGCGCCGCCGTGGCGTTGGCGCCGAGATCGCCGACCGGGTCGGCGAGCGAGCCCATGTGGCTCGTGCGCGCAGCGAGGTTGAAGACATAGCGGCAACCCGCGACGAGGGGGGCCATGCGCGGTCCGTCGCGCAAATCCGCGATCTCGACTCGCACGCGGGCGCGGAAATGCTCGATATTGACCCAGGCGCCGCCGCCCTCCTCCAACAGCGAATCGGCGATCGTCACCTCGGCGCCGAGCGCGACGAGCCGCCCGGCCAGCGCCGAGCCGACGAAGCCCAGTCCGCCCGCGACCAGAGCGCGCGCGCCGGCATAAGCGCGTTCGAGATCGGCCGTCATGGCGTCATCCTAACCAAACCCTCTCCCCACTGGGGAGAGGCGCAAAAACTTGCGCATCGCCGGCCTACGTGATTCGGTAGGGCGCCATGAAGCGCACGCTCATTCTCTTTGCAGCAGTGCTCGCGTCCTGTGCCCCGCGCGCGCTCCCGCCGCTCGCGCCCTCCGAAGCCGATGCCGGGCGGCAATGTCTTGTGGCGCTCGACCGGTCTCGGCGTCGCCTATCAGGTGGCGGCGGTCCGCGCGACCGCGACTGCGTGCGATGTGGAGAACCCGGTGCGGGTGAGCGCGGCATCGATCCCGTGGGACCAGAGCGGCATCGTCGCCTGCCGATTCGCGCTGACGCTCGATCAGTTCGCGCGCGAGGACGTGACGCCGCTCGCCCAGCGCTATTTCGGCCAGCGCGTCGCCGAGATGCGGAATTTCGGGACCTACGCCTGCCGCGCCACGCGCGCGGGACGCGAGAGCCTGCATGCCGAAGGGAAGGCGATCGATGTCGCGTCCTTCATCCTCGAGGACGGCACCGTGATCTCGGTCGCGCGCGACTGGCGTGCGAGCGACGCCAAGGGAAGCTTCCTGCACGACGTGGCGCGGGCCGCATGCCGGCGCTTCAGCGTCGTCCTGACACCCGATGCGGATGCCGATCACCAAACCCACCTGCACCTCGATAGCGGCCCCTATCGAAAGTGCGGCGTGCGCGGCGGCTAGGTGAGGAGCGAGAGAGCGAGCCAGACGAGCGCGCCGGCGGCGCCGGCAACGACACCGAAAATCGCCAGATAGCGTTCGGCCGCGGCGGACGCGCGGACACGATCGCGGCGGGTTTCGTTGCTCGCCATGTCCCACTACCTATAGGGGTTCGCCGAGAAGATCAATCGAAAGCTGCGGAAAAACGCACCTTTTGAACGAATACGGCGCGACCGCCGATCCGTTGCGGCAACCGACGGCGTGATGGTTCTCACCCGGCAACGAGTCCTCGCGCCAGCTCGATCGGCAGGAGCATGACGCGCTCGCCGAGCGGCGAAAGCGCGAAGCCGCGCCGTTCATAAAAGCGCACCGCATCGTCGTCGATGGCGTGCGCGCCGATGCCGCGCGCGCCGACGATCTCGGATGCCGCAAGGCAGCGCTGGATCGCATCGGCCAGGAGGCTGGTGCCCAATCCCGCGCCCTGGAAGGCGCGGTCGACCGCCAGGCGGCCGAGCAGCAGCAGCGGAACCTGCTCCGGCATGCCGCGCCGCAACCGCGCGCGGGGCAAAGCAATGCGGCGCTCCATCGCGGTCGAAATGGCGTAATAGCCGACGACGCGCGCGGGCGCCGAGACGATCGCACACGACATAGGTGCGGGCGGAGAGTCCTTCGCTCGCGAGGGCGCGCTCCCTGAGCCAGTCGTCGAGCACGGGATGCTTGCCGTTGCGGAAGGCGGAGAGATCGTGCCGAGCCTCTAAATGTTCCAGCAGCGCACGCGAACGGCCGGCAGCGCCATCAGCGCTCCCAGGCCGGCTTGCGCCGCAGCAGCGCCCGCGCCCCTCCGGCGGGCTTCGCCGGCCGGTCGAGCAGCGCGAGGAATTTCCGGTGCGCGCTGTCGGAGAGGAAGAAGGCGCGCTGATCGAGGATCGTTTCCTCGGCCTGGCGGCGGGCGCTCTCCAGCATGAATTCCGACAGCTTCTGGCCGCGCAGCGCCGCCGCCTGGTTCAGAACCCGCTTCGTCTCGGCCGAGGCGCGAATCTGGATCACCTCGTCCTTGCGCGAGGCCCGCGCCGGTCTCCGGCCACGCTGCTCGGCTTGCCCTCCTTCGCGCACACGCCGCTCCTTCCGGCAACGAGAATTGCCGACTGTATTGACATTGTC
>CAWDPP010000043.1:0-7267 GCA_963804235.1 uncultured Alphaproteobacteria bacterium
CTCAGCGCTTGCCGCGCGCCTCGATCGGCCAGATCTCGACGAGCGTGTCGCCGTCGACGACGTGATAGAAGTCGTGCAGGTTCACGGTCGGGTCGCAATGCGGCACCATGCATTCGATCCTCGCGCCGAGCGCGGGCTTCTGCGCGCCCGGCGGCAGCACGAGCCGGCCGTGCTCGTCGCCGAAGAATTCGTAGCGGCTCCCTGAGGCCGCGCCTGAAACCGGCTCCGGCAGCGGCCCGTCGGTGGCGAAGCATTTGAGGCCCGCGTCGGTCGTGACGTAGCCT
Source organism: uncultured Alphaproteobacteria bacterium (assembly GCA_963804235.1). Classification (GTDB taxonomy): domain Bacteria; phylum Pseudomonadota; class Alphaproteobacteria; order ATCC43930; family CGMCC-115725; genus DATJLY01. Next base: position 285 of record CAWDPP010000043.1, read on the forward strand.
CGCGCGTTGACGCTCACCACCGCCGTCTGGACGAGGAGCGCGGTCTCGAACGGCGGCGCGTTGCGCCCGTCGGCGAGCGCGTCGCGGTACTGCACGTCCATGAAGACATAGGAGCCGACCTGAAGCTCGGTGAAGGTGCGGCCCTCGGGGTCGAGATCGAACGTGCCGGTGCCGCCGCCGGTGACGATGGCGGGCGCGATGCCGGCCGCGCGCAGGTTCTGGAGCATGGCGCCGAGGCGCTGCACTTGCGCCAGGGCGCGGGCGCGGCGCTCGGCGCGCACGGGCACGTGCTGCAGATTGCCGGAATAGGACTGGATGCCGCGGAACGTGAGGCCCTTGGCACGCGAGCGCGGCGCGCGCGAGCGCTGCCGAGCGCAGCCTCGTCGGCAACTCCGGTGCGGCCCTGGCCCGCCTCGAAATCGACCAGCACGTCGAGCTTCTCTGCCGTGCGCGCGCGCCGCTTCGTCGAGCGCCGCAAGGTTCGCCGGATGATCGACGACGACGCTCAAGCCGTGCCGCGCGGCAGCATTGAGGGCCATGAGGCGCGCGATCTTGGCGTCCGTCACTTGCGGCGAGGTGATGTGCACGCCGGGCACTGCCGCCGGCGACCATGATCTCGGCCTCGCCCAAGGTCGCGCAGCAGATGCCGAGCGCGCCCGCCTCGACCTGACGGCGCGCGAGCGCCAATGATTTGTGCGTCTTGGCGTGCGGGCGGAGCGCCACGCCCGATATGCGCGCGTGCGCGGCCATGGCGGCGATGTTGCGCACGAGCGCGCCGCGCTCGATGCAGGAGCGCGGGCGTATCGAGAAGAGTGCGGCTGCCCGCCAGGCCGATGAAGCGCTCGTTGGGCCCGAGGCCGGGCATCGCATCAGCGGCCGCTATAGCCCTTGTCGTCGAGGTTCAAGAGCGGGAAGGCGCTGAACACATGCGCCTCGCGCACCGGCGCCGCGGCATGGAGAAAGGATTTGTCGAGCTCGCCCATGCGCGCGACGCCGAGGAGACCCAAGGTCGAGTAGATTTCGTCCTCGAGGATTTCGAGCGCGCGCACCACGCCGGCCGGGCCCGCGGCGGCGAGCGCGTAGCAATAGAGCCGGCCCATGCCGACCGCGTTGGCGCCCAGGATCACCGCCTTCACCACGTCGCTGCCGCGATAGAAGCCGCCGTCGATGATGATCTGCGCCCGGCCCTTCACGGCGGCGGCGATCTCGGGCAGCACCTCGATCGAGCCGCGGCCGTGATCGAGCTGGCGGCCGCCGTGGTTCGAGACGTAGATCGCATCGACGCCGCAGCCGAGCGCGGTCTCGGCGTCCTCGGCCGTGGCGATGCCTTTCAAGATCAGCGGGATCCTGCACTTGTCCTTGATGCGGCGCACCTCGTCCCAATTGAGCGCCGCCTGGAACTCGCGGCCCGCGGCGCGGTCGCGCCCGCGCGGCTGATAGCGCTTGCCGAGATCGCGCTCGCGCCGGCTATAGACGGCCGTGTCGATGGTGAGGCAGAACGCCTCGTAGCCCGAATCGGTCGCGCGCTTCACGTGATCGTCGACCCAGGCGCGGTCGCCGCGCACATAGAGCTGGAAGATGTTGCGCCCGCCGGGCGCCGCCGCGGCCGTCGCCTCGAGTCCGGGTGCGCTGACGGAGCTGACGAGCGTGCCGACGCCGAATTCCTTGGCGCCCTTCGCCGCCGCGCCGGCGCCGCCCTCGTCGAACACCTCGATCGAGCCCACCGGCGCCAGCAGCACCGGGATGCGCAGCCGCTTGCCGAAGAGCGTGCCGGAGCAGTCGACCTTCGACACGTCGCGCAGCACGCGCGGACGGAAGGCCAGCGAATCGATCGCCTGGCGGTTGCGCCGCAAGGTCGTCTCGGTCTCGGCCCCGCCGGTCAGATAATCCCACACGCCCGACGACAGCTTGATGTGCGCGAGCTTGACGAATTCGTGCAGCGTCAAGAACTCGCGCTCGACCGTTTGCTCGCGCCGCGGCGTTGTCTCGGCCATCAAGATCCTCCCGTTTGCCCGACCGCCGGGCGGGTTGAATTTAATCCGCTGCCAATCGTTGCGGAAGCGGGTCGCATCTGTGCGACCCCTCGTCAGCCTTCGGCGTTGAGAACCTTGCCGCCCGCTCGCGCCGGCTTGGCGTCGATCAGGATGAAGGCGATGGTGCAGGGCTCTTTGCCGCGATTGAGCCAATTGTGGATCGTGCCGCGCTGCACCAGCACGTCGCCGGCTTTCAAGTGCACGGTGCTGCCGTCCAATTCCATATCGATCTCGCCGCTCATGATGACGGCGTAGTCGATCGAATCGGTGCGGTGCATGCGGCGCTGCACGCCGGGGCTGAACTCGACGACGCGGAACACGGTGCCGCCCGCAAGCGTGGTGCCGGCCTTTCGCGTCGATTCGTCGGCGGAGCCGTCGTTATCGACCGGGAATCCGACGCTCGACCACACCACCGTCGCTTGCGCGCCCGGGCGCGCCGAGCCGATGTTCTTCACATCCTCGTCGATCGTCACGATCGCCTTGCCGTCCTTGTCGTGGCCCGTCACCACGCGTCGCAGTTTGAGCGCCATGCCATCCTCCCGATTGCGGCCGAAACCTTAAGAGCGCGCGCAACGTGACGCAACGCCGGCACGCGGGGGCCGCGCAACGACGCGCCACGACGATGTTTTCGCGAAGCACGCGCGCGCTGGCGCCGAGCGGGCAAATCGACTGCCGGTTGAAACAGAAACCGCTCGCCGCGCGGCCCACACCGCAGCGACCGGAGCGAGAAATGCCGCACCGTGGGCGCGAGAGATGGGCAGCTTCCGGTACCGGGAGACCCGGTGCGTTTGCGTCACCGAGGCGTCGTTTGCGTACCCACATTTAGCAAGACTAAAGTTTTTCTACACTAAAGATAGAATCCGTGATATGTTCTTTCGCCGGGTGATGCATTGGATTGGCCGATGCAGGAACCCACGCATAGAGGGAAAACGATGGCTGCAAAGAAGCGCAAGGGTGGAGCCAAGAAGAAGGCCGCCAAGCGCGCCAAAAAGGCGAAGAAGTAAGGCAAGAGCCAACAATCTTCGTTAGGCACGGCGGGGCTGCTCCCGAGCGATTTGAAGCTCAGGGGCAGCCCCGTCGGTTTTCAGGGGAACGAAATCTTCGCCCCTTCGGTCATGGCGGCAGTGAAGGACTGGGCGAGCGCCGCGGCCGCGATATTCCGGGTGATGAACACAAGACGCGTCCGCCGGTCCTCGTCCGGCCAGGCCTTGAGCTCGACCGGCGGATGGAACACATGCTGGACCCCGTGGATCACCACGGGCCGCTCGCGCCCGGCGACGTTGATGATCCCTTTCACGCGCAAAAGGTTCGGCCCCTTCAAGGACGCGAGCGCGGTCAGCCACGCCCTGAGCTTCGGCCATTCGACCGGCTCCGTCGCGCACGAGCGAGACCGTGCTGATGCCGTGATGGCGCAAGAGGTGCTCGGCCTCGTCGTGGCTGTGCTCGTGCTCGTGCTCGTGCTGGTCGTGGTCGTGCCCGTGCTCATGGTCGTGCCCATGCGCGTGGCCGTGCGCGTGCGCGGCGGCGTGACGCTCGCGGCGCAACGCGGCTTCGGGCGGATCGGGCGCGAACAGCACGTCGGGATCGACCGCGCCATTCACCACGATCGCGACGGTCGCCAGCGGATTGAGCGCATGCAGGCGCGCCAGCACCGCGTCGCGCATATCGCCGGAAACGAGATCGGTCTTGGTCAGGACGAGCCGGTCGGCGATCGCCGCCTGCTTGGCCGCCTCGTAATGGCGCTCGAGCGTATCCAAGGCATTGGCCGCATCGACGGTGGCGATGACGCGGTCGACGCGATAGCGGTCCTTCAAGGATGCTTCGCCCATGATGGTGTGCAGGATGGGCGCCGGATCGGCAAGGCCCGTCGTCTCGATGGCGACGCGCGAGAACGGCGGGATCTCGCCCTTGGCGCGCCGGTCGGCGAGCGAGCCCATCGTGTCGACGAGATCGCCGCGCACGGTGCAGCAGATGCAGCCGCTTTTGAGCAGGACGGCGTCCTCGAACGCCGTCTCGATCAGGAGGTGGTCGAGTCCGACCTCGCCGAACTCGTTAATGATGACCGCCGTATCGGCCATGCCGGGGTGGCGCAGGAGCCCGTTCAGCAGCGTCGTCTTGCCGCTGCCGAGAAAGCCGGTGATGAGCACCGTGGGCAGCGATTCCGCGCCGGCCATCGGGGTCGCCTCCATTGCAGTCTCACGGAAAATTCACGTTTGCAAACTTAGCCCCTTTGCTAAGATCGCGCCAATGTTCCGCGGCTGGGCCCAGCCCGGAGCTGGGAGGAGCATGGGCACGAGGATTTTCGCCGCGGGGCTCGCGTTGATCGCCGCCGCGGCTGTCGCTTCGCCGGCAGTCTCCGAGGAACCCGTTGCGCTGCGCATCGGCTGGGTTCAGGTCGGCCATGTCACGCCGATGTACGACCTCCTCGTGAAGCAGCATCCCGAACTCTTCCCGCATTACGGCAAGAGCTATACGTTCGCGGGCGTGCGCTTCAACGGCACGACGCCCGAGATCCAGGCGCTTCGCCGTCGACGAGCTCGAGATCGCCTCGATGGCATCGTCGTCGATGACCTTGGGCGTCACCAACGCGAAGCTCGATCTGCGCATGGTGTCGGATCTGATCCAGGACGGCCGGCCCGGCTCCTACGACGAGCCGTTCGTCGTCAGGAAGGACGGACCGATCAAGACGATCGACGACATCAAAGGCAAGCGCATCGCCACCAACGCGATCGGCTCGGCATCCGACACCTCGATGCGGATCATGCTCAGGAAGCACGGCATCGCCGACAGCGACTTCACCACGATCGAGGCGAACTTCGCCAACATGTTCCCGATGATCGAGGAGAACAAGGTCGATCTCATTCCGGTCCTGCCGCAGGACATGAAGCGGGTGTTCGACAGCGGGCGCTACCGCACGCTCTACACCGCGGGCGACGCGCGCGGGCCGGCCGAGACCGTCGCCTGGGCGATGCGCGCCTCGTTCATCGCGCAGCACCGCGCGGCGCTCGTGGATTTCTTCACCGACCATTTGCGCGCGCTGCATTGGTTCCTCGAGCCGCAGCATCATGACGACGCGGTGGCGCTTGCCGCGCAAGTGACCAAGCAGAAGCCCGAGGAGCTGCAATATTTCTTCACGCACGAAGATTTCTACCGCGATCCCGATGGCGTTCCCGACCTGAAGGCGGCGCAGAAGGAGATCGACGACTCGGTCAAGCTCGGCATCCTCAAGGAGGGCATCGAGCTCGACCCGGCTTACGTCGATCTCTCCCTCATCAAGGAGGCGAAGGCGCGGCTCGACAGCGTGAGCGGAGGAGGATGACATGGCCGTTGCATCCGAAACCCGGACCGAGGTGCTCGACGAGCGCCCGGCCGAGCGCGGTGCGCTCGTCACCACCTTCTGGCGCTATCTGCCGCTCCTGATCCTCGCCGTCATCTGGGAAGGGGCCTCGCGCTCGGGCCTCGTGTCGCAACTGGCGTTGCCGAGCCTCTCGAGCGTCATCGTGGCGTGGTTCGACCTCTTGGTGCCGGACAATCCCTCGCCCGGATTGGCGGCGGGCGTGATCCCCTGGCTCGGCTGGCTGTTCAGCGGCGACGTCATCACCAACGGCGCCGATTCGCTGTGGCGGCTCGGCGCCGGGCTCGGCATGGCGATCTCGATCGGCACCGTCATCGGCGTGCTGATGGCGTGGTACCGGCCGATCGACCTGCTGCTCAATCCGATCGTGCAGGTGTTCTATCCGATGCCGAAATCGGCGCTCATCCCGGTGACGGTGCTGTGGCTCGGCTTCGGCCACTGGTCGAAGATCGTGCTCATCTTCATCGGCTGCCTGCTGCCGGTGACGCTGTCGGCCTATAACGGCGCGCGCGGCTGCGAGCAGTATCTCGTGTGGTCGGCGCGCAGCCTCGGCGCCTCGCGCACCCGGACGCTGTTCGAGGTGGTGCTGCCCAACGCGCTGCCGGACCTGTTGGCCGGGATCCGCACGTCGCTCGCGCTTTCCTTCATCCTGATGGTGGCGTCCGAGCTGATCGTCGCCCGCTCGGGGCTCGGCTACATGATCGGCTGGCTCGGCGACGGCGGCGTCTACGACGCCATGTTCGCGGTGACGCTCACCGTCGCCGCTTTGGGCTTCGCCGCCGACCGCGGCTATCTCATGCTGGTGCGGAGGGTGCTGTCATGGCGCGAATGACGACGACGGCCGGCACGCTCGTAGGCCTCGGCGAGGAAACCTCGCTCGCGCGCTGGACCGAGATCGGCCGGCGCACGTTCCTCTCGACCTTCCCGATCGTCCTGCTGCTGGTCATCTGGGACCAGGCGACGTGCGTGCGCGCGAGCGTGTGCTTCGACCATCCGTTCACGACGCCGTTCCTCCTGCCCAACCCGCTCGTCATCGCCGGGCGCATCTGGGGCGACGTGACCTCGGGCGATCTCGTGCTCAATGTCGGGCTGACGCTCTACCGCGCCTTCTTCGGCTTCATCGTCGCCTCGATCACGGGCGTGGCGCTCGGCATCCTGATCGCGCGCAACAACTGGGTGCATTGGTTCTTCGATCCGATCATCTCGGTCGGATTCCCGATGCCGAAGATCGCCTTCCTGCCGATCTTCATGCTGTGGTTCGGGCTTTACGACACCTCCAAGATCGCGCTCATCATCTTCGACGCGACGTTCCCGGTGGTGACGGCGACGATCGCCGCGGCGCAGGGGGTCGACCGCTACACGCTGTGGTCGGCGCGCATGCTGGGGGCGAGCGAACGCCGGCTCCTGTGGGAGATCATCGTGCCGGCCTCGTTCCCGATGGTGATGACCGGGCTGCAGATCGCGCTGCCGATCTCGCTCATCATCGCGATCGTGACCGAGATGATCATGGGCGGGCCGGGCCTGGGCGGCTCCATGATCGCGGCCTCGCGCTTTGCCGATTTGCCGGGCGTGTTCGCCGGCATCATCGAGATCGC
>CAWDPP010000044.1:0-5118 GCA_963804235.1 uncultured Alphaproteobacteria bacterium
TCGCGCTCGCGGGCCGGGTTGGGTGTCGTGAAGCAACCGCGGCCCGTAGAAAATCGAATTGGCGCCCGCCAGGAAGCACAGCGCCTGCGTCTCGCGGCTGAGCTTGGCGCGGCCGGCCGACAGGCGCACGACGGAGCACGGCATCACGATGCGCGCGACTGCGATGGTGCGCACCAATTCGAGCGGATCGAGCGGGTCGCGTCGGCCGAGCGGGGTGCCCTCGACGCGACGAGCACATTGATCGGCACGCTTTCGGGATGCTGCTGCAAGGTCGCCAGTCGCGTGCGATCAGGCCGACGCGGTCGGCGCGGCTTTCGCCCATGCCGACGATGCCGCCGCAGCAGACCTTGATCCCGGCCGCGCGCACATGCTCGAGCGTGTCGAGCCGGTCGGCGAGAGTCGCGCGTCGTGACGATGTCGGCCGTAATGCTTCGGGCGAGGTATCGATATTGTGGTTGTAGATAATCGAGCCCCGCGCCCGGCAAGCGCAGCGCCTGCGCGCGCGTCAGCATGCCGAGCGTGACGCAGGTTTCGAGCCCGAGCGCGCTTGACGCCCTCGACCATGGCGCAGACGGCGTCGAAATCCGCGGTCCTTGGGCTCGCGCCACGCGGCGCCCATGCAAAAGCGCGTGGCGCCGCCGCCTTCGCGCGCGCGCCGCCTGCGGCGACCACGCGTCGACATCCATGAGCTTTGCGGCGGCGACCCCGGTCTCGTGATGCGCGCTCTGCGGGCAATAGGCGCAATCCTCGGGGCAGCCGCCGGTCTTGATCGAGCAGCAGGGTCGAAGCTGGACGCGCGCCGGATCGAAATTATGGCGATGGACGGCTTGCGCGCGGAACACGAGCTCGGAAAAGGCGAGATCGTAGAGCGCGGCCAGCTCCGCCTCGGTCCAGTTGTCCGGACCTCGTCGCGCGCGCTGCCCATCGACCCACCTTGCCTTGGTCAGCACCTTAAGGCGTCATCGAGGGCGCACCGAGCGAAAGACGAATGAGCGGCCTTTTCCTCGACCGCGCACCGGCACCGACATCGGCAAGACCTTCGTCGCCGACGGGCCTCATCCGCGAATTGCGCCGGCGCGGCGCGGCGTCGCGGCGCTGAAGCCGGTCGCCAGCGGGTCGAGGAATGGAGCGCGCCGGCGAGCGATCCGGCGCGGCTCCTCGACGCGCTCGACCTGCCGGGTACGCTCGACGGATCGCGTGCATCTCCCCTTTCCGCGTATCGCGCGGCGGTCGGGCCGGAGCGGCCGCGTGCGCGAGGGGCGGACGTCGACGATGACGAGCTTTTCGACCTTCTGCCGCGCGGAGTTGCGGCATCGGAGGTGCTCATCGTCGAAGGGATCGGCGGCGTCATGGTGCCGCTCGACGGCGAGCGCACGGTGCTCGATTGGATCGCCGATCTGCGCCTTCCCGCGCTCGTCGTCGCCGGGAATTACCTCGGCACGATGAGCCACACGCTGAGCGCGCTCGCGGCGCTGCAGCAGCGCCGCGTGCCCGTGGCCGCCGTCGTGGTGAGCGAATCGGGCGAGAGCACCGTGCCGCTCGCCGAGAACGCGGCGAGCATCGCGCGCTTCGCGCACGGCACGAAGGTGTTTGCGCTGCCGCGCCTCGAGGCGGGCGCGAGCGATCCGGCGTTCGCGAGCCTCGCCGATCTCGTCTAGGAGGACGGCCATGCGCCTCGCCATCATCGGGCAGCAGGCTTTCGGCAAGGCGGTGCTGGAGGCGTTTTGCGCCAAGGGCCACGATGTGGCCGGCGTGTTCGTGCCGCCGCAAGAGCCAGGCGCGCGGGCCGATGCGCTCGCCGAGGCGGCCGCGGGCGCGGGCGTTGCGGTTCACGCCGTGCGCTCCTATGCGAGCGAGGAGGCGCAGGAGACGCTGCGCCAGATGGCGGTCGAGCTCGCAATCATGGCTTACGTCACGCAGTTCGTGCCGCAAAGCTTCTGCACCATCCCGGCGCACGGCACGATCCAGTTCCATCCCGTCGCTCCTGCCGCTCCATCGCGGGCCGTCGTCGATCAACTGGGCCATCATCGCGGGCCGCAGCGAGACCGGCCTTTCGATCTTCCGGCCGTCGGACGGGCTCGACGAGGGGCCGGTGCTCCTGCAGAAGGAGGTCGAGATCGGCCCGGACGACACCTCGGCAGCGGTCTATTTCGACAAGATCTTCCCGCTCGGCGTGGCCGCGCTCATCGAGGCGGCCGAAGCGGTGTCGTCCGGCACGGCGCGCGAAATGCCGCAGGACGAGGCGAGCGCGAGCTACGAGGGCTGGGTGCGCGCGGCCGAAGCGCGCATCGACTGGGCCAAGCCCATCGATCGCATCTATGATCTCGTGCGCGGCTGCAATCCGGCGCCGGGCGCGTGGACGCCGTGGCAGGGCCAGCAGCCTTTACATCTTCGATGCGAAGAAACGCATCGCCCGCACCTTCGGCGAGGTGCGCGGCCTCAAGCCGGGCCAGGTGCGCGCGACGGGCAGCGCAGGTTCCCGGTGCACGGCGCAGGGCGGCTTCCTCGAAGTGCAGCGCTGCCGCATCGACGACGGCAAGAAGATCGCCGGCCCGGAGGCCGGGCTCGCGCCGGGCACAATTCTCGGATAGCGCGGCCGCGCGAGCGCGGGAACGGTTCCCCTCGCTCGGCATAAGCCTAGGCTTCGCGCTAGAGGTTGCCATGGACGATCGCCCTGCCATTTGGCCCGAGCCCGGCGTCTCGCGCGTCCCGTACGAGGTCTACAAGAGCGCCGAGTACCCCGAGGCCGAGCGCGCGCGCGTCTTCATGGGCGCGGCGTGGAGCTATCTCTGCCTCGAGTGCTGAGATCGCCACGCCCGGCGACTACCGCGCCACGTTCGTGGGCGACGTGCCGGTCGTGGTGGCGCGCGACATGGACGGCAGCCTCGGCGGCGTTCGAGAACCGCTGCGCCCATCGCGGCGCGCTCATCTGCCCCCGGGAAGGCGGCAGCGGCGCGCGCATTTCCTGCGTCTATCACGGCTGGACCTATGACCTGAAAGGCAACCTCACCGCCGTGCCGTTCCAGCGCGGCATCGCAGGCAAGGGCGGCATGCCCGCGGATTTCCAGCGCGAGGACTGGAAGCGGCGCAGCTTGCGCGTCGAAAGTTTTAGCGGCCTCGTCTTCGGCACGTTTGCGGCGGACGCGCCGCCGCTCGAGGCCTATCTCGGGCCGGCAATCTCCGAGAAGATCGCCCGAGTCATGCGCAAGCCCGTGAAGGTGCTCGGCTACAACAGCCAGATCCTGCCCAACAATTGGAAAATGTATATCTGCAACGTGCGCGATCCCTATCACGCGAGCCTGCTGCATCTGTTCTTCACGACCTTCCGCTCAATCGCCTCTCGGCCGAGGGCGGCATATTATCGACGACAGCGGCGGCCATCACGTCAGCTACTCGAAGATGGCGACCGACCGGGCGAGCGCCGAGTACGACGCGGCCGAGCTGCGCGCCAAGCACGAGGGTTTCGCCTCGCCGATCCGTCGATGATCGAAGGCAAGGACGAATTCGGCGACGGCATCACGCTGCAAATCCTGTCGGTCTTTCCGTGCTTCGTGCTGCAGCAGATCCAGAACTGCCTGTGCACGCGCCAGGTCGTGCCGCGCGGCATCGACGAGACCGAGCTGCTGTGGACCTATTTCGGCTTCGCCGACGACGACGAGGCGATGGTCCTGCACCGCGTCAAGCAGGCGAATCTGGTCGGGCCGGGCGGCTACGTCTCGATGGAGGACGGCGCGGTCGGCAGCTTCGTGCGCCGCGGCATCACCGGCTCGGGCGCGGACCGCGAGGTCCTCGAGATGGGCGGCCGCGACTGGCGCTCGCAGGACACGCGCGCCACGGAATCGTCGCTGCGCGGCTTCTGGAAGGTGTACCGCGAGCACATGGGCCTATGAGCGAGGCCGAGCTGCAATTCGAAGTCGAGCGGCTCGCGGCGCGCTATGCCGCTGCGATCGACGACGACTGGCTCGAGGAATGGCCGGATTTTTTTACCGAGACCTGCCGCTACCAGATCATCACTCGCGAGAATTACGACAAGAAGCTTCCGGTCGGAATCTTCTTCGCCAATTCGCGCGGCATGCTGATCGACCGGGTGCGCTCGCTGCGCGAGGCCAACATCTACGAGGCGCAGCATTATCGCCACATCCTGTCGCCCACGCTGGTGCGGTGGCGCGAGGCGACACGGTCGAGGCCGAGACCAACTACCAGGTGATCCGCACGACCCAGGAGGGCGCGATGACGCTCTTCAGCACGGGGCGCTATCTCGACCGCATCCTGATCGGCGGCGCGGTGCCGCTGTTCGCGGAAAAGCTCGTCGTGTGCGACAGCCGCCGCATCGACACGCTCCTCGCCATCCCGCTGTGACGCGTCCGCGGGAGAGGGGGATGCGCAAACTCCTGACCGGCATGATGCTGATGCTGAGCGCGCTGCCGGCCTCGGCGCAGGCGCCGGAGAGCCAATGGAAAAGCTGCACGACCTCCGCCGCGCCGACCGAAGATCAACGCATCAGCGATTGCACCCAGCTCATCCAAGGCGGAACCCTGACCAAGCCGAACCTCGCCATCGCCTATCACGGGCGCGCCATCGGCTACGAGCGCAAAGTCTTTATGACCAGGCGCTCGCCGACCAGAACATGGCGATCTCGCTCAATCCGAACGACGCCATGGGATACAACGGCCGCGCCTGGGTCTATCACTTGATGGGACAAGACGCCAAAGCCCTGGTCAACGCCAACCTGGCGGTGACGCTGCCGGGCACGTCCTTCTACCAGGCCGCCAGCTTCGAGACCCGCGGGAAGATCCCCGGACGGCTCGGCGCGCGCGACAAGGCGGCAGCCGACTACCGCGCGGCATTGCAACTGAACGCGCGCAACGACAATGCGCGCGAAGGCTTGCGGCGGCTCGGCCAAACGCCATGACGCCGCGGTGATACGTGCACCCGCAAAGCTTGTTGCACCGTGGATAGAACGAGATCAGAACCCTCGCCATCGGGCCTCTGAAAGCTGGCGCGAAACATCCGCCACGCGGAGGGCTTCCCCCTGAATTCGTTGCGTGCACGTGCGAAGTCGACTATCATACCCTTGTAACTGTCCGTAATACGGACGAATCGCCGGCAAAGACCGGT
>CAWDPP010000045.1:0-9607 GCA_963804235.1 uncultured Alphaproteobacteria bacterium
CCCCTGGATACCTCGCTCGCCTGCGCCGCCGCCGACCCTTCCCCGGCCGCCCAGCGCACACCTTTCTAATTGAACAATATCTACCGCTCGAGAATCAATGACCAGTTAAATGTGGGGCGTTAACCGCCCCGAAACAAAGGCGGAACCCGGCCGGCCTGCCTGGAGCCGGGGCTTTCGCCCCCTCAGGCGCGGGCCGCCGCGCGCACCTCGTCGGCCCGCTGCGGGCGCCCGATAATGACGTCGTCGATGATGCCGAATTCCTTGGCCTCGGACGGCGACAGGAACTTGTCGCGCTCGACCGCGGCCTGGATGGTCTCGACCGTCTGCCCGGTGTGGCGAACGTAAATGTCGTTAAGCCGGGCCCGCAATTGCAGGATCTCGCGCGCCTGGATCTCGATGTCGGTGGCCTGGCCCTGGGCGCCGCCCGAGGGCTGATGGATCATGATGCGCGAATTGGGCAGCGACAGGCGCTTGCCCTTGGCGCCGGCGGCCAACAGCAGCGAGCCCATCGAGGCGGCCTGGCCGATGCACATGGTCGCCACGTCGCAGCGGATATATTGCATGGTGTCGTAGATCGCCAGGCCCGAGGTCACGATGCCGCCCGGCGAATTGATGTAGAAGGCGATGTCCTTCCCCGGATTCTCCGATTCGAGGAACAGGAGCTGGGCGCACACGAGGCTCGCGACCGCGTCGTTGACCGGACCCACGAGAAAGATGATCCGCTCTTTCAGGAGCCGGGAAAAGATGTCGTAGGCCCGTTCGCCGCGGTTGGTCTGCTCGACCACCATCGGCACCAGGTTGTTCATTTGGTATTCGTAGGGATTCATGCTTGCCGTCTCCTGCCGCCCGTCACGACGCCGGGCTTTCCTCTGATTTGGGCGTTGCCTCGTCCTCATCCAAGGCCTCGGTGATGGCGACGAGCTCCTTGGGCGCGACCGCGCGCTCGCTGACCTGGGCGAGCTCGAGGATGAAATCGACCACCTTGTCCTCGTAGATGGGCGCGCGCAGCCCGTCGAGGAGCTGCGGATTGTTGCGATAATACTCGACCACGTTGCGCTCCTGGCCGGGAAAGCGCCGCGCCGTCTCGAGCAGCGCGCGGTTCAACTCGTCCTGCGTCACGCTGATGTTGTTGCCGCGTCCGACCTCGGCCAGGAGCAGGCCGAGCCGCACGCGGCGCTCGGCGATGGCGCGGTATTCGGCCTTGAGCTTTTCGTCGTCCTCCGCGCCTGCCGTCTCGGCCGGGGCCGGGGCTGGGGCCGCGGCTTCGCCCGCCGTCGCGGGCTCGGCCGCCGTCTCGGGCTCGGAAGCGGCCGCCTTCTCGGGCTCGGGCTCGGCCGCCTTCTCGGGCTCGGAAGCGGCCGCCGCCGCGGGGCCAGCCTCCTGCTGCCGCTTGCGCTCGTCCTCGACCTGCTTCCAGATCGTGTCGAACTCGATCTGCACCATGCCGTCCGGCACCGGGAAATGATGCCGCTCGGCGAGCCGGTCGAGCAGGTCGCGCTTCAGCTTCTGGCGCGCGAGGCGGCCATAGTCGCGCTCGATCTGCTCGCGCACGGTCTTGCGCAGCTCGTCGAGGTTTTCGAGGCCGAGCGCGGTCGCGAGCGTCTCGTCGATCGCCTGCTCGGCGAGCCCGCGCACTTCCTTGACCTTGACCGCGAAATTGGCCGCCTTGCCGGCGAGATCGGCGCTGCCGTAATCGGCCGGAAAAGTGATCTCGAAGCTCCGCTGCTCGCCGGCCGAGGCGCCGATGAGCTGATCCTCGAAGCCGGGGATGAAGCCGCCCGAGCCCAATTCGAGCGCATAGTCGGTGGCCGCGGCGCCGGGGATGGGCGTGCCTTCGCTCGAACCGGTGAAGTCGATGACGACGACGTCGCCTTTGCCGCGCCGCGCGCTCGGCCTTCTCCTGCTTGCGCTGGCCCTTGGCGATGCGTTCGAGCGCCGCGGTCACGTCCTCGTCGGGGATCGCGGGCTTCAGGCGCTCGAGCTGCAAGCTCGGCGAAATTCATCGGCTGGATTTCGGGCAGGATCTCGACCGCCATCTTGTATTCGAGATCGGCGCCCTCGTTGAAATGCACGATCTCGACCTTGGGCTGCAGCGCCGGGCGCAGGTTGCGCTCGCGCATCGCCTCGGCCGTGCTGTCGTTGACCGCGCGCTCCAGCACCTCGCCCATGACCGAGCGGCCGTAGCGCTGGCGCAGCAGGTTGATCGGCACCTTGCCGGGCCGGAAGCCGGGGAGGTGCAGCGCCGGCGCAGTTCCGTCGAGCCGCGCCGTCACCTGCTGCTCGATGTCCGTCGGCCTCGACGGTGACGGTGAATTCGTGCTTCAGGCCTTCGGCGTTGGTCTCGGTGATCTGCATGGGGGTCTTGGGCTCGTTCCTCGGGGCCTCTGCGATGGTGCGGCGCGATGGTGCGCCCGGAGGGATTTGAACCCCCACGACTTCGGCGCTGGCTTCTAAAGCCGTGCGTCTACCAATTCCGCCACGGGCGCGGCCGTCCGCCGCCAGCGAAGCCGGGTTCATAGCATAGCGAGGAAGGCGCGCAAACGGTGGGCGCAGCTCAGCCCTTGGCGAGCTTCTGCAAGGTCGAGGACGCGGCGACCTTGCCCTCGCCGCTATAGGCCTCGTGGTTGGCCTCGATCGTCGGCGAGCCGGTAGAGATAGTTGACCATCATGCCGTAGGACTGCTGCAGCCCCTTGGCCGAGAGATCGGCGCGCCAGTCGAGCCGCTCGACCCGCGCGCCGTTGCTGAGATGGAAATGCGCGACCGGATCGAGCGCGCGGCCGGCCGGCGTCTTCTCGGTGAGAGATAGCGCGCGGCCAGGCGCAGCAGCGGCGCGCGCGACCGCTTGCGCCACCGCGTCGTCGCGGTGCCAGCCGTTCCGCGCCAGCAGCCGCTGCAGGCTGCGTTCGGCGCGCCGTCGCCCGGCAGCGCGTCGAGCGCCTTGCGCTCGGCCGGCGTCAGGACGATCGTCGCCCTCGCTCGGCGAGCCGCTTGTCGAGCCAGGCGCGAAAGCCCGGCAACGGGCGACAGCGTCGCATAGGTCGTGAGATGCGGCAGCTCGGCCGCGAGCTGATCGACCACGCGCTTGATCAGGAAGTCGCCGAAGCTGATGCCGGTGAGGCCGCGCTGGCAGTTCGAGATCGAATAGAAGATCGCGGTGTCGGCGTCGGCCGGGTCGTCGACCGGCGCCTTCTCGTCGAGCAGAATCTGCACGTCGTCGGCCATGCCCTGGGTCAGCGCCACCTCGACGAAGATCAGGGGCTCGTCCGGCATGCGCGGATGGAAATAGGCGAAGCAGCGGCGGTCGGCCTCGAGCCGGTTCTTCAGATCGGTCCAGCTGCGGATCGCGTGCACGGCCTCGTAGACGATCAGCTTCTCGAGCAGCGAGGCGGGCAATTCCCAGGTGATGCGCTTCACCTCGAGGAAGCCGATGTCGAACCAGCCCGCGAGCAGGCCCTTGAGGTCGAGCTCGAGCGAGGCGAGCGCGGGATCGCTTGCGCCCAGCGCCATCAGCTCGGCGCGCAGGTCGACCAGGAACTTCACGCCCTCGGGCAGCGCGTTGAATTGCGTCAGCAGCTTGACCCGCGGCGCCTCGAGCGCCTGGCGCAGCGCCCGCTCGAGCCGGCGCTGCTCGTCGTCGCTCTTGGCGCGGCGCAGCCGCTCCCAGGTCGCCTGGACGGCGGCGCGGTCGATGTCGAACTCGGTCGCGAGCACGCGCAGGAAGCGCTCGCGCCCGGCGTCGTTGAGCGCGAGATAGGTGCGCCCGAGCGCGGCGGCGCGCGCGCGCGCCGACACCTCGCCGCCCTTGCCTTCGAGGCAATCGCGCAATTGCGTGCGCAAGCGATACATCGTCGTCGCGCGAAAGGTCGGGCGCGGGCGCGCTCCACATGACGCCGCGCGCCGACGCGGCGAGGTCGCGCCAGACGTGGCGCAGATTGCCGATGGTGCGGTCGATGACCGTGTCGAGGAAGCCGGTGCCGCCGCGGTCGCTCATGTGCCGGAGATTATACTCGTTTTCGTGAGGAACTGGCGTTGCGAAAGCGTCAAGGCCGCGATGCGGCACGGAGCCGGCGCAGCACGCGCGGCAGCATGTCGACCAGGTCGTCGGCGACGAGGCCCGGCCCGAACTCGGCGCCGCCTCGCCATGCAGCCAGGCGGCGCTGCTGCAGCGCGAAACGGATCGAGCCCCTGCGCCAGGAGCCCGACGATCATGCCGGCGAGCACGTCGCCGCTGCCGCCGGTGGCGAGATCGGGCGGCGCGTTGGCATTGATCACCGCGCGCCCGTCGGGCGCGGCGATCACCGTGTCGGCGCCCTTGAGCAGCACCACCGCACCGCTGCGCGCCGCCGCGGCGCGGGCGCGGGCGAGCTTGTCGCCGGGGCCGCGTGCCGAACAGGCGCGCGAACTCGCCCTCGTGCGGCGTCAGCACGGCGGGACCGGCGATCGCCGCGAACAGCGTCCCGGGATCGCCGGCGAAGACCGTGAGCGCGTCGGCGTCGAGCACCACCGCGCGGCCGGTCGCGAGCGCCGCCAGCACGTCATGCGTGCGTCGCATCGTCGGCGCCCGCGCCGGGGCCGATCAGCACGGCGTTGCGGCGCGGGTCGGCGAGAAGCGGCGCGAAACCCGCCTCGCCGCATCGGCTGGACGAGGACGCCGGTGAGCGCGGCGGCATAGACCGGCCACGCCGCCGCCGGCGCCGCCACGGTGACCAGCCCCGCCCCCATCCGCGCCGCCGCGCGCGCCGCCAGCCGCGCCGCGCCGGTCATCACCGCGCCGCCGCGCACCACGAGCATGGCCGCGGCGGTATTTGTGGCCGTCGAGCGCCGGCCACGGATACGCATCGAGCCACAGCGCCGGCCCGTTCTCGTGCGTCGCCGGGCCGATCGCGGCGAGCACGCGTCGCGGGAATGCCGATATCGGCCAGCATCAGCGTGCCGCACAGCGCGCGCCCCGGCAGCAGCAGATGGCCCGGCTTCTTGCGGAAGAAGGTGACGGTCAGCGCCGCCTTGCGGCGCCGCGCCCAGCACCGCGCCGGTGGCGCCGTCGAGCCCGCTCGGCACATCGACCGCGACGATCGGGATCGCCGCGCTGCCGAGCGCCTCGATCATCGCGCGGGCGGCGCCGTCGACCGGGCGGGCGAGGCCGGCGCCGAACATCGCGTCGATGGCGACGCCGGCGCCGTCGAGCAGCGCCGGCGTCAGCGGCTCGACCGCGCCCGTCCACAGCGCCGCATGATGCGCGGCATCGCCCGTGAGGCCGGCGCGCGCGCCCAGCAGGCCGAGCCGCACCGGCCAGCCCGCCGCCGCGAGATGCCGCGCCGCGACGAAGCCGTCGCCGCCATTGTTGCCGGGCCCGCACAGCACCGCGACCGGGCGCTGCGACCAGCGCCGCATCACCGCGTCCGCGACCGCGCGCCCCGCCGCCTCCATCAGCGCGGCGCCGGCCACGCCCGACGCGATCGCGGCGCGGTCGGCCGCGCCCATCTCGTCGGGCGTCAGCAGCGCCAGTTCGTCCGCGCTGCATCGGCGCGCAATCTATCGCTTGCGGCGCGGCGAAGATAGCCGCCGCGACTTGACGTTCGCGCCCATCGCGCTAGGAGCAGCCCCCGGCGGCGGGTGTAGCTCAGTTGGTTAGAGCGCCAGATTGTGGATCTGGATGTCGCCGGTTCAATTCCGGTCACTCGCCCCATTTTCCAGCATCTTGGCCGGCAGCCGCTTGCGTCCGCGCGCAGTGGCGGGCTCGGCCATGCCGGCGAATCATTTATAGGGCATCGGACCCGGGTCCCCTAAATGTCCGATTGCAGACACACATCAAAATGTTAAGGTTGTTTAATCGCTGGCAGTGTTTCCATCCGGAGCCAGCGGCTGCGAGACAATCGTGCCTCCGCCGCAATGCGAGGCTGTGCGCGCTCCCGTCCGAAATGGAACGGAGACTTCGTTGTCATTCAAACATATCCTTATCGTCGAGAACGACTACATGGTCCTCGAGATGCTGGGGGAGCTTCTGAAGGGGCTTGGCTACCGGGCCACGATAGCTGGCGAAGGCAATGAAGCCCGCGCCATCTTGAACCGCGAGAACGTGGACCTGCTTCTCGCCGATGAGCTTCTCCCCGGCGAGAGAGGACACGAGCTGGCGGAATATGCCCGCTCGATCGGGGTTCCGACCTTGCTGATGTCGGCGAACGAGGACATCAAGCAAGCAATGGAGAGAGCGCAGGAAAACTTCATCGGCAAACCGTTTCGCATGGAAGCGCTCGATCAGCAGATAACGGACATTCTCGCGCGGCAGCCGTCGCGGCTGCGCTGAGGCCATGGTCGAGGCCTGACGCTCGACCCAATCTTCGGCCAAACAAAAAGCCCCGCCGCGAGGACGGGGCTTTGTGCAGTACCCGGCGAACCTGCGAGATCATCACTTCCGGGCAGGCCGATGATCGCGCGCGCCGGGTAAAGAAATCGTTACCTACTCCGCCGCGACCGAAAAGACCGAGGCATCGTAGTCGCCCGCGCCCATGGCGCCTTCGGGGAAGATGCCGCGCGCGGCGATCCAGCGGAACGATTCCTCGAACACCTCGCGCGTATAGGGCTCGAACACGATGCGCTCGCCCGGGCCCCAGCGCCGCCAATCCATCAGCGCGTGAAAACGCGCGGGGAATTCCTTCTTGTAGTAGTGCGTGTAGAGCTCGGGCCGGAGATCGATGTCGCGCTGCGCGCGGCGCAGGGCCGCGAAATACTTGCCCACGTCCTCGGCCTCGGGCGCGCCGGTGATCATCGACGCCATCATGAAGGTGCAGTCGATCACCTTGCGGTAGCCCAGCTGCTCGAGGAAATAGTAGGGGCCGCTGAAGACGGCCGCGGCCGGCACTTTGCGGTCGAACAAGAGCTCCATCCGGCTGAACAGCAACCCGTCGTTGAACGAGAGCTTGATCTCCTCGAGCGGCAGATACTGCTCGAGCGCCTGGATGGTCGAATAGTGGCTGCCCGACTGGAAGCCCACCGAAATCGGCACGCCGCGCAGATCGGCCGGGCTCCTTCACCGGCGATTCCGGCGCCACGAACACGCCCGCGGGCGAGACCGAATAGGCGTCGCGATAGAGCTTGCCGTGGCCCGAGGAGGCCGCGACGTTGACGGTCCAATGGCACGCGCCGCTGACATCGCAGGTGCGGCCCTGCTCGAACGTCTGATAGGCGCCGACCTGGTTGCCGAGATGGTGCGATTGTCCCGATTGCGAGCTCATGGTCTCGCGGAACTCGTAGTCGAGCCCTGCGGCGGCGAAGTAGCCCTTTTCCTCGGCCACCCATTCCTGCAAGCGGAAATGCGGCGCGATGACGAATTTGCCCATCGTCTCCTCCTGGTCCGCGACTTTACGGGCGATCGCCCGCCGCCGAAAGCAGCTTCTCGTAATATTCGAGCCGGGCGCCGTTGATCTCGCCCTGATGGACGAGGCTATAGCCGCACTTGCGATAGAACGGGCCGGCGCCGGCGGGCCCGCGATAGGCGTCGAGCCGCATCGCGCCGAGACCATCCCGCCGCGCGACCGCCTCGGCGAGCGCGATCGCGCGGCGGCCGATGGCGCGGCGCTGATGGCGCGGATCGATCGCCATGTCCATGAGATAGGCCGCGGCGGCGGCGGGATCGGCAAACCAGTCGCTGCGATAGAAGCCGATCTTGCGGTTGGTGAGCTTCAGCGTGCCGACCGTCTCGCCGTCCACATCGACGAGATAGAGATCGCCGTCGCCCGCGTATTTGCGCAAGGTGCGCAGCGTGCGCACCGTCGACCAATGACCATGGCCGAAGCGCGCGGTGAGCCGATGCGCGGCGGCGGCCAGGACATCCCGCACCCGCTGCACGTCGCCGCTCGCCGCCCGGCGCAGGGTCACCATGCCTCTTCCCTCTGGACGCGTGTGCCGGCGCCGCCTATGCCGCAGAGGATGAGCGAAACACTCGTCCGGCTCTGCGCCGCCGCCGAGGTAAGCGAGGATAGTCCGCGCCAGGTCGAGCGCGAAGGCTTCGCTTACGCCGTGTTCCAAAGCGGCAGCGAGTATTTCGTGACATCCGACCAATGCACGCACGGGCCCGGATTCCTGTCCGAGGGCGCGGTGATCGGCGGCGAGGTCGAATGCCCGTTCCACCAGGGACGCTTCGATCTCCGCACCGGCACCTGCACCATGCCGCCCTGCTTCGAGCCGGTGCGCGTCTGGACGGCGCATCTCGTCGAGGGCCGAGATCTGCATCGACCCGGAGGAGGCGCGATGACGCCGCGGCGCACGCTCTTCGTCACCGGCCTCGCGCACGCTCTGCACGACGGCTTCACCGACACGATGTATGTGCTGCTGCCGGTGTGGCAGGCGGAGTTCGCGCTCTCCTACGGCATGCTGGCGGTGCTGCGCGGGCTCTATTCCGGCACGATGGCGGCGCTCCAGGTGCCGGCCGGCGCGCTCGCCGAGCGGCTCGGCGGGCGCACCGTGCTCGCGCTCGGTACCGCTTTGGCCGCGGCGGGTTACTTCCTGGCGGGGCTGTCGGGCGGCGTCATCGGCCTCGGCGCCGCCCTCGCCCTCGGCGGCCTCGGCTCGAGCACGCAGCATCCCGTCTCGTCGGCCGCGGTCGCGCGCGCCTATGGCGCGAACGCGCGCGGGCCCCTCGGCGTCTACAATTTCGCCGGCGATCTCGGCAAGGCGGCGGTGCCGGCGGCGATGGCGCTGCTGGTGACGCTGATCGCGTGGCGCCACGCGGTCGACGCGCTCGCCGCATTGGGACTGATCGTGGCGGCGGCGATCGCGCTGCTGCTGCCGGCGGCGGCGCGCGGATCCGCCGCACCGGACGCGCCGGCGCAACGCGTTGCCGCGTCCGCGCGCGGCGGCTTTTGGCTCTTGCTCGGCATCGGCATGCTCGACAGCGCGGCGCGCATGGGGTTCCTGATCTTCCTGCCGTTCCTGCTGCAACGGAAGGGCGCGACGCTGCCGATGGTCGGGATGGCGCTCGCGCTCGTCTTCCTCGGCGGCGCCGCCGGAAAAATCACCTGCGGCTGGCTTGGCGCGCGGATCGGCGTGCTGCGCACCGTGCTCGCGACCGAAGGCGGCACCGCGGCGGCGATCGTGCTCGTGCTGCTGCTGCCGCTCGTGCCGGCGTTCGCGGTGCTGCCGGTCCTCGGCATCATGCTTAACGGCACCTCGTCGGTGCTCTACGGCACCGTGCCGGAGCTGGCCGCGTCCGGGCGCACCGAGCGCGCGTTTGCGCTCTTCTATACCGGCACGATCGGCTCGGGCGCGCTGGCGCCGGTGCTCTATGGCGTGCTCGGCGACGCCGCGGGCGTGAAGTGGGCGACGCTCGCCGCGGCGTTAACCGCGCTCGCCACCATTCCGCTCGCGCTGCTGCTCGCGCCGCGCATCGCGCCGACACAGATTGTCGAACTGCGCCCGACTGGCTAGATTTGCGCCGAAGCAGCACACAAGAGGAAGCGATGGCCGACGAAACCAAGGACGCGATGGCCAACCCGATCGGCGGCGAGGGGCGCAAGCCCGGCGAAGGCTCGAACATCGAGCCCTGCGCATTCCCTATCGCGACCTGCGCGAGTGGATGGCCGAGGCCGAGAAGCTCGGCGAGCTGCGCGT
>CAWDPP010000046.1:0-16569 GCA_963804235.1 uncultured Alphaproteobacteria bacterium
TGGAAGGATCGAGCGAGCGCCCAAGCGCGGGCGAGATCATCGCGCGTGCGCGCGCCCTGCTGCCGGAGCTGCGCGCGCGGGCGGACGAGACCGAGAAATTGCGCCGCCTGCCGGACGATCTGAACCGCACTTTCGCCGCCGCCGGTTTCTACAAGATCATGCAGCCCAAGCATTACGGCGGCTATGAGCTTCCGTTCGGGACGCAGACGGAACTGGGCGCGGAATTGAGCCGCGCGTGCGGCTCGGCCGGGTGGGTTGCGTGCATCATCGCCTGCCATGCGTGGCTCGCCGGCATGTTTCCAGAAGAAGCGCAGGACGAGGTCTGGGGCGCCGATCCCAACGCGACGATCGCGAGCTCGTTCATGCCGGTGGACGCCAAGGCCGAGCGCCAGCAGGGCGGATACCGCGTCTCGGGGCGCTGGAAATTCTCGAGCGGCGTCGACCATTGCCAATGGGTCGTGGTCGTGCTGCCGATCCCGCCCAAGGCGTACTTCGCGCTGCTCAAACTCTCCGAGTGCCGGATCGAGGATGTGTGGCATTCGGTCGGGCTTGCCGGCACGGGCAGCAACGACATTCGTCGCCGAGAACGTGTTCGTGGCCGAGCATCGCCTGCTCGACCTCGAAGGGCTGAGGGGCGGGCCGACGCCGGGCAGCGCGGTCAACCCGCATTACCTCTACCGCCTGCCGCTGCTGTCGTGCTTCACCTTCAACATCGTCGGCTCCGCGCTCGGCATCGCGCAGGGCGTCGGCGCGAGCGTGATCGACGGGCTCGCGGGCGCAGGTGAGCCGCGCCGGCGCGCAGGTGGCGCACTATCAGAGCATCCAGCTCCGCGTCGCCGAAGCCTTGGCCGAGATCGACGCGGCGTACGGCCTCGTCTTCAAGGACCGCGACGAGATCGTGGCCAAGGCCGAGGCCGGCGCGGAATTCACGCTGCTCGACCGCTTGCGCTATCGCCGCGACATGAGCTTCGCCGGGCAGCTATGCCTGCGCGCGGTCGAGCGGCTCTTTCCGATCGTCGGCGCGCAAGGCCTCATGAATGACCACCCGGTGCAGCGCGGCTGGCGCGACATGCGCGCGGTGTCGCACCATTTCGGAATGACCTGGGACATCCAGGGCTCGTATTACGGCGCGGTCGCGCTCGGCCTGCCCTCGCCCGATGCGAAGATCTCGACATGGAATTCGGCATCTTCGATCACGTCGACCGCAACGGGCTGCCGCTCGAGCAATTCTACGAGATGCGGCTCGCGCTCACTGAAGCCTATGACCGCTTGGGCTTTCGCTCCTATCACATCGCCGAGCATCATTCGACGCCGCTCGGCATGGCGCCCTAGCCCAGCGTCTTCCTTTCCGCGGTGGCGCAGCGCACCAAGCGGCTGCGCTTCGGGCCGTTGGTCTATCTCCTGCCGCTCTATCACCCGCTGCAGGCTCGCCGAGGAGATCTGCATGCTCGACCACATGAGCCGCGGGCGCTTCGAGCTTGGCGTCGGGCGCGGCGTGTCGCCGGTCGAGGTCGGATTCTATGGCGTCGAGCCCGACGCGCGCGCGCCCCTCTTCGCCGAGGCGCTCGCCGCGCTGCGCGCGGCGCTCACGACGGATCGGCTCGATTTCGCCGGCGAGCACTGGAATTTCCACGACGTGCCGATGGAGCTGCGGCCCTTCCAGCAGCCGCATCCGCCGATCTGGGTCGGCGTCGAGAATCCCGAAGGCGCCGAGCGCGCCGCGCACGCGGGCTTCAGCTTCATCACCGCGCATCCGGTCGATGCGGCGCGCGCCATCATGGACGCGGCCCGCGCGGCCGGAGGCGCTGAGCGACTGATGGGCCTCGCGCGCTTCATCGTCATCGCCGAGGACGACGAAACGGCGCTGGC
Organism: uncultured Alphaproteobacteria bacterium; assembly: GCA_963804235.1. Classification (GTDB taxonomy): domain Bacteria; phylum Pseudomonadota; class Alphaproteobacteria; order ATCC43930; family CGMCC-115725; genus DATJLY01. The sequence goes on from CAWDPP010000046.1 coordinate 1,870, forward strand.
GCTGGCGCGGCGCGCATATCCCAAGTGGCAGCAGAGCCTGACGCACCTGCCGCGCACGTTCGGCTATGCGACGCGCAACCCGCGCCCGACCGATTTCGATGCGATCCGCAACGGCGGCCGCGGCATCGCAGGATCGCCCGCGACGGTCGCGGCCGAGCTCAAGCGCGCAGCTCACCGAGAGCGGCGCCAACTACTGCGTCGGGCAATTCGCGTTCGGCGACATGACGCGCGATGAGGCGCTGCGCTCGATCGAGCTGTTCGGCCGCCACGTCATGCCGGCGCTCGGGTGAGATGGCTTTCCCGCTGCCTGACGCGTCTCTTTAATGTCATGGCCGGGCCGCCTTTAGGCGAGTCCCGGCCATCCACGGGTGCTTTCAGAAGAAAAACTCGTGGATGGCCGTGACAAGCACGGCCATGACGACCTTGGAAACGACGCGCTTCAAGACTTCCCGCCTTGGCCCTACTCCAGCCGCTCGCAGGCGCGCGCGATGCGGGTGCAGGCATCGCGCAGCTCGGCGTTCGAGGTGGCATAAGAGATGCGGAAATGCGGCGCCAATCCGAACGCCGTGCCCGGCACCACGGCGACGCCCTCGGCGTCGAGCAGGTAGGTGCAGAAATCCGTATCCGTCTCGATCATCTTGCCGCCGGGCGCGCGCCGCCCGATGGCGCCGGCACACGACGGATAGACGTAGAACGCGCCCGCCGGCATCGGGCAATGGATGCCCTTGCAGCGGTTGAGCATCGCCACGACGAGATCGCGCCGCTCCTTGAAGATGGCCTGGTTCTTGGGGATGAAGTCCTGCGTGCCGTTCAGCGCCTCGACCCCGGCCGCCTGGCTGATCGAGCTCGGGTTCGTGGTCGATTGCGACTGCAGCGCCGCCATCGCCTTGATGAGCTCCTTCGGGCCGCCGGCATAGCCGAGGCGCCAGCCGGTCATGCAATAGGCCTTCGACATGCCGTTCAAGGTGAGCGTGCGCGGGAACAGCTTCGGCTCGACCTGGGCGATGCTGGTGAAGACGAAATCGTCGTAGACGAGATGCTCGTAGATGTCGTCGGCGAGCACATGGACATGCGGATGGCGCAGCAGCACGGCGGCGAACGCCGCAAGCTCGTCGCGCGTATAGGCGGCGCCGGTGGGATTGCCCGGCGAGTTGAGGATGAGCCACTTGGTCTTCGCCGTGATCGCGGCGTCCAAATCCTCGGGCCTGAGCTTGAAGCCGTTGTTCTGCGGACAGGTGACGGCGACCGGCGTGCCGTCGGCAAGCACGACGATGTCGGGGTACGACACCCAATAGGGCGCCGGCACGATCACCTCGTCGCCGGCATTGACGGTCGAGAGCAGCGCGTTGAACAGCACCTGCTTGCCGCCGGTGCCGACGGTGATCTGGTCGGTCGTGTACTCGAGCCCGTTCTCGCGCTTGAACTTGGCGCAGATCGCCTTCTTCAGCTCGGGCGTGCCGTCGACTTGCGTGTATTTCGTGTCGCCGCGGTCGATCGCGCGCTTGGCCGCTTCCTTGATGTTGAGCGGGCGTGTCCATGTCGGGCTCGCCGGCGGCAAGCCCGATGACGTCGCGGCCCTCGGCCTTCATGGCGAGCGCCTTGTTCGAGATGAAGATGGTCGGCGAGGGCTTGATGCGCTGCAGCCGGTCGGCGATGAAAGACATGACACACTCGGGAGTTCGGGGCCGCGTAACCTAGAGCGGCCCTTGCTGCAGCGCAATATCGACTCGGGCCGTCACTTGACCGGATGAGCGCAAATGCCGTATATACATTCGTATGATTCGTGTGGGCCGAAGGCAGCACAGGCCATGCCCGTCGTGACGGACAGCTCCTTCGAATTCGATCCTGCGAAGGACCGGATCAATCTCAGGAAGCATTATGTGAATTTCGCGACCGCGTCACGTATTTGGGAGAGCTACGTATTCGAACGGGACGACGACCGGAAGGACTATGGGGAACGGCGCATCATCGCGCTCGGGGCGGTCGAGGGCCGTACGCTCGTCGTCGTGTTCACCTGGCGCGGATCGCGGCGGAGACTCATATCGGCAAGGAAGGCGAACAAGGATGAGCGGCAACTCTACCAGGAAGCGCTCGCGCACGTCGGCGTCGCGCCGGAAGGCTGATTGGTCGCGCTTCGATGCCGTGGACGACGCGGAGATCGCGGCCGCGGTGAAGAGCGATCCCGACGCAGCACCGCTTCTCACGCCCGCGTGGCTGCGCAAAGCGAAACTCGTGGCGCCGCCGGACAAGGCGCTGATCAGCATCAGGCTCGACAAGGACGTGCTCGCGCACTTCCGGGGCAAGCCGCGCTATCAGACGCGCATCAATGCGATTCTGCGCATCGTCATGGAAGAGGAGCGGCGGGGACGGCGCTGAGGGCGGTTGACGCGCGTCCTCAGCTCGGCGACTGGACGTGCGCCTCGAGGAACCACAGCGCCTTGTCGAGGGCGCGGGAATAGGCGGTGAGGAGATCGGACGTGTCGACATCGCCGGCGCCGTCGGTCTCGTCGATGCGCCGTGCGCACCGCGGCCGCGACCTTGGCATAGCGCTCGATCAGCGCCGCCAGATGATCCTTCGAGGCGCCGATGTCGGTCGGATAGGGCGCGAGCGCCGTCGACTTCGCCACTTCCTGCGTCGTGCCGAGCGCCACCCCGCCGAGCTGCACCACGCGCTCGGCCATGGTGTCGACATGCCCGTCGATCTCGGTGCGGAAGCCGTCGATCATCTCGTGCAGCGCGATGAAATTCGGCCCCTTGATGTTCCAGTGCGCCTGCTTCGTCAGGAGCGCGAGGTCGATCGAATCGGCGAGCCGGGCGTTCAGGAGGCGGATCGACACCGCTTTGGCGTTGCCGGAAAGGTCGTTCTTGGTCGGATAGTCGCGGGCATGTCGGGGCTCCCTCTTAACCCAATTTAGAATCATTATAATATAAGTCTTCAAACGGCGAAATTTCAAGCCCCCGGATCGTCTGGCGAGCGAGGAGCGCCGGCCTTATCTTCACCCCATGCCGATCCTGACCGCGCCGCGGCCGCTCGACGATGTCGGGCGGCGCTTTACCATCCAGTCGGAGTTCCAGCCCGCGGGCGACCAGCCGCAGGCGATCGTCGATCTCGTCGCCGGCATCAACGAGGGCGAACGCGAGCAGGTGCTGTTGGGCGTCACCGGCTCGGGCAAGACCTTCACCATGGCGCACGTCATCGCCGCAGACGCAGCGCCCGGCGATCGTGCTGGCGCCGAACAAGACGCTCGCGGCGCAGCTCTATGGCGAGTTCAGGAGCTTCTTCCCGGAGAACGCGGTCGAGTATTTCGTCTCGTACTACGACTACTACCAGCCCGAGGCCTATGTCCCGCGCACCGACACCTATATCGAGAAGGAATCCTCGATCAACGAGCAGATCGACCGCATGCGCCACGCCGCGACGCGCGCGATTTTCGAGCGGCGCGACACCATCATCGTCGCGTCCGTGTCGTGCATCTACGGCATCGGCTCGGTCGAGACCTATTCCGAGATGACGGTCACGCTCACGGCGGGCGCGCGCATCGACCGCACGAAAGTCCTGGCGCAGCTCGTCGAGCTGCAATACCGGCGGAACGACCAGAATTTCGTGCGCGGCACGTTCCGCGCGCGCGGCGACACGATCGAGATCTTTCCGGCGCACTACGAGGACCGCGCCTGGCGCCTGTCGCTGTTCGGCGAGGAGCTCGAGGCGATCCACGAGTTCGATCCGCTGACCGGCGAGAAGACCGCCGCGCTCGAGGCGATCAAGATCTATCCGAACAGCCACTACGTCACGCCGAAGCCGACGCTCAACCAGGCGATCGAGGAGATCAAGCGCGACCTCAAGCTGCGCCTTGCCGAGTTCCAGGCGCAGGGGAAATTGCTCGAGCTGCAGCGGCTCGAGCAGCGGACGCAGTTCGACGTCGAGATGATGGCCGCGACCGGAAGCTGCGCCGGCATCGAGAATTATTCGCGCTATCTCACGGGGCGCCGGCCGGGCGAGCCGCCGCCGACGCTGTTCGAATATCTGCCCGAGGACGCGCTCGTCTTCGTCGACGAAAGCCACGTCACCATCCCGCAACTGGGCGGCATGTACCGCGGCGACTTCGCGCGCAAATCGACGCTGTCCGAATACGGCTTCCGCCTGCCGTCCTGCATCGACAACCGGCCCTTGAAATTCGAGGAATGGGACGCGATGCGCGGCCAGACCACGTGCGTCTCGGCGACGCCGGGCCCGTGGGAATTGGAGCGCACCGGCGGCGTCTTCGTCGAGCAGGTGGTGCGGCCCGACCGGCCTCGTCGATCCGGTGCCGGTCGTGCGCCCGGTCGAGAACCAGGTCGACGATCTCATGGCCGAATGCCGCGACTGCGCCAAGAAGGGCGAGCGCGTGCTGGTGACGACGCTGACGAAGAAGATGGCCGAGGCGCTGACCGAGTATTTCCACGAGCACGGCCTGCGCGTGCGCTACATGCACAGCGACGTCGATACGCTCGAGCGCATCGAGATCATCCGCGACCTGCGTTTGGGCGTGTTCGACATCCTCGTCGGCATCAATCTCTTGCGCGAGGGGCTCGACATTCCGGAATGCGCGCTGGTCGCCATTCTCGATGCCGACAAGGAGGGCTATCTGCGCTCGCGCACCGCGCTCATCCAGACGATCGGGCGCGCGGCGCGCAACCTCGAGGGCCGCTGCATCCTCTATGCCGACCGCATGACCGACGAGCATGCGCGCCGCGATCGACGAGACGAACCGGCGGCGCGAGAAGCAGGAGGCCTACAACATCGCGCACGGCATCACGCCCGAGAGCGTGCGGCGCGGCATCGCCGACATCCTGAAAAGCGTCTACGAGAGCGATCACGTCACCGTCGATACCGGCGACGGACGCAGCACTCCACTACCAGGGCTCGAATTTGCAGGCGGTGCTCGCCGACCTCGAGAAGCGCATGCGCACCGCCGCGGCCGATCTCGAATTCGAGGAGGCGGCGCGCTTGCGCGACGAGATCCGCCGGCTCGAGCAGTTCGATCTCGGCATCGGCTCGCCCGGCACGAGCCCGCCCGGCCGCTCGATGGGCGGCCGCGCCGGCACCTCGGCCAGGCAGCTCGCCAAGCACAAGGCGCGCGCGAACATGCGGCGGCGGCGCGGCCCGTGAGCGAAACCCCGCGTTCCGATGCCGACGCGCGGCGCTCGTCACCGGGGCGGCGCAGCGGATCGGCCGCGCCATCGCGCTGGCGCTCGCCGCCGATGGCTGGGCGGTCGCCATCCATCACCACAGCTCGCGCGAAGCGGCCGAAAGCCTCGTCGCCGAAATCGCGCGGAGCGGCGGGCGCGCCGTGGCGCTCGCGGCCGATCTCGTGCGCGAGGACGAGCTCGAAGCGCTGATGCGGCGCGCGGGCGATGCGCTCGGACCGTTGGGCGCGCTCGTCAACAACGCCTCGGTGTTCGAGGGCGACGAGGCCTTGAGCGTGACGCGCGCAAGCTGGGACCGGCACATCGAGACCAATCTGCGCGCGCCCTTCGTCTTGATGCAGCTGTTCGCGCGCCAGCTTCCGGCCGAGGCCGGCGGCGCCATCGTCAACATCCTCGACGAGCGCGTGTGGAAGCCTCACGCCGCATTTCGTCTCCTACACGCTGAGCAAGGCGGGCCTGTGGACGCTGACGCAGTCGATGGCGCTGGCGCTGGCGCCGAACATCCGCGTCAACGGCATCGGCCCCGGCCCGACCCTGCCGAGCCCGCGGCAAAGCGAGGAGCAGTTCCGCCGCCAGTGGTCCGCCATGCCGTTGGCGCGCGGCACCACGCCCGAGGAGATCGCGGCGGCGGTGCGCTTCATCCTCGCCGCGCCGGCCATGACCGGACAGATGATCGCGCTCGACGGCGGCCAGCATCTGCTTTGGGCATCGCGCGGCGGCGGTTCTTCCGCCGAATGAGGCAATGGCCGCTAAGCCTCGACAGCGCGCGGGCTTTCCGGAATTTCCGCGACTCGCAGTTGTCAACAGGAGGCGGCTACGGGCTTGAAACCGCCATACGCGGGTCCTGCATTAACGGCGTGTTACCCTTCGTTTACAGTCTGTCATTGATTTAGATAGAAAAATCAGTGACTTAAGGAAATTGGGCCAAATTTGGGCAAAGCCGAAAAAGCCGCGGAAGCGCGTGCGGCGGACGGTCGCAGCAGGCCCTTGCCAACAAGCTTATCCACCGCTTCCGTGGATTAGTCGCGCGCTTCGGCCGAGGCATTGACGGAAACCGGCGCGCGCGCCAAGTGAGACGGGGATGGACGAGCGCGAGAACGGCCGCGACTTCGAGCTTGCCGAGGATGCGGAGGAGGCCGCGCCCGGCACCGGCCTCGCGCGCGGCATCGCCGTCATCCGCGACGCGCTGCGCACGCTGCCGCCGGGCCCGGGCGTCTATCGCATGCTCAACGACAAGGGCGACGCGCTCTATGTCGGCAAGGCGCGCAACCTCAAGGCGCGCGTCGTCAACTACACGCATCTCGCCAATCTCTCGAACCGCCTCAGGCGCATGGTGGCCGAGACGCACGCGCTCGAAATCGTGCTCACCCATACCGAGGTCGAGGCGCTCCTGCTCGAGTGCAATCTCATCAAGCGCCTCATGCCGCGCTACAACGTGCTGCTGCGCGACGACAAGTCGTTCCCCTACATCCACCTCACCGGCGGGCACGATTTCGCGCGCATCGTGAAGCACCGCGGCGCGCGCAACGACGACGGCGACTATTTCGGGCCCTTCGCCAACGCCGGCGCGGTCAACCGCACGCTCATCGCGCTGCAGCGCGCGTTCCTGCTGCGCTCGTGCAGCGACAGCATGTTCTCGAGCCGGACGCGGCCGTGCCTGCTCTTCCAGATCAAGCGCTGCTCGGCGCCGTGCGTCGGCCGCATCGACAAGGCCGGCTATGCACAAGCTCTTCGACGAAGCGCGCGCCTTCCTCAGCGGGCGCAGCAAGGAAGTGCAGGAGCAGCTTGCGCTGCGCATGCAGGAATTGTCCGAAGAGCTGCAATTCGAAAGCGCGGCCTTCCTGCGCGACCGCATCCGCGCGCTGACCCAGGTGCAGGGGCGCCAGGACATCAACGTCGAGAGCCTGGGCGATGCCGACGTGATCGCGGCGCACCAGGCGGGCGGGCACACCTCGATCCAGGTGTTCTTCTTCCGCGGCGGCCAGAACTGGGGCAACCGCGCCTATTTCCCGACGCACGACCGCCAGCTCGGCGTCGAGGAGGTGCTGTCCTCGTTCATCGGCCAGTTCTACGACAGCAAGCCGGTGCCGCCCCTGGTGCTGACGAGCGACGTGCCGGCCGACCGCGATCTGCTGGCCGAGGCGCTCTCGAGCCGCGCCGGGCGCAAGATCGAGCTGGCGACGCCGCAGCGCGGCGACAAGCGCAAACTGGTCGAGCACGCCCTCGTCAACGCGCGCGAGGCGCTGGCGCGCAAGCTCGCCGAGACCTCGACCCAGCATCGCCTGCTCGAAGGCGTGGCGCAGGCGTTCGGCCTCGATGCGCCGCCCAGCCGCATCGAGGTCTACGACAACAGCCACATCCAGGGCAGCCACCCGGTCGGCGCCATGATCGTCGCCGGACCCGAGGGGTTCATGAAAAGCGCCTACCGCAAGTTCAATATCAGGGGCGGTCGATCCGCGGCTTCGCGCGCCCTCACCGTCGATCGCAGGCGACGACCTCCGCTCGCTCTCCCCACGGTCGCGGGAGAGGAGGGACCCACGCGTAGCGTGGGAGGGTGAGGGCGACAGAACGCAGCCGCGCGCGGCGACGATTACGCGATGATGCGCGAAGTGTTCCAGCGCCGCTTTCACCGTGCCTTGAAGGAGGATCCCGAGCGCGAGCGCGGCTCCTGGCCCGACCTCGTCCTGATCGACGGCGGCGCGGGACAGGTCTCGGCCGCCGAGCAGGTGCTGGGCGAGCTCGGCGTCGCCGACATCCCGCTCGTCGGCATCGCCAAGGGGCCCGACCGCGACGCCGGGCGCGAACGCTTCTTCCGCCCGGGCCGTGCGCCCATGAGCCTCGATGGCAAGGACCCGGTGCTCTATTTCCTGCAGCGCCTGCGCGACGAGGCGCACCGCTTCGCCATCGGCACGCACCGCGCGCGGCGCCAGAAGGCGATCGGCGCCTCGCCGCTCGACGAGATTGCGGGCGTGGGCGCCCGCCGCAAGCGCGCGCTGCTCCATCATTTCGGCTCGGCGCGCAGCGTCGCCCGCGCCGGATTGGCCGATCTCGAGCGCGTCGCCGGGATCAGCAGCGCGGTCGCGAAAAAGGTTTATGATCATTTCCACGCCGAGGGCTAGACTTGAGCTGTCATCGCACATGCTGACCACGCTGCCCAACATCCTCACGCTCTCGCGCATCGTCGTGATCCCGGTGGTGATTGCGACGTTCTGGATGGCGTCGCCGTCGGGCCCCTGGCTCGGCTGCGCGCTGTTTTCGGCCGCGGCGATCACCGATTGGCTCGACGGGCATGTCGCGCGCGCCTGGAGCCAGCAGTCGGAACTGGGCCGCTTCCTCGATCCGATCGCCGACAAGCTCCTGGTCGCGACGGTGCTGTTCATGCTCGGCGTCGAGCATCGCTTTTCCGCGCTCACGATCCTGCCGGCGCTCGTCATCCTGTGCCGCGAGATCCTGGTGTCGGGCCTGCGCGAGCATCTGGCCGAGCTGCGCGTGCGCGTGCCGGTGTCGAACCTCGCCAAGTGGAAGACCGGCATCCAGATGGTGGCGATCGGCGTGCTCCTGGTCGGCGACGCGGGCCCGGCGATCCTGCCGGTGCGCTGGATCGGCGAGGCGCTGCTGTGGGTTGCGGCGGGCCTCACGGTCAGGACCGGCTACGACTATCTGCGCGCCGGGCTCGGCCACATCCAGGGCGAGGCGCCGCCCTTGAAGACGGCGAAGCCGAGCGGCGCCTCATGACGCGCGTCTTCGGCCTCGCCGGCTGGAGCGGCAGCGGCAAGACCACGCTCGTCACCCGCCTCATCCCGGCGTTGCTCAGGAAGGGCGTCAGCGTCTCGACCGTGAAGCACGCGCACCACGAATTCGACATCGACCAGCCCGGCAAGGACAGCTACCAGCATCGCCAGGCCGGCGCGCGCGAGGTGCTGATCTCGTCGTCGGCGCGCTGGGCGCTGATGCACGAGAGCCGCGGCGCCGAGGAACCGGTGCTGGCCGATCTGCTCAGCCACATGAGCCCGGTCGATCTCGTCATCGTCGAGGGCTTCAAGCGCGAATCGTTCCCCAAGCTCGAAGTCTATCGCGCGTCGGTCGGCAAGCCGCTCCTCTATCCCGACGATCCCGACATCGTGGCGCTCGCGAGCGACGCGCCGGTGGCGCCCCTGCCGCTGCCGTTCCTGGCGCTCGCCGACGCCGACGCGATCGCCGCCTTCATCATCGAGCAGTGCGGGCTCGAGGCCCTGCATGGCGCAACTCAGCGATGATTGCTTCGCCTTCGGCGGAACCTTGATGCAAGGGGCGGAGGCGCTCGCGCGCATCCGCACCATGGACCTGCCGCTCCCCGAAATCGAGACCGTGCCGCTGAAGCAAGCGCTGGGCCGCATCGTCGCGGCACCACTCGTGGCAGCGCGCGACGTGCCGCCGCACGACAATGCCGCGGTCGACGGCTATGCCGTCCACTTCGCCGATCTCGGCGCCGACGCGCCGACGACCTTGCCGGTGACGGGGCGCGCCGCGGCGGGCCATCCGCTTGGGCCGCAACGCGCTCCCGGGCGAGGCGATCCGCATCTTCACCGGCGCGCCGATGCCGGACGGCCCCGACACGGTGCTGATGCAGGAGGATTGCCGCGAAAGCGCGGGCCACGTCAGCCTGCCGCCCGGCATCAAGCGCGGCGCCAACCGGCGCCGCCGCGGCGAGGATGTGCGCGCGGGCGACATTGCGGTCGCGGCCGGCACGCGCGTGCGGCCGCAGGAGGTGGCGCTCGCCGCGGCGCTCGGGCAGACCGGGCTCGCGGTCTTCCGCAAGCTGCGCGTGGCGCTTCTTTCGACCGGCGACGAGGTGCGCGAGCCGGGCACCAACCTGCCGCCGGGCGCCATCTACGACGCCAACCGCTATGCGCTCTTGGCGCTCCTCGCCGGGCTCCCGTGCGAGGTCGCCGATTTCGGCATCGTGCCCGACCGCGCCGATGCCGTGCGCGCGGCGCTGGCCGAGGCCGCCACGGGGCGCGATCTCGTCGTCACCTCGGGCGGCATGTCGGTCGGCGAGGAAGATCACGTCAAGGACGCGGTCGAGGCGCTAGGGCAGGCTGCATTTCTGGCGCCTCGCCATAAGGCCCGGGCGGCCGGTCGCGCTGGGCCAGATCGGCGGCGTGCCGTTCATCGGCCTGCCCGGCAACCCGGTCGCGGTGATGGTGACGTTCCTGCTGCTGGCGCGGCCGCTCATCCTGCGCCTTGCCGGCGCGCGCGACGTGGCGCCGACGCTCTACCGCGTCACATCGGGCTTCGCCTATGCCAAGAAGAAGAGCCGCGCCGAATATCTGCGCGCGCGCCTCGAGCGTGGCGCCGATGGTTCCTTGACCGCGCAGAAATATCCGCGCGACGGCGCCGGCATCATTTCATCGTTGGTTGCCGCGGACGGGCTCGTGGCGCTTGCCGAGGGCGTCGGCGAGGTGGCGCCCGGCATGGCGGTGGATTTCCTGCCGTTCAGCGAGGTGCTCGGCTGACGCGGCAGGCGATGGTGCGATGCCGCGCTTCAAAACCGTGCGGGAACCTTCTGCCCGCCGCACCCTTTAGCAATTGCACGGCAAGGGTATCGGCATGAATCGTCTGCGGGCGATTGGCGGCGCGGTCGGCGCTGTCCTTTTCCTTTCGGTGGCGGCGCACGCGGCCGCGGCGGAGCCGCCGTCGCCGCTGCCGAGCCTGAGCGGCGTGGTCGAGCGCATCATGCCGTCGGTCGTCAATGTCCGCGTCGAGATGCGCCACGCCGCTGCGTTCGAGACCGGCGATCCGGCGCTCGACAGTCTGTTGCGGCGCTTCCTCAATCGCGGCGGGCGGGTCCCGCAAGGGGACGACGGCGCGCCCGCGCCCGAGAGCCGCGTCACCGCGCTCGGCTCGGGCTTCATCGTCGATCCCGCGGGCTACATCGCCACGAACGATCACCTGGTCGAAGCGGCCGGGCGCATCACCGTCATTCTCCAGGACAATTCGCACCACCGCGCGATCGTCGTCGGGCGCGACGAAGGCTCCGACATCGCGCTCCTCAAGATCGACACGGCCGCGCCGCTGCCGACGGTGCGCTGGGCCGACAGCGCGCGCACCAAGGTCGGCGACTGGGTGATCGCGGTCGGCAATCCCTATGGGCTCGGCGGCACCGTGACGGCGGGCATCGTCTCGGGCCTTGGGCGCAGCCTCGATGATGGCCCCTACGACGATTTCCTGCAGATCGACGCGCCCATCAACCGCGGCAATTCCGGCGGCCCCACTTTCGATCTCGACGGCCGCGTGCTCGGCATCAACACGGCGATCTTCTCGCCTTCGGGTGGCTCGGTCGGCATCGGCTTCGCGATTCCGGCCACGTTCGCCAAGGACGTGGTCGAGCAGCTCCGCGACAAGGGCCGCGTCGATCACGGCTGGATCGGCGTCGATCTGCAGAACGTCACGCCCAACATCGCCAAGAGTTTCGGCATCGATCCCGACAACCCGACCGGCGCGCTGGTCGACGACGTGACGCCCGGCGGCCCGGCGGCGCGCGCGGGCGTGCGCCAGGGCGACGTGATCCTGACCCTCAACGCGCACCAGGTTCGGCTCGCGCATGATTTCGTCCGGCTCGTCGGGACCGCGCCGGTCGGCTCGCGCGTCATGCTCATGCTGCGCCGCGGCGAGCGCGACATCGCCATGGCCGCCATCGTCGCGCCGGCGCCGCCGCCGCCGGCGCCCGCCACGGGCGAGGGCTCCGGCTCGTCCGAGCCGCCGGCGGGCGGTCCCTTGGGTCTCGAATTGCAGCCGCTCACGCCCGACCTGCGCCAGAAGCTTGCGCCGCCGCATACCGTCGAGGGCGTCGTCGTCGCCGACGTGCGGCCGGCGAGCCCGGCCGCCGACATCGGGCTCGAGCCCGGCGACATCATCATCTCGGTCGATCACACCCGCGTGCGCTCGCCCGAGGAGGCCGCGCGCCGCATCCAGAGCGCGGTGGCGCAGGGCCAGGTCCTGCTGCTCGTGAGCCGGCACGGCGGCTCGCACTTCCTCGGCGAGAATTTCGAGCGCGCCGGCGAGACCTCGCCCTAACCCGTCGCCTTGAATTACTCGGCCGGAAGGGTTAGCTGAGGCAGCGAAGGCTCAGAATGAAGCTGCTTTATTTCGCCTGGCTCAGGACCCGGATCGGCACGGCCGAGGAAATCCGTCGAGCCGCCCGCAACCGTGCAGACGGTGGCGGCGCTGGTCGAGTGGCTGGCCGGGCGCGGCCCCGGCTTTGCCGAGGCGCTCAAGAACAAGAAGCTCGTGCGCGTCGCGGTCAACAAGGAATATGTCGGCTGGGACCACAAGCTCAGCCCGGGCGACGAGGTGGCGCTCTTCCCGCCGGTGACGGGAGGCTGATGTGATCCGCGTGCAGCGCGAGGATTTCGACGTCGGCGCCGAGATCGACGCGCTCGCGCGCGGCAACGCTGCCGTGGGCGGCATCGCCTCGTTCGTCGGCGTGGTGCGCGCCGGCAGCGGCGCCGATGCGATCACGGCGCTGACGCTCGAGCATTATCCCGGCATGACCGAGCGCGCGCTCGAAGCGATCGAGGCCGAGGCGCGGCAGCGCTGGCCCTTGGCCGCCTGCCTCATCGTGCATCGCTTTGGCCGGCTCCTGCCGGGCGAGCGCATCGTGCTCGTCGTCACCGCGGCGGCGCATCGCCAGGCGGCATTCGAGGCGTGCGAGTTCCTGGTCGATTGGCTCAAGACCAAGGCGCCGTTCTGGAAGCTCGAGGAGACGGCGCGCGGCGAGCGCTGGGTCGAGGCCAAGGACAGCGACGACGACGCGGCCCGCCGCTGGGTCGCGGAGTAGGCGCCACTCACACGACGCGCAGGCCGAGATGGCGCTCCATGTGCGCGAAATCGCGGTCGTCGTGCAGAAGGTCGTGCTCGTTCTCGATACAGTACGTGCCGATGATCAGATCGACGGTCTTCCGGACCGTGATGCCTATCGACCGCAGCCGGCGGTAATTTGCCGCCGCGCGCACGGCCAACTCGACATCAAGCATCGGCGCGAGATCGAAACTGCGCAGCAGCGCTTCGATGCGCGCCGCCTCCCCATCGTTGCGCACGCCCTGCAGGATTTCGCAAACGATGACATCGCCGACGAGGATCCGCTCGCGGTCGTACGCGGCATCGACTCCGCTTACAGCACATGCTTACGAGCCGCTGGACGTGGAAGTTGAAAGTCCTACCGCTGAACTCGCTAACACTGTCTACGGGCTGCTGCCCACCGGGGTCCAGTAACACCTTCACCCAGACGTTCTCGTGGTCAGACGAACCCCCGATCGATTGCCGCGAGGGGTTTCAAGAATGAACCGTGGCCGGTAGTCACCGCATTTTCCGGTTCGGCGGCCACGCCCGTCCGCTCCGGCGGCCGGTCAGGTCTTAAACAGATGCCCGCCCGTGTGAGCGGGCCAGGACATTGAGGCTATCCTCCGTCGATGAGTACCATGCCGCGCGCCGCGGATCTGCGTCTTATCGTCGGGTACAACGGATCGCCTCCGGCCAGCCGCGCGCCAAAAGCGACCTGCAGGCCCGGCCTATCTACCACCGCAAACGCGACTCCATCGAGGCCCACCTCGCCGATCGTGTTCGCGGCGCTGGCGGTCAACCAGTGGATCGAGCACGCCACCGGCTGGTCCATCCGCAGATTCGTCAAAACCGCCCGCCGCTATCGCACCATTGAAATCCAGGCCGGCGACCACGTCATCACCGCCGCCGACCCCCTCCCCGACGACCTCCGCCAGGCCTCGACGCCATCAACGACCCGCCGGTGCGCACTAAATGAGCCAACTCGGGTCATACCTGCCGGTCCAAGCATTATTTGTTCATGCCGCCGAACTTCGCCGCGCATTCGCCAGAAGCCCGCCAGCGTCGCCGGAAATCCAGTTCTGCGTACTCCAGCCAACCGCAGCGAAGAAATCTCTCAATCGGGCGGGACCGCGCATCATTATCAAGAACTCGCCTGGGCCGGTCACCAAGCAGCGGTCTCAGTTACCGCAGTGAGGGACCCAAGTGTCGAGGAAGCGGTCAGCTCCTCCTCAGCTGAGCTTGCCGAGCCCGTTCTGCAAATCCTCACCGTTCATCGCCGGGGAGATCTGCACGTTGGCGTCCAGCTCCTGGAAGAACGGCTCGCAGAAGGGAACGATGTCGGATGAGTCTGGAAGGTCGAACACGATGAACGCTGTCCGCCGCCCGTCGAACTCCGTAAAGTACATCGCTTCCGGCTTCCAGCGCTCTGCAGCACGTTGAATGACTGTCCCGATGCTGCCGTCCTTGACCGCCTGGTTCCCTGACTCGACCGGTATGGTGACCTTGGCCATAACTCGCATGAGTACCCCCCTCGGCTACAACATCCCTAGGCGGTACTCTTCCACAAGTTCTCTGTCCTGGCCAGGTCACACGCGAGGGCCGCGGATGGCCAGCCGAGATCGAGGGCTGCAGCTCAGCTGTGTATCGCCGCGGGTGCCGACGAGAGCTTGATCCCAAGTGGATCGAGGAAGG
>CAWDPP010000047.1:0-7982 GCA_963804235.1 uncultured Alphaproteobacteria bacterium
CCGACTCAAGCCCTTGACCTTGAGCGTGCGGATCACCCCGCCGATCTGCAGCACGATGACCGGCGCCAGGCCCTCGGTCGGCTCGTCGAGCAGGAGGAGGCGCGCGCCGGTGCGCAGGATGCGGCCGATCGCCAGCATCTGCTGCTCGCCGCCCGAGAGCTTCGTGCCCTGGCTCTTGCGGCGTTCGGCGAGATTGGGGAAGAGCGCGTAGATCTCCGCGACGCTCATGCCGCCCGGCGCCACCACCGGCGGCAGCAGCAGATTTTCCTCGACCGACAGGCTCGCGAAGATGCCGCGCTCCTCGGGGCAATATCCCACGCCCAAGCGCGCGATGCGGTCGGACGAGAGCGCGACGGTGTCGTGCCCGGCAAAGCTTACGCGGCCCGTTCGCTTGCGCACGATGCCGAGAATGGCGCGCAAGGTCGTGGTCTTGCCGGCGCCGTTGCGCCCCAGCAGCGTCACCACCTCGCCCTCGTTGACGGCGAAGCTCATGCCGTGCAGCACGTGCGACTCGCCGTACCAGGCGTGCAGGTCCGCGACCTCGAGGAAAGGGGCGCTTGCGGCCGCGTCAGGCATGGCCGGTCCCGAGATAGGCCTCGCGCACCTCCTGGTTCGCCGACACTTCGGCATAGCTGCCTTCGGCCAGCACGCGGCCGCGCGTCAGCACCGTGATGGTGTCGGAGAGGTCGGCGACGACCGAGAGATTGTGCTCGACCATCAGCACCGTGCGGTCCTTGGCGGCGCCGCGGATGAGGTTCGAGATGCGGCCGACATCCTCGCTGCCGAGGCCCGACATCGGCTCGTCGAGAAGCATGAGCTCGGGCGCAAGCGCCAGGGTCGTGGCGAATTCGAGCGCGCGCTTGCGGCCATAGGGCAGCTCGCTCGCGAGGCTCGCGCGATAATTCGCAAGCCCGACCTCGGCGAGGAGCCGGTCGGCTTCGCCGTGCAGGAGCGCGAGGCTCTTCTTCGAGCGCCAGAAATGGAACGACGTGCCGAGCGGGCGCTGCAAGGCGAGGCGCACGTTCTCGAGCACGCTCAAATGCGGAAAGACGGCCGAGATCTGGAACGAGCGCACCATGCCGAGCCGCGCCACCGCGGCCGGGCGCTCGCCGGTGATGTCGCTGCCGTTGAAGACGATGCGGCCGGAGGTGGGCTCGAGGAACTTGGTCAGGAGATTGAAGACGGTGGTCTTGCCGGCGCCGTTGGGGCCGATGAGCGCGTGGATCGTGCCGCGCCGGACCTTGAGATCGACGCCGTTCACGGCCGAGAAGCCGCGAAATTCCTTGGTCAGCCCGGACGTCGCGAGAATGAACTCGGCCACGTTCCTTCCCTGCGGTCCGCGCTTGCCTGCCCTGGCGCGTCCTTATTGTTTCGCGCCGGCGAGGCTACAGGCTTCGCCCGGCCGCGACAAGCCCGGGCGTGCTAGACTGCGCCGCGACGGAGATCGCGCATGGACGCTGCAGAAATTCTGAACGCACTCGCCTTCGACCGCGACGGGCTCGTCGCGGCGGTGGCGCAGCAGCACGACACCGGCGAAGTCTTGATGCTCGCCTGGATGGATCGCGCGGCGGTCGCGGAAACGCTCGCCACCGGCCGCGCCTGCTATTGGTCGCGCTCGCGCCGGAGCCTGTGGCGCAAGGGCGAGACCTCGGGCCACGTGCAGCGCGTCGTCGAACTCAGGGTCGATTGCGACGGCGACGCGGTGCTGCTGCTGGTCGATCAGACCGGCGCCGCCTGCCATACCGGGCAGCGGAGCTGCTTCTTCCGGGCGGCGCGCGAGGGCCGCCTCGTCACCATCGCGGCGCCCGTCGCGCAGCCCTCGTAGCAGCGCGGAACCCGGACCGCGCGGCGGCGTTGGCTGGCGGCTCGTCGCAACAAGCTTCGCCGGTCCATGATTTTTGCCCGCTCGCCGCACGATCTCGCGGTCGCCGCCACGGTGCACGATCTCGTCATCGCGGGGCAAAGCTTCGAAATCACGCTCTCGGAAGAAGTCGTGCGAAAGCTGGCGCTGGCGCATCGCCGCGCCGGGCGGACTGGCACTCTCGGGCGCCGCCGCGAGCGAGCTCCAGGCGCTCGATGCGGCGTGCCGCGCCGGCCGCGTGCTGGCCGAGCGCGGCGCGGCCTGACGCCGCGGCTCAGGTGCCGCTGCTGCTTCTGCCGCGGCGGGAGCGGCGTCCCGAACCGTCGTCCGGCTCGGACGTGACCGCATCGGCGGCGGCATCGGCCGCGCGCACGGCGGCGTGACGGGCGCGCTCGATCGCCTCGTGCCCGAGCGCCGCCGCCTCGCCGCGGATGCGCCGGCCGGCCGGCCCGATCGCCCGCTCCTCGACCGGGCTCCTCGGCAGCATGAACCCGACCGCCACGCCGGCGAAAAGGCCAAGGAGCGCCAACGCCAGCGGATAGTCGTCGATGGCGTGGCCGAGCCTGCCGCGCGCGCCCGAGGCCGCTTCGGCGGCGGCCGAGAGGAACGGCTTGGTGCGGGCATAGCCATAGCCGGCAAGCTCCTCGCCGGCGGCACGGACGGACGTGTCGGCCGCCGCCGCGCGCCGCGCGGAATTCGTACCGGCGACGCCCGCCACCACGAGCCAGCCGAGCCCGGCACCGACAAGCGCCAACGGCACCGGGTGGGAGCGCAGCGTCTGGCCGAGCGGGCCGCCATTTGCTTCGAGCGTGTCCTTCATCATCGCCATGCCTTTCTCAACGAGTTGCCGCGGCGCAAGGCGCTGCTCGAGCGCGTCGATCACCGCGCCGAGCTCGGCCCGCGTCGCTTCGATGTCATGCTCGATCTCGGCGGGATTCTTGCCGCGCGCGTCATAGAAGCTGTCCGCGCCCGCGATCGTCACCGCATCTGCTCCCTGGCCCAGGCGGCGTCCTCGCGCAGCGTCTTCAGGGTTCGCCGCGGCAGGAGGCCGCGCGCCGCCAAGTCGTGCCGTCCCTTCACGACGAGGCCGAACCCGGCCAGCAGCAGCACGGCGCCGACCACGAGCGCGGCCGCCCAGGGCGGCAGCACAAGCGCCAAGGCCAGGATCGCGGCGGCGGCCAATGCCAGGAGTGCCGCGAACAGGAGCGCCGCGCCCGCCGCCACCAACACGGCGCCGACGCCGAGCCGGGCAACGCGATCCATGAGCTCGGCCCTGGCGAGGGCGATCTCCTGGCGCACGAGGCGCGCGGCCTCGCGCGCGAGATCGGAGAACAGCGCGGCGATGCCGCGATCCTTGAGCGGCGCGACCAGCGGCGCGCGCTCGACCATCTAGGGCTCCGCTTCGGGGCGGACCGCGGCGCCGGCGATGAGGCGGCCCATGAGGAAGCCCGCCGCAAGGGCGCCGGCGAAGAACAGGTCGGGCCGCGCGCGCGCGCCGTCCTCGAGATCGGCAAGCACCGTGCGCCAAGGACGCCGCCCGATCGTGTCGGAAAATTCTTCGACTTGCGCCGCAATTTGGCCGGCGGCGCGGGCGATGGTGGTGCCGCCGCCCTCCTCGGCGGCGAAGGCGTGGGCGCTGCGCCGCAACGCATGGGCGAAGCCGCGCACCGTTTCCGCCATGCGCGCCTTCTGCTCCTCGATGAGCGTGTCGGCGGCGTCCCTGAGGCTGCCGAGCACGTCGATGGCGCGCTCGCGTCCGTCCGTCACGGCTTCGTTATGATCCCCGCCCGCTTCGGCCATGTCGACCTCCCGCGCCCCGAAAACGCCAGGGCGCGGCGGCCGGTTCCGGCGCCGTCAGTGCGCGAGCAGGACCGGGACGTCGGCTTCCATGATGATGTGGCGGGTGGCGCCGCCGAAAATCATCTGGCGCAGCCGACTTTGCGTGTAGGCGCCCTTGATGAGGAGATCGGCGCCCGAGGAGCGGCATTCGGCGAGGAAAATCTCGCCCGGGCTCATGCGGGCGCGCGCGCCGATATGGCGGCCTTTGATCGGGAGGCCGTGGCGCGCCAGCATCGCCGTCATTTCCTCGCCCGAGGGACCCGGCACCTGCCAGCCCTCGATGGTGATGAGCTCGACCGACTTGGCACGCTCCAGGAACGGCATCGCCAAGGCCACGGTGCGCGCCGTCTCGGTGCTGTTGTTCCAGGCGATGACGATCTTCTCGGCGAAGGATTTGGGCGGGGTCTGCGGCGTCATCAGCACCGGGCGGCCGCTTTCAAAGAGCGCGTCCTCGAGCGTCGCCTCGGCGAGCGAGGCGAGCTTGGCCGGGCGCTCGACCACGATCAGGTCGAAGATGCGCCCGAGCGTGCCGACGACGGCATTCTGGCGCCCCGTCTCCTCGCGCCATTCGGCGCTGATGCCGGCGCCCTTGGCGTCGATCGCGACGCCGTGGCGGCGCATCACCGAATAAAAGAGGGCGCGCGCCTGCTCGCGCCGTTCCTGGCCCTCGCGCTCGAGCGTGCGATCGACCTCGGACGAGACCGAGAAACCCATCTCGCCGCCGAACACGACCGCGTATTCGGTGGTGAGCGCGTTCAAGCCGATGATGCAGCCGTCGAACGGGCGGGCCGCCATCACCGCGGTCTCGAGAACGCCCGTCGCGCTGCCGTCACCCACCACCGCCAGCACGGTCTTCATGCGCGCCCCTCGTCTTTATCGCGCCCTGCGAAGCGGGAGTATAGACCCGAGCCGGCGTCGCGCCCAAGGAGAACGGCGGAACCCCGATAGGACTCCTTGCGTTCGTTTGGCCGAGCCGATTGAAAGGAAATTGCGCTGATGAGCGTGCCGCTTCGCGCCGCGCCGGTCGGGGACACTTGCTCCGGCGACGGCGGCGCCATGTACCGCATGATCGAGGAGCTCTATCCGATCTGCCGCAGCATCACCGGCGAAGGCTTGCGGCAGACCTTGCGCCGCATCGCGCGCCACGTGCCGCTCGTCCTCAACGAGGTGCCGAGCGGGACCAAGGCGCTCGACTGGACCATCCCCAACGAGTGGAACGTCAAGGGCGCCTATATCGCCACGCTCGACGGCAAGCGCATCGTCGATTTCGCCAACTCGAACCTGCATCTGGTGCAGTACAGCCACGCCATCGACCGCATCGTCGGGCGCGACGAGCTGTTGCAGCACATCCACACCATGCCGGAGCGGCCGGCCTGGATCCCGTACCGCACGTCCTATTACAGCGCGGGCTGGGGCTTTTGCCTCGCCGAGCGCCAGGCGCGCACGCTGACCGAGCCCGCCTACCGCGTCGTCATCGACGCGAGCCTTGCGCCCGGTTATTTGACTTATGGCGAGCTTGCCATCCCCGGCGCGAGCGAGGCCGAGTTCCTGGTCTCGTGCCATTGCTGCCATCCCTCGCTCGCCAACGACAATCTGTCCGGGATCGCGGTCGCGACCTGGCTCGCGCACAAGATCGCCGCCGCGCCGCGGCGCCTGAGCTATCGCTTCCTGTTCATTCCCGGCACGATCGGCTCGCTCGCCTGGCTCGCCGCGAACGAGGCGCTGGTGGCGCGCGTGACGCACGGGCTCGTCCTGTCCTGCCTCGGCGATCCCGGCGCCTTCACCTATAAGCAGAGCCGGCGCGGCACTGCCGAGATCGACCGCCTGCTGACGCATGTGCTGCGCCATGGCGGCGCGCCGCATGTGGTCCAGCCCTTCATTCCTTACGGCTATGACGAGCGGCAATATTGCTCGCCCGGGTTCGACATGCCGGTCGGCTGCCTGATGCGCTCGCCGAACGGCGCCTATCCGGAATATCACAGCTCGGCCGACGATCTGTCGCTGGTGCGGCCGGACTGCCTGCAGCAATCGCTCGACATGCTGTGGCAGGTGGTGGAGGCGGTCGAGGGCAACCTGACCTACATCTCGCAGAACCCCAAGGGCGAGCCGCAGCTCGGCCGGCGCGGGCTCTACCGCGCCATGGGCGGGCACCAGGCGCAGGAATTCGACCAGATGACGCTGCTCTGGGTGCTGAACCTCGCCGACGGCACGCACTCGCTCCTCGACATGGCCGAGCGCGCGCAATTGCCATTGCCGAAGCTGCGCGCCGCGGCCGCGGCGCTGCTCGAGGCAAAGCTCATCCTGCCCGCCGCCGCAGCAGCCCATAAAGGCTGACGACGGCCCACAGCACCTCGATCAGCGCCGCCGGCAGGTTCCAGGCGCTGTAGAACGAGGCGAGGATCATCAGCGAGCCGACCAGATTGGCCAAGGGATAGCGCCGGTCGTCGGACGGCAGCTTGCCGCTCTGATTGGCGAAATATGCTGCGACGATCAGCGCCGTGCCGAGGATGCCGGTGGCGACGAAGGGATCGAGTGTCATATCGCGTTTCTCCCCACGGGCACGTTCTTACTCTAACATTGCCGCGATGAGCGATCCCTTGGGGCTCGAGCGCGGGCTCACCGATTACGGCGACCGGGACTTCGCGCTCTATCTGCGCCGCTCGTTCGCGCGCGCCATGGGCTATTCGAGCGAAATGCTGGCGAAGCCCATCGTCGGCATCGCCAACACGGCCTCGGGCTTCAACAACTGCCACCGGCTCGTGCCCGATCTGATCGACGCGGTGAAGCGCGGCGTGCTCGCCGCGGGCGCGCTGCCGTTGGAATTTCCGACCGTGTCGCTGGGCGAGGTGTTCCTGCACCCGACCAGCCTCGTCTATCGCAATCTGATGGCGATCGACACCGAGGAGATGATCCGCGCCCAGCCGATGGACGCGGTCGTGCTGGTCGGCGGCTGCGACAAGACCGTGCCGGCGCAATTGATGGGCGCGCTTTCGGCCGGGCGGCCGGCGATCCAGCTCGTCACCGGGCCGATGATGACGGGCCGCTACGAGGGCGAGCGGCTTGGCGCCTGCACCGATTGCCGCCGCTTCTGGGCGCGTTTCCGCGCCGGCGAGATCGGACCCGAGACCATCGCCGAGGTCGAGGGGCGGCTCGCGACGACCGCCGGCACCTGCGCCGTCATGGGCACCGCGAGCACGATGGCGGCGCTCGTCGAGGCGCTCGGCATGATGCTGCCGGGGACGGCGACGATCCCGGCGGTCCACGCCGACCGGCTGCGCGCCGCCGAAGCGACCGGCGCGGCCGCCGTGGCGCTGGCGCGGAGCGGGCTTCTCCCCGAGCATATCGTCACGGCACGCTCGATCGAGAATGCGCTGCGCGTGCTGCTCGCCATCGGCGGCTCGACCAACGCCGTGCTGCATCTGGCCGCGATCGCCGGGCGCGCCGGGCTCGACCTGCCGCTCGCGCGCCTCAACGAGCTTTCCGACGAGACGCCGGTGCTGGTCGATCTGAAACCGACCGGCCCCTACTACATGGAGGATCTGTTCGCGGCGGGCGGGATCGGCGCGGTGCTGCGCGAGCTGAAGCCGATGCTGCACCTCGACTGCCTCACCGTGACCGGCGAGACGCTGGCCGCGCGGCTCGAAGCGGACGCGGGCACGCGGGTCGATCGCGCGGTGGTGCGCCCGCTCGCCGAGCCGTTGCAGCGCGCGGGCGGGCTCGTCGCGCTCTTCGGCTCGCTCGCGCCCAAGGGCGCCATCTTCAAGCGCGCCGCGGCCGACGAGCGCCTGTTCGAGCGCGAAGGCCGCGCCGTCGTGTTCACCTCGCTCGACGATCTCGCGCGCCGCATCGACGATGCCGCGCTCGACGTGACGCCCGAGGATTTTCTCGTGCTGCAGAATGCGGGCCCGTGCTCGCCCTCGGGCATGCCGGAAGCGGGCTATCTGCCGATCCCGCAGAAACTCGCGCGCGCCGGCGTCAAGGACATGGTGCGCATCTCCGACGCGCGCATGAGCGGCACGGCTTATGGCACCGTCGTGCTGCACGTATCGCCCGACAGCGCGAGCGGCGGCCCCTTGGCGCGCGTCGAGAACGGCGACCGCATCAGGCTGAGCGTCAAGGAGCGCAGGATCGATCTTCTCGTGCCGCCAGACGAGCTCGCGCGCCGCCCGGTCGAGGCGCCGGTGAAGCCCGAACGCGGCTACCAGCGCCTTTACCGCGAGCACGTGCTGCAAGCCGACGAAGGCTGCGATTTCGATTTTTTGCGGGCGCGGCCGCGCCGCTG
>CAWDPP010000048.1:0-381980 GCA_963804235.1 uncultured Alphaproteobacteria bacterium
CGGGATGCGCGGCCTGTACGCCCACGCCTCACAGCGGATGCGCGACGAACTGACCGCCGCCCTTCAGGCCCGGTGGGAGGAATCCCTCCGGGAACGCGCCACCATCGATCCGCACTCCCCGATCCCGCTGCTCGACAACCTGCTGACGTCATACCGAGGCCGCTGACCCGGCCGGGAAAACGCTGCTGGCGCGAGCGAAGGAGATCCACGCAGGTTGCAGACCTCTGGCCGAGCTCAAGGCGAAGGGCGGATTACACAGCGCGACGCGGAGCATCTCAGCTACCCTGACGCCGATCGCCGAATGCATACAAGCACGGAGCCGTATTTACCATATGCAAAACCGCGCCCAGATAAGCCGTTCCGGCTGCCTGGGCCAAACGGTAAACGGGTCTCCACCAGGAAATAATTCGATCAAGCCTTCGTTGTGCTGTTGTTGCCGACGCTTCGGGTGAGGTCAGGACTCTGGGACGAGTGTTACGGTGCTGACTAGCAGCATTGGTCCGGGATATCCCAGCTGCCGCTTCTGAGGATTCTGTTACAACGAATTCCGCCCATGCGGGAGGGCACTCGCACGTCCGGAACCTCGCGTTTGCCTACGGTCAGGCCCGTGCTGGCCCGGCTGTCCATGGTTTCCTGCCAGGAACCTGCGCTGATGATTTCGACCGGGCACTGCGGGCATCGTTCCTCAGTGGTACACCCGAATCCGCCAGCCAGTGCCTGGCGGAGGTGGTTGAACGCATCCAGCGGCGAGTCAGCACGGACAAGGTACCAGATCCCCGGCCTGTCGTCATCAGGGATGCCTGCTGCGACCCCCGGGCTCTGGGGCAGGTAGAGCAGGTCATCGTGAAACCGGATAAGGAAAGGGCGATCCAGGATTTCTACCTCATCGTCTGCGGGCTGGTTCTGCCTCAACCAGGCGATTGCGTCGCGGGCACGGCCAGGACCCCACAGCCATTCGGATGGGAAGCGGGCCGTCTCGTACTGGGCATCGAAGTGCAGCAAGTCCCAGTCATTTGCCACGCCTCGTACCAGGATGTAGGTCCAGTCATCCTGCTCCTGCACCGCATCCTCTGCGCTTAGCTTGTCCTCATCTGCCGTGAGGTCGACCGGAAGGCCAGCCATGACTGCGGACCGGACCTCGCTGCCTTCCTTGTTCCACATGAGCGCAATGGTCGTGCGGGGTGTCGGTGCTGGGTACAGCCGCCCACCAGGGGTGGCAGACCCCCACAGGTGGTTGATGATCTCGGCAAGGTCGGCGATCGTGTTCGCTGCGTCCGCTGGTGTAGTGAGGTGATATGAGGTGGGATGCGCAACGAAATTCCTGAGGTTAGACAGGGCTCGCTCCGTCCCCCGGTTGCGCTGCCCTCGCAAGAGCCCGGCCCGCCTGGCCCACTCCCACAGCCCGCCCAGCATGCCATTGAACTCGACAGTTCCGCCCCCCGAGCCGAGACGAAGCTGCCACCTGCGGTGCCCGGCGATGAACTCGAGCACCTGCTCATACCTGTCGGCCGTGATTTCCTGCTCCCGCCCGGTCCGCGGCTCCACGAAGGTGACCGCGCCGCGGTGAAAATCGATGAAACGATCCCGCAGAGCCTGCTCGAAGACGAGCAGGGCGTGGTCATGGACGACGGTGAAGATGTCATAGCACAGCACGCCATAGGCATAGATCGTCTTGAGCTGCTCGAACGTCTGCCGGGTACCATCAGCCACCGCGGTGACAAGCTCATGACGCGCCACTACCCGCTGCTGGAACTCCGCGGAATCCTCCGGCCGCATCGCACCGCCGAGCCCGTAAGGACCGAAGTGCAGGGTACGGTCATCTGGCTTCTGCAGCTCAGACAGAGGCTCGATGTTCACGCCGCCAGAGCCTACAACCACACGGAAAGGAAGGGCGGCAGCGAGGCTGCTCTGTTTTTGAGAGCTGGCAAGTTCAGGTAAGCGTTCCGCTATGGCAACTTGGGCGGCCCTCACCCAGGAGTACCAATTGGGCCGTTCCATCGCGCGCGCCGTGGCCTGAACTGCCATAACCCAGAGTGGCGTACACGCCAGTAGCTCCGGACATGAAACTGCCGACGGCAGCGGTCCGGCGGTTCAGCCCGTGATCTGGGCCACGGCCGGGAGCGCGGCCCAGCTTAGCGCCCAGTCCAGCCATCCGCTCTCTCCGTCGTAGAGATCGTGCCAGCAGCGAATGCCGCCCAGTGCGCCATGGCCGAGCGGGACGATAAACGTCATGCGCCCGCGGCCCATCGGGAGCGGCCGGTCTAGGCCGTAGGTGCCTCCCGGTGTCCGCCAAGAGCGCCTCGTCATTCCTGTTGCCCGGCATGCGCCGCTGGTGAGCACCACCCCGCGGATGGAGGGATAGCGGTGGAGATCATCGAGGATCAGTGCCTCCATCTCCAGCGTTCGAGCGTCGAGCGGCTTACGCGCCCACGCGCTGGCCCAGAAGAGGCCGTCGAGACTGTCCACGCGCAGCCAGCCACCGCCGTGGCAAGCAAGCTGTTCCGCCTTATCTCCTAGCAACTGGCTGGTCCGCTCCCAGCCCCTCGCGCGGGTCACGGGACCGGTGAACGACGTGTCCTCGGCCGACCCCGTGGGCAGGACGGTGACAACCTCGCCGTCCCAGGTCACCCTCCTGGGGCGGCCGGCCCTGGCAACGGAGCTGGCGGCGGCTTCCAGTTGGGCCAGCCATCGTGATCGCTGCTCCTCACCAAGGCGGATGGTCATCTGGCCGTCGAAGTCAACCCCATACCTGAACGCCAGCCTGTTGAGCGCCTGGCTGAGCGTGCGGTCGTCGCGGCCGCCTGCCGCGGCTCCCTCGTCCAGGAGCACCACCTTGACCTCGGCCACCACCTCGGAGCCAGCCGGGCCGAGCACTACATCCGCCGGCCTGCCCGATGTGCGGCCCTGGCCGTACTCCAGACAGCACCGCACGCCGGCGCGCTGCGCCAGTGAGGCAACTTCCAGCTGGATCAGCGGATGCCGCCACGCCTGCGCGTCCAAGTCCCGCTTCAACATCCTGCGCACTGTGCCGTAGCCGTCAAGATTCTGCAGGAGCTCCATCCGAAGGCCCAGTTCCAGCAGATGCGACAGTGCCTCAAGATCACTTCCAGGGTGGAGGAACATACCCGGAACAGGCTGGCCGCCCTCGGCATGCCGTGCCAGCCAGTTGCTGCCAAGGTGACGCTCGGCAGAATCCAGCGCCCAGCATCCCGCATCCCGCCACGCCTGCGAGCGCGGACTACGCTCCAGCTCTCCGCGCAGCTGCTGCCACATGTCCAACCCGGCCGCTTCCACGACTTCCAGACTGCCTGATCGGGCCATGTGCCACATCCAGCCCCTGCTCAGCACAGGAAAGTTAGGCCCAGACGAAAGGGCAGGTCCCGAGCGCGCTAACGCGCGAAGACCATTCTGCCCGGCTTGCCCAGACCCCGTTCATACCGTGATGTTCGCGCTCGGGTCCTCCCGGCGGGGCACTGATCAGTTTCGATCACGGGACGGATTCGTAGCCGATCCCTGACCCAGGAGGCGCGAGCCTGGCCAGACGCTGGAGCACTGGTTCGGTGTTCATTCCCCACATCTTCGTCAGGACCCATGTCAAGCCTTCGTCGTGAACCGGCGAATCCAGGAACCAGCGTCCGGGCCTTGCTTTCGGGTACGCATGCACGAACGCTTCCTCCAGGTCCTCACCGGTTAGGGTGCCTTCCACGGGCAGGAACCTGGAGTGCCGAATCACGTTGGCAAGCTCCTTCGCGGGCATGCCTGCCGCGCGAAGTACAGTGATCATGGCCAGGATCGCGTGCCTCTTCCGCAGCGGCTGGCTGCCGCCGCCGGGCTCGGTGATCACGCACTGCGTCCAGTCGCGTCCGTCGCCGCTGCGTGCCGCGCGTTCCTGGGTTGCCTTCCGCCGCAGCTGAATGGTCAGCTCACTGGCCTCCGGCAGCGGGATCACCTGCTGCACATCCAGCAGCAGCAGTTCGCCAACCTTGTAGGGGGTAAGCCGCACACAGCGGATGTCCATCCCGTACATGTCTGTGAGCCACAAGACCGTCGTGGTGATCTCCCGGTCGAACCCTCCCGAGATGAGCACGATCCGAACAAGGCGACTGAGTACCGTGCTGTCCCCGTCGTCCAGCCACTCCGTCAGGCGGGCATACGCCTCGCCGACCGCCTCAGGCTCTGTTCTTGCCAGCTACTGCTCGTAATGGCCGACCAGGTCATCGAAGGTCATCGTCGATACCATCGCCGCGTAGTGCAGCGCCTGGAGCTCAAGGCGACCACCGTCTGCCGTGCGCTTGAGCTCGAACACGACCAGGTGTCCCTCCCGGTCGATACCAAGAAGATCGATGCGGCGCCGGGCAT
Organism: uncultured Alphaproteobacteria bacterium; assembly: GCA_963804235.1. Taxonomy (GTDB): domain Bacteria; phylum Pseudomonadota; class Alphaproteobacteria; order ATCC43930; family CGMCC-115725; genus DATJLY01. The sequence continues at coordinate 4,360 of CAWDPP010000048.1, forward strand.
CAGCGAATGCCCCGAACTCATCCGACACGATCAGCACATCATCGACGATCGCATCGATACGCGTTCGCAGCAGACGCTGCAGATCTGCGCGCTCCAGCACCCGTTCGGCCTCAAAGGTGGACGAAGGCACGGCGACCAGATCCCCGGGTGTCATCTCGAACAACGGCATGACCTGATCCTCCCACCCCGCACCAGGCACTACCGCAGCAGCCAGAATCATCGAACGAGAATTACCTCCAGGGGGCCTGCTCCAAATGCGCTGGAGCTGTGCCGAAGCGCCAGAATAGCCTGATCTGAACGCCGCGAGTGATCGCCGTCATGGGCTCGGTGACCGTGCATTAGATGACATGCATCGGGCCGGACTGAGCTGAGGTTGCGGCCGGTGCCGTGAGACCTCCTCAGCTCAGACGCGGGTCAGGATTGACTGCGTAGGCAATTCGCATGGGAGGGTGTGCGCCCTCCCGAGCTTGAGGAGGTCCCGATGCTCATCGTAGGCGGGCTGGATATCCACCGCAGACAGATCACTTTCGACTATCTCGACACCGTGACCGGGCAGGTGTGCCGCGGCCAGATCAGCCCCGGCCGACCGGGAGCACCTGCGGGCCTGGCTGGCCCGGTTCGCCGGCCGTGAGGAGGTCGCGTTCGCAGTCGAGGGGTGCGCCGGGTGGCGGTATGTCGCCGAGGAACTGGCCGCGGCCGGTGTCACGGCGCATCTGGCCGAGCCGGCCGACACCGCGTCCCTCCGCGGCCGCAAGCGGCACGCCAAGACCGACAAGACCGACGCGCGGCACCTGCGGATGCTGCTGGCCGAGGGCCGGATACCGGAGTGCTGGATCCCGCCCGCCCGCATCCTGGAGTGCCGGGCGCTGCTGGAGCTGTACAACGACCTGCGCCGCGAGCGCACCGCCTGGGCGCAGCGGATCCACGCGGTCCTGTTCCACCAGGGCGCCCCGACGCTGGGCGAGGGCGCGCTGCGCACCGGGCAGGGCGTGGCCGAGCTGCGGGCCGCAGCAGCCGAGCACCTGTCCCCGGCCGGGCAGCTGCAGGTCGCCACCGCCCTGGAGGTGATCGACGCGCTGGAGGCCCGGCTGCACGCGGTACGGCACCAGCTGCTCGACGCGGCCCGGCACCTGGCCGGCGCCAAGGTCCTGGCCGCCCGGCTGTACGGGGTCGGGCCGGTGACCGCGCTGGCGATCACCTGCTGGCTGGCCGGGGCGGGCCGGTTCTCCTCCTCCCGCCAGGCGGTCCGGTTCGCCGGGCTGGACATCACCGTGTCCTCCTCCGACCGCAAGGGCCCGCCCGGCAAGCTGTCCCGGCAGGGGCCGCCGGTGCTGCGCTGGGCCGTCTACGAGGCCGCCAAGACGCACGCCCGCACCTCCGCTCCTGATCACGGCTACTACGCCCAGGTGAAGGACCGCAAGAACAGCAAGCGCGCCTGCCTGTCCGAGGCCCGCAAGATCCTCCGGCAGGCCCATCACATCCTGGCCGAGCTCGGCGACGACGCGCTCGCCGCCGCCTGACCCACCCGCCATGGTGACCAGCACGTGACCGCCGCCCCCAGGTCCGCCGCAGCCGAACTCACCGATGGGGACCACCGCGGCCAGCTCCCGCCAATCCGCTGTCAGCCGCTGCCGGCCCCCCGCGGGCCAGGCGGGCGGCCTGATTAGACTGAGCGGCCGCATCCCCGCAAGGCGGGGACACCCAATCAATCATCATGTCACCGGGGCACACCAAAGCCCCGCGGGCCAAGGTAAGGCTGGCTGCCCCCCGGACCCGGCCCCACGGCCGTCACGGCTCGACGTCACCCGCACAGAAAGGCCGCCACCCCGGACCGCTGACATCCCCTACCCGCCAGGCTCCCTGCCCTGCCGCCGGCAATGATCCGCTCCCGGGCGGACACGTCAAGGGCGCCTACGGCGCCGCTGCGCGGGCGCTACGCGCCCCCTGACCCGCCCGCCCGCTCGCAGAACCCCGGCAGCTATCAGGGACAGGGAGCAGACTCAGCCATCCCCAGACCACGGTGACAATGGCCATGAAACCCCGGAATGAACGCTTGCGGTCACCGTGCAATGCAGGTAAGGCGGGTTACGCGAGCGGTAGTCACAGTCGGGAGTCATAACGGAGCGTGCTGTCGGCTTCGGAGTGTGAGCGATCTGATCGACTATGCGTGCTTGATTTCCCAGCCTCGCGTCCTGCGGCTGCGCACAGAACGTCGCGATCTGCATCTCGGCTTAATACCGCAATGGATTCCGCGGTCGCGTCGAGAAGCGGCTGCGGAGTAGCGAATTCCATTTCCTGGCTCAATTGCGCGACAGTATATATCCGCTGCCTCCGCTCATTGGCGGACGGATCGGATCTCGTGTCGAGCTGGTGCAACGGCCTGGCTTCATCCAAGCTGGCTGCATGTCCCAGATGAGCGCCGACGGCGCCGAGTACACAGTGGTCTTGAGGAGCCGCTCGGGTGCTCGCGTGCGGCCCGGCTTCTATATTGACCTGGCTGACTTTCCCGACGGACTGGGTGGCCGGGTTGAGCTTCGCATATCGACGCGCTGGGATGACGCTGGGTTGGAGCACCCGCTTCCCCGGGAGCTGTGGATGGCGGTACGGTCGGCCGCGCCGGGTATCGATGCGGCTGTGCGCAGTGCCGCGAATGCAGCCTCGGCGATCGCGGCGATCATCAGCTTCTGCGTTAACGCGGCGGTTGAGCCTCCCGAGCTGCACGTGGCATTCAACTCGACGCCGGGCCTTTCCCGACGTGAGTTCATCGAGGCGTTCTTGCCCGACCAAGCCGGTCATCCCGGCTTTGGCAGGTGGATCGAGGCGGACAGCCTGTTCGCGTTCGGCCCGGCCGTCTACGCCAGCCCGGAGGCGCGGCGCCTGTTCCGCGCACTGGCGCAGTACCAGGTCGCGTTGCGGTACTGGACCACGGGATCACGGGTGCTGGTGCTGGCGCACCTGTACATCGCCTGCGAGGCCCTGACCAAGGCGGTTCAGCGGCTGCACCAGGCGCGGCTCGGGCTGACCGAAGAACAGCACGCACAGCTGCTCGGCGTGGACACCACCGAGCCGAACTGGGAGATGATTGCCCAGGCCTTCGCCCGCCGCGAGTACATCTTCGAGGGTGACAGGCAGGTCTACGATGCCGCCAGGCGGGCCAGGAACGAGTTCGAGCACGGTACCGCCGACCTGGGCAACGTCCGGCAGACCGCGGACACCGTGACACGAGACCTGTTCGACCTGGTCCGCTCCGCCGTCCTTACCCTCGTCCCGGCGCTGGGCCAGGACGTTGCGGATGCGATCATGTCCAGGCAGCCAGTGGACGTCTCACCGCTGCAAAAGCAGGTAACCGGCTACATCGTCAGCGATCCGCCGTCTGATCCAGGCAACCTTGGCATGGCTGGCGAGCTGTTCCCCACGTTGCGCTGGCAATCGCGCATACAGTCCTTCAGGCTCGAGGACGACAAGTTCGTCTTCCAGCCGGAAGAGACGATGACGGTCCAGTTCGCCCCGGGACTCCGTTTCGAGCGCCGCGACTTCGCCATCTACGGCGGACTGAACCCGGCCCCGCCAGATGCCAGCCTCCCTCGCCCGCCCGGCTGGGGACCAGACAGCGCAGCCGCCGGACAAATTACCTCTGAAGGGCAGCCCTTTGAGATAAAGAAACCGGATCTGCTTGCCAGGGTGATGCCGCTCGTAGACGCTGCTGCCGCCAGCGGCACCGGCACCGCCCAGGTATTTCCCCGGCCGCTCGCCTTCAATCTGTTCGGGCAGGGAGTTGCCTGCTTCCAGAGCGCTCAACTGCTGATCACGGACAGTCGGCCGGTAGAAGCGCTGCCGTCGCTGTACGGCCTGGTGACCATCGCAGCACGCTTTGAGCAGATGACAAGCGAACCCCGAGCGCTGGGGCTCGCCGTCCGGCTCGCACTTGACGCCCTCACCGAGGAACTGCCGGGAAGTAATGCCGACCACATACGAGCCGCCACCGATGAGCTGGTGAGATCTGCAGCCCAAGCGGGATTGCCGGTCCCCGGCGACGCGCCGCCAGCCCAGAGCACCGCGATTTGGCAGAGCCTGTCTGCCGAGATGCTCCTTGCCCAGCGTGCCATCAACGGCAGTTACCTCATAGCGGGCCTGCACGTGAGGCCCGGAAATAGCGGCAGCAGCGCGGACTTCCACACCAGGCTGGAATCAGGGCCTCTCACCGACCTCATCAAGTCCGCCTGCGTAATCGCGCAACTGGACCTCCTGCAGCACGCCGCGCCAGTATTTGGCTGGACGTTCGACACGAGCACACTCGAGAACCTGCTCGCCGAAGCCAGGCAACTGAACGAGGCATCAGCCGACTCGGCAGACCCATAAGGTGCGGCCACTGTACGGACAAGCAACTGCCGTAGGCTCAGACCGCAGCCGATCGCGTGTTGTAACGTACGCCGTCAACGCCTTGATAACCGACCGAATCGGTGCGCCTACTTCTTTTGCTAGCAGCGTGATCGATCACGTGCCGATCGGCCAATTCTGGGCGCGCAGTTCTCAGGATCGGCGTAGCTTCCCTGACACGAGGACAACCGGAAACGGTGGATTTGCCACCACCTGAGCTCGTGGGGTGCACGTCTGAATCGTGAGGGTGCTTGGTTTGTGCAGGTTGTGCCGCTACCCTGAGTGATGTTGACACTCAGTTTGGAGGCGGGCATGGGCGAGCCGCTTGCTGGCCGGGATCTGGCGTGGCTGGAACGCCGCCGCGCTGAGCTGTTCGGCCTGATGTCGCAGGTGGGGGACTTCCGGCGGGGGGCGCTGAACGCGGTGTGGCGTAAGTGCGGCAAGCCGAACTGTGCGTGCGCCCAGCCGGGGCACCGCGGGCATGGGCCGCAGTGGAACCTGACCCGGCGGGTGGGCGGCAAGACCGTGAACGTGCACCTGAAGCCGGGGCCGGAGCTGGAGAAGGTTCGGCGGGAGGTCGCTGAACATCAGCGGTTTCAGGCGCTGGTGGAGGAGGTGAGCCAGGTCAGCGAGGCGATCTGCACGGCCCGGCCGGTGGCCGCTGCGGCGGCGCCCTCTCCGGCGGAGGGGGAAAAAGGGGGCTCACGGCGGACCTCGAAGAGATCATCGCCGCGGAGCTGACCAGCCTGGCGGGGCTGGCTGCCGGGCTGCTCGGCCAGGGCGCGGGCCTGGGCGTGCTGGAGGAGGCGATGCGGGCCGCGCTTACGGCGGCTGGCGCGCGGCTGCTGGAAGCGGTCCTGGCCGGCGGTGATGACGGCTACGCAGGCCCGCATGTCAAGTGCGCCGCCGGCCACCAGGTCGGCTACGCGGGCCGCCGGCCCAAGGCCATCGCCACGGTGCTGGGGGTGGTGCGGGTGATGCGGGCCTGGTACCACTGCCCGGAGTGCAAGCACGGCTTCGCGCCACGCGATGAGCAGCTCGGCGTGGCGGCAACTGTCCAGTCGCCGGGCTTGCGCGAGATGATCGCGCGGGCCGGCGCCGAGGTCCCGTTCGGCAAGGCCGCCGCGCTGATCAAGGACCTGGCAGGGATCGCTGTGAGCGCTAAGACCGCCGAGCGGTCCGCCGAGGCCTCCGGTGCCGCCGCCCGCGCCGTGGCCGAGGCTGAGGCTGCCGCGCTGCGTGCCCGCACGATAATCCCGATGCCCCCGCCCGGCCTGGTCCCCGGCATGCTGTATGTGGAGACCGACGGCACAGGCGTGCCGGTCCGGGCCAGCGAGACCAAGGACCGCCAGGGCAAAGGACAGGACGGGCAGGCCCGCACCCGCGAGATCAAGCTCGCCCGCTTTTTCACCGTCTCCGCCCTCGATGACGACGGCAACCCGGTCATGGACCCCAGCTCGTCCAGCTACGTGGCCACCTTCGACGGCAAGACCGCCCTCGCGCACCTGGTGGAAGCCGAGTACCTGCGCCGCGGCGGGGAGCACTTCCGCCAGGTCGTCGCCATCGGCGACGGCGCCGCCTGGATATGGACGATGGCCGAGGCTCTCTACCCCCACGCCACCCACATCGTGGACATCTGGCACGCCCGCGAGCACCTCCACGACCTCGCCGCCCACCTGGCCTTCATCACCCCCGACCCTGCCGGATGGTTGCAAGAGCGCGGCGACGAGCTGGACGCCGGGAACATCCAGGCGATCACCGAAGCCGCCCGCGCCTGGCCCTTGGCCGGCGTCCTGGCCGAAGAGCTGGACAAGAAACTGCACTACTTCGAGCACAACGCCCACCGCATGCGCTACGCCCACTTCCGCGAGCTGGGCATGTTCATAGGCTCCGGAGCCATCGAAGGCGGCATCAACGCACTCGTGGTCCAGCGCGCCAAACAAGCGGGCATGCACTGGACAACCGGCGGCGCCGCCAGCATCATCGCCCTGCGCACCCAGCACGCCAGCGGCCGGTGGGACGAGCTATGGCAAGCCCGCACCACCAGCCCAGACGGGCTTCAGGCAGCCATCTGACAGACCCCGCGACTCAGAATCCCTGGCTATGGCCCCGGCAAGATCATCTCCAACAAAGCCGACGTGCACCCTGAGCTCGTGTTGATTCGCGCCTCCTGTCATAGGTGCCTGGTGTACTGGACGCGTGCGCAGAAGGCAGGAGTTCGACGAGGCAGTCGGCATGGGCAGGGCGAACGCTGAGGCGATCGAGCTGACGCGGCGTCATTGCCGCCGTGCTCGGATTGAGAGTGTTGGCGGCAACAGCCCCGTGGGCTCCGCCCTGGGTCTCCCGATGGGCTTGCTTGAAGTGCGGTGCGAGCATGCGCCGCCACCCAGGACCCAGGGTCACGTGGCGCTGGATCTTGCGGTCGAGTTCTACCAGGCGAGCTGCGTCGGCTGTCCGTATCGGGACCCCTCGGGGGAAGTGCCCACCCTGGCCGCGGTCGCGGAACGGCGAGCTGCTGAGGAAACGGCGCGGACAGCGGCGGCACGGCAGGCCGCCGACGAGAGGGCTCGGCGCCGTGGCGAGCATCGCGAGCGCCGGCGCCTGCTTCTGGCAGGGGAGGGTTACGCCGTCCGGGATCTGGCTGAGGCACTGGACCGGATTGACCGTGCCGAGGCGCGGACCGGGCCGCCCGCCAGCGAGGAGGAGCGGGCTGCCCGTCAGGTCCTCGACGCTGCGCGCGGCGCGCCGGAGTTGTTCCGTCCGGTCCTGATCGACAGCCTGCTTGAGCTGGCAGCCGATACGACCGACGCGACCGCGTTCGAAGCGCTGACTGTGCTTGTCCGGTCGGGTCACTGCCCGCCGCGCCTGGCGCTGGATGCGGCGCGGCCCGTTCTGCGGCGGCAGCGTTCTGTTCAGGCGGGCGATCTGCTGGCGGTCGTGGAGCCCGACTTGCGGCCCGAGGATCTGACCGATGTCCTGGATCAGCTGATCGCGCTGGCGTCCGGGGAAGACGTCGGCCCGTGGCGGCTGCCGTCTTCGCCGGCCGGGCTGATCGCCGCATCGCACGTCGACTTGCTTGCCGTGACCGAGCGGATAATCGGCCATCTGGGCAGCGACGATGAGTCGACTCGGCAGGCGGGGGCTGATGCCGCGGGGCTGCTGCTGGCGGAGGATGCGGGCCGGGTGATCGCCCTGGGTCAGCCGCTGGCCGCGAGCGTCCGCGGTCCGGACAGCGGATATGCCGGGTATCCCTATCCGGCGTCGGCTGCTCTGCGGGCCCTTGCCGAGGCCTGGCGCGGTCAGCCTGAGCTGACCCGCCGGATCGTCGAGACGGAGGCGGCTGCGGCCGGACCGGAGGCCCGTGACGAGCTGGCCCGTGTGCCGTGGTTCCTGGAGCGGTTCCGTGAGCCGTGGGATGCGCCTGAGGCCGCAACGTCAGAGGCTCTCAGCTTCATTGTCCGCCGCGCTGGCGGGGACTGGGGGGAGGAGGCGGCCTTTCATTCCGCTGACCACCTCGCCGGCCTCGCCCGTGACGTGGCGGAGGCCGTCGCCGGGCACGTTGACGGCATGCTCGGCGCCATCTTGACGATGTGCGCTCCGGGCCCGGGCCGGGCTGAAGCGGGCGGCGCTGGCGCGCTGCCGGCGGCGGCTGACCGGGAGCGGGAGATGGTGGCGGCTCTGGAGCGCGAGTCGGCGCGGATCCGCCGCGAGGGCACCCGCCGGCGCCTGGCCGAGGCCATTGGCCGCAGCGCCTCGGCTAGCTCCGCGGTCGTGCTCGCAAAGGTGGAGGCGCTGTTCTCGGCATCGACTGGCGACGGACACCACGACCGTGCTGTCCGGTCCGCGATGATCGATGTCCTGGAAGAAGCGGTCTCGGCCGAGACACTGCGGGACATCCTTCCAATCACCTACACCGCGCTGCTGCACCCTGACCAAGTGATCCGCCGCGGAGGCATCGACTTGTGGGTCTCGTGCGCTGGCGTTGTTGACTCGCTGCCAGCCGAGCTGAGCGAGCTGGCAGTCGCGCTGCTTGAAGACCGCTACGTGATCGTCCACCGCCGGATGCTGGAACAGCTACGCCGCCTGTCGATCCCGCTGGACCTGATACCTAGGATCTTGCCGCTCGTCTTCGGCTGGGTAATCACCTACGGCGACAAGCCCGATCCGGACGCCCTGGAATCGGCCATCTGGGCGCTTCGGTCCCTCGCCCGCGCCCTCGACGACCCTGCGCAGGTCACCGCGTGGTTCAGGGTGGCGCTGGCCTACGTGGGCCGGTGCGGGCCATACGATCGCGAGCGTCTGCTCACAGCCTGGTGGCCGGACGAGCTCCGCTCTCACCCAGCCTGGACTTCCGCGGCGCTGGCCACCGCCGCAAGCCCGGAGCTGATCGATTACTACAACCAGCGTCACGAGCCTGTGCTGGAGACGCTGATGGACCGGCCTCAGCTGATCGCGGATGTGCCGCTGGGTGACATCGAGCCGCTCAGCACCATTCACGGCCCGGCACACTCCTGGCGTGCGCTTGAGCCCGTCGAGCTGCTACAGTCAGCTGGCCGCTGGGCCGACGCGGCAGCCATCGCCCGCGGCGTGGAGGACGGACAGCCGCCAGGCGAGGAGGGCGCACCCGGTCGGCGCCTGGCCGGCGGCATCGCGAGAGGCGCCGAGCTCGCCCAGGCCCTCGCGGAGGGACCGCCTGCCGCAGCCGATCTGATCAACCTCACCGACGCGGTGGTGTCGGCGGTTGCCGATCTGGAAGCCTCGGTTCCTGGCGGTGTGCGAGATGGGCGGCTCCGGTCGACTCTCGACAGCCTGCTGGCACCGGCCAGAGCGGCTCGGGTCCTGCTGGCGCCAGTGGTCACCGACCCGGCGGGGGCAGCCGACGACCTTGACCGCGCTGCGGGCCTCCTGCAGGAGACGCCCACAGCGCACGCGGCCGGGATGCAGCGAATCTGGATTGCCCGCGCCTGGCAGATCGCAGCGCTCCTGCTGCGGTACGACGCCTCAGTCCGGGCCGTCAGCACCCACGCGCCTGCCCTGCTGCGGGCAGCCGGCCGCCAGGCCGAAGTGCTCCGCGCCCAGGTCAGCGCAGCTGATGACGCTTCAGTCCACGGCGCACTGATCGACTTCCTCACTGAAGCCGAATCGGCAGCCGATCCAGCAGCAGCGCAGGCAGCCTGGCAGCATCTTGCGTGCGTCCCGCCGCCGGTCACCCTGGTGGGCACAAGCTTGCTGCGGCAGCCGTTCACCGCCATGCCAGCACCAGAGCCGGAGGAACCACCGCGGGCGGTCTGCGTCGCAACGATGCACGGCGTGCCGGTGACCGACATCCTGGTCGTCCGGCCAAAAGAGCTCTACCACCTCGGGATGACCGTCCGCCTTGTCTCAGTCCCGGCATGGGCCAAACGCTGCATTATCGAGCCCGTTACCGCTCTCGGCCGGGACGCGCTCGCGCTGCCCCGCTACGACTTCTCCCTCATCAACGGGACCGCCGACGAGTTCGGCATCACGCTCACCGGCGAGGAACCGCTCCATTGCGCGGTCGAGCAGCCCATCCTCGGACCAGCGCTCGACTGTCCCATCCAGGTCCGCCTGGCCGGCGAGGAGCACGAGCAGGCGATCGAGGTGGCAGGGCTACGCCGGCTCCGGCTCCGGCCCTTCGATCCCAGCCGCGACACGCTGACCGAGCACGAGCAGACTGACGCCCGGCTCCTGGCCATGTTCGGCACGCTGGACTCGCCCGAGTTCGACACCGAGGACGCCCGCGCCTTCTGCCGCCTATTCGCCGCCTGCGTCCGCGCCGCCCAGGTCATCATGTTCGAGAAGACCTTCAAGCGGGGCACACGCGTGACCGAAGCCGCGTTCCACGACGGGCTGGAACGCCTCCTGCGCGCCGATCCCAAACTCCAGAACCGGCTCACCCGCCGGGACGCCGTCGCCGGGGGCTTCGACGACCTGCTCCACGACGACATCATCGCCGAGCTGAAGGTCTCCCGCAGCGGGCCCGTCACCGTCGATCATTGCGCCCGCTACGTAGGCCAGCCGACCCAGTACGGAGTCGGCCGCGGGAGCCAGCTATCGGTGCTCGTCGTCCTCGACCACGGCCGCAAGGAAGCACCCCCCGGCGTCATCGACAACTACATCGACTGGCTCAAACCCCGCCTGCACGGCCTAGACGATCCGCGGTACCCGTCACTCGTTGGTGTCCTTATCATCAACACCAACCTGCCCGTGCCCAGCTCCTGGGCCCGCCGCCGAGTAGAGGTCGAGCCGCAGGCCGCCACGGAAGGTCCGCGAACTGGAGACGGCTGACCGGCCGGATCCTTCAGCCGCCAGGCACCGGACCTTGGGCCTAGGCGCAGCCAGAGATCGTGACCGAGTTCGGCAGCGACACCGCGCCGGACATCGACGCGGAGCGGTTCGCCGGGTGGTTCGGCGCCCGGTGGGGCGACCGGGCTCCGTCCACGTGGAACGTCTCCCTTGATGCCATCAGGTCGGCAGCTGGCTACTGGCAGCGGCAGGGCTGGATCACGGCTGACCCGTCGCGGATGCTGGTCCGCCGCAAGCCGCGGCCGGACCGGGTCCGCGCGCTGTCCCGCGCTGACGTCGGGCAGCTGCTCACCCGCGAGGACATCAGCCTCCGCGAGCGGACGCTGTGGCGGATGCTGTAAGAGACCGCCGCGCGGTCGGCCGAGGTGCTCGCGCTCGACGTCGGGGACCTGGACCTGCCCAACCGCTGCACCAGGGTCCGCCGCAAGGGCGGCGCGATCGACATCATCGTCTGGCAGACCGGCACCGCCCGGCTGCTGCCGCGGCTGCTGAAGGGCCACAAGTCCGGCCCGGTGTTTCCGCGTCTAGCAGCTCTGAAGGACGAGGAAAAATTGGCCGCACCGGGGCTCATAGGCCCAGGATCACCGGCTGGGGCGTGGTGCACCGTCGGCCAAGAGGCGAGCTGGGTCTGCCAGCCAGTCAGGGCTGACCGGCATGCCATGAATGTGGGTGCCCGTAACAATCGAGCCGTGAGCACCGTTCCCGGCACCCCGTCATTGCTTGAGTCCAAGCAAATCTTTGATCGGACGGGCTTGAAACTGGCATGCTTGGGAGCATGGAAACGCCCGCGCATGAGCGACGTGAGATCGAGGAATACCTTCGGTCGCAGTCTGGACCGGATTTTGAGATTGAGCACTTGGAGAAGCTCACCAGCGAATATGTTCTGGGTGATCAGTATGACGTTTGGGACGCACACACCAATGAGGGACGCTTGTGGGTAATCACAAACCCGACGAACCTTTATGGTCAGGAACAAATCAAAAGCATGGATGTGGCTTTGTCGTTCCATATTGGCTTGTGGGCTCGGGTACAGGGTCGCGAAGGACGCAATCTCATGGATAGGGACCGTAGGGTCCGCGCACTATTGCGTCGGCTCGACGTTGTGACTGAAAGCCTCGACAGGGCGAAAGAGGTCGAAGACTTCCAAGCGGTGGGAATGCGGCTTCGAGAGCTGTTGCTTACGCTTACGTTCAGCCTGTCAGAACTCATTCAAATACCCGACGATACCGCCGCGCTGCTGAAAGATGCTGATTTCAAAGGGTTGACGGATATCTACGCTCGTTCAATTGCAGGCGGCAAATCTTCAGAAGAGCTGCGATCGCTTCTAAGGAAAACCAGCGAGGAGACCTGGAAATATGTAAATCGGCTAACTCACGCTCGTAATGCTAATGAACACGATGCTCATATTGCCGTCTCAGCCACTCATGCGGTTATCGAGATGTTTCTTCAGGCACTTGTTCGGGTGCAGCAAGGAATGCCAGAACGCTGTCCGGTGTGTACCTCGTACCGACTCCAACTTGTTAGGTCAGAGGACGGCAACTCATGGGTCAAGCTGTGCGAAGCCTGCGGCTCTGCGGCGGCGGCGGATGCGCCACCAGTGGATACTCGCTTTCCAGAGCGTGACCAGGAGAGAGAGCCTCCCGAGGGTGATTGCGTTGAGGTCGAGGATTTCGGCATCTACCTAACCCCGAGCCAGGCGCGGTCCATCATCGAGGGTGCACGAAACAGAACGGACGCTGGAGGCAAAGATGATTCCAGCGATGTGGAATACCAACCGATCTGGACCAACCCATTCGTCTATCTCTTGTTTCAGGATGGTAGACCGTTCGAGGAGGGAACCCCGATTGAGGATGGGCATCTGATCGACGTACATCGACTCGTATTCGCGTCGTTCGAGCACCCGCCATCGCCTGGGTCTGAATTTATTTATCAATGCGGCGAGACAAATTGTGTTAATGCGAAGCATGCAATCGAACAGCCCTTGCCGAATGAACATCGCTGGCAGGCTGGGATTATCGAGCAAGTGATCTTTCATCCATCCTTCCTAGAACTTCAAGTTGGTATTGTCGGGTCTGGGGTTCAGCGGGTCTTTGTGAAATCCGACGCCCTTGACCGCTATGGCTTTGGGGATGCCAGCAGTCTTACAGAACGTCCCGTATTTGTTACAGCTCCTTCCGCCGAGGGTTGGGTGCGGCTGGTTCCTGCCGCTCGCCGCGTAGATTATGGCCAAGGATCGCCTGTGTCCGGATGGCTGCACCCTCCAAACAACGTCAAGGGCAACAGGAAGTGTCCGTGCGGCTCAGGCAGGCGCTACTCAACTTGCCATGGCGAATGAACGATACCATGATTTTCCTTGCATTTAGAGCAAGCTTATCTTGCTCGGCTATGGCCTCGATCAGCTCTTCAGGCGAGCACACGTTGATGGGCGGATCGATGGGACACCACCATCGTGAACAGGGGGCACGCCCGTGCCCGCCCCAGGTCCTACGGTGTGATGTCGAGGTGATCATCGGGAACCACCTTCTTGGCGCCATATCTTCCGCGCGTGCGGCCCTATAACAAAAAGTGCGCGTTCGATGTCATCTGATCGGACGTTTAGGTCATGGGCCCAAGCGACGGCCGTCTCAACATACTGCGCATAGAGGACGGCACTCCTACGGATGTCCCACACATCTTCGACCACCCAGAAGCCCCATGCCGAGTTCCGGTCAGCTATCAGAGGTCCTTCACCTGTGTCGTGGTCGTAGCATGCGAAGTGGGCGATCTTGCTTGCGAACGCCGTGCCGAGGCCGGGAAGGCGCGCCCGTCCGCCAGCCGAAAACGCACGCCAGACGGCCTCAGGACCGCCAACAGCGGAACGCCGGAGTTCCTCTATGGCTCGCACGACAGCATCGTCGCCACGACACGCGTTCAAGGTCTGCAGAGTCCGGTACAAGCCATATCCAGTCAGTCCGTAACCCCAGGCCATTGCTGCCAGGAAGAGCATGTTCGAGTCGCAGCTGGCGAAAACGTCCCCGCGAGTAATCAACCGCAAGTCGCCGTCGGCCACTGGCAGGCGCCTGCCAAGTGCTTCTATTCGCGCAGCGTCCGCAGGCCGGGCCGTGAGACCGTGGTGCCACGCTCTGCCGTTCCAGCGCCCCCCGTGAGCGCTTGTCGGGCAATCGAAGTCATCCACCACCGCCTTGAGGAGTCCACGTGCCATCTCGCCTGGCACCGGCTGGCGGTTGATGCGCATCAGCACAATCCTTCTCAGATCCTCGTACCATCTCGGCATTTCTGACCGCATTCTGACCTCCGCATGGGGCGCTAGACGCCGGAAATTCGGGTAAGTCAGCGTTGAGCTCTTGTCTCACCGAACGTGCAGTTGAGCCCGGCCGCTGTATCGTCACATGCTATGACCGCGGTCACCGAGGTTCCCGGCTCGCGTTGAGCCGGGGCTGGCGATGCGAGTAAGTGAGCCGGCGAGCCGGTCTTACCGGGTTTGGTCGTGGTGCTAAAGGCGGTGCGGTTCAACGCCCTCGCCGCTTCCGCCCAGCCTGGTGCAGCTTCTGGTCCCGCCGAAGGCTCCGCTGAGGACGCTCGTTAAGCCACCCACTAGTCAAAGCGTGTCGTGTCCGCCACTGACTGGCAGCTTATGATTCCTCGTCGTCGCTCACAGCAGTGACACCCTCTGCCGAACCCTGGATCAGATTAAGTGCCGGCCGATATATAAACGGGACCCAGTATGTAGGATTGATGCGCTCCCCCCTCCGCTCGAAGAAGCCAACCTCTACAAGTTCGTTAGCAATGTTACGCGCTTCTGCTGCATCGACGTCCCAGATCGCTGCAAGACTCGCATCACCTTGGTGTGTCTTCTGCCCCTCAAGACTTTCGAGATAATCCTTGAGAGCTGGATACTCCGCATATAGTGTTTTGGTCAGCCGAGTCTTCGAGACTTCAGGAAGCGCATCCTTCAGTGCTTGGCGATCGAAAATCGCTTCACCGGCCGGTGCCTGCTCTCCGATCTCATATCTGCGAAGCTGTTGTTCGCGCGTGGTAGACAGTAGGTGTATTAGCTCGCGAGGTGCGGTATCACTAATACCATCTCGCGTCCTGGCGAGACACCAATCGAAAGTCTTAGGCTTTCGGGTTCCGAGATCCACCTGCGGCGGGAAGACTCTCTCGAACAAAGCCCTTTGCCTCTCGGCACTGAGGAGAACATCCGTTGCAGCTACCCCATAATAACGACAAAGCTCTGTATCCCTCAGCAGGCGTTGCATGGCAAGTTGGAGAAGCGTCCCGCGATTCCAGGTCAAATTCAGTTCGCGGGTAATATGGCTAGCCTCGCGAAATCCCGAGGCGGTGATCAATTTCCAAATGTCTGAACGCAGAAATATCTTGAGCGTAAGATGGGAAAGCGGCTGGAGGTCCCTATAGGCGCGAAAGAGTGCTCTCAGCGCGTTTTCTTCGAGTTCTCTCGACTCCGCGAACGCCACATCTAGTCGGTCAATGACAATCCACAGCTTATAGGCGACTTGCTTGAGAGCGGCATTGGCCAACTGATACAAATCATCAATGTAAACGACTCCCGATGCAAGCGCGGGTTCTGCTGGTTCCTCGAATGTTATCTTACCAGTTCCGACCGGTACACCAGTTGACGGATCTATAGTCATAGTCGCTTCTATAGAACTTGGATGAAAGAAGCGCCTAACATAGTTCAATACCCGCTTAACCAATCGGCTCTTCGCCGCATCACCAGTGAGGAGACCCGCCTCCCGCAGCTTATTAAGTAGCTTGTCCGCCTCTTCGCCTTTAATTTCATAGTCGTAGAGCACCTGAGCCACAAGGGCCAAGAAGTAGAGCTTCCAGATATTAGTAAACTCTTTTTCTGACGATGGCGGATCGATGTTCACTTCGTTGAAGGCCGGCGCTCCAGTCGGGTTTTCACCTGCGGCTAGAAGAATCCCGCGATCGAACAAGTCAGTTTCGCGGGAGACAAGCATTGAGTAGATCGCACTTTTGCCGCCTCCCTTCGGGGCGAATACCACGTCTACGTCGCCTGCCCACACCCGCCGCCAGTGCTCCGTCTCAACGAAGTACGACGCGAGGTTGTCACGCTCTTCCTCCGCTACCCGTTGTCCAAAGGACACAAGTCTTGACGAGCTCGTGCTTGGCGGCGGCCACCGCATACGAATCGGACACATCGAGCACCCTACCCGGAAGCCAGGGAGGTGACGAGGAGGACGCCGTGGTCCGCATCACCCAGCTGGCCCGGAAGCCTGGCACCACCTGATGCTGGTCACCCAGCGGCAGCGAAGCGGTCGCTCGTAACCTCCGGCTAGGCTGGATCAGGAGTGGTGGCGCGCAACGAACTCGGGCAAGGAGGCCTTTGGGATGACCATGCCGATCACGCCGCTGGTGCCATACCGCGAGGCCAATGAGGAAACCAGGGAGGCATACCTCGAGGGCCTGCGCACTCAGCGCCGACTCGACGGGAACCCTCAAGCGTGGTACTGCAGGCGTTGCGAAGAGACCACAGCCGGAGACGACATCCTGATCTCGTACGACGTGGGGACGACGCCGATCCCGTACTGCGCCACGGCGAACTGCGGGGGATACGGACCGGACCTCGCCCCGGCCACGGCCTAGGGGAGCAGACTCAGCCACGCCCCAGACCATGGCACCAGCCCCAAAATCGAACGCTTGCCGTCACCGGCGGATGCAGGTAAGGCGGCCCGTACGGCGTCGACGCACGCGCGCACGAGGTCGGGCTCCCGTAACACGCAGATCATCCAACTCGGGCGCGCCCGTTTGGAATGCGGTCGGCGGCCGCCAGCTATGCAGGCGGATCTCGTATCTCCGTGACGGCCGATTGTCACCGTACGTAACGAAGCGCCAGCCCCCGGAGTATGCCAGCCAGGTGGCACCACGTCGGTCTGAAGCGGCGCGACGAACGTCGGCGCGTCATCTCCGCTTCGCCCCTCGCGCGAGCCGACAGTGTCAGCGCTGCCGACCCCGGGAGGACCCCCGGGAGGACACGATCTCCCAAATTCCTCCCAATGCGTGAACAGCTCCCATCCGCCGCGTACGATGAGAGCTGTCCAGTGAGCTTCTGACCTGGCCTGCAGGTTAATTCCTGTGGAGCCCCGTTACGGAATCGAACCGTAGACCTTCTCCTTACCATGCATGCCGGGTTCGTCTGACGGCATCGCGCTAGGTCGGATTACTGCCGGTCCGAGGAGTATCTGCGTCCGGGTACGTCGCGCTGTGTCGGCGGTTGCCTGGCGGCGTTGTCACTTGACTTGTCACTGGCGGTTTCGTGTCACGGGACATCAGGGTTCTGCCGGCATGGTCGCGCGCCTGCCTGCTCTGGAGCGATTCTGGCCGCCTGGAGGTCAGGGGCCACGGATGTCGTTCCGGCCAGTCCTGCTACCGAACGTTCTGTCCCGGCGACGCCGGGAGATCCAGTGGGAGTATGCCGAACGCCGTCTCGAGCGCCCTCGCGGTGCCAACGCACTCCCCGCACCCTGTGCGTGCCGTCGCCGCCGGCCGATTCCCGTACCCGCTTGGTGCCCTGCCTCGCCACACTTGGCGATCATCTTCCCGCTGCGCGGGTAACAGCCGGGGCAAAGTAAACCCGGCCCACGAGGGGCCGGGCGGATATGTCATTACGGTATAACACCCGGCTCGCCCCGGCAATTTCCCTACCATCCGGCGGGCCGCCGGATCCCGCCGACAGGGTCGGGCAGCTGGTGACCAGCGAAATCAGCTCCGCGCAGGGTACGCCACCAGTGGCGGCCAGCACCGGCGGCAGGCACTCCCGACAGGTGCCCGGCCGTGTAGCCGCTACCCGGGTTCACCACCCCGACCGGCACCCGGCGGCGGGCTTCCTGCACCGGCCATCGCAGATCACTGTCGTTACTTATCACCACGGCCGCGTCGAAGCCACCGGCACGCACATCGACGAGCAGGTGCGCGGCCACGTTGACGTCGCTGCCCTTCTCCTCATAGGTCGCCACGCTCGCCATGAACGTGGCGTCAGGCACCGATACGCCGTTCCGCTGCACGGTCACCGGCCAGTCCGGCCGGACGATCACGGGCCTGTGCTGCTTGTCCTCTATGGCCAGCGGGCGCTTGATCACCTTGGAGATGTAGTTGCCGTACTCGATGTGATCCACGCTCCCTGACGCGAGGAGCGCTTTGAGGTATATGTCCTGATCAGCGGCACCACTGGGATTGGCGGCGCCCTTGATCCGGGCCGTGCAGTAGACCACGCGCTGAACCGCCGCGCCCGGCCATACGACGGACTGCTCCGCCACGAGCGCCGCGGCCAGGGAACGGACATCCAGCCACCGCCAGCCAGGCGCGCCGCGGCCACACAACTTCCGGCCGGCGTAATACAGGTTGTACGCATCCACCAGGACACTGACACGCATCCCCCGACGGTTCGGTGTTGGCCCAGACAACGCCGTAAGGGCTGCGCTGCTGCTCACTGCGCTCGAATGAGACGAGCGCGTCAGTCCCGGACAGCTCGTGGACGGCCTCCAGGCTCGGGCAGAAGAGCTGCGCGACTGCGGACGCGACGAACACCGGAGCGTACGCGTCGTTGGGCAGCGGCAGGTGCCTACGGGTCTCGACACGGGTGCACAGGCCCGACTTCAAGCTGATGTCGGCCACCGTCGACAGGAACTCGTCCTGCTCAGCTTGGGTGCGGCCCTCGCCAAACGAGAAAATCAGCGTGTGGACGAGGACTTGAACACGCAAACCGGTGAAAATTCCCGGATCGGGGAAATCGTGCAATGGGAGTAACACGAGCACGACCAGCGCGGCCTGATATTCCGAGACGTGTTCCCTATTCGACCCGCCACGTGGCCTGTGCATCGTCGGAGGGTGACGGTCAACACTCCGCCATAGATGACGCGGAGTGCATGGCTTCCGGTCTCCCGGCCCAACTCCAGGGCAAAGTCGGTCGCAGTCAGCTTCCCGACAGGTCTAGCGGGTCGCTGTTGACCCACACCACGCCGTAGGGCTTGAGCTTTTGCTGTTCCTGCTCGAAGGTCACCAGTGGCTCGTAGGCCGAGAGCTGGCCGAGGGTTTCCATGTCCGCGCAGAGCAGCTGCGCAATCGCGGAGGAGACGAACACCGGCGCGTACCGATCCTCGGCGGCCGGTTTGTGCACTGCGGTCGCAACATGCCGGGTTAGTCCCGAGCCGAGACAGATCTCCTTGATCCGCGCTAGGAACTCGTCTCGTTCCTCAGGAGCCCGGCGGTCTCCGAACGAGAAGACGAGGGTGTGAAGAATCATGAGAACTCCAGACTCTTTGCTTGGCCGACGATGTTGCTGCCAGGTCACTAACCACCGGGCAAGCAGTCCGTGACCGGCGGTCCCGGTGATTGGCGGTCGGCGATGTCCATGCCTCGACAGTCGTGCTCAATAGCATGATTGGGCATCACATCATCCATACGATTTCGGGCCGCAACTGTGGTCTCGGTGCCGCCGAGGAGCGGTGGCAGTATGGCCCGGCGACGCGCCGCGTTGCTGATGTTCGCCATCCGCCCACCTGGCCACGCCAGGCCGCCAACGGGCGGTCGACTGCCCTGGCGGGGCTGCCCGCCAGGCCGTGACCTGGTGGACGGACACGCAGTGCCGGGCCGGTGCGCCGGGTCACGGTCGTTGCTGGTCAGCGGCGGCTGCGGGTCACGGGGCAAGGCGCGGGAACAGGGCCTGGGCGTTGCGGTGGCTGATCGAGGCCTTGTCGTCGGCGGTCAGGCTGTCGGAGGCGTCCAGCGCGGCGGTGAAGGCGGCAGCGACGCCGTGGTCGTAGGGGGAGTCGGTGCCGAACAGGATGTGGCCAGGGCTGGCGAATGCCTTGAGGGTGGGCAGGGCGGCGCCTGAGGAGAGCGCCGTGTCGAAGTAGAAGCGGCGGAAGCTGGCCAGGAGGGCATCGGGGCTGGGCGCGGCGGGGTTGAAGACCCGGGCGAGTTCGGCGAAGCGGAGCGAGGCATACGGCAAGAAGCCGCCCGCATGGGACAAGATGATACGCAGGCCGGGGTACCGGTCTACGACGCCGTTGAGTACGAGCTGGATTGCGGTCCGCGTGGTCTCGAACGGGAAGTTCGCCATCGGGGGTGCGACTCCGGCCGCTGGCGGGATGACCGGCTGGCCGGGGGTGTCGCCGGGGTGCTCGAAGACGACGGCGTGGCGGCGGTCGAGTTCGGCCCACAGCGGCTCGAATGCGGGATCGCCGAGGTATTTGCCGGTGTAACTGGCCATCAGGACGACACCGTTGGCGTGCAGGGTACCGAGCGCGTATTCTGCCTCGGCCAGGGCGCCGTCGATGTCAGGGAGCGGGAGCGTGGCGAAGCCGCCGAACCGGTCGGGCTGCTTGGCGACCAGGTCCGCGGTGTATTCGTTGATGCGGCGCGCCATCTGCCGCCGTTCGTCCGGGGCCCAGCCCACGACACTAGGAGTGCTGACCGACAAGATCCCGGTCGCGATCTGCTGGGAGTCCATGAAGGCGATCGCGCGCTCGGGTGACCACTCGGGGGTGAGACTGCCGGACGGGTCGCCGCCATGGCTGGCCAGCGCCTGGGCGTAGAAGGCCGGGACGACGTGCTGGTGAACATCGATGCGGTAACTAGTGCTCACGGGTTTCCTCCTGGCTGCGTATACCGTGCCGCCGCGTCGGCGGCTGAGGTGGGCGACGTGATCAGGTGCTGTGCTGGTAGCCGCCGAACAGGGCCACCGGTGACCACGCGGGGCTCACCGGCGGAAGCTGTCCGGGGGAGAGGGCCTCGAATGGCGGCGCGGAATACACGACGTCTCCGCCGGTGACGGTCAGCACCGACTCGATGGCGGGGATCTGCTCATCAGGGACCGACAGGTAGTCCGCTGACAGGACGGCGAAGTCGGCGTACTGGCCGGGCGCGATCGTGCCCTTGGCGTCTTCCTCACCGCTGAACCATGCACTCCCGGCCGTGTAAAGGCGCAGGGCTTCTTCGCGGGTTATCCGGCTGCCCGGTGAGGTGATCTGGCTTCCGCCGACGGTCTTACCGGTCACCATCCAGTACAGCGACACCCACGGGTTATAGCTGGCGGGGCGGGTGCCGTCAGTGCCGGCGCCGACCGGGATCCCCGCGTCCACGAGCTGCCGCAGCGGCTGGGCCTGTGCGGCGGCCTGCTGGCCGTAGCGTTCGGCGAAGTACTCCCCGGAGAACGACAGCCGGTTCTGCACCGCGATCCCGCCGCCCATCGCCTTGACCCGGGCGATGTTCCGCGGCGTGATCGTCTCAGCGTGGTCGATCGCCCAGCGCGCCGTGTACCCGGTCTCGCTGAATACCCGCTCGAACACGTCCAGGACGGCCGAGATCGTCTCGTCGTAAGTGGCGTGGATGCGGATTGGCCACTGATGGCTGGCGACGACCCGGGCCACCGCGGTGGTCTGCTCGATGGCGTGCGCGGTGAGCTCGGGGCGGGGGGCCAGGAAGTTCTCATAGTCATGGGCCGACCAGGCCAGCACTTCACCAGCGCCCCGCAGGACATAGCCGCCCAGCCGGAAGATGGCACGGTTCAGGCCCCGGTCCCCGGCAGCGGTCTGCTCTTCCCAGAACCGCAGCTCTGTCCCAGGCCGCTGCGCGAACAGGAAGTTAGAGATCCGGACCGGGAACCCCGGGCGCGCCGCCAGCGACGCCACCGCCTGGTAGTCCTGCGGGTAAACGGTGGCGCTCTCCCCGGCGTCGACGGTACTGGTCAGCCCGAACCGGTTCAGCTCCCGCAGGAAATAGCGGGTTGAATTGAGCCGGTCCCCGGCATCGGTCAGCACGGGAAGCCTGCCGATCGCGGCGTATACCGCCGTGTTACCGCTGATGATCAGCCCGCCGTCGGTCCGCTCATGATGGCCGCCAGGCGGCGCACTGACCGCAGGAAACCCCAGCGCCTCGGCGCCGGCCCGGTTCAGCAGCACCTGGCTGTACCCGAACAGCACCAGCACGGGCACCCGCGGCGCCACCCGGTTCAGCTCGGCCACGGTGGGCATCCGCTTCTCGGTGAACTGATAGGGAGACCACCCGCCCATCACCCGCACCCACTGGCCTTCGGGCGTGCGCTCGGCCTGCTCCCGGATCATCTCCAGCCCGCGGGCCAGGCTGCCGACCCCGTCCCAGCGCAGCTCCAGGTTGTAGTGAAGGCCGCCGCGGATCGCGTGCAGGTGCGAGTCGTTCAGCCCCGGGATAACCCGCCGGCCGCCCGCATCCACCACCCGGGTGTCCTCGCGGGCCAGGCGCATCACCTCCGCCTCGCCGCCGACTGCGGCGAACCTCTCTCCGAGCACCGCGATCGCCGCGGCCACGGCGCTGCCGCCGTCCTGTAGCGAGGTCACCTTAGCGTTGCGCACGATCAGGTCCGCCCGGTCCGGGGCCTGCCGGTCTATCGCTGCCATCTCGGTCCTCCCTGCCAGAAGCCCCGCATGTGCCGCGAAGCCGCGGTCGCGCCAGCTCCAGCCTCGCGGGCGCTCGGTTCACTCACACTCGAACGTCGCAGCGGCTACTCCGGGAGACGAGGGGAGCCTGTGCCCAGACGCTCCCACCACCAGTCAACCGGAACGATGCGAAGAGCCAATTCAAGAGTCTCTCGATCGAGCCTCTCGGCGAGCTGGACGATGACGACCATGCGATCCGCGAGCCATTCGTCGTCGGGGTCGCCTTCGATCTGGAGCGCGGGGCTGCTCCGTGCCCTCTGCTGCCGTCGGCGGTCGACCGGGGGATGCGTGGAGTCCAAGAGGCCGGCGACCCATGTGACATCGCCGGCCAACTCGACGTGACGGTCGATGACTTCGGCGTACATGTCGGCGTTCAGCATCACCGCGGCCCATTGACCGAGCACATCATCAGCGTGCCCGGCAAGGAAGGCAACCTCGTCGTGCAGGCTCGTACGGCCCTTCGCGTCGCCCGCAATCGCCAGGAGGGAAGCTGTCAGCCGTTCCGTGTCGCGGACAATGCCGGTTCCGGCCGCCAGCCATGTCTGCTGGCGGGGTTCGGTAGGGAGAAGGCTCGCCACCTCGAGGATGCCGGTCCAGATCATCCGGGCGTTGCGGACTAGCTCGATCATCACGTACTGGGCCAGGATGCTCCAGCGCTGCCGGCTTCCGTGTTCGAGCACCTCGTTGACCACGGCTACCGTGAGCATCACCACGATCACGCTTGCAGCCAGGCCCGCGAGCAGCGCGTGCCGCTCCCAGAAGCTCTCGTTGGCGTCGTCAGAGACTACGGCCGCAACACACGCCAGCAACGCCAAAGAGGCCAGCATCCGCGTTGTGGGCCGATACGACGCGACCGATCCAGTGCGTCGAGGCCCTGTTCGCCGCCTCATGTGGTCCGCACAGGAGGGTGGGACGCCGACGTTGCTGACCCATTCCCGGGACATGCGGACCCGAGCGGGCGTCGTGGGCCAGCGCGAGAACGTTCTCGCGCGTGATGTAGCCCATGCGCAACGCCACCTCCTCGACGCAGCCGATCTTCAATCCCTGCCGCGCCTCGACGGTGCGAACGAACTCCGACGCCTGGATCAAGGCGTCGTGCGTACCGGTATCGAGCCAGGCGATGCCGCGGCCGAACTTCTCCACGCGCAGCTCGCCGCGCGCGAGATAGATGAGATTGAGATCGGTGATCTCGAGCTCGCCGCGCGCCGAGGGACGGAGCGTTCGCGCATAGTCGGCGGCGTGGCCGTCGTAGAAATAGAGGCCGGTCACGGCGAAATTCGAGAGCGGCTCGCTGCGGCTTCTCCTCGATGCTCTGGACATTACCCGCCGCATCGAACGCGACGACGCCGTAGCGCTCGGGATCCCGCACCCAATAGCCGAACACGGTGGCGCCGCGCTCGAGCGCCGTGGCACTCGCCAGCATCTCGGGCAAGCCGTTGCCGAAGAAGATGTTGTCGCCGAGGATGAGGCAGCACGGCGAGCCCGCGAGAAAGCGCTCGCCGATGAGGAAGGCCTGCGGCAATCCTTCTGGGCGCGGCTGCGCCGCATAAGTCAGAGCGATGCCCCATTGGCTGCCGTCGCCGAGAACCGCGCGATAGCGGTCCTGATCTTCGGGCGTCGTGATGACGAGAATGTCGCGGATGCCGGCGAGCATCAGCACGGTGAGCGGATAATAGATCATCGGCTTGTCGTAGACGGGGAGGAGCTGCTTGCTCACGCCGCGCGTCAGGGGATAGAGCCGCGTGCCGCTGCCGCCGGCGAGGATGATGCCCTTCATGACGCAAGCCCCAACCGTTCGCCGCGATAGCGCTCGGCAACGAGCGGCCGCCACCAGTCTTCATGCGCAAGATACCATTCGACCGTGCGCCGGAGTCCGGTCGCGAAATCGATCGCAGCGCGGAAGCCGAGTTCGTCCCGGACGCGCGTGCCGTTGATCGCGTAGCGGAAATCGTGGCCCGGGCGGTCCTCGACGAAGGTGATGAGATCGGCCGCCGACCCCGCGCGAAGCCTCAGGCCGTCGAAGATTTGGCAGATCGCGCGCACGACCGCGAGGTTGGTGCGCTCGCCGCCGGCGCTGCCGACATTATAGTTGCGGCCGGGCTGCGCGCGCGTGGCGATCAGGTGGAGCGCGCGCGCGTGATCCTCGACATGGAGCCAGTCGCGCACGTTCTCGCCCTTGCCATAGACGCGGAGCGGCTTGCCGTCGATGCAGTTGACGATGGCGAGCGGAACGAGTTTCTCGGGAAACTGATAGGGGCCGTAATTGTTCGAAGAATTGCTCACGATCGTCGGCAGGCCATAGGTCTTGTGCCAGGCGCGGACCAGGTGATCGGCCGACGCCTTGCTCGCCGCGTAGGGCGAATTGGGGTGGTAGGGCGCTTCCTCGCTGAACGTGCCGTCGCTTCCGAGCGCGCCGAACACCTCGTCGGTCGAGACCTGGTGGAAGCGGAAGGGCGCGCGCCGCGCCGGATCGAGGGCGCGCCAATAGGATGTCGCGGTTTCGAGCAGCACGTAAGTGCCGACGATGTTCGTTTCGATAAAGGGCGCGGGGCGATCGATCGAGCGGTCGACATGCGTCTCGGCCGCGAGATTTATGACGATGTCGGGGCGGTGGCGCGCGAAGACATCCGCAATCGCCGCTGGGTCGGCGATGTCGCGCTGCTCGAAGGCATAGCGCGCGCCCGCTTCGATCCCGGCCAATGTCCTGAGGTCGCCGGCATAGGTGAGCTTGTCGACATTGACGACGCGCGCATCCGTCTCCGCCATCAGGTAGCGGATCAGCGCCGATCCGATGAAGCCGGCTCCCCCCGTGACCAGGATATTCAAGGCGTCGCCTCGCCAAAGAAGCCGCGACTATACCATTCCGGTGTGTTCCCGATGGCATTTCTAGAGCGTCCATGACATGATCCCGCGCCCTTCCGGAGAGAAGCGATGGAGCCATCGGGCGCGCGCCTCGACGTACGCGGTGAGATCGAGAAGACCGCGCAGATGCTGCGCGCGCTCTCGGCCGATTCGCGTCTCGTCGCCGAGATCGAGCGCGCCGCCGAGACGATCGTCGCGGCGCTCAAGTCGGGCCACAAGGTGCTGTTCGCCGGCAATGGCGGCAGCGCCGCCGATGCGCAGCATCTGGCGGCCGAGCTCGTGGGGCGCCTCGCGATCGAACGCAAGGCGCTGCCGGCGCTCGCCTTGACCGCGGACACGTCCGTCCTCACCGCGCTCGGCAACGATTACGGCTTCGATCGGGTCTTTGCGCGCCAGGTCGAGGCGCTGGGCGCGGCCGGCGACGTGCTCGTTGCGATCTCGACCTCGGGCCGGTCGAAGAACGTCGTCGCGGCGCTCGGCGCGGCGCGCGCGCGCGGCCTCAAGACGATCGGGCTCGCGGGCGAAGCGGGCGGCGAGATGGCGGAATTATGCGATACGTGTCTCAAAATTCCGTCGCGCGAAACGCAGAAGATCCAGGAAGGCCACATCGTCGTCGGCCACATCATCTGCGGTCTCGTCGAAGAGGCGATCGCCCGCACAGCGTGAGGCGGAGTGATTCGCCTGCCGCCTGGTGCCCTCTAGCGCGGCGCTAAACCAATACGCGACACATCGTTACAGCGGCGAAACTCACGGTTAACGGGTCGTTAAGCCAGCACGCGCCAGTTTCCGGCACCGGCGAGATATTCGCCATTTTGCGGGCGAAAGGACCTTGACGATGACGGGAGTGGTACATTCGGACTGGTTTTTCGATTACGCGCATCATCATGCCTTCACGGGCGACGCGCACAATCCCGATCCGCCGGCGACGGCGCACACGACGGCAACCGCCAGTACCGATCACGCCACTTCCGTCGCATCCGTTTTGAAGACGCTGTGGCTCACCGAGCCGCCGGCGCTCACCGTCGGCAGCAGCGCGCTGACCGTCGACGAGGGCGGATCGATCGCGCTGCCGATCAGCGTCGCGCCGTCCAGCGCGCACGGCACCACGACCACGGTGACGATCGCCGGGCTCGCGAGCTACGAGACGATCACCGATCAGCTCGATCACACAGTGTTCACGGCAAGCTCCGGCGCGGTCACGCTCACCGCGGCCGAGGTGAATAGCGGCTTGACGCTCAGCTCCGATTACGCCGGGTCCGGCCATCCGGTCAACACGCTCACCGTCACGGCGAGCGAAACCCACGACCACCAGACGCTGACCTCGGCGCCGCAGACCATCCAGGTGACGGACCCGAAGGCGGCCACGGCCAGCGCCAGCAGCAGCAATGCCCTGACCCTCACCCTCTCGGGCGACAATTACCAGGGCGACCCGACGATCAAGGTGCTGGTCAACGGCAAGCAGGTCGGCAGCAGCAGCTATACGATCACCGCGGATCATACCTCGGGCAATTGGCAGACCATCACGATCAGCGGCAATTTCAGCACGACGGCCGCGCACCAGGTGCAGATCGAGTTCACCAACGACACCTGGAGCGGCGTTTCGTGGTGGTCCTCGGGCGGCCACCCCGACGGCAACGACCGCAACGTCTATGTCCAAGCGATCTCGCTCAACGGCGAGACGCTCACCGGGAGCCAGGCCACGTCGAACACCGCCACAAACGGCGTTGACAAAGTGTCCAGTGCGACCGTCGCGGTGATGGACATCGACGGCACGCTCACCTTCAACGTCGCGGCCGAATCAACGGGCTCGAGCGGCAGCGGCTCCGGCAGCACCGGCTCGGGCTCCGGCTCCGGCAGCACCGGCTCGGGCTCCGGCAGCACCGGCACCGGCTCCGGCAGCACCGGCAGCACCAGCAGCGGCACGCTCACGGTCGGCACCGGCGCCGGCACGACGCCGTCGGGGGCGGGCTTCTACGTCTCGCCGACCGGCAGCGACAGCAACCCCGGCACGCTCGCCGCACCCTTCGCCACGCTGGCGAAGGCGCAGCAGGCGATGGAAGGGAGCTCGACCAAGACGACCTATGTCGAAGGCGGCACCTATTACCTCACCAGCACGCTCACGCTCACCACCGCCGATAATGGCGAGAGCTGGGACTACTATCCGGCGAGCGGCGTCGATTCCGCCATCCTGACCGGCGGCGGCTCGCTCACCACGATGATCGAGCTGGGCGCCAACAACGTCACGATCGACGGCCTCACGATCGAGGACTACGGCAGTTTCGGCATCCACCACGATGTCGGCGCAAACGCCACGCCGCTCACGGGCATCACCATCGAGAACTGCGACATCGGCGACAGCACGGTGACCGGAACGTGGCAGTCGGGCGCCATCTTCGTCGACAACGTCAACGGCATCACGGTTGCCAACAACTACATCTTCAACGTGCAGAGCATGGGGATCGCGCTCTTCGCCTACAGCACGGGCAATGTGCTGGACAATGTCAGCATCACCGGCAACGTGGTCGTCGGCGCCGTGCAGGGCATGACCGACGGCGGCGCGATCTATGTCAACGATTACAGCGGCTATCACGGCAGCAACATCTCGATCACCAACAACTACGTGGCCGACTATGGCTCGGCCTCGTCCTCGCGCGCGGCCGGGATCTATCTCGACGACAGTGCGAGCTATTGGACCGTCTCCGGCAACGTGATCGGGCCGCCCAACCCCGCGAGCCCCAACAGCAGCCAAAGCGATTACGCCGTCGAGGTCAACAACGGCAGCCACAACACCATCACGAATAACATCATCGATCTCGGCTCGACCGGGAACGTGTACGACGTGATGTGGTATTACGGCGACAACCCGATCACGTCGCTGACCGGCTCGAGCCAGTCGGGCGAGACGTTCGCGAACAACATCGTCATCTCGAATTTCTCCGGGTCCGATTCCCCGCGCGAGGACGGCGCCTATGCGTTCTACGAGAATTCGGGCAGCGCGAGCGGCTATACCATCGACAACAACGTCTATTACAACTATGGCGGCGGCCAGATGCTGACGAACGGCCCGGTCGCGAGCGATACGAACCCGACCACGGCGAACCCTCTGCTGACGGGCTGGGATTATGTGGTCTCAACCAGCAGCCCGGCCATGGCGCTGGGATTCAAGACGATCGTCGGCGGCTGGGGACCGGCGGGCTTCGTCATCCCCGAGACCGATCCGACGCCGTCCGACGTTCTAGAGGCGCGCCGGACGCCTTCGGAGGGCTTTCGGCCCAACCGCCCGCCCGTCGCAGCGATGGGCGGGCGGTATTTTTTTCGGCCGCGCCGCACGTGCCCTCGTCACGCGCCCTCGTAATGAATCTTAACGAGAACACGCGAATGTCATAGTTACGGAAGCGTGAAAACAGCGGTCGAATAGGTTACACTTGCGGGCAACCAACGGCTGCGGGTTAACGCTTCGCCATGACGGATACAATTGGGCACGTCGTTCCGCAGCCGGAGGCTGAGGGCAGCGCGGACGCGCCAAACCATTCGGAGGAGTCCGACAGCGCGCTCTTAGGCGCATCGGGCGACACATTCGCCGCCGATCAGCAGGACTTCGATGCCAAGGATGCGGGCGCCCTTGCCCAGGATCGCCCGCATCGCGCCTTCGCCTATGCGGCCGGCTCGAACACGCTTGCGGCGTCCGATCCTTCGCTGCCTTCGCCCGCGCCCGAGAGCCCGTTCGGAGCATTCGCCGACGCCGCCATCGCCACGCCGGAAATCGTCAGCGGCGCAGCCCTGCTCGATGAGTCGCCCGCCATCGTGCCGTCGAGCGGAAGCGACCTCGTCGTGCCATCGAGCGGCAGCGAACTCATCGCTCCCGACATCGTCTTTCAGACCGATCCCGTCTCCAACCAGGCGGACATCGTGGTCCAGGGCGTGTCCGCGACCAATGCCTATGGCGTCACCGGCGCCGGCATCAAGATCGGCATCATCTCCGACAGCTTCAACACGCTTGGCGGCGCGCCGGGCGCCGAAGCGGACGGGGCGCTGCCGCCGGCGGCCGACGTTCACATCCTCAAGGACGCCTCGAGCGGCACCGACGAAGGCCAGGCGATGGCCGAGATCGTGCATTCGATCGCGCCCAACGCGCAAATCTATTTCTACACCGCGGGCTCGTCGGACGCCGGCATGGCGCAGGCGATCGAGGCGCTGCAGGCGGCGGGCTGCCAGATCATTGTCGACGACGTGGCCTTTCTCGACGAGCCGTATTTCGAGGAAGGCGGCACGATCTCGCAGGCGGTCAACCAGGTCGTGGCGGACGGCTCGACCTATTTCACCGCCGCCAACAATTTCGCGCAGTCCTATTACCAAGGGTCGTTCACGCCGATCGTGAGCAGCGGCACGACGTTCGAGGATTTCAACGTCGCCGGCGCGCCGCAGGCTTATTACGAGCCGATCACGATCCCGCGCGGCGCCACCGTCCTCATCGATCTGCAATGGGCGCAGCCGTTCAAGACAGGCGACGGCGCCGGAAGCGGCAACGGTTCGAACTACAGCCTCGCCTACCGGCTGCTCAGCGCCTCGGGCGGCACGGTCAGCACCGGAAACGCGCTCGACAAGGGCGGCGACCCGGTCCAGGCCGGCGAATTCACCAACACCGGCTCGAGCACGACCTTCTATCTCGAAGTGTACGAAAACCAGACCGGCACCGTGAGCCCGGGCGAGTTCAAGATCGTCGCCGAGGACGATTCCTTCTCGCCGGTGGTGTTCAACGATCCGAACGCCGCCACCGGCTCGGGCACCGTGTTCGGGCACGAGGAGGATCCGAGCGCGATCACGGTCGGCGCCGTCCCCGAGAGCAATCCCAACACGCTCGAGCCATTCAGCGGCACCGGCCCGGGCGAGTTCTATTACAATTCGAGCGGCGTGGCGCTCTCCGCGCCGGTTTTCGCCGGCAAGGTCAACCTGCTCGCGCCCGACGGCAACTCGACGACAATCTTCAATCCGTTCTACGGCACGTCGGCGGCGGCGCCCGCCGCGGCGGCCGTGGGCGCGCTCGTGCTCCAGGCGAACGGCGCGCTCAATCCCGCCGACATCGAAAACGTCCTCGACAATTCGGCGCAGCCCACCGTCCCGGGCACCGCCGCGCAAACCGGCGCGGGGCTCGTCGATGCGTACCTCGCCGTCGGCGACGCCGAGACGCTCACCTTCAGCGAGACCTCTTCGACCGGCACGCTCGCCGGCACGCATTTGAACGATACGTTCCTCGGCGGCCCGGGCAATCACACGATCAACGGCGAAGCCGGCGTCAACACGCTCAGCTACGCCGCGGCACCGGCCGCGGTCACGGTCAATTTCGCGACCGGCTCGGCCACGAACGGCTTCGGCGGGACCGACAGCTTCTCCAACATCCAGATCGTCGATGGCTCGGCCCATAACAATTCGTTCGTGTCGGGCGCCGCCGGCGCGACGATCTATGGCGGCGGCGGGCTCGACAGCCTCGATTTCAGTCTCCTCGCCGGCGGCGGGCTCCTCGCGCTCGACGGCGGCATGTTCGCGGCGGACCAAGGGAGCGGCAGCGGCAGCAATGCCGGCACGATCGATGTCACCGGCGGCAGCTCGCTCGAAATCTTCGGCACGCTCGCCAACGCGGGCAGCCTCATCGCCAACAGCGCCGATCTCAACGTCTCCGGCACGCTCACGGGCGTGGGCGCGGCGCTGGTCGAGAACGGCGGCATCTTCGAGCTCGGCGGCAGCGACGCGGCCGGCGTTGCCTTCGGCGGCGGCGACAGCACGCTGAAGCTCGACGCACCGACGAGTTTTACCGGCGACGCGATTTCGGGGCTCATCCTCGGCGACGTGCTCGATCTCGTCGGCGCGAGTGTCGCCAGCGCGACGGTCGTCGGCTCGACGCTCAGCATCGTCGAAAGCGGCGGCACGAACTTTTCCTATACGGTTTCGGGTGCGCTCGCCGGCGACCATTTCGGCATGACCGGCGACGGCTCGACCGGGACCGACCTCATTCTCGAGAGCGGCAGCGGGACGAGCTTCGCGCTTGCCCAGGCGACGCTCAACACCTCCTCGACGCTCAATCTCGGCAATGCGCGAGTGGGCGGCACGCTCAGCCAGACACTCAGCATTTCCAACAGCGCCACGCCGCCCGCGGAGTCGCTCGACGTTTCGCTTGGCGGAACGAGCGGGGATGCGACGGCGTCGGGCTCGATCTCGCTGCTGGCCGCCGGCGCGACCAATACCAGCGGCATCGCGGTCGGGCTCGGCACGGCGTCGCCGGGTGCACAAGGCGGCACCGTCACGCTCGATAATTTCTCCGACGGCGCCGGCACCGACGGAAGCGGCACGACCAGCCTCGGGACCGGCACGATCTCGGTCAGCGGCAATGTCTATCGCGAGGCAACGGCATCGGCTTCGGCGCCATCGACGCCGCTCATCTTTCACGTCGGCGGCAGCGGCGCGGTGCCGATCACCGTCACCAACACCGCGGCGAACGACGGCTTTTCCGAGAACCTGCTCGCGAGCGTCGGCACGGCGAGCGGCGTCGGCGCCAGCGGCACGACCCCCGACATCGCGGCGCAAGGCTCGAATAGCGCCATCACGGCCACCGTCTCGACCGCGAGCGCCGGCACGGTCTCGGGCAGCGTTACGCTCGATTTCGCATCGGACGGAACCGGGATCGATGGGTTCGGGCCCACGGCGGACGGGACCCAGACCGTCGCCATTAACGCCACGGTCAACAACTACGCCGTTGCGGCATTCGAAGAAGCTTCGGGCGGCGGCACGTGGAGCCAGAGCGGCACGAGCTATACGCTGAGCCTCGGCTCGATCGCCGAGGGCGCGGCTCCGGTCTCGGTCGGGCTCGGCGTCCTCAACAACGTCACGGGGCCGGCCGACCTCTTGAGCGGCAGCTTCGGCACCTCGGGCCCGAGCGCGTTCACGCTCGCGGGCTTCGGCGCGTTCTCGAACCTCGGCGCGGGCCAGGCCGATACGTTGCCCTCGGTGACACTCTCGACGAGCACGACCGGCAGCTTCTCCGAGACCATCACGCTCAATTCGACCGGCTCGAACGCGAGCGGATATTCCGGCGCGCTCGCGGCCGAGACGCTCACCATCACCGGCACGATCAGCGCCCCCAGTTATTCGCTGGCGAGCCCGACGCTCAACACATTCTCGCCGCTCAATCTCGGCAATGCGCGCGTGGGCGGAACGCTCGGCCAGGCGCTCAGCATTACCAACAGCGCCGCGCCGCCGGCGGAATCGCTCGACGTTGCGCTCGGCGGCACGACGGGCGGCACCACATCATCGGGCTCCATATCGCTGCTGGCCGCGGGCGCCACCGACACGAGCAGCATCGTGGTCGGGCTCGGCACCACGGCGGTGGGCGCGCAAGGCGGCACCGTCACGCTGCAATATTCCTCCGATGGGACGGGCACGGACGGCAGCGGCACGACGAGCCTCGGCAGCGCCACGGTCTCGCTCACCGGTACCGTCTATCGCGAGGCGACGGCGTCGGCCGCGGCGCCGTCAGCGCCGCTCATCTTCCATGTCGGCGACAGCGGCGCGGTGCCGATCACCGTCACCAACACCGCGGCCAATGACGGCTTCTCCGAGAATCTGATCGCGAGCGTCGCCACGGCGAGCGGCGTCAGCGCGAGCGGCACGACCGGCGATGTCGTGGCGCAAGGCGCGAGCAGCGCCATCACGGCCACCGTCTCGACCGCGAGCGCGGGTACGGTCTCGGGCAGCGTCACGCTCAATCTGCAATCGGACGGCACCGGGATCGACGGGCTCGGCGCGATCGCGGACGGCACGGCGACCGTCGCCATCAACGCCACGGTCGACCATTACGCCGCTGCCGCGTTCGAGCAGACATCCGGCATCGGCACGCTGAGCCAGAGCGGCACGAGCTATACGCTGAGCCTCGGCTCGATCGCGCTCGGCGCCACGCCCGTGACGGTCGGGCTCGGCGTCCTCAACAACGTCACGGGGCCGGCCGATCTTCTCTCCGGCAACTTCGGCACGTCGGGCCCGAGCGCCTACACGCTCGCAGGTTTCGGCGCATTCTCGGGCCTCGGCGCGGGCCAGGCCGACATTTCGCCCTCGGTGACGCTTGCGACCGGCACCGCCGGCACCTTCAGCGAGACCATCACGCTCAACTCCGCGGGCGCAAACGCGAGCGGCTATTCGGCCGCGCTCGCGGCCGAGACGCTCACCATCACCGGCACGATCGTCACGAGCATGTCATGGGTCGGCCCGAGCCCGTCGAGCCGCTCGGGCTCGTTCAACACCGCCGCCGACTGGTCGCCCGCCGCCGTGCCGGCGAGCGGGACCGCGGTGACCATCGCCAATGCCGGCGCCTACACGGTCACGAGCAGCACCAGCAACACCATCGCTTCGCTCGCGCTCAGCGACAGCGCGGCGACGCTCGCGGTGAGCGGCGGCACCTTCAGCATCCTCGGCAGCTCGAGCAACGCCGGAGTGATCGCGGTCTCGGGCGGGGCCACGCTGCAGCTTGCCGGCACGATGACCAATTCGGGCGGCACCCTTGCAGCCGCGGGCGGGGCCATCGATCTTTCGGCCGCGACCCTCTCGGGCGGCACGCTGCAAAGCTCCGCGGGCGGCGCCTTCGTGACCCAGGCGGGCGCCGCCAGCGCGCTTGCGGGCGTCATCCTCGCCGGCACGGTCACCGTGAGCGACGGCACCACGCTCGACTTGAAGGGCACGGACACCAACAACGGCACCATCGCGCTCGCCTCGACCGGCGACCAGACCAGGCTGATCATCGGCAATATCACGCTGGCCGGAAGCGGCGCGATCACGCTCAGCAACAATGAAGGAAACCGAATTCTCAGCAACGGCACGGCGGTGACGTTCACCAACACCGCGACCATCGCCGGCGCGGGCACGATCGGCAATTCCTACATGACGCTCGTCAATGCCGCCGGCGCGACGATCAACGCGAACGATCCCGATGCCCTCACCCTCAACACCGGCACGCACGGGATCAGCAACGGCGGGCTGATCGAGGCGACCGCCGCGGGCGGCCTCACCATCAGCAGCGCGCTCACCAACACGGGCACGCTCGCCGCGAGCGGCGGCAACCTCACCGTCAGCAGCGCGGTCTCCGGCACCGGCGCGGCCACGATATCCAGCGGCACGCTCAGCTTCGCCAGCAACGTCGCGGCCGGCCAAGCGGTGACCTTCGCGCAGAACACGACCGGCACGCTGGCCTTGAGCTTGGCCCAGAGCTTCGCCGGCACGGTCGCCGGCCTTACCGGCAGCGACGCGATCGATCTCAAGAATTTTCAGTTCTCGGGCACGCCGACGATCGGCTCGGTCAGCGCGATCTCGCTCAACGGCAGCAATGGCGTCGCCGTCACGGTGAAGGACGGCGCGCTTTCGGCGACGATCAACTTGCTGAACCAGTTCGGCGTCACCTATTCGACCAATCCCGCGTCCTACACGCTCACGAACGACGGCAGCGGCGCGCACGCGGGCACGCTGTTGCAGCTCGCGGCGCCGGCGGCGTGAGCGAAGGCTGCGCCTCTACCCTGCACTCCGGAGGATTTACTGCGACGGCGACGGCGAGGCCGCGCCGGCGCCGTTGAGCATCGTCGCCGAGGGCGAGGTCGATATCGACGATGTCTGATCCGACGGCGTCGACGAAGACGACGACGATGAAGACGACGAAGACTGCGATGCCGACGACGACACCGAGCCGCCCCGACAGCCCCTTCACCGTTCCGGTGCGATAGCGCATCACGGAATCGGCGGCCGGATTCTCCCAAAGCCGGCCCGAGCTCCTGCCCCCGCATGAGATCGCGCGGATTGTCGATCATCAGCGAGAGGTCGCTCATCGTGGCGCAGCCGTAATTGCTGCTTGCCGCGTTGTCGTGCGAGGCCGACGCCGACCAATCGGGACAAGCGGGCGGCACGGCAATGTAGCGATCGCTCAGCACGACGACGTGATTGGGCACGAGCTCGGCCTGCGGCAACGCGATCGGCTCGGCGCCCAACCCGCGCTGCGCCAGAAGCGTGACGACGCGCCGAACGCGCTCGGCGGCAAGCGGGTCGTTCACCGGCGCGGCAACGAAGACGCGATCGTTCGGCCGCACGCCCGATTGGTCGAGAAAAGTCTCGAGCCGTGCCGTTTCCGCCACCGGCAGGTCCGCCGTGCCGGCGGCGAAGGCAGCGGCGTATTGCACGCGCACGCGCTCGACATGGATCGCCTTGGCCGTGTCAACGGGCGGAAGATCAGGCGTGGTCCCGCACGCGGCGAGCGCCAGCGGCGCAATGACGAGCAAATGTCGAAATCTGCATGGAACCTGACCCGCGCGTTCCGGCCGCCGCCATGATGCGATGCGGGCGAGAAGAAAGTCTTAACCGAGCCGGCGGAAGCAGCGGCGTGCCCCGTGCGGTCCCGCCGTTCGGCCACATCAAGCCGTTGGTTTAGATGGGGATTTTCCTCTCGCCGCTGGAGCCAGCGCGGGTGCCTTGCGGCGTTAATGGGCCGCGGCCAGTTCCAGCAGCGTGCCGGCGTGGCCGTTGCCGGCATTGTCTTTCGTCAGGGTGTAAGCGCTGGCGCTGCTCGAATAGACGATCCCGGCCTGGTTCAGCAGATCGATGGTGGCCGTGAGCGCGTTGTCCTTGACGGTCACCGCCTCGCCGATGGTCTTGCCGCTTTGGGTGATGGCGGTGACTGTGCTGATTTTCGGAGCGCCCGCGAACTGGAAATTCGTGAGGTCGATGGCGTCCCCGGTGGTCATGCCGGCGACGGTGCCGGCGAAGCTCTGGGCGAGGCCCAGAGAAAGCGTGCCGGTGTCCCCCGCGCCGAACGTCACGGCCTGGGTCGCCGACACGGAGCCCGCCAAATCGAGCGTTCCGCCGTCGATCACCTCGGACCCGGTTCCCGTCACCGACGACGACGCCTTGAATACGCCCTTGGTCACTTCGAGCGTGCCGTTATTGGCGAGTGCTACGGCGATGGTGAGACCGTCGCTGCCGGTCGCCTCGATAAGGCCGGAATTGGTGATGCCGCCGGAAGCGGCAAGCGTGAGCGCCGCCGTGCTGCCCGTGGCATCGATCACGCCGCCGCTCGAATTGACGAGGGAAAGATTCGCGTCGCCGATCGTACCCGCGCCGGCGATGGTCGATGAATTGGTGAGCGTCGCGGCCGCGTTGTTGCTCACGATCGTGTTGCCCGCCGAATTGGAAAGATCGAGCTGGCCCGGGCCCTTGAGCGTTGCGCTGCCGTTGACGACGAGATTGGTCGCGCTGCCGGTCGAGTTGAGCGCGATCGTGCCCGAATTGGTCATCGTTCCGGCGAGTTCCAGCGACGCCGCGTTGGACACGGTGATCTGCCCCGCGTCGGTCGAGTTGGCGAGAATGTCAAAGGTGCCGCCGGTGATGGCCAGCGTCGCTGCGCTGTCGCTGAGCGTGAGCGCCGCGACCGCGTTGCTTTGGCTGCTCGTGAGCGTGTAGGTGCCGGAATTGCCGATGGTCACGGTTGTCTTGCTCGACGGCACGGCAGCGGGCGACCAGTCGGCGGCGGTGTTGAACGAGCCCGAACGGTTCGCGCCACCGGGCCCGGTCCATGCGGCGCTGCCCGACGAGGATGTGATCGTGCCGGTGATGACGAGCGTCTCGCCTGTCAGCGCGCCCGCATATCCGCTCGAATTGGAGCCGGTCGAAGTGAGCGTGATGATCTCGCTGAAGGTGCCGGCGGTATTGGTCGAAAACGTCACGGAGGGCGACGTGTCGGCCTGGCCCGCGGCAACGTTCGAGAATGCGCCGAAGCCCGACAGCGAAAACGCGCTCGAGGTCGAGGTGGCGAAGCTGCCGGAGAGCAGATCGGCCGGCCCCGTGACGTTGTTGAGGACGCCGAGCCCTACGGTGATGGGAGAAGCGCCGAGCGTGAACGAGCCGAGGCTCAGCGTATAGCTCGTGCCGCTCTGGCTCAGTGTGCCGCCGCCCGAAACTTTCTCGAACGCGGCGACGGCATAATTGTTGACCGTGGCGTTGAGGGCGACGGTCGCCGTGCCGTCCGCGATCGCGCCGAGCCCGTCGATCCCGGTGCCGTCCGATTGCAGATTGAGCGTGACGCTGCCGCTGACCGTGCCCGCGCTCGCGGTCGAGACGGTGGCCGTGATGGCGCTGCTCGCGCCTTGCGCCACGATGTCGCCGGTCGCGCCGCTCGCCGTCACGCCTGTCGCCGTGCCGGCGGTCGCGATCAGATACCTCGGAATAGCTGTCATTGGCCGCCGTGTTGGTAACGGTGAGCGCCACCGACCCGCTGCCGCCGACATGGAAGACGAGCGGCGTTGACGGTACCGAGGCCGATGCCGTCGCCTCGCGATAGACCGTGCCGCTGAGCGTGAGCTTGCTGGTCCCGAGGCTGGTCGTGCCGCTCCCGTCCGTGCCGGAGCCGTCCGAGAAATAATCGAGCGTGACCGTACCCGACAGCGCCCCGGCCGCGGCGGTGCCGAGCCCCACGACGATGCTGCTCGAATTCGTCGCGCCCGCGCCCAGCAGCGAGATCGAACCCGTTGATGTGGCGCTGCCGATCGTTCCGCCCAGTGAAACGTCGAGCGATTCCGCCGGCGGCGAGGCACTGTTGGAAATGCTGAGCGCCTGCGACAGCGTGCCGCCGACGCGCGCATTGCCGAGACTGAGCGACGTTGACGTGTTGAGCTCCGGCTGCGCCAGCGACCCCGTCAACAAGGTCGCGCCCCCGAACGCCGCAAGGTATGCCGCCTGGGACAGCGGATGATCGGCCAGCGTCGCATCGAAACCGGGGTCCGAGGCATTCCAATAATCCTGGAACGCCACATTGTTCGTCTTTATGAACGCGGCCATCTGCTGGACGAAATAAGGATCGTCGCCGCCGCCGAATCCGTCGCTCCGCGTCACGACGCCCCACTCGCCGAGCCCGATGGGCTTGCCTTCCGAGGCCGCGAAACTCACGAACCAGTTGAGCCCGAAGGATTCGCTCTGGAGGTCGCTCCAGCGCGTTGCGTCATTCGTGACGGGCGTGTTGCCGGGGCCCCAATACTGGTCATAAATGTCTTCGGCGATGTAATTGACGTAAGCGTTTCCGGGATAGCATTTCGCCGGACTTACCTGGCCCTGGCCGATATTTGGGTTCCAGACGATCTGGAAATTTTCGCCCGGGACCGAGCGCAGCACGTTCACGACATCCTGAAAGGCCGCGATGAAGGTGGCCGCTCCGGTGGCACCTGGGGACCAGGGATACCAACCTCCGTTGAATTCCCAGCCGAGACGGATGAACGAATTCGCCTCGCCATCCGCGACGAGCGATTGCGCGATCTGGAGGTAGTAGCTGTTGAACTGGCCCGCCGCGACTTCGGCCAGCGTCGAAGTACCGTCGGCCATGTTGAGCGGCATGCCCCAGATCATCGCCTGGCTGGGCAGTTGCGATGCCCACTGACCGATCAGCCACTCGCCCTCGGAGACGAAATTCGACCAGCTCGTGTCGCTGAAGTAACCCAAC
This sequence comes from uncultured Alphaproteobacteria bacterium, assembly GCA_963804235.1. Classification (GTDB taxonomy): domain Bacteria; phylum Pseudomonadota; class Alphaproteobacteria; order ATCC43930; family CGMCC-115725; genus DATJLY01. The sequence continues at coordinate 42,892 of CAWDPP010000048.1, forward strand.
GCATATTCGGGCGCAGCGCCGAGCCAAGAGGCGAATGTGGCGACCGCCGATGGGGTGCCCGGCAAGTAGATGCCGAGCCCCGCCTCGGTCGGGACAATCGATGACGTGGCATCCGGACTGGCGCTCGGAGTGTTGCCCGCGGGCGTGCTCGCGCCCGTCGATGCGCTTGAACCGGCGCCCGGATCGCTGCCGGTGCTTCCGGCATCGGGCGTCGAAGAGCCGCCCGAACCGCTCGGCGTCTCGTCGAAGGCCCCGCTATCGCCGATGTAGAGCGTATAGGAGCCGCTGCCATTCACCGGCAGCGTGCCCCCGTCGCTGACATCACCGATTTGTCGCAATGGCGTGACAGGAGCGCCGGTGCCGCCGGCACCCGATGCGGCGTCGCCGCTCGCGACCTGTGCTAGCGCAGGCGGCGAACTGCTATCGTCACTCGCGACGTTCGACGTATCGCTCTGGGGAGACGTTTGCTGTCCCTCGGAGCCACCACCTGCATGATTATCGGAGACTGCCAGCGTATCGACGTCGGCATTCCAAGTAGCCCCCCAACGATATTCCATACTACTGAACTACCCTCAAAAATCTCCCGCACTAGCCAAATAGTCGTGGCGAGGGTTATCGGCACATACCCCGAAAGAAACAAGTGTCCTATCTGTGTACTTCGATCACAGGTTGGAGAGCGGTTTGTGATACTCCAACCGGCCGTAGAGTTGGCAGCGGTCTCCCGCTACCGGCCGGCGTGATGCGATTGCGGTGTCGCGGTCGAAACCGTCGCCTCAGGCGAGCGCTTCCTCCGCGACCGGAACCCGGGTCACCTGGTGCGCCTGAAGCGCCGGCAGCACGTCCCGAGCGAAGCGGCGGACCTGCTCGATGAACATTTCGTGCGGCATGGCGCCGGCGTTCATCATCACCTGGATCGTGTTGGCGCCGGTGCGATCGACCATCGCGATGATCCGCTCGGTCACCTCCTGCGGCGTGCCCCACGGAAGTCTCTCCGCCATGCGCGCGACGTCGTCGAGCGTCAGATTGCGGAAATCGGCGCGTGCGCGCTCGACCTCGCGCAGATTTTCGGGCCGCACGTAATCGACCGAACCGCGCGACATGTAGCCCGCCGCCTGGCCGAGGCTCGTCTCGGTGAAATTGCCGTGGCTGAACAGCGTGCGGTTGAAATAGAGGAAATAGGGCGCGTTCTCCTTCACCGCCTGCGCCTTGCTGTCGGCGATATAGGCGTTGACGCTCATGGTGAGGTGGTTGGGGTCGATGCGATGCCCGCTCGCCTTGAGGCACTTCGCGTAGTAGCGGATCATGTCCTCCTGCAAGCCGCCGGGGCGCAGGCCGGGCGTGATCGGGATGTCGTGCTTGGCCGCGAACTCGATCAATTCCTTGCTGCCGGTGACGGGGATCCAGACCGGCGGATGCGGCCGCTGCACCGGGCGCGGCCACAGCGCCACGTCCTTGTACGACCAGAACTTGCCCTCGTAGGAGAACACTTCCTCGGTCCAGGCGCGGGTGATGATCTCGTATGCCTCTTCGAAGCGCGCGCGCGAATCAGCTAGCGGCACGTTGTGCACCTGGTACTCGCGCGGGATGCCGCGGGCGAAGCCCGAAATGAGACGGCCGCCGGACAGGCAATCGAGCATCGACAGCTCCTCGGCAAGCCGAAGCGGCTCGTGCAGCGGCAGCAGGTTGCCGTAGATCAGGAGCTTGGCGCGCTTGGTGCGCTGCGCCGCGGCCGACGCCATGAGGTTCGGCGAGTTCATCAGGCCATAGGGCGAGCAATGATGCTCGTTGAAGCCGATGCCGTCATAGCCGAGCCGGTCGGCCTCCTCCCAGGCCGAGAGATGCTCGGCATAGGTCCCGCTCGCAACATCCGCATCGAAATGCCGCCGCGGCAGCGGATAGGGGAGTTCGGTGCCGACCTTGAGATGATCGAGATGCTGGCCGTAAGCCAGGAGATCGAAGATGAAGACTTTCATCGCGCCGCCTCGGTCCGCGTTCCGTCGCTGCGACCTTAGCCCGGACGAGGCCGATAACAAGAGGGGAGCCGGGCAAGGCTGAGCCGCGAATGCGCAATCGGTTGCCCATTCGGTTTCCGAGCGAGGAAGCTGAACCGGCCGGAGCCGCGCTCGGGCGCCGGCCGCGCATCCGCCCGCGAAGCTTTGCCGCCGGCGGCGCCGATCCGGCGGCGCAAGGAACGCGGCCGCTCGATCAACGGCGAGATCCCGCAACGAAGTGCGGCCCGTTGCCGCCGGACCGCGCGTTCGCGCAAAGTCGACCGTTCGGCCGTGAGAGCGAATTTGCGCAGTGTGAAAATTAAGACGACATCCGTGCAATTCTGTCAAAGCGCGGAAATTCGCAAGCAAAACTTTCCACCACACTGTGCAAAAACTGAAAAAATAAAGTTAATTCTTAGGTTAATCTTGACCGCATTTGTCGGCGCTGAAATATTGGCGATCAGGAGACGCCGCGTTTCGCGTTTCGCCAACAGCCGAGAGTGAAGCCTCTATGACCGCAGCCCAAATGAGCCGCTCCGAGATCCGCACCTGGCTCTTCGCCCGCGGCACGGAGCAGCAGGAGCTGTTCGCCCGCGCCCGCGCCGTGCGCGAGGAGAATTTCGGCCACACCTCCGTCGTGCGCGGGGTCATCGAGGCGACGAGCGCTTGCGTCAAAAGCTGCGAATATTGCCCGATGCGCGTCGAGGGCCGGATCCAGCGCTATTTCCTGAAGTCGAACCGGCTGCTCGAGATCGTCGCGCACATCCACGATTTCGGCATCCCGGTCGTCTTCTTCCAGGCCGGCGAGGTTCCGCGCACGACGCGCGAAGTCGGCGAGATCATCCCCCAGGTCAAGGCGATGTATGGCGGCAATGTCGAGGTGCTGCTGAATCTCGGCGACAAGAGCCATGACGAGTACGCCTATCTGCGGCAGCAGGGCGCGGACAGCTATATCATCAAGCACGAGACCGCCGACCCCGATCTCCACTTCAAGATCCGCAAGACCTCGCTCGCCGCGCGGCTCGAGCATGTCAGCGATCTCGTGACGCTCGGCTACCGCGTCGGCGTCGGCACGATCGTGGGATTGCCCGGCCAGACCATCGAATCGCTGATCGACGACATCTATCTGCCGGCGCAGTACGGCGCCGGCATGACGAGCGCCGCGCCCTTCATTCCGGCGCCCGAGACGCCGCTCGCCGATGCGCCCGACGGCGATGTCGAGCTCGCCCTCAACGTCATCGCCCTCATGCGCATCAACAACCCGACCTGCCTCGTGCCGTCGGTGAGCGCGCTCGAGAAGCTTCAGCCCGGCGGGCAGCGCCGCGGCTTCGAGGCGGGCGCCAACGTCATCACCATCAACTTCACGCCCCCCACCGAGAAGGTGCGCTATCCCATCTATGGCAAGGAGCGCTATGTCGTGACGCTGGATCACGCGATGCGGACGCTCGAATCCGTTGGCCTCGAGCCGAAGCTGCTCGGCTCCCTCGCTTCGGCAGCGTGAGGCCCGCCATGCGCAGGATCATCTCCGAGTCTTCGTCGTTCGAGTTCGATGTCGTGACCGGGCCGCGGCCCGATCAGCGCTTGGCGCAGTGGCGCGCCGTGTTCGAGGAAACGCGCAAGACCGGCGTCGGCGCCGTGATCGAGGACGAAAGCGGCAATCGCTTTCTGCTCGTGCCGTGCCGCCTCGCGCCGGAGCGAAGCGAGAGCGCCGCTTCCTACGAGGACGACGACGAATAACGCCGCCGTCCCCGCCGGAGCAGTCTAGAAGTCGGACTTGTAGGCGGCCGCCGACAGCGGGAATAGATTGCCGGTCGAGATCCGGCACTCGAACCCGGTACCGCTGTTCCAGTCGAAATAGTCCTGGTAGGCGACGTTGTTGGATTTGAGCCAGGCGAGCATCTGGTTGATGAAGTAGGGATTGTCGCCGCCGCCGTGGCCGTCGCTGCGTTTGACGATACCCCATTCCGGTATCGAGATTGGCTTGTTGTGCTGCGCCGCGAACGTGGCCAGCCATTTCAATCCGTACGACCCGCTCACGTAGGCCGCCCAGCGCGTCTGCGGCAGGCTGACGATCGAGTTGCCCGGCCCCCAATATTGGTCGTAGATGTCCATACCGATATAGTCGACGACGTCGTCGCCGGGATAGACCGAGTCGGTCTTGAGCTGCTGCAAGCCGAGGGTCGGGTTCCAATCGAATTTGAATTTACTGCCCGAGACGCCGCGCATCACCGTGACGATATGGCGGTAGAAGGCGACCCAGTTGGTCGGGTCCTGATGCGCCGCCCAGGGATACCAGCCGCCGTTGAACTCCCAGCCCACGCGCAGAATGGCGTCGGGGTAGCCGGCGTTCACCAGCGCGGCACCGATCTCTTTGAAGTAGGTGTCGTACGCGCCGGAGGCGCCTTTCGCGAGCGTCGACACATGGTCGCTCGGCAGCATCGGCAGCGCGAACGTCATCTTGATGCCGAGATTGGCATGGCTCCAGCATCCGACAGCCCACTGGGCCTCGCTGACCATGTCCGACCAGCTATCGGTCGCAAAATAGTCGAGACCGCGCGCGACCTGGCTGCCGAGCCACTTGTCGAACGCGGGGATGCTCTGCGCACCGCCGCAACCGGAGCCTTCGTAGACGCCGAGCTGCGGCGCCGCGAGAGCAGGCTCGCTTGCGATTCCGGCAAGCAGGAGAAATGCGAGAGTTCTGGCTTTCATCGCGCGATCCTTTGGGGAGTGCTACGAGACGGCGCAGGCGCGCCTGGCGTGAACGGCATTCTCGCGCGCGCCAATTACCTCAATCTTAAAAATCGCTCAAACTGAAGCCGATCGGATCGATCGCGCTCGCGACGAGGCGCCGCGGAAGCGGCCGGGCATTTGCGCTTATTTAGCTTACTTCGATCGATTTCGCGGCGCCGGCGAGATGCGCTTACGCGCGTGCGATGATGCGCTCAGGAGACGGTGACTGCGCCGCCGGCTCGGCCGATCAATATGCGTTGCACTTGAGCACGCACATTACGGTGCGCAGGATGATGTAGATGTCGAAGAAAACGGACCAGTGCTCCATATAGTATAGATCGTGCTCTATGCGGCGTTGCAGCTTCTCTTCGGTGTCCGTGTCGCCACGCCAGCCGTTCACCTGCGCCCAGCCCGTGACTCCTGGCTTCATCTTGTGGCGCACGGCATAGTTCGACCACCACTTCGTCGTACAGCCGGCCCCCGGCCTTCGCCATGAGCGGATGCGGGCGCGGTCCCACGACCGACATTTCGCCGGTCAGCACATTGAGGAATTGCGGCAGCTCGTCGATGCTCGTGCGGCGCAGGAACCAGCCGAGACGGGTCACGCGTGGATCGTTGCGCGCCGTGAGCTTTTCCGCGTTTTCGTCGCGCTTGTCGTGATGCATCGTGCGGAACTTCCACACGAGGAAGATCTTGTTGTTCCAGCCGTAGCGCTTCTGCCGGAAGAACACCGGGCCCGGGCTGTCGAGCTTGATCGCGAGCGCGACCAGCAGCAGCATCGGCAGCAGGAACAGCAAGATCGCGGCGGCCACGGACCGGTCCTCGAGCCCCTTGATGATCCGTCTCCAGCCATCGAGCGGCTTCTCGACGAGATTGAACGCCGGCACGCCGTCGATCTGCACGAAGGTCCGGCCGATCGCCTCGCCTTCGCCGCCCTCGGGGCAGATGTGGATTCGAGCCGGGATCGGCCGCAGCGCGTCGAGGATCTGGCGGATGCGCACCTCCGCCGACCACGGCAGCGCGATGAAAATGTCGTCGACCCGGTGGCGGCGCGCATAGGCGACGAGGTCCCGCGCCGGACCGAGCACGGCGCAGCCTTCGACACGATTGGGAATTCGGTCGCTGCGATCGTCGAACACGCCCAGCACCCGCGTGATGGGCTGGCCGGCCGTACGCATGGCGCGGATGAGGCGCACGCCCTGGGCGCCGCCGCCGACCACGATGACGTTGCGCGAGATGCGGCCGCTGCGCGCCAGGCGCACCAAGATCGTATAAGCGAGCCAACGCTCCGAATAGATCGACGCGACCGAGAGCGTGACGAAGGAATACGCCCATTCGATCATGGGCAAACGAGTTCCCACGGTAATCGGCGCGAACACGACCGCGAGAACCGGCAGCGCGGCGGCGCAGGAGAACGCGATTTTCTTCAACTGGCCGCGCGGGTGACGCAAGGTGCCGAAGTCGTAGAGCCGGAGCGAGGCGAGGACTCCGACGATCGCCACCGCGCCGATGAAGGTGCCGAAATACATGTAGAGCGCGATGACCGGATGACTGGGGCCGGGCGCGAACTGGCGAACGACCATTCCCGTGACCAGCGCGGCCAAAAAATCGCCGACGGCGATGAGCCCGCCGGTGATCGACGAACTATAGGGGGCTGCGACTCGCGGCTCGGCTTCGCCGCCCGCATGGAGGCCGGTCGAAGGCAGCGCGGTTAGGGCAGTGCGCGCCGCTGGCTTGGCCGGTTCTTGCATCCTAAAAACACCTCCAAAAGTATTGCAGGCATGAATCATGCCAAGCCTTGAGATTCAATGAGTTAAGCGGCTGTTCACGGGTTTGTGTAAAAAAATGCGACACCACGTTCCTTGCCCGTCCGGTAAATTGTTAAAACGATTGACGAAAATCGGAAAATGCAACCCCATAAGATGTCGCACGAACTGGGTTTCAAATTGACTTCCACGAAATGGCGCGGGGGACGAGCGCGAATCGGCCCGATTTTCCCGCTCCAACATCCGCCAGATGCCCTTAAAATACGCAATTATTCCGGTGCTGGACCACTTCGAGTCGTGGGAATCGCCGATTGGCGGGCTCGAAAAGGCGTGGAACGGCAGCGGGATCCGGCGGCGGCACGGCTATTGCGATGGGTTGGGGCGCGGGGCTTGCTAACGCACGCTCCCTTCGGGTGGCCCTCCGCGAGCAACGTGTGCTAAGAGAAAGTCCGGCGCGCAGGTACCGGGTTGCACGTTCGAGGAAATCGAGGGGGATTTAATGCAAAAGAATAGGGCCCGAGCCCTTGCGCTCACGGGCTTGTTTTCCGTGGCGGCGCTCACGGGCTGCACCCTGACCGCCTCGGATGTCGGCCCGATGGTGCAGGTGACGCCGTTCGATCAAGCGGCGACCTTGTCGCAACCCGCCTACAACTTGCCCTATGTCATCGCGACCGGCGACCAGATCACGGTGCGCTTCTACTACAATCCGCAACTCGACGAGGATGTGACCGTCCGTCCCGACGGCAACATTTCGCTCTCGCTGGTGGGCGATATTCCCGCCAATGGCAAGTCGCCGGACCAGTTATCGAAGGATATCACGGACAAATATGCCGATTATCTGACGAAGCCCACGGCGATCGTGCTCATCCGCATTTCCGCGCTTGCGCGCGTATTCGTCACAGGGGAGATCGCGCGGCCGGGCGTCTTGAGCCTGAACAACGGGTTTGAGACAGTGCTTGCAGGCGATCACCAGTTCGGGCGGTATTCTCGATACGGCGGATCTCGAGCGCGTGATTCTGATCCGGCACGTGCCCTCGCAAGCCGACCCGATCGTCGTGCAGCTCGATCTTGCCCGCGCCGTTGGCGGCAGGGATCCGCAGGAGGATATGGAGCTGTTATCGAACGATTTTATTTACGTGCCGCGTTCGGGCATCGCCTCGCTCGCGCGTTGCGATGCGGCTCTACGTGTTCACCCCGCTCAACTTGACGACGAGCGTCAACGCGGCGACGACCCTCCCCTCGCCCGGCCCGCGGTAAATCTCGGCCGGCGCGGGCCGGCGCGGCGCGGCAATGGTTGCTCCTAGTTGACTTTTCGCGTGGACCTGATTAGCGTTTGCTGCTCATTGCGACGGCGGTTGGCTGTCTTTGTCGACGGCTATCTTCTCGAGCCGGCGAGCGCGGTGGGCGTTGGGTCTCGCGGAAGCCGCATGGCAATTTTCCGTTGCCGCCTTTTTGGGGGAATGGCGGAAATCAATCAGGGGCTGAAATGACGTCCGTTGCCCGGTGCCGAATCACGTGCGGCCGCTCGACTACAACGGTCCGGTCAATCAGCCTTTCCGCCAATTCCCGCATGCGTGGTTGGATCGGTCGATCTTCGACGTCTTTTCCGAGACGGCGGCCAGGTTCGCCGACAAGACGGCCATCAGCGACGGCGACACCCGGTTCACGTTCGCCGAGGTTCGCGAGCGCGCGCTTGCGCTCGCCGCGCGGATCGCCCGCATCGTCGAGCCCGGCGCCCCTGTCGGAGTGGCGCTGCCGGTCGGCGCCAAATGTCCGATCGCCGAGCTCGCGCTGACAGCGACGGGCTGCCCGTTCGTGCCGCTCGATCCGGCTGCGCCCGAAGTGCGCACGGCGCATATCGTCCGGCACTCGGGGTTGCGGGCGATCATCGTCGACCACGAGGTGCGCGGCGTTATGTCGCGCATCGGCGAGCAGCTTCCGCTCGTCGATTTCGACGAGATGGCGAGCGGCGCCGCGCCCGCGCTCACGAACTCGGCCGATGACGCCGCCTTCATCATCTACACGTCGGGCAGCGAAGGCGTGCCGAAGGGGGTTTATCACTCGCAGCGCACGCTGCTCCACTACGTTTTGCAGCTCACGAATTCCGAGCATGTCTCGCACGAAGACCGGCTGCTGATGCTGTTCGGTCCGCTCGCCATCATCGCGCAGAAGCAGATTTTCACCGCGCTTCTAAACGGCGCTACTTTGTACCCTCTCGACTTGCACCGATACGGCCACCAAGTCGCCGAAGTGATAATGCGGCATCGGATCACCGAGATGGAAATGACGCCATCGATCTTCCGGCGCTTTGTCTGCCGCGGTGCCCGACCGCGCCGTGTTCGCTTCGGTACGCTCCCTGCTGTTCGGGGCCGACCGCGTTCTCGCGAGCGATATCGAGCTGTTTCCGCGAGCGCTTTCCAGCGCATGCCGATCTCAACGTCGGCATGGGTTCGACCGAGACGAAGCGCTTCTGCCAATGGCACGTGCCGCGGGATTGGCCGGTCGAAGGGCCGTTCGTCCCTGTGGGCTATGTCACTCCCGATCACGAGGTGACGCTGCACGACGACGATGATGCGCCGGTGCCGACCGGCGAGGTCGGCGAGATCGTCATCAAGAGCCGTTACATCGCGCTCGGCTATTGGAAGAACGAGGAAGCGACGCGCGCGAAGTTCTCGCCCGCGCCGGACGATCCCGCGGCGCGCATCTTCCGCACGGGCGATCTCGGCCGCTTCCGGCCGGACGGGCTCATGGAGCTGATCGGGCGCAAGGACCGGCAAATCAAGGTCCGCGCGCAGCGCGTCGAGCCCGCCGAGATCGAGATGGTGATCCGCAATCATCCGGCGGTGCGCGATGCCGCGGTGATCGCGCGGCGCAGCGGCGACAATTACGCGATCATCGCCTATGTCGTGGCCGAAGCCGGCGCCGCTCTCACCGGCAAAGCGCTCGCCGAATTCCTCGCGACGCGCCTCACCGACGCGATGCGCCCGCGCGAGATCCATTTTCTTGCGAGCATTCCGATGCTCGGCAATTTCAAGCAGGACATCCTGGCGCTCGAAGAGATCGACCGGCGCAATGCCGGTGCGTAGCTGGCGCGCCGGATGCGAAGCGAGCGGTCGCCGTCTGCCAAAGCGGCCCCTTGCTCCATCGGATGTCGCATCGCATGATGCGCCGAGTGGCAGGGCAGGGTAGCGCGATGAAAGTCTTCATCTTCGATCTTCTGGCTTACGGCCAACATCTCGATCATCTCAAGGTCGGCACCGAACTCCCCTATCCGCTGCCGCGGCGGCATTTCGATCCGGATGTTGCGACCGGGACCTATGCCGAGCATCTCTCGGCCTGGGAGGAGGCCGACCGGCTCGGCTATGACGGCATCGGCTTCAACGAGCATCATTGCTCGCCCTATGGCCTGATGAACTCGCCGAACCTCATGGCGTCGGCGGCGGCGCAGCGCACCAAGCGCGTCAAGCTCCTGATCTACGGCAACCTGCTGCCGCTGCACGAGCCGCTCCGGCTCGCCGAGGAGCTGTCGATGCTCGATTGCCTTTCGGGCGGCCGTCTCATTTCCGGCTTCGCCCGCGGCATCCCGCGCGAGTACCAGGTGCACAACGTGCCGCTCGCTGATTCGCGCGCCCGCTTCGAAGAGGCGTACGAGATCATCACCCGCGCCTGGACCGAGGAAGTGTTCTCCTACGAGGGCAAGTTCTGGTCGTACAAGGACGTGGCGCTGTGGCCGCGCCCGGTGCAGCGGCCGCATCCGCCGGTCTGGATCCCCGTCACCGGCAGCAAGGAATCGATCGAGTTCGCGGCCAAGCACGACATCCCGATCACGCCCGGCCTGCGCCCCGGCGGCTTGCAGGAGGACATGATCCGCTACTACACGAAGTGCCTCAAGGCGAGCGGGCATCGCATCGACCCGGACCATCTCACCATGGGCGTCAATGCCTATATCGCCGACAGCAAGGCGCAGGCGGTGAAGGAGAACGCGCCCTATTTCCTCTATTTCAACCGCACGCTGTTCAGCCACGGCAATTTCACCGAGACGAGCCTCGGCCAGGCGGCTGGCTACATGTCGCGTGGCTCGGTCGATTACGTGCGGCCCGAGAATTTGCGCGAGGTCGAGCGCGCGCGCGCCGACTTCCGCAATCTGACGCTCGATGATGTCGCACGCATGGCGGAAAGACTTCCTTGGGGCACGGCGCAGGAAGTGACCGAGCGGATCATCTCGATGGTCGATCGCACCGGCGCCAACACGATCCAGGTGATGATGAACGCGGGCGCGATGCCGCACGAAATGTTCATCGAGCAGATCCGCCGCTTCGCTCGGGACGTGCTGCCGGCGCTCCAGGCGCACCAGGTGACCCGGGTTCCGGTTGCGGACGAAGCGCTCGCCTGAAGCGACGGCTACGTGCGCGCGGCCGCTTGCGAGCGGCCGCTTCGATGTTGAAGAGTGCCGGCCAGCGCGGCAGTCGAAAATCCCCCCATCGAGCGCAATCGGATGCGATGCGTCGCGCGCGACCCGGATACGACCAGAATCAAATGTGACGGCATCGACCCTTGTGCCGCACCAGGATTACGCGGCCAGTCTCTCCGGCGGGGTCGAAGTTCTCGCGCACCGCTCTCCAATCTGTGATCGGCAGAACTCATTTACGACACTTGTATCCTTTAGGTGATGCAGGGATAACGTCGCCACGACTATTTGGCTAGTGCGGGAGACTTTTGAGGGTAGTTCAGTTAGTATGGAACATTGGCGGGGGGCTTCTTCGACTGCCGACGTCGATACGTTGGCAGTCTCCGACAATCATGCAGGTGGTGGCTTCGAGGGACAGCAAACGTCGCCTCAGAGCGATGCGTCGAACGTCGCGAGTGACGACAGCAGTTCGCCGCCTGCGCTAGCACAGGTCGCGAGCGGCGCCGCCGCATCGGGTGCCGGCGGCACCGGCGCTCCGGTCACGCCATTGCGACAAATCGGTGATGTCAGCGGCGGGAGCGCCATGCCGGTGAATGGCAGCGGCTCCTATATGCTCTACGTCGGCGACAGCGGCGCTTTCGACGAGACGCCGAGCAGTTCGGGCGGCTCTTCAACACCTGATGCCGGAAGCACCGGCAGCGATCCCGGCGCCGGTTCAAGCGCGCCGACGGGCGCGAGCGCGCCGGCCGGCAACACGCTGAGCGCCAGTCCGGATTCCACGTCATCGATTATTCCGACCGAGGCGGGGCTCGGCATCTACTTGCCGGGTTCCCCATCAGCGGTCGCCACATTCGCCACTTGGCTCGGCGCTGCGCCCCAATATGCGCTGGGTTACTTCAGCGACACGAGCTGGTCGAATTTCGTGTCCGAAGGCGAGTGGCTGATCGGTCAGTGGTCATCGCAACTCCCCAGCCAGGCGATGATCTGGGGCATGCCGCTCAACATGGCCGACGGCACTTCGACGCTGGCCGAAGTCGCGGCGGGCCAGTTCAACAGCGACTACCTCCAGATCGCGCAAGCGCTGGTCGCCGATGGCGAGGCGAATTCGTTCATCCGTCTCGGCTGGGAATTCAACGGAGGTTGGTATCCCTGGTCACCGGGTGCCACCGGGGCGGCCACCTTCATCGCGGCCTTTCAGGATGTCGTGAACGTGCTGCGCTCCGTACCGGGCGAGAATTTCAAGATCGTGTGGAATCCGAACAACGGCCAGGGCCAGGTAAATCCGGCGAAATGCTATCCCGGGAACGCGTACGTCGATTACATCGCCGAAGATGTTTATGACCAGTACTGGGGCCCCAACAACACGCCCGTCACGAGCGACACGACGCGCTGGAGCGACATCGAGAGCCAATCCTTCGGGCTCAACTGGTTCGTGAGTTTCGCGGCCTCGGAAGGCAAGCCCATCGGGCTCGGCGAGTGGGGCGTCGTGACGCGGACCGACGGGTTCGGCGGCGGCGACGATCCCTACTTCGTCCAGCAGATGGCCGCGTTCATCAAGACGAACAACGTGGCGTTTGCGGATTATTGGGACGGGGGAAGCGGCGGCTTCGATTCGTCACTGGCCGATCATCCGCTGTCCCAGGCGGCATTCCTGGCGGCGTTCGGGGGCTCCACCTTGTCGACGGGGTCGCTGGCGCAGCCGAAGCTCAACACCTCGACGTCGCTCAGTCTCGGCAATGCGCGGGTCGGCGGCACGCTGTCGCAGGCGCTCAGCATTTCCAACAGCGCCTCGCCGCCGGCGGAATCGCTCGACGTTTCGCTGGGCGGAACGACCGGAAGTGCCACATCATCGGGCTCGATCTCACTGCTGGGTGCGGGCGCGACGAATTCGAGCAGCATCGTGGTGGGGCTCGGCACCACCGCGGCCGGGGCGCTGTCGGGTACGGTCACGCTCGGTTATTTGTCGGACGGCTCCGGCACGGACGGGAGCGGCACGACCAGCCTCGGGACCAGCAAGCTCACGCTCAGCGGCACGGTCTATCGCGAGGCGACGGCATCGGCGTCGGTATCGTCGACGCCGCTCGTCTTCCATGTCGGCGGCAGCGGGTCGGTGGCGCTCACCGTCACCAACACGGCGGCCAATGACGGCTATTCCGAGGATTTGATCGCGACCGTTGGCACGGTGACAGGCGTGACGGCGAGCGGCGCGACCGGCGACATCGTGGCGCAAGGCGCGAGCAGCGCCATCACGGCCACCGTCTCGACCGCGAGCGCGGGCACAATCAGCGGCAGCGTCAAGCTCAACCTGCAATCGGACGGAACCGGGATCGACGGGTTCGGCGCGATCGCGGACGGCACGGCGACCGTCGCCATCAACGCCACGGTCGACAATTACGCCGTCGCCGCGTTCGAGAAAGTTTCGGGCACCGGCACGCTGAGCCAGAGCGGCACGAGCTATACGCTGAGCCTCGGCTCGGTTACGCTCGGCGCTTCCCCGGTCACGGTCGGGCTCGGCGTCCTCAACAACGTCACGGGGCCGGCCGATCTGCTCTCCGGCAGCTTCGCCACCTCGAGCTCGAGCGCGTTTTCGCTGTCGGGCCTCGGCGCGTTCTCGAACCTCGCCGCGGGCCAGGCCGACACCTCGCCCTCCGTGACGCTTGCGACCAACACCGCCGGCACCTTCAGCGAGATCATCACGCTCACTTCGACCGGCTCCAATTCGAGCGGATATGCGGGCGCGCTCACGGCCGAGACGCTCGTCATCACCGGCACGATCACGTCCTCGTCGGGCAGCGCCGCATGGACCGGGCCCGGTGGCGCGAACCGTTCCGGCTCGTTCAACACCGCCGCCGACTGGTCGCCCGCTTCCGTGCCGTCGAGCAAGACAACCGTGACCATCGGCAATTCCGGCACCTATACGCTCACGAGCAGCCAAAGCAACGCGGTCGCGGCGCTCACGCTCAGCGACAGCGCGGCGACGCTTGCCGTCACCGGCGGCACTTTCGACGTTCTCGCCAGCTCGACCAATGCCGGGCAGATCACGGTCGCCGACGCGGCGTCGCTGGAACTCGCTGGAACGATGACCGATTTCGGGCGGGATCGCGCTCAATTCGACCGGCGATGCGACCGATCTCGTCGTCAACGGCAGCGCAACGCTCAAGGGCGCGGGCCAGCTCAGTCTTTCCAATTCGACGGGCAACGCGATCGTGAGCAACAACGCGGCCGCGACGCTCACCAATTCATCGACCATCGCCGGCGCGGGCACGATCGGCGACGCGAATCTCACCCTCGTCAACTCGAGCGGCGGCGTGATCGATGCCACCGGCAATACAGCGGCGCTCACGCTTGCCGCTTCCGGCGGCATCACCAATTCCGGGCTCATCGAGGCGACCGGCAGCGCCGGTCTCACCATCGCCGTGGCACTCGTCAACAACGGCACGCTCGAAGTGACCAAGGGCGTATTCAAAGCGTCGTCATCGGTGACGGGAACCGGGTCCGAGGTGATCGACGGCGGAACGCTCACTTTGGCGGGCTCCGTGTCGGCGACCCAGGCCGTGGCGTTTGGTGCGGGGGACACCGGCACGCTCGCTCTGGGGCTCGCCCAGAGCTTCGCCGGCACGGTCGCCGGCCTCACAACCGGAGACGCCATCGACCTCACGAATTTCCAGTTCGCGGGCGCTCCGAAAGTCAGCAAGGTCACCGCCATCACGCAGAACGGCAAAACCATCGGCGAGGCGGTGACCGTCAAGGACAATACGCTCACGGCCACCATCGATCTGCTGAACCAGGCCGGCATCGTCTATTCGAGCAGCGCCAGCGCTTACACCTTGACGAAAGACAATTCCGGCAACGGCCACGCCGGCACGTTGCTGGAGCTGGCCGCGGCCCATTAACGCGGCAAGGCACCCGCGCGGGCTCCAGCGGCGAGAGGAAAATTTCCATCTAAACCAAGGGCTTGATGTGGCCGAACGGCGGGACCGCAGAGGGCGCGCCGCCGCTTCCGCCGGCTCGGTTAAGACTTTCTTCTCGCCCGCATCGCATCATGGCGGCGGCCGGAACGCGCGGGTCAGGTTCCATGCAGGTTCGACATTTGCTCGTCATTGCGCCGTTGGCGCTCGCCGCGTGCGGGACCACGCCTGATCTGCCGCCCGTCGACACGGCCAAGGCGATCCATGTCGAGCGCGTGCGCGTGCAGTACGCCGCGGCCTTCGCCGCCGGCACGGCGGAACTGCCGGCGGCGGAAACGGCACGGCTCGAAACCTTTCTCGACCAATCGGGCGTGCGGCCGAATGATCGCGTCTTCGTTGCCGCGCCGGTGAACGACCCGCTTGCCGCCGAGCGCGTTCGGCGCGTCGTCACTCTCCTGGCGCAGCGCGGGTTGGGCGCCGAGCCGATCGCGTTGCCGCAGGCCGAGCTCGTGCCTAATCACGTCGTCGTGCTGAGCGATCGCTACATTGCCGTGCCGCCCGCTTGCCCCGATTGGTCGGCGTCGGCCGCGCACGACAATGCGGCAAGCGCGAACTACGGCTGCGCCACGATGAGCGACCTGTCGCTGATGATCGACAACCCGCGCGATCTCATGCGGGGCCAGGAGCTCGGACCTGCCTTGGGGGATCCGGCCGCCGATTCCGTGATGCGCTATCGCACCGGAACGGTGAAGGGGCTGTCGGGCGGTTCGTCGTCGTCGTCGTCGTCGACGTCGCAGTCTTCGTCGTCTTCATCGTCGTCGTCGTCCTCGACGCCGTCGGATCAGACGTTGGCCATATCGACCTCGCCTTCGGCGACGATGCTCAACGGCGCCGCCGCGGCCTCGCCGTCGCAGTAAATCCTCCGGAGTGCAGGGTAGAGGCGCAGCCTTCGCTCACGCCACCGGCGTCGCGAGCTGCAACAGCGTGCCCGCGCGCGCGCCGCTGCCGTCGTTCGTGAGCGTGTAGGACGCGGGATTGGTCGAATAGGTGACGCCGAACTGGTTCAGCAAGTCGATCGTCGCCGAGAGGGCGCCGTCCTTCACCGTGACGGCGACGCCATTGCTGCCGTTGAGCGAGATCGCGCTGACCGAGCCGATCGTCGGCGCGCCCGAGAACTGAAAATTCTTGAGATCGATCGCGTCGCTGCCGGTAAGGCCGGCGACGGTGCCGGCGAAGCTCTGGGCCAGGCCCAAGGCCAGCGTGCCGGTCGTGTTCTGCGCGAAGGTCACCGCTTGGCCGGCCGCGACGTTGCTGGCGAAGCTGAGCGTGCCGCCGGATATCGTGGCCGCGCCGGTGCCGGAGACCGCGCTGCTGACGGTGAGGTTGCCGCCGCTCGCGGCGAGCGTGCCCGTGTTGGTGAGCGCGCTGCTGATGGTGAGGCCGCCCGCGGCGGTCGCCTCGATCAGCCCGCCGTTGCTGATCCCGTGCGTGCCGGTGTTGAGGGTGAGGGCATCGGGATCGTTGGCGTTGATCGTCGCGCCGGCGGCATTGACGAGCGTCATGTAAGAATCGCCGATCGTGCCGGCGCCGGCGACGGTCTCGGTGTTGGTGAACGTCACCGCCGTGCCGTTGCTGAGAAGCTGGTTTCCTGCATTGTTGCCGAGCGTGATCGCGCCGTTTCCCGCGAGCGTCACGGTGCCGATCGTGAGGCGCGTCGTGTCGCCGGTCGAGGCGAGCGCGATGGTGCCGTTGTTGGTGATGCTGCCGCGGAGCGCGAGCGTGGTGCCGTCGCTCACGGTGACCGTGCCGGCAAGCGTGACGCCGGTGAGCGCGCTGGCGGCGCCCGCTTGCGTTGCGAAGCCGCCGCCCGCGGAGCTTTGCAGCGTGCCGCCCGAGAGGATCGCGGCCGAAAGATCGATGACCCCGCCCGCGGCCGCAAGCGTGCCGCCCGAATTGGTGATCGTGCCGGCGAGTTGCAGCGTGGCCCCGCTGGAGACGGAGATCGTTCCCGCGTTGGTCGAGCTGCCGAGGATGCTGAAGGTGCCGCCGCTCACCGCGAGCGTCGCCGCGCTGTCGCTGAGCGCGAGCGAGGCGATGGTGTTGCTGGTGCTGCTCGTGACGGTGTAGGCGCCGGCATTGGCGATGGTCACCGCGGTCCCGCTTGCCGGTACGGCGGCGGGCGACCAGTCGGCGGCGGTGTTGAACGAGCCCGAGCGGCTCGACGGGCTCGGGCCGACCCATGACATGCTCGTGACGATCGTGCCGGTGATGGTGAGCGTCTCGGGCGCGAGCGCGGCCGAATATCCGCTCGCGTTCGAGCCGGTCGAATTGAGCGTGATGGTCTCGCTGAAAGTGCCGGCGGTGCCGGTCGCAAGCGTCACGGAGGGCGAGGTGTCGGCCTGG
The DNA here is from genome assembly GCA_963804235.1 of uncultured Alphaproteobacteria bacterium. Taxonomy (GTDB): domain Bacteria; phylum Pseudomonadota; class Alphaproteobacteria; order ATCC43930; family CGMCC-115725; genus DATJLY01. Next base: position 60,098 of record CAWDPP010000048.1, read on the forward strand.
CCCGCGCCGAGGCCGGAGAACGCGCCGAAACCCGACAGCGTGAACGCGCTCGGGCCTGAGGTGGCGAAGCTGCCGGAGAGAAGATCGGCCGGGCCGGTGACGTTGTTGAGGGCGCCGAGCCCGACCGTGACCGGCGTGGCGCCGAGCGCGATCGAGCCGAGGCTCAACGTGTAGCTCGTGCCGCTTTGGCTCAGCGTGCCGCCGCCCGAAACTTCTTCGAATGCCGCAACGGCATAGCTGTCGACCGTGGCGTTGATAGCGACGATCGCCGTGCCGTCCGCGATCGCGCCGAGCCCGTCGATCCCGGTGCCGTCCGATTGCAGATTGAGCGTGACGCTGCCCGAGACCGTGCCCGCGCTCGCGGTCGAAACGGTGGCGGCAATCGCGCTGCTCGCGCCTTGCGCCGCGATGTCGCCGGTCGTGCCGCTCGCGCTGACGCCGCTCGCCGTGCCGACGCTCGCGATCAGATTTTCGGACAAGCCGTCATTGGCCGCGGTGTTGGTGACGGTGATCGGCACCGCGCCGCTGTCGCCGACATGGAAGATGAGCGGTGCTGACGGCGCCGCGGCCGACGCCGTCGCCTCGCGATAGACGGTACCGGTGAGCGAGACCGTGGCGCTGCCGAGGCTGGTCGTGCCGCTGCCGTCCGTGCCCGTGCCATCGGAGGAATATTGCAGCGTGACGGTGCCGCTTTGCGCGCCCACGGTCGCCGTGCCGAGCCCGACCGTGATGCTGCTCGAATCCGTGGCGCCCGCGGCCAGCAGCGATATGGCGCCCGATGCCGCCGCGTCGCCGGTCGTGCCGCCGAGCGCAACGTCGAGCGATTCCGCCGGCGGCGTGGCGCTGTTGGTAATGCTGAGCGCGTGCGCGAGCGTGCCGCCCACGCGCGCATTGCCGAGATTGAGCGACGAGGATGTGTTGAGCTTCGGGCTCGCGAGCGCATAACTGGGAGCGCTGATCGTCCCGGTGATGGTGAGCGTCTCGGCCGCGAGCGCGGCCGAATATCCGCTCGCGTTCGAACCCGCCGAGTTGAGCGTGATGGTTTCGGAGAAGCTGCCGGTGGTGCTCGTCGACAGTGTCACCGAGGGCGACGTATCGGTCTGGCCCGCGCCGAGGTTCGAGAACGCGCCGAAGCCCGCGAGCGTGAACGCGCTCGGGCCCGAGGTGGCGAAGCTGCCGCTCAACAGGTCGGCCGGCCCCGTGACATTGTTAAGGACGCCGAGCCCGACCGTGACCGGCGTCGCGCCGAGCGCGATCGAGCCGAGGCTCAGCGTATAGCTCGTGCCGCTCTGGCTCCACGTGCCGCCGCCCGACACTTCTTCGAATGCCGCAACGGCATAGTTGTCGACCGTGGCATTGATGGCGACGGTCTGGGTCCCGTCCGCCGTGGGTCCGAACCCATCGATCCCGGTGCCGTCCGATGCGAAATCGAGCGTGACGCTGCCGCTGACCGTGCCGGCGCTCGCGGTCGAGACGGTGGCCGTGATGGCGCTGCTCGTGCCTTGCGCCGCGATGTCGGGGGTCGTGCCGCTGGCGCCAACGCCGCTCGCCGTGCCGATCGTCGCGAGCAGGTTCTCGGAAAAGCCGTCGCTCGCCGCGGTGTTGGTGACGGTGATCGGCACCGCGCCGCTGCCGCCGACGTGGAAGATAAGCGGCGTCGATGGCGCCGCGGCCGATGCCGTCGCCTCGCGATAGACAGTGCCGCTGACCGAGATCGTACCGGTCCCGAGGCTGGTCGTGCCGCTGCCGTCGGTGCCGGAGCCGTCGGAGAAATTATCGAGCGTGACGGTGCCGCCTTGCGCGCCCGCCGACGCCGTGCCGAGCCCGACCGCGATGCCGCTGGTGTTGGTCGCGCCGGCGGCCAGCAGCGAGATCGAGCCCGACGCCGTCGCATCCCCGCTCGTCGGCCCGAGCAAAACGTCGAGCGATTCCGCGGGCGGACTGGCGCTGTTGGAAATGCTGAGGGTCTGGCTGAGCGTGCCGCCCACCCGCGCATTGCCGAGATTGAGCGTCGAGGAGGTATTGAGCGTCGCCTGGGCGAGCGCGAAGCTCGTCCCGCTGCCGCTCTCGAGGATGAGGTCGGTCCCGGTCGAGCCGTCGCCGGTGATGCCGAAATGGTCGCCGGCGAGCGCGCCCGAAACCGTATAGGAAAAGTTCGTGCCGCCGCTTTCGACGATGCTGAGCGTCGCGCCGGCGACCGTCGCGCTGGCGACGCTCGCGCCGACGAGATCGAGCACGTCGCCGAGGATGAGCCCCGAGATTGCGTCGCCGGCAAAACTCGTCGGCGCGTCGAGCTTCAGCGTGCTGTCGCTGCCGCCGAACGTAACGCCGGCCGCGTCGCCGCCGCCAAGCTCGAAGATGCCGCCATTCTCGACCAGCGCCGCGCCCGCGCCCGTGAGCGTGCCGGTGACGTCGAGATCGGCGCCGTTGGCGACGAGGCTGCCCGCGTTGGCGAGCGTGCCGAAGATTTCGAGCGAGGTGCTGCCGGTGACATCGATCGTGCCGGCATTGCTGCCGCTGCCGCTCCCTTGGTCCGCGGCGAACATGCCGCCGTCGAGCGCGAGGAGCCCAGCGCCGGCGAGGATACTGAAATCGAGGCTGTCGAGCCCGCCGCCGCCATAGATCGTCGCGCCCGCGGCGCCTGACACGAACGTATCGTTATGGGCCGAGCCGTCGGCGATCTCTATGTTGGAGAAGCTGTCGGTCCCGCCATAGCCGTTCGTGGCCGTTCCGGTCGCGAAATTGACCGTGACCGCGGCCGGCGCCGCGGCATAGCTGAGCGTGTCGATGCCGCCTTCGCCGTTGATCGTGTGATTGCCCGGGCCGCCGAGGAACGTATCGTTCAAGTGCGTGCCGAGGAGCGTGCCGGTCGAAGAGGTCTCGCTGAAGGTGAGCGTCTCGGCGTCGCCGACGGCGAGGTAGGCATCGACGAGGCCCGCGCCGGTTTGCGCGGCAGTGCCCGGGACGGTGGACTGCGCCGAATTGTCGAGGACGTTTTCGATGTCGGCGGGATTGAGCGCGCCGTTCGCCTGGAGCACGAGCGCGCCCACCGCCGCCGCCGCGGGCGCCGCCGCCGACGTGCCGTAGAACGGATTGAAGATCGTCGTCGAGTTGCCGTCGGGCGCGAGCAGGTTGACCTTGCCGGCGGTAACCGGCGAGGACAGCGCCACGCCGCTCGAATTGTAATAGAACTCGCCCGGGCCGGTGCCGCTGAACGGCTCGAGCGTCGAGGGCGCGCTCTCCGGCACGGCGCCGACCGTGATCGCGCTCGGATCCTCCTCGTGGCCGAACACGGTGCCTGCGCCGGTGGCGGCGTTCGGATCTTCGAACACCACGGGCGAGAAGGAATCGTCCTCGGCGACGATCTTGAACTCGCCCGGGCTCACGGTGCCGGTCTGGTTCTCGAACACTTCGAGATAGAAGGTCGTGTTCGAGCTGGTGTTGGTGAATTCGCCGAACTGGACCGGGTCGCCGCCCTTGTCGAGCGCGTTTCCGATGCTGACCGTGCCGCCCGAGGCGTTGAGCAGCCGGTAGGCGAGGCTGTAGTTCGAGCCGTTGCCGTTCGCGGCGCCGTCGCTTGTCTTGAACGGCTGCGCCCATTGCAGATCGATGAGGACAGAGGCGCCGCGCGGGATCGTGATCGGCTCGTAATAAGGCTGCGGCGCGCCGGCGACGTTGAAATCCTCGAACGTCGTGCCGCTGCTCACGATCGGCGCGAACGAGCCTTGGTAATAGGACTGCGCGAAATTGTTGGCGGCGGTGAAATAGGTCGAGCCGTCGGCCACGACCTGGTCGACCGCCTGCGAGATCGTGCCGCCTTCCTCGAAATACGGCTCGTCGAGGAAGGCCACGTCGTCGACGATGATCTGGCAGCCCGCCGCCTGGAGCGCCTCGATCGCCTGCGCCATGCCGGCGTCCGACGAGCCTGCGGTGTAGAAATAGATCTGCGCGTTGGGCGCGATCGAATGCGCGATCTCGGCCATCGCCTGGCCTTCGTCGGTGCCGCTCGAGGCGTCCTTGAGGATGTGCACGTTGGCCGCTGTCGGCAAAGCGCCGTCCGCTTCGGCGGCCGCCGCGCCGCCAAGCGTGTTGAAGCTGTCGGAGATGATGCCGATCTTGATGCCGGCGCCGGTGACGCCATAGGCATTGGTCGCAGCCTGGCCCTGGACGACGATGTCCGCCTGGTTGGAGACGGGATCGGTCTGAAAGACGATGCCGGGAGGGATGAGTTCGCTGCCGCTCGATGGCACGACGAGGTCGCTTCCGCTCGAGGGCGCGATGGCGGGCGCCTCATCGAGCAGGGCCGCGCCGCTGACGATCTCCGGCGCGGCGATGACGGCGTCGGCGAATGCTCCGAACGGGCTCTCGGGCGCGGACGAAGGCGACGAGGGATCGGACGCCGCCAGCGCGGTCGAGCCGGGCGCATAGGCGAAGGCGCGATGCGGGCGATCCGGATCCTGGGCACGGGCGCCCGGATCCTTGGCACCGAAATCCTGCTGATCGGCGGCGGATGTGTCGCCCGATGCGCCTGAGAGCGCGCTGTCGGAGTCTTCCGAATGGATTGGCGCGTCCGCGCTGCCCTCAGCCTCCGGCTGCGGAACGACGTGCCCGATTGTATCCGACATGGCGAAGCGTTAACCCGCAGCCGTTGGTTGCCCGCGAGTGTACCCTATTCGACCGCTGTTTTCACGCTTCCGTAACTATGACATTCGCGTGTTCTCGTTAAGATTTATTACGAAGGCACGTGACGAGGACGCGTGCGGCGCGGCCGAAAAAAATACCGCCCGCCCATCGCTGCGACGGGCGGGCGGTTGGGCCGGACGCCTCCCGAACGCGTCCGGCGCCACGCTAGACGTCGGACGGCGTCGGATCGGTCTCGGGGATGATGAAGCCCGCCGGTCCCCAGCCGCCGACGATCGTCTTGAATCCGAGCGCCATGGCCGGGCTGTTCGACGCGACCACGTAATCCCAGCCCGAGAGCATCGGATTCGTCATGGACGGGTTCGCATCGCTCGCGACCGGGCCGTTCGTCAGCATCTGGCCGCCGCCATAGTTGTAATAGACGTTGTTGTCGATGGTGTAGCCGCTCGCGCTGCCCGAATTCTCGTAGAACGCATAGGTGCCGTCCTCGCGCGGGGAATCGGACCCGGAGAAATTCGAGATGACGATGTTGTTCGCGAACGTCTCGCCCGACTGGCTCGGCGCCGGTCAGCGACGTGGTCGGGTTGTCGCCGTAATACCACAGCACGTCGTAGACGTTCCCGGTCGAGCCGAGATCGATGATGTTGTTCGTGATCGTGTTGTGGCTGCCGTTGTTGACCTCGACGGCATAATCGCTTTGGCTGCTGTTGGGGCTCGCGGGATTGGGCGGCCCGATCACGTTGCCCGAGACGGTCCAGTAGCTCGCGCTGTCGTCGAGATAGATCCCGGCCGCGCGCGAGGACGAGGCCGAGCCATAGTCGGCCACGTAGTTGTTGGTGATCGAGATGTTGCTGCCGTGATAGCCGCTGTGGTCGTTGACATAGATCGCGCCGCCGTCGGTCATGCCCTGCACGGCGCCGACGACCACGTTGCCGGTGATGCTGACATTGTCGAGCACATTGCCCGCGCTGTAGGCGTAGAGCGCGATCCCCATGCTCTGCACGTTGAAGATGTAGTTGTTGGCGATGGTGATGCCATTGACGTTGCCGATGAAGATGGCGCCCGATTGCCACGTTCCGGTCACCGTGCTGTCGCCGATGTCGCAGTTCTCGATGGTGATGCCTGTGAGCGGCGTGGCGTTGGCGCCGACATCGTGGTGGATGCCGAAACTGCCGTAGTCCTCGATCGTGAGGCCGTCGATCGTGACGTTGTTGGCGCCCAGTTCGATCATCGTGGTGAGCGAGCCGCCGCCGGTCAGGATGGCGGAATCGACGCCGCTCGCCGGATAGTAGTCCCAGCTCTCGCCATTATCGGCGGAGGTGAGCGTGAGCGTGCTGGTGAGGTGGTAGGTGCCGCCTTCGACATAGGTCGTCTTGGTCGAGCTTCCTTCCATCGCCTGCTGCGCCTTCGCCAGCGTGGCGAAGGGTGCGGCGAGCGTGCCGGGGTTGCTGTCGCTGCCGGTCGGCGAGACGTAGAAGCCCGCCCCCGACGGCGCCGCGCCGGCGCCGGTGCCGACCGTGAGCGTGCCGCTGCTGGTGCTGCGGTGCTGCCGGTGCTGCCGGTGCCCGTGCTCCCGAGCCGGTGCCGGTGCTGCCGAGCCGGTGCCGCTGCCCGGCCGTGCCCGAACCGCCGCCGCTGCCCTCGACCCCGTCGATGCGGCCGCGACGTTGAAGGCGAGCGTGCCGTCGATGTCCATCACCGCGACGGTCGGACTGGACACTTTGTCGACGCCGTTCGTGGCGGTGTTCGAGGTGGCCTGGTTGCCGGTGAGCGTCTCGCCGTTGAGGGAGATCGATTGGACATAGATGTCGCGGTCGTTGCCGTCGGGGTGGCCGCCCGAGGACCACCACGAAACGCCGCTCCAGGCGTCGTTGGTGAACTGGATCTGCACCTGGTGTGCGGCCGTCGTGCTGAAATTGCCGCTGATCGTGATGGTCTGCCACTGGCCCGAGGTATGATCCGCGGTGATCGTATAGCTGCTGCTGCCGACCTGCTTGCCGTCGACCAGCACCTTGATCGTCGGGTCGCCGTGGTAATTGTCGCCCGACACGGTGAGGGTCAGGGCATTGCTGGTGGCGGCGGCGGTGGTGCTGCTCGTGGCCGCCTTCGGGTCCGTCACCTGGATGGTCTGCGGCGCCGAGCTCAGCGTCTGGTGGTCGTGGGTTTCGCTCGCCGTGACGGTGAGCGTGTTCACCGGATGGCCGGACCCGGCGTAGTCGGAGCTGAGCGTCAAGCCGCTATTCACCTCGGCCGCGGTGAGCGTGACCGCGCCGGAGCTTGCCGTGAACACTGTGTGATCGAGCTGATCGGTGATCGTCTCGTAGCTCGCGAGCCCGGCGATCGTCACCGTGGTCGTGGTGCCGTGCGCGCCGGACGGCGCGACGCTGATCGGCAGCGCGATCGAGCCGCCCTCGTCGACGGTCAGCGCGCTGCTGCCGACGGTGAGCGTCGGCGGCTCGCTGAGCCACAGCGTCTTCAAAACGGATGCGACGGAAGAGGCGTGATCGGTACTGGCGGTTGCCGTCGTGTGCGCCGTCGCCGGCGGATCGGGATTGTGCGCGTCGCCCGTGAAGGCGTGATGATGCGCGTGATCGAAAAACCAGTCCGAATGTGCCACTCCCGTCATCGTCAAGGTCCTTTCGCCCGCCAAATGGCGAATATCTCGCCGGTGCCGGAAACTGGCGCGTGCCGGCTTAACGACCCGTTAACCGTAGGTTACGCTGCTGTAAGGATGCGTCGCGTGCTGGTTTAGCGCCGCGCTAGAGGGCACTAGGCGGCAGGCGAATCGCTCCGCCTCACGCCGTGCGGGCGATCGCCTCTTCGACGAGGCCGCAGATGATGTGGCCGACGACGATATGGCCTTCTTGGATCTTCTGCGTCTCGCGCGACGGAATCTTGAGACACGTGTCGCATAATTCCGCCATCTCGCCGCCCGCTTCGCCCGCGAGCCCGATCGTCTTGAGGCCGCGCGCGCGCGCCGCGCCCAGCGCCGCCACGACGTTCTTCGAGCGGCCCGAGGTCGAGATCGCGACGAGCACGTCGCCGGCCGCTCCCAGCGCCTCGACCTGGCGCGCGAACACCCGATCGAAGCCGTAATCGTTGCCGAGCGCGGTGAGGACCGACGTGTCCGCGGTCAAGGCGAGCGCCGGCAGCGCCTTGCGTTCGAGCGCGAGGCGCCCGACGAGCTCCGCCGCCAGATGCTGCGCATCGGCGGCGCTGCCGCCATTGCCGGCGAACAGCACCTTGTGGCCGGAGTTGAGCGCCGCGACGATCGTCTCGGCGGCGCGCTCGATCTCGGCGACGAGACGCGAATCGGCCGAGAGCGCGCGCAGCATCTGCGCGGTCTTCTCGATCTCACCGCGCACGTCGAGGCGCGCGCCCGATGGCTCCATCGCTGCTCTCCGGAAGGGCGCGGGATCATGTCATGGATGCTCTAGAAATGCCATCCGGAAGACACCGGAATGGTATAGTCGCGGCGCATTTCGCGAGGCGCCGCCTTGAACATCCTGGTCACGGGGGGAGCCGGCTTCATCGGATCGGCGCTGATCCGCTATCTCATGGCGGAGACGGATGCGCGCGTCGTCAATGTCGACAAGCTCACCTATGCCGGCGACCTCAGGACATTGGCCGGGATCGAAGCGGGCGCGCGCTATGCCTTCGAAGAGCGCGACATCGCCGACCCCGCGGCGATGGCGGATGTCGTTCGCGCGCCACCGCCCCGACATCGTCATGAACCTCGCCGCCGAGACGCATGTCGACCGCTCGATCGATGCCCCCGCGCCCTTCATCGAAACGAACATTGTCGGCACTTACGTGCTGCTCGAAACCGCGACAGCCCATTGGCGCGGGCTCGATCCGGCGCAACGCGCATCATTCCGCTTCCACCAGGTCTCGACCGACGAGGTGTTCGGCGCGCTCGGAAGCGACGGCACGTTCGGCGAGGAAGCGCCCTACCGCCCCAATTCGCCTTATGCCGCGAGCAAGGCGTCGGCCGATCACCTGGTGCGCGCCTGGCACAAGACCTATGGCCTGCCGGCGATCGTGAGCAATTCTTCGAACAATTACGGCCCCTATCAGTTTCCGGAGAAACTCATTCCGCTCGCCATCGTCAACTGCATCGACGGCAAGCCGCTGCGCGTCTATGGCAAGGGCGAGAACGTGCGCGACTGGCTCCATGTCGAGGATCACGCGCGCGCGCTCCACCTGATCGCCACGCGCGCGCAGCCCGGCCGCGACTATAATGTCGGCGGCGGCGGCGGCGAGCGCACCAACCTCGCGGTCGTGCGCGCGATCTGCCAGATCTTCGACGGCCTGAAGCTTCGCGCGGGCGCGGCGGCCGACCTCATCACCTTCGTCGAGGACCGCCCGGGCCACGATTTCCGCTACGCCATCGACGGCACGCGCATCCGGGACGAGCTCGGCTTCCGCGCTGCGATCGATTTCGCGACCGGACTCCGGCGCACGGTCGAATGGTATCTCGCGCACGAAGACTGGTGGCGGCCGCTCGTCGCCGAGCGCTATCGCGGCGAACGGCTGGGGCTCGCGTCATGAAGGGCATCATCCTCGCCGGCGGCAGCGGCACGCGGCTCTATCCCCTGACGCGCGGCGTGAGCAAGCAGCTCCTCCCCGTCTACGACAAGCCGATGATCTATTATCCGCTCACCGTCCTGATGCTCGCCGGCATCCGCGACATTCTCGTCATCACGACGCCGGAAGATCAGGACCGCTATCGCGCGGTCCTCGACGACGGCAGGCAATGGGGCATCGCTCTGACTTATGCGGCGCAGCCGCGCCCGGAGGGATTGCCGCAGGCCTTCCTCATCGGCGAGCGCTTTCTCGCCGGCTCGCCGTGCTGCCTCATCCTCGGCGACAACATCTTCTTCGGCAACGGCTTGCCCGAGATGCTGGCGAGCGCGGCTGCGCTCGAGCACGGCGCCACCGTGTTCGGCTATTGGGTGCGGGATCCCGAGCGCTACGGCGTCGTCGCGTTCGATGCGGCGGGCAATGTCCAGGGCATCGAGGAGAAGCCGGCCCGGCCGCTCTCGAATTTCGCCGTGACCGGCCTCTATTTCTACGACGGCCACGCCGCGGACTATGCGCGAACGCTCCGTCCCTCGGCGCGCGGCGAGCTCGAGATCACCGATCTCAATCTCATCTATCTCGCGCGCGGCGAGCTGCGCGTGGAGAAGTTCGGCCGCGGCATCGCCTGGCTCGACACCGGCACGCACGACGCCTTGATCCAGGCGTCCGAGTTCGTCCGCACCGTCGAGGCGCGGCAAGGATTGAAGATCGGCTGCGTCGAGGAGGTGGCGCTGCGCATGGGCTACATCACGCGCGAGGACGTTCTCGCGCTGGCCCACAAGCTGCGCGACAACGACTACGGCAAATATCTGCAGCGCCTCGTCGAGGACGAGCGCTAGCAGCGCGCCTGCCGCACTTTCGTTTGTCGCCTTGACATGTGCTGCACATGTGTTTATGTTTTCCACATGTCAATCATGATCCAAATTCGCAACGTTCCCGACGCGCTTCACCGCAAGCTCAAGTCGCGCGCGGCGCTCGAAGGCATGTCGCTCTCGGACTATCTCCTTGCCGAATTGCGCCGCGTGGCGGAGCGCCCGACGCTTGCCGAAATGCGCGAGCGACTGGAGCGGCGGTCCGCGGTCGTGCCTCGCGTCGCGCCGGCGCAAGCGGTCCGCGCGGAGCGCGACGCGCGGTGATCGTCCTGGACGCCTCGGCGGTGCTCGAGGTGCTCCTGCGGACGCCGGCAGCGGCCTCTGTCGAAGAGCGGATGTTTCGACCCGGCGAGACGCTGCACGCGCCCCATTTGCTCGACGTCGAAGTGGCGCAGGTGCTGCGCCGCTATGAATCGGTGCGCCAGATCGCGCCCGAGCGCGGTCGCGAGGCGCTGGCCGATTTGTCCGATCTCGATCTGCACCGTTATCCGCACGATGTGCTGCTGCCGCGGGTGTGGGAGTTGCGGCACAATCTCACGGCCTACGATGCCGTCTATGTGGCCCTTGCCGAAGCGCTCGACGCGCGGCTCTTGACGCGCGATCAGCGCCTCGCCGGCGCGGCCGGACATCGTGCGCGGATCGATCTTGTGTGAAACCGCGTGCGCCCGGCGGCGGGATCGGCCGGTTAACCGTACGTTGCCGTCCGGACCCTCCGCCTTGACGCGCACCGGTCGCGGTACAAAATAACGTCCTTCCGGGCGAGAAAGGCCGCTTTTGTACCAAGAGACCACGCGATCGATCACGGTGACGGTGAAGCCCGTCTTTCTCGAGGAGCAGTCGCGCCCCGGCGATAGCCATTTCGTGTGGGCCTATCACGTGCGGATCGAGAACAAGGGACCCGAGACCGTGCAGCTGCGCCGGCGCCACTGGCGCATCACCGACGCGCTCGGCCGCCTGCACGAGGTGCGCGGGCCCGGCGTCGTCGGCGAGCAGCCGGTGCTGAAGCCCGGCGAGGCCTTCGAATATACGAGCGGCACGCCGCTGGCGACGCCGTCGGGCATCATGGTGGGCAGCTACGAGATGGAGACGGGCGACGGCGGCACGTTTTCCGTGGCCGTGCCCGCCTTCTCGCTCGACAGCCCGCACCAATCGGTCAGACTGAATTAGGGAAGAGGCGGAAGGACAGAACATGGCGTCGAAGCCTGCGGATATTCATGCGCTCGGCACGAAGCGCTCGGCTCCCGTGCCCCTTGTGCGCCCGTCGCGCGAGGACGCGGAAGCGGCGGTGCGGCTCCTCCTCGAATATGCCGGCGATGATCCGCTGCGCGAAGGATTGCGCGGCACGCCCGGCCGCGTCGTGCGCGCGTTCGACGAATATTTCGCGGGCTATGCCGAGGACCCGGTCGAGCTCCTGGCGCGCACCTTCGAGGAGACCGACGGCTACGACGAGATGGTCGTCCTGAAGGACATCCGCTTCGAGAGCCATTGCGAGCATCACATCGCGCCGATCATCGGCAAGGCGCACGTGGCCTATCTGCCCGGGACGCGCGTCGTCGGCATCTCGAAGCTGGCGCGGCTGGTCGAGCTCTATGCCAAGCGGCTCCAGATCCAGGAAAAGATGACGGCGCAGATCGCCAACACCTTGGACGAGGTGCTGCGCCCCAAGGGCGTCGCCGTGGTGATCGAGGCGGCGCACCAATGCATGACGACGCGCGGCGTGCACAAGCCGGGCGTCGCCATGGTGACTTCGCGCATGCTCGGCGCCTTCCGCAGCGACGTGGCGACCCGGCGCGAGTTCCTGGCCATCATCGGCGCCCCCTCGGGCGGCGCGCTGACCAATGTCTGAACGAAACCTGATAGCTGACGGCTGACCTACCGCACCAGGTAATCGCCGAACGAATTGCGGATCTCGGATTCCATCTGCTTGTCGAAATCCGCCATGGCCGCCTGCGTCATGTCGTACCACGCCTTGTCGCGGTCGTTGGGCGTGATGCCCTGGAGCACGCTTTGCGAGCGCGTCGTCGTGACGTTGGCGGTGTGCACGTCGAGCCCGTTCTGGTTGATGGTGAGCGCGGCCGTGATGGTGAGGTCGTAGCGCTCCGACGGCTCCGTCGTGAACACGCCGGTGATGCCCTGCTGCACCGGCAGCTCGGTCTCGATGACGCTCGCGACCCGGATCGAGAACAGGGCGCGGCCCGAATTCCCCACCGCCTTCAGCCGGTCGTGCGCCCAGTTCTCGAGCGCGCGCGACGGCGGCACCGGGAACAGGTGCTCGACATTGGGCTCCTTGAACGGCATCGCGTAATCCTGATGCACCTCGACCGTCGCGACCTCGAGCTGCAGCGGCGCCATGCCGGTGAAGCGGATGTCGGGATAAGTGGGCCGCGGCGGCGGGCTCGCGCAGGACGCGAGGAGCACGAGCGCGAGGACGGGAGCGAGGGCACGCCGGGAGAGTGCTTGCATGGGGTTCGTCCGCGAGGCGGGGAGGGGTGGGCGAGCCTTGCACGCCCTTTGCGGCAATTTCAAGACGCCCTCTCGGGGGCGAGGGGCAAGCCTCAACCCGACGCGAGCGCCGCCACCTCGTCCGCGGCGAAGGCATAGACGGCCGAGCAGAACTCGCACGTGACGAGGATCTTGCCGTCGACCGTCATGTCGCGCATGTCGTCCTTGTCGAGCGCGCGCAGCATGGTCTCGACCCGGCCGCGCGAGCAGCGGCATTCCGCCTTGAGCTTGCGCTGGCGATATGCCCGCACGCCCTCCTCGTGAAAGAGGCGATAGAGCAGCGCCTCGGGCGAAAGAGCGGGATCGACCAGCTCTTTCGACGTGGACGAGCTCATCAGGATCATGGCGCGCCGCCAGCCCTCTTCGGCGTCCTCGCCGAGGCCGCGGTCTTCCTCGGGCAGGCGCTCGATCATCAGGCACCCGGCGCGCCAGCGCGGGATGCCGCCGTCATCGGGCACGCGCGTCACCGCCACTTTGAGCCCGGCCTCGACCTGCTCGCTCTGGCGGAAATAATGATGGACGCACTCGACCAGGCTCGCGCCTTCGAGCGCGACGATGCCCTGATAGCGCTCGGTATGCTCGCCCTGATCGACCGTGAGCGCGAGATAGCCCGCGCCCAGAAGCCGCGGCACCGGCCCTTGCGCCGCCGCCGCGCCCGCCGCCATCACCTGCTCGAGCCGCGCCTGATCGACCTGGGCATAGCCCCTGACCGCGCCCGCCGTGGTGACGTCCGCCACCATGAGCCGCACCGGCCCGTCGCCCTTCGTCTGCAGGGTGAAGACGCCCTCGTATTTGAGCGCGCGCGCCAAGGCCACCGCCAGCACGATCGCTTCGCCGAGAAGCTCCGCCACCGGCTCGGGATAATTGTGCCGCGTCAGGATCTGATCGACGAGCGGCCCAAGCCGCACGAGCCGGCCGCGCAGCTCGAACGAATCGATCTGGAACGGCTGGACGAGATCGTCTGCGATGAGAGTGCGCATGGAAGCGGCAATGTTGGCGCTCGCTTAGCGATGGTCAAGGTCCCTGCCGCTGCGAAGTTCGAACGGCCGGCGCCGAGGCACGTTTCTTACAAATTTCCTCATCCTGAGCGGAGCGAGCGTCAGCGAGCGAAGTCGAAGGACGCAGCAGGATGCTGACGCGGCGATCATGCGGTGCCTAGGCGATCCAGCCGGAATCCCGTCCGCGGCTATTCGCGGAACTCGCGAATCGAATTTCAAGTCAGCGGGAAGCTTCTTGCGGAGCACGCGTATACGCTTTAGCGCTCGTGCGCGGCGGCGCTCGAACTCGCGTTGCAATCGCTGTTGCCTGCCCGTCAGAGCCATTTCGATCTCCTATCCCATGCACCAGGCGAGGATGGCCTTCTGCACGTAGACGCACACGTTCAACGGATCAGGCAGCTATCCCATGCACCACGCGAGGATGGCCTTCTGCACTGGAGGCGGTTCTCGGCCTCGTCCCAGACCGCCGAGTGCGGCCCGTCGATCACGTCGGCCGTCACTTCCTGGCCGCGCTTGGCCGGCAGGCAATGCATGAAGATGGCGTCGGGCTTGGCGAGCGCCATGAGCCGCGCATCGACCTGGTAGGGCAGCAGCATGTCGACGCGCGCCTTGGGATCGGCCACGTTCATCGAGGCCCAGGTATCGGTCACGATGCAATCGGCGCCTGTTGCCGCCGCGCGCGGGTCGGCGCCGACGCTGACGCGACGCCCCCTCGCCCTTGGCCCAGGCGAGCGCCGTGGCCGGCGGTTCGAGCGTCTTCGGGCACGCGAGCCGCAATTCGAAGCCGAAGCGCGCGGCGGCGTGGATCCAGCTCGTCGCCACGTTGTTGCCGTCGCCGCACCAGGCGACGATCTTGCCCGCGAGATCGCCCTTCCGCTCCTCGAGCGTCATCACGTCGGCCATGATCTGGCACGGGTGCGTGAGCTCGGTGAGCCCGTTCACCACCGGCACGCTCGCGTGCGCCGCCAGCTCCTCGAGGTTTTGCGCATTGCCCGTGCGGATCATCACGCCATCGACATAGCGCGACAGCACGCGCGCCGTGTCGGCCATGGTCTCGCCGCGCGAGAGCTGGCTCTCGCTCGACGCCATGACGATCGCGTCGCCGCCCAGCTGCTTGATCGCGACCTCGAAGGACAGCCGCGTGCGCGTCGACGGCTTCTCGAAGATCATGGCGAGGATCTTGCCGGGCAGGCGCTCTTTCGCCGTGCCGCGCTTGAACGCGTGCCCCTTGTCGAGCAGGCGGCGCAGCGTCGCCCGGTCGATGCGGTCGAGATCGAGGAAGTGGCGCGGCCGCGCCTTGGTCATTGCGTCCATTGCCGCGCCACGCGCTCGATGATGCCGCACGCCTCCTCGGCGTGGCTCTCCGCGATGATGAGCGGCGGCAGCAGCCGCACCACGTTCTCGCCCGCCGCCACGATCAGAAGCCCTTCGCGGCGCAAGCGCTCGACCACCTCGCCGTTGCCGACATTGCAGCGCAAGCCGACCAGCATGCCCTTGCCGCGCGCCTCGGCGAAGAGGCCGGATACTTCGCGGCGATCGCCTCGAGGCGCTGCCGCAGCACCCCGGCCACGCGCTCGACCCGCGGGAAGAATTCGGCGCCAGCATCACGTCGAGCACGGCGTTCGTCGCCGCCATCGCGAGCGGGTTGCCGCCGAAGGTCGAGCCGTGCGTGCCGGCCGTCATGCCTTGCGCCGCGCGCTCGCTGGCAAGGCACGCGCCGACCGGGAAGCCGCCGCCCAAACCCTTCGCCAGCCCCATCACGTCGGGCGCGATCTTGGTCCACTGATAGGCGAAGAGCTTGCCGGTGCGGCCCATGCCGCTTTGCACCTCGTCGAACACCAGGAGGATGCCGAACTCGTCGGCGATCGCGCGCAGGCCCTCGAGATACTCGGCGCTCGCCGTGGCGAGGCCGCCTTCGCCCTGCACCGGCTCGACCACGATGCCGGCGGTCTCTTGCGTCACCGCCGCGCGCATCTCGTTGAGATTGCCGTAGGCGACATGGTCGAAGCCCGCCGCGGGCGGCCCGAAGCCGTCGAGGTATTTCTGGTTGCCGGCGGCGGCGAGCGTGGCGAGCGTGCGGCCGTGGAACGAGCCGGTGCAGCAGATGAGGCGCTGGCGCTCGGGATGGCCGGTGGCGGCGTGGTATTTGCGCGCGACCTTGATCGCGCACTCCATCGCCTCGGCGCCCGAATTGCAGAAGAACGCCGTGTCGGCGAAGCTCGCGCCGACGAGGCGCTCGGCCGCGCGCTCCTGGCCCGGCACGCGGTAGAGGTTCGAGCAATGCCACAATTTCTCGGCCTGCGCTTTCAGCGCGGCGACGAGATGCGGATGGGCATGGCCCAGCGATGTGACGGCGACGCCGCTCGAGAAATCGAGGAAGCGCCGCCCGTCGGTCGAGAAGAGATAGGCTCCCTCGCCCCGCTCGAACGCCAGATCGGCCCGAGCGTAAGTCGGCAAAACCGGGGAAATCACGTGCTGCTCTCCTGCGCGAATAGGGTAGGGAAGGCGGGATGGTGTGACCCTGTCCGTGTCCCTATCGTCGCTCGCGCATCATGGAGACTGCTCCCAGGTGCCGCCGGGCGGCGGGAAAGCGCGAAAGTATGCGGATGAGGCGTTGACCTGTCAACGCCGCGCCCCGGCACGGGTTGACCTCACGCGCGCCGCCGCCATATAGATGCTGTACGCATTATCCTCGCCAGGTGATGCGGGGAGCGGAGCGTGAGGTGCCATGCCAGCGCGAGCGGGGCAAATTACGAAACGAAGCCAATTTCGCGAAACGAAGCCAATCTCGCCGACTCCCTCTCCCGGGTGTCGCTGGCAGAGAACCCATTCCGGACGCATCGCGAGCGAAACAATTCACCGAACGAAGCCAATTTCGCGAAACGAAGCCATCTCGCTGGGACGTGTGGCGACCCCACCTCACCCGCTCGCTGCGCTCGCACCCCTCCGCCCCACCGGGGCGGAGACGAGCGGTACGGGAGACGTGGGGAATTTCGGAACCCAATTCGCCGAACGAACCCAAGTTTCCGCGCAAGCGGACCCAGATGCGCGCGGGGCGAGCGATTTTCGCCGAACGAACCCAATTTTATTGAATTAAATCAATGCGTTAATTTTTCGCGTGGGCCTTGGCACGACTCGGCACGCTCCGGTATGGTAGGCGCATGCTGCGTTTCCCGGCCGCGTCTCCTCTTGGCCTTTGCCGCCGCTTCTGCGCCTGCCGCCGCCGCCCCTGCCGCCGTCGCCCAGGACGCCGGCACGCAGCAGCTTCTGGCCGCGCAGGGCTGGACCGCGCTCGCCTACAGCGATAAGGGCGGCAAGGTCTGCTACCTCGTCGGCACGCCCGAGAAGAGCGAGCCCGCCGGCCTCTCGCGCGGCCGGGTCGACCTCTACATCACGCACCGCCCGGGCGAAAAGGCGCTGAACGTGGTCCATTTCGATGCGGGCTATCCTTATAAGCCGGGCGCCTCGGCCGACCTCGACGTCGACGGCAAGAAGTTCACGCTCTTCACCGACAAGGACGCCGCCTGGGCGCAGGACAGCGCCACCGACAAGGCGATCACTGAGGCGCTCGCCAAAGGCAAGCGCGCGAGCCTCAAAGGCAGCTCCGCGCGCGGCACCGCCACGACCGACACTTATGTGCTGGGCGGCTTCGACAAGGCCTTGGCCGCCATCGACAAGGCGTGCGGCGTCAAGCGCTGAGCTTTTGCCTGGGCGGGCGCGAGCCCCTATATCCTCGTCGCATGGATGCGCCCAAGAATCTCGTGGGCTTGTCGCGCGCCGAGCTTGCGGCCGAGTTGGCCCTGATCGGCGCCGCGCCCTATCGCGCGCGCCAGCTCTGGCATTGGATCTATCACCGCGGCGTCAGCGACTTCGCGGCGATGAGCTCGCTCGCGAAGTCGTTCCGCGCCGATCTTGCCGCGCGCTACGTGGTGGCGCGGCCCGATGTGGCGCGCGCGCAGCGCTCCGAGGACGGCACGCGGAAATGGCTCCTGCGCTTTGCCGACGGGCAGGAGGCGGAGTGCGTCCACATCCCCGAGGAGGATCGCGGCACGCTCTGCATCTCCTCGCAAGTGGGCTGCACGCTCACCTGCAAATTCTGCCACACCGGGACGCAGCGCCTGGTGCGCAATCTCGATGCCTGCGAGATCGTGGGCCAGGTGATGGCGGCGCGCGACGCGCTCGGCGAATGGCCCTCGCCCAAGGACGACCGTCAGCTCACCAACATCGTCTTCATGGGCATGGGCGAGCCGCTCTACAACTACGAGAATGTCGCGGCGGCGGTGAAGATCATCCTCGACAACGAGGGGCTCTCGGTGTCGCGCCGCAAGATCACGCTCTCGACCGCGGGCGTCGTGCCGATGATGCAGCGCTGCGGCGAGGAGCTCGCCGTCAATCTCGCCGTCTCGCTCCACGCCGTCAGCGACGAGCTGCGCGACGTGCTCGTGCCGCTCAACAAGAAATACCCGCTCGCCGAGCTCATGGCGGCGTGCCGCACATATCCCGGCGCCACGAACGCGCGCCGCATCACCTTCGAATACGTGATGCTGAACGGCGTCAACGACAGCGCCGCCGAGGCGAGGGAGCTGGTGCGCCTCATCGCCGGCATCCCGGCCAAGGTGAACCTCATCCCGTTCAACCCGTGGCCGGGCGCGCCGTTCGAATGTTCCACGGCGCGCGCCATCGAGGCGTTCGGAAACATCGTCAACGACGCGGGCTATCCCTCGCCCGTGCGCACGCCGCAGGGGCCGCGACATCCTGGCCGCGTGCGGCCAGCTCAAATCCGACAGCGTGAAGCTGCGCCGGAGCGAGCGCGCGGCGGCGGCGAGCCCCTGAGTCAGCCGAGCACCAGGAACGCGCTGAACCCGGCGACGACCACCACGATCGCCGCCGACAGGATCAGCTCGGTCCGCAAGCCCTCTGACGTGTGCGTTTGTGTGTCGTCGATGAGCCGTCCGGTGCGCACGAAGCGCAGCGCCGCGAGCACGATGATGGCGAGGCCGGCGGCGATGAGCGCAAGCCCGTCATAGCGCCCAAGCGGCCCCGACAATCGGTCGATCCGCACGCGCTCGGCCGCTTGCAGCGGCGCGGAACCGGCGATCGCGATCAGGAACAAATTGAAGCGCTCGATGACGAAGCCGAAGGCGATGACGGCGATGCCGGTGCGCACCCAGGCGAGGAAGGTGCGCTCGTTGGCGGCGTGGTCGCTGAAGGCGCGGATCATCGTGCGCCTAGAGGATTTTGAGGACCGCCTCGGGCGGGCGGCCCAAGGCGGCGCGCGCGCCCTTCACGACGATCGGCCGCTCCATCGCGATCGGGTGCTTGGCCAAGCCGGCGATGATCTGCGCATCCGTAAGCGAAGGCTGTCGAGCCCCGCCTCCTTCGCCTCCTTCTTGCGCAGGAGCGCGCGCGGCGCGATGGCGAGCATCTGCACCAGCCGCTTCAGCTCGGCCTCGCCGGGCGGCGTCTTCAGATACTCGATGATGCGCGGCTCGACGCCGCGTTTGCGCAACAGCTCCAGCGTCTTTCGCGACGTGGCGCAGCGCGGGTTGTGATAGATCGTGACCTCGGCCATGGCCCATGCTAAGCCCGCGCCGATGCTTTTGGAAAGACGATGCCGGAGCAACTGAAGAAGGTGGTGCTCGCCTATTCGGGCGGGCTCGACACGTCGGTCATCCTGAAATGGCTGCAGGAGACCTACGCGTGCGAGGTCGTGACCTTCACCGCCGATATCGGCCAGGGCGAGGAGCTCGGGCCCGCGCGCCAGAAGGCGAAGATGCTCGGCGTCAAGGAGATCTTCGTCGACGATCTGCGCGAAGAATTCGTGCGCGACTTCGTCTTCCCGATGTTCCGCGCCAACGCGCTCTACGAGGGCCAGTATCTGCTCGGCACCTCGATCGCGCGGCCCTTGATCGCCAAGCGCCAGATCGAGATCGCAAACCAGGTCGGCGCCGACGCCGTGGCGCACGGCGCGACCGGCAAGGGCAACGACCAGGTGCGCTTCGAGCTGACCTATTACGCGCTGAAGCCCGACATCCGCGTCATCGCGCCGTGGCGCGAGTGGAACCTCGGCTCGCGCACGGCACTCCTCGAATATGCCGAGAAGCACCAGATCCCGATCGCCGCCGACAAGCGCGGCGAGGCGCCGTTCTCGACCGACGCCAACCTTCTGCACATCTCGGCCGAGGGCAAGGTGCTGGAAGACCCGTGGGCCGAGCCCAAGGAATTCGTGTTCAGCCGCACCGTCGCGCCGGAGGAGGCGCCGGACAAGCCCGAATATGTCGAGATCGAGTTCCTGCGCGGCGACGCCGTCGCGGTCAACGGCAAGCGCGGCTCTCGCCGGCGAAGCTTCTCTCCGCGCTCAACGAGCTCGGCGGCAAGCACGGCATCGGCCGCGTCGATCTCGTCGAGAACCGCTTCGTCGGCATGAAGTCGCGCGGCGTCTACGAGACGCCGGGCGGCACCATCCTGCACGAAGCGCATCGCGGCATCGAAAGCATCACGCTCGACCGCGGCGCCGCGCATCTCAAGGACGAGCTCATGCCGCGCTATGCCGAGATCGTCTATAACGGCTTCTGGTTCGCGCCCGAGCGCGAGATGCTGCAGGCCTTGATCGACAAGAGCCAGGAGCATGTCGAAGGCACGGTGCGGCTGAAGCTCTACAAGGGCCACGTCCGCGTCGTCGGCCGCAAGTCGCCGAAATCGCTCTACAGCCTCGCGCACGTGACGTTCGAGGCCGACCAGGTCTATGACCAGCGCGACGCGCAGGGCTTCATCCGCTTGAACGCGCTCCGCCTCCGCCTCGCCAAGGCGCTGCGCGGCGGCGAAGATCAGCTAGAGCTTCAATATCCGCTCGGCGTTGCCGTGCGCGATCTTCTCGCGGTCGATGTCGTTCAAGGACAGCTTGTTGAAGAACTCCATGCCGGTCTTGTTGGCCTCGTAGGGCCAGTCGATCGCGAAGATGATGCTGTCGGCGCCCATCGCGAGGAGCGTGCAGACGAAGGCGGGCTCGTACCAGTTGCCGCTCGTCGTCACGTAGAGATTGTCGCGGATGTATTCGAGCGGCGTCTTCTTCAAGCCGCGGTGCCGCGCCGCGCGATAGGTGTGGTCGTTCAAGCGGTGCATGGCGAAGGGCAATCCCTCGCCCAGGTGCCCGAGGATGATCTTCAAGCGCGGATAGGCGTCGAACGCGCCGGAGAACAATATCCGCAGGAAGTGGATCGAGGTGTCGATGGCAAAGCCCCAGCCGGCGCGCGCGATCTCCTCGTAGCCTTCGAAATAGGCCTTGATCGCCGCCGGCGCCGGCAAGGTCGGGTGCAGATAGATCGGCACGTCGAGCTTTTCCGCGCGCGCGAAGACCGGCCAGAACTTCTTGTCGTCGAGGAATTCGCCGCGCGTGTGGCCGTGGATCATCGTGCCGCAGAATTTCAGATCCTTGACGCAGCGCTCGAGCTCGTCGGCTGCCGCCTCGGGCGCGGCGGTCGGCAGCGCCGCGAAGCCGGCAAAGCGCGTGGGGTGCGCCTTCATCGCCGCGGCAAGCCGGTCGTTGGCGTCCTTCGCCATCGGGATCGCCTCGTCGGCGGCGAACCCTTGCGCCCCGGGCGAGGTGAAGGACAGCACCTGAACATCGACGCCGTGCGCGTCCATCTGCGCGATGCGCGAGCCGGTGAGATCGCCCAGCTCCTTGACGATGTCGTGCCCGATCTGCTCGCCGCGCGCCTTGATATAGAAGCCGCGGAACTCGTTCGCCGTGACCTTCTCGCGGTAGAGCGGCGTCGAGTAATGCTCTTCGATGGCGATGATCTTCATGCGTGCGGCCTCCTCTCGTCCCTGGTCATTGCGAGCGCAGCGAAGCAATCCCCCGGGAGATTGCTTCGGAGCAAGGCTCCTCGCAATGACAAAGACGCTTGTTCCTTGCCGGGTAGAGCCAAACCGGCTATCCCGCGCGCATGAACGACGCGCTTCATCCCGCGCTTTTGCCGCAAGGGCTGAGCGACCTTCTGGCGCCCGACGCGGCCTGGGAGGCCGAGATCGTCCACCGCCTCACCGCGGCGCTGGCGGTCCATGGCTATGAGCGCGTGAAGCCGCCCTTGGCCGAGTACGAGGACAATCTCCTCTCGGGCGCCGGCGCCGCCATGGCGAAGGACACGTTCCGCCTGATGGACCCGGTGTCGCAGCGCATGATCGGCCTGCGCGCCGACATGACGCCGCAAGTGGCGCGCATCGCGACCACGCGTTTGAAGGACGCGCCGCGCCCGTTGCGGCTTTGCTATGCCGGCCAGGTGCTGCGCGTGCGCGGCAGCGAGATCAGGCCCGGGCGCCAGGTGGGACAGGTCGGCGCGGAATTGATCGGCTCCGATGCGGTCGCGGCCGATCTCGAGGTCGTGGCGGTCGCGGCCGAGGCCTTGGGCACGCTCGGCATCAAGGGGCTCTCGGTCGATCTGTCCTTGCCGACGCTGGTGCCGTCCATCTGCCGCGCCTTGGGCTTGAGCGAGGCGCAGATCGCCGCCGTGCGCGCGCCCTTGGATCACAAGGACGCCGCCGGAACAGCGGCGCTCGGCGGCCGCGCCAGCGAAATTCTCGGCAAATTGCTGCGCGCCGCGGGCTTGGCGCGCCCGGCCTTGAAGGCGCTCGGCATCCTCGACCTGCCGCGCGAGGCGGCGGCGGAACGCGCCCGGCTCGAAGCGGTGGTGGCGGGGCTCGAGACGCGCGTGCCGGGCCTCGCGGTCACGGTCGATCCGGTGGAGAATCGCGGCTTCGAATATCACACCGGCATCAGCTTCGCCTTTTTCGCGCGCGGGCTTTCGGGCGAGGTCGGGCGCGGCGGGCGCTACCGCACCGAAGAGGCGGGCGAGAACGCGACCGGCTTCACGCTCTACACCGATACGATCATGGAGGCCGCGCCGGCGCAGAAACACGGCAAGCGCCTGTTCGTGCCGGCCGGCACGGCGGATGCGGCGATCCGGCGCTGGCATGGCGACGGCTGGGTCACGGTCGCGGGGCTCGAGCCCGTCGCCGATGCGGCGGCCGAGGCGCGGCGGCTCGGTTGCACCCATCGGCTCGAGGGTGACAAGATACTGCCCCTAGGCTGAGGGCGGCGCATGGGCAATGTCGCGGTGATCGGCGCCCAGTGGGGCGATGAAGGCAAGGGCAAGATCGTCGACTGGCTGTCGCAGCGCGCCGATGTCGTGGTGCGCTTCCAGGGCGGCCACAATGCCGGCCATACGCTCGTCATCAACGGCACCGAGTATCGCCTGAGCCTGCTGCCGTCGGGCGTGGTGCGGCCGGGCAAATTGTCGATCATCGGCAACGGCGTCGTGGTCGATCCGTGGGCGCTCATGCGCGAGATCGAGGCGATCCGCCTGAAGGGCGTCACCGTCACGCCCGACTCGCTTCGCCTCGCCGACAACGCGGCGCTCATCCTGCCGTCGCACGCGGCGATCGACCGCGCGCGCGAGGAAGCGCGCGGCGTGAACCGCATCGGCACGACCGGGCGCGGCATCGGCCCGGCTTACGAGGACCGCGTCGGCCGCCGCGCCATCCGCGTGTGCGATCTCGCCGATCCGGCGGCGCTCGCGCAGAAACTCGACGAGCTGTTGCTGCATCACAACGCGCTCTTGCGCGGCCTCGGCGCCGCCGAGATCGAGGGCAAGCCGCTGCTCGAATCGCTCATCGAGGTGGCACCCAAGGTGCTGCCCTATGCCGACCAGGTGTGGCGCCTCCTCGACGAGGCGAAGCGCGCCGGCCGCCGCATCCTGTTCGAGGGCGCGCAGGGCGTGATGCTCGACGTCGATCACGGCACGTATCCCTATGTGACATCCTCGCACACGCATCCGGGCGAGGCGGCGGCAGGATCCGGCATCGGCCCCGCGGCCGTGGGCTACGTGCTCGGCATCACCAAGGCCTATACGACGCGCGTCGGCAGCGGCCCGTTCCCGACCGAGCTCACCGACGGCATCGGCCAGCTCCTCGGCGAGCGCGGCAAGGAGTTCGGCGTCGTCACCGGGCGAAAGCGCCGCTGCGGCTGGTTCGATGCGGTGATGGTGCGCCAGGCGGTCAAGGTCGCCGGCATCAACGGCATCGCGCTGACCAAGCTCGACGTGCTCGACGGGTTCGCCGAGATCAAGGTCTGCACCGGCTATCGCCACGGCAACATCGTGCTCGACCGGCTGCCGGCCGACGCGCGCGGCCAGGCCGAGGCCGAGCCGATCTACGAGACGATCGAAGGCTGGAGCGAAAGCACGCGCGGCGCGCGCTCGTGGGCCGATCTGCCGGCGCAGGCGATCAAATATGTCCGCCGCATCGAGGAGCTGATCGAGGCCCCGGTGGCGCTTCTCTCGACCAGCCCCGAGCGCGACGACACCGTTCTGGTGCGCGACCCGTTCGCCGATTAGGGCTTTTTCTCAATACGCGCATAGCGTCAATAGGGCTCGCGGCCCGGCATCCGTCGCGCGCAATGTGCTTTACGCGCGAACATGTGACGCCGGTGTCATGAAAAAAATTCATCTTCCCGGGAACAGCGAAGTACCTCCGATGTTATTGCCGCGACAGGGGCTCTACCAAGAGGGGGAAAGATGGCAATGCGCATCGTCGATGCGGGTCGGACATGACGCGCAGCCTCAATCTCCGGGCCGGAGAATGGGTCGAGGTGCGGCCTCTCGAAGAGGTGCTCGCCACCCTCGACACGCAGGGTCGCCTCGACGCGATGCCGTTCATGGCGGAGATGGCGCGGTTCTGCGGCCACCGCTTCCAGGTCTTCAAGTCGGCGCACAAGACGTGCGACACGATCGACTCCTTCAAGGGGCGGCGCCTGCCGGACGCGGTTCACCTCGTCGGGGCGCGCTGCGACGGCAGCTTCCATGGCGGCTGTCAGGCCGGTTGTCTGCTGTTCTGGAAAGACGCGTGGGTCAAGCGCATCGGCGACCCGCGCGCCGGCGTTGACGCAGCGCTGGCGCGCAATCGCAGCGCGAGCAGGATCGGAGCGATGCGCGGCGCCATCGCAACATTGGCGCGCCAAGCGTTCGCCGATAATCCGCCGAAGGGCGAGCTGCGCTACCGCTGTCAGGCGACGGAGTTGCCGCGCGCGACCACACCGCTGCGCGTCTATGACCCAAGACATTACGTGCGCGATCTGAGCACCAGAAACTTGGCCTTGTGGACGCTCGTGTGCGCGGTCGCGCTCGGACTCTACGAACTGCTGCCGCGGCTCTTCGGCGCGCGGCGCCATTTGCTCCGAAGTCACGCCATCAGGCTCGAACTGCCTGGCGAAAGCCTCAATCTCCAGCCGGGCGAGTTGGTCCAAGTGCGCTCGAAGGCCGAGATTCTGGCCACGCTCGACAGTACCGGCCAGAACCGCGGCCTTACTTTCGATGCCGAGATGGCGCCTTATTGCGGCCGCACCTTTCGTGTCCTCCGCCGCGTCGACCGCATTCTCGAGGAGAGAACCGGGAAGCTGCTGCGGCTGAGAAAGGACTGCATCATCCTCGATGGCGTGGTGTGCAGCGGCTTGCACTGCGGCTTCCACAGACTGGGCTGCCCGAGAAGCGTCTATCCGTATTGGCGCGAGATTTGGCTGCGCCGCATCGAGCGCGCACCGGGCCGCGCGATGGAGAGCGGCGTGAAATCGCCGAGTGTCGCGGCGGCATAATCCGCGTGAGTGGCTGCTACCGCGCCGCGACCGCCTCGCGCTTCTTGTGCGACCCTTCGAGATAGCGCTCGACCGCGCCGCCGAGCGGCTCCAGGTGATTGTGGAAGAAATGGTCGGCGCCGGAAATCACCTGGTAGGCGACGCGGATGTCGCGCTGGTGCGCGAGCTTGGTGGCGAGACGCTGCACCGCGTCGGCCGAGACGAGCTGGTCGCGGTCGCCCTGGACGATGAGGCCCGAGGCCGGGCACGGCGCCAAAAAGCCGAAATCGAACGTGTCGGCGGGTGGTGCAACCGAGACGAAGGAGTCGATCTCGGGCCGGCGCATCAGCAGTTGCATGCCGATCCAGGCGCCGAACGAAAATCCGGCGATCCAGCACGACTCCGCATTGGCGTTGTAGCTTTGCAGCCAGTCGAGCGCGGCGGCGGCGTCGGACAGCTCGCCCTCGCCGCGGTCGAAGATGCCCTGGCTCTTGCCGACCCCGCGGAAATTGAAGCGCAGCGCCGAGAACCCGCGCTTCACGAAGGCGTGGTAGAGCGTATACACCACCTTGTTGTTCATGGTGCCGCCATGCTGCGGATGCGGATGCAGCATGAGGGCGATCGGTGCGTTCTGCTGCTTGCTCGGATGATAGCGCCCTTCGAGCCGCCCTTCGGGCCCGCTGATCACCACCTCAGGCATGCGGGCCGTCCCGACCGAGGCAATTGACCGGGTGGGACAAGGGGGCTTTACCGCCCCAATTCGAGACATTACACCGCATAAACTTGACCACTCCACTCGGTCTTGTTACCGTCGCGTCTCCCCCGCTGCCCCGGATTCTGCGTCGTTCACTGGCAAGCAGGCCTCGGGCAGCGATCCTAGCACAGTGATTCCGATGGCATTCAAAAACCTGCGCGAAGAGATCGACACCGTACTCCAGCACGACCCTGCCGCGCGCTCGGCGCTGGAAGTGGTGCTGTGCTACCCAGGGTTTCACGCCCGGCTGTTCTATCGCCTGGCCCACTTCCTGTGGGGGCATGGCTGGCTCGTGCTTGGGCGCTTCGTGTCCTATCTCGGCCGCATCGTCACTGGCATCGAAATCCACCCCGGCGCGCAGATCGGCCGGCGTCTCTTCATCGACCACGGCATGGGGGTCGTGATCGGCGAGACCGCTGAGATCGGCGACGACGTGACGCTCTACCAGGGCGTGACCCTGGGCGGCACCTCGCTCAGCCGCGGCAAGCGCCATCCGACGCTCGCCGATGGCGTCATCGTCGGCGCCGGCGCCAAGGTGTTGGGCGCCTTCACGGTGGGCAAGGGCGCGCGCGTCGGCGCCAACGCCGTGGTGCTGTCGGCGGTCGAGCCCGGCGTCACGGTGGTGGGTATTCCGGCGCGCCCGTTGGGCGGCGAGAAGAGCGAGAAGAAGGAGGAGAAGCCGCAGTTCCTGCCGTACGGCACGCCGTGCGACGAGATCCCCGATCCCGTCGCCCATGCCCTGTCCGGCATGATCGCGGAAATGGCGGCATTGAAGGCCCGGCTCGAGGAAATCGAGCGCCGGGAGGTGCCGCGGCGGCCAGCCGCGGTCGCCGTCGCCGTCGAGCAACCGCGCGAGGAAGCGGCGGGGGGTCGCCGCTAGCGAGGGAGAATGCCGATGAGGCTCACCACCAAGGGCCGCTATGCGGTCATGGCCATGGTCGATATCGCGAAGCACGGCGGCGGCAATCCCGTGACTCTGGCCGAGGTCGCCGAACGTCAGGCGATCTCGCTCTCCTACCTCGAACAGCTCTTCGCCAAGCTTCGCTCCGGCGGCCTCGTGCGCAGCGTGCGCGGGCCGGGCGGCGGCTACCTCCTGGCGCACGGCGCCGAGGACACGCGCATCTCCGACGTCATCCTCGCCGTCGACGAGCCGATCCGCGCCACCCGCTGCACGCCCGGCGCGCCAGTCGGCTGCTCCGGCAGCAAGACGCGCTGCCTGACGCACGATCTTTGGGAGGAGCTCGGCAACCAGATTCATCTCTATCTCAGCTCGGTGACGCTCGCCGACGTGTGCGAGCGGCGATGTCTCGGCCGCAGCGGCGTGCTGCATCGCGCGCAGCAGGACGCGATTGCGGCGCAATAGGCTTCGCCGATGAGTACTCGCGTCACATATCTCGACTGGAACGCGACGGCGCCGGTCCTTCCGGAGGTCGCGGCGGCGATGGCTGACTGGCTCACCCGCTGCGGCAATGCCTCGTCGGTCCATCGCGCCGGCCGCGCCGCACGCCAGGCGGTCGAAGCGGCGCGCCGCGATGTCGCGGCGCTCGCGCGAGTGTCCGCCGACCATGTGACCTTCACCGGCAGCGGCACCGAGGCGAACCAGATGGTCTTGCACGGCATCTCGGGTCGCATCCTGGTCTCCGCGCTCGAGCATGATTCGCTGCGCGCCGGCGTCGATGTCGAGCTGATCCCCGCGCGCGCCGACGGCACCGTCGATCTCGCCGCGCTCGCGCGCATGCTCGACGCGAGCGGTCCGCCCGCTCTCGTCTCGATCATGCTCGCCAACAACGAGACCGGCGCCGTTCAGCCGGTCGCCGCGGCGGCGCGCCTCGCGCACCAGCATGGCGCGCTCCTTCATACCGATGCGGTCCAGGCCGCGGGCAAGCTCGCGCTCGACATGTCCGCGCTCGGCGCCGACCTGATGACGCTCTCGGCGCACAAGATCGGCGGGCCGCAGGGCGTGGGCGCGCTCGTGGCGTCGCCCGCGCTGCCGCTTCATCCGCTGCTGCGCGGCGGCGGCCAGGAGAGCGGGCGCCGCGCCGGCACCGAGAATGTCGCCGGCATCGCAGGATTCGGCATTGCCGCGCGCCACGCCGCCGAACGTCTCGGCAACGATGCGGCGATCGCCGCCTGGCGCGACGAGGCCGAGCGGCGCCTCTGCGCCATCGCGCCCGGCGCGCGCGTCTTCGGCGCCGAAGTATCGCGCGTCGCCAACACGCTGTGCATCTCCATGCCGCGCGTCCCCGCGGCGACGCAAGTGATGGCGCTCGACCTTGCCGGCGTGATGGTGAGCGCGGGAGCCGCCTGCTCGTCGGGCAAGCTGCGCCGTTCGCCGGTGCTCGAGGCGATGGGCGTCGCACCCGAGGAAGCCGATTGCGCCATCCGCATCAGCCTCGGCTGGAGCAGCGTTGCCGCCGACATCGACCATCTCGTGGAGGCGTGGGGCGAGCTCTATCAACGCACGCGGGCCAACGCCGCATGATGCACAACCATCCGCCCATCTACCTCGATCACCAGGCGACGACGCCGTGCGATCCGCGCGTGCTGGCCGAGATGCTGCCATGGTTCACGGAGAAATTCGGCAATCCCGGCTCGGTCACGCACGCCTATGGCCGCGAGGCGGCCGAGGCGGTCGAGCGCGCGCGGGCGCAGCTTGCGCATCTCATCGGCGCCGAGCCGCGCGAGATCGTCTTCACCTCGGGCGCGACCGAGGCGAACAACCTCGCCGTCAAGGGCGCCGCGCATTTCCACCGCCCGCTCGGCAAGGATCACGTGGTCACGCTCGCGACCGAGCACAAATGCGTCCTCGAAAGCTGCCGCGCGCTCGAAGGCGAGGGCTTCCGCGTCACCTATCTCCCGGTCGAGCCCACCGGCCTCGTCGATCTCGCGCACCTCGAGGCGGCTATCGACGAGCGCACGGCCGTCGTCTCCGTCATGGCGGCGCACAACGAGATCGGCGTGCTGCAGCCGCTCGCGGAAATCGCGGCGCTCGCCCGCGCCAAGGGCGCGCTCCTCCATTCCGACGCGGCGCAGGCGGCCGGCAAGATCGCGCTCGACGTGACGCGCCTGGGGCTCGATCTCATGTCGATCTCGGGCCACAAGATGTACGGGCCCAAGGGCATCGGCGCGCTCTATGTGCGGCGCCGGCCGCGCGCGCGGATCGTGTCCCTGTTCGACGGCGGCGGCCAGGAGCGCACCCTGCGCTCGGGCACGTTGCCGACGCCGCTCTGCGTCGGGATCGGCGCCGCCGCCGCCATCGCCGAGGAGACGCTGGCGGCGGAAGCCGAGCGGCTGCTCGCCCTGCGCCGCCGCTTCCTCGTCGGCATCCGGGCGCGCCTGCCCGACGCGGTGCTGAACGGCGAGGCCGAGCGCCGGCTCCCCGGCAACCTCAATCTGAGCTTCCCGGGCGTGCCGGCGCCCGATCTCATGGCGGCCTGCCCGGCGCTCGCGCTCTCGTCCGGCTCGGCCTGCACCGCCGCCGAGATCGAGCCGTCCTACGTGCTGCGCGCCTTGGGGCTTGCGGATGAGCTTGCGGCATCCTCGATCCGCATCGGCCTTGGCCGCGGCAATACTGAAGAAGAGGTTGATTTCGCCGTCGAGACGATCGCGGCCGCGGTCCGGCGCCTCGCCCAGGGCGGGGTGAAAAACGTCGTTTCCGGGGCCACATACGGGGTGCTATCTAGCGGGTGAGGAGATCATGGCGCGAAAGCAGGCGATGACGGTCACGGATGCGGCGGCCGAGCGTATCCGGGCGCTGCTTGGCAGGCGCGGCAAGCCGTCGGCCGGGATCCGCGTGGGCGTGCGCTCGCGCGGCTGCTCGGGCCTCACCTACACGCTCGAATATGCCGACGAGAAGGGCAAGTTCGATGAGGTGGTGGAGCATGACGGCATCACCATCCTGATCGATCCCAAGGCGACCATGTTCATCATCGGCACCGAGATGGATTTCGTCGAGGACAAGCTGCAATCGGGCTTCACCTTCCGCAATCCCAACGAGAAGGGGCGCTGCGGCTGCGGCGAATCCTTCCACGTCTGAGCGATGAAGCTGTTTCAGATCGAGGAGCCCGACGGCGCGCCTGTTGATCGCGATGCGCCGGGCGCGGCGGTCGGGATCGACCTCGCCGGCGCCGTGGCGCGCGTCGCGATCGCGCTCGGCGGCAATGCCGAGATTCTGCCTGACGCCGACGGCAACCGTGCGCTCGAATCCTGCGGGCGAGACGCTTGCCGACTTGCTCCTGGGTCTGCGCGCGCGGGCGGAAAAACAGCTCGCGCGCCCGGTGACGCACGCCGTCATCGCGTGCGATGACGACCGCGCGGCGGTCGAGCGCGCGGCGGCCGAGGCGGGGCTCGCGCTGCTGCGGCTGATGCGGCGGCGCGAGGCGGCGGCGCTCGCCAAGGGGGCTGCGGCCGACGAGGCGGCGGCGCTCGGCGCGGCGCAGGCGGCCGAGGATCTTGCGCCGCCCGCCGCCTAGTTCCGGAATTCGTTCATGCCGAAGATGACCTTCATCGATCGCACCGGCGCGCGGCACGAGGTCGAGGCGCC
Organism: uncultured Alphaproteobacteria bacterium; assembly: GCA_963804235.1. Lineage (GTDB taxonomy): Bacteria > Pseudomonadota > Alphaproteobacteria > ATCC43930 > CGMCC-115725 > DATJLY01. The sequence goes on from CAWDPP010000048.1 coordinate 90,612, forward strand.
GATCGGGCTGTCCGTGCTCGAGATCGCGCACCGCAACAACATCGACATCGAAGGCGCGTGCGAGGGCTCGCTCGCGTGCTCGACCTGTCACGTCATCGTCGATGCCGAATGGTACGACCTCCTCAAAGAGGCGAGCGAGGACGAGGAGGACATGCTCGATCTCGCCTTCGGTTTGACGCGCACCTCGCGGCTTGGCTGCCAGATCATCATCACCGAGGAGTTGGACGGCCTCACCGTGGCGTTGCCGGCCGCGACCCGCAACATGATGAACAGCTGATGCTCGACCTCGCCCCAGGCTCGCGCGTCGTCGTCGCCATGTCGGGCGGAGTGGACAGCTCCGTCGCGGCGGCGCTCACGGCGCAAGAAGGCTACGACACGGTCGGCGTGACCTTGCAGCTCTATGACCACGGCGCGGCGCTCGGGCGCAAGGGCGCCTGCTGCGCCGGGCAGGACGTGCGCGATGCGGCGCGCGTCGCCGAACGGATCGGCATTCCGCACTACGTGCTCGATTACGAGCGCCGCTTCCGCGACGACGTGATCGAGCCGTTCGCCGACGCCTATCTCGGCGGCGAGACGCCGATCCCGTGCGTCCGCTGCAACGAGACGGTGAAATTCCGCGACCTGCTTGCAGGTGGCGCGCGATCTCGGCGCGGCGGCGCTCGTCACCGGCCATTACGTGCGCCGCGTCGATGGCGCCGAAGGGCCCGAGCTGCACCGCGCCTGCGATGTTTCGCGCGACCAGAGCTATTTCCTCTTCCGCACGACGCGCGCGCAGCTCGGCCTGCTGCGCTTTCCGCTGGGCGCGCTGAAGAAGGACGAGACGCGCGGTTTGGCCGCGCGCTTCGACCTGCCCGTAGCGCAAAAGCCCGACAGCCAGGACATCTGCTTCGTGCCGGACGGGCGCTATGGCGATGTCGTGGCGAAGCTCAGGCCCGAAGCGGGCGAGCCGGGCGACATCGTCGATCTCGCGGGCAACGTCATCGGCCGCCACGCCGGCATCGTCCATTTCACCGTGGGGCAGCGGAAGGGGCTCGGCATGGCGGGGCCGGAGCCGCTCTATGTGGTGCGGATCGAGCCCCAAGCGCGGCGCGTCGTGGTGGGCCCGCGCGAGAGCCTTGGGCGCGCGGCGCGTGCCGCTCGCGTCGGTCAACTGGCTCGGCGCCGCCAAGCCTCCCGCGGAAATCCGTTGCGCGGTGAAACTGCGCTCGGCTCACGCGCCCGCGGCGGCGTCGCTCACGCTCGACGGCGACGGCGGCGAGGCGCTGCTCGACGAGCCCGCCTTCGCCGTGGCGCCCGGCCAGGCCTGCGTCTTCTACGACGGCGAGCGCATGCTCGGCGGCGGCTGGATCCGGCGCCATCCCTGAGCGGCCGAAGCCGCTTGTTCCCTTCGCCCGTTCCCCATAGATTCGCGGGGCGGGAAAGAGCGGCGACGCCGCCGCCCGCGGGAGGACGAGAATGGCCAACAGATTTGGAATTGGTCAGCCGGTACGGCGCGTCGAGGACGTGCGCTTCATCACCGGCACCGGCCGCTATGTCGACGACCTCGTGCTGCCGCGCCAGCTTTATGGCCAGATCGTGCTGTCGCCTCATGCGCATGCGCGCATCAAGAAGATCGACGCAGACGCGGCGCGGCACGCGCCGGGCGTGGTGCTGGCGCTGACCGGCGCCGACCTTCAGGCGCACGGCGTCGGCAACATGCTGCCGGCCTTCATGCCCGAGGACATGGGCGGGCCGAAGGGCACGCGCATGATGCGCCGCATCCTCGCCACCGACAAACTGCGCCATGTCGGCGACCGCGTCGCCTTCGTCGTCGCCGAGACCGCGGCGCAGGCGCGCGACGCGGCCGAGCTCGTCGAGATCGACGTCGACACGCTTCCCGCCGTCACCGATCTCGAGAGCGCGGCGAAGCCCAACTGCGCCGCTCGTGTGGGACGAGGCGCCGGGCAATCTGTGCGTGCCGATCATGATGGGCAACAAGCAGGCGACCGACGAGGCGTTCGCCGCGGCCAAGCACGCGGTGAAGGTGAAGCTCGTCAACAACCGGCTCGTCGCCAACGCGATGGAGCCGCGCGGCTGCATCGGCGAGTACAGCCGCGCCGACGACAGCTTCACGCTCTATACCAGCACGCAGAACCCGCACGGCGCGCGCCAGACGCTTGCCGGCATGGTCTTCCACATGCCGGAAACGCAGATCCGCGTCATCGCCAACGATGTCGGCGGCGGCTTCGGCATGAAGGGCGGCGTCTATCCCGAGGAAGCGCTCGTGCTGCTCGCGGCAAAGCTCACCGGCCGCCCGGTCAGGTGGAACCAGAGCCGCATGGAAGGATTCATCTCCGACGACGCCGGCCGCGATCAGATCATCGAGGCCGAGATGGCGTTGGACGCCAACGGCAAGATCACCGGCCTGCGCTGCACCGCGCTCCACAATTTCGGGGCCTATGTCGTCGGCGCCGCGGTCGTGCCGCTGATCTGGTCGGTGAAGCTCATGCCGGCCGTCTACGACATCAAGAACGTGCATCTCGCGACGCGCGCGATCTTCACCAACACGACGCCGACCGGCCCCTATCGCGGCGCGGGGCGCCCGGAGGCCTCCTATGTGATCGAGCGCCTCATCGACAAGGCCGCCGAAGCGAGCGGCATCGACGGCATCGAGCTGCGGAAGCGCAACTACATCCAGCCGGGCAAGTTCCCGTACGCGACGCCCACGGGCTTCGTCTATGACGACGGCGATTTCGCGCGCACGACCGACATGGCGCTCGATCTCGCCGACTGGAAGGGCTACGACAAGCGCCTCGCCGAGAGCCGCCGCCGCGGCAAGCTCAGGGGCCGCGCCGCCATCTACTATCTCGAGGATGCCGGCGTCTTCAACGAGCGCATGGAAGTGCGCTTCGATCCGGGCGGCGCCTGCACCATCATCGCCGGCACCTTCTCGCACGGACAGTCGCACGCCACGACCTTCGCGCAAGTCGTGTCCGACTGGCTCGGCATTCCGTTCGAGAGCATCCGCCTCATCCAGGGCGACACCAACCAGGTGCCGTTCGGCCGCGGGACTTATGGCTCGAGGAGCGCCGTCGTCGGCACCGGCGCGCTGCGCGGCGCGTGCGATGTGGTGATCGCCAAGGGCAAGGGCTTTGCCGCGCACATGCTCGAAGCCTCGGCCGCCGACATCCAGTTCAAGGAGGGCCGCTTCGAGGTCGTCGGCACCGACAAGGGCATCAGCATCGTCGAGGTCGCGAAATTCGCCTATCACCCGGCGGGGCTGCCGAAGGATCTGGGCGTCGGCCTCGAAGGCAGCGGCACGTTCGCGCCCGAGCCGCCGAGCTTCCCCAATGGCTGCCACATCTGCGAGCTCGAGATCGATCAGGATACCGGCGTCGTCAAGCTCGAGCGCTATGCCGTCGCCGACGATGTCGGCCGCGTCATCAATCCCATGATCGTCGACGGCCAGATCCATGGCGGGCTGGCGCAGGGGATCGGCCAGGCCTTGACCGAGGGCGCGGTGTTCGATCCGGCCGGGGGCGCGCTGCTCTCGGGCAGTTTCATGGACTACGCCATGCCGCGCGCCGACGACATGCCGCCGATCGAGGTGACCTACAACGAGCTCGCGTGCAAGACCAATCCCTTGGGCGTCAAGGGCTGCGGCGAGGCCGGCACGGTGGGCGCGCCGCCCGCCGTCATCAACGCTATCCTCGATGCGCTGAAGCCGTTGGGCGTGCGTCACATCGACATGCCGGCGACGCCGGCGCGGGTGTGGCACGCGATCGCGACGGCGCGCGCCGCCGCCGAATAAGTTGAGGGGCATGTGACGAGGGGGCGCGTCGCCTTGACGGACGCCGCGCCCCTTTCCTATATGCGGCGCCTGGCGGCGGGGTAGCTCAGTTGGTTAGAGCAGGGGAATCATAATCCCAAGGTCGGGGGTTCAACTCCCTCCCCCGCTACCAGCGTTATTCTTGCCCCCGTTATGCCATCATGGCGGGGGCTTTCGCTGCCGAAAGCAAGCAAGGCGGCCAAGTCACCAACCAACTCTATCTCGAGTCCGTCCCCCTGGGGAATTAGACGCACTTCGCGTATGAGGTCACGTAGTATCTGAGCTGCCTCGTCCCGAACGGCGTCACAATTAAGCTTCTCGTGTAATCGCGAAACGTTGTGCTGGTACAGCTCCGCCAGGTTAGGGTTCAACTGGACTAAGATCGGCTGCATCTCTCTTAGCTCCCTCGTGAGCTGCGACTTACGCTCCTCGAGTTCGATGAGTTCGTCGCGCAAGCTCGACGTGTGCCAGCCTCCCTTGATTGCGTCAATGATGGCGCGAATTTCGCGCTCCGTCTGAATGAGAGTGTGTTTCGTCAAGTTCCGCCCTTGATCTGCGATCGAACTAAGGCGGGAGAGCTCGCGGCGATATTCGGAGGTAAATTCACGAACGAGCGCAGGATGCATTATATGCGTTTTAAGACCGCTAAGGACGCTCGCCTCAAGGATATCACGCCGAATACGAAAACGATTTGTGCATGTGCCGCGATCATGAGCGGAGCGCAACTCCGCCGCTCCATGACCCACCTCCGGTTCCATCAAAACACCTAACTCGGTGTCTGCGGAACCGGCAGCAGGCCACAGCGTCAACTGCTCACGGGCGGGCTTGGCCGCGTTGCCTGCCAACAGTTCATCGAGCTCCGTCATCCACCGTCCAGCTTCGACCGAAGCTGGACGGCACGCTCGTACTCGAGCGATGTCGCTCCCGACCATAGAACCTTGCGGACCGTGTTCCGGGATACCTTCAGATCCCGGGCAATCTCCCTGATCGTCCTGCCCGTGATGAAATGCTTGCGCCGGATCCGGCCAATCGTCTCCATGGTGAGCATTCCCCCCGCCCGCTTCAAAGCAAAGCGAGCAGCGCGATCCCCAAGGTCAGGGGGTCAAAATTGCACGCCGAATAACGCCCGTTTGTGCCACGCCGGCAGCGAAATGAGGATTTAGGTAGATTCCGAGCCTGACGCGACGTGCGGCCATAGGATATCGCTTTCCCCTCAGTATCAATTGGCCGCGACAGCGCGCCCGGTCGGTCAGTTTCAATCTGTTCCAAAGAGGCAACCGCCGCGGGCGTGGGCGTTTGACGATCGAGTGGGCTGGAGCAGAGGGAGTTACTATGGCCGATGACAAGATGCCGCCGATTGAGAACGACCGGCGCGAGCAGTCGAAGCAGGAGCCGGCAAGTCAGCAAACACAGCAGAGCCAAACGAGTGCGGCTCGGCCCGACGAGCGCCCGGCATTGGGACGGAGGCCGCTCTTTCGCAGCTGAACGAGCGCGGGCACCGAAGCCGATCCCGCGCAACGGTCAAGACCAACGTCTCGCGGAACAAGCGGGGCTAGCCCCGACGACGCCGCAACCGGCAAGCTACGCCCGCCTCACGAGCATGCCGAATGTCCCGAGATGAAAGCCGCACCCGCGGACGGACCCGCAGCCAACACTCGGGCGTTCGAGGTGATCATCGAGGTTTAGCAAAGGTTCGCGACGACATGGACATGCAACGATGCAGCTCCTGGCCCGAAACTGAGCTCGCGCGGTGCGCAGACTTGAATGCTTGGAGATTCCGATGCTTGACCCCTTGTCGCCCGATCTTCTGCGGAAAATGCACGCCTATTGGCGGGCGGCAAATTACCTGTCGGTTGGGCAGATTTATCTGATGTCACCCGATCTCCTGCGGAAAATGCACGCCTATTGGCGCGCGGCGAATTACCTGTCGGTTGGGCAGATCTATCTGCAAGACAATCCTCTCCTGGAAGCCCCGCTCACGCTTTCGCATATCAAGCCGCGTTTGTTGGGGCATTGGGGCACGACGCCGGGGTTGAATTTTCTCTATGTCCATCTCAACCGACTGATCACAGAGCATGATCTGAATATGATGTATGTCATCGGCCCCGGGCATGGCGGGCCGGGGCTGGTGGCGCACACATATCTCGAAGGCTCCTACACCGAGCGCTATCCGGCGATCGAGCGCAGCCGGAACGGGCTGCATCGGCTCTTTCGCCAGTTCTCATGGCCCTACGGCATTCCCAGTCACGTCGCGCCGGAAACGCCCGGCTCCATTCACGAGGGCGGTGAATTGGGCTATTCGCTGATCCACGCCTATGGTGCCGCATTCGACAATCCCGATCTGATCGTCGCCTGCGTCGTCGGCGACGGCGAGGCGGAAACAGGCGCGCTGGCCACCAGCTGGCATTCCAACAAATTTCTGAACCCCGCGCGCGACGGCGCGGTTCTTCCGATCCTGCATCTCAACGGCTTCAAGATCGCCAATCCGACGGTGCTGGCACGCATCAGCCGCGAGGAACTGACCGAGCTCTTGCGCGGCTACGGCTACGACCCGCATTTCGTGGAGGGCGACGATCCGGCGGTCGTGCATCAATCTCTCGCCGGTACGCTCGATACGATTTTGGTCCGAATTCGTCAGATACAGAGCGCGGCGCGGTCTCGTCGAAAAGCCGGGGGCGTAGAGCGCCCGCGCTGGCCCATGATCGTCTTTCGTACGCCCAAAGGTTGGACAGGACCGAAATTCGTCGACGGAAAACCGGTCGAGGGCACTTGGCGGGCGCATCAGGTCCCGATCGCGGATTTCACGAGATCCCGAGCATCTGCGGCAGCTCGAAGATTGGATGAAAAGCTACCGGCCGCAGGAATTGTTCGACGAACGAGGCAAGTTCCGCGAAGAGTTCGCCGCGCTCGCACCGACGGGCCATCGCCGCATGGGTTCCAATCCGCACGCCAATGGCGGTGAATTGCTAAAGCCTCTCTCGATGCCCCACTTTCATGCATATGCCATAACGGTGCCGGAGCCCGGCGGCGTTGAGGCCGAGGCAACGCGGGTTCTTGGAAGATTTCTGCGTGACGTGATGAGGCTCAATCTGGACAAACAGAATTTCCGCCTCTTCGGCCCGGACGAGACCGCATCGAACCGGCTGGAGGCGGTTTATGAGGTCTCCGACAAAGAATGGATGGCCACGATCGAAGATATCGACATCAATCTGAGCGTCGATGGCCGTGTCATGGAGGTGCTGAGCGAGCATCTGTGCGAAGGCTGGCTCGAAGGGTATCTACTCACCGGACGCCACGGCCTGTTCTCCTGCTACGAGGCCTTCATCCACATCATCGATTCGATGTTCAATCAGCATGCCAAATGGCTGAAGGTCAGCAGGACGATCCCCTGGCGCAAGCCGATCGCGTCGCTGAACTACCTGCTTACCTCGCATGTCTGGCGACAGGATCACAACGGCTTCTCGCATCAGGACCCTGGCTTTATCGATCATGTCGCGAACAAGAAATCGGACATCGTCCGCATCTATCTTCCGCCCGACGCAAACTGTCTCCTGTCGGTGGCCGATCACTGCTTGCGCAGCCGCAATTACATCAACCTGATCATCGCCGGAAAGCAGCCGGAATGGCAGTGGCTCGACATCGATGCGGCCGTCCGCCACTGCATCGCGGGTGCGGGAATTTGGCGATGGGCCAGCAACGACGCCGACGATCCCGACGTGGTCATGGCGTGTGCCGGCGACGTGCCGACCCTCGAGACGCTCGCCGCGGTGACCCTGTTGCGCTCTTATGCCCCCGACATCCGCATCCGCGTCGTCAATGTGGTAGATTTGATGGTGCTGCAGCCGCAATCCGAGCATCCCCACGGTCTGGAAGATCAGGATTTCGACGAACTGTTCACGACGGACAAGCCGGTCATCTTCGCCTTTCACGGCTATCCGGCGATCATCCACAAGCTGACCTACCGGCGGCACAATCACGACAATATTCATGTGCGCGGCTATCGTGAGGAGGGCACCACCACGACGCCCTTCGACATGGTCGTGCTGAACAATCTCGACCGCTATCAGCTCGCGCTTGATGCCATCGAAAGAATTCCACGGTTCCGTGACCAGGTAAAGCAGGCCACGGCGCGCTACTGGACGACCATTGAGCGTCACAAGCTTTACATCAGCGAACATGGCGAGGACATGCCGGAGGTCCGCGACTGGCGCTGGCACGCATGAGCACGATGTTGGCGCCAGGACATGGCATGGCGGACGTCGAGCCGGGCATGCATGTGCTCGCGCTGAACAGCGGTTCGTCTTCGCTCAAATTCGGCTTGTACCGCGCCAGTTCATCAAAGATGGAAATGCTGGTCTCCGGCGAGGCCGAGTCGATCGGCGGCGCAAAGGGCAAGTTCACGGCGCAAGAGCCGAGCGGAAATGAGGTGCTGTCCGAGACCGGGTCAATTCCCAGTCAACGGGAGGCGATCGTCCGCATCGGACGGTACCTTGCCGAGGCCGAAATGCCGGCGCCGGCCGCAATCGGACATCGGATCGTGCATGGCGGACCGAAGCGCCGCGAACATTGCCTGATCGATGATGCAGTGCTTCGGGACCTGGAAGCCGCTTCCGCCTTTGCTCCGCTGCATACGCCGGCGGCTCTGTCGGTCATCCGCTTCGCGCAACAACACTTCCCCGGGCTTCCGCAGGCGGCGTGTTTCGACACTGCCTTTCACGCCGAATTGCCGGAGGTCGCGCGCGTCCTCCCGATTCCCAGGGAACTGCAATCGCAGGGAATCCAACGCTACGGGTTTCACGGCCTATCGTGCGAATCGATCGTGCGTCAACTTGCGACCGACCTGCCGGACCGCGTGATCGTCGCTCATCTCGGCAACGGCGCAAGCGTCACTGCGGTCAAAGCAGGTCGATCGATCGACACCAGCATGGGATTGACCCCAACCGGCGGGGTGATCATGGGCACGCGCAGCGGCGATCTCGATCCTGGTGTTCTGGTCTATCTGATGCGGGAGAAGAAGTTCGACGCCGCCATGATCGAGGAACTGGTCGATCGCCGGTCGGGCCTACTGGGAATCTCTGGCATCGGCAGTGACATGCGCCGCCTGCATGCAGCCGCTCCAACGAATGCCAATGCGCAACTCGCCCTCCGAATGTTCTGTTATTCCGTGCGCAAGCAGGTCGCAGCGATGATCGCCGCCCTTGAAGGGGTCGACCTGCTGATCTTCACTGGGGGCATCGGAGAGAATGATTGTGAAGCGCGCGCCGCGATCTGCGGCGGCTTGGATTGGATCGGCGTCAAACTTGACGATGCCCGGAATCGGTCCGCGAACAATCCCATCAACGCTTCCAAGTCGCGCTGCTTGGTGCTCGTTCTTCCCTCGCGGGAAGACGAGCAGATCGCCCACCACACCTGGTCCTTACTCAACTCATAGTGCGGCCCATTTTCTGCAATCGGCTTTAGCCTGCATGCCGCGACGCCTCCTCAAGTTTCGCCGTTTCGAACAAACGGCGATGGCATTGGCGCCGTTCGTCAAAGCCCGACGGAACAGCTACAGCATCATCAACAATAAGCCCGTCGTCATCAACCGCACCACCCGGACGGCGGTCCACACCTCGGGGGAATAGCCGGTCAATCCGGAATTGATTGACTCCCTCATTCGTGAATCGAGCAGCAACCGAGGCCGCATACGGCGTTCTCCGTCGCTCTTCCTTGAATAAACGACGCCACCACAACCGCGGTACCTACAGCGCGGCTCTGGACGGCCGGCCCAGTCTCTTATTCCGCGACAGCGAACCTTTCCAACTCGCCGATGCGCTCCATCGTGTAGCGGTAGCCCGCTTCGATTGCGAGATCAAAGGATCGCCAATCACGGATCTGGATGAGTTCCAGCGGCGGGTCTAGGAGCAGATCGGCATGGTCCCGGCTGCTCCTTGTTTGAATTGTGCCGCCCACCGTCGCGGCGCGCAGGAGTAGGCTGACAATCCCCGGACCATCATATTCCGATTGCCCGAAGAGACGCTGCATGAAGCTTCGCGGGCCGGTGTTGCTCATATCCGGCGTGCGATAGCGGGTGACGTCGACGCCGATGACGGGACCGTGGCGCATCGCGTCCATGACGTCGCATGGGAGGTTGTTCATGACGCCGCCGTCCGCAAGCACGTCGCCATCGATGATGACCGGAGGCAGCAGGCCGGGAATGGCGATGCTGGCGCGCAGTGCGCGCCACAGCAGGCCGTTGCGCAGAACGGTGACCTCGCCATTGCTCAGATTGGACGCCACGGCGAAATAGGGGCGCCACATGTCCTCGGCACGCACGTCGGCGAAATGGCGGCGCAGCCTGCGCTCGACCTTACGCCCCTTGGTCAGGGCGATCACGGGAATCGCATAGTCGTCGAGCGGGTTGGACGTGACAAAGCCCGCGCGCATCCGCTCGTACATCTCCTTGTCGTCCCATTCCAGCGCAACGCACGCAGCGATGATCGCGCCCATGCTGGTGCCGCCGACGAGGTCGATCGGAATGCGGGCTTGGCGCAGCGCCTTGATCACGCCGATATGGGCGAAGCCGCGCGCGCCGCCACCCGACAGGACAAGGCCGACTCCCCGTCCAGTGACATAGCGTGCCAAGCGCGCCATGTCGGTCTCGCTCTGCAGCCTGATGTGGCAATGAAACGGCAAGGGAAAATGGCTCAGCCATGTCGCCGCCGGCGCCGCTGGCCGCTTTCCGTCCTCCTGCACGAGAAGAAGCTCGGCCTGCCGCCAGGGCAGCTTCTTTATCTGGTCGAGGAGGGCAATGTGGTCGCGCGGGGATTCAGCCGCAATCGCCATGAGCATCACGTGATCGGATTGCCGAATGCAGGTTCGTGTCCAGTCCGAAATCGGTTACGTCGCCGCAATAGATCACGAGATCATGATCGGTTTCGACGCTCTGAATGAAATCGGGGCTCCGCTTGGCCGCGGCGCTGTCGAGAAGAATGGCCTTGCGGCCTGCCTTTACTGTCGCGGCGACCAGTGCGGCGGCGAGCCGATCGATCGGGGCTCCGCGATGCAATGGGATCAGCCCAACCGTCTTGGGGATCGTGAACGAGCGGCGGCGGAAGGACAGCGCACGGCCGAGCACGTCGATGAGCTGCGTCGCGAACGGCAGGACGGATTCCGGATGCTTGCGCACCAGCCTCTCGAAGCCATCCTTGCTGAGCCAGGCGATCGTGGTGTCGCGGATGGCGACGCAAGTCGCGCCCTGAGGCCGGTTGAGTAGTAGCGCGTACTCGCCGACGACCTCGCCGGCGCGGACCAATGCTGCCGGCTGGTCGTGCGTCACTGCCCCGATGATGATGCCGAGGCAGCCGGTCAGCACCATGAAGAGCCCGGATGGCGGGTCGCCGGCACGATAGAGCTCGCGCCCGCCGGGCACGCTGAACCAGACAAGCTCGGCCTCGAGCGAGGCCCGCGCCTCGGCGTCGAGGCTGTCGAACACGGAGGGGCTCGGCAGGGGAATGCGGTCGTACGACGGCGCGGTGAGCAACTCTGGCATTGCGCCGACACTGTGACGAGCCGCCTTCATCCGCGCAATTGGCGTTGAGCGTGCCGCGGATTGCCACCGCGGATTGGTGTTGATTCCGTGGTCGCTTTTGCCGGGTAGTGTGAGAATACGTTTCAATACATTAAACGTTGCTGCCTGCATGGCGTGAGCGCATGCTGTGTTAAATAGGCTTTACTCACGTTCGGAGTGAGAATGCCGGTCAGGCGGGGGGCCGTGAGCGGCCGGAGGATCGCATGAGCGGAGAAACTGCGCCGCTTGAGGGACCCGATCTCGCGCAAGGCGTATCCGTGTCGGATGTCGCCGATGGCGGCACTCTGTTGGGCCACGCCTTCGGCCAAGCCGTGCTGCTTGCCCGGCGCGGCGGGGCGTTCTACGCACTTGGCGCCGTCTGCACCCATTACGGCGGCCCGCTGGCGCAGGGGCTCGTCGTCGGCGATACCGTGCGCTGCCCCTGGCATCATGCCTGCTTCAGTCTCGATACCGGCGAGGCTTTGCATGGCCCGGCGCTGAGCCCCATTCCAAGCTGGCCGGTCGAGCGGCGCGGCGACAATATTTTCGTGCGGGAGATGCACCCCACGCCCGCACCGCGCACAAAGCAAGTGGACCACGCGCCGGGCCGGATCGTAATTGTCGGCGGCGGCGCGGCCGGCTTTGCTGCGGCGGAGCGGCTGCGGCGTGAGAATTACCCGGGCAGCATCATCATGCTGAGCGATGAGGATGCGGCGCCGGTCGATCGCCCCAATCTGTCGAAGGACTATCTCGCCGGCAATGCGCCGGAGGAATGGCTGCCGCTGCGACCCGATGATTTCTATGCCGAGAACGGCATCGATCTGCGGCTTAAGACCAGCGTCGCCGGGATAGACGCGCGGGCGCGTGAAGTGACGCTCGGCGATGGCGGCAAGCTTCCTTACGACCGTCTGCTGCTCGCAACCGGTGCGGAGCCGAGCCGCCTGCCAATTCCGGGCGCCGCGGAGGGCCAGGTCCGCACCTTGCGCACCCTCGCCGACAGCCGCGCCATCATCGAGCGCGCCAAATCCGCGCGCCGCGCCGTGATCATCGGCGCGAGCTTCATCGGCCTCGAAGTCGCCGCGTCCTTGCGTGCCCGCGGTCTCGAGGTTCACGTGGTGGCGCCGGAGAAGCGGCCGATGGAGCGCGTGCTCGGGCCGCAGATGGGCGACTTCGTCCGCGCGCTCCACGAGGAGCATGGCGTCGTCTTTCACCTTGAGGACGTCCCGACATCCATCGAGGGCGATTGGGTGAAGCTCAGAAGTGGCAGCCAGATCGAGGCACAGCTCGTCGTCGCCGGCGTCGGCGTGCGGCCGCGCACCGCGCTGGCCGACAGTGCCGGGCTTGCGGTCGATCGTGGCGTCACGGTCGACGCTTATCTCGAAACGAGCGCGCCCGGCATCTTCGCGGCGGGCGACATCGCGCGCTGGCCAGATCCGCACACGGGTGAAAAGATACGCGTCGAGCATTGGGTCGTCGCCGAGCGCCAAGGCCAAGCCGCGGCGCTGAACATGCTCGGCCGGCGCCAAAAGTTCAACGCTGTGCCGTTCTTCTGGAGCCAGCATTACGACATGCCGATCAATTATGTCGGCCATGCCGAGGCCTGGGACGAGCTCAGGATCGAAGGCAAAATTGCCGCCAAGGACTGCGTTCTGCGCTTCGTCCGCAAATCCCGCGTGCTTGCCGCCGCTTCGATCTTCCGTGACCTCGAAAGCCTCCGGATCGAGGCGAAGATGGAAGAAGATACCGGGGCGTAGCGGACCAGACGGAGCTCCTGGACCGCGGCGCGCACCTGATCCTAGCCCAGCGGCGTGAGGCTCCGTTTTGATCGAGGGCACTCCATTTCGGATTCGTTCGGTCCGACGCGCAACGTTCGCGATGCGCAGGACGATCTTCAGCCACCCGTCAGATGTTGGCCTGATCTGCAGCGGCGAACCTTCGTCGGGACCGGGGCGGAGCGCCACATTCTTCTGCAAGAAGTCCGCCCATCAGGGCAAGATCTATTCAGCCTATAAACTCAGCTTTGGTGACAATAAAGGGCCGTCCGCTGTCATCGCCACCGGTTATAGCTCCAATAGCCACCGCCTCCGAAGAGGAGAAAGAGCACGACAATAATGAGAATGAGTTCCATATTTTCTTCCACAACATGTGAGGGTGAAATCCCCTTTGACATGTAGGTGGGGATGGATGCTTCGCCATCCCCGGAATCTACGCGGTGGCGCGAAGGCGACGTTTGCTGCTTGCGTATGGCCGCCGCAAGCTTTGCACGTGCGGCGTTTGAGTAGTTTCCGGCCCTCGCGCTTCTCTACCGCTCAGCCCACATGACGATGATCGGCAAGTATCCGCTTCGCCGTCGGGTCGAAAATCCTGATCTCCCGACAGCCACGGGAAGGAAGCCAGTGGCGCTGTGGGCTTAACGTGATTACTCATTCCTAGGAGATGAAAATGCGCGCAATTATCCCCGCCATGGCGATGGCAATCGGCATTGCCGGCCTCTCTGGCTGCGCTGATCCGGGCCCTTACAGTACAACGTCGTATGTTCCGGCTCCGACGACGACGACGACGACGACCGTGGTGCGCGATGCCAACGGCAATGACCTCTCGACCGCGCAGACGGTGCGCGATGCGAATGGCAATCCGATGGTGACCGCGCCGCGCGTCTATGAGACCGGACCCGGCTATTATCAGTATGCCCCCGGTTATGGGCCGCCGCCGCCGTATGTGTATTCTCGCTAAGCAAAAAGCCACGCGCACATGATCAGGCGCTTGGCCAAGAGGTACCGTGCCGTCGGGGCTGCTGGTCTCGTCGTTCCGGGGGTAACGGGTCAGCTTGGCCGAGTACACCACAGCGTATCTGCAGTTTAGCCGTCGCGGCGCCATTTCGGGCCGCGTTGACTACTTTCTCCTGACCCGGCGACTCACCAGGCGTGATCGTCGGCGCTATCACATCGCGCCGTGGAGGACACAATGAAGATGCTAATGATTGGGGGAGCGGTTTTGATCGTTCTTGGGCTGCTCGGGTTCGCGGTCCCGATATTCACGACCCAACAGACCGAGGAGGTCGCTCACGTCGGGGATCTGAAACTTCAGACCACGGAAAACACGTCGCACGTCATTCCGTCGTTCCTGAGCGCAGGCGCTCTGGTTCTTGGAATCGTGTTGGTCGGAGGCGGGCTTTATCAGAAGCGATAAAGCGAAAGCTGGGACCAACGGCAGCATTTGGGTCGGCAATACGGCGATCATCTGGACCGCGGTCGGTGACGGCACGCCGATTGAGATCCGGCCATAGCGGCGGCACGCGGTACAGCATGGCTTGAGCTCTTGCTGGGAGCCTGCCAGCCAGCGGCAAAATCAGGAACTATCGAAGTCGATTCTTCGCTTTGCCAATAAGCGGAAATCAGTTCCACCAACTGGACGCCGTCGCGCTCCATCAGACGGTGAACGATGGGATCGACCAACACCTCGTGCAGCGGGGGTTCCTCATCGTTGACGCCACTACTCAAGGCGGCCGCCTCGGACCGGGTGTCGGCTCGCGTAGTACACCGACACCCGCAGTGGAAGCGACCATGCGATCGCTCGTTAGGGCAGATCCCTCGGCCGGATGTCGCCGTAGTAGCTATGGAAATGCTTCTCGTAGGCCCGATCGACCGATACCGATGCATCGTATTCCGGGCTGTCTTTGACCTTCTGCCGGCTGACGTCGAGGTTCACCAGCTTGCTCGACCAGTCGATCTCTCGTGCCGACCGTGGCGAGATCAGGACCTTCTTTGCGGGCCACCAGTTCTTCGTGTCGACGACGAGGTAATGGATGCTCCAATCCACCTCCTCGATGAGGAAGTCCTCGACATGACCGATCTCGCCGTCCGTGGCATGAATGTTGTACCCGGTGACCGCTTCGATGCTGCGGAGGTGCGGATTGTCCCTGTCTCTCTGAGCTTGGGCCGACTTCTCCTCGCGCCGTATCGCTTCCGGCGACGGTGGTACCATCATGGGGCCGCCCATATAGCCGTAGCCGCCCATGTAGAAGCCGGTCCCCCAGTACGGGCTCCAGCCGTAGTAGTCGTAGATGCTGGTCTCGACCTGCCGCGATACGGGCCGGTCGGTGTCGATGTCCGGGCTGTCCTTGACCTGCTGCATGGTCAATCTCACCGCGAATTCCTCTCGCGATGGGTGGAGGTGTCCCAGGACGGAGGGCGGTAGAAGGACTTTGCGGCCCGAAAGCCAATTGCCAGTATCGACGACCAACCAACGAACCAGCCACGTGGCGTCATCGAAAAGAAAGTCGCTGACGGTGCCGAGCTTGCCATCGCTGGCCGCGATCGCATAGCCATTGATCGTTGATGCATTCCGCAACATTGCGTTCTCCTCGCGTGTGTGCGTGTCGCGCCCATCGAGGGCGGCAATCGAACTCAACCGTTGGATGCCTTGTCGCCTGTCTTCGAGAGGTGGGTCTTCCAGTAGGCGTCCACCTTCTGACTCTGCTGGTCGAACTGGCTGGGCGCGGCGAACTTGTCGTTGCTCACTTGTGGAGCGGTATCCATCGAGCCCTTGGTAGCGTCGAGCACGAGCAGGTTCACGTTCGGAGCGAGCTTGAAGTCGCCCCAGGGGACCGGAACATGTTTTTCGTCGATCCCGAAAACCCCGCCCCGGGCGATCACCAAATAGGCGATCTCGCCTGTCTTCGAACTCATCACGATGTCATCGACGCTGCCGAGAGCCTCGTTCTGCGGGTTGCGCACTTCGGTGCCGAGCAATTCGTCCGAGCGGAATGAGGTTGTCTTGCTGGTAACGGGCTGGGCGTCAGCGATCTGCTGATTTCGCCAGCCCGGAACGTCGGCCGCCGGCACGCCACTGCTGTGCAGATCGGCGACGTACTGCTTGTAGACATCGCGCGACGTGGCGAGCAGGTTCTCGCACTGCTGCTGTTGACCGTGTCGGGCGAGAATGTTGGCGGAGGCGACGAGCATCCGAACCTCGTAGCCCGGCCGCGCGTTCTGGTAACCGGTCGCGGCTGGATAAGCGCCCCCCATCGGATAGCCGTAGCCGTAGCCGTCCATGGGATAGCCGTACCCGTAACCGGATCCGCCGAGCCAGTAGCCGCCCTTGCCCATCTGAGTGTCGAAGGCGCGCAGGTCGCTCAGACACTTTACCGCGGGTTTCGCCGCAGAGACTTTGGTCGCAGCGGGAGACGGCCGGTTTGCCGTGCCGGTCGCCGGAGCCTCGGCCGCGAGCAGCGGCGCGGCAAAACCAAGACAAAGCCATGCGGCAACGGAGCCCGTCAGAATCGAATATTTCATAAGTTTCCTCTCCTCGTTGCCGTTTTGGCCACGCGAACTCTGAATTGATTCGCGGAGGCAACGGGTTTAATAATAAGCATCGCCGACACCGTGCTTGCAGGCTCGGAATCTACTTAACTCGCCGGCTTTCGAGCGCTGGCGAGATGGCGCGTAAGGCGGCGCCCGGTGCAGGGACAGCGCTCAATCGCGTCTGCCGCTTCCTCACACGCCCAATGGGACATCCTTCATGGGCGCAATGCGCGTGGCGCCGTTGGCGCCGAGCGGCTTCCCGGCCTTCTCAAGGATCTCGAGGAACGGCTTGATGATGTCGATCGGCATCGGAAAGACGATGGTGGAATTCTGCTCGGCGCCGATCTCCGTCAGCGTCTGGAGGTAGCGCAACTGCATGGCAGCCGGAATGGTCGACAGGATCTGGGCAGCGTTGACGAGGGTTTGCGAGGCCTGGAACTCGGCTTCCGCGTGGATGATCTTGGCGCGCCGGTCGCGTTCCGCCTCTGCCTGTTTGGCAATGGCGCGCACCATGTTTTCCGTGAGCTCGACGGTTCTGATCTCGACGTTGCTGACCTTAATTCCCCAGGTTTCGGTTTGGGTATCCAGGATGCTCTGGACGTCGGTGCTGAGCGTTGCTCCTTTCAGAGCGAGCGTGACGGCTTCCCACCGATGACGCGGGAGCGACACGTCCTGATGCACTCGGGTCGATGCGCGAGTTGGTGCGGGCCGGTGCAAACCGGCGCGCTTTCTCAGGCCAGCCGAGAGAATACTGACCAGCGATGCTGCCACGGCAGGATCGGAAACTACTCACGAACCCGCGGCGAACAGCTACCCGGCAAGTTCGCGCGAGACTTGGGCGACCTGTCTCACGCCGAGCTCGGCGCAGCGGACGTCCGCTCGATCGCGTCAGTGCTGGAAGGCAAAGCGGTCTAGGTAGTTTCCGGGTCTGATGCTGCGTGTCGCGCCGCAATATGAATGACTTGCGGAATTTGGCGACGATGACTGCGAACAATGCGTGATCGTCGCGCATCTCGGCGGCGGCGCCAGCACGTGCGCCATGTCGATCGGGCGCAGCGTCGAGACCACGATGGGCTTTGCCGGCAGTCCGGCCTGACAGCGGCATATCCGTCTGGGTTATCCTCACCAACGAGGAACTGATGATCGCGCAGCACACGCTCGCCCTGATCCGCAGCGAAGGGAATGCCGGGATGAAATGGGCCTGAACGTATTAACGCGCCTCGCAAGACGCAAGGCGCAGCACAGACAGAAGGATCAAGGTGGATCATGGCCACTACCGCTTCTCCTTCCGCTGCAGGTGCGTTACCGGCCAAATCGGCAACTGCGGCGAAGGATGATCTGCCGAGCGGCTTGACGAGCGACGATGCACGGGGCCGACTGAAGAAGTTCGGTCCGAACGCGATGCCGGATACGAGCGTACATCCGTTACGCATGGCGCTTGAAAAATTCTGGGCGCCGGTTCCGTGGATGCTCGAGGCGGCGACCGTTCTTGAACTGGTCCTCGGCAAATACGTCGAGGCCGCGATCATCGCCGGTCTCCTCGTTTTCAACGCCGCACTCGGACTGTTCCAGGAAAGCCGCGCCCAGGCAACGCTTGCCGCGCTGAAGTCGCGGCTCGCGCTGAATGCGTCCGTCCGGCGCGACGGCGCGTGGAAAACCATACCCGCGGCCGAGCTCGTGCCCGGCGACGTGGTGAAGCTTTCGCTCGGTGGCGTAGTCGCGGCGGATGTAAAACTTACCGGGGGAGAAGTCCTACTCGACCAATCCATGCTGACCGGCGAATCCGTCCCCATTGAAGCCGGCCCGGGGGTCGAGACATTCGCCGGAGCGCTGGTGCGTCGGGGCGAGGCAGTGGCGGAGGTCACGGCGACCGGAACGCGCACCAAGTTCGGCCGAACCGCGGAACTGGTCCGCACCGCCCACGTCGTGAGCTCCCAGCAGAAGGCGGTTCTCCGCGTGGTGCGCAATCTCGCCGCGTTCAATGGCGTGGTCATCCTTGTGCTGGTGGCCTATGCCTACTTTCTCAAGATGCCGCTCGCCGAGATCGTTCCCCTCGTGCTGACGGCGGTCCTTGCATCGATACCGGTCGCGCTGCCGGCCACCTTCACCCTTGCGGCGGCGCTCGGTGCGCGGGCCTTGGCAAAGCTGGGCGTCCTTCCGACCCGCCTCTCCGCGGTGGATGAAGCGGGAACGACGGATGTCTTGTGCGCCGACAAGACCGGCACGTTGACTCAGAACGCGCTGACGGTGACGACTGTTCGTCCGATGCCCGGCTTCGACGAAGCGCATGTTCTTGCGCTGGCTGCGCTCGCCAGTTCTGATGGGGGGCAGGATCCGGTCGATGGCGCGATTCGTGGCGCCGCGGCAAGCAAGACAATTTCCGATGCGCCCAAGCTGGTCAAATTCGTGCCGTTCGATCCGGCGAAGAAGATGTCCGAGGCGACCGCGACTGATTCGGCCGGGGCAACACAGCGTATCGTGAAGGGCGCCTTTGCCGCGGTCATCGGCCTCACGCACACCTCATCAACCGCGGTGGCAGCGGTGAAGGAGCTTGAGGGGAAGGGTTTCCGGGTGCTGGCGGTGGCGGCTGGACCGTCGACGGCGCTGAACCTGGCAGGACTCATTGCGCTCAGCGATCCGCCCCGTTCGGACTCGGCAACGCTCGTTACCGAATTGCATGGGTTGGGCGTGCGCACCGTGATGGTAACGGGAGACGCGCCGGCGACCGCTGCCATCGTGGCGCACGCGGTCGGGCTCGATGGCGCCGTCTGTCCGCCCGGGCCGATCCCCGACAACGTCAATCCCGAGCAATTCGCGGTCTTCGCCGGTGTCCTGCCCGAGGACAAGTACAAGCTCGTCAAGGCATTCCAAAACGGCGGCCACAGCGTCGGCATGTGCGGCGACGGCGCCAACGACGCGCCGGCGTTACGACAGGCGCAGATCGGAATCGCGGTTTCGACGGCAACCGACGTCGCCAAATCGGCCGCCGGCATGGTGCTTACCAGAGCCTGGGCTCGCCGGCATTGTCGCCGCGGTCAAGGAAGGGCGAATAACGTTCCAGCGCATTCAGACCTACGCGCTGAACGCCATCATCAAGAAGATGGTGACGGTGCTGTTCCTGATCGTCGGCCTGATCATGACGGGACACGCGATCCTGACGCCGCTGCTGATGGTCATTGTGATGGTCACCGGCGATTTCCTTTCGATGGCGTTGACGACGGACAACGTGCGGCCGTCCCCGACGCCGAATGTCTGGCGCATCGGCAGCTTGACGATGGCCGGCGTCGCAATGGGTGTCGGTCTGCTGGCCTTCTGCACCGGCATCCTGGCCGTTGGCAAATTTGGCATGGATTTCGGAACCGGCGCGCTGAGAACCCTGGCCTTCGTCATCCTGGTGTTCGGTAGCCAAGCGACGATCTATGCCATTCGCGAACGCCGACACTTGTGGGGTTCCCGCCCGAGCCTCTTGCTTGCGGTGTCGTCCGTTGCCGATATCGCAATCGCTTCGACATTGGCGGTCGGCGGAATCGCGATGACATGCGTTGCCGGTATTGGTGGTGGCCGGCACGCTTGCCGCGGCGGTGGTCTTCGCGCTCGTCTTGGACTTGGTGAAGGTTCCGGTATTCGCCCATCTCGGGATCGCCGAGAGCGGGCGCTATCGCCCGTCAACTCACGAGGCTTTGGGCATAGGAAAGACGGAAGGACTACCCATGACGGAACCGAGTGCCGTTCAGCCCAAGGCTTCCGACTCCAAGCTCGAAGCCAAAGCCGAGCCCACCGCCGACGCCGAGCCAGTGCCTCCAACTCCTGCCAGCGCTGCGACACTGCTCAACACGTCGCTCGGCGAGCTCCTCGTGGCCGGGCTCGTCAAAGACCCGGAGGATGCAGATATTGCATGCGCCGGTGCGAGAGCGTTATCGCAGGGAGCGGATGGGTTACAGCAAAATCGTAATACCAATGGATGGATCGGAACTCGTGGGAAGGCTGTCCAGCACGACCGACACCCAAATGCTCGAGGAGACGATTGAGTTGCCGGGCCGACATCCGAATGGCCGGCGATGTGAAGGCGCAAGTTAATGACTGTGCCGGCGATAACAATGGACGGAAACCTGGTTTCATCAGTTCTGTGCTGACGGAGTCCCTCCAGGGAAATTAGCCTATACCTCGATCTTCAAGGTGTATGGGTCTCGTTGGTTGCGGGCCCCCGCAACCACCGCCAGTAGCGCCGGAATCCCCGCGGGTCCGGCGTTCTTGCTTACGCCTTCGCGTTCCTGCGCGAAGCTTGCGATGGTCGCGAGATCGCCATGCAGTTCGGCTCGCAGTCCACCGTCAACCCGGGTGAGCACGATCTGCTTCCGGCTTCGCAGGACGGGGCACACCGTCCTGGCTAGAACCAAGGCAGCGATCAACCCACGCCCCTCAGTGCTGGGCGGCCGTGAGCTTGTCCTGCGTCTTCTTTTCGAAGTCGCTGGCATCGTGCCGCTCGTGGAGCTGATCCGCGGGATCGCCGCTCAGCCGGTTGACCTTGCGGCCGCGCTTCACCGCCGGGCGTTGGCCGATCATCGTCGTCCAGCGCTGCAGGTTCTTATAATCCTGCACCTGCAGGAATTCGGCGCCGCCATATTGGTTGTGCTGCGCGAGGCCGCCATACCACGGCCAGATCGCGATGTCGGCGATCGTGTAGCTATCGCCGGCGATGTATTCGCTTTCCGCCAGGCGTCGGTCGAGCACGTCGAGCTGCCGCTTCGTCTCCATGGCGAAGCGGTCGATGGCATATTCGATCTTGGTCTGCGCATAGGCATAGAAATGACCAAAGCCGCCGCCGACATAGGGCGTGCTGCCCATCTGCCAGAAGAGCCAGGACAGGCATTCGGCGCGCGCGGCGCGCTCGGTCGGCAACAAGGCGCCGAACTTCTCGGCGAGATAGACGAGGATCGCGCCCGATTCGAAGACGCGCACCGGCTTGGGTTCGGAACGGTCGAGCAAAGCCGGGATCTTGGAATTCGGATTGACGGCGACAAAGCCGCTGCTGAACTGGTCGCCCTCGCCGATCTTGACCGGCCAGGCGTCGTATTCGGCGCCGCGATGGCCGAGCGCCAGAAGCTCTTCCAGCATGATGGTGACCTTCACGCCGTTGGGCGTCGCCAGGGAATAAAGCTGCAGCGGATGGCGCCCGACCGGCAGCTCTTTCTCATGGGTCGGCCCGGCGATCGGCCGGTTGGTGTTGGCGTATCGCCAGCCACTGACATCCTTCTTCCAGGTCCAGACCTTCGGCGGCGTGTAGGGTGTTTCGGTCATCATCGTCCTCGTCGTGGTGGCCCAGCCTTACCTCTGCCGCGAGCCTACGCCCTACGGGCCTCGCGTGTAAGGGCCCCTCAACTCGGCACGGTCCCCGGCTGCTCAGGCCACGCCGGGTTGGAGCGTCAAATTCGGGGCACTCGCGACAACAGGGAAGAAAGCTATCATGAGCGACCGATAATTCCTCCGGAGGAAACACCATGAACCCGCCCGCCCGACTGCGCACCGTGTTGTCCGAACCTGGTTTTGTGGTGATGCCAGCGGTGTGGGATGGGCTAAGCGCCAAGCTGGCGGCTGGCGCCGGCTTCAAGACGGCATTCCTTTCCGGATCGTGTGTGGCGGCGAGCCGGTTGGGCGGTCCCGATCTTGATTTACTTTCCTTCGGTGAGATGTTCAATTCATTCAACATGGTGCACGGCGCGGCGCCGGAGATGTTGGTCCTCGCCGATGGCGACCACGGATTTGGCAATGCCATGAATGTGCAGAGAACGGTGCGAGCCTTCGGGCGTGCGGGCGCCGCCGCCATTCTGATCGAGGACAAGGTGACGCCCCGCGCTCTGACTGCGGCCGGGAAGCCGTGTCTCCCACGGGAAGAAGCGCGCGCAAAAATCCGTGCTGCTGTCGAAGCGGCGAAGGATTCAGGCATCCTCATTCTGGCGCGCACCGATTGCCGCCCAACCCAGGGCATCGATGAGGCTGTTGCGCGGATCGAGATGTACGTGGCGGAGGGTGCCGACATCCTGTTCCTGGATTCTCCCGCTGATGACGACGAAATTCGCCGTGCCGTGGCCGCTGCCGCCGGGCGGCCGTCATTCGCGGTTCTTGCGCCGGGGGCACCGCAGGCAAGGGCGTCGCAGAGCCAGGCTGCGGCGATCGGCCTTAAGATTGGGACCCATCCGACTGGCCTGCTCTCGCCATCGGCCGCTGGAATTAAAGCGGGGCTTGCGGCGCTGATTGCCGGAGAGGCGGCGGCGGCAAGCGCGCTGCCAGCGGCCGAACTGCGCGCGATGTTGGGCTATCCCGATTACGATGCGCAGGCGAAGCGCTTCAGTATTCCGAATTGAAGACGTGTGCATGCCGTCGTCGCTTGACGTGGCCTATGGCGTGCGCGGTCCTGCATCGAGATGCCGGCCGGGAAACTAGCGGGTCTTGAGCGACGCGCCGCCAGGCAGAGTCAACCACTCCCACGACTTCGTCGCGGCATCGAAGCGCACCACGGTGCCGCTGTCGGACCCGAGTCCGCGCGCCGGATACTTCTTGAAATTGTAGAGCCCGTCGATCCCGGGAAAGTCGGTGAGATTAGACGGATGTAGTCACGTACCTGTACCGCCGTGGCATTCGGACCGAGCGTGCGAAGCGCGCTGACAACAATGAGGCCCGCGTCCCAGGACGTGGCTTCCATGTTGTCGGCCTTGAGCCCGTGCTCGGTCAGGGCCGCGTACATGTCGTGCTGCGCTTTTTCCACGCGTGGGTCGAGCTTCAGCAGTCCGTCATGCTCCGGGAAGAGCGAGGAGCTCAGCACCAGGTGTTTGGGGAGGAAATCGTGCCATTGTTCCAACTGTTGAAACGACTGGTTGCCGCTCGACACCTCGATGGGCGTATCCATCCCGAGCTGGATCATGGCCTTGAGCACGCTCGCGGCGGGCGTTCCGGTGACGCCGCCCATGATCGCTTGCGCGCCTGACGCCTCGATGTGCGTCATCTGCGCCGTGACGCTGATGTCGGTCGGGTTGAAATGCTCCGTGTCGACGAGATGGAGGTCCTTACTGGCCTCGATCAGTGCGGTATTCGACTTCTCGTTGGCTTGCCCGGTCGCGTCGGTGTTGTTGATCTCAGCGATTTTGGTCCATCCGTTCATGCGGAAATAGTTCAAGACCGCGGTCGACTGGTCGTCCGCGGAGCTGGATGACGAGAAGATGAAGCTGCCGGGCTCGGGATTGATCGCCGGCGAGAGGCAGTATTCGACCGGCCCGTCCTTCATCAGCGCGCGGGCACCTCGCATCGGCGCGCCGGCGTTCGCGCCAGGCGATGTCTCGATCTTGCGGGCGGTTTCTGCAAGTTGTATCGATGATGCAATGGACAGAATTGCAATTATCGGCGGGGGACTGGCGGGATTGGCCGCGGCCAACGCGCTCGCTGTCTTCGGGTTCGAGGCGCACGTATTCGAGCGAGCGTCGACCTTGGGCGAGATCGGCGCCGGCATCAATATCAGCCCGCAGGCGGTGAAGGCCCTGGCGGCGATCGGGCTCGGCGAGAAGATGGCGGCGGTGGCCAACGTCCTTCCCGGCTTCATCACCCGCGACATGCACACGGGCGAGCTGCTCGAATCCCACAGCCGCGTCGGCACGGTTGCCCGCTATGGCGCCCCGCACTACACCTTCCACCGCGCCGACCTTATGCAGGTGCTTGCGAGCGGTCTCGATCCCAACTCGCTCCACCTCGATCATCGCCTCGTCGCGATCGAGGAGGAATCATCGCGCGTCGCGCTTACCTTTGCGAACGGGTTGAGGCGCGAGGCGGACATGGTGATCGGTGCCGACGGCATACATTCCATGATCCGGCGCACGCTCTACGGCGACGACAATCCAACCTATACCGGCCAGATGGTCTGGCGCGCTCTGCCGAAGGGCAGCGACGTTCCGTCCTTCGTGCTCGACCCCACGGGCCGCGTGCAATGGCTCGCCCCCGGCCGGCATTTCTGGGCCTATTACCTGCGCGGCCGCGAGGTCGTGAACATCGTGACTCAGGAAGACACCGACAAATGGGTCGAGGAGGGCTGGTCGACTCCCGGCGATGTTGACGAGATGCGGCTGAGCTTCCCCAATCCCGAGCCGACCTTGAAGGCGCTCCTCGACGTTGTCGTGGAATGCTCGAAATGGGGTCTCTTCACGCGTCCCTTGACCGACATGTGGGGCCGCGGCCGCATCCAGCTCATCGGTGACGCGGCGCATGCGATGCTGCCCAATGCCGGGCAGGGCGCCTGCCAGGCGTTCGAGGACGCCTATACGCTGTCGCGTTGGCTCGATGCCGAGCGCAACGATCCGGTGGCGGCGTTCGCGAATTTCCGTCGCATTCGCATCCCACGCGTGCATGGGGTGCAGCGGCGCTCGTTCGCCAACGCCCGCATCAAGCACATGCACGACCGCGCGGCGCAAAGGGAGATCCTCAAAGGCGATCGGCAGCGAAGAAAGCATGGACTGGATCGTCGGATATGACCCCGTCGAAGGCTGGGACAAGCCGCCGGTCGTGCCGGCGATCGTCACCGATCTTGCGTGAGGCACCAACGCGTCACCGCCGGGCCGCCGCATTCCGATTCGCCTGCGGCAGCCCATGACGGCATGAGAGATCGGCCGATGTGCACCTGGTCTGCGGTTTCGACCTGGAGGCCGACGAGCCCCCACGCTTCTCGTGCGCGCCGACGAGGTGACTGAATATCCGTCTCGATGTCGGTTCTTGGCACATCTCCGACGAACCACAGGTCCCACGTTGACAGCCCGCGCGCGACGCCTGTAACGGACATCGGGTCCTCTGGAAAGCGCCCAACCCGGTCGAAGCGTCGACCGCGAAGGCCATCATCCATGCGCCGCGCCTGACGTGAATAGCGATGCGGCAATGGGATTCTTCACTTTGCCATTGAAACGCTAAATTTG
This sequence comes from uncultured Alphaproteobacteria bacterium, assembly GCA_963804235.1. Lineage (GTDB taxonomy): Bacteria > Pseudomonadota > Alphaproteobacteria > ATCC43930 > CGMCC-115725 > DATJLY01. The sequence goes on from CAWDPP010000048.1 coordinate 116,220, forward strand.
GATGTTCTATAAGCGAAATATGATGTTAAAGACCTAAGGATTAATCGGTTTTCCATGATATCCGCCGCTCAGCTCCGAGCTGCCCGCGCGCTCCTCGGCATCGACCAGCGACGGCTTGCCGACCTGTGCGGCCTCTCGGTCCCCACCATCCAGCGGATGGAGGCAAGCGAGGGCGTGATCCGCGGCAATGTCGACTCTCTGATGAAGCTCGTGGATGCCCTCAATGCCGCAGGGATCGAACTGATCGGCGAGGGAGCGGCGAGCGCCGATGGCGGGCGCGGCGTTCGGCTCAAGAGTCGATAGGCCGCGCCGCTCATGGTGATCGTCGAACTTTGCTGTGTCGCCTTGCTGCTCGGGCTCGCGCTTGCCGCGCTGCCGGCAAGCCGGCAAGGCTCCGGCGGGACCGTCGTCTATGGCGGCGCGTCCGCCGTCTCGCTCGTCGCCTGCGCCGCGAGCGTGGTTGCGTTGCTCGGCCATGGCGCGAGCGCCGTCACCTTGCCGCTCGGCCTTCCCTGGCTCGGCATGAACTTCCGTATCGACGCGCTCGCCGCGTTCTTCCTCGTCGTCGTCAATCTCGGCGGCGCGGCGGCGAGCCTCTATTCGCTCGGCTACGACCGGCACGAGACCGCGCCCTATCGCGTGCGGCCGTTCTTCCCGGCCTTTCTTGCGGCGATGAACCTCGTCGTCATGGCGAACGACGCCTTCACGTTTCTCTTCTCGTGGGAACTCATGTCGCTCGCCTCGTGGGCGCTCGTCATGGCGCATCACCGCGAGGAAGCGAATAGGCGCGCGGGCCTTGTCTATCTCGTCATGGCGAGCTTCGGCACGCTCGCGCTGCTGTTGGCGTTCGGCCTTCTTGCCGGTCCGGAAGGCGCTTACGGCTTCGCCGCGATGCGCGGCGCGCAGCACGCGCCATGGCTCACGGCGCTCGTCCTGGCGCTCGTGCTCCTTGGCGCGGGATCGAAAGCCGGCATCGTGCCGATCCATGTCTGGCTGCCGCTCGCCCATCCGGCGGCGCCAAGCCCGGTCTCGGCGCTGATGAGCGGCGTTATGACCAAGGTCGCGGTCTATGGCCTCATCCGCATCGTCTTCGATATTTTGGGACCGCCTGACTGGTGGCCCGGCATGGTCGTGCTCGCGCTCGGCGGGGCGACCGCGGTCATGGGCGTGCTCTACGCCCTCATGGAGCACGATCTGAAACGGCTCCTCGCTTACCACACGGTCGAGAATATCGGCATCATCTTCATCGGACTGGGCCTCGCCCTGGCCTTCCGCGCCAACGCGATGACCGAGGCCGCGGCGCTCGCGCTCACCGCGGCTCTGTTCCACGTCTTCAACCACATGGTGTTCAAGAGCCTGCTGTTCTTCGGCGCAGGCGCAGTGCAGGTCGCGACCGGCGAGCGCGACATGGAGCGGCTCGGCGGCCTTATCCAGCGTATGCCGGTGACGAGCTTCGCCTTCCTGATCGGCTGCGTCTCGATCTCGGCATTGCCGCCTTTCAACGGCTTCGTCTCCGAGTGGCTCACCTTCCAGGCCATTCTTCTCAGCCCCGAATTGCCGCAATGGGGCCTCAAGATCGTGATCCCCGCCGTCGGCGCGATGCTGGCGCTTGCCGCGGCGTTGGCAGCGGCGTGTTTCGTCAAGGCGTTCGGCATCACCTTCCTCGGCCGCCCGCGCTCGGACGCGGCGGCGGGCGCAGGCGAAACCGACCGCCTCTCACTCGCGGCGATGCTCGTACTTGGCGGCGATCTGCCTCCTTGCCGGCACGCTGCCCGGTTTCGTCATCGACGCGCTTGCGCCCGTGACACGAAGCCTTCTCGGCGGCACCATGCCGCCGCAAAGTACCGATCCCTGGCTCAGCATCGTGCCGGTCGCGGCGGGACGAAGCTCCTATAACGGACTCCTCGTCTTTCTCTTCATGCTGGTCTCGGCGAGCCTCGCGGCTTCGGCCATTCACCGCTTTGCCTCGCGCGCGGTGAGGCGCGCACCGGCATGGGATTGCGGCTTTCCCGATCCGAGCCCCATGACGCAATACAGCGCCGGCAGCTTCGCGCAGCCGATCCGGCGCGTCTTCGGCGCGGTGTTCGCGGCGCACGAGCAAGTGACGATGCCGGAACCGCTCAGTCCGGCACCCGCGACCTTCCACGTCGTCCTGCGCGATCTCGTCTGGGAAGTGATTTACGCGCCCATCGGCCACGGCGTGGCGGTTGCCGCCGATCGCCTCAATCACATGCAGTTCCTCACCATCCGCCGCTATCTGAGCCTCGTCTTCGTGGTGCTCGTGGCGCTTCTCCTGGTGCTGGCGATATGGCTCTGATCTTCGCTCTTGCGGTGCAGGGCGTGCAGATGCTGCTGGTGCTGCTGGCGGCGCCGCTACTCACGGGCCTGGTGCGGCGCATCAAGGCGCGATTGAACCGCAGGATCGGGCCGTCCATCGTGCAGCCCTATCGCGAGCTGTGGCGGCTCCTGCGCAAGGATGTCGTCCTCGCCGACAACGCGAGCTGGCTTTTCCGCACGGCGCCTTATGTCATTTTCGCGGCGACCTGGGTCGGAGCGGCGCTGGTGCCGACCTTCGCGACGGGATTGGAGTTCGCGTGGACCGCCGACCTCATCGCCATCATCGCCTTTCTCGGCACCGCGCGGTTCTTCCAGGCGCTTGCCGGGATGGATGTCGGCACGAGCTTCGGCGGCATCGGTTCAAGCCGCGAGATGATGATCGCCTCGCTCGCCGAGCCGGCCATGCTCATGATCGTCTTCACCGTCGCGCTGATCGCCGGCTCGACGCAGCTTTCGACCGTGGCCGAGGTCATGGTGGCGGGCGTAGGACTGCGCGTGTCGCTGGCGCTGGCGCTCGTCGCTCTGGTCATGGTGGCGATCGCCGAGAACGGACGCATCCCGATCGACAATCCCGCGACCCATCTCGAACTCACCATGGTGCATGAGGCGATGGTGCTCGAATATTCCGGCCGTCACCTAGCGCTCATCGAACTCGCTTCCTCCTTGAAGCTCGTCCTCTACCTGTCGCTCATCGGTTGCCTGTTCGCGCCGTGGGGGATGGCGGCGGCGGGGACCGGTGCGGGACCGGCGCTCGTCGGCATTGCCGCGTGGGCGGTGAAGCTCGGCATCGGCGGAGCCTGCCTCGGCTTCTTCGAGACCAGCATCGCGAAGATGCGCGTCTTCCGCGTGCCGAATTTCTTGGGCGCGGCGCTGATGCTTGGGCTCCTCGCCACCCTCCTGCGCTTCGTCTCGGCGGGAATGTGATGACGCCGCTCGCCTTCGATACCGCGCATGTGCTCGCCGGCGGGCTGGTGCTGATGAGCTTCGTGCTGCTCTACCAGGACCGGCTCTACGCGCTCCTCAATATCTATGCGCTGCACGCCCTCGTGTTGTCGGCGTCGGTCGCATGGCAGGCCTATATCCAGAATGCGCCGCATCTCTACGCCACCGCGGCGATCGCGCTCGCGTTCAAGGCGATCGTCATTCCCTTGGCGCTGCGGCGGATCATCGAGCGGCTCGGCATCCATCGTCAGATCGAGGCGGTGGTCGGCATCGGATTGACGATGCTGGCCGGCATGGGCCTCGTCGCTCTGTCGATGGTGGTGATGTTGAAGGTGACGCCGGCGGCAGCACCGCTCGCGCGCGAGGATCTGGCCTTCGCGCTCGCCGTGGTGCTGCTGGGGCTGCTGATTATGACGACGCGGCGCAACGCTGTGAGCCAGGTGGTGGGCTTCATGTCGCTTGAGAACGGACTCGTGCTTGCCGCCACGGGCGCCAAGGGCATGCCCATGGTGGTCGAGATCAGCTTTGCCTTCTCGATCCTTATTGCCTTCATCGTCATCGGTCTGTTTCTCTTCCGCATCCGCGAGCGTTTCGATACGGTCGACTTGACGGCGCTGCACCGCTTTCGGGGCGAGACGCGATGACGAACTTCAGCTTCGACGCGGTTGCCGCGCTGCTGTGGACGCCGCTTGTTGCCGCCGTCTTGCTCGCGCTGCTGCCGGGGCAACGGCTCAAGGCGCGGCTCAACGCCGGCGCAAGTTTTCTGACGCTGCTGTTCGCGCTGACCCTGCTCGTGACTCCGCGGCCGCCGGCGGGGATTTACCTGCTGATCGACGACCTCAATATCGTGTTCATCGTGCTCGGCAGCTTCGTCGGCTTCACGACGAGCGTGTTCAGCGCAAGCTATATCGCGCATGAGCTGCGGACCGGGCGGCTTACGCCAGCCTACCTGCGCTTCTATCACGCCATGTACCAGATCCTGATGTTCGCGATGAATCTTGCGCTCGTCTCGAACAACATCGGCCTCATGTGGGTGGCGATCGAGCTTGCGACACTGACCACGGTGGTCATGGTCGGCATCTACCGCACGCACGAGGCGCTCGAGGCGGCGTGGAAATACTTCATCCTCGGCAGCGTCGGCATCGCGCTCGCCCTCTTCGGCACGATCCTCGTCTATGTCGCGGCCGAGCCGGTGATCGGCGAAGGCTTGCAGTCGATGGCGTGGACCGTACTGAGCGCCCACGTCGCGTCATTCGAGCCGGCGCTTCTCAACGTCGCATTCGTATTCCTGCTGTTGGGCTATGGCACCAAGGTGGGATTGGCGCCGCTTCACGCATGGCTGCCCGACGCCCATGCCGAGGGCCCGACGCCGATCTCGGCGGTGCTGTCGGGACTCCTCCTCAATGTCGCGCTCTATGCGGTGCTGCGCTTCAAAATTCTTCTGGCGGGCAACGGCGGCGCCTTCGCGCCGGGGCCGCTCATGGTGACGATGGGCCTGTCGTCTGCCGTCTTCGCGGTCTTCATGCTTTACCGAAGGCGCGACATAAAACGCATGTTCGCTTACTCCTCGATCGAGCACATGGGCATCATCGCCTTCGCCTTCGGCATGGGCGGACCGCTTGCGAATTTCGCGGCGCTCCTGCACATGACGATGCACTCGCTCGCCAAATCGGGGATCTTTTTCGCCGTCGGCCACATCGCGCAGGTCAAGGGTACGCAGCGTATCGCCGAGATCGGCGGTCTCACCGTGAGCCATCCCTGGCTCGGCTGGAGCCTCGTCGCCGGCGTCGATTGCGATCGCCGGCCTGCCGCCCCTCGGCATCTTCACCAGCGAGTTCCTGGTGGTGAGCTCGACCTTTGCGCGCGCGCCGGTTCTCGCGGTCGTGCTGGTGTTCGGCCTGCTCGTCGGATTGGGCGCGCTGCTCTTGCGTCTCAACACGCTCGCCTTCGGCGAGCCGCGCGGCGAGTCTCATCCGGGCGAAGCCTCCTACGCGCCGATGCTCTCCCATTTCGCGCTCGTCCTCGGCGCCGGCCTTTATCTCCCTGGCCCGCTCGTCGTCTGGTTCCAGCACGTCTCGGGCATGCTGGGTTAAGGCATGGGCGTCATCGACTCACTCCTCGAGCTGGGCGAGCCCGCCGCCGGACACAAGCCTTGGCCGCGCGCGCACGTCGCTGCGCGCGACTGGCAAGCCGCCGGCGAACGTCTGGCCTGCCGGCGAGGTCAGCCTGCTCGGGCTTTGGGCCGACGAGGCGCTCGTCCACATGGCGCTCTTCGAAGCGGAACCGGCGCGCATCGGCGTCCTCAGTGTCGATGCGTCCTCAGGACGCTATCCGTCGATCGGACGTCTTCATCCGCCGGCGCAGCGGCTCGAGCGCGCGATCCGTGATCTGCACGGGCTCGAGGCCGAGGGCGCCGCCGACACGCGGCCGTGGCTCGACCACGGCAAATGGGGCGACGGCACGGCGCGCGACCGCTACCGCTTCCTGCCGGTCGAAGGCGAGAGCCTGCATCAGATCCCGGTCGGGCCCGTCCATGCCGGCGTGATCGAACCGGGCCACTTCCGCTTCACTGCCAACGGTGAAACCGTGGTGCGGCTCGAGGCGCGGCTCGGATATGTCCACAAGGGCATCGAGCGCCTGATGTGCGGCGCTGATCTCGACCGTGCGGCAAAGCTCGCCGCCCGAACCTCGGGCGACAGCACCGTCGCTTATGGCATCGCTTTTGCGCGTGCCGCCGAGGCCGCGCTCGGGATCGAGGCGCCGCCGCGGGCGCAATGGTTGCGCGCGCTCATGGCTGAGCTCGAGCGGCTCGCCAATCATTGCGGCGACATCGGCGCTATCTGCAACGATGCCGCATTCGCGTTGATGCATTCCCATTGCGGCGCGCTGCGCGAGCGCGTGCTGCGCGCTTCCGAGGCGGCGTTCGGCCATCGCCTGATGCGCGACCGTATCGTGCCGGGCGGCGTGTCGTGCGACCTGTCACCCGACGGCGCGGACGCGATCACGGCGCTCATCGCCGAGGCGCGCCGGCGGTTTCCCGCGCTCGTCGAGCTTTACGACAATACGGCCTCGCTCCAGGATCGCACCGTTGGCACCGGCAGTGTCTCGGCCGATCTTGCCGCGCTCTGGAGTGCCGGCGGCTACATCGGGCGCGCCTCGGGCCGCGGCTTCGATGCGCGCCGCGCCGTCTCCTATCCACCCTACGACGCGCTCCCCTTCGAGGTGCCAGTCCTGAGCGAAGGCGACGTGAATGCCCGCGTCTGGATACGCATCCGCGAGGTCTTTGCCAGCCTCGGACTTATCGAGACGATCCTGTCGCGTCTGCCCGGTGATTCCGTGCGCCGCGAGCTGCCGCGCGCCCGCGCGGCCGAGGGCATGGCGCTCGTCGAAGGATTTCCGCGGCGACATCCTCGCGTCGGTTCGGCTTGGACCCATGGGCGAGGTCGCGCGCTGCCACTTGCGCGATCCGTCCTGGTTCCAGTGGCCACTGCTCGAGGCGGCGATCAAGGACAACATCGTCGCCGACTTCCCGCTCTGCAATAAGAGCTTTAATTGCTCCTATTCGGGCCACGATCTGTGAGAGACGATGCGCAAGCTGATCCTTGAAGCGCTGATCCGCCGCCCGCTCACCGACCCGGCGCCGCCCTCGGAGGACGCAGCGGCGCAAGAACTTGCCGTGGCGCTCGAGCGCGCGGCACGCAAGCGGCTCGGACGCAGCCTTGCGATCCGCCAGGTCGATGCCGGCTCCTGCAACGGCTGCGAGCTGGAGATCAACGCGCTCGCCAACGTGTTCTACGATCTGGAGCGGTTCGGGCTCAAATTCGTCGCATCGCCCCGCCACGCCGACGTGCTGCTTGTGACAGGTCCGGTCACCAAGAACATGCGCGAAGCGCTGGAACGCACCTGGACGGCGACGCCCGAGCCGAAATGGGTGGTGGCACTGGGCGACTGCGCCAAGGATGGCGGCGTCTTCGCTGGAAGCTATGCCTGCGTGGGCGGTGTCGGATCGGTCGTTCCGGTTGATCTCCATATACCCGGCTGTCCGCCAAGCCCGCGGCAGATTCTTGCCGGCTACTCGCGCTCCTCGGGATGTAGCACGCGGCCCCCCTCCGCCGATGGCTTCGGAGGGGCATCCTGCTTCGCGATTGAGGTCAAGGAAAATCTTGCGCAGCGCGAACGCGCGAAGCAGGTTGGCGGCGGAGGCGGTCTGCTACGAACCCGTCTCTGGCCCAAATTCCCTGCTAGTCAGGGAGTTCTGCAGGGAATTTCGGATGAGCGCGAATTCTGAACGCGTTGGTTTCATTTGGCGGCACTTTTGGACCCGCGATACGAGTGTCGCTGGGGATTATGGGCTCGATCCGCAGGCAGTGCTTCATCGGCGCCCGAGACTAAAGCGCCTGTTTCGGTGTTTGCCATGCCATGAAGTTCCTGGCTGTTCATCCCGGCCCTCTCATGTACACGAAGGTGTTTCTCCGCCTCGAGCCGCTGGGGTTGGAATTGGTCGCAGCGGCCGCGCTGCGCGCCGGCCACGACGTTCGGCTCATTGATCTCCAGGTCGAGCATCATCGCGACTACTTCCACCTCATCGAGTTCCTGGCGGCCCGAAGCGGTCGCCTTCTCGTGCAATTACCTGGCAAACATCCCCGAAATCGTCGATCTCGCACGGGAAACGAAGCTTCGCTGGCCGGCATGCTTCATCGTCGTCGGCGGCCACAGCGCATCCTTCATCGCGCGTGCCCTCCTCGAGCATGGTGAGGGCGCGATCGATTGTGTTCTGACGGGGGAGGGCGAGCCGGCGATTGCCGCTCTGCTCGCGGCGATCGACCGGAGCGGTGAGCCAAGATCGGCCGCCGCGGCGGTGCCGGGCGCGGTCACCGACGCCGGTGAGGGGCCGCCGCCCGTCTTCGTCGACAGCCTCGACAATCTCCGGCCGGCCCGCCATCTGCTGCGGCACCGGCATAACTACTTCATCGGGCCGCTCGACCCCTGCGCCTCGATCGAGTTCTCACGTGGATGCCCGTGGGATTGCGCTTTTTGCAGCGCCTGGACCTTCTACGGTCGCAGCTACAGGTTGCTGAGCCCCGAGCGCGTCATCGAGGATCTCACCACGCTCCGCGAGCCGGGCGTGTTCATCGTCGATGACGTCGCCTTCGTGCACGGCGAGCACGGAATGGCGATCGGCGAGGCAATCGCGCGGCGCGGCATCCGCAAGCGATATTACCTCGAGACCCGCGGCGACGTACTGCTGCGCAACCGGGAAGTGTTTCGATTCTGGAAGGATCTCGGTCTCGAGTACATCTTCCTCGGCCTCGAAGCCCTAGACCAGGAGGGACTCGAGAAGTTCCGCAAGCGCGTGCCGCTCGGCCGCAACTTCGAGGCGCTGGAGTTCGCACGCTCGCTGGGTATAAACGTCGCTGTCAACATCATCGCCGACCCGGATTGGGATCGCGAGCGCTTCGCGGCGTTGCGGCGGTGGTGTCTCGAGGTGCCGGAGGTCGTCAATATCAGCATCAACACGCCCTACCCGGGCACCGAAACCTGGTTAACCGAGTCGCGGCGGCTGCAGACGCGCGATTACCGGCTGTTCGACATCCAGCATTGCGTGCTGCCGACATACTTGCCGTTGAGCGAGTTCTACCGTGAGCTCGTGGAAACGCAACAGGTGCTGAACCGGAAACATCTCGGCTGGCGGGTGCTCCGCGACGTCGTTGGCCTCGCCGGCCGTCAGCTGCTGCAGGGGCGGACAAACTTCGTGAAGAGCCTCATCAGGTCCGTCAGGTTCAACAGCGTTTATGACTCCAAGCTGCTGCTCGCCGACCATGCGCAGCCCGTCCGTTACGAGCTGCCCCTGCCGCCACCGCGCGTCAAGGTGAAGCGTGAGACGCTCTATGTGCACGCGGCGGCTCGCGCGAGCGGTCGCTGAGCATCCGGCATATACTGTGATCGCGCTGCGGCCCAACTCGATTCAAGGGGCGTTTCAACCGCTCCGTGGCGTAACGTAGGAAAGCCTCGGCTTGACGGCGCGGCAACGGGATTTCATCTTGCGCCTGCCATGGCCACTATCATCCGTCCGTTACCCGAGCCGCTGCCGCCGCTGATCCGCTGGAAGTTCGCGTGGATCTTCGTCGCCGGCATCGCGCTCCTGATCTTCACCGTCAACGGCGAGAAGTTTCTGTCGCCCGAGATCTCGCTGTGGCTCCTCAATTGGGTGCACGTGTTCTTCGGCTTGACCTGGACGGGCATCGATCTGTTCATGGGCTTCCTGCTCGGACCAATCCTCCGGCGGCTCGACCCGAGGCTCCGGCGCACTGTGAGCCAGGAGCTTTCGGCGCGGTTCTTCTGGATCTTCCCCATGTTGTCGACGGTGACGCCGACCGCTGGATGGGAGCTTGCCCGCCGGCTCGGCTACCTCGACGTGCCATACCCCGGGTTTTACTGGGTCGAGGCGGCGGTCGCCCTCGTCATCGTGATGGCGTTCTTCGGCATCTGCATCCTGGCGCCCGTGAACCTCTGGGTGCTGTGGGAGACGCGCAAGCCCGAGCCCAACATGGCGCTGGTGCAGAAGCTCATGCGCATCTACCTCGCCGTGACGGCGCTCGAGGCGGTGCTCCAGCTCACGACCATCGTGATCATGACCAGGTTCCGGCTGGGCATCTAGGGTCACAGCAGAAGCTTCTCTCTTCGAGAGGGCGAAGCCCCTCGGCGGCGCGCGCTCCGCAATCTCATCGTTTCGCTAATCGACCCCGTCACTTCGCGAGTTCGTTCTTGCCGTCAACGAGTTGGAGCATCGCGAGGTCGTAATTGGTCTCCGCGCCAACGACGCCGCACCATGGAAGCAGCAGCAACATGAGCGCTGCCGAGGCGGAAACGGCGCTTGCTTGGAGCAAGGCAGCGAGTCCCGGGCACACCCAAGCGCCAAGAACGCCTGCATCATCACCCAGACCGTGCCGCTGAGCACCCCTTCCAACAGGAGCAAGCGGGCAACCGGCACGGCTTGGGCAAATTCGGTGCCATAGATGCGCGGCAACAGCCACGGCAGGGATAGAAACAGCGGCGCCATGAAGCCAGTCATGAGGAGCGCCGTCAATCGCGCGGCGCGCGCCGTCTTTTCGACCACCTCGGCGGCGCTTCTTGCGGCGGGGGCGGGTGCGGGGAGCAGTACGGACGACACCGTCGCATAGAATATCTCCAACAGCCGCGCGATGCTCACAGAGACGGTGTACCAGCCGACGGCGGCGGGCTCGACCCGGGTCACGACCACGACCTGTCCGGCATAAGCGGCCGCGCCGGTGATGAACTCATGCGGACAACAGCGGAGCCCGTACCCAGCGAGCTGCCATGCGGTTGCGGCAAATACCGTGAGCCGTGGGCGGCAGCAGCGCGCCAGCCGAACGATCAGCCAAATCGTCATCGGTATCTGCGGCACGAGATAAGAGGCGGCGGCGGTGAGCGGTGAAAGCCGGACCGTGCCGCGAAGCGCGAGCAGGCACAAGAACGTCGCCGCGACGCTGGCGCCGCGCAGCACGTTGGCGCCGCGGAAATCCGATGCGGCTTCGGCCGCCGACTGGACGGCAAGCGCCAGCAGCACCGCGGGCGCGGCCGTCATCAGATATTGCGCGAGCCGGACGTCCGCGTCGGAATATTCGCCAAGAAGGCGGGGCATGAGCGCGACGCCCACGGCCGTCGCCACAGCGCCCGCGAGCAAGGCGAGGACGATCACGGCGCCGAAGTATCGGCTTTTTCCGTGCGGATCGCTCTTCACGTTGAAGATGAAGGAATTCACCAGGCCGAATGTGAGTAGATAGGCAACGAACTGGGGCCACGTGATAAGGGCGGCGAGAATTCCCCTGCCTTCGGCACCGAGGCCGCGGGCCGTCAGAACTCCGCACCCGACGTTGAGCGCGAAGATCGATGTGCGCGTCGCCATCGTCTGCAGGAGCGCGCCGAAATTGTCTCCGCCGACATAGATGAGCCGCAGCTTCGCGCGGACGAATGACAACCGCTCCTGGACCGCCACTTTCGCTGCTGCATGCGGTCTCATGGGCGGGCCGCCGCTTGCCTCCCCGGCGAACTGGCGCATAAACTTGCGCCGGGACAGCCCCATTCTCCATGACGAGGCCGCTGCGCCCGTCGCAAAACTCTGGCGCCGGATCGCCGGCTAGAAAGGTTCGCCTGCATGTCTGACATTCCGATCACTTTGGCCTGCGGCTTCTACGACCGCATGCACGCGCTCTACACGGGCGATGTGAAACCGGCGGGTATCGATCTCACCTTCATGGCGATCGATGATCCGCGCCAGATCTTCGACCGGATGGGCGGCGGGCTCGAATTCGACGCATCCGAGATGTCGCTGTCGGAGCACATCACCAAGCTGATCGCCGGAAATTCGCCGTTCGTCGCGGTTCCGGTCTTCATCTCGCGGGTGTTTCGCCACCAATTCATCTTCATCAACACGAAATCCGGCATCAAGCAGCCGAAGGATCTCGAAGGGCGCCGCATCGGCGTGCCGCTCTACGTGCAGACCGCGGCTGTGTTCATCCGCGGTTTGCTCCAACACGAGTACGGCGTCGATCTCTCGACCATAAGATGGGTGCAGGGCGCGATGGAGCATCCGGGCACCCATGGCAAGCCGAACGTGCTGGGGCTCCTCAAGAAGATCAATCTCGAGCAGAACAGCAGCGGCAAATCTCTCAACCAGCTGCTCGAGGATGGCGATATCGACGCCATGATCACCGCCTCCATTCCGGAGCCGTACGGTCGCAATCCCACGATCCAGCGGCTCTTCCCGAATTTCCGCGAAGTCGAGGCCGACTATTTCAGGCGCACCAAGATCTTTCCGATCATGCATGTGCTGGCGATCAAGCGCGCGGTGTACGAGAAGCATCCGTTCGTCGCCACCAGCCTCTACAACGCGTGCTGCGAATCACGCGCCCTTGCCATTGCCAAGATGCGCGATGTCGGCGCATTGCGCTACATGCTGCCCTGGCTCGTGGCCGATTTTCACGAGATCGACGACGTGTTCGGCAGCGAGTTCTGGCCCTATGGCGTCGAGGAGAACCGCGCGACGCTCGAGGCACTCGTCACTTATCTTCACGAGCAGGCGATGATCCCCAAGACGGTCCCAATCGAGGAGCTGTTCGTCCCGACCTACGGCTATCCGAACGTCGGCAACCACTCGAGCGGTCGCGAAGGTTGGGCCTCGCTGCGCCAAAAGCAACGGGATACGCGGGGAGGGTAGGCGTCTCGCGGCCATTCGGCGGCAGTCATAACGTCCGCCTCTGTGCCACCAAAGCGAAGCGCCGCCATCTTTCGGGTGCCGGGCATGGCATATCACGCCGCGCCGACAATGCGGATGAGCACAAGGGCGATCCCGGCAAGGAACAGGAGCGATGCGATCACCGCCGCGATGACGCGCGGCCCGCTCTTCGCGACGGCGCGCACCTCGACGCCGAGGCCGAGCGCGGCCATGGCGATGATCGTCAGAAGGTTGGCGCCCACGGCGATCGGACCGAGTAGCGGAGCCGGGATGAGCCCGGCCGAGCGCAGCGCCGCGAGTGCCAAGAATCCGATGATGAACCATGGCACGAGATGGTGCAGCGGAACCTTGCCCGGCGCGGGGCGGTCGCCCGCGGTCAGTTGCGGCCACGGCTCGTCCGTCGCTTCGCGCCATTTCGCCGCCACGAGCGACAGCATCAGAATCACCGGGCCAAGCATCAGCACCCGCACCAGCTTCACTACCGTTCCGATCTGCACGCTGAGTCCGCCGAGCGGCGCGGTCGCGGCCAGGACCTGCGGCACGGCATAGACGGTGAGGCCGGCGAGGATGCCGTATTGCACCTTGTCGAGCCCGAGCGGCAAGGCGAGCAGCGGCAGCAGCACGACGACGATGACACCGAACACCGCGGTAAAGGCAATCGAGGCCGCGACATCCTCGCTGCTCGCGCCGATGACTGGCGCGGCCGCGGCAATCGCGGAATTGCCGCAGATGGAATTGCCGCACGCGACCAACATCGCCATGCGTTGCGGCAGCCGCAGCGCGCGACCGATCGCATAGCTGAGCCCGACCGCCATCGCCACGACGACGGCGATGCCGGCGATGAGGAGCGGGCCGATCGCGATGATCGCGCCAGCACTGAGCGAGGCGCCGAGCAGCACGACCGCGATCTCGAGGAGGGTCTTGGCGCTGAACTCTATGCCCGGCTGCCAGCGTTCGCCCATGGTCCAGACGGTGCGGACGGCGGTGCCGACGAGGATGGCAAGCACGAGCGATTCGAGCCACGTCTTGCCGAAGAGGCGCTGCTCGAGAAGCTGCAGCTCCCAGCCTGCAAGGGTCACGACCGCACACAGCGCGAGGCCCGGAATCACCCGGCGGATACGCGCCATCGCTGCACCATATGACATGTCCGCGCGGCCGGAAGCCGCTTGCCCTATTTCGGCCCTGCGCTAGGTGATTGACGATCGCCGGCACGTCGTTCTCTTCGATCAGCCCCGTGCCAGCGCACGTAGAACCGGTCGTTGGGTGTGAAGACGCCGTGGTCGAATACCTCGAACGGCGTCTCCGGCATTCACGGGCCGGCCGAAGCGATCCGACAGGGTCAAGGTCCCCTCCGTTAATTTAACACTGCTCATAATGTCAAATTCGTCGAGGCGAGTCACGCCTCATGAGCAGCGATAACGGAGAGCCGTCGGTTGTAGCGCGATTGCACGACTCCGACGGTTGAAAAGGTGCAAGGCCCGTCGGCTTTGCGCGTGTGGAACAGGACGCGCGCAAATGGCATCCGCTTGAGCAGTCTAAGCGGAGCTTCGTCATGCCTTTGGATAGTGTAGGCGCCGCTTTCTGCTTCTGCCGCGCCGTGCGATAGTGCCCGCGCGGTAAGCTCGACCGGCACGCATCGGCGGAACCCGCTCCGGGAGGACAAGATGGCAACGGAAACGAGAGAACGTACGCCCGACGCAAATATCAAAGCCGCGCGCAGCGGCTGGATGATCCGCCTGACGGCGGGCGGTGTGCCGGTAACGGATTTTCTCGAGGTTGCCTATTCGATCGACCGGTGGGATGACTGGTGCCAGGCGTGGTGCGAGCGGGCGGCCATGTACGAAAAGATCGGGCGCGCTTGCCTCTGCCGACAATCAGAACGCCTCGGCCGCAATGCACCTCGTTACCGCCGCGGTCGAATACCATTTCGCGAAATTCTACTTCACGCACGATGTGAAGCAGATGAAGGCGGCGCATGCGAAGGCCGTCGAGTGCCGGACGTTGGCACTGCCGCATTTGTCGCCGCGGGGCGAGCGCGTTGCCATCCCGTTCGAGGGCAAGCATCTCTATGGCAATCTGCGCAAACCTCTTGGCGCCGCGGGCAAGCAGCCCGTGATCCTCATCATCTCCGGCATGGATTCGACCAAGGAGGAACAGCATTTCTACGAGCAGCTTTTCCTCGAACGCGGCATCGCGACGCTTTCGTTTGACGGCCCCGGACAGGGCGAAGGCGAATATGACTGGCCGGTCCGCCATACCTTCGAGGAGCCTGTCGGCGCCGTGATCGACTGGGTGGAAAAGCGCATCGATCTCGACGGTAACCGGGTCGGCATCTCCGGCTCGTCCATGGGCGGTTACTACGCGCCGCGCGCCGCTGCGTTCGAGAAACGGGTGAAGGCGGCCATCGCCAATAGCGGCGCATACAGCGTCATCGACAATTTCGATCAGCGCCCGCAGACGCTCAAGGACGCCTATGTGCTCCGCACGCACTCCAAGACCATGGAAGAAGCACGCGAAAAGACACGACCCTTCGACCTCAGCGGCGTCGCCTCGCGGATCACTTGCCCGATGTTCATCATCGCCGGCAAGGAGGACCGCATCACGCGCTGGCAGGACGCGGAGCGAGTGGCGAGCGAGGTCAAGGGCCCATGCGTGTTCGTCGCGCTGGAGGGTGGTATCCATGTCGGCCATAACCGCGGTCACCTGTGGCGCACGCAATGCGCCGACTGGATGGCGGTGCAGCTCGGCGTGCCGAAGAGATGAGCGCCCGGCCTGCGCTCCCATGTCCTTCCGGGCGCTTGATCTAGCGGCGTAACGCGATCGGGGCAGCTACGTGCGCGCCTTCGCGCGATGGCGGAAATCAATCTCTCAACGACCTTGACCCCGGCGCGGCGGCTGATCGCGTTCTATCTGCTGCTGCTCGGGGCGTTCATGCCGTCGTTCAATACGTTCGTGGTGACCATTGCGCTTCCGGTCATCCGCGACGCCCTGTCGGCCAACGCCGCGGAGACGAGCCTGATCGTCTCGGGCTATTCGTCGGCTTACGCCGTGTGCCTCGTCACCGGCGGCAGGCTCGGCGATCTGTACGGGCGCCGGCTCATGTTTCTCGTGGGCATGGCGGGGTTCGTCGTAACTTCGTTCTTGTGCGGCACGGCGCCGAGCATCGTGCTGCTGATCGTCAGCCGCGTACTGCAAGGTATGTTCGCGGCCTTGATGGCACCGCCGGTTCTCGCCAGCATACGCACGCTCTTCTCGCAGGAAGAAATCCCGTGGGCGCTCAACGTCTATGGCACGGGGATCGGAGTCGCGGTCGCGGCCGGGCAGTTTGTCGGCGGCATGCTGATGACCGTGAACGCGTGGGGACTCGGCTGGCGCTTGGCGTTCCTCATCAATATCCCAATCGGCATCATTGCGCTTGTCGTGACGCCGTTCCTCGTCCCCGAAAGCGGCAGCCGCGAGAAGCCGCGGCTGGACTATGGCGGCGTCCTCCTGCTCTCCGCCGCGCTCGGGAGCTTCGTCGTCCCGCTCTCGATCGGGCGAGGGCAGGACTGGGCCCCTTGGGTGCTCGCGTTGATCGCGGCCTCGCTGCCGCTGCTCGGCGCATTTCTCGCCTTCGAGCGTTCGCTCGCGCGACGCGGCGGCATGCCGATCCTCGACGCCGCGCTCTTGCAGCTCCGCAGGTTCCGGCGCGGGCTGATCGTCGCCTTTCTCTTCTTCTTCACATCGCCGTTCTATGTGTTCTTCTCGCTCTACCTTCAAGCCGGCTTGCACCAGACGCCGCTTGCCGCCGGGCTCGCCGTCCTGCCTTACGGCATCGCCAATTTCGTCGGTCCGATGCTGGCGACGCGCTTGCCCGTAGCCGCGCGACCCTATCTCTTCGGCGTCGGCATGGCGCTCGAATTGATTGGCTATGGCGGGATCGCGCTCTGCGCCGCCATGCAAGTGGGCGGCTGGGTTCTGTTCGTCGCGATCTTTACGGCGGGCTTCGGCCAAGGCATCGCCATGCCCGAAATGATCAACACGATCCTCGGCGAGGTGCCACGCGAAAGCACCGGCCTCGCCGCCGGAATGCTGAATTCGACGCTGCAGATCGGCGCGGCGGTCAGCCTTCCGGCGATCGGCGGCATCTTCTTCGCGATGCTCGGCGACGGCACGGCCCCTGCCGACTATGGCCATGCGCTCGGGATCGCCATGGGATGCCAGATCGCGCTTTTGAGCCTTTCCATGCTTCTGGGGCTGCGGAACGCACGATGATCGCGTCCGCTGCAGCAGCGTGGCCTAATGCCGCGCCCTAGCGACGAGCCAGGCCCTTTACCTCACGCCGCTTTGGCGAAGGCCTCCTGCGTTTCCTTCTCGAAGGCGAGCACCTTCTGCACGCTCGGGCGCTTCTGCATGCGCTCGAAATGCGCTTGGCAGTTCTTGTAGGGCGCAAGATCCAGCTTGAGCTGCGTCCCGCGGCGGAAACACCAGAAGAAATGCGCGTCAGGGGCGGTGAAGTGATCGAAAAACCAGTCGCGGCCGGCGAGCAGGTCGTCTGCGATCTTGAAGGTTTCATAGACGAGCCCCGCCGAGAGCCGCTTGACGGACTCTTCGGAACCCGCCACGTCGCACACGCGGGTGGGCGTGTTGATGATCCCGAGATAGGGGTGGATGCCGGAGGCGCACCAGGCCATCAGCGAAATCGCCTTCAACTCCTTCATCGGGTCGGCGGGAAGCAGTTTCGCCGCTGGGAAGTTGCGATGAATCCATTGCTGGATCGCGACATTCTCGCTGAGCGGCTCGCCATCGATCACGAGGACCGGCACCTTGTGCTTGGGATTGACCTTGAGATAGTCGGCGGACATCTGCTGCCGCTTTCCCATGTTGACGGGGCGCACCTCGAACGGCGCCGCGGCCTCGGTCAGTGTTACGTAAGGGACAAGCGAGCAGGCGACCGGCGCGTAGTAAAGGACCAGGCTCATTGTGATGCTCCCTCTGATGTGATTTGCGTCGCGTCCAGCGCGTTCAGGCTCCTGTTTCTACCTATTCAGCCCTTTGCGCTCAAGTCCGCTTGCATGACTCCGAGCTTGCGGAAGATGTTCCGGACGTGGAGCTTGGCCGTGATTTCCTGTAGCTCGAGCCCGCCGGCGCCACGGCATCGAGCGCTCAGCGCGCGCACCGTCCGGCGGGAGCAGGATCACCAGATAGATCGTGAAACAGATCGTGCGGGGGGCGCGAACAGCCGAAACGGAACCGGCCGCAGGTTCGACTGATCGGCGAACGGCGAAAGGTGCGCTGATTAGTTTGCTCGGCCAATCTGTCCGCGCGATTGCGCGTCAACGGCCTCGCTGGTTCGACTGACGCTTTTACTGCGCGACGCGCTGCGCTGTGCCTTGTCGTGGACCACACTCGCTCCGCGTAATGGTCGCCTGACCTTGCGCACTACTGAGTTTGCCGGTAGCCGCAAAATTTTGCCATGCCATGTTGAGCGTCCCGTCCGGTTGAACTTGGCCGGTGACCGGCGGTCCGCTGGAGCCCTGGCCGCCTTGGAGCTCACGTCCGGTGCCAGTTCGTCCCAGTTTTCCCGAAATCTGATTGTTCGAAACCTGTATCGGCAAACGAAAGGCGGGGCAGCGATATTCCCCGCTGGCGTTGCTGTAGCCGGCACCCGGGAAATCGATGACCCAGCTCCCATCGTATGACCCGGCTGCAGAAACGCGAGCAGTGCTGCACAGCATAAGCACTCCCGCGGACGTCAGTCCGATAATTGCCAACCTCAATCGCATCGTGTCTTACCCTCCAATCTATCTCCTCCTCGGATTCCGCTTCATCGTCGCTCCTCGGCCCGAGCATGCAACGCGCGTCTTCTACTTTTACCGCGGGGCAAGCCAATTCGGCCATCAGGTCATCACCCGATTTGCGCGATCAAGGGGATTGACCTTGAGGGAGACGAGACGCAAGGCCGCGCGAGGCGGACAGGATTGCTCCGCCAATAACCGCTCGGAACCTCAGGAACGCGACAGTGTTCCCGTCCACAAGAAATTCATTGCGTCAGATCAAAGCGGCCTCATTGGCTCGCGCCAAATTAGCGTGTCCAAGCATAGACGGAGAAAAGTTCATGGAGGTGCGGAGGCGCATCAACCGGCAAGTAAGAAGGAAGCGCGCTCTGCGAAAGCTCCTATCATGGCGTACCGCCGTCCCGCTTGCGGCGGCAATCCTTGCGCTGAGTGCTTGCACGCCGCCCTCCGAAAGGCCGGAGAGACATCCGTATTCCGACTTACCAAGTGGCCCAGGGGGATATTAGAGGATCAAATTTCGATCGCACGCTGTTCAATTATGCTGACCGACGTGACGCTGCCTCCCAGGTCATTTACTCGCGCTCGGAGATCCGGCTGATTCAGCCGGTAGGCTGTGGCAAAAGCCCGCCTCATTCGGCGGGCTTTTCGCTGGCACGCTTCTCCCGTGGAAGTGTCGTGGAAGATTGCATCGGTAAGGCTCGCGTCAGCTCGTCATCGCGCCCGGCACGCTCGGCGCCGGCTTCAATTCGATCACCCGGCGCAGCGCCGCGAGCGCGCCGCCGACCTCGAAGTCGTGCCGATCCGTCCGTGCACCCACCGTCGCGGCTTGCGGAAAATCGCGAAAGGCTTCGCGCACCGCCGCGACCGCCGCGAGCACGGTCGCGTCGTCGCCGATCTCGTTGGCGAGGATGAGCGCGAAGGCGGCGAGCGCGGCGCGCGCGGCGTGCTCGCCGAGACCGTCCGCGAGCGAGCGCACCGCCTCGTAGATGTCGTCGGGCTGAGCGAGGCGCGGCTCGGTGTGGAGCGGAGATGTGCTCATGCTGCTCCTTTCGCGATGGGCTCGCCGAGCGAGCGCCGCACGGCCGCGCGCACGCGATCGGCATCGAGCGAACGCCAGCGCGCGACCACATGCTGGTCCGGCCGGAAGAGATAGGCGCTCGCCGGCTTCAGGTCATAGCGCTTGCGCACGAGCGATGTTCCGTCATGGATCGCGGACAAGTCAGCGATGGCCGCGCCGGGCTCGGCGAGCGCGATGACGGCGCGCACCGGAACGGGATCGCGGCCGAGCGCGGCAAGCGCCGCCAAGGTCTCCGGCGCGATGTCCTTGCGCCGCTCTGCGTAGATGAGGAGAACGAACCCGCCGCTCAGGTGATGTATGAGCCAATCGTCCGCGCCACCGGCGCATCGACCGCGGCGCTGCCGGGCATCACCGCCGTGTCCCACGGATCCTCGTCCGGCGTGAGCAGGGCCGAGCCGCGCAGATTGGGTGCCACCGAGAGGCGCCCGGTGTTGATCATCACCTTGGCGAAGGCGTGGTGCGGCGCTAGCGTGAGCACGGCGTTGCGCAAGGCGAGCGAATGCGCCGAGGTCGGACTGATGAATTCGACCGCGCGGCGCGACAGCTGCATGTTCTCGTCGGCGACCGGGATGCGCTCGGCATCGTAGCTGTCGAGGAGGCGCTCGGGCGCCGCGCCGCGCAGCACATGGGCGAGCTTCCAGACGAGATTGTCGACATCCTGGATCGCGGAATTGCCGCCGCGCCCGCCGCCGAACGGCGAGAGCTGATGTGCCGCGTCGCCGGCGAAGAAGACGCGCCCGTGCCGGAATTTCTCGATGCGCCGCACCTCGAACGCATAGATGCTGGCGAATTGCGTCTCGAACGGCACATCAGGGCCGAACATGGTGGCGAGCCGCCGATTGACGCGCTCGGGCTCGCGCTCGATCTCGGGATCGTCATCGGGCCCGAGCTGCCAATCGATGCGCCAGATCGAATCGGGCTGCTGGTGCATCAGCGAGATGTTGCTTTTGTCGAAGGTGGGCGCGAACCAGAACATGCGCTGCGGCGGGAATTTGAACGCCATCCGGACGTCGCAGATGACGAACTTGTCGACGAAGCTCGCGCCTTCGAACGCGATGCCGAGCGCCTGACGCACCTGCGAGCGCACGCCGTCGCAGGCGATGACCCATTGGGCGCGGATCGCGTAGCTGCCCTCGGGCGTCTCGACGTCGAGGTGCACGCCATCGTCGTCCTGCGTTACGGCGACGACGCGGCTCGACCAGCGGATATCGACGCAAGCAAGCTCGCGCGCGCGCTCGATCAGGATCGACTCGACGTAATACTGCGGCAGCGCAAGGAAGGCCTGGTATTTCTCGTTGCCCTCGGGCAGCAGATCGAACGAATAGATGATCCTGTCGCCGATGAGCGTGTTGCCCTTCGACCAGTGGACGCCCTTCTCGGTCATGCGGTCGGCGATGCCGAGCCGCGTCGCGATCTCGAGCGTGCGCTTGCCCTGCGCGATCGAGCGGCTGCCGAGGCTCACGGTATTGTTGTCGTCGAGCAGCACGCAGGGAATACCGTGGACGCCGAGATCGACCGCGGCGGCAAGGCCGGCAAGGCCGCCGCCGACCACGACGACCGTGTGCTGCCCGACCCGGCGCTCGCGCAGCTCCGCCGGCGCCTCGAACGGAAACGCCGGATATTCGAAATCGCCGGAGCGCAGCCGCCCGCTCGCATGGCGGCGCAAGCCCCCGGGATCGGCGCGGTATTCGGTGTAGGTCGGCTTCTCGGCCATGGTGCGTGCCAGTCAGTCCGCGCCGGCGCCTGCTATTTGAGGCGTCGCGCGGCCTCCTCGATGAGGCTCAGATCGACATAGTCCTTCACCGGGAAGGTGGTCTTGAAAAAGCCCAGCTTCTGCTGCTCTTCGATCGATCTTTGCAGCGACGGGATGTTGGGCTTGCCGTCGGGCGCGCGGTAATAGTCACCGTTCTGCCCATTCTTCCTGAAGAGCCAGCTGTCCCACACATTGGCGGGGAGCTTGCTCACCTCCGCCGCGATCTTGACGGCCTCGTCGTGGTGGGCCGGATCGACGTACCAGCGCTCCTCGCGGAGCGCGTCCTCCATGAAGTCGAGGAGTGCTGCGCGGTTCTTGGCGATGAAAGGCGCGCGCGCGACCCAGAAACCGAGCTCGGTCACGCCCATGGCATCGCGCTGCGTGAAGAGCGTGCGCGCCGCCGCGCGCGTCGTGGGATTGGCGGTGAAGGGCAGCGGAATGCCGATCAGATCCACCTTGTGCTCGATGAGCTCCGCCGCAAGCGTCGGGATCGGCGCTTCGACGATGGTGACGTCGCGCTTGTCCTGCATGTTGAATTTGGCGAGCATGGCGCGGATCGGAATGTCGAGCCCGCTGCCGATGCCGCCATCCGCCAGGATCTTGTCCTTGAGATCGGCGACGGTCTTGATCGGACTGTCCTTCAGCACCATGAATTCGTCGCTGTAATATCCCTGGACGCCGTCCTGCAATTCGTCGGCGATGACGCGGGCATCGGTCATGCCGGCATTCTCGATGAGGAGCGGCAGCGTGGTGAAGCCGAGGTTGGCGATCTCGACCTCGCCCGCGGCCAAGGCCTGAACCGTGATCGACGTATTCTGGAAATGCACCGCCTCGAAGCTGTAGCTCTTGCCGAGATGCGGCGCGAGCTCGGGCTTGAAGAACAGGATCGTCGCCCAGTTCGAGACCGGAACGATGTACGAGAGGCGGATCTTGAGCGGACTCGGCCTGCGCCGCGCCCGCGGCGCATGCGATGGCGACGATGCCGGCTAGGACGCGCGATTTCATGGCCATGCTGTCTCCCCCGATCGGACCGCTCCGATCCGGAATACCAGAAGCGGCAGGGCGGCGCCAAACTCCGCCTCGCACGGCGCGCGCCCGCATGCTAGGCTTCGGACCATCCGCCGGCAGAATGGATCGCCGCCATGAACCAGATCGCTCCCGTCGCCAAGAGCTCGGCCAAGATCACGGTGCTGAACCCGGTCGGCTATCCGCCCAAGATCAGCAAGAAGACCGCGGCGCCGCGGCTCGAGAGCCTCGACGGCAAGACGATCTATCTTGTCGATGCGCGCTTCGATGATTCGATCGAATTGCTGAAGCAGGTCCAGGCCTGGTTCGCCGAGCACATGCCGAGCGTCACGACGCGGCTCGTGTCGCTCTCGGCCTATTACGGCCACGACGATCCCAAGACCTGGGAGGAGATCAAGGCGAACGGCGATGCCGCCATCATCGGCGTCGGCCATTGCAGCACGTGCGCGCCCGCGGTCGCGACGCACGCCATCACGATCGACACCAAGTACGGCGTCCCGACCGTGGCGCTGCACACCGAGAAATTCGACCGGGTCGTGCGTTCGGTGGTGCAGGTGGCGGGATTGCCCGATGCGCCGCGCGCCTTCGTGCCGCAGCCGGTGATGGGCAAGTCGGCCGCCGAGCTCCGCGCCTACGTCGACGGCAAGGATCCGGTGACCGGCCGCCCGGTGATGGAAGAGATCGTCGCGGCGCTGACCACGGCGGTCGCAGGGCGAGGCGCATGGCGGCTGAGCGCACGACGCCGCGCGTCGTCGAGCCCGATACCGAGGAGAGCCTGGAGCGGCAGTTCCTCGAGAACAACTGGACCGACAAGCTCCCGATCGTTCTGCCGACGGAAGACCGCGTCGCCGCGATGCTGGCGCACACGAGCCACGATCCGTCCGAAATCGTCGGCCGGATGCAGCCGACGGCCAATCGCGGCCTGTGGGAATACACGGTCGAGAAGGTCGCCGTGAACGCCGTGATGTCCGGCGCGCGGCCGGAATATTTCCCGGTCATCCTGGCGCTCGCCGCGTCCGAAGTCTCGGCGCGCAGCAGCAGCTCCGGCTCCGGCGCGTCGATGGTCGTGGTGAACGGGCCGATCCGGCACGAGATCGGCATGAATTGCGGCATCGGCGCGCTCGGCCCGTGGAACCACGCCAACGCCACCATCGGCCGCGCCTATGGGCTGCTGTCGCAGAATTTGCAGGGCGGCTCGGTGCCGGGCGAGACCTACATGGGCTCGCTCGGCAACAACTACTGCTACAACAACCTGACCTTCGCCGAGAACGAGGAGCGCAGCCCCTGGGTGCCGTTCCACGTGCAGAAAGGCTTCAAGCCGAGCGACAGCACGGTCAGCATCTTTCACGGCTGCCGCTGCGACCACGTTCGGGCTGGGCTTGCGCGAGAAATATTGGCGCGAGCATGTGCGCGACATGCTGCTCGGCTTCGACGCCATCTCGCCGCCGACTTTTCTCCTCGACCCGATCACGGCGCGCCAGTTCGTCGAGCGCGGCGGGTTCGACACCAAGGAGAAGCTCATCCGCTGGGCGCACGAGACGGCGAAGATGCCGGCCGGGCGGTATTGGGACCTGCAGCTGGTGCAGAATTACCGCTATCCCTGGGCGACGTTCGGGCGCGAGCCGCTGGCGACCAAGCTCAAGGCGGCGCCGGACGAGCTGATCTCGATCTTCGGGAACCGAACGAGATCAACGTCGATCGTGGTCGGCGGCGAGACCAACGGCTACTGGCAGATCATGGGTTGCGAATACCGCAAGACGGTGAGCGTCGACGCATGGCGATGAGGGCGGCATGAAAGCGATCTGGTACGAGCGCAAGGGCGCGGCGCGCGAGGTCCTCACATACGGGGAGCGGCCGAACCCCGATCCCGGGCCGGGCGAGGTGCGGGTCAAGGTCGTCGTGTCGGGCCTCAATCCGTCCGACCTCAAGGGCCGCAGCGGCTGGCGCGGCGCGCGCGAGATGCAGTATCCGCTCATCATTCCGGGGCAGGACGGCGCTGGTATCATCGACCGCGTCGGACCGGGCGTGGCCCAAGCGCGGGTGGGCGAGCGGGTCTGGCTCTATGAGGCGCAGCGCGGCCGCGCCTTCGGCACTTGCGCCGAATTCGTGGTGCTGCCGGCGGAGCAGGCGGTGCCGCTGCCCGAGGGGGTTTCGTTCGACGCGGGTGCCGCGTTGGGCGTGCCGGCGCTGACCGCGCACCGCGCGCTCTTCGTCGACGGCAGCATCCTGGGCCAGACGGTGCTCGTCACCGGCGGCGCCGGCGGCGTCGGACAAGCGGCGGTCCTGCTGGCGAAATGGGCCGGCGCGCGCGTCATCGCGACGGTGAGCCGGGCCGAGCAGGCGGCCGTCGCCACCGCATCGGGCGCGGACTGGGTCATCAACCGCAAGGACGAGGACGTGTCGAAGCGCATCCTCGCCGTGACCGGCGGCGCCGGCGTCGACCGCGTCGTCGATGTCGCGTTCGAGGCCAATCTCGACACCAATCTCGCGGTGCTCAAGACCAACGGCGCGATCGCGACCTATGCGCCCGCCGCCGAATATCCCGACATCAAGCTGCCGTTCTACGCGCTCTTCGGCAAGGCGATCACGGTCCATCTCATCTATGTCTACGTCATGCCGCGCGCGGCGCACGAGGCGGCGGTGCGCGACGTGAGCGCGGCGCTGGCGGCGGACCGCTATCGCCCGCACATCGGGCCGCGCTTCCCCTTGGCCGAGACCGCGGCCGCGCACGAAGCGCTCGAAAGCGGCAAGACAGTCGGCAAGATCGTGATCGACGTCGGGCGGGTGTGACGCCGCAAGTCCGGGTTCGACCGTCCGGCCGCGCCCCGGCGAGGCCCTGTCACGCGTTGTCGGACTCCTCTCCGAGAGGGCCGGCCGTTCTGCGGCGCGCCGCGATCACGCCCATGCGCGCGAGGTGGGAGCGAAGCACGTTCCGGCTGATGCCGAGCAGGCGTGCCGTCTGGACCTGGTTGCCGCCGCATCGCTCGAGCGCGGTGTGGACAAGCCGGCTCGTCACGTCATCGTAGACGGCGGGGGCGCCATCGTCGAACAAGCGGCCGAAGGCTGCCTCGAGCGACTTCTGCTGCGGCTCGTTCGTGGCCCCCGGCTCGGGGCCGAGACGCGACAGGTTGAGATCGCCGGGCCGGCTACGCGCTTTTCCGGCATATGACGGTGGCGAAAAACGTCGCGTTCGGCCTCACCGTCCGCGCGCGAGGGGAACGCCCGTCACGCGAGGAGATCGTCCGCCGTGTCGACGAACTCCTGTCTCTCGTCCAGCTCGAGGGACTACGGGACCGATATCCGAGCCAGCTCTCCGGCGGCCAGCGCCAGCGCGTGGCCCTTGCTCGCGCGCTCGCGATCGAGCCGCGGATGCTGCTGTTGGACGAGCCGTTCGGGGCGCTCGACGCGAAGGTGCGCAAGGAGTTGCGGGTGTGGTTGCGGACGCTTCAGGAGCGATTGGGCATCACCACCGTGTTCGTCACGCATGATTAGGAAGAGGCCTTCGCGATGGCCGATCTTGTGGTGGTCATGCATGATGGCATCGTCGAGCAATACGGCGCGCCGCAGGATGTCCGGTGCGCCCCGAAAACGAAGTTCGTCGGCGCGTTTCTCGAAACCAAAGAAGGGCCGCGCGTCGCGTTGCAATCGTTGGATCGGCCGAGAATTTGGCCGCACCGCAGCGTCAATTGAAATTGGCCTAGATGCGGGCGCCTTTTTCCCGGCGCCGACGAACCGTAAGTCCGAGCAGGCCTGCAAGACCACCGCCGAAAAGAGCGAGAGTTCGACGGCTCGGGAACGGCGACAACGGTGCTGCCGGCGCCGCTCAAGCCGTTGGTGCCGGCCAGATTTGCCGGAAGTCCGGCGGCCGTGCAATCAGTTCCGATAGTGTTCTGCTCCAACGTCACGGCAGTCTGCGCCAAGACTCTACCGCAATAATCTGTTGCGCCGGTGTCTACCGCGACGCTGGTGTATGCGAGAATGTTCCCCAGGAATGTAGAATCTACACCGAGGGTCACGCTGCTGCTGTCAACCCAATACACACTGGCATCTGTACCGACATCGATCATGGTCACGCTCTCGCCGGTCGCGACGGTCAGCCCGCCGGTCAGGAATATCCAGGTATCACCGGAGAGCCCGTCTCCTTGAAGCGTGAGCCCCGCGCCCGACAAACTGGAAGCTCCCGTATAGGTGCCCGGACCGATCGTGAGCCCACCCAGATTCGCCGGCTCTGAGCCAGTTGTCGGCAGACCATTCAGATAGGTTATCGCAGTGCCGAGATCGAGCTGAGCTTGGGCCGCGAGTGGGGTATCCACTTGTAGCGATCCGCCAGCTTCGAAAGTGTACCCCGTGCCGTTCGCGACGACAGAGGCATTGGTGGAGCCCAAATCTCCGGAAATGGTGCTCGTGGGGACATTGGTCACGCCCGCTGTGCCGGCCAGGACCGCGAAGTCTCGCCAAATCCGACGACAGAACCGGTGGCCAATGAAGGCGAGGGACCGCAAATGAGCGCGGCGGAGAGTGCCACGGCCGCGAAACCAACAAAAAGCGAGCTTGAGATTTCATGTCGGTTCTCCCTTGCGGTAGCGGAATTATTCCCTTTCAACTCCAGATTGAATACTACCGCGTTCGTCACCTACTTGGGAGGCTCGGAATCTACTTACGATCCGAGATTTCCCCGATCACCGGAAATTCCGTTTCCGGGGCAGGGACCTTGTCGTACACCCTTTAGGGTTATCTCACGCACCGCCGATGACGCCGAGGAGCCAGAGCACGACAAGAACGATCAGCACCGTGCCAAGAACGCCGCCGAGGCCGCGCCCGCCGTAGCGGCTGTGCGCGTAATAGCCGCCGCCGCCGCCGAACAGCAGGATCAATACGACGATCAGTAGAATTGTGCCCATTTGTTACCTTCTCTGCCGCCCTGATGTGAAGGGCACGCTGCGTACCCGCGCGCCGCGATTGCGCCGCCTGGCTGGCGGCGACGCGTCAGGTACAACGGTTCGCGGAGACGCTGCGAAGCGAGCCGCTAACGGCGGCCCCTTCATTTGTCATCGGGATTAGCCTTGTGCCAGGCTTCGGCCAGATCGTGGGATGCGTGCTCGTAAGTGATCTTCGCGCGCGCCCAGCCTTCGTCGCCTGCGGATTGCAATTCGCGGGATGCGGCCTCGGTCTTGGTCCAGGCTTCGTTCAAATCCTGCCCGGCTGCGTTGCTGGCCTCTTGCCCCTTGGCTCGCGCATTCACGCTGAAGTCGTGCAGCTTCTTTTGCCATGCCTGCATTTCGTCCTGCGCTTTGCGCGTATAGCTATCCCGGTCCGATGGCGCATCGCTGACCGCGGCCAATTGGATGGATGTATCGGAGAAGACCGATGAGCCGGCAGCGGCAGGCAGCGCGCCCGTCAGCATGAGCGGTCCGATTACGACCGCAGCAGTAAGTATTCTCATGGCAGCCTCCTCTGTGTCACATGTCCGTTCATTCGGGCCGTCCACGCGGTACCATTCAGCCGCCCGCACGGACGGAAGACCCGGCAGCTCCTATGCCGCCTTCAAGCTTGCATGCACATCAAGGCGTGAGGGATCCATCGGGCCGAGGATCGCCTTGGCGCGGGCCATTTCCTCTGCCGTCCCGTGCACCATGACCAGAAAGTTGTCGGCTTTCAGGGCGGCCTCGTATTGGATCACGCTGTCCTTCGGAATCCCGATGCCGTAGAGCCCCGCACCGAGCGCACTCAAGCCGCCAACCACGACAGCGCCCTCAACGGCGGAGATCGCCGTTGCCGCGAGATACCCGAGCACGATGACATGCCCCACGACGGGAATTGTCATGAACAGCCCGCCAAAGAACAGGCCCCAGAGACCACCCCAGAACGCACCCCGCGAGCCCCAGAACTTGACCCGATCGCCAGTGTTGTAGAATCCGACGACCTTTTCGTCGGTATGGTATCCCTTGCCGACAACGCTGAGCTTCTTCATCTCGAAGCCGGAAGCGGCCAGCTTTTTCACGGCTGCTTCCGCTGCTGTGTGGTCGGGGAATATGGCGACCGCTGTATCGGTTTTTTCCATGTGATTCTCTTTCAGCATGAATCCGGAGAACTGCATCCGGCATAAGATCGTCCGCGTCGCGCGCCTCGGTAACGCGGCCTTCGAGAATTTCTGTTTATTTGTCGTTTGGCGGTATCGCGAACTCGGCGCCACAATATCCGCCAGCGAGTTTGCGCAGTTAGACTCGGAAACTACTTAGCCCTGTCGCGCTCCGAGTCAAACGCCTCGAGCTGGGCCGCATTCGCGTCGTAGTCGTCGGCCAGTCTTCCAAGTTCGACGGCGATGCCATCGGACAGTGCCTGCCGAGCGAGTTGGCGGCACTGTGCGGCCTTTTTCCGAAGTCGCGCCGTGCTCGTTGTCTCGTTGTCGTTCATGGCCGACATCCCCAAGGCAGTTTGCTCACCAAAGCGAACTTTGACGATGGGCCAGATTAGGCGCCGGCCATCGGAATCGGCACCCCCCGGAAACTACTCAGATGCGACCGGAGAACGCCTAATCCCAATATTCTGCCTTAGGTCCTAGCTCAGGGACTGAGGTCAGCGGCTCCTATCGAAGCTTGAGCGAGGGCCGATCCCAATGCGTCGTTCGCGGCGTAAGCAGGAGGCTGACCATCATCGCGGAAGCCAAGTCCGGCATCGCATCCGGACAATCCAACCAATAGGAAGATCAATGCCATTATCTTGTTCATGACCCTTTTCCGGTATCCGGCGCCGGTGAGACGTTGCTTGTAGCCGACGTTTCTCGAAAAAAGGCCGGAGGCAAAACGGGCAACCGTGCCCCACCCCCGGCCCCGCTACATGCGGACGATGAGACCGTATCACGCGACGAGAACGCGCCGGCAGAGACGGCATCTACCTAGTCAGCGACAACTTGCTTGCGCACAAATCAGATCGCGCGGGGGACGCTTGAGTATCTTCCGAACCTATCGCGTCGCCACCCTATGCCGCAGTGTCCCATCACCACGGCGTCGCCGGCCCGGCTTCAATCGCCAAAATCCAGACCAGAAAGGATCCCACCGATGTCACTTCTCCCGCACCGGATCGTCATTTCCGCTCCCCTGGCGCGCTCGGTCGCGATCGCGGCGCTATTGGGCGCCACGTTTCTCGCCAACCCGCTGACCGCGGCACGAGGCCGACGGCGTCGCCACTCCCCCGGTCCAAATTGCGCAGGCAGTTGCGCACCCGGTTGCCGCGAAGGCTGACCAGCACCAAGGCCGAGACCGTCGAGCAGCGGATCACCAATCTTCACACGGCGCTGAAAATCACGCCCGACGAGGATGCGAAATGGAACGACGTCGCGCAGGCGATGCGTGACAATGCCGCCGCCATGCAAAAGCTGACCGCGGCAAAATCCGCCCAGGCAGCGCACGGCCAGACCGCGCCGCAGGATTTGCAGGCCTACGAGGCGATCGCCCAGGCGCATCTCGACGGGCTGAAGACCCTGACGTCGTCATTCGAAACGCTCTACGGCGCAATGCCGGATGCGCAGAAAAAGATCGCGGACCAGGTGTTCCAGAACGCCAATCATAAGGACGCGACCGCGCGCGGTTAGCCGCACCACCCGCTTCGCTTCGCAGTATGACCCCAATTGCTTCAGAGGAGATCGCCATGTCCCGCACTCATCGTCAAATCGAAACGCCGCCTGTCGCCGAAGCTTGCGGCGGGGCTCGCGATCTCCGTCCTTCTCGTGCTCGGAACGTTGGCCACATCGGCTAACGCGCAAGAGCGGCGAGACGATCGCCGTGGCGGTGACGTGCGGCATTATCGCGGACATAGCGACTGGAACGGTGGATACTATGCGGCGCCGCCGGTGGTTTACGGCTCGCCATACTATGCGCCGCCGCCGGTGGTTTACGGTCCGGCCATCGGCATCACCGCTGCCGGGCATCAACGTCGGCATTCGGTAGGCGCCAGCATTTAAAGGGTGGCCGGCTCCAATTCGCGGAACTGCGTATTGTACAGCTCCGCGAATGCGCCATTGCGGGACATGAGCTCGGCAAAATCGCCGCGCTCGACAATGACGCCGTCACGCAGGACGAGGATCAGGTCGCAGCTTCGTATCGTCGACAGGCGGTGCGCGATGATGAATGTGGTGCGGTCCCTGGTCAGCCGGCGGACGGCTTCCATGACGAGCGACTCGGTCTCAACGTCGAGAGCGGACGTCGGCTCATCGAGGATCAGGATTGCGGCATCGCGCAGGAGCGCGCGGGCAATCGTAAGGCGCTGTTTTTCCCCTTCGGAAAGCGTGGCGCCCGCTTCGCCGATGATGGTGTCGTAGCCTTGCGGCAGTGATCGGATCATGTCGTCGATGCGGGCAAGACGCGCGGCCTGTTGTATCTCCTCCTGCGAGGCGTCAGACCGGCCATAGGCGATGTTCTCGCGCACCGAAATCGGGAAAATAAGCGGCGGCTGCAGCACCATCGAGATTTGGGCGCGCAGCGATTTCAAGCCGAACTGGCGGACATCGACGCCGTCGATCGAGACGCTGCCGTCCGAAGGGTCGAAAAAACGTGGCAGGAGCCCGACCATCGTCGACTTCCCCGCGCCGGTCGGGCCGACGATCGCGATCTTCATGCCGGGCTCGACTCTGAGGTCGATCGACCGCAGCACCGGCATCTCCGAGCGGTAGCGGAAGGCTGATGCCGTGCCATTCGATGACGCCGCGCGCACTCGCCGCGGGAAAGGGTCAGGGGCCCGTCTTTGAGATCGGCCTCGGTCTCGAGGATCTCGAACACGCGGCGCGCGCCGATGCGGGCGCTGGCGATCAGCGACCAGCTTTGCGTCAACTGGTTGACCGGCACATAGAGTTGCGCCAGGTACGACATGAACACGATCAGCTGGCCGACCGACAGCGTGCCCGAAAGAACCGAGCGTGCGCCGGCATAGACGACGAGCGCGGTTCCGGCCGCGATAATCGTGTTGACCACGCCCGAATAAAGCGTCTGCCAGTTATAGAGCTTGAGCGTGAGGCCGAGGCTGGCGCGGCTCGCCCCCATGAACCGCCGATACTCGTCCTCCTCCTTGGTAAAGGCTTGCACGATTTTCATCGACGACATCGCCCACTGGACGAGCGAATAGACGCGGCTTTCGGCATCGCGCACTTCGGTCGCCACTTCGGCGATCCGTCGATTGAAGAAGGCAATCAATATGAACAGCGCCGGCACGATGGTCAGCGAGAGCAGCGTGAGGACGGGATCGAGCGGAACGAGGATGCAGAGCATTCCGGCGAGCAGGACAATCGCCGAGATGATCGGCAGCAGTCCGTTCATCAGCATCGTCTGCACGGCGAAGCTGTCGCCCGTCACGCGGTACATCAGGTCGCCGACCCGTTGCCGGCTGTGGAAGGCGAGCGACAGTCGCTGCAGGTGGTTGTAAAGCGTGCCGCGCAGGTCGTTGACCATGCGCTGCCCCACGCCGATCGCCGTGAAATTATGCATCAGCGTCAGCGCGCCGGCGCCGAACTGAATGACCACCATGGCGACACAGGCAAGTCCGAGCAGATCGGTCCGCGACCAGCCGGCCAGCGGCGCGAAGCCGATGGGTTTGCCGGCAAAGACATCGTCGATGACGATCTGCAGCGGCCACGGCTTCAACAGCTCGAAGCCCGCGATCAGAAAGACCTGGCTCAGCGCCCAGATAAAGCGCAACCGGTAGGGCCGAAGATAGGGCAGCAGCTTCCAGCCGTAGCTTCGTTTTCATTGCGGTTCAACATCGAGAAGCATTTCGGGGATGCCGAGGCGTGGCCCGGCTCTGTCGCTGAGCCGGCCGGCACGTCCGGCCTCGCGAATGATCGTGATGATGCGGCGATGAAACGCCGCGACCGACTGCCGATGCCCGATGCTCACGACCGTTGTTTTCGGCAAGGCACTGGCAAGTTTGCCATAGAGGGCCGCCTCCTGATCCTCGTCCATCGCGGAGGTGGCCTCGTCGAGAAACAGCCAATCCGGCTTGATCAGGAGTGCGCGGGCGATTGCGAGACGCTGCTGCTCGCCGGGCGACAGCACTTGCGTCCAGTGCGCCTCCTCGTCGAGCCGCTGCGCCAACGCGGGCAAGTCGACCGCCGCCAATGCGGCTTGCGCCTCGACCTCGCGCTCGCGCGCCGGCGGCGCCGGGAACCACAATGCCGCCCGCAAGGTGCCGATCGGCATGTAGGGCCGCTGCGGCAGGAACAGCGTGGTCGCGCCCGCGGGCATGCGAATCTGCCCGGTCGAGAACGGCCACAGTCCCGCGAGCACCCGGAATAGCGAGCTCTTGCCCGAACCCGACGACCCGGTCAGCAGCACCGCCTCGCGCGGCTTGAGATTGAGCGTCACCGGCTCGAGCAACGGCGTGGCATCGGGCAGAGCCAAGCTCACGTCCTTCAGGTCGATCGTGTCTTGCGGGCCTGTGTCGATGCGCGTGCCCGAGTGCGCCATCTCGCTCTGTTGCGCGATCTCATGACCGAACTCGGTCAGCCGGTCCACCGTCGCGCGCCATTCGGCGAAGATCAGGTAGCTGTTGATGAACCAGGACAGCGCTTCGTTGACCCGCTCGAAGGCATTCGCGGTCTGCATCAGGGGGCCGAGCTCGATAGCGCCGGAGAAGTACCGGGGCGAGGCGACGAGAAGCGCAAAGAGCGAGGTGAACTGACTGAACAAGAGTTGGAACATCACAAATTGCGCATTGCGGCGAATGATGCGCTTGACGTTCCGTAGAGCGCCCGGAAACGGCCGAGCGCGATGGCTTGTTCCTGCGGTTCGCCGCTGTAGAGCGCGATGCCCTCGGCCTCCTCGCGCACCCGCACCAGACTGAAGCGGAAATCCGCTTCCACCTTCTGCTGCCGATTATTGAGTTTGATCAGCGGCCGGCCAACCAGGTGCGCGATGACCGATCCGATGCCGGAATAGAGGATGGCGACCCAAAACATGTAGCCGGGGATCGTGAGCGAAATCCCGCCGAGCGGTACCTTGATGCTGCCCGAGAGGGTCCAGAGGATCGCCGCGAAGGAGGCGAGCGTGGCGAACGAACTGAGCAGGCCGAACCCCAACAACATGCTTCGATCTATGAACAGCCGGATATCCTCCGAGATGCGCTGGTCCGGGTTGTCGACCCGGCCCGAGAAGCGCATGCGGTAGAAGGTTCGATTGGCGAGCCAGCGCGTGAGGTATAGGTCTGTCAGCCAGCGCCGCCAGCGCAGCTGGAGCGTCTGGTCGAGGAAAACGCGCAGCACCGCGACCGCGAGGTAGCCCAGGATCAGCAAGATGACGGTGCCGAAGGCGCGGTAGAAGCCGGCCCCATCGTGCTGCTGCAAAGCCGTGAAGAGCGCGCCGTTGGCCTTGTTCTGCATGACGTTGACGTAGACGAGGCCAAGATTGAGAGCGAGGATCGCGACCAGGAGCACGCGCGCCGACCAACGCTCCTCGCTGACCCAGTAGCCCTTTGCGAGATGCCAGACATCTCGCGCGAGCAGCCCCAACCTGGTCATCTCCATCTCCTCGCGGCGGCGATCGAGCGCCTCCTCGGCAGGTTGGGCGTGGAAAATCCTGCCGTGAGTGGGTCACGGCGGCGAATTCGGCAATTCTGCGCCTCTAATGCGGCATCCGCGGAATGACGGATGAGGGAAAGTGCAAGAAATCTCCTTCGCTTGAAGTTGCGAAGGAGATTCCCGAGGGAAAGCGGTTACTGCGACATCATGCTTTGGCGAAGGCACCGACCGCGAATGAACTTCGACGATTGATCGTAATGAGCACGCATCGCCGGCGGTAGAATCGGAAACTACTCAAGGAATCTCGTCGCCGCAGTTGCAGCGGTGCGGCAATTCCATCGGTGCTCGGACTGACATTCGCCTCAACTCTTCGCGAGGCGCGAGATTATCACGCCGCGCGCGAGATATAGGAGGCCGCCGGCACGCCGCCGCTCGATCCCGTTCGTTGGATCCGCCGACGAAGCGAATTCACGCGGCCGCGGCGTCAAGCGCGAGTTGAATTGCGCCGGTGAGATCGGATTCGCGATAAGGCTTTTGAATGGCCACGGCGCCTGGCCTAAGCGCCTTTAGCCGCGAAAGATCGGCGCTGACGAACAGGTGTGGAACCGGCCCGGCGCGGAGGATTTTCGTGACGGCCGAGACGCCATTTCCGTCGCCCAACAGGACATCGACGATCATCAGGTCCGGCCGGCATCGATCGGCGGCGCTCACCGCATCGGCCTCGGTGGATTCGATCGAGCACACGCTGTGGCCCATCTCTTCGAGCATCTCGGCAAGCATCATGCCGATCACGGCGTCATCTTCGACCACGAGAATTCGGAGTGCAGTCATCGGCTCACGTTGCCTCCGGCGGTGCCTTGGTTCACATAAGCTTTGATGCGTTCGTTCGGCCCAGGAGTCGGTTCGAAACCGTCATCGCGGATTTGACGCCGAGCTCGAAAACCGGGGGTCGTATTCATTTATTGGGCAGTGTGAGATTCAACAAACCAGAGCTGCTGGTCGATCCCGCGCGAGATTTGGGTAAACAGGTCGGCTGTCGTCGCATCGCCAAAGGTTGCCGCTTGACCGATGGCCTCTCGTACCGATTGGCCGAACGCCGCCAGAGTTCCGGAAACGGCGAATACGTGCTGATTCTCGTCGGCGACGCCCAGCGGATAGGGGACGAGGAAAGAACGCGCCGCCGCCACCTGAACGGTGCCGTGCGCGGTGCCGCCGAGGCCGCGGGCGCGCTCGGCGATAAGGTCGGAATAAGTCTCCACGTCGGTCGAGACCTTGTCGAACAGTTCGTGGATCGCGATGAAGCCCGGTCCACGCACGTTCCAATGCGCCTGCTTCACCTGCGCATGCAGATCGATCGCCGCGGCCAGATGCTTGTTCAGAAGTTCGACAGACTGCGCCCGGATGTTCTCGGACAGTGTGTTACGCGTCGGCTGCATGGTCGAATACTCCAGGTCTAGCCAAAGGCGGGCGGCAATTTCGATGCGGCGGAGCAAGGCGTCGCGCCGGACGAGAAAAC
Source organism: uncultured Alphaproteobacteria bacterium (assembly GCA_963804235.1). Classification (GTDB taxonomy): domain Bacteria; phylum Pseudomonadota; class Alphaproteobacteria; order ATCC43930; family CGMCC-115725; genus DATJLY01. The sequence continues at coordinate 151,408 of CAWDPP010000048.1, forward strand.
ATACCCACGCAGTCAAATGACGATCCAAGCCGGACCCGACCATAACTGACGTAAGACCGCCAAGAGGAGGCTCGGAAAATACTCAGAGCGCCTTACGGAGGCGGCGGACCGGCGCCCGCCGCCCGATTACCCCTCTGCCTCTGGAATTGGAGACAGCCGGTTACAACATACGTAGGTAGTTTCCGCAGCCTGCGAATGCGGTTAGGTAGAATCCGCAGCTTATGCTCGGGGTTGCAGAACGCCTAGATTGGCAGCATGCAAACGGATCGGTGGCTCACTGCTACAATCGTAAAGATCATGACTGGAGCCGGGCTGTTGCCGCCTGAATATCGACTTGGCAAGCCTAGTATGATAGAGCTGCGTTCATGTCTCCCGGCGGGAGTTGACGCTCGTGGGACCGACTTAGAATGCCAGGAAGCCGTCCGCACCGGACGGGAGCGGCCCGGCCGCGATCGAGGCGACGTGCGTTGCCAGCGCGCGGCCCTCCTCGCGAACGCGGCAACTTTGCCATCATCGGAATAGGCGCCTCGGCCGGCGGCCTCGAGGCCTGCACAAAGCTCGTCGGCGCGCTGCCGGCCGGTAGCGGCATGGCCTGCATCCTGGTCCAGCATCTCGACCCGACCCACAAAAGCATGATGGTCGACCTTCTCGCCGGTCACACGTCGATGACGGTGCGACAGGCGACGGAAGGAATGCTGATCGAGCGCGACCATCTCTATGTCATCCCCCCGGGAACCTATCTGTCGGTCGCCGACGGAGCCCTGCACCTCTCGAAGCCGCAAGCGCGTCACGGCGCGCGTCTGCCGTTCGACTTTCTGCTGCATTCGCTGGCGGAGGAGTGCGGCGCATACGCCATCTGCGTGATCCTTTCGGGGACCGGCGCCGACGGCAGCCTTGGACTTAAGGCCGTGGCGGAAAAAGGCGGACTCGTCATCGCGCAGGAGCCCGACGAGGCCGGCTATGACGGCATGCCGCGGAGCGCGATCGCGACCGGCGCGGTGGATCTCGTGCTTCCGGTGGCGAAGATTCCGGAGGCGCTTGTCACATACTCCCGGCGGACGGCCCTCACGCACGCGCATAACGGCGCGCGGCCGCAGGGCATGACGCAGGACTGGTTGCCCGAGATTATCGATCTTCTGCGCGCGAGGACCGCGCACGATTTCACCCTTTACAAGCCGGGTACGCTGCAACGCCGGATCGAGCGGCGGATGGCGATGGCCGCGATCGAGATCGACGATATGGATCGGTATCTCGGAATACTGCGGACCGACACAAGCGAACTCGACCTACTTGCCAAGGATTTGCTCATCAACGTCACCAGCTTCTTCCGCGACCCGAAGGTGTTCGATCTCTTGGCGGAGAAAATCATTCCCGACCTGGTCCGTGGCCGGACGCCCGATCAAACCCTCCGCATCTGGGTTGCCGGGTGCAGCACGGGCGAGGAGACCTATTCCCTTGCGATGCTCTTCCGCGAGCATATCATCGCGGCGAAGGCCAACGTCAAGCTGCAGGTCTTCGCCTCCGATGTTGATCCCGACGCGGTCGCCAGCGCACGAGAGGGCATCTACCCGGAAACGATCGAGGCGGACGTGTCGGCGGAGCGGCTCGCCCGCTTCTTCACGAAGGAAGATCACAGCTACAGGGTATCGTCCGAACTGCGCACGGCCGTGGTTTTCACGGTGCAGGATTTGCTGGCCGATCCGCCATTCTCGCGCCTCGACCTGGTTTCATGCCGGAATCTTCTGATCTATTTGGGCCCCGAGGCGCAAGCAAAAGTGGTTGCGCTTTTTCATTTCGCGCTGCGCGAGGGCGGCATTCTCCTGCTTGGCAGCTCGGAGACGGTCGGCAATTTCGGCGGCCATTTCGAGACGATCTCCAAGTCGGAGCGCCTCTATCGCCACGTCGGTCACGCCCGGCCCGGTGAAATTGGCCTTGCGATGGCCGCTGGAGACGGCGTGCGAGCTCCGGTGCGCGTCGCGCCGGCCCAAGCCCCCTCGCGCCAATCCGCTCTCGCCGCCCTTTGTCGGCGACTGGTGCTGGAGACTTACGCGCCGGCGGCGGTACTGATCAACCGCAAGCATGAGTGCGTCTATTCCTTGGGACCGACGGACCGCTATCTGCGCATGGCGCCGGGCCATCCGTCGAACGATTTGCTCGCCATGGCGCGAGAGGGCGTGCGGACCAAGCTCAGGTCGGCCATCCAGCGCGCCTTTCAAGAGAATACCCGCGTCGATATCGCCGCCGATCGGACGAACCGCAAAGGCAACGCACTCTCGTTCAGCATCGCCGTACAGCCGGTTCTGAGCGAAGGAGAAGAGCTGCTGCTGGTTTGCTTCATCGACGAGCCGAAGCAAGAGCGCAGACGCGGTCACTCGACGACTGCCGGAAGAGGCTCCGCGGGTCGCCGAACTCCAGCAGGAACTCGACGCCACGAGAACGGAGCTCCAGGCTGCCGTCCGCAACCTCGAGATTTCGGGCGAAGAGCAGAGAGCGGTCAACGAAGAAACATTGTCCATCAACGAGGAATTCCAAGCGACGAACGAGGAGCTGTTGGCGTCGAAGGAAGAATTGCAGTCGCTCAACGAGGAGCTCACCTCGCTCAACAGCCAGATCCAAGAGGCGCTCGAGCAGCAGCGTACGACATCCAACGATCTGCAAAATGTCCTGTACAGCACCGATGTCGCAACGCTGTTCCTCGACACCAACCTCAAAATCCGCTTTTTCACGCCGGCCACCAAGCTGCTCTTCAGCGTCATTCCGAGCGATGTCGGGCGGCCGCTCGCGGACCTGAGCTCGCTCACATCAGACGGCGCTCTTCCGGCGGATGCCCGAGCGGTGCTTCACACCCTTCAGCCGATCGAGCGGGAGATCGAAGCTCGCAGCGGCAGCTGGTACATGCGTCGCATATTGCCTTATCGCACGCAAGACAATGAGATCGAGGGCGTCGTCATCACCTTTTCCGACGTCACCGAACGGCGTCAGGCGGCGGACGCGCTGGACGCGGCCAGGCGGCAAGCGCTTCTGGCCAATCGTCGCGAAATCGCGCTTTCTCGCTGCGGCGAGCCACGATCTTCGTCAGCCGCTGCAGACGCTTTCGCTGGTTCAGGGATTGTTGGCGAAGGTCGTCGAGGGGGAGAGAGCGCAGAAGCTGGTCGCACGGCTCGACGAGACGCTCGGCGCGATGGCAGGAATGCTGAACTCGCTCCTCGACATAAACCAGATCGAGACCGGCACTGTCCGGGCCGAACCGGTCACCTTCCCGATCAACGATCTGCTTGACCGGATGAGGGGCGAGTTCGCCTATCGGGCGCAGTCACAGAGGCTCGACTTGCGCGTGGTCCCGTGCGGTCTTTCCGTCCAGAGTGATCCGGTTCTGCTCGAACAGGTCATCCGCAACCTGCTTTCGAACGCATTCAAATACACCAAGCACGGCAAGGTGCTGCTCGGTTGCCGTCCGCGCGAAGGAATGCTGAGCGTCGAGGTTTGGGACACCGGGATCGGTATCCCCGAGGAGGAACTTCAGGCGATCTTCGAGGAGTACCATCAGCTCGACAATCCCGCGCGCGAACGAAGCCGTGGTCTTGGCCTCGGTCTTGCCATCGTGCAGCGCTTGGTGAATTTGCTGGGCCATCGTATGCGTGTCAGCTCGAAGCCGGGTAAGGGCTCGGTCTTCGCCGTCGAGATCAAACTCCCTGCGAGCGAAACGGCATCGCTTGCCGGACCCCTTCGACCGGGCAAGAACGATGCGGCAGTTGAGGATGTCCGCCGCAGTGGCATGATCCTGGTCGTCGAGGACGATCCCGAGGTGCGCGAACTCCTCGAGCTCTTGCTCAAGGAGCAGGGCCATCGCGTCGCAACGGCACCCGATGGCGTCGCGGCGTTGGACCTTGTGATGCGAGGGACGGTCCGACCGGACTTGATCCTTGCAGACTATAATCTGCCAAATGGCATCGACGGACTTGAGGTGACGGCGAAGCTGCGGAAACATCTCCGGCGCGAGGTCCCGGTCATTATCCTCACCGGTGATATATCGACCGGGACCTTACGCACTGTCGCACTCCAGAACTATGTGCAGCTCAACAAACCGGTAAAGGTGAAGGAGCTCACCCAAGCCATCCAGCATCTCCTCCCAATATCGCAATCCGCGGTGCATTCGCACGTGCCGCAGCCCTGCCGACGGCACCGGCAACTCTGGACAGCCCGTCATCTTCGTCGTCGACGACGACAGCGTCGTGCGTCAGGCAATTCGTGACGTGCTCGAGGACGATGGCCGGACAGTCCAGGATTACGAGAGTTGCGAGGAGTTCCTCGAGGCCTATCACCCAGGCCACGACGCATGCCTTTTGATCGATGCCTACCTGCCTGGAATGAGCGGGCTCGAATTGCTGAATCGGCTCCATGATACGGGCCATCGGTTGCCGGCCATCATGATCACCGGCAACAGCGACGTACCGATGGCCGTTAAGGCCATGAAGGCGGGCGCGTTGGACTTCATCGAGAAACCGATCAGCCGCGGCGAACTGCTCGCCAGCGTCGAGCGTGCTCTCGAACAGTCGCGGGATTCGAGCAAGCTGGACGCCTGGCATGAGGCCGCGGCCAAGCAAGTCGCGGGGCTGACGCCGCGACAGCGACAGATCATGGATCTGGTCCTCGCGGGCCATCCCAGCAAGAATGTCGCCGCGGATCTCGGCATCAGCCAACGCACCGTCGAGAACCATCGCGCCTCGATCATGAAGAAAACGGGCTCGAAGTCCCTGCCGGCGCTGGCCCGATTGGCGCTTGCCGCTGTCCGGGGTGGTGCAGACGAGCCAGAGGCTCAACATAATCCGTCCGGCACGACCGCGCGCGAATAGCCAATAGGTATTTTCCGAGTCTACCGTGGCGGCGGCGTCGACCTTTAATCTCACTTACATGCCTTAGCAGGGCTTTCCGATCTGCCTTCGGGAACGAGATCGAGCCTCTGCAGGATTTTTAAGGCAGACGCACTGGATCGGTGTCCCCCCTTCGGTCCCGCGTGCGTGGAAGGCGTACCCTGCCCCCGCCGGGTACGCCTTCCCTTTTTTACGGCGGTGCTCTGCCGCCGTCTCTCCACGGGACATTCAGGATTTTCGAGCGGCAAGACGTCACGATCGAACAACGCTGTCGAACGCGACGAAATACTGCTGCTAATTGATCTAGGTACATTCCGAGGCTCACGCGGCTGGCACTCGCGCGGATATTGTTCTCTTCACTGCGCATTCAGTGTGGACCGATGAGCGCTCGCTCCACCGCGAACGACTTCGGGTTCCAAGCTCGCAAATTCGAGAGGAACAGGTGATGAAAAGATTTTTGCTGTCCGCGGCGGTTCTCGCGCTTCTGACCGCGCCGGCCTTCGCACAGTCCTCGTACAGCACGACTACGGAGACGACGCGCACGGTCGATACGCCCACGCCGGCGCCGGTGCAAACGTCGACGTCCTCCGCCTCGAGAACCGTCACGCACTCGGATAACGGCGCCGTCAGCACCGACAGCGATACCGTGAAGTATGTCGCGCCCGACGGCTCGACGAGTACCACGAGCAAGGTCATCGAGAAGCAGAACCAGTAAAGCGCCGGTCCTGCAATACCGCAACGCAATCCCGATCGACACGATGGCTCGATTGGGGCCTCACCACAGACCCAGCCATCCGCATCCTTGGAGTTTCGCCATGAACCCCGTGAAATCCTATCGCCGAACCGCAATCGTCGCCGCGCTCTTCTCGGCCGCCGTCGCCGTGGCGGGTTGCAGCAGCCCGGCCCCGATGACCAGAACCACGACGACCGAACAGACGACCTCGACCGTCGTCCCGCCGCCGCCTGTTACGTCGCAGACGACGGTAACGACCACCCGGCAAACTCAGCCCTAGTGCGCTGACTCACCGTCGCTCGGTGAGCCACGTTCTTGTGATTGATCTAGCGGAGCCCGCACGATGAGAAAGCTTATCGCCGGCATGACTGTGCTCGCGCTTTGGGCCGGTGCCGCATTGGCGCAGACCGCGCCCGATGTCGTGGCGCCGACGGAAACGACCCGGACGATCGCAGGCCCGAGTTCAAACGTCACCAAGACCCAGCAGACGATCGACAGCCGCGGCGTCGAGACGAACGCCAAAGAAACCCATGATAGAAGCCAGTCCTTCACGAGCGGCAATGGCGAACTGAGCGCGAAGACCAGCACCGAAACGAGCTCACAGTCCAAGGTGCGCGTTCCGCCGGCGGTCGTCAGCAAAAGCACGACGACGACCACAACCAGACGAAACATCTCACTGAAGCAAGTTCCACCTTTCCGCTTGCGTGAGTAGTTTCCGAATCTGTCGTCCTCGAATGCCTTCGCTATAGCATCGCTCTCGCCACCGGATCCGGCGGCGCAGAACGGGAATAACCAAAGCCATTCCGCGCCAGGACCCGTACATGGACATCTCGGAGTGCGGCATATGATGGAAGATGAATTGATTGCACTGGCGGTTTATGCCGGCGCCGCGCTGATTGCGCTGGCCATCTACCTGCGGCAGACCGTTCGGCCATTGCGGCGGGTGCCACGCGGGCCGCAGACCCGTTAGGCAAGGCATCACGAATGGATGAGAAGGCGGCCGGATCTCGCGCTGCGGCTGGTGGGCCGAGGTCGAGGTATCAAATGCCAAGAAAATTGTTGCTCGGCCTGGCGATGGCTTCGTTCGGCGCGCTTCCCGTTCAGGCCGCGAATCTCGATCTCACGATCGAAGGGATCCATTCGAATGTCGGCGAGATCTTGATCGGCATTTACGATCGCGAGGATGCGTTCAAGAGCGCCTTAGACAGCAGCTCGACGAAGAGCGCGCTGCTGCCTCAGCCATGGCGCATCGTCGGCGTCTCGTTGCGGGCGAAAGCCGGTTCGCAAAGCATCATCTTCACGCACCTTCCTCCGGGTCGATACGCGGTCATCGCCTTTCACGACGAGAACGACAATGGCCTCCTCGATGCGAACGCTTTGGGGATACCCACCGAAGGCTATGGCTTTAGCAATGACGCGCACGGGTTCCTGGGCGCACCGTCCTTTGACGATGCCGCGATCCAGCTCGGGCAGGCCGACAGAAGCACCTCCATCTCCCTGCTCTATCACCATTTGCCAACGGCGCAAGACCAGGCGGACCTGAAAGAGTTCCTTGGGCACTGAACCCGCGAGGAAACTCCGGTGAATTGGCTCCGCGCGCCGCGGCACTGATTAACTCGACTTCTGCCCATTAAAGACGCGGATCATCGTGTGATCGTCGACGTCTGGTCACTTCACTCGCAACTCCGCCATCGCCCGGCGGTCAGGAGGGGGCGAGGGCGGCTTATATGGAATCTATATAAAACTGATCATCAGGCGCTCTCGAATTTATATGCCGTCGTCGCGATCCTTTGACCCGATCACACTCGATGACGAGTGGGCGATCGCGGGAACACGAAGATGCGCGGACGGACAGCCCACAGTCGGCTCTCAGCTTGGACCGAACTATCGGAGCGGCCGGCCCTTGAGCGTCGCGATCCCGTAAAGGGGTTCCCGCCCGGGCACGAGGTGCTTCGCGACATTCTGGCGACGCTGGCGACGTTCCTGCTCGTCGCGGTGGTCGCGAATTTTTCCGCAATCGTTCTAATCGGCCACTGATCGCAGACGGATGCGAGATGCGAGGATGCCATGCTTGACGCAGTCTTTGTCGCTCTCGGGATCGGCTTCTTCGCCGCGGCCATCCTCTATGTCCGCGCCTGCGATCGCCTCTGAGGGAGCCGCTCATGAATTTTGACTACGCGCTCGGTGGGCTCGTCACGCTCGGCCTGCTCATCTTTCTCGTGTACGCGCTCTGCCGCCCGCAGCGGTTCTGAGGAGCATCCGCCATGACCTTGAATGGCTGGGCCCAGATCGCGCTCTACTGCGCAATCGTCGTCGCGCTCACGAAGCCGATGGGACTCTACATGCACCGGGTGTTCGCGGGTGAGCGCACCCTTCTAACGCCCGTGCTGCGCCCGATCGAGCGCGGCGTCTATCGGATGTGCGGCATCGATGAAACGACGGAACAGCACTGGATGATCTATGCCATTGCGATGCTGTTGTTCAGCCTCGCGGGCGCGTTGTCGCTCTATGCGCTCGAGCGGCTCCAGTCCTTTCTGCCCTTCAATCCCGCAGACCAGTCGGCCGTGGAGCCAAGTCTCGCCTTCAATACTGCCGTGAGCTTCATCAGCAATACGAACTGGCAGAACTACACGCCAGAGACGACCATGAGCTATCTCACGCAAATGGCAGGTCTCACGGTGCACAACTTCACGTCCGCCGCGACCGGCATCGCTCTCGCCGTGGCGCTCATCCGCGGCTTCGCGCGCCGCTCGGCACAGAGCATCGGCAATTTCTGGGTCGACCTCACTCGGTGCACGCTCTACCTGCTGCTGCCCATATCGATCGTGGTCGGCCTCTTCCTTGTCTGGCAAGGCACGCCGCAGAATCTCAACGCCTACACCGAGGCGACCACGCTTGAAGGGGCGAAGCAGCTTATTGCTCAAGGGCCGGTGGCCTCGCAGGAGGTCATCAAGATGCTTGGCACGAATGGCGGCGGGTTCTTCAACGCGAACTCGGCGCATCCTTATGAGAATCCCAACGCTCTCACGAACCTCGTGCAGATGGTGCTGATCTTCTCCATCGGCGCCGGGCTTACCAATCTGTTCGGCCGCATGGTGGGAGACGAGCGCCAAGGCTGGGCCATCTTCGCTGTCATGGGGCTGCTCTTTCTTGCCGGAGTGGTGTGCGTCTATTGGGGCGAAGCGGCAGGGAACCCCGCCTTTGCGTCGCTTGGCATAGACCAGGCGCCGAGCGCGCTGCAATCCGGCGGCAACATGGAGGGGAAGGAGGTCCGGTTCGGCATCGCCAATTCCGCCCTCTTCGCCACGGTCACGACCGACGCGTCGTGCGGTGCCGTCACCAGCATGCACGACAGCCTCATGCCGCTCGCGGGCGCGGTGCCGCTCGTCAACATCATGCTCGGCGAAATCATCTTCGGCGGCGTCGGTTCCGGCCTCTATGGGATGCTGCTATTCGCCATTCTCGCCGTGTTCATCGCCGGCCTCATGGTCGGCCGCACCCCGGAATATCTCGGCAAGAAGATCGAGGCGAAAGAGGTGCGGATGGCGATGCTCGCGATCTTGATTCTGCCGCTTTCGGTACTCGGCTTCACGGCGCTCGCGACGGTCCTACCGGCCGGCCTTGCCGGCCCGGAAAACGCTGGGCCGCACGGGTTCACCGAGATTCTTTATGCCTACGCTTCGACAACGGGAAACAATGGCAGCGCATTCGCCGGGCTCAGCGGAAACACCCTGTTCTACAACACGACCTTGGGGTTCGCGATGCTCATAGGCCGCTTCCTCATGATCGTGCCGATGCTTGCGGTCGCGGGTTTTCTCGCGACAAAGAAAATCGTGCCGCCATCGGCCGGCACGTTCCCGACCAATGGCGGATTGTTCGTCGGGCTCTTGACAGGGGTCATTCTGATCGTGGGCGGGCTCACTTACTTCCCGGCGGTGTCGCTCGGGCCCGTCGTCGAACATTTCGCGATGCACGCCGGCACGCTGTATTGAACGCGGGGATGATGAGGCATGGAACTCCGTCAGACACGAATGCGCACGCCCGTCCGCACGATGACCGACCCTACAATTCTCGGGCCGGCCTGTGCCGACGCGCTTCGCAAGCTCGATCCTCGCACCCTCTGGCACAATCCCGTCATGTTCGTGGTCGAGGTCGTCGCGGCGCTCACGACGCTCCTCTTCCTTCGCGATCTTGTCGTCGGGACGGGGCATTACGGCTTCTCCTTCCAAATAAATCTGTGGCTTTGGTTCACCGTGCTGTTCGCCAATTTTGCCGAGGCCGTCGCCGAAGGTCGCGGCAAGGCGCAGGCCGCTTCCTTGCGCAAGACGAAAACGGAGACGACGGCAAAGCTGCTTTCCAAAGACCGTGAATGGCACGCGGTTGCGGCGACGCAATTGAGGCCCGGCGATGTCGTTCTCGTCGAGGCGGGCGATCTCATCCCAAGCGACGGCGAGGTGATCGAGGGTGTCGCATCCGTCAATGAGGCCGCCATCACGGGCGAGTCGGCTCCCGTCATTCGCGAGAGCGGCGGCGATCGCTCGGCCGTGACGGGCGGTACGCAAGTGATCTCCGACTGGATCAAGGTTCGCATTACCGCGGCGGCCGGTTCGACATTCCTCGATCGGATGATCGCGCTGGTCGAAGGGGCTCAAAGACAGAAAACGCCCAACGAGATCGCACTCAACACCCTTCTCGCGGGGATGACGATCATCTTCGTATTCGCGGTTGCGACCATTCCGAGCTTCGCGTCCTATGCCGGCGGGAGCCTCAGCGTCCTGGTGCTGGTTGCGCTGTTCGTGACTTTGATACCAACCACGATCGGCGCGCTGCTTTCGGCCATCGGCATCGCGGGAATGGATCGGCTCGTGCAATTCAACGTGCTCGCCATGTCGGGGCGGGCGGTCGAAGCGGCTGGCGACGTTGACACGCTCCTTCTCGACAAGACCGGCACGATCACGCTGGGTAACCGCCAGGCGTCGGAATTCATCGCGCTATCCGGCGTGGATGAGCGCGAGCTCGCAGATGCGGCGCAGATTGCCTCGCTCTCGGACGAGACACCCGAGGGCCGCTCCATTGTCGTGCTCGCAAAGGAGAAATATGGCATACGCGGACGCGACATGGCGCCGCTCAATGCGCAGTTCATCCCGTTCTCCGCGCAAACGCGCATCAGCGGCATCGATTTCGATGGCGTATCGATTCGCAAGGGTGCCGTCGATGCCGTGCTCGCGCACGGGTACTCGGTCGAGCCTGCGGCAGTTGGCCGGGGCGGGGGCGCGACCGCCATGCGCGCCGTGGCGGCGGATCCTGCGGCGCGCGAGTTGCAGATCATAGCCGAGCGAATTGCCAAGTCGGGAGGTACGCCGCTTGCTGTCGCGAAGGACCGGCGACTGCTCGGCGTCATTCATCTGAAGGATATCGTCAAGGGCGGTATCCGCGAGCGCTTTGCGGCGCTGCGGAAGATGGGAATTCGCACCGTCATGATTACGGGCGACAATCCGCTGACCGCCGCGGCGATCGCAGCCGAGTCCGGCGTTGACGATTTCCTCGCTCAAGCGACGCCTGAGATGAAGCTTAAGCTCATCCGCGACGAACAAGCGAAGGGCAAGCTGGTTGCCATGTGCGGCGACGGTACCAACGACGCACCGGCGCTGGCACAAGCCGATGTCGGAGTGGCAATGAACACCGGCACCATGGCGGCGCGCGAAGCCGGGAACATGGTCGATCTCGACAGCGACCCGACGAAACTCATCGAGATCGTCGAGATCGGCAAGCAATTGCTGATGACGCGGGGCGCGCTTACGACCTTCTCGATCGCCAACGACGTCGCGAAATATTTCGCGATCATCCCCGCGATGTTTCTCGCCTTCTATCCTCAACTGCAGGCGTTGAACATCATGCACCTTGCAACGCCGCAGAGCGCCATCCTCTCCGCCATCATCTTCAACGCCCTCATCATCATCGCGCTCATTCCGCTGGCGCTGCGCGGGGTGGCCTATCGCCCGCTTGGCGCGGCGTCGATTCTGCGCCGCAATCTTCTGATCTACGGACTCGGCGGAATCGTCGTGCCCTTCGTCGGTATCAAGCTGATCGACATGCTCGTGTCCAGCGTCGGTCTTGTGTGAGGTTTGTGCCATGCTCCGACAAATCCGACCCGCCATACTCATGATCGTCGCCTTGACTGTCATAACCGGCCTGATCTACCCGCTGGGAATGACGGGCCTGGCCCAGCTCCTCTTTCCACGTCAGGCCAATGGCAGCCTCGTCGAGCGGGGTGGCAAGGTGATCGGGTCCAGCCCTCATAGGCCAGAACTTCGCGGATGATCGGTATTTCCACGGCCGTCCTTCGGCAACGACCGATACCGACCCGAACAATTCGACCAAGACCGTGCCGGCACCTTACAATGCGGCGAATTCCGCCGGATCGAATCTCGGTCCGACCTCGAAGGCGCTGAGGGATCGCATTGCCGGCGACGCTGACAAGTTGCGGGCGGAGAATGCGACTGTCCCGGTGCCGGCGGACCTCGTAACCACGTCCGCAAGCGGGCTCGACCCCGATATCACGCCGGCCGGAGCCTTCTTTCAGGTGCCGCGCGTCGCCAAGGCACGCGGTTTGCCGGAGAACGACGTACGGCAACTCGTCGCGCAGAATACGGAGGCGCGAATTCTCGGTCTCATCGGCGAGCCGCATGTCAACGTGCTAAGGCTCAACCTGGCCCTCGACGCACTCACGGCTCATTAACGGTTTGCGCTAGAATGCCCGCACCATGGGTCGGGCATGAACGACGATCGCACTGACCGCACCAATCGTCCCTCGCCGGAGGCGCTGCTGGCGGAGGTGAGCCAGGAAAGTCGTGGCCGGCTGAAAGTGTTCCTTGGTGCGGCGCCCGGGGTCGGCAAGACGTTTGAGATGCTCACGAACGCCGCGGCGCGACGCGCCGAAGGCGTGGACTTGGTCGTGGGTATCGTCGAGACGCATGGACGCAAGGAAACGGAAGCGCTGCTTCATGGCTTGGACGTCATCCCGCGCGCGCGCGTCGACTATAAGGGCCAATCGCTCGAGGAGATGGACCTCGACGCAATCCTGAAGCGTCACCCCAAGCTCGTCCTTGTGGACGAGCTTGCGCATACGAATGCGCCCGGTAGCCGCCATCCCAAACGATACCTCGACGTCCTCGAACTCCTGGAGGCAGGGATCGACGTCTATACAACTTTGAACATTCAGCACGTCGAGAGCCTCAACGATATCGTCGCCAAGATTACGCGCATTCGCGTCCGCGAAACCGTGCCGGATTCGATCATCGATCATGCCGATGACATCGAGGTCGTCGATCTCACCCCGGAGGACCTGATTCAGCGCCTCAAAGAGGGCAAGGTCTACGTGCCCCAACAGGCGGAACGTGCGGTACGCAATTATTTTCAGCCCGGCAATCTGACCGCGCTCCGCGAACTCGCCTTGCGCCGTACGGCGCAGCGCGTCGACGAGCAAATGGTCAGCTACATGCGCGCGCATGCAATTCAGGGTCCTTGGGCGGCAAGCGAACGTGTTCTTGTCTGCGTCAACGAAGAGCCGAGCTGTCCGTCCGTCGTACGTTACGCCCGGCGTCTCGCGGACCGGTTGCGCGCGCCGTGGACCGCCATCCACATCGAGACCTCGCGCACGCAAGGGCTGTCAGAGGCGGAGCGCGACCGGATTGCGGACTGCCTGCGCCAAGCCGAGCGTTTGGGCGGAGAAGCCGTCACGGTGCCGAGTGCCGACGTTGCCACGGGGATCATCGAATACGCACAAGCCAACAACTTCACGCATATCGTGATTGCCAAGTCGCGACGGCCGCGATGGTCGGAGTATTTGCGCGGTTCCGTCACTCACCAACTGATCCGGCGCGCGGGCGATATCAGCATTCATGTGATCGCCGAGCAGAAGCCGACGGACGCAGCCGCGGCCGAAGGTAACAAGCCTGCGGGAACGAGCCATCGGCCGTTCGAGATCACGCCATTTGTCGGCAGCATGTTCATGGTGCTGGCGGCGCTCGGGCTCGGCCTCTTGTTGCAACAATTCGTGGGCGTCGCGAGCGTGGCATTGGTCTTTCTTACCGCCGTGCTTACCTCCGCCCTTGCCTATGGGCTGTGGCCGTCGCTCGCCGCGTGTCTTGCAAGCATGGCGGCTTACAATTTCTTTTTTCTGCCGCCGCTCTATACCTTCGTGATCGCCGATCCGGAGAACGTCGTAGCGCTGTTCTTCTTTGCGGTCGTCGCCGTGATCGTGAGCAATCTGACGGCGCGGGTGCGCGACCAGGCGGTCACGGCGCAGCAGCGCTCCAAGACCACCGAGGAGCTCTATGGCTTCAGCCGCAAACTCACGGGCGCCGTAACGCTGGACGATCTCCTGTGGGCGACGGCCTACCAGATTGCGGCGATGCTTCAAGTGCGCGTGGTTCTGTTGCTGCCCGTCGAGGAGACGCTGACCGTGCGCGCAGGATATCCGCCGGAGGACATTCTCGATGAGGCGGACATCGCGGCTGCGAAATGGTGCTGGGAGCACAATCGCCCCGCCGGCCGTGGTGCGGACACGCTCCCGGGCGCGAAGCGGCTGTTTCTGCCGATCCACACGGGCCGCGGCGCGGTGGGAGTGGTCGGTCTCGATAGCGACCGGACGGGACCACTGCTCTCGCCCGACCAGCGGCGGCTGTTGGACGCGCTCGCCGACCAAGCTGCGCTCGCGATCGAGCGACTGAATCTGGCGCAGGACGTTGCCGAGGCGCGGCTCACGGCAGAGACGGAGCGGATGCGCTCGGCGCTTCTGACGTCGATCTCTCACGACTTGCGGACGCCGCTTGCGGCGATCCTCGGCTCTGCGACGAGTCTCAAGAGCTACCGCGATTCGCTCGACGATCGCGCCCAGCAGGAGTTGATCGGCACCATTCAGGACGAATCCGAGCGCCTCAACCGCTTTATCGCCAACCTCCTGGACATGACGCGGCTCGAATCCGGTGTGCTCTCTCCGCGCACGGACATTGTCGATCTTGCGGACGTTGTCGGCAGTGCGCTTGAACGCGCCCGAAAGGTGCTCGCAAGCCATCGTGTCGAGGTCGCGCTCGCGGCGGACCTGCCACTCGTGCGGCTGGACCCGGTGCTGTTTGAGCAGGTCTTGTTCAATGTGCTGGACAACGCCGCGAAGTATGCGCCAGCCGGCTCGACCGTTCGCCTTCAGGCCCACTGTGCGATGGGCGGGCTCGTGACCCAAGTGCTCGACGAAGGCGAGGGCATACCGCCCGAGGACCTCGAAAGGATCTTCGACAAGTTCTTTCGTGTGCATGTGTCCGACCGAAAACGCGCCGGCACCGGACTTGGGCTCGCGATCTGCCGCGGGTTCGTCGAAGCGATGGGCGGCACGATCACGGCAGGCAACCGTCAGGATCGCTCCGGCGCGGTGTTCACGATCACCGTGCCAATTGCCACGGATGTCTCTGCGACCCGAGGCAAGGCGGCATGACATTGACGGCGCCGCTTCGTGTGCTGATCGTTGACGACGAGCCGGCGATCCTGCGCTTCTTACGCACAAGCCTCCGCGCGCAGGGATACGAAATCAGCGAAGCGGCCAGCGGCTCGGCCGCGATCGAGGCCGTTCGGCGCCATCCGCCGGACATCTTGGTCCTCGATCTCGGTCTCCCCGATATCGACGGGTTGGAGGTCATTCGCCGATTGCGGGACGGCGGATCGGCGCTTCCGATCATCGTTCTGTCGAGCCGCACCGATGAGGCGGGCAAGGTCGCGGCGCTCGATCTCGGGGCGGACGATTTCGTGACCAAACCGTTCGGCATGGACGAACTGCTTGCGCGCATAAGAGCGGCCATGCGTCACCGCATGCAGCAGCAGGGAGAGCATCCGGTATTTCGCAGCGGCAATCTCGCCGTTGATCTGATCCGGCGCGTCGTGACGATCGATGGCGCGGACGTGAAGCTGTCACCGCGGGAATACGATCTCTTGCGGGTCCTTGTGACGCATGCCGGGAAAGTCCTCACGCACAGGTTCCTCTTGCGTGAGGTGTGGGGAACCGAAACGGACGTTCAATACTTGCGCATTTATGTTCGCGCCTTGCGCCACAAGATCGAGACCGACCCGGAGCGGCCACAGCACGTCCTGACGGAACAGGGTGTCGGCTACCGCTTGCGTGTACCGGATTGACGGGCCGACATCGAGGGCAAAGCCTTACGATCCGACGCCGCCGCCGATGCGATAGACGCGGCTCGCCGTGCCGACGAAGAGCGCGTGCTTTTCCGCCGCGGAATAATTCGCCGCGAACCGCTTGAACGCGTTCCACAGCACGGCATAGCTGCACGACTGCTTGTCGACCGGGAAATTGCTTTCGAACATGGCGCGCTCGACGCCGAAAGCCTCGATGCAGGTCTCGAGATAGGGCCGCCATTCCCGCGCGAGCTCTTCCGAGCCGGGCGGGCGCGGCTTCTCCTCGAAGCCGAAGCCCATGACCTTCATGCCGAGCCCGCCGAGCTTGACGTTGACGTTGGGGCAGCGCGCGATGTCGCGGATCGCATCGCGCCACACCGCGAACACTTCCGCGCGCCGGCCCTTATAAGCGCCGATGCCGATCGGCCCGCCGACATGGTCGAGCACGATGGTCGTGTCGGGGAATGCGCGCGCCAAGGCGGCCAGCTCGACGATCTGCGTATGATAGAGCCAGGCGTCGAACGACAGGCCGAATTTGGCGAGCTTCGCGAACCCTTCGCGGAAGCGCTGATCGCCGAGCAGCCCGCGCGGCGGCGGTGCCGGCACCGTGACGATGGACGTATCGGCGTCCCAGACCGACGAATTGCGGATGCCGCGAAGCCGGCCGCCGCCGGCGCGAAGATGCGCCTCGAGCACGGGCTCGACCGCGCCGCCGAGCCGCTGCAGATCGGCATGCCCGACGATGCCGGCGCACGCCCTGAGCTTGCCGTAGGCGCCGCTCGCCGACATGGCGGCAACGCCGTTGACGAACTCGGTCTCGCCGACCGAGGCATAAGCGGGATCGCCCTCCGCGCGGTACATCGAGCCGCACTGGAGATAGACCGTGGAGAGGATATTGTGGCCGGTGTTGAGATCCTTCAGCAGCTCGTCGAAGAGATAGCGCGACTGCCGGTCCCACAGATGGTGATGCGGATCGACGATCGGCCGGTCCGGCTCGATCGCCTCTTCGGTCAGCGTCGCGAGCCATCGCTCGTCCACCGGATAGTGGATCGTCGGCCGTTGCGGCTGCTCGCTCATGGCGTCCTCCTCTTGCGTTGCGCCTCATAGCGCCCGAGGTCGTCGAACGCCGCCATGATCCGCTCGTGTCGGCGTTTCAATCCCTCGCGCATCACCCCGTGCGTGAAGATGAAGAATTCGGAATTGCGGATGGCATGGACCACCCGGTCGCCGACCTCGTCGGGCGTCCATGCGGTCTGCTCGGTGACGAGCGCCGAGATGTCGACGCGGTCCTCGCTGAAGGGGCCGCCGAAGCGCGCCGGCCGGCGGCTGGAGGACGCGTTGATCGTCGTCGTCACCAGCGCCGGGCACAGGACCGAGACGCCGATCCTGCTCCCCGCAAGCTCCGCCTCGAGCGCCTCGGAAAATGCCACGACCGCGTACTTGGTCATCGCATAAGAGCCGTTGCGCAACACGGGATGGACCTGCAATCCGGCGATCGAGGCGGTGTTGACGATGTGACCTTCTTCGCCGTGCCGCTCGATGAGCGGCAGGAACGCGCGCACGCCGTTCACCGCGCCGAAGATATTGACACCGAAGAGCCAATCCAATTGCGCCGGCGCGATCTGATGGACGGGCCCGCGGTTCAACGAGATGCCGGCATTGTTGACGCAGATATGGACGCGGCCGAATTGCGACTGGACCTCGCGCGCGGCGTTCTCGACTGCCGACCTGTCGGACACGTCGAGCGGCAGGGCGAGCGTGCGCACGCCGAGCGCCGCGACGTCATGGGCCGCGCGCTCGATCTTATCGCGCTCGATGTCGGCCATGGCGACGTGGACGCCTTCCTTGGCGAAGGCGCGCGCGATGCCGAGTCCGATGCCGTTCGCCGCGCCGGTGACGAAGGCGAATTTCCCGGCAAGTTCTTGCACCGTCTCCTCCCGATGAGATGCCGGCCGCCGTGGTGTTATACCGGTCGCTGCGCTCTATTCCGCAGCCGCACGCACCGGAGCCTCGCTCAGCACCTGGGCCGCTTCCTTGGCCACGGACGTTCCCTCGAAGAAGCGCGGATTCTGCGTGCCCCACAACCGCACGGCATTGGCGAAGGTGAAATCGCGGAAATCGTCGGGCGTGATGAATCCGTCTTCGACCAGCTCATGGGCTTCGGGAACGGGGTGCAGCATGTCCGGCACGTCGAAATGCCCGATATCCGAGCTGAAGATCGCGTTGATCCGGGCGCCGAACGGATTGGCGCGCCCGAACGCGGTCACGTTCATCCGGTCGTCGGCCTCGCAACCGAAATAGAACGGCTTGGCATAAAGCTCGATCCAGTCTTCCTTGCGGGTGATGTTGCACGCCGCGTAATCGTCGAACTCCGGGACGCCGCCTGTCAGTTCGTCTTCGTCGAGGTTGGGCCAGCCGTCGCGGCGCGCCAATTCGGCCACCAGGTCATGATCGCCGTACTTGTCGACCAGGCCCTTGAGCAGGGCGCGGTCGAGCTTTCTCGGGTTCATGTAGGCGAGGCCCGCCTTGCCGCGCCGCTCCCAATGCTCGATCAGATCGGCGAAGAGCTGACAGCCCCAGCCGACGCCGCCTTCGAGGAAGGCAAAGCGCAGATCGGGGAAGCGCCGCGTCACGCCGCCGAGGAACAGCGCCTTGGCGACGGCGTGCTGGGCAGCGGCGAAGTGGCCGATGTGGTTGAAGGTGAAGTTGCTGGGCGAATTGCGCAAGCCGAAGCTGCGTCCGCCGGTGTGGAAGGTGGGCGCGATGCCGAGCTCGCGGCATTTCTGCCACACGGCGTCGTAATCGTAAGGGCTGTCGAGGCCGAATTGGTCGTAGGCGACGTTGACGCGGACGCGCCCGGGATCGACGCTATCGGCTGCCCGCACCGGGCGGGCGATGCCGCTGCCGAACATGGCAACCTTCGCGCCGAGCTCCTTCGTTGCGTATTCGAGTTCGGCGAGCGCCTCGTCGGGCGTATGCATCGGGATGACCGCCGCGGGGGTCAGCCGATCACTGAGCTTGGCGAAATAGTCCGACGTGACGATGTTGAAGCCGCGGACCACGGCGCGCCGCGTCGCATCGTCGGCGATGCGCGGGATGCTGAGGCCGGCGGTCGGATAGATCACCGCGAAATCGAGGCCGATCTCGTCGAGCCGGTCGTACAGCAGGCGCGGCATCATCGCAGTCGCACGGTCGCGCGTGTTGGTGGACTGGCGCCCCCAATATCCTTCCATGCCGATGCCGCGCTGCTGCCGCTCGGAGATCGACAAGCGAAGCGCGTCGGGGATGCGCCGCTGGCTGGCGAGATAGCCTTCCGCCGCCTTGTCGCCGGCGGCCTTGCGCACTCTCTCGGCAAAGACCGGGTTGTACTCGACCCAATGGCCGTCGGCGTCGATGATGGGATGCTTGAGACCGGCACGAATTTCTGCCGGCGTGTGGTGAGCGCTCATGCTTGCCTCCAAGCGAGAGTTCTACCGTTACGTTAAGTCTTTCCGGCGGCGTGCGCAAACCGCGTGTTCAGCTGGCGCGCGCCGCGTTTGCCGTCGATACCAGCTCCATTCGGCGCAGACGAAATCCGAGGATCAACATTGCGAGCGCCGACAGCAAGGACGGCACCGCGATCGTGAAGAATAGATTGCGCGACGTGATGTGCGCCGCCAGCAACAGGCCGCCGACCACCGGCCCGACGATGGCGCCGATACGGCCGATACCGAGTGCCCAGCCTACGCCGGTCGACCGCACGGATGTCGGATAGAGGATCGCCGACAGCACGTTGATGAAGCTCTGGCCGCCGATGACGCACATCCCGCACCCGACGATCGTCAGCGCCAGCAACGGCACGTCGGCGCCGACAAGACCGATCGCGAAGATGAAGCCCGCCGCCAAAGTGTAGAGCACCGTCACGACGCCCGGCGCTCCCAGCCGGTCGACGAGGGGCCCAAGGATCACCGTGCTGACAATGCCGGCCCAAGGCACCATGCCGCTCAATCGCAATGACGATCCAAGCGGCACGCCGCTATCCCGCAAGAGCAAGGGCAGCCAGCTCGCAAGCGAGTAGATGACGAGCAGATTGCAGAAGAACGTGATCCACAACAGCGCGGTGTTGACAGCCCGGCCTTCGGACAGGAGATGCTTCACGCTGAAGCCGGCGAGCGGCCTTCCTTCCGCCATCACGAAATTTTCGTTGCCGTTGAACTCGCGCTTGCGGGTCAGCCGGTTCAACAGCGCCGCCACTTCGGCGGGCCGGTTGCCGCGGTTCACCCGGAAACGGATCGATTCCGGCAGGGCAAAGAACACGACCGGCGTCAGGATGAGCGGCAGCACGCCGCCCAGCACGAACATGGCCTGCCAGCCGAAGCGGGGAATGAGCGGCGCGCCGATGAAGCCGCCGGCGCCCGCGCCCAAGGGAAATCCCAGGAACATGATGGCGACGGCGGTGGAGCGGATGCGCTTCGGGGCATATTCCGCGGTGAGCGCAATCGAATTCGGCATGAGCCCGCCGACGCCGATGCCGGTGAGGAAGCGAAGGACATAGAGCTCGTTGATCGAATGCGCGAGCGTCGTCGCGAGCGCGAACACGGAGAAGACGAGGGTCGAGGCGAGGATGACGATTTTCCGGCCGTAGCGGTCGGCAATCGGCCCCGAGGCGAGCGCACCAAGCATGAGGCCGAACAGCCCGGCGCCAAACACCGGCCCGAAAGACGGCGCCGGAATGTTCCATTCCTTGATGATGGTGGGTGCTACGAAATTGATCGCGGAATTGTCGAAGCCGTCGAGCGTGACCAGCAGGGCGCACCAGATCGCGATGGACCATTGGAGCGCGCCAAACCGGCTGCCGTCGATGATCGCCGATACGTTGACTGTCTGGTCGCGCGCCATGGTGGCCTCCCGCCCGCGAACCTAGCGTCCCAGTATGCGCCTCCTGCGGGGCGCGGGAAAGCGCCGCCTTTTCTCCATCGCGGCCGCGATCGCGGATGACCGCGCGATCTCGTGCCTAGCTCATTTCGGCAGGTACGCCTCGGTATAGAGCTTCGACATGTCGGGCGGCTGATCGAGCAACTTCAGATCGGCGAACGTCCGCTGCAGCGTCGCGAGCGATTGCGCGTCGAACTTGCAGTCTCTCGTATACATGCTCTTGGTCAGGTCGTAGTCCTTCAGCATCACGCTCTCGGGATTGCCGGTGATGCCGGCCTTGATCTTCGCGGTTTCTTCCCTGTGCGAGCGGATATAGTCCATGGTCTCGAGCCAGGCCGCGACGAACGCACGGATCGCGTCTGGGTTGGTTGCGATCAAATGCTGCGAGGCATAGAGTACGCCCGACGCGGCGGCGCCCTCGTAATCCGAGACCGGGATGAGCAGGCGCGCCTGTTGCTTTTCTTCTAGGCCGAGGAAGAGGGCCGTCTCGCCGATATCGGCGTCGACCAGGTGCTCGCGCAGCGCGGAGATGATGCCGGGCGCGCCGTTGCCGATCGCGACGCTCGTCACGCCGTCGGGTCCCCACCCCTCCTTCTTCGCCAGCTCCCTCGTCAGCCAGTCGGTGAGCGAGCCCGGGCTGGAGATGCCAATCTTCCTGCCTTTGAGATCGGCGATCGTGTGGATTGGCGAATCCCACGGCACGCCGACGGCGAGGAAGGGAAAGGTCGTGGCGGATTCGCAGATGCCGATCATGGGCACGCCCTTCACCACGAGCGCCATCTCGGTCCCGGCGCCGTCGCCGATATCGATGGCGCCCGCGGTCATGGCCTGGGCCATCTTGCTGCCGCCGAGGAAGTCCACGATTTTGACGTCGAGCCCGTGTTTTTTGAAGATGCCGAGCTGTTCGCCGACATTGACCGGAATGATCGGGTCGGCGTTGGGCGCCGCCTTCCCGACGGTAAGCGTCGTCTCTGCGAATGCCGGCGACCCGGAGGCGAGCGCCCCGAGCGCGAACACGACTGCGGCAAGGATGGACAGGTTCTTCGGCATGGTTTACTCCTTTTTCTTCGCCGGCAGCAACGTCACTTCGTCGCCTTGGCGACCGATACGAACGTATCGAAATCCTCTTTCAGCGCCGGCTTCTCCTTGGCGAGGTCCGCCCCGACGCTTGCGAGCGAATCCATCAGCCTCGACTGCTCGTCCGCCGGCAGGCTGATCAGCTCGCCGCCTTTCTCGCGCCAGAGCGCGCGCTGCTTCTCGTAGAAATCCAGCTCCCACGGGTTGACCGCGCTTGCGACCTTGGCACCGTCGGCATCGACGATCTTCTGCAAATCGTTCGGCAGCGCGTCGTACCATTTCTTGCTCATGACTACGATCGAGAAGATGAAGGGCAGGCCGCTGCTCTCGGTCACGTATTTCGCCGCGTCGTAATACTGCATGGTCGTGTAGATGGTGATCGCGGCGAGCGCGCCGTCGATCGCGCCGTTGCTGGATCGCCGGCAGGACATCGCCCAGCGTCATGGCGACCGGCGTCGCGCCGAGCCGCTCGAGCGCCTCCTGCTGCATCTGGGCCGCGAGAACGCGCAGCTTCTTGCCCTTGAAGTCTGCGATCTGCCGGATCGGGTTGCGGGCAATGACCGAGGACGGCTGCGCGATGAACAGCGCGACGCCGTGCAGGCCCTTATCCGCGCCGAGGCTCAACATCATGCGCTGCACGGACGGATTCTCCGCGATGCGGACGCCGTGCGCGATGTCTTTGACAAGGCCGGGCGCCGACATGATCTCGTAGCGGCCGTCGACACCTGTCATGAACTCGGGCGGGCCGACATAGACCTGGATCGAGCCGAACTGCACGCCTTCGACCTGCCGCGGAATGGCGCCGAGCTGGCTCGCCGGATAGATCTCGCTCTTGATGCGGCCGCCGGAATCCTTCTCGACCGCGGCGGCGAACTCCTTGCACCATTCGTGCTGCGAGTCGTTGATCGTGGCGAGGCTGATCTTCATGGTGAGGGCTTGGTCCGCGGCGAGCGCCATCGGCCCGCCCGTAACCATCGCCGCGGCGATGGCAAAGAAGAAGAGGGACCGGATCGGTCGTCGGAATTTTGCGCGGACCCCTCTGTCGCCAGCCGCCGTGACGGGCGTGGCAGCGGATTGCACTGCATTCGCCATCCAAGTCCTCCCTTCGCGACGATTTATTTCGCCGGGCTTTGTTTGCCGTATCATTCGCCGCAGCTAACCAAAATAGCGCGCGACCGGGCAAAGCGCCATATTGGCGGCGGCGGCGATGGAGGTCGTCGAT
Organism: uncultured Alphaproteobacteria bacterium; assembly: GCA_963804235.1. Lineage (GTDB taxonomy): Bacteria > Pseudomonadota > Alphaproteobacteria > ATCC43930 > CGMCC-115725 > DATJLY01. Next base: position 174,407 of record CAWDPP010000048.1, read on the forward strand.
ATCGCTCGGCCGCGTGCCGACGAACTGATCGCGGTCCTCTGTCCTTCTGAGAGCCGATGTGGGCCGGCCGTCGCTCGGTCGCGGCGCATGGTATCGCCGCAACTGCGGGCCTCACCGTTCGGCCCATTCATTTCCATCGTAGGCTTTGGCGAGTTCTTGTTTTTCGGTCGTGCGGCGATTGGAATTGCGACCAATTGCTGCCGCTATACGATGGCATTCTGCGTTGCTCCCGGGTCGGAGGCGGTACCGATCCTCGTCGAGGTTAACCGGCGACACCGCTCCGATCTTGCTTCGTGAGTGGTGGAGCGCCGTTTTCTCTGCCAACCGCCGGGGCGCAACACGCTAACGGTCGGGCGCCCCTGTAACCGTTACCGCCGTTCGGTTCGGAGCGGCAGAGCCGAAATCGACGAGCCAATTTGGATTTTGAAATCCACAGCTCGTCGCGTGACCTGAGCAAAGCCCTGCGACGTAAACTTCGCGGGTTGAACGTCCAAGCCAATCCCCAAAGCCAAAAATTGTCGAGAAAGTCGTGCACGCGGCGCGTGAGGCTCGGCCGAACCTCGAACATGCCCGGCTTGAAACCGAAATTAGCAACTATGCGGAACATTTTTTCGCGGCGTCCGTGGCTTCCAAACGCAAGTCGGGCGCGAAACGCCCGGACATCTTGCATATCTGGGTCCGTTTCAACGTAAAGCGCGAGCTCCGTGAGCGAAAGGATAATTTGTCGGCGCAAACAGCGGACAATCAGTGGAAATGACTGTCATCTTTACGAGTTGATCTCGCAGCGCGCGCAACCCGCTCGCAACAACGGCGTCACGTCGTCAGGATCGACGTTCTCGATGAAGCCCTCAGCATTCGAGCAGTACCGCTTGCCGCGTGACGGCGCGAAATTCATGTGCGGCCATGGCGGACGCCCAGACGATTGCCGGGTTGTTTAAAGATGAAATTTTCATCGATGCCCTGTTCCGCTAATTCCTTCACGCTTCGCTATTGCTGGAGAAGTCCGGCACCGACGACCAGCGCGATAAGCAAGGTGACGAGCACATAGGCAGCATAGGTATTTACATGCCCCACATGCATCCTCCGGACGATGTCGGCAAGCCTCCGCAAGACGTAGACGGGTGGGCCAAGCACGACGCGATCGACGATAGGCTCCTCGTTGTGTTCGCGCCTGATGGCGGTCCGGAAGTGGCGGGCCACTGCTTCGGTGTTGTCCTCGACCGCAGTAGGACGCAACAAGAGCCGGAACACGACCCGGACAGGGTTGGAGAATCCGGTGGCGGTGTAGGTGTTGCCGGGGAAGAGTCGATACAGGCCGCCGGCCCATGTTGTGGCGCGGCTGAGGGTGCGCCGTCGTGTCAGGAGTTGGAAAGCGATATAGATCACCGCGAGGATGATCGCGAGCGCAACCAGCATGTAAGAAGTGGACATCGCGAAGACTACCGGATTAGCCTCCCCTCCCCGATGAAGGACCACAAGTCCTCGCCCCGGCAGAATGTCTCCGCCAACCGTGGCGCCGAGGTCGGAAAATTCGGCGACGAAGGCCGGCGCGATATCCTCTTGGCGTTGCTCGGTCGGGCTGAAGAAAGGCGGCACCAGCGCCGCGGTCGCGCTCGCATGGGCGAGGGGCGAAGCGGCGCGATCGAGCGCGGAAATGACGTAGGTCGGCAACACACCGAGCGCGATGCATGCGGCCGCGAGCAGCGCTAACGGCGCTCTCGTTGCCGGACGCGCTTCAGTAGCGCGAGCGGCGCCTTCGGAACGAGGCATGCCGAGGAAGCCCATTGCGAAGACCTTGGCGAAGCATGTGACGGCGAGGCCGGCAGTCAGCGCGAGAAGAGCGCCGGAGAGGGCGAAGACGATCTTGACCGGTATTGAGGCGAGGATGGCGGAGCGCAGGATGGTCTGCAGCGTTAGCCATTCGCTGACAAATCCGTTGAGCGGCGGCAAGGCAGAGATCGACAGAACGCCGATGAGGAAGAAGCCGCTCGTCCATGGCATGCCGCGGACGATGCCGCCCAGGCGGTCGAGGTCGCGCGTACCGGCTGCAGTCTCGACGGTCCCCGTGCCAATGAATAGAAGCGCCTTGTATACCGAGTGATTGACGAGGTGGTAAAGCGCGGCGATGAGGGCGATCGCCGCAACCACCTCGTGGCCCGTGGCGCGGAACACCATTGCAGCGCCGATGCCTGCCGCGACAATCCCCATGTTCTCGATCGTGCTGTGAGCGAGCAGACGCTTCATTTCCGCCTGGACCGTTGCATAAAGGATTCCGACCAGTGCTGAGATGCTGCCGGTCACAAGAACGATCAGACCGGCCACCGGACCCGTGGTGGGCACGAGATCGAGGTTGATACGGATAATCCCATAAATTCCGAGATTGACGATCACGGCCGATAGCAATGCAGAAACATTGGTGGGCGCGACAGGGTGGGCGAGTGGCAGCCAACTATTGACCGGCACGAGCCCGGCCTTCACCGCGAAGCCGAAGAAGGAGAGCAGGAGAACCGCCCATCGGACGCGCTCGCCGAGCGCTGGCGCGTTCGCCCGTAGCCCGGCGAAATCGAGATTGCCGGTCGGGCTTGAGATTAGGACGAATGCAATCACCACCGCGATGACGCCGACCTCGCTCATCGCCAGCATGACGTACCCGGCCTGCGCGCTTTCCTCGCGATCTTCGTAAGTGACCAGGAGATAGCTCACGATCGACATTGCTTCCCACGCGACCAGGAAGGAGATCGCGTCGTCGGCGATCAGCACCAGCACGATCGAAGCGAACAGGCCATGATAGAGAACGCTGAAATAGCGCAGGTCGTGATGCTCGATATATTTCGTGAGATAGACGGAGGAAAAGAGCGACACGGGCAAGAAGATCAGGCCGGAAACGAACAGAAAAAGTGCGGAGAGCCGATCCGCTGCGAGCATCAGCCGGCCCAAGGAAAGAACCGGCCAGAGCGCGGTCCGGAAAGACGCATCGCCAACAAGCATCGCCGAACTGGCAACGAGGACGGCAAGTGCGGCCACCGAACCGATTGCCGCGAGAACTGACGGGACCCAACGGGTCGGCACAAGGAATGAAACGACCGCGCCCGCGGCGCAGAGGACGAAGAACGCTTCGAAGAGCGGAGCCGTGTTCATCACAATGGATCCGCACTCGGTCGGGCGACGTCCGATTCGAGACTGGACGGCGGCTTTCTTGCGACGACCACGAGCAGGCCGTGCAGGATTGCAAGTGGCGGCGGGGGACACCCGGGAACGACGACATCGACGGGTATGATCTCAGCGACGTTCGCCGCCGCCGCGAAGCTCGGACCGAAGACGCCGCCCGAAATCGCGCAGGCGCCGATCGCCACGACGCGTTTGGGTGTTGGCATCGCTTCATAAGTCGTGTACAGCGGCTGCCGCATTGCATCGGAGACGGGACCGGCGACGAGCAGCACGTCAGCATTGCGTGGGGTCGCCGTTATGAAGAATCCGAGCCTGTGCATGTTGTAGTAGGGATTATTGAGCTGTCGCGCCTCGCTCATGCAGGCGCCGCACGCGCCGGCGTCGAGGAAGCGGATGTGGAGAGAATGGCCAAAGGCCCTGTCGAGCTTGGTCCGCGCGGCCGCCGTTTCGTCGGCGTAGGCGGCCCACTCATAGCCCGACTGCCACGGGATACCGGGGCTTGCCTCGTCGGCTTGACACCGGAAGCAGTGGACGCATTGGCCCTGCTTGACCACCACGCCGTTGTCATGTCGTGCGATCGCCCTGGTCGGGCATCGGCTGACGACGGCGTCGGCCTCGCCCGCAGATCCCATCGCGACGCCGGACGGCTGCCCCGGAGATACGCCAGCCGCCACGTCACGCCGATCAGCGTAAGCGCTGCTCTTTATGCCGGTGCGCAGACCCTTGAGAACCCAGTTTGCCATGGCGTGACCTAACGATCGCACTCGGCGTTCGACAGCCCGAAGCTGGCGAGGATGATCGGGAAGTCTTGGAACGCGAAATTCTCGGCGGCGAGGTGAAAGCCGTGCCAGTTCTGAAAAGCAGGCGGGGTAACGCGGTAGCGCACGATCGTGCCGTCATCGTGCAGTCTGACCCAATGGAAGGCCGCACCCGATGGCGCCTCTACCGCCGCTAGCGCGACGCCCGCGCGCCAGCAGGGATGGCTTGCGCGCGATTTACCTGTTGGCAAGGTCGATAGTGTCTCGCGAATAATCGCGGCGGATTGCTCCGCTTCGGCGAAGAAGACACGAAGCCGCGCGTAGCCGTCACCCTCATGCTCGCCGGGAACAGAAAATTGCACCGCATCGTACGCCGCGTAGGGGCGGAGTTTGCGCATGTCGCGCGACACGCCCGAAGCGCGGGCAATCGGCCCCACAAGTCCGTAGGAGATTGCCGCCTCGTTCGAGACGATCCCGACCTCTTCGAGCCGGTCGAGGAAGCTGCTTGAGTACCTCAGCATTCGGTAGAGCTCGGAAAGCCGCTCGGCGGCGGCGGCGGCTCCTACCATGATGCGCTGCACCTGCCCCTCGTTCAGGTCGTACGCCAGGCCGCCGGGCACTACCGATCCGAAAAGATAGCGGTGACGCGCCACCTCGCAGCTCAGCCGCAGCAGGTCCTCTTCGACAATGGCGGCCTGACTGGTTGCCACGGCCAATGCTGTCGAGTTGCAGATGCCTGTGATCGTCGCTGAGTGATGCCGTAGCCTTTCGAGCTCCGCCAGCACTGTACGGAGCGCTTTCGCGCGCTGCGGCACCTCGATCCCGCAGATCGCCTCGACTGCCTGGCAGAATCCGAGGCCGTGGGCGAATGCGGCAATGCCCGAGAAGCGTTCCGCGAGGAGCAAAGCGCGATCGGCCGGCTGTCCCTCGGCGATCTTCTCCACGCCCCGATACTTGTAAAAGAAGCGCGGTATTGTGCGGATGACATCCTCACCCACCGTCTCGAGCAGGAAATGACTGGCCTCGGCAAAATCTGAGAAGACCGGACCGATCGGCATCGTAAAGCTCCCGGGTGCCGTGACGATCGTCGCCGGTTGCCAAACCGGATCTGGTTCGCGGCGTTCAAGCTTCTGCCGTCCGTCGAAACTGTGACACATCGGGTTGAGCCCCTCCGGCCAATCCTCGTGCAGGACGAAGTGGCCGAGGCGCGGATGCCCCTCGAACCTCAGCCCGAACAAATCCTTCGCCTCGCGCTCATGCCAATCGGCCGCCGGCCCTTTCGTGAGGCTGACGATTGAGGGCACCGTGGCGCCGCGCGCGTCGACGCGGAGTTCAAGGTGGATCCATGGCGCGTCGGCGCTCTCGTAGAAGACATAGGTGAGCAGGAAAACCGATTCGGACCATTCCTCGACGATAAGCGTCGCGAACGTATAGCCCGCGTCCTCCTCCAACCATTCGCAAAGCTGAAGCAGTTCGGCGGGATGGCATTCCATCCGGCAGACTCCGACGGCATGGTCGAGCAACGCTTTGAGCCGCTCCTTCCAACGGTCATCGCGGAGATCAACGGAATATGTCGATTGAAGTGCCGCAGGGGCAAGGTCAGGAACGCTCATCTTTGCCGCTCACCTTCCCATGGCGGTTGCTGCGGCGCGAAGCAGGTTCTGCAATCCCATAGGAACATAGATTCCGATCGCGATCAGAGGAATCGCGGCGACACCAAGCGCGAGTTTGCACGACAACGGCACGGCCGTAATTGCAGGGCTTCCCGGGCGGGCAGCGAACGCCATTCGGTTGATGTGAAACATGATTGCACAGAACGCGATCGCCACGAACGTTGCCAATAACGTGACTGCGACATATTGCCCGCTCGCAATCCCCGCTTTGAAAATCATGAACTCGCTGATGAAGATGGCGAAGGGCGGCGCTCCGGCGATCGCGAAGGCCCCGGCGACGAGCGCGAGTGCCGTGAACGGAGCCGATCTAGAAAGCCCGCGGATGGAGGTGATTTCCTGCGTTCCGAACCCTGTTCCGATGATTCCAGCCACAAAGAAGCAGAAAGACTTGGCGATGGCGTGCCCGGTCATCTGATAGGCGGCGCCGAGATGCGCCTGGGCGCCGCCCAAACCCGCAGCGACGAGGATGATGCCCATGTGCTCGACCGTCGAGAACGCGAACATCCGCTTGAAATCTCGGACGTGGATTAGGAGCAGTGCGGCGATGCCGATCGACAGCAGGCCGAAGCCGATGTACCACGGGCGCGCATCGAGTGTGGGCAGGCCGCCGACCACCGGAAAGAGCCGAAGGATGACATAGAGCACCGTCGTCGTTTCGACTCCGGAGAGCAATGCGCAGATCGAGGCCGGCGCTTGGCTGTGCGCGTCCGGCAGCCAAGTATGCATAGGCACAAGCCCGACCTTGGTGCCGAAGCCGACGAGAATGAGAAGGAAGGCGGTCCACAGCAGCGCCGGCGGCATGCGTGGCGCGGCACCGACGAGACCGGCCCAGGTAAAGGGCTCGTAGCCCGCCATCTGCGATCCCAAATAAAGGATGAGAAAGCCGAGAAGCGCAAGGACGGCGCCGAGCGTCGTCAGGATGACATACTTCCACGCCGCTTCGAGCGCTTCGGGCGTATCGTCGAAGCCGACCAGGAATGCGGAGAGGAGTGTCGTCAGCTCGACCGCAACCCACATGAGCGCGACGTTGGCAAGTACCGGCACCGCCACCAGCGACATGACGAACAAATTGAAGAGCGCGTAATAATTCTGTTCCTTCCGCGGTCCTCCATGTGCCGCCCGGATTCTGATGTAGCCCCAGGAGAATAGGGCGGAAGTCATGGCGACCATGGCGACGAGCGCTAAGACCAGTGCGCCGAGCCCGTCGCAGGTGAGCCACTCGCCGAGTTCATTAATGCGGCCAGTGCGGCCGGTCTCGAGGGCCACATTCCCGGCGAGCGCGAAGACGATCACGGCCGAGGCAAGCGTGATCGGCGCGGCGAAGCGGCGGCCGAGCGGAGACAGAGACAGCGCGCTGGCGAGCGCGGGAAGAACCAGGATGGCGAGGAGCTCCATGGCGGCCTCAAAGCTCCCGCAAGGCCGCGAGGCTGCCGACGGAGGTCGTCCCGAGCCGCTCGTGAATCTGCCGCGTGAGCAGCCCGACCACCAAGGCTACGACTGGGACGTCCACGGCCGCTGCGAGTTCGGCGATGACCGGCAAGGTCGGAACGATTGCGACGCCGGCGAAAAAGACGCCGTTCTCGAGCGCGAGCAGGCCGAGGAGTTGCGGCACCGCTTCGCGGCGGACGACCAAGGTGAATGCGCCCAGGAACACCGCCGCGAGTCCGAGCGGCAGATTGATGCGCGCGAACGGCAACGCGATCGCGTCGAGCAGCGGAGCCGCGACCATGTAGGCGAGCAGAATGAGGCCGGTGGCGATCAGGAGCGAGATCGGCACGTTGAGGACCCGGTCGATCTCGCGCGTGCGGTAGACCGCGGCACTGACCGTATGGCGCAGGACCCAAGGGATCATCACCGTCTTGGTACAAATCGTGATTGCCGCGACAGCGAAGAGATGCGGCGAGCCGAGCGCAATGCCGAGAAGAACCGCGGAAAGCGTCAGGAGCAGCGATTGCGCGATGAAGAGCTGAAGGGATGCCAGGACCTGGCGAGTTGCCACAATCCCGATTGCCGTAAGCAGGAAGATGGCCCCGGTCAGCGCATCGACCGCGGAGATTACGGGAAAAGGCGAGTTGTCCATCGCGCAGCTCCCTAAATCTGTGACAGACGCGTAATCATGGCGACGACAGAAATGACGAACGCCGCACCAAGAAACTCGGTGATGCGGAAGAGGCGCAGCTTGGCAAGCGACGATTCGATGTAGACGAGTACGAGCACGAACAGGAAAACCTTGAAGAGAACCAACGGGATCGCGAGCACCACCTCGCTCAGCGACATGCTGCGCGCTAATCCCCAGGGCGTGACGAGCACGTTGAGGAGAATGCAAATCAGCACGAAGAACTTCATTGCCCCGGCCCACTTCATGAGAGCCGCGCCGCGCCCTGAATATTCGAGCGACTTCGATCGGTCGATCATGGCGAGCTCGAACATTCCCGATGGGCTGTTCGACGGGAATGCGTCCGTCCTCCGCGAGGATCAGCATCAAGAAGGCGATCATGAGGAGAACGTGCGACGGCTCGAAAAAATTAGCGATCGGCGATACCCATCGGAGCTGGACGATGTAGGGAATGGTCGAGCCCGCGACGAAGGAAACCGTCAGAAAGACGACGATGAACACCGGTTCGGCGAGAAACCCAACCATACGGGTTCGGCTTGCGCCCATTGGCCCGTAGGGGTTTGCAGTGTCGACAGCCGCAAGTGTGGCGAAGAAGCCGCCAAGCGCGAGAATGAAACCGCCGCCTAGCATATCGCCCATGAACGCGAAAAAGAGTGGATATCGCGTCAGCACTGGGATCAGAAGCGCCACTAACACCGGTGTAGCGAACGAGACGTAGGGAGCCGCGCGAAAAATCCAGGAGCTGCGATCCGAAACGATCTCGTCCTTGTGCAGCAGCTTCCACAGATCGCGATAGGGCTGAAAGATGTCTGGTCCGCGTTTTGACTGAAGTATCTCCTTCAATCGATTCGCCACGCCCTCGACGAGCGGGGCGAAGGCGATCACGACGAAAACCTGAAGAAGATTGTATGCGATCCGCTCGGCCATCGGTTAGCCTCGCGATTCCGCGACGCGTGGCCCCGGGCAAGTCGAGCGCACTTGCCTCAGGAGCCGTCCGACGATGCCACTGCAGGATGCGAATGGCGCAGAGGTTGTCCGTCTCGCGATGCTGCTCATCGCACCAGCCGCCTGTCTTGCACGCGTCGTCCTACTTCTGTAGCCGCCTCGGCTTGAGGCGGGGCCAGCGTAGGAGTCATCGGCCCGATAGGGCGGTTGTGGCGGACTCCATCGCCCGTAAGTGGCTTTTACACCATTTGCGAGATTTTGGCACGGGCCGCTCGTCTGTCAAGCCGATAAGTTGATCGTCCGTTTACCGGCGCTGCTCGTCTCCAGCCGCAATGAACTTCTTCCGTCGCGCTGGTGGGCGCATAATTCGCAATAGGAATAAGTGTTCTCACCAGCTGGCGTTGCTCTGCAATGCCATTGCTCTGCAACCCGACGTGAATGCCAGTGGTGTGCCCGCGCGCCAATGCAGGGCACGGGCGGCGCATCGTCGCCCCGTAAGGGCTTACGGTATGTAAGTCGCCAGAAACCTGAATCGACCGCCGCATGGACCGCTCCCGAAAGGCCGGGCCACGGCGCGATAGGTGACTGAGCAATTGCTCCCACCGCGCCGCAGCGCAGTAGGAGCCATCAGCCTATTCGGCGGTTTGGGGGGACTCCATCCCCTAAGTGGTTTCGTTATAGTGCGGTTCGTGCCCAGGACCAAGGCGCGTGGCTTAGACTGAAGAGTTGGTTAGAGGGCTTGAATGACCTTTTTCTCGGCCCGGCAGATCGAGCACGTTCCTTTGTCGCGGTAGAAGTTGCTGACCGACGAAAGAGCATTGGAGGTCCTGTTTGCCTGCTGGCGCCGTCGAAGTTTCAGTTCCTTGGCAAGACAATCATCGCAAAAGGACCCGGGATTTTGCCCTAACCATCGACTGACGCGCTGGGAAACTGTCATGGCTTCGATATCGACGGGTCATGGATTCCCGTCGTCCGCCGTCACGCCTGCGAGCTCGGCGCGGATCCCCGCAAACGTGTTGGAGACCTGCCGTAACTCGGCGAGCTCGGATTCGACGTGATCCGATACAGTGGACCGCTTGGTCGAGACAGACTTGACGGCCCCCTGGGTCGCTTCGATCGCGGCTGTTAACCGCCCTTCCAACATGGTGGCAAAGCGCCGGAAGGTGTCATCGAGGCCTTGCCGCGTCGCCCAGCGCAGATTTTCGACGTTGCGGGATACGAGTTCGTCGACTTTATGTTGGAGCTCCGCCCGGAGCCGCCTCTGACGCAGATTTGCGGACAAGAGCCGATTGACGAGACCGCTCGGATCGGAGACCAGCCTGTCGCTCCACCGCTGCGTGACCCAGTACGGTTCCCGGCCGAGCTTGAAGCTTTCGGACTCCGCTGACGCCATATAGGGCACATCGAAGAGATCGGCCGCCGTGCGGCGCACGAGATTGACGAGCGTCTCGATATGCTGTTGGTGCCCCGCGAGGATCTCTTCGACGGTGTGGCTGAACTCGCGGGACGTTTGGCTCAGCTCTTGCTCGAAAAATTCCGGGATAGCAGCGGCTATCGCTTCTTGTGCCACATCTTCGGCGTTTGCCTGATCGGATTGCCCCAGCACGCGGTTCAGGACGTTCCGTGAGATATTGACGACCTTTTTGACGGAGCCGTTCAGCATGGAGTTCCAGCTGCTCGATGGCACGCCGCCGGTCGCCTGCGAGGAGGTCGGGAATGACACGCGCTTCCGCCGCAATACGACCCAACGCCTCTTCGAGTGTCGCGCTGCGTTTCTGCAAATCCTCAATCGGCAATTCGAGCGCCCGAACTCGCAGCAACAGGTCTGCTTCGGCCTCCGCCAACAAATCGGTAGCTTTGCGGATCACGGCGACCCGCAGCGAAGCCAATTTCTCATCCGCCAAATAGCGGAGAAGATAGTTCTCGACGCCGGCAATGCCGCTGTCGGCGAGCGCGGTGGGGTCGCCGCTCTGCTTGGCCGTGAGGCCAGCGAGTGCCGATATGCAAAAGATCTTGGTTTCCGCCTCGACTTGAAGCGGTTGCTTCAACGTTTTCCGCAGAAACTCGACAGCGACTTCGAGATCACCCGATTCGAGGTGGTCGACCTTGTTGAGAACGAAGAACAGGCGCGCGACCTTTGGACGGACAGCCCGGAGATAGGTGAGCTCGGCTTCAGTGATCGGCGGATCGACGGAGACAACAAAGAGTGCAGCATCGCACTCGGCAAGGACCTCGAGCGCGGTATCGGTGTTGTGGCGATGCGTAGAGCCGATGCCAGGTGTATCGATCAGAACAACGCCATTCTTCAAAATTGGTGCCGGAAAGAACAGATCGACGCGAGCCACGTCGAGCCGGTTTTTTGGATTGGCTTCCTCTGCGACAAACTGAAAGAGGCGGGTGCGAATGTCCTCGGACGCGGAATCATCGAATTCATCTGCGGCACGATTTGTCCGATACGTCACTCGCGCGAGCGGCTTCGAAGCCCACGCGATGAAGGTCGGAATGGCGGTGAGCGGTATGATACCCGTCGGCAGAAGCGGCTGACCAAGAAGGGCATTGAGGAAGGTGCTCTTGCCCCGTTTGAACTGACCCAGCACCGCGAGCTGAAACCGCTCCTCGTAGAGCCGCTGGCGCAGATCGTGGAGGCGTATGACGATTGGTGCGTCCGAAGGCGAGGCATGGTCAAAACAGCCTAAGGCACGATCGAGGAGAATCTTGAGGTAGCTTGAATCGCTGCCCCCGATCTGAGGCGTCGGCGCCGCGTCATTGCGCAACACACCCACGGCTGGTTTTCTGCCGAAATCCGAAAGCTCGCGCGGACGTACTGCTGAAATATTTCGATTTCCTCGCGCCATTTCTCCGCTCCGCCGGTCCCTTCCGGGAGAGAACACCCCACCGTTCGAGTGGGCGCAAGTCGAGCCCACCGTTATTGCGGCAGGAGTCATTAGCCTTGCGGCGGTTGCGGAGGACTCCATCCCCTTGCGACGGTAGATAGGGCTGACGATCCGAGATCGCAAGTGAGGAACTGCTGCCGCGGTTTGTAGCATTTACACCTTGGTAAGCTCGGCCGCCTTTTGCGTCGCCCATTTTTGCCCGTCGATCTCTATCTGCCGGGCTGTCCACCCAATCCGGCTGCGATCATTGAAGCGCTTCTGATGTTCCTCGACCGAGCGCCGCAGCGGGTAAAGAGAGGTCGCATTGTCGAGTGACCTTCTCGCCATGGCACTGGCGGCATGGCTGCTCGCCGCGCTCCTCGCCCTGGTCGGGCGGGGCGGGACGCTGGCGCGCGCACTGCTCGGACTCGGCGGCGTGGCGCTTCTGGGGCTGTGCCTGTGGACGCTACCCGAGGGACTGGCGCCCATCCATTTGGCGCTCGGCTACGGGCCTGCCGGTTCGATCTTCCAATTGCCGCCCGATGCGCTCTGGCTCATGGGGTTCGGTCTCGCCGGCGCGATCCTCGCCTCATGGCTGGGGACGCCGGCGCCGCGCCAAGGAGCCTGGATCTTCGGTGTTGCGGCAAGCCTCATCGGCGCTCTCGGCGTCTTCGGACTACAGGATGCCGCGAGCTTCCTCGTCGCCTGGGAGATTATGAGTTCTCGGCCGCGCGGTGATGATCCTCGGCGAGAACCTCGCATCCGACGGAGGGCGCCCGGTTCTGTTCATGCTGGCTTTACTCGAAGCTGGCGCGGTCGCGTAGTAGAGACCGAGCGGGAGCTCGCGCACGAGGCGAGCGGCCAGCCCTATTTTGTTACACGACTGATCTTCACGCATGATGTCGCACCGATCTTTGGGCCGTATTTATTTGCGCCGCTCGAGAAGATGGTGATCGCGATTGCCGCGAGATTGCGCATCATCCAGTCGGGACATCTCAATTTCTATCTCGCGCTTATCGGCGCGCTCCTGGTCATCATCCTGATCATCACACTTGTTTGACGCACGGACGCAACTCCGTTCCGGGGCGCGGCGTCGCTTCGCACGGCCCCGATCGGGCGTCAGACCGGGAAATTCTCCAGCAGGTCGACGGGATCGCCATAGCGCCGCGCCGCTTCGACCACCGCCGGATCGCGCAACGCCTGCAGGAAGCCCTCGTCGATGACGACCCGGTTGCCGGCCGTGACCGTCGTGTCGAAGGTCACGAGGTCCATGTGCACGTGCGGCTCCTCCCAGTTCGGCATCATGCGCTGCAGATATTCCGAGGGCGCCAGCGCGTTGACGCCGAAATGGAGCGCGCCCGGCGAATTGGGGCCGGCCGGATAGATGTCGAAGCGCGGCGCCTTGGGATTGTGGCCGCAGCCAAGCTCGTCGAGATCGCCGCCGATGATGAAGCGCAGGATATGCGCCTCCTCGCTGTTGCCGTGAATCGCCGCGACCCGCCCGTCCTTGAACTCGACGCCGATCTTCTCCTCGAACGGGCGCTCGAAGCCGACGGCCCATTGCGGATAGAGGATGCCGTTCACCGGCATGTAGGGATTGGTGTGGATGCCGCCGACCATCTTGACCTCGTAGAGATTGGGCCCGTGCGTCGGCAGGAAATGGATGTAGCAGCCGGGCTCGTCGGCGATGTTGTGGCCACGCCAGCGATTGTCGGCCTTCATCTCCTTGCGCATCGCCTCGGTGAAGTTGACGACGACGTCGGTGCCGCGCGAGTTGCGGAAGCGCAGGTCGAATTTGCCCTCGTCCGGATATGCCCGCGAGGAGGCGCGGATGATCTCGCCAAGCACGTCGAGCGGGAAGCGTGCCTGCGGCGTCTGCAACAGATCGAGGTTGCGGAAGAAGGTGATCTTGATCCAGCGCTGCCCCTTGTGGCGCCGGAGCCCGATGCAGAACGGATCGATCACCGAGGCGAACCAGGACGAGACCACGAAATCGGCGCGTTCGACCAGCGCGCGCGCCTCGTCCGGCACCGCCATCAGCCGAGTTGATGGGCCCATATAGGAGGTGAAGGTCGCGCCCCGCGCCCGTGCCAGCCCGTAAACCGCCTGCACCACGCGCGGGTCGAGCAGCGGATCGGTCAGCATGACGACGTGCTCGCCGGGCCGGATCGCGAACACGCGGTGGAAATTGTCGTTGCCCTGGGTGTGGCTCGCTACGTCGGCGGTGCCGTAATCGACCGGGCGCGGCAGGCCGCGCGTCGTCTTGGATTTCTGAATGTCCGCAACGCCGTTCGCTATGCGCGCCATGGCTTCCTCCGACAATCGCCGCGGCGAGTATGTGGCAAAGGAAATGTGAACGCCATAAGCCGCATCGTCGATGGCGCAACGCGCCGCAATCCTCCATAAAGGGTTCTCGTAAGAGAGTTGCCGATGTCCTTCTTTCGTTTGTTCGAGAATCTGCTCGAGCCCACGTCGCTTCCCCCCGACGCACCGCCGCCGGGCGGGCTTGGCGCGTTCTATTGGCATTACGTGCGCCAGGTGCGCCATCTCGTCGTCGCGCTGTTCGTCGCCGGATCGATCGTGGCGTTGCTCGACACGACCGTGCCGGTTTTCATCGGCCGCCTCGTCGGTCTCGTCTCGAACCATCAGCCCGGCACCCTCCTACACGAGGCGTGGCCGCAGCTTGCTCTGATGGCGTTCGTCCTGCTGATCGCGCGGCCGGCGGCGAACGCGTTGCAGCAGCTCGTCACCAACCTCGCGATCAATCCCGGCTTCACCAACCTGGTGCGCTGGCAGAATCACTGGCACGTAGTGCGCCAGAGCTGGACCTTCTTCCAGAACGATTTCGCCGGACGGATCGCCAATCGCGTCATGCAGACGGGACCGTCCTTGCGCGAAAGCGTGGTCGCCGCGACCAACGCCGTCTGGTACATCCTGATCTACGGCACCACCGCGGTCGTGCTCTTGGGCTCGAGCGATATCCGCCTCGCCGTGCCGGTGCTGCTGTGGTTCGGCGGCTACGCGCTGACGCTGCGCTATTTCGTGCCGCGCGTACGCGTGCGCTCGCGCCGCATGTCGGAAGCGCGCTCCAACCTCACCGGCCGCATCGTCGACAGCTACACCAACATCCTGACGGTGAAGCTGTTCGCCCGGCCGCGCGACGAGGACTCCTTCGTGCGCGCCTCGGTCGACGAGCACACCGATGCGTTCCGCCAGCAACTGCGCATCATCACGCAGTTCGGCATGACGCTCTCGGCCTTCAACGCGGCTCTCCTGGTCGGCACGGGGACGATCGGCGTGTGGCTGTGGGTCAACGGGCGGATCGGCGTCGGCGGGCTTGCGACCGCGCTGCCGCTCGCCTGGCAGATGACCAACATCGCCGGGTGGGTGGCGCAGAACGTGACCTCGATCTTCGAGAATGTCGGCACGGTCCAGGACGGCATGCGCTCGATCGCCGTGCCGCGCCAGATGGAGGATCGCGCGGACGCCGCCTCGCTCCATGTTGAGCGCGGTACCGTGCGGTTCGAGGCGGTGCGCTTCGGCTATGGCACCGTGCGCGGCGTGCTGCACGGCATCGACCTCACGATCGCACCGGGCGAGCGGGTCGGCCTGGTCGGCCCCTCGGGCGCGGGCAAATCGACGCTGGTCAACCTGCTGCTGCGCTTTTACGAGGTGGAGCGCGGCCGCATCCTGATCGACGACCAGGACATCGCCCATGTGACGCAGGAGAGCTTGCGCAGCCGCATCGCCATGGTGACGCAGGACACCTCGCTCCTGCACCGCTCGATCCGCGACAACATCCGCTATGGCCGGCCAGAGGCGAATGACGACGAGGTGCGCGAAGCGGCCCGGCGCGCGCACGCGCTCGACTTCATCGAAGGGCTCGAGGACTGGCAGGGCCGCTGCGGCATGGACGCGCATGTCGGCGAGCGCGGCGTCAAGCTGTCGGGCGGTCAGCGCCAGCGCGTCGCGCTCGCGCGCGTGATCCTCAAGAACGCGCCGATCCTGATCCTGGACGAGGCGACCTCGGCGCTCGATTCGGAAGTCGAGGCGGCGATCCAGGAACAGCTCGACGATTTGATGAAGGGGCGAACCGTCGTCGCCATCGCGCATCGCCTCTCGACGATCTCGCGCATGGACCGGCTGGTGGTGATGAATTCGGGGCGGATCGTCGAGACGGGCTCGCATGCCGAGCTTCTGGTGCGCGGCGGGACTTATGCGCGGTTGTGGCGGAGGCAATCGGGCGGCTTCGGCATCCGCGGCGCAGCGCCCGATCGCGACGCCGTTCCGGCGCGCGGTCTGGGCTCGATGCACTAGGAGCCGAGCGGCGCGCGAAGGCCGCCGTCAGGCTAAGATATTACCTTATAGATATATTGTAAGTTATTGAATATATAACTTTATTTGTTGCGTTTTACCGCGGCTTTGAGCTGGTCGTACATCTCCTTGATCGCCGGGCGCTTGGTGCCGACATCGTCGGCGATCGTCGACATGCGGCGCATCAGCTCGACCTCGTCGGCGGGCGGCAGCTCGATCAGCTCGCCGCCATGTTCGGTCCAGGTTTTCTTCTGGACCGCAAGATCGTCCCGCTCCCACGCGACGGCCGCGCGCGCCGCGCTGTCGCCCTCTTCGAGCACGATCTTCTGCAGATCGGGCGAGAGCGCGTCGAACCACTTCTTGCTCAGCTCGGCGACGATCAGCACGTAGTACTGGCTCGTCTCGGTCATGTATTTGGCCGCTTCGTAGAAATGCAGCGGCGTGAAGGCGGGAACGGACGCGAGCGCGCCGTCGATCGCGCCCTGTTGCAGCGCCGGCAGCACATCGCCCAAGGACATGGCGACGGGCGTGGCGTCGAGCCGCTTGATCTGCTCGATCTGGAAGTCGGACGCCAGGATGCGGATCTTGAGCCCCTTGAAATCGGCAAGGCTCCGCACCGGTTTGCGGGTCAGGATCGTGACCGGCGCATTGACGAAGAGCGCCAGTCCGACGAGCCCCTTGTTGGAGCCGAGCGCGAGGAAGCTTTGCCGGAACGCCGGGTCGTAAACGACGCGCATCACCTGCTCGCTGCTGGTGAATGTTCCGGGCGCGCTTGCGACCTCGAACCGTTCGTCGATGCCGGCGAAGAAGTCGGGCGGAAAGGCGATGCCCTGGATCGAGCCGAATTGCGTGCCCTCGATCTCGCGCGGCGCGCTGCCGAGCTGGCCCGAGGGGAAAAGCTCGCCCTTGATCTTCCCGCCCGACTTTTGCTCGACGCCGGCGGCGAACGTCTTCCAGAATTGCTGCACCTCGTCGTTCACGGTGAGCGAGCCGAGCTTCATCGTGTAGGTGGCGGCGTCCTGCGCAGAAGCCTTTTGCGCGAGCAGCATCCCCGGCGCGGCCGAGATCGCCAGCGCGAGCGCAAGACCCAACTCCCGTTTCTTCCCGATCATCGGAACGCCCCTCCGTTTCCCTCAACGGAGTTTATAGGTACCGTTACGAGGCGAGAAGGGACTAGCCGTCGTGCGCGCGGCCGAACCAGAGCGCCACCGGAAAATCCTGAAACAGCTCCGCCGCCGGGATCGAAGCGGCGCGCCGGCCGATGTCGCGGTTGGCGAGAACGTCGCGCCACGCACGCTCTTGCGGCAGCGCAATCTCCGTATCGGCCCAGTCGATGCTCGCCCCGACAAGCCGCGGCACGATCGTGACCGCGTCGATGCCGTCGAGCGTGCGCGCGAAGGCGCAGAGCCGCTCGGCATGGCGGCCCTTGGTCTCGAGCGATGCATAGGCACCGTGGGCGAAGAGCGCGGGATGCTCCTTGCGCAGGCCGAGCGCGCGCCAGGCGAGAAAGAGTTTTTCGCGCCCGTCGCGCCAGTGCGCCGCCATTTCGGCAAAGCCCTGGCGGTCCATTGCGCGGCCCTCGGTGCGCGCCAATATCTCGCCGAAGATGGCGCGCCGCGCCGCCCAGTCCACGGCGCGCCGATTGTCGGGATCGACCAGGTCGAAATCCCACAATTCCGCGCCTTGGTAGATGTCGGGAACGCCCGGTGCCGTAAAGCGAAGCAGCGTCTGCGCGAGGCTGTTGATGGCGCCCGGCCGCGCCCATGCCTCGACCAGCGCGTGGACATCGGCGAGGAACGGGTTGGGACGCGATGCATCGAGCGCGCCCTCGATGAAGCGCTCGAGCACGGCCTCGTAATCCCGGTCGGAGTTCTGCCAGCTCGAGCGTTCCTTGCCCTCGCGCACGACCTTGATCATGGTGGCCGTGACGCGCGCGGCGAATTCGCGCATCCGCTCTGCGTCGTCCGGCGCAAGATCGGGCGGCCACGCGCCTACGACCGTTTGGTAGAAGCAATATTCGTCGTTGGGGTGGGGCACGGTCTCGCCGTCGAGCTCGGCGCGGCGCAGGCGGTTGATCTGGTCCCAGCGCCGCACATGTTCGTCCCAAGTCCCGGGCATCTCGCTCAAGAGCATGAGGCGTGCGCGCGCGTCCTCGCCGCGCTTGGTGTCGTGCGTCGAGGCGGCGAGCATCGCCTGCGGCCAGCGCGCCGCGCGCGCCGCGCACACATGATGGAAGGCCGCGACCGAGACGCCGAAGCGGCGCGGATCGGAGCCGACCTCGTTCAGCGCGAGAAGGCGCGGATAGCGATAGAACGCCGTGTCCTCGACCCCCTTCGCCGCCACCGGCCCGGAGAGCTGCTGGAATTTCATGGCGAGCCGCAGCGCGGCGGCGCGGTTGTAGCCCGTGCCGCGCGCGGCCAGATCGCCCGTCAGCACCCCGGCGACGAAATCGAGGATCGAGCTGTCGACGCCGGGCCAGCGCCGCTTGGCCTGGCCGATCGCCCATTCGATGAAGCGCCGGTCCTCCGTGGCGATCCCGCGCCGCGTCACATAGGTGCGATAGACCGGAAAAAGCGCCATCACTTCGTCGAGCGCCGCGCGCATCGCATTGCGGGTGAAGTCGCGCGTCCGCCAATACGAAATTGCGAGCGCATGGAACGCGCGGGCCAAGACGTTCATTTCGCTGGCGAGATTGACGGCGGTGATGCGCTTCTTGCTGCGGTAGACGATTTCGTCGAACGGCTCCGAGCGCGCGGTGAAGCGCTTGTAGATCTCGGTGAGCGCTTCCTCGCCCGCGGGATCGACGAACAGGCCGCCCGCCTGGCCGATGAAGTCGTAGCCGGTCGTGCCGCTGACCGGCCAGTCGGGTAATTGCTCGTGCGCCGCCAGAATTTTTTCGACGAGAAGGTAGAACTCGCCGTCCGGCAGGCCCGCCGCGGCCGCGGCCTCGCGCTGCAATCGCTCGCAATAGCTCGCCGGATCGAAGAGGCCGTCGATGTGATCGACGCGCAGCCCCTGGATCCGTCCCTCGGCGACGAGCGCGAAGATGCGGTGATGCGCGCGCGCGAACAGTTCCGGCAGCTCGATGCGGATGCCGGCAAGGTCGTTGATGTTGAAGAAGCGGCGATAGTCGATCTCGTCGGACGCCGTGCGCCAATAGGCGAGCCGGTAGGATTGCCGCTCCAGGAGCCGGTGCAGCCGCCGCCAGGAGTCCGGCTGGCCTTTCTCGCCCGCGAGCGCGCTTGCAGCCTGATCGAGCGCCGCGCGGACCTCCGGCGCCGCGCGCGCAAGCGCCGCGAGTTCACGCTTCAAGCGCGTCCCGTCCTCATGGGCACTGTGCCGCGCGCCGCGCGAGCGGCCGTGCCTCAGCGCTGCGAAGGATTGAACGAGCGCGGCAAGCGCCTCGCCGCTTTCGCCGTCGGCGTTCGCATGGCGCAGCAGCGTGGCGTACGTGCGCGGCGAAACGGGAATGCAGTGCTCGAAATAGCAGATCGCGAATCCGCCTGCTTCGACGCTGTAGACCGGCGTCAACTCGCCGCGCTCGAGCACATTGCCGTATTGGTCGCCGAGCAGCGGAAACAAAACCTTATTGCGCAGATCTGGACGCGACGCCTCCCAATCTATGTCGAAATATTGTGCGTAGGGCGACGCCTTGCCCCATTCGAGCACATCGAGCCACCACGCATTGTCGGGTCCGATGCCCATGTGGTTCGGCACGATATCGAGCACGATGCCGATGCCGTGCGCGCGCAGCGTGTCGGAGAGCGCGGCGAGCCCGTCCGCACCGCCGATCTCGGGATTGATCCTATCGTGGTCGACGATGTCGTAGCCGTGCATCGATCCGCGCCGCGCCTTGAGGATCGGCGAGGCATAGATGTGACTGACGCCGAGGCGGGCGAAATAAGGCGCGAGTAAAGCCGCGTCGGCGAAGGTGAAGCCGTGATGGAACTGCAGCCGGTATGTCGCGCGCGGCGCTTCGATCGCCGCGCTCATGATGGCACGAGGCGGAAAACGAGCGAATTCGGCGGGAGATTGCCGTCGTGCGAAGCATCGGCCCCCGGGCTGGCATAAAGTACCCGCCCGAGCAGTGGCGCGACGAAAGAAACCGAAGTTTGGGAGAAGTTTGCGCGCAGAAAGAGGCGCGATCCGTCGCCGAGGCGCCATTCGACTTCGAGCGCGTTATCGCCAATCGTGCGGTAGCGCGCGCTGCCGCCCGCGATGCCGCGCAGGCGCGGCACGATCTCCCGCGCGCGGAGCGCGAGAAGGTTTCGATACCAGGCGAGCCAGGCGCGATGCGGCTCGCGCTCCAGCGCCGCCCAATCGAGTTTTGCCGCGAGGAACGTGCTCTCGGCGCAAGGGTCGGGCAGCTCGCCCGAAAAGCCGTGGAAGCCTGCGAATTCCTTGCGCCGCCCCTCACGCACCTTCTGCGCAAGATCGGGCTCGAAATCGCAGAAGAAGGGAAAGGGCTGCGCGGCAGCCCATTCCTCGCCCATGAAGATGAGCGGGATCTGCGGCGACAGCAGCGCGATCGCGGCGAGGAGGCGCAAGCGCTCGGCCGGCACGCGGTGCGAAAGGCGCGTGCCGAGCGGCGTGTTGCCGATCTGGTCGTGGTTCTGCAGGAACGCGACGAAATCCGTCGGCGGCAAATGCGCCGACGGCTCGCCGCGCCGCGCGCCATCGCGGAAATGGGATGGCTCGCCCTGATAGGCGAAACCTTCGGCAAGCGCGCGCCCGAGCCGCGCCGCCGCATCGGCATAATCGCCGTAATACCCGTCCCGGTCATCGGTCGCGAGCACGTGAAGCGCGTGGTGCAGATCATCGTTCCACTGCGCCCTATAGAAGCGGCCGAGCCAGCGCGCCTCGTTCTTGTCGTTCTCGAGCACGAGATGAATCGGCCGCTGCCCGGCAAAGCGCGCCGCCACGGCATCGGCGATCTCGGCCAGGATGTGGCGCGGCCCGTCGTCGACGATGGCGTGAACGGCATCGAGGCGGAGGCCGTCGAGATGGAATTCCTCGAGCCAGTAGAGCGCATTCTCGACGAAGAAGTTGCGCACCGGGCCGGCATCGGACCCGTCGAAATTGACGGCATTGCCCCAAGGCGTGCGATGGCGGTCGGTGAAGAAGTTCGGCGCGTAAAGTCCGAGATAATTCCCTTCGGGCCCGAAATGGTTGTAGACGACATCGAGCAGCACCGAGAGCCCGCGCCGGTGGCACGCCTCGACGAGCCGCTTCAGATCGTCGGGCCTGCCATAGGCCGATTCCGGCGCGAACGGCAGTACGCCGTCATAGCCCCAGTTGCGCCGCCCGGCGAATTCGGCGACGGGCATCAGCTCGACCGCGGTGACGCCGAGCCGCGCCACATGATCGAGCCGCTCGATCGCGCCCATGAAATCGCCGCTCGGCGAAAACGTGCCGACATGCAGCTCGTAGAGCACGGTCTCTTCCCATGCGCGCCCGCGCCAATCGTCGTCCCGCCATTCATAGGCCGTGGGGTCGATCACCTCGCTCGCGCCGTGGACATCGTCGGGCTGATAGCGCGAAGCGGGATCGGGCACTTTCGTGCCATCGACGACATAGCGGTAACGCGCGCCGGCGCGCGCCGCGGCACTCGCTTCCCACCAGCCGCCGCCCACATGCTTCATGTCGGTGGTCGCACGTCCTTCGAGCGCGAGCGCGACGTTCGCGGACTTGGGCGCCCAGAGCCGGAACCGAACCCCTTCGGGCACAAGCTCCGCGCCGAACGGAAGCTCATGTCGGCGGCGCATCTTCGTGCTCTGGAGCCTCTTCCGTTTCGGCTGCGACGGCGGGCGCCGATTGCAGCGGCTCTTCCGCCTCGATCACGCCCGACGGCGCCGGCTCCGGCTTTTCGAGCGCACGGTTGATGAAGAGCGCGAACGACCGGCCCTTGAGCGAGAACATGTCGTCGTGCTTGAAGCGCCGTCCGTCCTCGGCGATGCCGTTGGGCAACGACGTGTCGAGCAGCGGCTCCCATTCCAGCGCGGCGGGGAGCTTTGGAAAGCGGAAATCGATGTCGCCATGATAGGCGTTGAGCATGATGAGGAAGCTCTCGTCGATGTCGCGCTGACCGCCGGCGGTATAGAATTCGCCGGCGGCACCCCCCAGCACGAAGCCGAGGCACAGCGCGAACGGATTGCTCCAATCCCTGGCGCTTGCCTCGCGTCCGTCCGGCGCGAGCCAGGTGATGTCCTTCAATCCGGCGGGCGAGACCGCCTCGCCGCGGAAGAAGCGCGGGCGCGAGAACACGCGGTGCTGCCGGCGCAGCCGGATCAGATAGCGCACGAACGCGCCAAGCGCCTCGTCCTCGCGGCTGATATCGTCCCATTCGAGCCAGGAGATCGGGTTGTCCTGGCAATAGACATTGTTGTTGCCGCCTTGCGTGTTGCCGATCTCGTCGCCCGCGAGCAGCATCGGCACGCCCAGGGACAGGAACAGCGTCGCGAGCAGGTTGCGCTTCTGGCGCTGGCGCAGCGCCATCACCGCGGCATCGTCCGTCGGCTCCTTCGATGCCGCAGTTCCAGCTGAAATTGGCGTCGGCGCCGTCGTGGTTTTTTTCGCCGTTCGCCTCGTTGTGCTTGGCGTTGTAGCTGACGAGGTCCTCGAGCGTGAAGCCGTCGTGGCACGTGACGAAGTTCACGCTCGCCCAGGGCCGGCGGCCGGACCGGCCGAAGATGTCGGACGATCCGGCCAGGCGCGAGGCCATGTCCGCCGTGACGCCGGTATCGCCCTTCCAGAAGCGCCGCACCGTGTCGCGATAGCGCCCGTTCCATTCGGCCCACCCGGGCGGAAAATTGCCGAGCTGATAGCCGTCCGATCCCACATCCCACGGCTCGGCGATGAGCTTGCGCCGCGACAGGATCGGGTCCTGGCGCACCGCGCTGAGGAACGGGCCGTCATGCCGGAACACGCCTTGGGCGCGCGCGATGGTCGGCGCCAGGTCGAAGCGGAACCCATCGACATGCATGTCGCTCGCCCAATAGCGCAGGCTGTCCATGACGAGCTGCAACACGCGCGGGTGGTCGAGGTTCAGCGCGTTGCCGGTGCCGGTCGTGTCGAAATAGAAGCGCTTGTCGTCGCCGAGACGGTAATAGGCGGCATTGTCGATGCCGCGGAACGACAGCGTCGGTCCGAGCTGATTGCCCTCGCCGGTGTGGTTGTAGACGACGTCGAGCAGCACTTCGATGCCGGCATCGTGCAGCCGCTTCACCGCGACCTTGAAATCGGTGATGAGCGCGTCGGACAGATAGCGCGGTTCCGGCGCGAAGAAACCGATGGTGTTGTAGCCCCAGTAATTCCGCAAACCCCGCTGCACGAGCCAGCGGTCGTCGACGAAGGCCTGGACCGGCAGCAGCTCGACCGAGGTGACGCCGAGCGCCACGAGATAGTCGATCACGGCCGGAGAGACGAGGCCGCCGAATGTGCCGCGCCGCTCGGCATCGACGCCGGGATGGCGCATGGTCATGCCGCGCACATGCGCCTCGAGCACGATGGTCTCTTCCCACGGCACGTTCGGGCGGCGGTCGTCGCCCCAGGTGAAGGCGCTTTCGACGACGCGGCATTTGGGCATGAAGCGGGCGCTGTCGCGGCGGTCGAACGTCAGATCCTCGCGCTCGCGCCGCGTGCCGATGCGATAGCCGAAATGCGCATCGCTCCACCGGATCGCGCCTTGAAGCGCCTTGGCATAGGGATCGATGAGGAGCTTGTTGGGGTTGAAGCGATGCCCGTCCTGCGGGCGGTAGGGTCCGTAGACGCGATAGCCGTAAAGGAGGTTGGGCCGCGCGTCCGGCAGATAGCCGTGCCACACCTGATCGGTATATTCGGGCAGCCGGATGCGCGCCGTCTCGTGCTGCCCGCTCGTATCGAACAGGCACAGCTCGACCGCCTCGGCGTTTTCGGTGAACAGCGCGAAATTCACGCCGACCCCATCCCACGTCGCGCCGAGAGGGTAGGGCAGGCCGGGCCATATCCGCGTGTGTGCCGCCATTTCGGGTGGACGTCCGCTCGATACCTTCCGAGCGTGAACGGCGGGACCGAGGCAAAAGTTTTCGGGCAAGCGAATTTCGCCTCGCTATTTCCAGTCCCGGTTGAAAAACGCGTACGGTCGCCGGATCAAGAACCTGGACGGCGCTTGCGCACGGCTCCTATCTTCGCCGCATTGGGCCGGACGAACGGGGGATTGGCATGAAAGTCGCCGAAGCGATCGCGCGCGTGCTCGTGGCCGAAGGCGTGCAGTATCTCGTCTGCTATCCGCGCCAGCTCCTGATCGATCCGTGCATCGAGGCCGGGCTCGAGCCGGTGATCTGCCGCCAGGAGCGCGTCGGCGTCGGCATCGCCGACGGCATCAGCCGCTCGACCAACGGCGCCAAGATCGGAATCTTCTCGATGCAGGGCGGCCCCGGCATCGAGAACTCGTTCCCGGGCGCGGCCCAGCTTTATGGCGACAACGTGCCGGTCCTGCTGCTGCCGGGCGGCGCCAATCTCAATCGCGCCTATACGCCGCCGACCTTCAGCGCGGTCGACAGCTACCGCACCGTCACCAAGTGGGCGGCGAGCATCAATCAGCCGCAACGCGTGTCCGAGCTCATGCGGCGCGCCTTCCACCTCATGCGCAACGGCAAGCCGGGCCCGGTCCTGATCGAGGTTCCGGGCGACATGACGGACGCCGAGGCGGGTGCCTTCGACTATGCGCCGCAGCGGCGCTACCGCGAGGGGCCCGATCCCGCCGACATTAAGGCCGTGGCCGACGGTGCTGCTGAAATCGACAGCGCCCGTCATCCACGCCGGCCAAGGCGTGCTTTACGCCGACGCCACGAAGGAGCTGGTGAAGCTCGCCGAGCTGCTCGACGCGCCGGTGCTCACCACCAACACCGGCAAGAGCGCCTTTCCCGAGAATCACCCGCTGGCGCTTGGCGCCGCGGTGGTGTCGGCGCCCAAGATGGTCACGCACTTCCTCACCAAGGCCGATCGCGTCGTCGCCGTGGGCTCGAGCCTGACGCGCACGCCGTGGGGCCCGAAGGTGCCGAACGGCAAGAAGATCGTGCACCTCACCAACGATCCCGCCGATATCGGCAAGGAGTTTCCGGCCGAGGCCGCCGCGATCGGCGACGCGAAGCTCGTGCTCGAAGCGCTCATCGCCGAGATCGGCAACCGCAAGCGCGCGAACGGCGTCGCCAAGGAAGTGCGCGCGGTCAAGGAGGAATGGCTCAAGGAATGGCAGGGCGAGCTAACCTCGTCCGAGATCCCGATCAACCAGTACCGCGTGATCCACGATCTGATGCACGTGGTCGAGCGCGAGAACACCATCATCACGCATGATTCCGGCGGCCCGCGCGAACAGCTCGTGCCGTTCTGGGAAACGCTGGTGCCGCGGGGATACTTGGGCTGGGGCAAGTCGACGCAATTGGGCCACGGGCTCGGCCTCATCATGGGCGCGAAGCTCGCCAATCCGGAAAAACTCTGCATCAACGTCATGGGCGATGCGTCGATCGGCATGGTCGGCATGGATATCGAGACGGCGGTACGGAACCGCATCGGCATCCTCACCATCGTCTTCAATAACGGCATCATGGCTGGCGAGCGCGATTCCATGCCGGTCGGGATCGAGCGCCACAACACGCTCGATTTGGGCGGCAATTACGCCGATGTCGCGAAGGCGTTGGGTGCGTGGTCGCGCCGCGTCGTCGAGCCGCAGGCGATCGCGTCCACCTTGAAGCAGGCGATCGAAGTCACGCAATCGAAGGAGCCGGCGGTCGTCGAGTTCGTGGTGAAGGAGGGGAAACGCTTCTCGCGCTACGCCTGAGCCTCAGCGCGTATCGACGAACCGTTTTGCCTTCAGATCCTCGGCGAACGCACGGGCGAGCGCTCCGTCTTCCGCGAACGCGATCACGGGCGTCACCTCGAACGTCGCGCGGATGGCGGTTGCGAGCGCCGCAAGCTCGGCCTCGCGGTCGCAATCCCGGCGCAGCTCGACCTCGACGCGCAATTCGTCGAGCGTCTCGCTCGCCACGGCCGCGACGCGGAAATCGAGGATGGCGGCGCGGCGGTGCAGGAACTCCTCGAAATCGGCGTGATTGATGTTGACGCCGCGCACCTTGAAGAAGCCGGTGGTGCGCCCGGCATGACGGAAAATAGGAAAGAGACCGAGATCGCCGCCGCCTTCGCCGGCGGGCGCAAGCGTTCCGAGATCGCCCATGTTGAAGCGCAGGAACGGCGTCACCGTGTTCGTGTAAAGCGGCGTCATCAGCAGGAGTCCGGTCGCGTCGGGGGGAAGCGGCGCAAAGCTTTTCTCGTCCACCACCTCGAAGAAGAAGAGATCGTCGAACAGGTGGAAGCCGTCATGTGCCGTCCCCTCTGTACCGAGCGGGCCGCCTTCGGCGCAGCCGAAATGGTCGTACACCTCGGCGCCCCACAGCGCCTCGAGTTTCTTACGCTTCGCCCCGGCCAGAAGCTCGGCGGCGCAGACGAGGCGGCGCACGCCAGCCGACGCCAGGTCGAAGTTCTCGCGTTCAGCCAAGGCCGCGAGTTGCAGGCCATAGCCGGGCATGCCGAGCCACACGGCCGGCCGCATCGCGCGGATGAGTTCGAGCTGCATCTCCGATGGCGTGTTGTTGCCGGAGCCGGCGCAGATCGCGGCCGCGCCCATGCTTTCGACCGCGCGCGCGATAAGGCGGCCCAGCGGATGGATGCCGATCGGGAACGACACATGCACGATGTCGCCGGGGCGGCAGCCGGCGACGTGCAGGATGCGGCGATAGCCTTCGAACGAGGCGCGCAGATCCTCGGCCGAGCGGCCGTAGAAGAGCGGCCGGCCGGTGCTGCCGCCGGAGCGCCAGTAATCGATGACGCCGCTGTCGCCCCCGCCCTCGGGCCGATGCGCGAAACGGGTGGCGAATTCCTCGGGTGGAATGAGCCGCAGCTCGTCCTTCGTCAGGACGGGAATGCGGCACCATTCCTCGCTCTCGTCGAGCCGGTCCGCATCGATGTGGTCGAGCCGGCCGCGGTAATAGGGCGAACGCCGCGCGCGCTCGAAGGCGATGCGCTTGCGCGCGCTCTGCACCGCGGCGATGAAGTTTCGCGACGGCGGCGGAAAGCGCAGGCGGTCGAGCTCCATGCCGGCGCCTAGGCGGCACTCTCAGGAAGACTAAGGCCGAGCTTGCCGACGAGCTCGCCCGCGCGCGCGATGTAATCGGCGCGCATCTCCTCGTTCTTGCGCTTCTTGATGCCCCAGCGGCGGAATATCTCGTTGTTGCGCGAGCCCGCGCGCCCGAAGAAGGCGGGAATGAACGGAAAGAACCGGTCGATCGCCGCCTGTACCGCTGTCTTGCCCGCCTCGGTCGCGCACAGCTCCTTGCAGAAATCGGCGCCGAACGAGGAATGGAAAATCTCCTCCGGCATGATGATGCGCGCGAGGTTCCTGAGCGGCAGGAAGGTCGAGGCCAGGAGATCCTCGACTTGCAGGATTTCCGCCAGATCGCCGATGCACTTGGTGACGCAGAATTCCTCCCACGTGTTGAGCTGGAAATCGAAGATCGACAGCGGCTGATGCCCCTCGGGCGTCATCTCGGCGGCCGGTATGCCGATCTCCTCGCCGAGCTGCCGGAAGCGCACATGGTGCCCGTATTCTTCCATGGCGATGCGGCAGCTGAGCCACTTGGCATAGGGCGTCGGCGCCAGTGCGATGGCCGGCTCGTCGAACACGCGCGCGCCGTAGAGCTCGTTGACGGCGTGGCTGCGCACGATCTTGCGCACCGCCTCCTGGTATTCGGGCGGCGCATCGGCGAATTCGGCGACGGACTTCACCTGCGCGGTTGGTGTCGTTCATGGCCGGATTAAACCCGATCCGCCTGACCCGCGGCAACGCGATCGGAGACGCCCTTGCGAGCCGCGTGCCGGCGTGAAATGCTGTCGGCAAGCCGCGCCGCGCAGATGGCGCGCATGAGGGAGGAACGACATGGCAGCAAGGCTCGGCCGGCGCAAATTCCTGATCGGCTCCGCCGCGGCATCTTTCGTGCCGCGCGTCGCGTTCGCTGACAGCGAGCCGTTGCGCCTCGGCCTCCTCATGATCGGCACCGGTCCCCTTGCCGAAGGCGGCCTGCAGATGCAGCAGGGATTGACGCTCTATCTCAAGGAGCACAACTACACGATCGCCGGCCGCAAGGTCGAGCTCACGGTCGCCGATACCGGCGGCAATCCGGCGGGCGCCAAGAACAAGGCGCAAGAGCTGGTCGAGCGCGACAAGGTCGATCTCATTTGCGGGCCGTTCGCCGCGTTCGAGATGCTCGCCATCACCGATTACGTCAAGGAGCACAAGATTCCGACGCTTGGCGCTCGCCGGCGCCGACGACGTGACGCAGCGCCGCCCGAACCCCTATTTCCTGCGCTCTTCGGCGACCTCGTCCCAGGCGATGCATCCCTTGGCCGATTTCGCGCGGAAGGAGCTGAACCTGAAGCGCGTCGCCACCTTGTCCGAGGATTTCGCCTTCGGCTACGAGAATATCGGCGGCTTCCAGCAGGTCTTCGAGGACGAGGGCGGACGCGTCGCCATGAAATTGTGGCCGCCGCTCGTCACCGGCGACTACACGCCCTTCATCGCCCAGATCCAAGGCGTCGATGGCGTCGCGACCGGCATCACCGGCACGAACCCGATCAAGTTCGTGAAGCAATATACCGACGCGGGCATCAAGGTGCCGCTCGTCGGCGGCGAAGGCACGGCTGATGATTCGCTGCTGCCGCGCTTCGGCGACGAGGCCATCGGCCTCATCACCGCGTGCCCCTATTCGACCGATCTGCCGTACGAGGCCAATCGCCGCTTCGTCGCCGCGTTCGAGAAGGAATACAACACGGTGCCGGGCTTCACGGCGCTCACCTTCTATATCAACGGCCAGATCATCGAGGCGGCCCTCAAAGCGACCGACGGCAAGACCGACAACAAGGAAGCGCTGGTCAAGGTGATGCGCGACCTGAAGTTCGCCGAGACGGCGCGCGGCCCCATGCATTTCGACCATCTCGGCAACGTCGTCGGCAACATCTATATCCGCCGCATCGACAAGAAGGACGGCAAGCTCGTCAACACCACCATCAAGACCTACGAGAACGTGAGCCAGTTCTGGACCTACGACGAGAAGACATATCTCGCCCAGCCGGTCTATTCGCGGGATTACCCGCCGCTCAAAGGCTGAAACGCGGAGACGAAGCCATGCAGGTCATGATGTTCCATCTCATGCCCTATCAGGGCCTGCCGGACGCCGTGGTGGACGGCGCCAAGAGCTACTGGGTCACGCTGTCCAACAGCGAGTACGATCCCGCGAAGGGGCATGCTCTCTACAACCGCTATCTCGACGAGCTCGAACTGTGCGACGAGTTGGGCTTCGACGGCGTCATGGTGAACGAGCATCACCAGACGCCCTATTGCCTGATGCCGTCGCCGATCGTCACCGCGTCCTGCCTCGCGCGCCGCACCAAGCGTGCGAAGATCGCCATCATGGGCAGCGCCTTCTGCCTGCGCGAGCATCCGCTCACGCTCGCCGAAGAGCACGCCATGATCGACACGATCACGGGCGGCCGCCTCATCAGCGGCTTCGTGCGCGGCATCGGCGCCGAATATACGAATTTCGGCGTCAATCCCGCGCTCTCGCACGAGCGCTATGCCGAGGCGCACGATCTCGTGGTGCAGGCCTGGACGCGGCCCGGCCCCTTCGCCTTCGAGGGCAAGCATTATCACTACGAATACGTCAATCCCTGGCCGCGCCCCTTCCAGCAGCCGCATCCGCCGATCTGGGTCCCCTCGCAAGGCTCGTCCGAGACGATCGAATTTGCGGCGCATCCCGATCGCAAATACGTCTACATGCAGAATTTCAATCCGTGGAGCGCGGCGGTCCGCTATTTGAACGAATATCGCGCCGTGGCGCGCGAGCGCTATGGCTACGACGCGTCGAGCAAGCAGCTCGCCTGGGCCGCGCCCGTCTATGTCGCCGCGAGCGACCAGCAGGCCATGGACGAGGCGCGCGGGCCGATCGAGTTCCTGTTCAACAAGGCGCTGCGCATGCCGCCCGGGATGTTCTTTCCGCCGGGCTACACTTCGATCAATTCGATGAAGCGCGTCATGGCCGGCAAGAGCTCGATCATGGGCGCCGCGCGCACGGCCGAGAATCTCGACGCGCAGGGCGTGTGCATTTTCGGCAGCCCCGAAACGGTATTGCGCCGCATCCGCGAGGCGCATCGCCAATTGGGCTTCGGCAGCTTCACGGCGCTTCTGCAATTCGGCACGCTCTCGGCCGAGCTGACCGAGCGCAACATCAGGCTGTTCGCGCGCGAGGTCCTGCCGGGCCTGCACGAGCTCGACGACCGGCAGTATGCCGGGTTCGCGCGCGAGACGGCGGCGGCCGGCGACTGAGCGGAATTTAGGCGCGCGCGGCGAGTTCCGCGATCGCGCCCAGCACCGCATCCGGCTTTTCGACATGCGGCGAATGCGCCGTGCCCGCGACCATGACGACGCGCGCGCCGGGGATGAGTTTCTGCAACGCCGCCGCGTAATCCGGCGGCACGATCCCGTCGCGCTCGCCCCACACGATCGTGGTCGGCACGCGGATGCGGTGCAGCCATTTCTGCAGGTTGGGATTGAAGAAGCGCGGCTGCCAGGCGAGCCGTGCGGCCGAGACGCGGTTCTGCGCGAGCTGCTGCTCCGTCTCGGGCGTGAGCGGCATGGCGAGCATCGCCTCGGCGAGCTTCGGGTCGGCGATCGCAAGCCGCGTCGTCTCGGCGCGGTCCATCACGAGAATGTCGGCGATGGGCTTGCCCTTGATGCGGATGCCGGCCGAATTGAGGAGCATGAGCGTGCCAAGCCGCTGCTTGCGAGCGCACCGCCATTTCGAGCGCGATCCATCCGCCCATCGAATGGCCGACGAGATGGACGCGCTCGAGCTTCAGCCGCTCGATCAGATCGAGATAGAAATAGGCGAGATCGCCAATCTCATCGAGCCAGTCCGGCGTGGTCGAGCGGCCGAAACTCGGATGGTCGGGCGCCAGGACCTCGAATTCGTTCGAGAGCCGGTCGAAAAACGGCAGCCATCCGGGAAATCCGACCGCGCCATGCAGGAACAGGAGCGGTGCGCCCGATCCGGCGCGGCGCAGAAGCAGGCGGCAGCCGTCGCATTCGATAATTGTTTCACGTGGAACAGCCATCGCCCTAGAAGACGATGCTGGGCGCGCCTTGTCAACGTGCGCGGATCGCGCAAACGCGATGGCCGGGACAAGCCCGGCCATGTCGCGGCGGTTGCGTTCGTGGCGGCGGTCAGCCCGACTTGCGCGGACGGCCGCGGCCGCGTTTTGCCGGCTGCGGCTGCGGCTGCATCATCGACAGCGCTTTCGGCGGCCGGCCGCGGCGGCGCGGCAGTTCGGCGCCGGGCTTGCTGCCGGCCATGGCCAGCGATTGCGGCGTGCGGTTCAGCGCCTCGGCGAGGCCGCGGCTCGCGGCGAGCCATCCAGCCGCAAACCCCTTGTCGAATTCCGTTGCCATTCGCACCCTCGAAAAGAATTTCGAGGCTGAAACCCGCGGAATTGGAAAAGGTTCCGAAAACAGGCCGCATGCGCCGGAACAATTTCGGGTTCAGTGGGCAAGCAGCACGGGCAGGAGGCTCGTGCCGATCACCTGCCGCGTCGCGCCGCCGAACAGAAGCTCGCGCCAGGCGCGGTGTCCGTATGCGCCCATGACGAGAAGATCCGCGTCCAGATCGCGCGCCTCGGCGAGCACCTGCTCGCCAGGCCCGACGCCTTTGACCGGCAGCACCTGGCGGTGCGTCGCCGTGACGCCGTGCGTGAGGAGATAGTCGAGGAGCGCTGCGGGATCTTCTTCCTCCGCCGCGCCGACCGTCATCACCACGACGGACGCGGCCTTCTCGAGGAGCGGCAGCGAGGCGGCAAGCGCGTGGACCGCCTCGGCCGAACCGTTCCAGCCGAGCGCGATCTTCGTGCCGATCTTGTCGGGCGCCTTGGCCGGCGCCAGCAGGACCGGCCGGCCCGAGCGCACCAGCGTTTCCTCGATCGTGTCCGTGTGCGGCCGCTCGACCACGCGCTCGGAGCGGCCGAGCACGGCCAGGTCGAAGAACCGCGCGCGGTGCGCCACGAGAAGCGGCGCATAGCCCGTCTCGGCGCGGAACGAGGCCGTGGCCGGGCTCTGCGGCGAAGCGCTCATGGCCAGCCCGTGGCGCTTTGCCGTCGCGGCGAAAGCGGCCTTCGTCGTCTCGGCAAGCTGGTCGGTGTCGGCGACCATCTTGTCGATCCAGTCGCCGGAGATCGGCATGCTATAGCCGTCGGCGGCGAGCGAGAGGATGGCGGCCGGGTCGACCTTGACGTGGAACGCCTCGATCTGCGCGCCGACCCGCGCGGCGATGCGGCATGCCGTTTCGATCGCGCCGTCGCTCGCCGTGCCGCCGCTTGCGGCGGCAATGATCCGTTTCAGGGCCATGATCGCTGCTCCATGTTTTCGGAAACGAGATTCCCCTTCTACGGTGGGACGCGCCTTGCGACAGATCAAGGGCGGCGTTCTGCCGCACACCTCAAGCGGGATGGGCGCCGCTTCAAAAGAGCAGCGTCCAGAACATCGTCAGGACCGCCGCCGCCATGACGGCGGTGGCGAGCCATCCGATCGCCCACAGCGTCCGCGGCAGCGTGAATTGCCCCATGACGCGCGCGTCCATGGTCATCACCATCATCACCACCATGAGCGGCACGGCCACCACGCCATTGATGACCGCGGTCCAGAACAGCGCCTTGATCGGATCGAGCGAGATGAAATTGATGCCGATGCCGAGCAGCGTGGCAAGCGCGATCGTGGCGTAGAAGGCCTTGGCGTCGTGCGGCAGGCGGCCGAGCCCGACCGGCCATTCGAGCGCCTCGCCGACGGCATAGGCGGCGCTGCCGGCAAGGACCGGAACCGCGAGCAGACCGGTGCCGATGATGCCGGCCGCGAAGAGGGTGGAAGCGAAGGCGCCCGCGAGCGGCCGCAGCGCCTCGGCCGCCTGGGCCGAGGTTGCGATGTCGGTGATGCCAGCGTGGTTCAGCGTCGCGGCAGCGGTGATGATGATGCACAGCCCGATGAGGTTCGAATAGGCCATCCCGGCATAAGTATCGACTTCGATGCGGGCGATCTCCGTGCGCGCCTGCTGCGGCGCATCGATGAGCGACGCGGCGCTCGCTTCGACGCGCTCGTCTTCGGCCTCCTCGGACGCCTGCCAGAAAAAGAGATAGGGGCTGATCGTGGTGCCGAATATGGCGACGATCGAGACGATATAGTCGCGATTGCCGGCGATGTGCGGCAGCAATGTTCCGATCGCGACATCGCGCCACGACACGTGCACCACCGCCAGCGTGGCGACATAGGCCAAGAGCGCGAGCGTCGACCATTTGAGGATCGCGACATAGCGCCGATAGCTGAGGAAGATCTCGAGCGCGGCGCACAGCACGGCAAACGCCACGACATAGAGCGCGCCCGGGCCGCCGACGAGAACGCGCAGCGCGTCGGCCATCGCGCCGAGATCGGCGCCGAGATTGATCACGTTGGCGACGACCAGCAGAAACACGATCGCGCGCAAAAGCCGCGCCGAATAATGCCGCCGGATATTTCCCGCGATGCCCAATCCGGTGACGCGGCCGATGCGCGCGCTGATCTCCTGGATCGCCGCCATGAGCGGATAGCTGAACAGCATGGTCCAGCCGAGCGCGTAGCCGAATTGGGCGCCGACCTGCGAATATGTGGCGATGCCGCTCGGATCGTCGTCGGAAGCGCCGGTGATGAGGCCGGGCCCGAGAATCCGCCAGAATTTCAGTCGCGATATATTTCGCGAAAAATCCGTCTTGCGCCGCATCGCCGCCCTTGGCCTCTTTCCGCCCCGCATAGTAGCGCCTGGAAGGCGGCCTTCGGCATTGATCTAAAACGCCTCTAGCCGTTGGTAGGGTTGCTGCTATTATCGCCCGAGCAGGGGACGCCGATCCCCGCGGGTGGAGGAAACGCATGAAAAAACTTGGTCTCGCCGCGGTCGCGGCGGTTCTGGCGGCGGCGCCTGCCGCTTTCGCCGAGGACACCATTACCGTCGGCATGACCCTGTCGCAGACCGGGTCCTTGAACGTCGATTCGCTGGCGCAGCAGCGCGGCGCCGACATGTGGCGCGATCAGGTGAACGCCGCAGGCGGCATCAAGGTGGGCGGCAAGAGCTACACGGTGAAGTTCGTCACCTATGACGACCAGTCGCAGGGGAGCCGCGTGCAGCAGCTCTACACGCGCCTCATCGTTCAGGACCATGCGCAATTCCTGTTCGGGCCGTATTCGTCGGGCCTCGTCGCGACCGCCGCGGTGATCAGCGAGCAGTACGGCAAGCTCATGATCGTCACCGGCGGCGCCGAGCCCAAGACCTACGAGCTCGGCAACAAGTACCTGTTCCAGGCGATCACGCCGGCCGAGGGCTACCTGAAGGGCGCGGTCGATGCGCTGCACTCGAAGAACCCGCACGCCAAGGTGGCGTTCGTCTATTCCGACGACCCCTTCTCGAAGGCCGTGGTTCAGGCGGCGGAAGGCCAGTCGAAGGAGGCCGGGTTCGATATCGCGCTCGACGAAGTTCTACGGGCCCAGCACGACCGATTTCGGGCCCGTCATCAACAAGGTCATATCGTCCGGCGCGGACGCCTTCATGGGCGGCGGGCACTATCCCGACAGCGCCACGCTGGCGCGCCAGCTCTATGACCAGAAGGCCAATTTGAAATGGGAGTCGCTGCTGGTCGCGCCTGGCGACCAGAAGTTCGCCACGCTCGGCGGCGCGGCCTTGGGCGTCAGCACCGGCTCGCAATGGGAGCTTTCGGTGAAGTTCACGCCGCAGTTCGGCCCGACCGGTGACCAGTTCGCCAAGATGTTCAAGGACAAGTACAACAGCGACGCGGATTATCACTCGGCCTCGGGCTACACCGCCGGCATGGTGTTGCAGCACGCGATCGAGCAGGCGGGCTCGGTCGATCCGGAAAAGGTCACGGCCGCGCTCAACAAGATGGACGTCACCACCTTCTTCGGCCATATCAAGTTCGCGACCGACCCGGGGCATCACGGCCTGCAAGTGGCGCACGACATGGTGCTCGCGCAGTGGCAGATGAAGGACGGCAACCTGGTGCGCAACGTGGTGTGGCCCAAGGCGGCCGCCAGCGCCGATCTGCTTTATCCAATCCCGTCGCATTGAGTCGTCGTCTCCGGTCGTCGTCCCCGCGAAAGCGGGGATCCAGATTCACCGACGGTTCGCACATTTGGATGCCCGGCATACGCCGGGCGACGGTGTAGAATGCGCGCTGAGCTGATCCTGTCCTCATGATGTCCGGCATCATCGCCTCGATCATTGACGGCCTGCTGGTGGGCGCGGTGTACGGGCTCGCCGCCATGGGGCTGACGCTCATCTGGGGCGTCATGGACGTGGTCAACCTGACGCACGGCACGATGATCGTCGCCGGCATGTTCGGGCTCTATCTCCTCACGAGCGGCCTCGGAGTGCCGCCCTACGCGACCTTGCCGATCGTTCTGGCCGGCGGTTTCGTCGCCGGCCTCGCGCTTTACTGGATCGCGGTCCACCGCATGATCGGCCGGCCGCCGCTGATGAGCCTGCTGTCGACCTTTTCGGTCAACCTGGTGCTGATCGGGCTCGGCACGGCGATGTGGGGCACGGTGCTGTTCAATGTGCCGGTCACTCTCCCGGGCCTCAGCTTCGGACGCTACACCTTCCCGGGGGCGCACATTCTCGCCGCGGTGCTCACGGCGGCGCTCGCGCTCTGCCTCTATTTCTTCCTCTACCGCACGCGGATCGGCAAGGCGATCCGCGCCGTCGCCGGCAATCGCGGCGCGGCCGAACTCGTTGGCATTCCGACGACGCGGGTGCTGTCGTTCGCGTTCGCGCTTGGCGCATCGCTCGCCGGCGTCTCGGGGATGCTGATCGCGACGCTCTTCCCGTTCACGCTTCTCTCGGGCGACGCCTATCAGCTCAAGAGCTTCGTCGTCATCGTGCTGGGCGGCCTCGGCAATCCCACGGGCGCGCTCGTCGGCGGCCTCGCCGTCGGCCTGCTCGAGGGGCTGTTGACGCCGTTCATGCCGGTGAGCTGGACGGCCGTCATCGAATTCGCCCTCTTCGTCGTCGTGCTGATCGCGTGCCCGCAGGGCATCTTCGGCTTGCGCCGCTCGTGACCGGCCTCGCCTCGACACGGCTCGGCGAGAAGCGCGAGAATCTTCTGCGCCGTCCGTTCTTCTGGATCATCGCGCTCGCCGTCGCCGTATTCGCGTTGGCGCCCTGGCTCGGCGACGACGTCGAGCTGCGCGAAAGCCTCATGCTCGCGACGATCTATGTGATCCTCGCCAGCAACCTCAACGTGATGATCGGCTATGCCGGCTACATCAATTTCGGCAGCATCGTCTTCTTCGGCCTCGGCGGCTATCTCTGCGTCTATCTCATGGCCGTGCCGCATTGGCCCTTGGCTGCGGCGGTACCGGCCGCGGGCGTCATCGTGAGCGCTCTCGCCTTGCCGTTCGGACTCGGCATCCTGCGCCTGCGCGGCGCCTATTTCGCTTTGGCGACGATCGGCGTGAACGAGGCGGTGCAGGCCTTCGTCACGAATTTCACGCCGTGGGGCGGTGCTTCGGGCATGTATCTCTCGACCGAGCTGTTCAAGCCCTTGGGCGGCCCGATGCAGGCGCTGTGGATCGATCTATTTCCTTCTCGTCGTCATCATGGGCCTGTCGCTTTATCTGAGCTGGGGCATCAAGATTTCGAAATTCGGGCTCGGCCTGCTGGCGATCGGCCAGAACGAGGACGCCGCCATGGTGCTGGGCGTGCCGGCGCCGCTCTACAAGGCGCTCGCTTATTGCGCGACCGCGTTCCTGCCGGCGATGGCGGGCGGGCTCTATTTCTTCAAGGGCGCCTTCATCCAGCCGACCGACGCCTTCGATCTGACGTTCTCGACCGAGGCGATCGCCATCGTCATGCTGGGCGGGCAGGGCACGATCGCCGGCCCCGCGATCGGCGCCTTCTTCTACGAGCAGCTGCGCGGCTGGCTTTTGACCTCGGACACGTTCTCGAATTTCCAGCTCGTCGCCGCGGGCGCGCTGCTCCTCGTCATCGTGCTGTTCTTGCCGGGCGGGCTCATGGGCTGGCTCTATCAGCGCTGGCCGCGCTTGAAGCGGTTCATCGAATGAGCGCGCTCCTCGAGCTCGACGGCGTCAGCAAGAATTTCGGCGGCCTCAAGGCCATCGACAGCCTGAGCTTCGCCGTCAACGAGCACGAGATCCTGGGCCTCATCGGCCCCAACGGCGCCGGCAAATCGACGCTCTTCAACCTCATCAACGGCGTCTATGCGCCGGACAAGGGCCGCATCCGCTTTCGCGGCGTCGACATCACCGGCGAGCCGCCCTATCGCATCGCGCAGGCACGGGCTCGCCCGCGCGCACCAGATCGTGCAGCCGCTCGAGCAGATGACGGTGCTCGAGAACTGCACCGTCGGCGCCTGTTTCGGGCGCGAGAATATGTCGCGCGCCAAGGCGATCGAGGCGGCGCGCGAGGCGGCCGTGTTCGTCGGGCTCGAGGACCGGCTCGATTTGGCGGCCGCGCATCTCAACATCGCCGGCAAAAAGCGCTTGGAGCTCGCGCGCTCGCTCGCGGCGCAGGCGACGCTGCTGCTGCTCGACGAGGTTCTCGCCGGCCTCAACCCGACCGAAGTCGAGCACATGATCGGCGTCATCCGCCGCATCCGCGAGCGCGGCATCGCCATCCTGATGATCGAGCATCTGATGCAGGCGATCATGAGCCTCTCGGACCGCGTGGTCGTGCTCAATACGGGCCAGAAGCTCGCCGAGGGCGCGCCGTCGGAGGTCGCCAACAATCCGCTCGTGATCGAGGCCTATCTCGGCGATCCGGAGCTCGCCAAGGAATTCCTCGGGGAGGCGTGATGGAAGGGGCGCTCCTCGAAGTCTCCTCGCTCACCGCCGGCTATGGCGAGGTGCAGGTGCTGTGGGACATTTCGCTCAAGGCCAACTCCGGCCATCTCACCACCATCGTCGGCGCGAACGGCGCCGGCAAGACGACGACCTTGAGGGCGGTCCTCGGCAGCATCGCGCCGTGGGGCGGGCGCGTCGTCTTCGCCGGCGAGGATGTGACGCGGCTTCCGGCGCACGCCAAGGCGGCGCGCGGCCTCGTCCTCGTGCCCGAGGGACGGCAGCTCTTCGCCGCCATGACGGTCGAGGAAAATCTCGAGCTGGGCGCCTATTCGAAGCGCGCCGCGCGCACCTACGCGCAGCGCTTCGACCAGGTTCTGACGCTGTTCCCGCGCCTTGCCGAGCGGCGCCGCCAGAAGGCCGGCACGCTCTCGGGCGGCGAGCAGCAGATGCTGGCGATCGGGCGCGGCCTCATGTCGGATCCGCTGATCCTCATCATCGACGAGCTGTCCTTGGGCCTCGCGCCGGTGGTGGTGCAGCAGCTTTTCGGCACGCTGAAGCGCATTGAAGGAGGAGGGGCTCACCATCCTGCTCGTGGAGCAGAACGTGCACCTCGCCTTCGCCGTCTCCGATCACGCCTATGTCGTCGCGGAAGGCCGCGTCTTCACCGAAGGCGTGCCCGCCGAGCTTGCGGCGCGGCCCGAGATCAGGCGGGCTTATCTCGGCCTCTGATCGACGCGTCTGGACAGGCGGCCAGCGCGGGCTTGGATGATCCGCGTGCGAGCCCGCACCAAAGGGAGATGCAAATGATCGACCTCTACGCGCTCACGAGCCCGAACGTGCAGAAGATCTTCTTGATGCTCGAGGAGACCGGGCTCGAATACCGGCCGATCCATGTCGACGTGTGGAAGGGCGATCAGTTCAAGCCCGAGTTCGTGAAGCTCAACCCCAACGCCAAGATCCCGGTGATCGTCGATCACGACGGACCGGGCGGCAAGCCTTACACCTGCTTCGAATTCGGGCGCGATCCTCATGTATCTCGCGGAGAAATCCGGCAAGTTCCTGCCGAAGGACACGGGCGCGCGCTACGACGTGATCCAGTGGCTCATGCTGCAGATGACCGGCGTCGGACCGATGTTCGGCCAGCTCGTGCATTTCAAGCGCTTCGCGCCTCCGGGCAACGACTATTCGCTGGCGCGCTATCAGACCGAGGTCTTCCGTCTCTACGACGTGCTGGAACAGCGGCTCGGGCAATCGGCATATCTCGGCGGCCCCGACTACACGATCGCCGACATCGCGACCTTCCCGTGGACGCGCATGCACGATTTCCAGGGCGTGAAGTGGGACGATCACAAGAACTGCGCGCGCTGGTACAACGCGATCGCCGAGCGGCCGGCGGTGAAGCGCGCGCTCGCCAAGGTCGAGACCATCCAATCGGCGCGCGACCAGGCCAAGCCCGACGACCTCGACCGCTTCTTCGGCCGCGGCCGCTGGGCGCGCGCGTCCTAGGGAGGTCGCTCGGCGCGCTTAGTGCACGACGCGCGGCGCGCCGGCGGGCGTCGCTGGATTTGGCGCGGTCGAGCCAGGCGGCGATGAGCGGCAAATCCCAGCCCGCGCTCGCCGCCAGCTCGAGCACGCCCGCCATGAAGCTGTGCACGCGCTGCGGCGCCGAGGTCGAGCGTCAGCACCTGGTTGCGGTCGTAGAACACCATGACGATGTCGCCGTCGTCCCGCGGCGTGAGTTTCACCTCGTGCACGATTCGCGCCGGCTGGACGAAAGGCTTCGCCGGCTGATGCGTTTTCGTGTCGCCTGAGGCGAGCGCCGCCTCGACGGCGCTCGCATGCTCGAAATTGAGCACCGTGTCGCGATGCTGCGGGTCGGCGCGCGCCGAGCTCGCGCTGCGCTTGCCCGACAGGTCTGCGAGCGCCCCCAGCACGAGCTTCGCGAGCCGCCGCGTCAGCGCCATCGCATAGCGCCGGTCCGGATCGACATCGACGGCGATGAGGATGCGGTCCTCCTCGCCGTCATAGCTGAGGTGAAAGGCTTTCGTCTGCTGCGGCGCGCTCACGCCCATGCTGTAACGCGGGCGCTCGCGCCCGGCAAGCACGGTTCAGCGCGTCATCGCTTCGGCGCCAAGGCGCGCGACCTGCGTCGGCGCGTCGCGGCCCGGCACGTGGTACCACCATCCGAGGCGGTTGATCGAGTAATAGGGGACGTAGCGCTCGATCGCGCTGTCCGGCCGCACATCGGGCGCGAGATTGTCGAGCACCAGCGCCGCGCCCGCGACATAGACGATGGCGACGGCGTGGTCGGCGCCGAGATAGGTGTCGCGCACCACGGCAAAGCGCAGGTCTTCTTCCGGCACGCCCGATTCCTCGAGCGCCATGAACTTGGCGATGGCGTAATCCTGACACTGGCCGCCGCGCGCCAAAAATTCGAACGGCGTCTCCCAGTGATCGGCGTCGTGCCAGTTGGCCTCGGCCGAGACATAGCGCACGCGGTTCAGCACCGCGTTGGCGCGCGCGACGCGCTCGCTGAGCGGCAGGGTCTTGAGCTCGGCGATGAAGGCGCGCCAGCGCTCCGCCGCGGCGCATGCGGCCGCCGCGCCCGTGTCGTCACAACGCGCCGCGGGCGCCATGAGGTCGCGCTCGGTACGCGCCACGACGCCGTCCCACTTGGTGAAGGCAACGAGGTTGGTCGAATAGACTTCGCGCGTGCCGAAAAGGCCGGCGGCCTCGACGGGCAGAGCGGCGAGCGTGGCAAGGAGAACGAGGAGGCAGGCGCCAAAAGCGTGTCGCAAATCGGAACCCCATTCGGCGGCCCCGCTACCCCGGGTTTCGGCCCGGCGCCGGAGGCTTTGCGTCCCCGGGTTGCCCCGGGTTTGCCCTTTCGTGGGATGGCTTCCATTTGGACGCACACCACCGCGAACAGCGGCGAGTGAAGCACACGCGCCGCTAACAATTGCTTAACTGGTGGGTTGCGCGGCCCGGCTATTTCTTGGTGGCGAACAAGCCGGCCGCCGCGCTCTCGTTAACCGTGACGTGGTTGTCGTCGAGCAGCTTCTCGACATAGGCCTGGCTTGCCTGCGCCGTCTTCGACTCGCGCAGCACGTTGACGATCTGGTCGTGCACTTGGGCGTAATCCGCCGGCTTCGTGCCGAGCAGCATCATGATGTGCCAGCCGCCCGCGACATGCACGGGCTCGCTGACGCCTTTCTCGGGCAGGGCCGTGACGGCGCCCAAGATCTCGGGCAAGAGCTGGTTCTCCGGAAACCAGCCGAGATCGCCACCTTTCTGCGCGCTCGCGGCGTCGTCGGAATTGGCCTTGGCGAGGCCGGCGAAATCGGCGCCCTTGCCCTTTGCCTTCTTCGCGAGCTCCTGTGCCTTCGCCGCGACCGCGGTGAGCGCGTCCTTGCTGGCGCCGGGCGTTTCGGCCAGGAAAATCTGCGCGAGATGATACTGGTGCAGGCGGTCATGGTTGGCGTCGTAGGCCGCCTTCACGTCATCCTCGCTCGGATAATTGGCGGGAAGGGCGACCGAGCGCAGATATGTGGTATAGACGACCTCGTCGCGCGCGCGGGCGATCGCGGCTGCGACGTCCGGCTTCTTGTCCCATGACTGCTTCGCCGCCGCCTCGAGCACGAGCTTGCGCCCGATGGCCGAGCGCACGACCTGATCCATCAGTTTCGGGTCTTTCGCCGCCATTTCGCGCTGCTGCCGGATTGAGGGCGTCGAGGAAATCCTTGATGTCCGACTCTTTCACCGGCTGCGAGCCGAGATTGGCGACGACCGGATCGTCGGCGCGCGCGGGCCAAGATGCCGCGAGAAGCAGAAAGGCCGCGCCGAGGGCGGGCTGGAATGACCGATGCATCATGCTCACCTTTCGCAAAAGTTCGCGCGGGCGCGGTTGTCTCATTTGAGCGCCCGGGCGATCCTGGCGCGCACGCTGGCGATGACGCTCTTCCAATCGCGCGGCGCGGGCTGTCGAATGAGCCGCAATGTCGGGTACCACGGCGTGTCCTCGCGCTTCGCCATCCAGCGCCAGTCCGGCGTGAACGGGATGAGCACGAAGGCCGGGCGGCCAAGCGCGCCCGCCAGGTGCGCCACCGCCGTGTCGACGGTGACGACGACATCGAGCTGCATGACGAGCCGTGCGGTGTCGGCGAAATCGCCGATCGCGGGCCCGAGGTCGCGCACCAGCGGCCGCGCGCCGACCGTCGCGATGTCCTCGGCGCGCGGGCCTTTCTGGAGGCTGTAGTACTGCACGCCCGGCAGATCGCACAGGCCCAGCATCTCGTCGAGGCCGAGCGATCGGTTCTGGTCGTTGGCGTGGCGCGCGCGTCCGGCCCAGACGAGGCCGACCGTGAGCCGCGTGCCGGGCGGGCGCGGCAGAACGGGACCCTGCGCCGGCGCGGCAATATAGGGAACTTTCGCGGGCAGATTGGCGAGCGTGATGCCGAGCCGGCTGGCGAGGCTCATCAGCGGCAGGTGGTAATCGGCGGCGGGAAGCGGCGCGCCCGATTTACGCAGTTCGGCGATGCCGGGAAAATTCGCGAACAGCCGAATGAGCTCCGCCGGACAGTCGAAGATGATGCGCGCGCCCTTCGCCGCCACCATCGGCAAGAGCCGCGCGAATTGCAGCGTGTCGCCGATGCCCTGCTCGGCATAGAGATAGAGCGTGCGGCCGGTCAGGTCCTCGCCCTGCCACAGCGGCAGCGGCGTGTTGCGCACCGAGCGCAGCTTCGGATCGAAGCCGAATTGCGGATCCTCGAGATCGAAGCGCACGTCATAGGCGGCGAAGCCGCGTTCGTAGTCGCCGTCCGAAAGCAGCGCCAGCGCGCGATCCCATTGGATCGTGCGGTTCGTCGGCATGAGCGCCAGCGCGTTGGTCGTAGCATTCGACCGCGGCCGCGTAGTCGCCGAGCGCGAAATGCAGGAGGCCGAGATTGTGGTAGGTCTCGGGCCGCGCCGTGTCGAGCGAGAGCGCGGTGCGGAAACGCCGCCATCGCCGCGTCGAAGTCCTGGGCGAGCCACAGCATGTTGCCGAGGTTCGAATGAAGCACGGCCGATTGCGGCACATAGGCGACGGCGCGTTTGAGGCAAGCGACCGCCGCGGGGATGCGCTTGTCGGCTTTGAGCAGCACGGCGGCGTTGTTGTAGACGTCGATATAGGTCGGAAAACGCTCGATCAGCTCGCAGTAGAGATTGAGGGCGCCGGCGTGATCGCCCGCGCGTTGGCGCTCGTGCGCCTGCGCGAAAAGCTGGCGCACTTCGTCGGGCGTCGGGGGCGCGGCCTCGGTGGGGCTGGCCGCTCGCTGCGCGGGCTCATTCATGAAACGATGGCATCTGGCGCGGACGGAAACGGGTTAATCTTAGCAAAACGAAGGTAAAAAAGTAGGATAGGCCGCGCGCG
Organism: uncultured Alphaproteobacteria bacterium; assembly: GCA_963804235.1. Taxonomy (GTDB): domain Bacteria; phylum Pseudomonadota; class Alphaproteobacteria; order ATCC43930; family CGMCC-115725; genus DATJLY01. The sequence goes on from CAWDPP010000048.1 coordinate 217,631, forward strand.
TTCGCGGAATTTATGCGTCGTTCGGGAAAAGGGCAGGGGTTTATTCGGCCGCCGCCTGCCGCGCCGCATGGATCGCGCGCCAGACCCGCTCGGGCGTCGTCGGCATGTCGATATGGCGCACGCCGAACTCGGCCAGCGCGTCGACCACGGCGTTGACGGCGACGGCAAGCGCCGGCGTCGTGCCGCCTTCGCCGCCGGAGCGCACGCCAAGCCGGTTCGACGGCGCCGGCACTTCGCTCAACTCGGTCGCGAAGGACGGCAGGATGTCGGCCCGCGGCATGGCGTAGTCCATGAAGGTCGCCGCCAGAAGCTGGCCGCTCGCGGCGTCGTAATAGGAATTCTCCCACAGCGCCTGGCCGATGCCTTGCGCGATGCCGCCATGCGTCTGGCCGTGCAGGATGAGCGGATTGACCGCGCGCCCGACATCGTCGACCGCGGCATGGCGGACGAGATCGACCGTGCCGGTCTCGGGATCGACCTCGACCTCGGCGATCTGCGTGCCGTAAGGGAAGCTCGCCAAGGGAATGGTCTCGTCCGAGATGGCGCCGAGCGGTCCCTGCAATTCGGGCGGCAGGTCCTTGCGCTTTGCCGCGGCGGCCGCCACCTCGAAGATGCCGAGCTCGCGGTCGGTGCCCTTGATGCGGAAGCGGCCGCGCTCGAACTCGATATCGACCTCGCCCGCCTCGAGCAGGTGCGCGGCGATCTTGCGGCCCTTGTCGATGATCTCGTCAGTCGCCTTGCCGACGACGATCGTCGCCATCTTCATCGAGCGGCCGGAATGGGAGCCGCCGCCGCCCGCGACCCGCGCCGTGTCGTGCGCGACATAGGTGATGCTGTCGAACGGCACGCCGAGCCAGTCGGTCACGAGCTGCGCGAAGCTCGTCTCGTGGCCCTGGCCGCTGTTCATGGTGCCCATCACCAGCTCGACCTTGCCCTCGGGCATGACGGTGATCTCGGTGCGCTCGCGCGGATTGCCGCTGGTGATCTCGATATAGTTGGAGACGCCGAGGCCGCGCAATTTGCCGCGGCGGCGCGAGTCCGCCTTGCGCGCGGCAAATCCGCCATAGTCGGCAAGCTTGAGCGCCATCTCCATCCCTTCGCGATAGCGGCCGTTGTCGTAGGTGAGGCCCAAGGGATTGGAATAGGGCTGCGCCTCGGGCGGCACCATGTTGCGCCGGCGCAGCTCGACCGGATCGAAGCCGCATTGCCGTGCCGCGAGATCGACGAGCCGCTCCATGACGAAGATCGCCTCGGGCCGGCCGGCGCTGCGATAGGGCGTCGTCGAGACCGTGTTGGTGACGACCGCGCTGCCGCGGAAATATCCGACCGGAATGCGATAGACGCTCGACATCAGGCCGATGCCCTTGCGCAACGACACGAAGGCCGCGGCGTGCGCGCCGATATTGCTGATGTTGGTGCCGCGGATCGCCAGGAAATTCCCGTCCTTGTCGAGCGCCACCTCGGCCGTGACGGTGAGGTCGCGGCCCTGATAGTCGGACAGGAAAGCCTCGCGCCGCTCGCACGTCCACTTGACCGGGCGGCCGACGCGCTTCGCCGCCCACGGCAACAGCGCATATTCCGGGAAGAAGAAATTGCGCGTGCCGAAATTGCCGCCCATGTCCTTGCAGGCGCAGCGCACTTTCTCAGGGGCCACGCCGAGGATCGCGGCCAGCTGCATGCGCTGCGACCGCGACGCCGCTGCCGGTCCCGGCATAGAGCGTGTAGTCGCCGGTCGCGTCGTCATAGGTGCCGGTCGAGGTGCGCGTCTCCATCGGCACGCCGGTGACGCGGTTGATCCAGGTGTCGAGCCGCACCACATGCGCCGCGCGCTTGAAGGCGGCTTCGGTCGCCGCCTCGTCGCCGACCTCGATCTCGACGCAGATATTGCCGGGGACGTTGTCCCAAAGCTGCGGCGCGCCGGGCTTCAGCGCATCGACCGCGCGCGCCACCGCCGGCAGCTCCTCGTATGTCACATCGACCAGCTCGGCCGCGTCTTTCGCTTGCGCGATGCTGTCGGCCACCACCATGGCGACGGCCTCGCCGACGAAGCGCGCCTTGTCGGCCGGCATCGGATAATCGGCCGTCGCGACCGGCGCTCGGCCGCGCACGCGCACGGCCACGTCGGGCGGATTGGCGAGTCCGGAAACCGGGTTGTGCGGGATCGGTTTCAGCCCATCGGCAATGTAGTCGGCGCCGGTCAGCACCGCGTGCACGCCGGGCGCGCGTAGGGCGGCGCTCTTGTCGATGGCGACGATGCGCGCATGCGCATAGGGCGAGCGCACCAGCACCGCGTGCAGGAGGCCGGGCAAGCGCAGATCGTCGCCGTAGCTGCCTTGGCCGGTCAGGAAGCGCAAATCCTCCTTGCGCTTCACGGCCTGCCCGATGCCGTTCGGCACTGCGCCGGTGTCGTTCATTTTCTGGCTCCCTGGCGCGCCGTTCGGCCGACGCGCCGCCTTCTTATCCCAACGGCCCCAGGAACGCCTCGCCGAGGAAGGTGTCGGGCTGCGCCTGCTACCTTGTCGGGCCAATGGTCGTTGTCGATCTTTGGCCGCTGCGCCGCGGGGCGCGGCTTTCCGTCCCAGCCGATCTGCTCCATGTAGTAATAGAGCTGCATGGCGTGGCCGTCGGGGTCGAGCGCGAAGGCGGAATAATCGATGCCGGGGAAGAGTTCGGGCGGCAGATGCTTGATCGTGACGCCTTCGCCCTTGAGGAATTTGACGGCGTCCTTGAGCTGCTTGTAGTCGCCGACCTGGAGGCCGAACGCCATCAGCGTCGAATCCGGACGCAGGCCCAGCTCTGCGCGCAGCGCGACCGGATAGAGCGCCATGGTGTGGTGCTCGGTGTTGCAGCGCAGGAAGACGCAGCGATGGCCCTGCCACGTGATCTCTTCGGTCACGGTGAGGCCGAGCGCGTCGCGATACCACGCCGTGCAGCGCTCGACATCGCGCACGAAGAGCCGCACCGGCCCGATGCGCATGATCTTGAACGGCCGCGCCAGCAGCACGCCGCCGACATCGTATTTCTCCTCGAGCCATTCCTTCGCGCGCCAGCCGGTGCGCGGATCGATGGCGCCGTCGAGCTCGGCTGCGACCTCGGCATATTCCGAGCGGTGCGGCAGTTCGGGCGCCTGGTGGTAATGGACCTTGTGGATCGCGGACGGCTTGCTGCAGCCGTCCCAGCCGATCTGCTCGATGCCGTAATAGAGCTCGTTGGTGTGGCCCTCGGGGTCGAACGGATAGAAATGCCAATTCGAGCCGGGATCGTCGCGGCCGGCGCGGCGGATGCGGATGCCGCGCTTTTTCATGAACTCGTTGCCCTCGACGACCTCGCGCAAGGCGCCCACCTGCCACGTGATCTGGTTGGTGGTGACCTCGGGGAACTCCTTCGCTTCCGGCAGGATCGCCTGGCGCGCGCGGCGCGGGAACCACACGAAGGAATGATGATCGGTGCCGTGGCGGCTGAAATATCCCACGGTCGAGCCGACCTTGGCCTTGAGCTCGGGCGGCACGCGGCCGCCCATGTCGAGCTGGTCCGAGACGCGGAACCCGAGGAGGCGCTCATAGAACCGGCGGCCTTGCTCGGGATCCTGGATGTCGACGCCGAAATGGCCGAGACGCCGCACCCGGAACGGCCGCGCCAGCTCGACGTCGCCGACGCTGAATTTCTGCTCGATCGCAGGATTGATCGTGTCGGGCGCCATCATGGTCCTCCGCGCGAAAGCTCGCGGAGCATGATGGAACCTCCGGCGCGAAAATGCAAAACCCTGGCTCAGCGGTCGATGCGCTCGAACCTGTGGCGGTCGCCCAGCACGGCGAAGGAAAGGCTTTTCAGCTTGGTCGGGTCGCCGGCCGAGACGAGGCGGGCATAAGCGAGCCCGTCCGTGCCGGTGAGAATGTCGCGGACGACCCATTCGAGCGCGGGACTGCCGAGGTGGCGCTGCTGCACATCCCGGAAACGCTGGCCGATGGAAATCGAGGATGCTGTAGTCATGATGCTACGACAGGGAGGCAAGAACGCCGCGACGTGCGGCACGACAAACCTATTCCGATCGGCTGCGTCCGCTCAAGCGCAATCGCCGAGTTGCGCACAGGTCAGTTTATGATGCGCCAGGTTCCGTCCGGCTGAAGACAAGCCGTGCCGTACATCGGCTGCGGCGTGCCGTTGATCACCGTGGTGCTTTGATATTCGCGGCAGTAGCCGCCGGAGGCGGGCGAGTTGACTGCTCCGGGCGCATAGACGCCAGGCGGCGGCGGCGTGTAGACGACCGGCGGCGGCGGAACGTAATAAACCGGCGGCGGCGCGTACACGATCGGCGGCGGCGGCGGATAGACCGGAACGCCGAAATTGAAGCCGAAACCGACAAAGCCGCCGCCGCGCGCTGCGGCCGGAAACGGAACAAGCGTCGCCGCGGCAAGCGCCGCCAGCGCCGCGCCGGCAATCGTGCGCCGCAGCCGGTCCCCACGAATTCTCATGCTCCACATCCTTTCGCGCGCGCGCTCGCCACCGGAGAACGAGGGCGGGCGGTGCGCTATTCCGTCTTTAGAACTCGTGTCCCAAAAGCCATGAGTCAAGCGAATAAGGGCCGCCGCCATGGACGACGAAGAACAGCATGCCGGCCGCCCACACCATCGGGTATTCGAGCCCGGTCACGTTCCAGAAATAGCCGTCGAAGCGCCAATGCTCGAAGGCGGCGATGATGAGGAACACGAATGCGGCGAGCGCGAGCGGGCGGGTGAAGAGCCCGAGCGCCAAAAGCGGACCGCCGGCAAGCTCGAGCGTCGCGATCGCCACCGCCCAGAACCAGCCGGGCCGGTAGCCGTGCTTTTCGAGCCCCGTGCTGAGCGCGGCGAGGCTCAACGCGCGGCTCCCCGAATTGGGGAATAATCCGAACACGAAACGCAATCCGTGCGGCACGAGCGCCAAACTCACGACGATGCGGGCGAGCGTTTCGGCAAGGGGGGCCGCCGCGTGATAGATCGGCCCCAGCTGCGGCCAGAATAATGGCGTCGCTCCGTCCATTGCGGCGCGGATCATAGAGCGCGGCTGCCGTGCGGGCGAGGTTGTTGCCGCAGCGCCGCAGCAGGCGCTAAACTGACGCTCGGTAAATAAGACCGCGTGGGAGAACACCATGTCGCTCACCGACGAGAAGCAGGCCGCCAAGACCAAGCCTGCGCTCAATCTCAGAATTCCTGTCGCACGGCACGCTCGACTGCCGCGACATCGACTTCTCGCGCAAATTCTATGAGGAATTTCTCGGCTTCGAGGTGGTGCAGACGAGCGCGATCTCGTTGCTCATGCGCCTCGGCGGCGACCACTGCTACGCCGCGGTGAAGAGCAAGAAGGTCGGCGTGATGAACCACCTGAACCACAACGGCATCGACGTCCGCACCAAGGAAGAGGTCGACGAGGCGCACCGCATCGTCAGCGAGCAGGCGGACAAGTGGAAGATCACCAAGATCACCAAGCCGTTCCTGCAGCACGGCACCTACAGCTTCTATTTTTACGACTGCGACGACAACTGCTGGGAAATCCTGACCAATCCCGAAGGCGGCTACCGCTGGCTGTTCGAGCATGGCGACATGACCGGCAAGGGCCACCACGACCGCAACTTCAAGCGCCCCGGCGTCGATCCGTGAGGCGCTAGGCCCTGATCCGGCCAGGCCGGGAAGCGCTCTTTCCACTGTCATTGCGAGGAGCCGAAGGCTCCGAAGCAATCTGCCGGGGATTGCTTCGCTCCGCTCGCAATGACAAACGGGAGAGAGCGTCTCCGCTGACAGCGCTCATGCGTGAAGCGGCTCCGCCATGATCGTCGCGCTCGTCGTCGCCTGCGCCTTCTTCATGGAGACCTTCACGGGCACCGTCATCACGACGGCGCTCCCGCAGATGGCGCGCTCGTTCGGCTCCGATCCGGTGCGGCTCTCGCTCGCCGTCACCGCCTACATGCTGAGTCTCGCCATCTTCATCCCGCTGTCGGGCTGGGTTGCCGACCGTTATGGCTCGCGCACGGTGTTCCGCGCGGCGATCGGCGTCTTCACCCTCGCTTCGGTGTTTTGCGGCCTCAGCGACAATCTCGCCGAGCTCGTCGCTGCACGCATCATCCAGGGCATCGGCGGCGCGATGATGGTGCCGGTCGGCCGGCTCGCGATGTTTCGCAGCGTCGACCGCTCGCAATATGTGCGCGCCATGGCGTGGATGACCGTGCCGGCCTTCGTCGGCCCCGTGGTCGGCCCGCCGGTCGGCGGCTTCATCACGACCTATTTCACGTGGCGCTGGGTCTTCTTCCTCAATGTGCCGATCGGCGTCGTGGGCATGGTGCTCGTGACATATCTCATCGAGAACCACCGCGAGGCCATGCGGCGGCCGCTCGATTGGCTGGGCTTCGTGCTGAGCGGCCTGTCGCTCGCCTCGATCCTCTACAGCCTCGATCTCGCGGCGCACGGGTCATTGGCCGACACTTTGGGATTTGCCGCGCTCCTTGCCGCCGGGCTGGCGGTGGGCGCGCTCGCCGTGCTGCACGCGCTGCGCCATCCGAGCCCCGCTCCTCAATCTCGCGCTCTTCCGCTTTCCCACCTTCGCGCTTTCGCTCTGGGGCGGGCTTTTCTTCCGCATCAGCGCCGGGTCGATACCGTTCCTGCTCCCGGTCTTCCTTCAGGTCGGGCTCGGCATGACGGCGTTCGTCTCGGGCATCCTCATCTTCGCCGACGCGATCGGTAATATCGCCATGAACGCCGTGGCGCCGGCGGCGCTGCGCCGCTTCGGCTTCCGCAGCGTCGTGGTGTGGAACGCCGTCATCAGCGCCGCCGGGATGGCCGGCAGCGCCGCCTTCGATGCCGGCACGCCCATGGCCGTCATCTTCGCGGCGTTTCTCGTGTTCGGCTTCATGCGCTCGCTGCAATACAACGCGCTCAGCACGCTGCAATACGCCGACATACCGACGCGCGAGCTGAGCACCGCGACAAGCTTCGCACAAATGGTGCAGCAACTGTGCAGCGGCGCGGGCGTCGCGTTCGGCGCGGTGCTGATGCAGCTCATGCTCACCATCCGTGGCGTCGGCGCCGCCGCGCTCGGCGCGCGCGACGTACGCGCGGTCTTCATCGTGATCGGGCTGTTCGCGCTCCCGTCGATGTTTTTCTTCCGCCGCCTCGGCCGCGACGCGGGCGCGGAATTGAGCGGCCATCGCGCGCGCCCGCGCAATCAACTCGCCACGCCCTCGGCGGATTAGCTATAAGCGCGGCATGGCGCTCGCCAAGGCCCGAACTCAGCCGGCATCGACCTCGCGGCTCGCGCTGCTGCGCGCGCTCGAGCGCAAGCTGCTGTGGCTCGCGACCTGGACGATCCACCACGCAAACCACGTGCGCGAGAACCGCGACGGGCTCAAGGTCGGCGGTCACCAGGCGAGCTGCGCCTCGGCGGCGACGCTCATGACCGCGCTCTATTTCCACGCGCTCCGGCCCGAGGACCGGCTCGCGGTCAAGCCGCACGCGGCGCCGGTGTTCCACGCGGTCCAGTATCTCTTCGGCCGCCAGAGCCGCCATGCGCTCGAGCAGTTCCGCGCCTTGGGCGGCGCGCAGGCCTATCCCTCGCGCACCAAGGACAAGACGCAGGTCGATTTCTCCACCGGATCGGTCGGGCTCGGCGTCGGGCACACGCTCTTCGCGACGCTGGTGCAGGATTACGTGCGCCTCCACGGCCTCATGCCCGATGGCGCCGCACCAGGCCGCATGATCGCGCTCATGGGCGATGCCGAGCTCGACGAGGGCAACGTGTTCGAGGCGCTGCTCGAGGGCTGGAAGCACGACGTGCGCAACCTGTGGTGGATCATCGACTACAACCGGCAAAGCCTCGACGGCGTCGTCAACGATCACCTGTTCCAGAAGATCCAGGAATTCTTCGCCACGGTCGGCTGGAAGGTGGTGACGCTCAAATACGGCAAGCGGCTCGAGGCGGCGTTCGCGGGACCGGGCGGCGCGGCCTTGCGGCGCTGGATCGACGAATGCCCGAACGATCTTTATTCCGCGCTCACATTCCAGGGCGGCGCGTCATGGCGGCGGCGCCTTGCCGCCGATCTTGCGGCGGAGCCGGGCATCGCGCGCCTCTTGGACGCGCATGACGATGCGGCGCTCCACGCCCTCATGACCAATCTCGCCGGCCACGACATGGAGTCGGTCATCGAGGCGTTCGATGCGGCGCGCGACGATGTGCCGCACTGCTTCGTTGCCTACACGATCAAGGGCATGGGTCTGCCGCTCGCCGGCCACAAGGACAATCACGCCGGCTTGATGAATCCGGCGCAGATGGCGAGCTACAAGGCGACTGAGAAAATTCCCGACGGCAAGGAATGGGACCGATTTGCCGGGCTCGACATACCCGAGGCCGAGCTCGAGGCGTTCGTCGCCTCGGTGCCGATGGCGCAGCGCGCGCCGCCGCGCATCCGCCTCGCGCCGCCGCTGGCGATGCCGAAACTCGAGCTCCCGCGTACGGCCATCGATGTCGACGCAGGAAGGGTTCGGCCGCATCATGATCGAGATCGCGCGCGCGCAGCGGCGATTTCGCCGCGCGCGTCGTCACCACGTCGCCGGACGTGACCGTCTCGACCAACCTCGGCGGCTGGGTCAACCAGGTCGCGGTGTTCGCCCGCACCGCGCATGCCGATCTCTTCCGCGAGCAGCGCCTGCCGTCGGCGCAGCGCTGGACGCTCGCGCCGGACGGGCGGCACATCGAATTGGGCATCGCCGAGAACAATCTCTTCCTGCTGCTGGCGGCCTTGGGCCTGGCCGAGCGGCAGTTCGGCGCGCGCCTTCTGCCCGTGGGCACGCTCTACGATCCGTTCATCGCGCGCGGCCTCGATGCGCTCAACTACGCCTGCTACCAGGATGCGCGCTTCATGCTGGTGGCGACGCCGTCGGGCATCACGCTGGCGCCCGAAGGCGGCGCGCACCAGTCGGTCGCCGAGCCGCTCATCGGCATCGGCCAGCCCGGGCTCACCTTGTTCGAGCCGGCCTTCGTCGACGAGTTGGACGCGGTGATGCGCTGGGGCTTCGATCACATGCAGCGGCCGGACGGCGGCGCGGTCTATCTCAGGCTTTCGACCCGCTCGCTCGAGCAGCCGCGCCGCGAGATGGACGAAGCGCTCGCCGCCGACGTGACCGCCGGCGCCTATTGGCTGAAGCGCCCGGCGCCGGGCGGCGCGGTCGCGGTCATCGCCATGGGCGCGGTCGTGCCCGAGGCGATCGAGGCCGTGGCGCGCATCGGCGAATTGACATCGAGCGCCGGCCTCATGGTGGTGAGCTCGCCCGACCGGCTTCATCGCGATTGGCTCGCCTCGGGTTCGCGCTCGCATGCGGGACGGCTCCTCGGCGAGCTCGCGCGCGACGCGGCGCTCGTCACGGTGCTCGACGGGCATCCGCTCACGCTCTCCTGGCTCGGCGGCGTGCTCGGCCAGAAGATCGCACCGTTGGGCGTCGAGGCGTTCGGCCAATCGGGGGACATTCCCGATCTCTATCGCGTCTATGGCCTCGATGCCGACGCCATCGCCGCCGCTTCGCGCCGGCTCCTGGCTTCGGCGCGGCGCTGATTTCCGCTACCCATCGGGATCTTTCCGACGTAAAGTATGTAAAGTAGGCATTAGGCAACTAAATGAGTGGGCGAGCAATGTTTGATCTGCGAAACACCCTTCCTTTCCTCCTCAATCGCACCGGCATCCGCATGGCCGAGCTGTTCGGCGAGCGCGATCTCGCGCGCTTCGGCGTCACGCTGTCGATGTACCGCGTGCTCGCGGCGCTGCATGGTCAGGAAGAATTTCGCCTCGGCGAGCTGGCGGCGCTTGCCGACATGGAGGTCTCGACCCTGTCGCGGCTGATCGGCTCGATGCAGACGAAGCGGCTCGTTTCGCGCCGCCGCTCGGGCAAGGACGCGCGCGCCGTGCGCATTCGCGCGACCGACCAGGGCCGCACGCTCGCGCAAAAACTGATCAGCGCCGTCGCCAGCTACGAAGACGCCGTGACCGCGAGCCTCGGCACCCGCCAGGTGCAGGAGCTGAAGCGCATGCTGGCGCAGATCGGCGACACGATCGCGTCGATCAAAGCCGGGCATGAGCAGGGCAGGGCACGCGGGCCCCGGCGGCAATCGGCGGCTTAAAGCCGGAAGTTTGCGCGCGCCGCGATCAGCACTCAGTGCGCGTCGATGAAGGCGCGCAACGCCCCGTCCTTGATCTCGAATATCTGAAAGAGGCCGAGCGCGCGCAGGGCGGGCAATGCATCGACGATGTCGCGCTCGGCGATGGCGCGCGCCTCGGCGGACGCGGCCGCGTCGGACAAGACCCTGGCATTGTTGAGAAAGGCCCCGATCGTGCCCTTTCGCACCGCAATTCCGTTGATCTCGGCCTGGTTCACCGCGTCGGGCAGCACGTCTTCCGCACGCATCGCCGGGTCTCCACGAATGACGATGGCGCATGATTAGCAATCGAGGGATGGGTTGGCTACCGCGCCCGCCGAGCGCCCCGCGGGCCTGGCGTCCTCGCGTTGACAAGGCGGGCGTTCCGCCGCAGGCTTGGCCCGCCATCTGGTGAGGCTCGCTGCCCATGATCAATCTCCAGGACATCCGCTACCTGCGCATCGGCACGCCCGATCTCGACGGCGCGATCCGCTTCGCCACCGACATCGTCGGGCTTCAGCTCGTCGCGCGCGAGGGCAAGACGGCCTATTTCCGCAGCGACAAGGTCGCGATGCGCGGCGACACGCGCGACCACACGCTCGTTTACTTCGAGGGCGATCCCGAGGACCACACGATCGGCTTCGACCTTGTCGATCCCGACGATCTCGACACGGTCGCCGCCGAGCTTGAGGCCGCCGGCCGCCCTGTCCGCGCCGGCACGCGCGAGGAATGCGACAAGCGCCGCGTGCGCGCGTTCGTCGCGTCGACCGATCCGTCCGGCAACAAGATCGAGATCGTGGCGCGGCCCTATCACACGGGCGCTGCGCTATTTCCCGGCGCGCGATGCCGGCATCACCGGCTTCAGCCATATCGGTCTCTACACCAAGGACCCGGCGCGGGACGAGGCGTTCTGGACCCGCATCTGCAACGCGCGCGTCAGCGACTGGATCGGCGACGCGCCGCTCCTGCGCATCGCCACGGCGCATCATTCGCTGGCGCTCTTCCCGGCGCAGCGCAACGGCGTGCAGCACATCAACCATCAGGTCGAGGATGTCGACGACGTGATGCGCTCCTGGTACTTCCTCAAGGAGAAGGGCGTCAAAATCCTCCTGGGGCCGGGCCGCCATCCGCTCTCGACCGCGGTCATGCTCTATTTCCGCGGTCCGGACGGCACGTGCTTCGAGTATTCGTGCGGCGTGAAGCACATCCAGCCGGAGGACGAGGCCGCATATCGCCCGCGCCAGTTCGCGTTCGACCAGTATGCGGTGTGCCTGTGGGGCTCGAAGCCCGATGCCGAGCTGTCCGCCTTCCCGCAGAGCCAGGACGCGAAGCCGCCGCTGCGCGCCGTCATCTATTGAGGAACGGCGGCGCGCGCGGCCGCTGACGCTAGGGCTTCCGCCGCATCTCCGACGAGGAATTGATCACCGCGTGGATGTTGCGCGCGTAGTCGACCGCGCCCTCGGTCGACATGGTGAAGGCGGTCTTGGCATATTCCTTGACGCCGCGAATGGCCGGCGGCGGCGCCTTCAGGATCGCGGCCTTGAGTTTTGCGACCGCGTCCTCGAGCCCGGCGGCCGGCACCACGTCGCTGACGATGCCGAAGCTCAGGGCGCGCTCGGCGCTGATCACCGCGGTCGAGTAGACGAGATAGGCGAATGCCTTCTTCGGCACGCGGTCGATGAACGACGACATCACCATGGTCGGCAGGATGTTGTGCGCCATTTCCGGCACCTGGAACGTCGCCGTGTCGCTGGCGAGCGTGATGTCGCACACCGCCGCCACGGCGCAGCCGAAGCCCAAGGCGCGCCCTTGCACCACGCCCACCACCGGCACCGGCGAATTGCGGATCGCGCCATAGGCGTTGAAGACCACGTCGAAGGCGCGTTTCCGGTCGAGCGCCTCGACCGGGCCCTGCTGCGGCTGGCCCATCATGGCGCGGCCGACGCAGAAATCGTTGCCGGCGCCGCGCAGGATGATGAGCTGCGTGTCGCTGCCCGCCTCCTCGATGAGCCGCGTGACTTCGAGCGCCATCTCGTCGGTCGCGCCGTTGCCCTGCTCCGGGCGGTTCAGCGTGATCTCGAGCACCGCGCCGTCGCGCTTCGATAGGATGTCCGGCATGTCGCCTCCCTCGTGAAAGAAAAGACCCTCTCCCCATGCGGGGAGAGGGCCTCCGATCGGCCCCTCAGGGGCTCAGATGATGGATGAATTTTTCCGGCGGCGCCTCGCCCCATTGCGAGGTGAAGCCCACTTCGACCGAGACGAGGTTCGAGCCGTTGGCGAGGTTGAGCCGGTCGCTGTCGGCCCAATGCTCGTGCACGCGGCCCCACGGGTCGGCCCAGTAGTCGTACACCTGGCTGCCGAGCAGGTGGCGGCCGATGCCCCACATATGGTCGTACTTCTTCTTGCCGACGAGATATTCGTGGCCGATGAACACGTCGTCGATGTCCTGCACCTCGAACGAGAAATGGTTGAGGCCGGTCTTCTCGTGCTTCATGCAGAAGAAGGCGTGGTGATCGACATACTCGTCGCCGTTGTCGCAGCGGTTGAACGAGGCGATGATGTTCTCCTTGGGCCCGGCATAGAGGTCGTCCGAGCAGACGAGGCCGAGCATGTCGCGGAACCACTTCACCGTCTCGACATTGCGCGGCGTGCCCATGACGCCGTGCGCGATGCGCTTGACCGATGACGGCCCCTTGCGGATGCGCATCAGCTCGCCGCGCCGGTTGAGCGGGATCGGACCCGAATTGATCGCCTGTCGCGTCGCCTGGATCGGCAGCACGGAGTCGAGGCCATAGACGACCTCGATCGAGTAGCCGTTCGGCTCCTTCAAGCGCACGCGCATGCCGCCGCCGGGCTCGTCGATGTGCTCGATGCCCGAGGCGCCCGGCGCCTTGGCGAGCGCCTTCAGGTCGTCCTCGCTCTTGGCGTGCCAGGCCATGCCGACGAAAGCCGTGATCGCCCTTCTCGGTGACGTGGAGGTGGTGGAACGGATCGGTGCCGCGCATGTAGAGCGCGGTCGGCGTGCGCGCCGCGCGCACCATGCCGAAATCGCTCAAGAACTCTTCCGCAACGTCGAGATCGGGCGAGCGCAGGCGCCCGTAGGCGATATCCCATACCTTGATGACTGCCATGGTTCCTCTCCCAGGAGCGCGTTCTGCACGCGCCCAATCGTCTCGTCCGAATGATAGCCGAGCGCCCCTGTCTTGCCCAGATGGCCGTCCGGCCACTATTGCAAAGTCACGGCGCGCGATCTTTGCCGACCAGGGCCGTAATGATTGCAAGGACAACGATAGGAAGGCTGACTAGACCCGCTCTCTCAAATCCTGATGTATCTCGGCTTCCACATCTTGGATGTAGAGGAGATCATTTTCGAGCGCGATCAATTGCTCTCGCGGAAGTCGGCCCTCGTTCAGCGTGTGCAAAATATGCTTTGTAAGAGCGCCGAGCGCACTAAGAGCCAGTCGCGCGGTTCTCTCGGGCAGATACTCTTGGACCTGATTGATAAGCCCGTCTGTGCGGGCGAAGGGATGGTCCTTTTCCCAGGCGACCCACTCCCTGTGCGCCTCAGGATTGTGGAGCTGGTCGATGCCCGCTCGGACGAAATCACGAGCCTTGGGCGATGGGTTCCGCATGGCGAACGCTACCATGGCAAGGGGTTAAAATCACCTAAATCCCAAGCTCACAACGGCCAGGGCGTCGATGTAGTCCGCATAAGGCATGTCCCGAATGGGGACAAACATGAGATGGTTCCCGTGATCGGCGAACAAGGATAGTACGTCTGGGAACTGCGTCCCCGCAGGAAGGAGCCACCATCGACTGGGGCTGCCTCTCCGGAGTCGCTGCATGACATTGCGTACCGAGACGCCCGTGTTCTCAGCTATTACCCAATCGACGCCATTCACGTCATAAACCCTCACGTCGACCCCGATGCGAGCATTGTCGAGCGCCGCCCCTTGGGCGTCGCCAAGCCGATACAGATCGAGTGGGGTGACGCCCATCGAATGGCGATATGCCACACCAATTGAACGAAGAAAAGACGCACGGCAAAGTCAGTGGGATCTACCGTCCGGCCACTCCCTGTCTCGGCGCCCCATTCCATCCTATGATCCGGCCGGGCGGTTGCGAGGTTTGGGTATGCTGCGGGAGGAACGGCGCCGGCGCGTGGCCGAGGCGATGGATGAGGCGCGGATCGACGCGCTCGTCGTCTACGGCAATGCCTGGCAGGGCGATTACCTGCGCTATGCCTCGGATTTCGGCATTCTCGAAGGTAACGGCATCGCCGTCGTGACCGCCGACGGCAAGATCGAGATGTTCCTCGACAGCGCGACCGATGCCGAGCGCGCCGAGGGCGAGACCGCGGGGCTCTCGCTTCACCTGGCGCCCGACATCGCGCATGAGGTGGCGGCGCATCTGGGCCGCCTCGGCAACCGCCGCATTGCCGCCGCACCCCGCCGCTTCCTGCCGAGCTATCTCGCCGATGCGGCGCGCGAATTCGCGCTCGAGGACGCGACCGCGCTGTTCGATCGTCTCCTCATGCACAAGGTCGCATCCGAACACGACGCATTGCGGCGCGCGGCTGCGATCGCGGACGAGGCTTACATCGTCTTCCGCGAGGCGGCGCGCCCGGGCCGCCGCCAATACGAACTCACCGGCGCGGTCGAGGCATTCCTGCGCCAGCAAGGCTGCCCCGACAATTTCATGATCCTGGGCTCGGGCGGCAAGGATGTGCTCGGCATGACGCCGCCGTCCGACCGCATCGTGGCATCGGGCGATCTCGTCACCACCGAGCTCACGCCGGCGATCGACGGCTATTACGCGCAGATCTGCCGCACGCTCGTCGTCGGCCGCGCGAACGACGCGCAGCGCCGCGCGCACGGTCTTTATCTCGAGGCGCTCGAGGCGGGGATCGCCGCCGTACGGCCCGGCGCCACCGCGGCCGACGTGGCGCGCGCCGAGAACGACGTGTTCCGCAAATACGGCTTCGGCGACTACGTCACCGATCGATATACCCGCGTGCGCGGCCACGGGCTCGGCCTCTTCTGCGATTCGAAGCCGCACATCCTCGAGGACGTGGACACCAAGCTCGCGGCGGGCATGGCGCTCGTCGTCCATCCCAACACCTACCATCCCGAGGTCGGCTACATGGTGCTGGGCGATAGCGTGCTGGTGACCGAAGGGGGCGCCGAGGTGATGACGCGCACCCAGCGCATCCTGTTCGAGACGGGCGCCTGATGCGGCGCGGCCTGATATCCTGGTCGAAGGCGGAACTGCCCGAAGCCGCGCTCGCCGGGCGCGTCGCCCGCGCGCAGGCCGCCATGAAAAAGGCGGGGCTCGGCGCGCTTCTCCTCTACAGCAACAACACGCGGCCGGCCGCGGCGTCGTATCTGTGCGGCTTCGTGCCCTATTGGTCGGAAGGCGTGATGGTGCTGCCGCGCGAGGGTTATCCCTATCTCGTCGTGGCACTGACCAAGCGCGTCGCGACCTGGATCCAGGCGACGAGCCGCGTCAGCCACGTGACGAGCACGGGCCGCTTCGGCGCCGAAGCCGCAAACGCGATTGCGGCGGCGGGCGGCGGCACCGTCGGCGTCGCCGATCTCGACAATTTCCCCGCCGGCATATCCTCCGACATGCGCGGGGCGGGTGCCACGCTCGCCGATGCGACCGAGCTTTTCGCCAGCCTCCGCGCTGCCGCCGATCCGGCGGAACTGGCGCTCGCCGGCAAGGCCGCGTCGATCGCGCATGCGGCGCTCGCGCGCGCCTCGGCGCGGGATGGGGATGCGAGCGAAGCGATCGCCGCGGTCGAGGGTCACGCGCGCGCGTTGGGCGCCGAGGAATGCTATGTCGCGGCGGCGATCGATCTCGCGCGCGACCGGCGCCTGCTCCGCATCGAGGGGCGCGCGGCGCTGGGCGCGAGCTTCGCGATCCGCGCCACCGTCGCCTACAAAGGTTCATGGGTGCGCCTTGCGCGCACGATCTACCGCGACGAAGCCCGCGCGGGCCTCGCGCGGCAGGGAGTAGAGCGCTTTGCCGCCGCGGTAGCGTCGCTGCCGGACAAAAGTAACCTCGCCGGCATGGCGTCGTGGCTGGTCGAAGGCTGCCGCGTCGCCAATCCGCTCGAGGCCCTGGCGGGCTCGCGCATGGCCAGCCCGCGCGCGCTCGCGCCGGGCATGGTCGTTTCGGTGCAAGCCGCACTGGAAATAGACCGCGCGCCGATCGTGCTCGCCGCGCCCGCCCTCATCGGCGCTGCGGGCGTGCCCGCCGCGCTGCTCGTTCCGCCGCTCTTCTGAAGGAGCCCCAGAATGCCGCATCTCTCCGGAAAACGCGCCTTCCTCGAGCTTCTGAAGATGAATGGCGTCGAGTTCATGTTCGGCAATCCCGGCACGACCGAGCTGCCGCTGATGGACGCGCTCGCGGTCGAGGACGAGCTGCGCTACGTGCTGGCGCTTCAGGAAGCGGCGGTGATGGCGATGGCCGACGGCTATGCCCAGGCCTCGGGCAAGCTCGCCGCGGTCAGCCTGCATGTGACGCCCGGCCTCGGCAACGCCATGGGCATGCTGTACGACGCGCAGAAAGCGGGCGCGCCGCTCATCGTCACCGCGGGTCAGCACGACCAGGGCTTCAACCTCACCGAGCCCATCTTGTGGGCCGACCTGCCGACGATCGCCAAGCCGCTCGTCAAATGGTCGGCGGAGGTGCGGCGCATCGGCGACCTGCCGCGCATGGTGCATCGCGCCGCCAAGACCGCGCTCGCGCCGCCCACGGGCCCCGTGTTCCTGTCGCTGCCGGCCGACGTGCTGAAGGACGAGGGCGAGCTCGACATGATGGCGCCGACGCGCGTGGCACCGCATATGCGCGGCGATCCCGAAGCGGTGGCACGGGCGGCCGCGCTCCTCGCGAAGGCCGAGCGGCCGGTCATCATGGCGGGCGACATCGTGGCGCAGAGCCGCGCGCTGCCGGAGTTGGTGGCGCTCGCCGAGCTGCTGGGCGCGCCGGTCTATGCCGAGCTCATCCCGAGCACGGCGT
The DNA here is from genome assembly GCA_963804235.1 of uncultured Alphaproteobacteria bacterium. Lineage (GTDB taxonomy): Bacteria > Pseudomonadota > Alphaproteobacteria > ATCC43930 > CGMCC-115725 > DATJLY01. The sequence continues at coordinate 234,806 of CAWDPP010000048.1, forward strand.
CGTTCCCCTCATCGCACCCGCTCTTCCGCGGCAACATCGCGCGCGTCGCGCCCTCGACGCGGAAAGTCTTCGCCGAGCACGATCTGCTGCTCTCGGTCGGCGCCGATCTCTTCTCGCTGTCGCTGCCGTCCGACCAGGAGGCGTTGCCGCCCGGCTTCCCGATCATCCATATCGACGTCGATACCTGGGAACTGGGCAAGAATTTCCCGACCGAGGTGGCGATCCTGGGCGATCCCAAGTTCACCGTGCCGGATCTCACGGCGGCTCTCTCGCAGGCGATGGGCGAGCGCGGCAAGGCGCGCGCACGGGAGAGATTCGAGATCGCCAAGCGCGCCAATCTCGAAGCGCGCGAGACGCTGCGCGCCAAGGCGCGCGACTTGCGCGGCAAGCGCCCGGTCGATCCGTTGGCGCTCATCGGCGCCATCGGCGAGGCCTTGCCCAAGAACGCGGTCGTGATCGAGGAGACGATTTCCTCGAGCGGCGGCTTGCGCAATCTCATCACTGCCGACGATGCGCAAAGCCTCTTCGCGCTGCGCGGCGGCGGCATCGGCTGGGGCCTGCCGGCGACCATCGGCGCGAAGCTCGCGCTGCCCGACCGGCCGGTCGTCGGACTGATCGGCGACGGCAGCGCCATGTACACGTGCCAGGCCCTGTGGACCGCGGCGCGCTACAAGATCGGCGTGGTGTGGATGATCTTCAACAACCGCTCCTACCGCATCCTGAAGCAGCGCGTGAACGCGATGCGGGGCTTCGCCGCGCAGACCGATCGCTTCGTCGCCATGGACCTGGTCGAGCCCGAGATCGACTATATCGGCCTCGCGCGCTCGCTCGGCGTTTCGGCCGAGCCCGCCGACAGCGTCGATGATGCGATCGACCTGTTGAAGAAGGGGCTTTCGGGCGGCGCGCCGCTCCTGATCGACGTGGCCTTGGACCGCGCCTTCAAGCCGGTGTGAGCTTCGCGCCGATCTGTTCGAGCGCGGCGCGGCCGAGAAGGCCGAACGGATTGGCGTAGGTCTCGCCGATCTCGAAATGGTTGTAGTGCTCGCCGACGAGCAGCTCGACCTTCTTGCCGGCCGCCTTGAGCGCCGCCGCGAAATCGCGCGCCTGGCGCTGGAATTCCGGCGTCTCCAGCGTGCCGTGCGCGACGATGAGCGGCATGGTGATGCGGTCGAGATGGCGGATCGGCGACAGCTCCTCGACCATCTCGTCGGTGAACTTCACGTAGTTGCTGCGCGCCGACAGCCGCACCGGCGCCAGATCGTACATGCCGCTGCACAAGACCGCGCCCTTGATGAAAGTGTCGGGCGCGCCGTAGTTGCGCCACGGCGCGATCAGGGCGCAGCCCGCCAGGTGCGAGCCCGAGGAATGGCCGCCGATATGGATGCGCGCCGGATCGCCGCCGATCTTGGCGGCGTTTTTCTGGACCCATGCGATGCCGCGCCGCACTTGTTCGGCCATCGGGAACAGGCTGCCGCCCGCATCCTGCACCAGCGCGAAATCGAGCACCACGTATGTGACGCCCGCGCGCACGAAGCATTCGGCCGCATAGGCATGGTCCTTGGCGGTGCCGGCGCGCCAGGCGCCGCCATGGACGAAGACGAAGATGGGCGCATTGGGTTTTGCCGCGCGATAGACATCGAGCCCCTCGATCGCGCTCTCGCCATAGGCGTAGCGTTCGGGCTGCCCGAGGCGCTGGCGCGCCATTTCGCTGCCGTTGACGCGGCGCGCGCCGAGCTGGTCGCGGTTCGGCGCATAGGCCGCCTGGTCATAGGCCGCGTCGAGCTCTGCCTGCGTGTAGTTCATGAACACCTTGGGCTGAGCCGAAGCGTGCTGTTGCATCGCGAAACTCCATCGGGTTCACTGGCGGCGGGATTCTAGCATGGATTTCGCGCCGTCAACGACCGAGAGGGAAGTGGAGGACGCCATCGGGCGCATCTGCGCCCGCTTCGGCGACGAGTACTGGCTCGGCCGCGACCGCGACGGCGTCTTCCCGCACGAGTTCCACGGCGCGATCGCGGCCGGCGGCTGGCTCGGCATCTGCATTCCCGAGGACTATGGCGGCTCCGGCCTCGGCATAGCCGAGGCGGCGGCGATGATGCGCGCGATCGCGCAATCGGGCGCCGGCATGGCGGGCGCGTCCGCGGTGCACATGAACATCTTCGGCCTCAATCCGGTCGTGCGCTTCGGCACCGCCGAGCAGAAGCGCCGCACTCTCCCGCCGCTCGCGGCGGGCAAGGTCAAGGCGTGCTTCGCCGTGACCGAGCCCAATGCCGGGCTCGACACCGGCGCGATCGAGACGCGCGCCGAGAAGAAGGGCGCGCGCTACGTGCTGAAGGGCGCAAAAGGTCTGGACCTCGACCGCGCAGGTCGCCGACACGGTCCTGATCCTCGCGCGCACGAGCCCGCGCGACGAGGCGAAGAAGCGCACCGACGGGCTGTCGCTGTTCTACACCGCGCTCGACCGCCGCTTCGTCGAGGTGCGCGAGATCGACAAGATGGGGCGGCATGCGGTCGATTCGAACTCGATGTTCATCGACGGGCTCGAAGTGCCCGAGGAAGACCGCATCGGCGCGGAAGGGCAGGGGTTCGAGATCCTGCTGCACGGCCTCAATCCCGAGCGCATCCTCGTCGCGGCCGAGGCGGTCGGCATCGGCCACGCGGCGCTCGCGCGCGCGACATCTTATGCCAAGGAGCGCATCGTGTTCGGCCGGCCGATCGGCCAGAACCAGGGCGTGCAGCATCCCTTGGCCGAGCGCTGGATCGCGCTCGAGGCGGCCCATCTCATGGCCGCCAACGCGGCGTGGCGCTACGATCAGGGGCTTTCCTGCGGCGCCGAGGCCAACGCCGCGAAATATCTTGCGTCCGAAGCTGCGATCCGCGCGTGCGAGACGGCGATGCTGACCATGGGCGGCTATGGCTATGCCAAGGAATATCATGTCGAGCGCTATTTGCGCGAGGCGCTGATCACGCGGCTTGCGCCGGTGACGCCGCAGCTCATCCTCTGCCACATCGCCGAGCGCGTGCTCGGCCTGCCGAAATCGTACTAGGAGAATCCCGATGCCGTCGAACCTGCGCGTGCCGTTTCCGCCCGACCCCAATCCGAAGAAACCGAAATTCACGCCGCCGCCCGGCACGATCGACACGCATTTCCACGTGATGGGTCCGCCCGAGGTGTTTCCGTTCGTGGCAAGCCGCCTCTACACGCCGCCCGCGGCGCCGATCGAGCACTGGTTCCAGATGGCGAAGGCGATCGGCGTCGAGCGCGGCGTCATGGTCATGCCGGCGGTGCACGGGTTCGACAACCGTCCGATGCACGACGCGATCGCCAAGGCCGAAGGTCGCTTGAAGGGCATGGTGCGCGCCAATCCGGATGCGTCCGCCGCGGACAACAAGACGCTCCACGGACAGGGCGTGCGCGGCATCCGCTTCAACGCGAGGCCTTCGCTCGAAGGCCACTACGACCGCGACGAGATGCTGCGCATCGTCTCGCGCATCCGCGATTTGCCGTGGTGCGCATGCTTCCACATCGAGGCCGATATCCTGATCAAGGAGGCGGAGACGCTGCGCCGCCTCGACGTGCCGGTGATCATCGATCATTTCGGCCTGGTCGATCCTGGGAAGGGCGTCGATCAGCCGGCGTTCCGCGTCGTGCTCGACCTGCTCGGCGAAAAGCACATATGGATGAAGCTCGCGACCGCCGATCGCATGCTCCATGCCGGGGCCGAGTTCGGCGACATCGTCAAGCTCGCGCGCGCCATCATCGCCAAGGCGCCGGACCGCACCATCTGGGGCACGGATTGGCCGCATGCCTACACTTATCAGGCCGGCCAGATGATCAACGATGGAGACCTCATGAACATGATGATCGACTTCCCGCCCGATGCCGCATCGCGCAAGGCGATCCTGGTCGACAATCCCGCGCGCCTGTTCGGATTCTGACCATGGCGATCCTTCTTGCGCCCATCTCCGGCCCCGAAAGCGACTGGCGCCCGCTTCTGGCCAAGGCCTTGCCCGGCCGCGACGTCCGCTACTACCCCGAGGCGGGCGATATCGCCGCGATCGACATCGCCGCGGTGGCGCGCGTGCCGCGCGGCTTCCTCGCGAGCCTGCCGAACCTGCGGCTCATCTGCTCGCTCTTCGCCGGGCAGGAAGGATTGCTCGCCGATCCGACCTTGCCCAAAGGCGTGCCGATCGTGCGCACCGGCAATCTCGACGGCGACCGCATGATGGACGAGAACGCGCTCATGCACGTGCTGCGCCATCACCGCGGCCTGCCCGAGTACGCGCTGGCGCAGCAGCGCCGCGAGTGGGCGAGGAAGCGCGTGCTGCGCCCGTACGAACGCACGGTCGGCGTGATGGGGCTCGGTCCGATCGGCCTCGGCGTCGCCAAGTGCCTCAGCAATCACGGCTTCAAGACGGCCGCCTGGGCGCGCTCGAAGCGCGCGCTCGACGGTATCGAGGTGTTCGCCGGGCCGGGCGAGCTGGCGGCGTTCCTCGGCCGCAGCGAGATCGTCGTCTGCCTTCTGCCGCTGACGCGCGAGACCGAGAACATCTTGGACCGCGCCGCCTTCGCTGCCATGCCGAAGGGCGGCGCCGTCATCAATCTCGCGCGCGGCCAGCATATCGTCGAAGGCGACCTCGTCGCGGCAATCGACGAAGGGCATTTGAATTCCGCGACGCTCGATGTGTTCCGCGAGGAGCCGCTGCCCAAGGAAAGCCCGCTCTGGGCGCATCCGCGCATCACCGTGATGCCGCACGTCTCGCGCCGGCACGATCCCGGCGACATCGTCCCGCGCATCGCCGAGCACGTGCTGCGCCTCGAGCGCGGCGAGAAGCCGCAACAGCTCGTCGACCGCGAGCTTGGCTACTAGCGCCTACTTTTGCTGCGCGTGCTCGGCGGTGTCCTCGGGGATGGGCTTGCGGATGGCGCGCCACGTACGCGCCACGTCATTGTCGCACGCGAGCTCGTCGTGCTGATCCTCGACCGCCTTCGCCAGTTGCTTCCTGGCCGGCCCGAAATTGGGCGAGGTGCGGCTCATGGCGTTGATATGCGCCTGTCAAGGACGCGATGTCGTCGGCGCAATCGGCCCTGGCCGGCGCAGCCGCCGCCACGAGCGCAAGAACGAGGATGATCGCGGGCGCAGCATCATGGCGCGAAATAACGCCGCCGCCCCGGCAAAGTTCCTTAAGCGACGCTGAGCACGATCTTGCCGCGCACGCCCGTGCGGCTCATCTCGTAGGCCTCGGCCGCCTGCGACAGCGGCAGCACGCGCGCGACCTGCGGCTTGATCTTGCCTTGGTCGACGAGCGCGGCGAGCCGCTCGAACAGCGGGCGCTTGCCGCGAATGTCGGCGCGGGTGACGGTGATGCCGGGGCGCGGCTCGCCCGGCGGCAAGGGCGCCGCCGAGATATAGACGAGCCGTCCGCCCGGGCGCAGCACGTTCTGCGAGCGGCGATGCACCTCGCCGCCGACCGTGTCGAAGACGAGATCGAGGTCTTTGACGCGCGCGGCAAAATCCTCGGCGTCGTAATCGATCGCGAGATCGGCGCCGAGCTCGCGCAGGCGGGCGAGATTGGCGTGCCCTGCGGTCGCCGCGACCCACGCGCCCTGCGCCTTCGCGAACTGCACGCCGATCGCGCCGACGGCCCCCGCGCCGCCATGGATCAGCACGCGCTCGCCGCTCTTGAGCTTGCCGGTGTCGTCGAGCGCGATCATTGCGGTGGCCGCGGCCAGCGGCAGCGACGCCGCCGCGACGTGGTCGATGCTGCGCGGCTTCTTGGCGACGAGGTCCTGACCCGTCGCCAGGATTTCGCCGTGCGCGCCGCCGCGCATGCCGTCGACCACGCCGAACACTTCGTCGCCGACCGCGAAATCGCGCACGTTGGCGCCCGTTGCCGATAACGACGCCGGAGAAATCGCGGCCCAGCACGTAGGGGAATTTGAGCGCGAGATTGGCCTTGAGGTAGCCCTCGCGGATCTTCCAGTCGATCGGGTTGACGCTGGCCGCCTTGACCGCGACGAGCACGTCGTCGGGCCCTGCCGCGGGTGTCGCAAGCTCGCCGAACTTCACGGCGCCGGCGCCGCCGTAGGCTTCGATGTAATTGGCTTTCATGCGGACGACGTTATCAGAGCGCGCCGCCGCTGCCTAGCGTTCGGCGCCGTGCGCCTCCTCGGCAAGGCCGAAGACGCGCTGCGCCGCCTCGAGGCCGCGGATCGAGAAGCGGCCGACCGGGACGAGAGCGGGGCAGCGCGCGGCGAACTCGGCCGAGGCGAGGAGCGTGCGGCCCAGCTCGCCCGCGAGCTTCTCGATGCGCGCCGCGAGATTGACCGCCGGGCCGATGCAGGTGAAATCCAGCCGCTCCGCCCCGCCGATATTGCCGTAGAGCACGGCGCCGATATGAAGCGCGAGGCCGAAGCGCACGCGCTCGACGCCCGGGGCGGCGCCCGCGCCTTCGAGCGCCGCAATCCCTGTGCGCGCTTCCCGTGCGGCATCGAGCGCGGCGGCGCACGCGGCGGCGCCGTCCGTGTCGCCCGCGGCCACGGGAAATATCGCCAAAAGCCCGTCGCCGATGAATTTCAGGACCTGGCCGCCATGGCGCGCGATCGCCGGAACCTGCGCATCGAAGAAGCGGTTCAAGAGATGCGTGAGGCCCGCCGGATCGAGCCGGTCGGCGAGCGCGGTGAAGCCGCGCATGTCGGACAGCCAGATCGCGGCATGGATCGTCTCGGTGTCGCCGCGCCTGATCTGGCCGCGCAGGATGCGCTCGCCCGCGTGCGCGCCGACATAGGTGTCGAGCAGGTTCCGCGCCGTGCGGCGCAGCGCATAGATTTCCGCCAGCCGCGCGAGGCCTGGCACCACGCGGGCAAGCGCACCGGCGTGCTCGTCCGTGAAGCCGCCCGCCCGTCGCGTCGTCCAGGTGACGGCGTGGATTTCGCCGTTGGTGAAGCGCAGCGGCGAGGCGATGTAGTCGGTGACGCCGTCGGTCGGCGAGATCGCGCAAAACGGTGAAGTCCATCGGGCAATCGACATCGCAGATGCGGCGGCGAAGCTGCTCGCCCGTCCGGAAGACATGCACGACGGGGCTTCCGAGATATTCCTCGGCCTGCATCAGCTCGAACGGCGCCTCGGACGTCTCGACGGGTTTGTCGGGCTGCCAGGTGAAGCGCCGCCCCATGATGTTCGGATGAAGCGTGCGCACGAACACCGAGACGCGCCACAGCGGCACGCCGCACGCTTCGATCCGGCGGCACAATTGCTCGAGTATCTCCTCGGCGCGCGCGGCCGTCGGCGCGCCCTGGGCGAGCCAGTCGAGGAGGCTCTCGATGCCGTCCGTCATCCGCGCTTTGACGGCGGCGGCGGGATCGTCTCGACGAAGCTCTTGCGCGCGCGGATCGCCTCGCCCGCGCGCCGGATGTTCTTCGATGCCGCCAGCATCGTCTCGCCCTCGGGCGTGCGGAAGAAATAGGCGAGGATCGGGCAGAGCAGCAGATCGGCGAGCGAGATGTCCGCGCCGAGGAGGTAAGGGCCTTCGGCCAGCGCCTCGTCCAACACCGCGATCTGCTTTTTCGCCTCCTCCGCCGCCTTGTCGATGACGGCGCGGTCGGGCGTGCCGCCGGGCGGGAAGAAATATTGCAGCAGCAAGCGGCGGACCATGGCGCCGTCGTAATAGGCGTTGATCGAGCTCATCCATTGCTCCATCCGCGCGCGGCGGCGGAGATCGGCGGGCGTGAGGTGCGGGCCGTCGAACGCCTCGTCGATGTAGCGCAGGATCGCGCTCGTCTCGTAGAGCGTGAAGTCGCCGTGCTGCATCGCCGGCATCTTGCCGAAGGGATGGAGGCGGTTGATCGTCTCGCTGTGCGGCATCGCGTGCTCGAGCGTGTAGGGCACGCCCTTCTCGACGCAGGCCATGCGCGCGCTGCGCACGTAGGTGCTTTGCGGAATGCCATAGAGGATGAGGTCGGCCATCACGCCCTCCCGGGTTGAAGGTACTGTACCAGCTTGTCGACGCAGCCGTCCCAGCCCTGCGCGTGGCTGTCGCGCGATGCTTGGGATTCGAGCTTCTCGTGCCGCAGCGTCAGCTCCGTCTTCGCTCCGATCGCGCGCAGCGTGATGGTGACGATGCTCTCGTGCCCGGCCTTGTGCGTCAGCATGTCCTCTTCCCACGCCCAGGTGAAGACGAGGCGCGAGGGCGGCACGATCTCGCGATAGACGCCGGAGACGATGCTCATGCCGGCGGGATTGGGCGTGCCGTGCATGACGATGCGGTAGGTGCCGCCGACGCGCGCGTCGAGTGCCGCGATCTCGGCGCGGATCGTGCCCGGCCCCATCCAGCGCGAAAACTGCTTCGGATCGGTCCACGCGGCGAACACCGCGTCGCGCGGCGCGTCGAGCGTGCGCGTGACGACGAGCGTCGTTTTATCGCTTACGCTTTGATCGAGGCTTGTCATGTTCTTGCTCCTTTCGCGGTTTCGAGATGCGCCGCGAGCCGGTCGAGGCTCGCGTTCCAGAATTCGCGGTGGAATTCGATCCAGCGCTGCGCCTCGTCGAGCGGGCGCGGCGTCAGGCGGCAGCGCCGCGTCTGGCCGTCGCGCCGCCGCTCGATCAATGCCGCGCGCTCCAGCACCTTGAGGTGGCGCGAGATCGCCGGCAGCGAGATGGCGAACGGGTGCGCGAGTTCGCCGACGGTCGCCTCGCCGGCGGCGAGCCGGGCGAGGATCGCGCGCCGCGTCGGATCGGCCAAAGCCGCGAATGTGTGATCGAGGTCGGGCGTCATATTTAACAGGTAAGGTTAAATACGGAATGCCGACCAGAGTCAATGAGACGAAAACCCTCTCCGCGGGGAGAGGGCAGGGTGAGGGGAAGCCTACTCGGCGGCTTTCGCCTCTTGCGGCAAGGGGGCGGCAAGCGCGCGGTCGAGCGATTTTCCCTCGGGATCGGCGAGCGCCGCTTCGCGCAGCGCGCGGATGCGGCCGGCCGCGCGCGCCGCTCGGGATGGGCGAGCGCCGGCACCACCGCGTCGGCGAAGATGCGGCGGTAATTGGACCTGCCGCGGCGATAGGTGTCGCCATAGCCTTTGAGCAGCCGCGCGCACAGGACGATTTCCTGCGCCAGCTCGGGCGATGCCGGCGCCGCGCGCACGACCGCGTCGAGCCATTCCTCGATCGCGCGCTGCTCTTCGACGAAGCGATGGCTCGCGCGCCGGAAGCGCCGCATCTTCGCCAGCGCCCACAATCGCGCGAAGCCGCTGATGCTGGTGCTTTGGAGGCGCATCGGAATGTGGAGACGGTCGGTGAGGCCGCGCCGCTCGGCCCAGCGCTCGATTGCCCGGCCGATCCGCGCCGGCATGACCGCGCTCATCTCGTCGATGCCGGGCTTCAGGAATTCGGTGATGCGCACGGGCTCGCCCGGCCGCGCGCGGATCTCGCGCATGACCTTGGCGAAGCGCTCGGGCCGCGTCTTCAAATCGGCGACGCGGATCACGTCCTCGTAGCTCATCCACAGCGCGAGATAGCGCGCGGCCTCGGCGGTGAGATCGCCGCCGCGGTCGATGGCCGCGATGCGCCGCACGCGCTCGTAGTAAAGCCGCGCATAGGCCGCGTCCTGATAATCCGCGGTGCGCCGCAATCCTTCTTCGACGATCGCCACGGCCGCCGCCGGGAAATCGCGCCGCACCGTGGCGATGAGCGCGTCGGCGCCTTCCGCGAGCGGGCGCGGGGCGCGGTCGTCGCGCGGCAGCAGGTCGGGCGGCACGCCCGCTTCGCCCAGTTCCCAGCCCTTGGCGAAGGCGGCGAGATTCTGCTCGACCGCGATCCCGCCCTCGCGGATCGCATCCTCGAATTTTTCCCGCGCGACCGGCAGCGCGCCCGATGCCGCGGCGATGCCGAGCAGCACGGCGTTGAGCGAAAGGTCCCGCGTCGCCTTGCTTTGCGTCAGGTCGAACAGGATCGGGCGGCGCGCCGAGCGCGCGCGCGGCCTCGAGGATGCGGCTCGTGTCGAAGCGGCCGTCCGCCATCGCCTGCTTTTCCGCGATCGCATAGATGCGGTGCGTCGCCGCGGCGAGCGTGGTGCGGTCGGGCGTGACGTAGCCGCCTTCGAGCGCGCGGCCGGCCTCGATCACCTCGGACGCGAGCATCACATCGATGCCGCCGGGGCTCGGATAAAGCCCGAACAGCGGGCGCTTGGCCGCCAAGCGCGGCATGCGTCTCGGGGAAGATCTCGACATAATAGGTCGTGGCGCCGGTGCGCTGCGCCACGCCCGGGATCGAGGTCGCCTGCACCGGCAGGTCGGAAGCCATCGCCGCCGCGACGATCCAGTCGGTCAGGACGCCGCCGCCTTCGCCGCCCAAGGCGGCGATCAGCACCGTGACCGGCCGCGCGCTCATTCGGCCGCCGCCGCAGCGGGCACGGGCGCCGCCACCGCGCGCGCCTGGAGCCACGCGATCACGCGCTGCCGCAACTTCGCGAGCCACAGATCCCATGGCCGCGGGTTCTGCACGATGTCGGCGCGGTAGAAGGACGGGCACAGCACGGCTGCGTCCGCCACCTCGCCGCAGACGCCGCAGCCGACGCAGTCGTTGTTGACGTGCGCCACCGGATCGAGACGCAGCGGATCGGGATTGGGCTTCACCGTGAGCGACGGGCAGCCCGAGAGGCGGATGCAGGAATGATCGCCCGTGCAGGTATCCTCATCGACGCCGAAGCGCGTGCGCACCACGCGCTTGCCCCCTTGCACGGCCTTGCGCAGGAGCGGGCGGATGCGGCGCTGGCGTGCGAGCTGGCATTCGCCGTTCGCCACGATCACCTTGAGCCCGCGCACCGGCGAGGCGAGCGCGGATTTCAGTTGGCGCGCCATCTTGCCGACGCTGTAGCTCCGGATCGAGCGCACCCACGTTATGCCCATGTTGGCGAGCGCCTGCTCGATCGAGGCGGTGGCCTTGCGCTGGCCGCCCGCCGTGGTGGACGGGAGATATTGCTGCCCCGTCGCCGAGCTGTAGCCGTTGTTCATGATGACGAGCACGCCGTCCTGGCCGCTGAAGGCCGCGCCGCTGACGCCGGTGCTGAGCCCGTTATGCCAGAACCCGCCATCGCCCATGATGGAGATGACGCGCTTTTCGAACGCGGGCGCCACGCCCGCCGCGCTCGACAGGCCGAGCCCATAGCCCAGCACCGAATTGCCGATGTTGAACGGCGCCAGCGTCGAGAACGTATGGCAGCCGATATCGGCCGCGACATGGATCTTGCCGATGTCGCGCTCGACCAGCTTGATCGCGGAAAAGACCGGCCGCTCGGGACAGCCGGTGCAGAAGCCGGGCGGGCGCTTCGGCACCGGCGCGCCGATGAGCTTCTGCGGCCTCTTGCTTCCACGCTTCGAGCTGCGCCAATCGCGCGCCGATCGCGGCGAGATCGACGCCCTTCGGCACCGCGCCTTCGAGGAAGCGGCCGACGCCTTGGAGCATCACCTCGGCGGTGTATTCGCCCGCCATCGGCAGCACGCGATTTGCCGACGATCGTGGTATTGAGGTCGGCCTTGCGCAGGAGCGCGTTGACCGCCTGCTCGAGATAGTCGGGATGGCCTTCCTCGACCATCAGCACCGCGCGCTTCCCGGCGCAGAACCGGGCGATCTCGTCGGGCACGAGCGGATAGGTCACGTTGAGGCAGAGGATCGGCACCTGGCTCGCGCCGAACGCATCGGCGAGGCCCAGTTCGCTCAGCGCGCGCAGCACCGTGTTGTAGATGCCGCCCTGGCAGATGATGCCGATCTCGTCGAGCGCGCCGGGGAAAAGCTCGTTGAGCTTGCGGCGCCGGATGAAGTCGATCGCGGCCGGGAAGCGGTTGGCGATCTTGTCCTTCTCCTGCGCGTATGTGGCGGGCGGAAGACAGATGCGGGCGTAATCGAAATCGGGCTCCAGAATTTTATTGTTCTTGCCGAAGGCGGGCGGCCGGTTGTCCTTCGTCGCAAAGCGCCCGTGCACGTGGCAGGCGCGGATGCGGAACTCCATGATGACGGGCGCGCGCGAGGCCTCGGACAGCTCATAGGCCTCGGCGATGAGGTCGACGAAGCGCGTGTGGTCGGGCCGCGGGTCCATGAGCCACATCGACGACTTCATGGCGAAGGCGTGCGTGCGCTCCTGGATGATCGAGGCGCCCTCGCCGTAATCCTCGCCGACGATGATGACGGCGCCGCCCTTGACGCCGGCCGAGGCGAGGTTCGAGAGCGCGTCCGACGCGACGTTGGTGCCAACCGTCGATTTCCACACGGCCGCGCCGCGCATCGGATAGTTGATCGAGGCGGCGAGCATCGAGGCGGCGCCCGCCTCGTTGGCGGCCGGCGCGAAATGGACGCCGAGCTCGTCCAGGAGCGGCTTCGCGTCGCTCAGCACGTCCATCAGGTGCGAGACCGGCGCGCCCTGATAGCCCGTGACATAGCTGACGCCGGCCTGCAGCAGGCCCTTGGTGATGGCGAGGATGCCTTCGCCCTCGAACACGTCACCGGCGCCCTTGCGCAGAAGCGCCACTTCCTTGGTGAAGGACCGTTCCATGCGAATCCTCTCGATCTTCTCTATATTAGCGGATCGGAGGGGGTCTACCCATGGCGGATTTGGCGGCGGCGAAGCGCCGGCTGCGCGAGATCATCAAGGCGAAATCGCTCCTGAAGGGGACTTTTACGCTCGCCTCGGGAGCGGTCAGCACCTACTACCTCGATCTGAAGCCGACCATGTTCGATCCCGAGGGCGCCGCGCTCCTGGCCGAGATCGTCTACGCCATGCTCGCGGACGAGCCCGGCATCGAGGCAATCGGCGGGCTCGAGCTCGGCGCCGTGCCGATCGTCGTTGCTGTCGACCGCCAAGAGCTGGCCCGGGCGACCTATCCACGGCTTCGTCGTGCGCAAGGAGAAGAAGGGCCACGGCACCGACCAGAAGATCGACGGCAGCTACCGGCCGAACGCGCCCGTCATCCTGATGGAGGACGTGACCACGACAGGCGCCTCGGTGATGCAGGCGGTGAATGCCGTGCGCGGGCAAGGCGGCACGGTGCGCAAGATCATCACCGTCGTCGACCGCCTCGAAGGCGCCGCCGAGAACCTCGCGCGCGAAGGGCTGACGCTCGTGCCGATCTTCACGACCGACGATCTGCTGGATTAGCGCCGATGGAGTCTCGGCCAAAGACCCCGGAAGAGGCGGAACGCGGCGCGCACGATCTTGCCGCGCCGCTCGATCCCATCGTCGTGCGGATTCATCGCTATTGGAGCGAGAAGTGCGGCGCGCGCCGCATGCCGCACCGCGCCGACATCGACCCGGCGGAGCTCGGCAGGCTCGTAACCAACGTCATGCTCTACGACGTCGAGGAGCCGGGCAAGCTCTACCGCATTCGCCTCGTCGGCGGTGCGATCGTCGATTTCTACGGCGTCAACACGACCGGCGGGCTTGCCGGCGTGTGCATGCCGCCGGCGTCGGCAGCGCAGATGGTCGAGATCCTCACTTCCGTCGTGGTCGCTCGCGCGCCGCGCTTCCGCGCCGGCTTCGCGCACTGGAACCGGGATAAATCCTTCCGCAAATTCGAAGCCTGCTTCCTGCCGCTGTCGCCCGACGACGACCACGTCAACAAGATCCTCGCGGGCGTCGCCTTCGACACGGCCGGCTAGCGCGGCACGACCGCGGTCGCCTCGATCTCGACGAGCGCGCGCGGATCGACGAGGCGCTTCACCTCGACCGCGGTCATCGCCGGAAAATGCCGGCCCATGACGCTGCGATAGGCCTCGCCGATCTCGCGCGGCTTGGCGTTGTAGTCGGCGAGATCGGTCATGTACCAGGTAAGCCGCACGACGTGTTCCGGCTTGGCACCCGCCGCCTGCAGCACGTCGAAGATGTTTTGCAGCGCCTGCTTCACCTGCGCCGGCAAGCCCGCCGGAAAAGTGCCGTCGCGCGCGCTGCCCCATTGGCCCGCGACATAGACGACGCGGCCCTCGGCGGCGACGGCGTGGGCGAAGCCCTTGGCCGGCGGCCAGCCCTCGGGATGGATGAGCGCGCTCATATGACGATCGCCATGTCGGCGGCCTCCTGCCCCTTGAGGCGCTCCAACTGCTTCTTGCCGTCGAGATATTGCAGCGGCCACGGCGCGTCGTAGCCCAACGCCACCGCGGCGTGGAGCGCGAAGCTCGGGTCGCACAGATGCGGCCGCGCCAGCGCGCACAGATCGGCGCGCCCGCCGGCGATGATCGAATTGACGTGGTCCGGCTCGAAGATGTTGCCGACCGCCATGGTGGCGATGCCGACCTCGTTGCGGATGCGGTCGGAGAACGGCGTCTGGAACATGCGGCCATAGATCGGCCGCGCCTTCTGCGAGGTGAGGCCCGACGACACGTCGATGAGATCGGCGCCCGCCGCCTTGAAGGCGCGCGCGATCTCGACCGCATCGGTCGGCGTGATGCCGCCCTCGACCCAGTCGGTCGCCGAGATGCGCACCGACATCGGCCGGTCCTCGGGCCAGGCGGCGCGCATCGCGCGGAACACTTCGAGCGGAAAGCGCAGGCGGTTCGCGAGGCTGCCGCCGTATTCGTCGTCGCGCCGGTTGGTCAGCGGCGTGATGAAGGACGAAAGGAGATAGCCGTGCGCGGCATGGAGCTCGAGCATGTCGAAGCCGGCGCGCGCGCCGCGCCGCGCGGCTTCGGCGAAGGCGTCGCGCACCGCGTCCATGTCGGCGCGCGTCATCTCGCGCGGCACCTGGTTGTCCTTGCTCCACGGCACGGACGAGGGGGCGAGGAGGGGCCACGCGTCGGCCGCATCGAGCGGCGCGTCATATCCCTCCCAGCCGACCTTGGTCGCGCCCTTGGCGCCGCTATGGCCGAGTTGCAGCGCGATCCGGGCGCGCGTCTTCTCGTGCACGAAGCGGACGATGCGGCCGTAAGACCTCCTCCTGCGCGTCGTTCCACAGGCCGCAGCAGCCGGGCGAGATGCGGCCTTCCGCCGTGACGCACGTCATCTCGGTGAAGACGAGGCCCGCGCCGCCCAAGGCGCGCGCGCCAAGATGGACGAGGTGGAAATCGTTCGGGCACCCCGTCCTTCGCGCTGTACATCGCCATGGGCGAGCACACGATGCGGTTCTCGAGCTTCATGCCTTTCAAGCGGAACGGCAGGAACATCGGCGGCACCGGATGCTCGGCGTGTTTGCCGGTGGTGCGCTCGCCGAGCCAGCGCTCGACCCGCTCGAGATAGGATTTGTCGCGCTGGCGCAGATTCTCGTGGCTGACGCGCTGGCTTCGCGTCAGCAGCGAATAGGCGAACTGGCGCGGCGGAAATTTGGCATAGCGCGCGACGTTCTCGAACCATTCGGTCGAGTTGCGCGCCGCCGACTGGAGGCGCAGCACCTCGACGCGCCGCTCGGTCTCGTAGGCGGCAAGCGCCGCGGCGAGATCGTCGTGGCGCTGGATCGCGCGCGCCAGGGCGATCGCGTCCTCGAGCGCCAATTTCGTGCCCGAGCCGATCGAGAAATGCGCCGAATGCGCCGCGTCGCCCATCAGCACGAGGTTGCCGCGCACCCAGTTCTTGTTGGCGACGCGCGCGAAATTCACCCAGTCCGAGCCGCCGCCCGGCTTCGGCTGCGCCATGAGGCCCTTGCCGTCGAGCCACGGCGCGAAGAGCCGGCGGCAGAAATCGAGCGTGGCATGCTGATCGGCGCGGTCGAGCCCGGCGGCGCGCCAGCTTTCCTCGCGCGTCTCGACGATGAAGGTCGAGGTTTGCGCATCGAAGCGATAGGCGTGCGCCTGGAACCAGCCCCATTCGGTCGCCACGAACACGAAGGTGAAGGCCTCGAACACGCGATGCGTGCCGAGCCAGACATATTTGTTGCGGCGCCAGTCGATCTCGGGCTGGAAATGCTCGGCGTAGGCCGCGCGGACGCGGCTGTTGATGCCGTCCGCCGCGACGATGAGGTCGGCGTCGGCGAACTCATGGATGTCGGCGACCTCGTGCTCGAACACCAGCTCGACGCCGAGGTCTCGCGCGCGCTCCTGCAGGATGGTGAGAAGCTTGCGCCGCTCGATGCCGCAAAATCCATGGCCGTGCGAGGTGACGACATTGCCCTTGAAATGGATCTCGATGTCGTCCCAATGCGCGAAATTGTCGATGATGCGTTTTTGCGTCGCCTCGTCGCCGTCGCGCATGTTCTCGAGCGTCTGGTCGGAGAACACGACGCCCCAGCCGAACGTGTCGCCGGCGCGGTTGCGCTCGATGAGCGTGACGTGGTGGCGCGGGTCGGCCTTCTTCATCAGGATGGCGAAATAGAGCCCGGCCGGCCCGCCGCCGATGCACACGATTCGCATGGGCCGCATCCTAACCCTCCCGCGTCTTTCTGTCATTGCGGGGAGCGAATGCTCCGACGCAATCTCCCTGGGGGATTGCTTCGCTTCGCTCGCAATGACGGCTAAGATGCGTCCCTCATCCAATGGAGCGCGTCATGGCCAGTCTCGTCGGGGTGTTCGCGGCAAGCCACGGGCCGCTCATCGCGCGCGACTGGGACAAGATGGCGCCCGCGCTGCGCGAGCAGTTCAAGGCGCGCTTCTCCGCGCTTGGCGCGCGCTTTGAAGCGTGCAATCCCGATATCCTCATCGAGATCGCGCCCGATCACTGGGCCAATTTCTTCCTCGACAATCTGCCGTCGCTCTGCATCGGCGTCGGCGAGACGCATGACGGCCCGCCCGAGCCGTTCCTCAGGGATTTTCCGTGGCCGGAGATGCCGGGCCATCCCGGCCTCGGGAAACATATCCTCGAGACTGCGCTCAAGGAGGATTTCGAGCCCTCGGTGTCGCATCATCTGATGCTCGATCACGGCTTCTGCATCCCGCTCCTGCGCATGGGGTTGAAGCGGCTGCCGGCGATCGTGCCGATCATCGTCAACGGCCTCGAGCCGCCGATGATGAGCATCAGGCGCTGCCTCGCCTGGGGGCGGCTCCTGCGCCGCACGATCGACTCATATCCGGAGCGTCTCCGCGTCGCGATCCTGGCCACGGGCGGCCTCAGCCATTCGATCGGCGAGCCGACCATGGGCGCCATCGACGAGCGTTTCGACCACGAATGCTTGCGGCTCTTTGCGTCGGGCCATGACGGCCCGCTCGCCGATTATCTCGAGCGCACGCTGCCCGTCACCGGCAACGGCGCGCACGAGGTGCGCAACTGGGTGATCGCGCACGCCGCCGCCGGCAGCCGCGGCTTCGAGCTCGTCGCTTACGACCCGGTGCCGGAAGTCTATGTCGGCTGCGGCTATGCCGCGTGGAAGGTCGCGGCCTAGTGTCGTGGTTTCGAAGTTCGCCCCACCATCGATATCGGCCTCTTGGCGAACTTCGAAACCGAAACGACACTAGGAACATAAGTTTGCTAGTGTCCTTCGATTCCGAAATTCGCAAAAAGCCTGATATAGGGATCGGGGCGAATTTCGGAATCGGACACTAGCTGTTGTTGGTGAGGCCGCGCAGGATCGAGCCGGCGACGCCGCCGAGCACGCCAGCCTGCGCCGTCTGCGCCTCGCTCTTGCCGCCGAGATAGGGGCTCAAGGCGTGCGCCAGGTTGGCGAGCGTCAATGTCTGCAGCCAGACCTTGCCCGGTCCCGTGATCCGCGCCACGAACAGCCCGGCGCCGCCGAAGATCGCGTTGCTGATGCCGCGCATCGTGACGATGTCGAAATTGACCGTGTCCTCGAACATGCCGACATGGCCGGGATGAACCTGGATCGTCTCGCCCGCCTTCAAATCATAGGTCACGAGCTCGCCGCCCAATTCGATCCACGCTTTGCACGGGCCGCCGAGCTTCTGCATGATGAAGCCGTTGCCGCCGAAGATGCCGGCGCCGAGCGAGCGCTGGAACGCCATCGCCAGCGTGCCGCCCTCGGTCGAGCACAAGAACCCGTCGCGGTGGATCATGTAGGAGCGACCGGGCGCCACATCGAACTCGTGGATCGTGCCGGGCACCTTGGCGGCAAAGGCGATGACGCCGGTGCCGCCCTCGGCGGTGTATTCCGTCATGAACAGGCCGCCGCCCGAGACCGCGCGCCCAAGGGCGCCCCAGATGCTTTTGGCGCCGGCCGTCTGCGTCGTCGTGCGCAGCACCACGTTGGCGCTCATCCACGAGAATTCGCCCGGCTCGGCGACGATCTTGTCGCCGGGCTCGAGCGCGATCTCGAGGACCGGCATGGTCGAGCCGGTGATCTTCGATTGCATATGCGTCTCCTGCCTGTCGCGAGGATTTCCGGGCAAAATCAAGTGTAGCCTTGAAGACTTCGTTAAGCGCGGCGCAAATACATTGGCGCGGCCGGTCGATTTCGCCGGGCCTCGCGCGTCTCTAGGCCGATGGACCCACGATGGAAGGGTTCGGAGGAGAGCAAACCATGCAATACCTGCTTCTGATCTACGAGGACGAGCGGAACCACGCCGGGCTGGCGCCGGGCGAGCTGACCGGAAAGCACATGGCCTTCGGCCGCGACAACGGCGCGGCGCTCCGCGGCGGCGCCGGGCTGAAGCCCGTCTCCGCGGCGACCACGGTACGCGCCGGCAAGGGCCAGCCGACCATCCATGACGGCCCCTTCGCCGAGACCAAGGAGCAACTTGGCGGCTACTACATGGTCGACGTGCCCGATCTCGACGCCGCCATCGCCATCGCCAGGAAAATACCGTTCGCCAAGGAAGGCGCGGTGGAGATCAGGCCGCTCCTCGCCATGGGATGACGGAGAGCGCGCTCGAGCATGCCGCGCGGGCGGCGGGCGGCCGCATCATTGCCGCGCTCGCCGCCCGCTTCCGCGATCTCGACGTCGCCGAGGACGCCTTTGCCGATGCGTGCGCGCGCGGGGCGGAGCTGTGGCGCGAAAGCGGCGCGCCGCAGGACCCCGCCGCCTGGCTCTACCGCACGGCCGAGCGCGCGGCGCTCGATGCGCTGCGCCGGCGCCGTGTCCGCGAGCGGTTGCTGCCCGATCCGCCGCTGCCCGCGCCGAACGCGGAGGACATCATGATCGACGGCGCGCACCTCATTCCTGACGAGCGGCTCCGGCTCATCTTCGTCTGCTGCCATCCGGCGGTGGCGCTCGACGCCCGCGCGGCGCTCACCTTGCGCCTCGTGTGCGGCCTCACCACGGAAGAAATCGCGCGCGCGTTTCTGGTCGCCGAGCCGACGCTGGCGCAGCGTCTCGTGCGCGCCAAGCGCAAGATCGCCGAGGCCGGCGTGCCGTTCGAGATCCCCGGTCCCGAGGCCTGGCCCGACCGGCTCGACGCGGTGCTGTCGACGATCGAGGTGGCGTATGCCAAGGCGCACGAGGACGCCGCGGGCACGGGGCCGCACGCGGGCTTCGCCGATGAGATGCTGGGCCTGACGCGGACGCTCGCCGACATGCTGCCGGCGGAGCCCGGCGTGCTCGCGCTCGCCGCCATCGTCCGCTATGCCGAGGCGCGCCGCCCGGCGCGGCTCGACGCCGCCGGCGCGATGGTGCCGCTGTCGGAACAGGACCCGGCCTTGTGGCGCCGGCCGCTTGTCGCCGAGGCCGACGCCTATCTCGCGCGCGCCTTGAGCGGGGCGCCCGTGGCGCGGGCCTTGCAGGCGGCGATTCACGGCGCGTGGTGCGCGCGTCGAAGCCTCGCCGAGCCGCCGCCGTGGCGCCGCGTTCTGGCGCTTTACGACGCGCTCCTGCGCCAGCGCGACGATGCCGTCGTGCGCCTCAACCGTGCCGTGGCCGTGGCCGAGCTGTCGGGGCCGGCCGCGGCGCTTGCGGAGATCGAGCTCCTGTCGGGCCCGGCGCTCGACAATTTCCTGCCCTATCACGCGTTGCGCGCCGATCTGTTGCGGCGGCTCGAGCGGAGCGCGGAGGCGCGCGCCGCCTACGACACCGCGCTCGCGCTCGCGCCCAGCCCGGCGGAGCGGCTTTGGCTCGGCCAGCGCCGGGCGAGCCTTCGGCCCGGCTGATGGCCGGTGGGCCAAATCCCACCGCTCGGACGGGAAAATCCGGCGGGACGCAACTTTCTTTCGATCGGCGCTCCTGAATCCCTTGAGGCGGCTGTAAAATTTTAGTATCACGAAGTCCAATGTGCGGAGTCTGGCGCTAAACCGCAGCGGCGCCACCGAATTCCCAATGACGCTTGCTGCACGAATCACCAGGGGAGCGAAACCAATGAACCGGCCCAATTCGTCCATCATCCGGCGCCGCACGATATTGAAGGCCGCCGCCGCCGCGGGCGTGGCGCAGGTCGCCGCGCCCTTCGTGTGGTCCGCGCGCGCCGCCGACAACGTCAAGATCGGCCTCGACAATCCGCTGACCGGCCCGTTCGCCGCGCTGGGCAAGAACGAGCTGATCGGCGCGCAGCTCGCGATCGAACAGATCAACGCGCATGGCGGCATCCTTGGCCGCCAGGTCGATCTCCTGGTCGAGGATTCGACCAGCGGCGATGCCTCGGTCGCGGTGCAGAAGGCGAACAAGCTGATCGACCGCGACCAGGTCAATTTCCTCCTCGGCAACATCAATTCCGCGCTGGCGCAGGCGATGGCGAACGTCGCCTTCGAGAAGGGCATGTTCCACATCGTGCCGGGCGGCCACACCGACAGCGTCACCGGCACGCAATGCCACTGGACCACGTTCCGGGTCTGCAACACGACGCGCATGGAGACGAACTCGGTCTCCGCCGTGCTGCTGAAGAGCTATGGCAAGAAGTGGTACTTCATCACCACGGACTACGCCTTCGGCCACTCGCTGCAGCAGGGCTTCGAGGCGAGCCTCAAGGACGCCGGAGGAACCGAGCTCGGCGCCGACCAGACGCCGCTCGGCACGACCGATTTCTCCGCCAACCTGATCAAGGCGCAATCGACCAATCCCGACGCGATCATCCTTCTCCTCGCCGGCGACGACATGATCAACTGCCTGAAGCAGTCGGTGCAGTTCGGCCTCGACAAGAAGTTCCACATCGCCGGCGCGCAGCAGGAGCTCGAGGTCAATCTCGGCCTGCCGCCGGAAGCGCTGTTCGGCGACTGGGTGTTCGAATGGTATTGGAAGCAGCCCGGCCAGCCGCATGTCGAGCAGTTCGTCGCCGACATCAGGAAGCGCAGCGGCGGCCATGTGCCGACGGCGCGGACCTGGTTCGGCTATGCCGCGGTCCATACCTGCAAGCTCGCCGCCGAAGAGGCGAAGTCGCTCGAGGCGATCAAATTGGCCAAGGCGATGCAGGGCCTGGTCCTGCCGCCCGAGGTCGCGCTGATGCCGAACAACCCGTTCTACCGCAAGGGCGACAACCAGCTGATGCCGACGCTGTTCGTCGGCCATTCGCAGCCGGCGCCGAAGGACGGCGATCCCGAGGATCTGTTCGCCGTCTCGTCCGAGCTGAAGGGCGTCGATGCGGCGCTGTCGGTCGAGGGCACCGGCTGCAAGATGGTGTGGCCGTCCTAAGCTGGGGCTGTCGCCGCCGAGCATCGTTCAGGATAGGGGTCATCTCGAGTGCGCTCGATCAACTACCTTGTCCTGAACGGAGCGCGGGGCGGCGCGCACGGCCGGGCGGTGCGGTCGGGATTCTGCTCCTGTTCTGACGCTCGCGGCGCGCGATGACGACGCTTCTTCTCTTCAACGTCTTCAACGGGCTCATCATCGGCGCCTTCTACGCGCTGATGGCGCTCGGGCTGTCGCTCATCCTCAACCTCTCGGGCGTCATCAATTTCGCGCATGGCGGGTTTCTGGCGATCGGCGGCTATCTCGCCTACACGCTCACCCCCATCGTCGGGTATTGGGGCGCGCTGCTGCTGGCGCCGTTCCTGACGGCGGCGATCGGGCTCGCCGTCGAGCGCGTGCTGATCCGCCGCCTCTATGGCCGCGATCCGCTCTACAGCCTGCTGCTCACCTTCGGCCTCGCCTTCATGATCGAGGACGGCACGCGCTACATCTGGGGCGCGCAAAGCCTGCCCTTTCAGATTCCGGACATGGCTCAATCGCCGCTTGAGCACCGAATTCTTCTTTCTGACCGGTTACCGCGTGTTCATGATGGCGCTCGTCGCGGCCGTGGTGCTCGGGCCTTTTCCTCATCCTGAACCACACGCGGCTTGGGCTGCGCATCCGCGCCGGCACGCTCGATCTCGAGACCGTGTCGGTCCTGGGCGTCAACGTGCGCGTGCTGCGCAACCTGAATTTCGGCCTCGGCATCTACCTCGCCGGTCTCGCCGGCGTGCTCGCCGTCGGCATGCTGGGATTGCAGCCGACGATCGGCGATTCGCTCATCATGCCGAGCTTCATCGCCATCATCGTCGGCGGCCTCGGCTCGCTTCCGGGGACGCTCGCGGGCGGGCTTGCTGATCGGCGTCGCGACCGGCGTCACCACCGTGTTCTTCCCGTCGGCGAGCGAGGCGGTGATGTACGTCATGATGGCGGCGGTGCTGATCGTCCGCCCACGAGGGCTTTTGGGCGAGGAGGGCCGCTTCTGATGGCGCGGCTCGACAAGCGCTGGGCCGATGCGCTCGTTTGGGCGCTGCTGCTCAGCGCGCCGTTCTGGCTGCCGCTGATCGGCGGCTATGTCGAGCTCGGCAGCCGGGTTCTCGTCATTGCGCTGGCGGCGATGGCGCTCAATTTCCTGCTCGGCTATACCGGCGTGCTGTCATTCGGCCATGCCGCCTATTTCGGCCTCGGCGCCTACGGCACCGCGGTGACCATCAGATATCTCTATCCGAGCACGCCCTTGGCCATGCTGGTCGGCATCCTCATCGGCACCGTCGCGGCCGCGGCTGATCGGCCCGATGATCGTGCGCCTGCGCGGCGTCTATTTCGCGATGTGCACGATCGCCTTCGGCCAGGTGTTCTATTTCATCGCGTTCCGCTGGCGCTCATTCACCGGCGGCGACGACGGCGTTGACCGCGTGGTACCGCGTGCCGCTCGATTTCGGTTTCACCAGCTCGACATCCTGCGGCAACAACTAAGGCGTTCTACTACCTGGCGCTCGTCGTCTTCGCCGTGTCGGTCGGCGCTGATGGCGTTCCTGCTGCGCTCGCCGTTCGGGCGCACGCTCCTTGCGATCCGCGAGAACGAGCGCCGCGCGCGCTTCCTCGGCATTCCGGTCGATCGCCACATCTGGATGTCGTGGGTGATCTCGTGCTGCTTCGCGAGCATCGCCGGCACGCTCTATGCGCTGCTCAACGATTTCGTCGATCCGCGCGCGCTGCGCTGGGATATGTCGGGCACTTTCGTCATCATGGCGGTGCTGGGCGGCATGCGCAGCTTCTGGGGGCCGCTGATCGGCGCGGCGATCTTCATCGTGCTGCAGGATTACGTCTCGAGCCACACCGAGAACTGGAAATCCTTCATCGGCTTGTTCTTCGTGCTGATCGTGCTGTTCTTCCCGCGCGGCGTGCTCGGCATGCTGCGCCGGAGAAGCGCGCAATGAGCCTTTTGCGGGTCGAGTCCGTGTCGCGCCGCTTCGGCAATCTCGTCGCCGTCGACAATGTGTCGATGACGGTCGAGCAGGGCGAGCTGCGCGCCGTGATCGGCCCCAACGGCGCCGGCAAGACCACCTTCTTCAATCTCATCAGCGGCTTCCTGACGCCCTCCTCGGGCAAGATCGTGTTCGACGGCGCCGACGTCACGCGGCTTCTTCCGGCGCGGCGCGTGTGGCGCGGCATCGCCCGCACGTTCCAGATCACGGAAGTCTTCCCCGAGCTGAGCACGCGCGAGAATCTGCGCATCGCCGTCGAGGTCGCGGCGGGCTATCGCGTCAAGATGTGGCTCTCGCGCGAGGCCGACGGCGCGGTCCAGGCGCGCGTCGAGGAATTGCTCGAGATGAGCGGCCTCGCCCCGCGCGGCGACCGGCTCGTCGGCGAGCTCTCGCATGGCGACCAGCGCGCGACCGAGATCATGATGGCGCTCGCGTTGAAGCCGCGCCTCCTGCTGCTCGACGAGCCGACCGCCGGCATGGGCGACCAGGAGACCTATGACATCACCCAGCTCATCCGCAAGCTGCACCAGACCCAGAACCTGACGATCGTGCTGATCGAGCATGACATGCGCGTCGTCTTCCACCTCGCCGACCGCATCATGGTATTGGCCGAGGGCGCCACGCTCGCCGAAGGCACGCCGCAGGAAATCGCGCGCAACGAGGCCGTGCAGGAAGCCTATCTCGGGAAAGCGGCATGAGCGAGATCGTGCTCGAGGCCGCGGGCCTGCACACCTTCTACGGCAAGAGCCACATCCTGCACGGCATCGGCCTCGAGGTGCGCGAGGGCGAGATCGTGACGCTTCTGGGCCGCAACGGCGCCGGCAAGACGACGACGCTCAGGAGCCTCATGGGCCTCACGCCCGCGCGCGAGGGCTCGGTGCGAATTTTCGGTCATGCCACGACCGACTGGCCGCCCTATCGCATCGCCATGCTCGGCGTCGGCTACGTGCCCGAGGGCCGCCGCATCTTTCCGAACCTCACGGTCGAGGAAAATCTCAAGGTGCCGGCCGACCGGCCGGGACCGTGGACGATCCCTCGCATCTACGAACTCTTCCCGCGCCTGGCGCAGCGCCGATCGAACAAGGGACGGCAGCTTTCGGGCGGCGAGCAGGAGATGCTGTCGATCTCGCGCGCGCTGCTGCTCAATCCCAAGCTTCTGCTGCTCGACGAGCCGTCGCAGGGCTTGGCGCCGCTCATCGTGCGCGAGGTCTTCCGCGTCGTCGCGGCCGCGCGCGGGGAGGGCATCTCGGTGCTGCTCGTCGAGCAGAACGTGCGCGCCGCGGTCGAGATCGCCGACCGCGCCTATGTGCTCGACGATGGGCGCGTCGTGTTCGAGGGCTCGGCCGCCGAGTTCGGCAGCGACGAGGAGCGCGTCCGCGCCTTGGCCGGCGCCAGCGCCGAGGAGTGGACCGCGCCCACGGGATGAGAATGTCCTCGTCCTGCGCGTGTCGAAGGACGCGCGTCGAAGGACGCACGGCGGCTTCGGCGCGGACCGCGTGGTACATTCCGCGAATGTCGCAGGCCTCCGCCGCAAACCGCACGCTCTTCGCGCACCGGCCGTTCCTCCTCTATTTCTGGGCGCGCGGCTTTTCCGAATTCTCGTTTCAGATGGCGGCGGTCGCGGTCGGCTGGCAGATCTATGCGCTGACCGACAGCGCGTTCGATCTCGGCATCATCGGGCTCGTCGAGTTCGTGCCGACCGCTTGCCTCGTCTTCATCGCCGGGCATGCCGCCGACCGCTACGACAGGAAGCGCGTCGTGCAGATTTGCCAGGTCGCGTCCGGCCTCGCGGCCGCGTTCCTCGCCTGGGGCAGTCTCGCCGGATGGATCACCGTCGCCGAGATCTTCGCCGCGGTCCTGGTGTTCGGCGCCGCGACCGCGTTCGAAAGCCCGGCGGCGGCGGCGCTCCTGCCGGGCGTCGTGCCGGAGGGGCGGCTGCAGAAAGGCACGGCGCTCACCACGGCCGCGTTCCAGGTGGCGATGATCAGCGGCCCGGCCTTGGGCGGCTTCGTCTATGCGCTGTCGCCGGCGGCGCCTTATGCGCTGATGGCGGCGTTCTGGCTCGCGGCTGCGCTCTTGAACGGGGCGATCCGGCTCGAGCGCACCGATCGCGGCACAAGCATCGCCGACGCTCGCGGCCGTTTTCGCCGGCGTCGGCTTCGTGCGCCGCAACAAGGCGATTCTCGGCACGATCTCGCTCGATCTCTTCGCCGTGCTGCTGGGCGGCGCCACGACGCTCCTGCCGATCTTCGCCACCGACATCCTGCATACGGGCCCCTTGGGGCTCGGCGTCCTGCGCAGCGCGCCGGCCGTGGGCGCGCTCCTCATGTCGGCGGCGCTCGCGCGCAAGCCGATCGAGCGCCGCGCCGGCATGCGCATGTTCCAGGCCGTCATCGTGTTCGGCTTCGCCACAATCGTGTTCGCGTTCTCGCACGCGATGTGGCTCTCGGTCGCGGCGCTCGCCATCCTGGGCGCGGCCGACGCGGTCAGCATGGTGATCCGCATCGCGCTGGTGCAGCTCGCGACGCCGGACGAGATGCGGGGCCGCGTCGGCGCGGTGAACTATCTCTTCGTCAACGCTTCCTATCAGCTCGGCGGGTTCGAGAGCGGCGTCACGGCGGCGCTGTTCGGCGCCGTGCCGGCGGCGGCGCTGGGCGGCATCGGCACGATCGTCGTGGCGCTGCTGTGGATGAAGCTCTTTCCCACCCTCCGCGACGTCGAGCGGCTCGAGTGAGGCGGCTCCCTACGGCGTCGCGTGGCCCTGGAACTCGGCCGGCGCCGGCTCGCCCCACGGGCCCTTGGTGCCCTCGCCGGCGACGACGAGAGTGGGCTGGTGGTGGACGTTGATGCGGTCGCTGTCGGTCCAGTGCTCGTGCACGCGCAGCCACGGATCGCACCAGTAGTCGTAGATCTGGCTGCCGAGGTGATGCCGGCCGATGCCCCACATGTGCTTGTAGCGGCCGGTTTCCTTCAGGAAATTGTGGCCCATCATCACGTCGTCGACGTCGCGCACCTCGTAGGAGAAATGGTTGAGGCCGATCTTGTCGCCGGCGACGCAGAAGAAGACGTGGTGATCGACGAACGCCTCGCCGCGGTCGCAGCGGTTGAACGAGCCGACCAGGTGATCGGGCGCGCCGTGAAAGACCTCGTCCGACTTGAGCAGGCCGAGATTGTCGCGGTACCAGGCGAGCGAGCGGCGGATGTCGCGCGTCATGATGACGCTGTGGCCCATGCGCATGACCTGCGCCGGCAGCGCCCGCTTCGGCCGCATCAGCGCGCCGGCCCGCGCCGTGCGCTGCGAGGCCATGTTGAACGGGATCTCGCGCAGCGGCAGGGGGGCGACCGTCTCTTGCCCCGCCACCACCTCGATCTGCCAGCCGTCGGGATCGGTCAGGCGCACGCGCTTGCCGCCGCCCGGCTCGTCCACGTGCTCGATCCCGCTGGCCCCCGGCAGCTTCGCCGCCTGCGCCAGGTCGTCCTCGTTCGGCGGCGTAATAGGCGAACCCGACGAAGCGCGGATCATCACCCTTTTCCGTGATGTGCAGGTGATGGTTGGGATCGGTGCCGCGCATGAACAGCGTGGTCGCCGTCCGGGCCGCCCGGACCATGCCGAAATCGGTCAGGAACTGCTCGGCGACGTCGAGATCGGGCGCGCGGAGCCGCCCCCAGGCGATTTCGGCGACCTTGATCGTGGGCATGGGTTCCTCCTGGTGCGGGGGGCGAGTTAACGGAGTTCTGGCACGGGGGCCCGGCGCGCTTCAAGGCCGCGGACCGCGGCCTCGATTCGGGCTTCCCGCGCCGACCGCGCCGGTTTGGCCCGCGTCGCGTGCGGCCTGTCGGTTGACTTAACCTCGTCTCTGAGGTCCAAAAAATTATGTATTATTAAACAGTCTATTGCGCTACGATCTTAAAGGTATGGTGAAGCAACGTCCGCCGCGGCCGCGTCGTGGCCCGCACGGGCGGGCCGGGAAATGTGCGGGCGATTTCCGCTCTCTGCGCGATTTTCGCTTGCTCAATCCGAGGGCCGGTTCCACTTTGAGCGCGCGGGCGGGACGCCCAGCGGAGGAAACGATGACATCTCGCGACCGGGCAGCCGACAAGAAGCGGCGCCCAAAATCGCCGGGCAAGTCGGCGGCGAAAGCGATCGCCGCGACGAAGAAGCTCGCGCCGGTCAAGAAGCCGTCCCCGCACGCCAAGCCCGTAGCAAAGAAGCCGATTCAGCCCGCCAAGAAGCCCATCGCCGCACCGCCCAAGATCGTCGCCGCCGCTCCAGCCGCACGGCCTGCCGCCGCTCCGGCCGCGCGGCCTGCCACGGCTCGGCCGCGCGGCCTGCCCGGCTCGACGGCGCGGCCTGCCACGGCTTCGACGGCGCGGCCGGCGAGCCCGGCCGCCGCGATGGCTCCGCCGCGACCGGCGGCAACCCCGCCGCGTCCCGCCGCCGCCGCCAAGGCGCCGGGCCAGTCCAATTCGGCGGCTCGCCTGGCCAGCGCGCAGCAGGCCGAAGAGCGCCGCAAGGCCGCGACGCGAAAACTGTTCGCGCGCCTGCGCTCGCTCGAGGCGATCGTCGGCGCCGATCTGAGAAAGCGCGGCAGCCTGCTGCTGTCGCAGGCGGTCGATCAGTGGTACGCCGAGGCGATCAGCGCCAGCGCCAGCGACGTCACCATCACCAACGCCGCCCGCGCCGTCATCGCGCAGCTTTAGGGCTCGCGCCGCTCAGCCAGAAACTTCTCGAGGGTGTCATGGCCGGGCTTGTCCGGGCTTATCCCGGCCATCCCCATGCAGTCATTGCGAGCGCAGCGAAGCAATCCCCCTGGGAGATTGCTTCGGCGCCTCCGGCGTCTCGCAATGACAGGGAGCCGCCTATTGCGCCGCGAGGTTGCGGAACAGGCTCACGCCGTGCAGCAGGTCGACGGCGCGCACGAACTGATAGTCCTCGTCGGTGCCGAGCGTCTGGCTGTCGAGCGCGTTGGCCTCGGGGATGGGGACGGGCGTCGTGCCCGGCGGCACGTTGGGCGGCGGCTTCGTCGGCGTGACCGTCGTGGTGGTCGCGGCGGGTGAAGCGGGCGCCTGATCGTTCTTGAGCGCGCCGCGCAGATCGGCCTCGTGCAGCGTCTTGCCGGTCGCGACCTTCTCGATCTTGGCCGGCGCGACGAGCACGTCGGGCTCGATGCCGTCGCCCTGGATCGAGCGGCCCGACGGCGTGTAGTAGAGCGCCGTCGTGAGGCGCACGGCGCCGCCGCTCTGCTTCACCGGCAGGACCGTCTGGACCGAGCCTTTGCCGAACGAGCGCGTGCCGAGCAGGATGGCGCGATGGTCGTCGTGGAGCGCGCCGGCGACGATCTCCGACGCCGAGGCCGAGCCGCCGTTGATCAGCACCACGACCGGAAGGCCCTGCGCCACGTCGTGGTCGGGCTGCGCGCTGAAAGTGCGGTTGTCCTGCGCCAGGCGCCCCTTCATCGAAACGATCTCGCCGCTGTCGAGGAAGTCGTTCGAGACCGCGACCGCCTGGTCCAAGAGCCCGCCCGGATTGTTGCGCAGATCGAGCACGACGCCGGCGAGCTTGCCGTTCGCCTGCTGGCGCATCGTCTTCATCGCCTGCTCGAGCGAGCTCGCGGTGCGCTCCGAGAACGAGGTGATGCGGATATAGGCGATATCGTTGTCCTCGAGATGCGACTTCACCGGCGCGACCTTGATGTCGGCGCGGGTCAGCGACAGCTCGAACGGGTCGCGCCCCTCGCGCCGGATGATCAGCTTGACCGGCGTGCCGACCGCGCCGCGCAGCTTGTCGACCGCTTCCTCGAGCGTCATCTCGCTCACCGGCGCGCTGTCGATCGCCAGGATGAGGTCGCCGGGCTTGACGCCGGCCTGGGCGGCCGGCGTGTCGTCGATCGGCGAGATCACCTTGACCGCGCCGTTCTCCATCGTCACCTGCATGCCGAGCCCGCCGAACTCGCCGCGCGTCGTCACCATCATCTCGCCGTATTCCTTGGCGTCGAGATAGCTCGAATGCGGATCGAGCGAGGCGAGCATGCCCTTGATCGCGCCCTCGACGAGCTGCTTGTCGGTCACCGGCTCGACATAATTCTTGCGCACCTGGTCATAGACCTCGTCGAACAGGCCGCGATTGACCTGGTCTGGGCTGTCGGCGGCAAGGCTCGCCGGAAGGCCGAGACCGGCGAGGGCGAGCAGGACGAGCGGGAAGGCGGGCTTCGAGAGGCGCATGGCATGAACTCGGGGCAGTAATTCGATTGCCGACTCTAGCCGCGCGCCGCGTCAGCGGAAAGCCCTGCCGATGCTAAAGATTTTGCGGATTGCCGGCGACCACCCGGATGCTGCCGAGGGCGAGCCCGTCGGGGCGCTGGTAGAGGATCACGTCGCCATAGCGCGCGAGCGCAA
Organism: uncultured Alphaproteobacteria bacterium; assembly: GCA_963804235.1. Classification (GTDB taxonomy): domain Bacteria; phylum Pseudomonadota; class Alphaproteobacteria; order ATCC43930; family CGMCC-115725; genus DATJLY01. The sequence goes on from CAWDPP010000048.1 coordinate 264,637, forward strand.
AGCACGTCTCGGCGCCATGCGAGATGCTCGGCAGCTCGGAGCACACCTGGCCGTCGGGCAGGACGCGCCACGTTCCGGTGTCGGCGAGCGTGTCCTCGCGGAAATGGGCGGCGCCGTCGTTGCTGAAATAAACCATGTACGGCACGCCGGCGTCGGTGAGGCCGATGGCGGTGTTGTCGGCGAGGAGGGCGAGCGCCTCGCTTGCCGTAAGCCGCAGGCCCGCGCCCGCCGCTCCGCGCGGCGCCACGGCGGGCGCGCTGCTGCTGCCGGAATAGACCGGAGCGCCGGTCGCGGCCGAGCCCGGCGCCGTCAGCGGCGCGATCATGGCGCCGTTGATCGCCGCCTGTGGCGCCGGCGCAGGCGCGGGCGGCGCAACCGCCGCCGGCTTGCTCGTGCCGCCCAGCCCAAATGGCAGCCAGCTACAGCCGGCGAGCGCGCCAGGACCGGAAGGAGCAACAGCAGGGTCCGGGGAATGGCGGGCATGGTCCAACCCTTCTTGGCTTGGCTCATCATCGAAGCCAACAAAAGGGTTTGGGCGCCGGTTCCCGCACCGCGCGCGGCCGGCGGCATGACAGTCGGCGTGGAGTTGAGGAGGAGCTTCGGGTGAAGCCCAACGAAAAGTCCTCATCCCGAGCGGAGCGCGCGAGCGCGAAGTCGAAGGATGCACCGTTGCGAAGGCGAAACTATTCCGCCGCCGTCGCGGTCGGGACGGGGGCGCGGAACGCGGCGAGGAGTGCGCTCTCGCGCGCCTTCGCCTCGGCGATCGCGCGCTCCTTGATGTGGCCGAAGCCGCGGATGCGCTCGGGCAACGACGCGATCTCGACGGCGAGCCCGTGGTTCTCGGGATTGAGGCCCGCCAGGACCTCGCCGAGCGCCGCCTCGTAATCGGCGATGAGCTGCCGCTCCATGCGCCGCTCGGCCGTGCGGCCGAACGGATCGAGCGCGGTGCCGCGCAGGAAGCGGAAGCGCTTCAGCAGCGCGAAAACGCCGAGCATCCACGGCCCGAACGAGCGCTTCAGGAGATGCCCGGTCATGGCATCGCGCTTGGCGAGAATGCGGCGGGGCGAGGTGGAATTCGAGGCGGATCTTGCCGTCGAACTCGCGCTTCAGCTTGTCGCGGAAGGCGCCGTCAGTATAAAGCCGCGCGACCTCGTACTCGTCCTTGTAGGCCATCAGCTTGAAGAGCCCGCGCGCGACCGCCTCGGCGAGCTCGCCGTGGCCGCTGCACGCGCGCCTTCTCGGCGTCCCCCGCGCGCGCCACGAATGCGCGATAGCGCCGCGCATAGGCCTTGTCCTGATATTCGGCGAGGAACGCCGCGCGCCGCTCGACGATTGCCGCGAGCCCTTGCGCCGCCGGCGCCTCGGCCGGATGCGACGGATGGAGGAAGCGCTCGAGCGTCGCATGGTCGTGCGCGGCAAGCCGGCCCCAGTTGAAGGTGTGCTTGTTCGCCTCGACCGCGACGCCGTTCAGTTCGATCGCGCGCTCGATCGACGCGAGCCCGAGCGGCAGCAGTCCCTTCTGGAACGCATAGCCGAGCATGAACAGGTTGGTCGCGATCGAATCGCCCATGAGCGCTGTCGGCGAGCCCGGTCGCGTCCACGAGCTCGACATTGCCGCTGCCCGCCGCGGCCGCGAGCGAGCGCTCCATCGTGCGCGCCTCGAAATCGACGTCGCCGTTCAGGACGAACGCCGCGGTCGGCTGCAGATCGCTGTTGGCGATGACGCGCGTCACGCCGTGCTCGATGCGGCTCAAGGCGGTGGGCGATGCCGCCACCACCAGGTCGCAGCCGAGCACGAGATCGGCGCCGCCCGGCGCGATGCGCACGCTGTAGAGATCGTCGGGCTTTTGCGCGATGCGCACATGGCTCATCACCGCGCCGTTCTTCTGCGCGAGGCCGGTGAAATCCAACACCGTGCAGCCCTTGCCTTCGAGATGCGCCGCCATGCCGACGAGCGCGCCGACGGTGATGACGCCGGTGCCGCCGATGCCGGTGACGAGCATGCCGAAGGGTTCGGCGTGCGCGCGCGCCACGGGCGGCGGCGGCAGATGCGCGAGCGGGTCGTGCTCGGCCGCGGACAGCGCGCGCTCCATCCCGCGCGGCTCGCCGCCGTGCACGGTGACGAAGCTCGGGCAGAAGCCCTTGAGGCAGGAGAAATCCTTGTTGCAGCTCGACTGGTCGATCGTGCGCTTCCTGCCGAACTCGGTCTCGAGCGGCTTGACCGAAACGCAATTCGATTGCTCCGAGCAATCGCCGCAGCCCTCGCACACGGCCTCGTTGATGACGACGCGCTTCGGCGGATCGGGATAGAGGCCGCGCTTGCGGCGGCGGCGCTTTTCCGCGGCGCAGGTCTGGTCGTAGACGAGGACGGTGAGGCCCGGCACCTGGCGCAGCTCGCGCTGCACGGCGTCGAGCTCGTCGCGGTGGCGCACGTCGGTGCCGGGCGCGAAGCCCGCATCGGCGCCGTATTTCTTCGGCTCGTCGCTGACGACGACGACCTTCTTCGCGCCCGACGCCAGCACTTCGCGCGTGATCTCGCCGACCGAGGGATTGCCCTCGACCGGCTGGCCGCCGGTCATCGCCACCGCGTCGTTATAAAGAATCTTGTAGGTGATGTTGACGCCGGCGGCGGCCGCGGCGCGGATCGCCAGCAAGCCGCTGTGCTGATAGGTCCCGTCGCCGAGATTCTGGAAGACGTGCTGATCGGCGCTCCACGGCGCCTGGCCGATCCACGCGGCGCCCTCGCCGCCCATGTGCGAGAAGGTCGCGGTGTTCCGCTGCGGCACCCACTGCGCCATGAAGTGGCAGCCGATGCCGGCCAAGCGCGCGGCTTCCTTCGGGCACGCGCGTCGATGTGTTGTGCGGACAGCCCGAGCAGAAATAAGGCGTGCGCTGCGTCTTGGCGAGCGGCACGTTGACGAGCCGCTCGAACGATTCGAGCCGCGCGAGGCGCTGGCGCATGGTCGCCGTCTCGGCGCCGAGCCGCGCGAGGCGCTGCGCGATCGCGTGCGCGACGAGCGTCGGCCCAAGCTCGCCCGCGCTCGGGAGAAGCGGCGCGCCGGTCTCGTCGGTCTTGCCGGCGATGGAAGGACGCCGGTCGGCCGGCAGGTGATAGAGGATGCGGACGAGCTGATCCTCGATGAAGCCGCGCTTCTCCTCGACGACGAGCACGTCGTCCAACCCTTCGGCAAAGCGCCGCGCGCCGTCGCTTTCGAGCGGCCACGTGAGCCCGACCTTGTAGAGCCGGATGCCGAGCTGCTGCGCCGCGCGATCGTCGATGCCGAGCTCGGCCAATGCCTGGCGCACGTCGAGCCACGCCTTGCCGGTCGCCATGATGCCGAGCCGCGCGTTGGGCGCGTCGAGCGTCAGCCGGTCGATCGGGTTGGCGCGCGCGAACGCCGCCACCGCATCCATCTTCGGCCCGTGCAGACGGCGCTCCTGCTCGAGCGGAAGATCGGGCCAGCGGATGTTGAGCCCGCCCGGCGGCATCTCGAAATCGCCCGGCAGCACGATCGGCACACGCGCCGGATCGACCCACACCGAGGCCGAGCTTTCGACCGTCTCGGAGATGGCGATGAAGCCGAGCCAGCAGCCGGAGAAGCGCGACAGCGCGAAGCCCCACAGGCCGAAATCGAGATATTCCTGCACCGTCGCCGGATTGATGACCGGCATCATCGCGGCCAGAAAATTCTGCTCGCTCTGATGCGCGGTGGTCGAGGACTGGCAGCCGTGATCGTCGCCGGCGAGGCACAAGACGCCGCCCAGCCGAGCGCTGCCCGCCATGTTGGCGTGCTTCAGCGGGTCCATCGAGCGATCGACGCCCGGCCCCTTGCCGTACCAGATGCCGAACACGCCGGCGACGCGCGCGCCGGGAAAGAGCGGCACCTGCTGGCTGCCCCACACCGATGTCGCGGCGAGGTCTTCGTTGAGCCCGGGCTGGAAATGGATGTCGTGCGCGGCGAGGTGGCGCTTGGCGTGCCACAACGCCGTGTCGTAGCCGCCCAAGGGCGAGCCGCGGTAGCCCGAGATGAAGCCGCCGGTGAGAAGGCCCGCCGCGTGGTCTCTCTTGCGCTGCACCAAAGGCAGCCGCACCAGCGCCTGAATGCCCGAAAGATAGATCCGCCCGGATTCGACTGTGTATTTGTCCTCGAGCGTGACCGCCGAAAGCTCCATGCCCGGCTCCTGCGAGGCGTTCCAAGGAACATAAGAACAATCGCCGGGGCTGGCAATGCCGCCACGAATTAGCGCGCATGATTCGACCGGAATTGATAAAAACGGCGTGCCGTCTGGAAAGGAATCGCTGCGCCGGAGCGGCCGGAAGATCGAATTTTGCGGAAGCCCTGAGACATGGTCTCGGCACGAGACGAATCGCGCGGCATGGCGCCCCGGCTTTCCGCGCTGGTGGTGGCGCGGAACGAGGAGAAGCGCCTCGGCCCCTGCCTCGACAGCCTGATCTTCGCCGACGAGATCGTCGTGGTGCTCGACCGCTCGACCGACCGCTCGGCGGCGATCGCGGCCGAGCACGGCGCGCGCATCGTCGAAGGCGCCTGGGAGGTCGAGGGCGACCGCCGCAACGCCGGCATCGACGCGTGCGGCGGCGACTGGATTCTCGAGGTCGATTGCGACGAGCGCGTGCCACCCGCGCTCGCCAATGAGATCCGCGCCGCCATCGCCACGGCGAGCGATGGCTATTTCCTCGTGCCGATGGCCAATCGCATCGGCGACCGCCTCGTCCGCTATGGCTGGGGCGCCTATAACGGCGTGACCGCGAAGCCGTCGCTGTTCCATGCCGGCGCCAAGAGGTGGGGCAGGGGGCGCGTCCATCCGCCGATCGAGCTCTCCGGTCCCCGCCGCCGCCTCGTCGAGCCGATGGACCATTACGTCTATCGCGATTTCTCCGACATGGTCGCGCGCGTCAATCGCTACACCGATCTCGCCGCGCTCGACGCGATCGAGGCGGGCAAGGTGCCGTCGCTCGCCGCGTCGCTGCGGCGCGTGTTCAGCCGCGCGTGGAAATCGTACGTCGCGCGGAAGGGCTATCGCGAGGGCTCGTGGGGCGTGGCCTTGGCGTTCCTGGCCGCGATCTATCCGCTCCTTGTCCATCTCAAGGCCGCGACGCGCGAGCGGCCGCACAAGTAACGGTGCGTCCTTCGACTGCGCGCTTCGCGCTTCGCTCAGGATGAGGACTTATGAGAAGGCGATAAGAAACGTCCTCGTCCTGAGCGTAGTCCCGCAGGGGCGAAGTCGAAGGACGCAAGTTCCCGTCGCGGGACGATCGGTTTTAGCGATTTCCCCCGTCTCTTCGAGCGGCTAAAGTCGCACCACTTTCATTGCAGGCGGCTCATTAACGCCTTGAACAAATCGGTCACGCTGCCCGTCGTCCTGAGAGCCGCGTTGGCGCTCGGTTTCCTGGCGCTGTGCTGGTGCGGGCGCGCCCAGGCGCTGCCCACGCCCGGCGGCGGCGTCGCGAACGCTGAATCGGTTTATGCCGACGCGCGCCCGCGGCTCCTGCAGATCCGCACCATCGTCGACAGCGCGGCCGGGCGCCAGACGCTGCTCGGCTCGGGCTTTCTCGTCAGCGCCGACGGGCTCGCCATCACCAATTATCACGTCGTCTCGGAATACGCGCTCGAGCCCACGACCTACCGCCTCGAATATCTGATGGCGGACGGCGGCAGCGGCAAGCTCGATCTCCTGGCGATCGACGTCGCGAACGATCTGGCGCTCGTTCGGCTCGACCGGCACGACACGCCCTTTTTCACTTTCTCCGAGCGCGCCGTCGCCGGCGAGCTGCCCAAGGGCGAGATGCTCTACTCGATGGGCAATCCGCTCGATCTGGGCTTCACCATCGTCGACGGCACCTATAACGGCCCGGTCGATCGCACCTACAACCAGCGCTTCCATTTCTCCGGCGCGCTCAACCCCGGGATGAGCGGCGGCCCGGCGGTGCTGGCCGACGGGCATGTCGCCGGCATCAACGTCGCGCGCGAGCTCGGCGGCGAGCTCGTGAGCTTCCTGGTGCCGGCGCGCTTTGCCGCGGAGCTGATCGACCGCGCGGCCAAGACCGGCGGCGCCGCGCCCAAGGATTTCACCGCCGAGGTCGGCCGCCAGTTCCGCGACTGGCAGGCCGGGCTCTATGCCTCGCTCGAGGAAAAGGGCTTCCGCTCGGTTTCGTTCGGGCGCTACGCCGCGCCGGAAAGCTCGGCGCCGTGGTTCTCGTGCTGGGGCCGCACCAATGTCGATGACGTGCCGAGGCCGCGCGCCACCGTCAATGCGAGCATGTGCAACAGCGACACGCAGCTCTTCATCGCCAACGACCTCAATACCGGCCTCGTGCGCCTCATGCACGTCCATGTGAAGAGCGACAGCCTGAACCAGTTCCAGTTCGCGGCCTTCCTGTCGGAGCAGCTTCATCCGGGCTTCGGCAACGGCTTCTCGCGCAAATGGCACACGCAGCAGCGCTGCGACGAGAATTTCGTCAAGGCCTCGACGCCGGCCGCGGGCCCGACCTTGCGCACCGTTTGGTGCGCGCGGGCATATCGCGAATTTCCCGACCTCTATGACGTGACGCTCACGGCGGTGACGCAGGACAGCGGCAGCGAAGCGCTCGTCTCCAGCATCGCCATGCAGGGCGTGCTCTACGAGAACGCGGTCTCGCTCGGCAAGAAATTCATCGAAGCGCTGCAATGGACGAAGTGATCTGGGTCGAAGTCCTGTCGCGCCATCGCGGCGTGCAATCGCGCCATCGCGTCGCCGGGCGCGGCGTGCGCATCGGCCGCGCCTATACCAACGACGTGATCCTCGACGATCCCTATGTCGCGGCCGAGCATGTCCACATCGTGCGCGACGCCGACGGGCGCCTTCTGGTCGAGGATGTGGGCAGCGCCAACGGACTTTTCGCCGCGCACGGGCGGACGCGCCTGCCGCGGCTCGCGCTCGGCGAGGAAGGCGTCTTCCGCATCGGCCACACCTTCATCCGCGTGCGCAGCGCCGAGCACGCGGTGGCGCCCGAGCGCGTCTTCGGCCGCCAGAGCCATGCCTGGGCCGCCACGTGCGCGCTCGGCGTGCTCGTGCTCGCCATCGGCGCCGCGACGCTGTGGCTCGGCGACTATGGCGAGTTCCGGGCCGCGACCTACGTGCTGCCGCTCTTGGGCGGCGCGATCCTGATCGTCCTGTGGACGGCGCTGTGGGCGCTCGCGGCGCGCATCTTCGCCGGGCACGGCCGCTTCGAGCGCAATCTCATGATCGCGCTCGCGGGCGCGCTCGGCCTCGAGGCGGTCGGCATCGCGACCAAGGTGGGCGCGTTCGGGCTGTCGTGGAACGCGCTCGCCAACGACACCTTCGTCGGTTACTTCACCGTGCTCGCGGCGACGAGCGTCGCCCATCTGCGCGAGATCAACCCGGCGCGCACGTTCGCGTCGGCCGCGGTCGTGGCCGTGCTCTTGGGCGGCGCCATTGCCGTCGTGAGCCTGATCGAGGGCGAGGCCCGCTTCGGCTCGCGCAACGCCTATGCGCAGACCATGCTGCCGCCGTCCTTGCGGCTGGCGCCGGTCGCGAACGAATTGTCGTTCTTCTCGTCGGTCGAGAAGCTGCGCTCGCAGGTCGATCAGGATCGCGCCGAAGCGCCCTGAGCCTTATCCGCGAATAGCGCCCGAGCCGCACCGCCGTCTGGCCGCGGCCCAAGCGGCGCGACGGCATGATGAGCACGCACTCGTCATAGGGCGTGCGGATCTCGGCGCTGCCGTCGCGCGCGATGAGCGAGCCCGCCTTCGCGATCACTTCCATGCCGCGATAGTCGGCGCTGAAGCGGAAATCGTCCGATGCGATCGTCACCGTGTCGGTCACGGTGATGAGTTTCGCCGGCGCCACGGGCTTGCGCCAGAATCTCGGCCGCGCGCTCGCGCGCGAGCACGCCGGTGGCGGCGAGAAAGCGCCACGCTCGTCTCGAGCGCCACGTCGGCCGCGGCCTTTCTCCCAATGCTGGCCGCATTCGGCCAGGAGCGCCACCTGCGGCGCGCCCTGCGCGGCGAACGCGCCGTAATCCCTGAGGCGCGAGCCCGCCTCGTGGCCCTTGTCGCGCACCATGAGCGCCGGCACGCCCACCTTGCGCGCGAGCTCTTCGGTCTTGGCCGCGAGCCCGATCAGCATGAGCGGCGCCGTCGCATGCTGCATCGAATGAAGGTCGAGGAGCCGGTCGGCGCTTTCGTAGATCGGCCTGAGGCGCCGCGCGCGTTCGAGCTCGGCGCTCTTCCTCGGGCCGTCGAGCGTGGCCTTGTCCCAGAGCCGGTTGAAATCCTCGTCGACATAGCGCGACGCGGCCGGGTTGGCGCGGTCGAACGAGCGATACGCCGCGACATTGGCGAAGACGAGGGTGATCTTGCCTGCAGGCCGGCCGCAGGCCGCTCTTGAACAGCTGGTCGAGCGCCAGCGCGCCGCAGATCTCGTTGCCGTGCGTCAGCGCGTTGACGAGCACGTGCGGGCCTGGCGTCGCCGCTCTCGATCGTCGTGACATAGTCGATGCCGCGATTGCCGGCGCGGTAGCGCCCGATGTCGGGCGGCACGAGCTCGATGCGATAGGACGTCATCAGGCCGGCGGCGGCGCCTTGATGCGGGCGATGAGGCGATGCATGAACGCCTCGCACTGGCGCACCTGGTCGAGCGCGATCCATTCGTCCGGCCGGTGCGCCTGCTCGATCGAGCCGGGGCCGCAGATCACGGTCGGGATGCCGGCCTGCTGGTAGAGCCCGCCCTCGGTGCCGAAGCTCACCTTGCCGAGCGCGTTGGCGCCGGTGAGATCGCGCGCCAGGGCGACGACCTCGCTGTCGGCCGGCGTCGCGAGCGCGGGGATGGCGTTATATTCCTCGAACGCGATGCCGGCGGCGGCGCTCACGGCCTGCATCTCCGGCAAAAGGCTGGCCGCGTGCCGGCGCAGCTCGGCGGTGATCGCGTCGGCGTCGTCATGCGGCAGATGGCGGATCTCGAAATCGAAGCGGCACTCGCGCGCCACGATGTTGAGCGCGGTGCCGCCGGCGATCGTGCCGGTGTGGACCGTCGTATAGGGCGGCGTGAAGCCGTCGTCATAAGGGCCGGCCGCGCGCTTCTGCCGGGCGATGGCGCGGATGCGCACGACCATCTCGGCCGCGATCTCGACCGCGTTGACGCCGAGATGCGCCAGCGCCGAGTGGCTTTCGTGCCCGGCGACGCGGCAGCGCAAGCTGCGCTTGCCCTTGTGCGCCACCACCGGCTGCATCAGCGTCGGCTCGCCGATGATGCAGAGCTTGGGCTTGACCGGCAGGTGGCCCAACCGCGCGATCAATCCGCGCACGCCGATGCAGCCGACCTCCTCGTCGTAGGTCAGCGCGAGATGGATCGGCATCGGCGCGTCGGCGGCGACGAATTCGGGCACCATCGCCAGCATGACGGCGAGGAAGCTCTTCATGTCGGAGGTGCCGCGGCCGTAGAGCTTGTCCTCGCGCTCGGCGACGGCGAACGGCTCGCTCTGCCAGTCCTGGCCGTCGACCGGCACGACGTCGCTGTGGCCCGACAGCAGGATGCCGCCCTTGTCGTCGGGCCCGACCGTGGCATAGAGATTGGCCTTGCGCCGCGCCGCGTCGAACACCAGCTCGCTCTTGATGCCGAAATCGTCGAGATATGAGCGCACGAACTCGATGAGCGCGAGGTTCGAACTCGCGGCTCGTCGTGTCGAAGGCGACGAGCTTGCCGATCATCTCGATGCTGGAGATCGCTCGTGCCAAGGCACCCTCTCAGGTCAGGAACTGCTCCTTGAACACGCGCTCTTCGAGATTGTGCTCGGGATCGAAGAGCAGCGTCAGCCCCATGTCGCGCGTCTCGCGCACGATCACGGATTCGACGTCGCGCACCTCGGTATAGTCGGCGACGGCGCTGACCGGGCGCTTGTCCGCCTCGAGCACCTGGAATTCGACCTTGGCGCCGTGCGGCAGCAGCGCGCCGCGCCAGCGCCGCGGGCGGAACGCGCTGATCGGCGTCAGCGCCAGGAGGCCGGCGCCCAACGGCACGATCGGCCCCTGCACCGAAAGATTGTACGCGGTCGAGCCGACCGGCGTCGCCACCAGCACGCCGTCCGCCAGCAGCTCCTCGAGCCGCACGATGTCGTCGACGATGATGCGCAGCTTGGCCGCCTGGCGGCGCTGGCGCAGCAGCGACACCTCGTTGATGGCGAGCGCGCGGTGCTCGTTTCCGGCATGGTCGCGCGCGACCATGGCGAGCGGGTGGATGCGCACCGATTGGGCGGCGGCGATGCGCTGCGGCAGCGCGTCGGGCGCGTAGGTGTTCATGAGGAAGCCGACGCTGCCGCGATGCATGCCGTAGAACGGCACGCCGCGCGCGCGAAAGCGGTGCAGCGTCTCGAGCATGAAGCCGTCGCCGCCCAAGGGCACGATCACCGATGCCTCTTCGGGCGCGGCGCCGCCATAGCGCGCCGTCAGCTCGGCCAGCGCCTGCTGCGCCTGCGGCGCGTCGCTCGCGAGGAAGGCGAAGGTGGCGGAGTGCGCCCCGATGTGCGGCGCGGTTTCGGCTTTTGTGCTCACCCGCCGGTCACGCTCATGTGGCGTCCGACCGCGGGGCGAAGATGGCGGCGGTCGATCACGAAATCATGACCCTTGGGCTTGCGCGAGATCGCCTCGTGGATCGCGGCGTCGAGCGGCCCGTCCTCGGATGACGCTCGCAGCGGCGTGCGCAGATCGGCGGCGTCCTCCTGCCCGAGGCACATATAGAGCGTGCCGGTGCAGGTGAGCCGCACGCGATTGCAGCTTTCGCAGAAATTATGCGTCGAGCGGCGTGATGAAGCCGAGCTTGCGGCCGGTCTCGCGCACGGTGAAATAGCGCGCCGGGCCGCCGGTGTGGTAATCGCTCTCGTCGAGCGTCCAGCTGCGGTTGAGCTTGGCGCGCACGAGCGACAGCGGCAGGTATTGTTCGAGCCGCGCGCCGGCGCCGATCTCGCCCAGCGGCATCACTTCGATGAAGACGAGATCGAGCCCTTCCTCGCCGCTCCACGCGACGAGCCGGTCGAACTCGTCCTCGTTGACGCCTTTCAGTGCCACCGTGTTGATCTTGATCTTGAGCCCGGCGCGCTGCGCGGCGCCGATCCCGGCGAGCACCTGGTCGAGCTTGCCCCAGCGCGTGATGGCGGCGAATTTCGCCGCATCGAGCGTGTCGAGCGAGACATTGATGCGCTTGACGCCGGCCTCGCGCAGCTCGTCGGCATAGCGCGCGAGCTGGCTGCCGTTCGTCGTCACCGTCAGCTCGTCGAGCGCGCCCGTGCCGAGATGGCGCCCGAGCGAACGGAACAGCGTCATGATGCCGCGCCGCACGAGCGGCTCGCCGCCGGTCAGGCGGAGCTTGCGCACGCCCAGGCGCACGAACGCGCCGCACACCCGGTCGAGCTCCTCGAGCGTCAGCACCTCGGCCTTGGGCAGGAACGTCATGTCCTCGGCCATGCAATAGACGCAGCGGAAGTCGCAGCGGTCGGTGACCGAGACGCGGAGATAGGTGATATGGCGGCCGAACGGATCGATCATCACCCCCTTAACATAATGCGTCCGGCAAAAAAGTCGCCCCCCGTTGATCCGGCGCGCCTGGCGCGGCGTATAGAGTGCGGCCGGGTTTCCAAGCCCGCGCCTCTGGCGAATGAGGGATCGCCCAATGACCCAATTGCAGCTCTGGCAAGCCCGCGCCGCGCACGCCCGCCAATCCGCCACGGAAACCCGGAACGAAGGGCAGAAGTCGCTTCTGCTGCTCTATGCCGAGGAATGCGAGCGCAAGGCCGAGCGCTACCGGAGCGCCGCGGACACGGCCGCCGCTCCTCGCCCACCGCGCCGCGCGCCTGTCGCTCGCCTGACCGGCCTTGACAGAATTACGTAGTTAGCGTACAGGGCGCCCGCCTGCGGCCCGCGGCGCTGCCACGGGCCCGGCGGAAGGCCCAGCATGACGACGGCTTATGCATTTTTCGCAGAACGAACCCAATTTGCGATGCGCGGCCATTTCGCCGAACGGAACCCAATCCCGCCACACGGCGAGAACCAAGGCGCGGACGAACTCTGCGGAACCGGCCCAATCTATAAATTCGACGAAATATCAGCCGCTTATCACGCGGCCCTGACCTCGCCCAGGAACTGATCGATCGCCCGCCGCAGCGCGCCGGCCTGGGTCGAGAGCCGGGTCGCCGCGGTCAGCACCTCGTTCGCGGTGCTGTCGGCGCGGGTCGCGGCGTCGCTCACGCCGGCGATGTTGCGCGACACTTCGGCGGTGCCGATCGAGGCCTGCTGCACGTTGCGGGCGATCTCCGAGGTGGCGGCGTTCTGCTCCTCGACCGCGGTGACGATCGCCGCGGCGATCTGGCTCACCTCGTGGATGGTGCTGACGATATGGCCGATCGCCGCGACGGCGTCGTCGGTCACGCGCTGCATGCCGGTGACCTGGCCGGCGATCTCCTCGGTCGCCTTGGCGGTTTGCGTGGCGAGCGACTTCACCTCGCTCGCGACCACGGCGAAGCCCTTGCCGGCCTCGCCGGCGCGCGCCGCCTCGATGGTGGCGTTGAGCGCCAGGAGGTTGGTCTGGCCGGCGATCGAGCTGATCAGCTCCACCACCTGCCCGATCTTCTGCGACGCTTCGGCGAGGCCCTTGACGGTGCGGTTGGTGCGCTCGGCCTCGGCCACCGCCTTGTCGGCGACCTGGGTCGAGAGCGTCACCTGGCGGCCGATCTCGCCGACCGAAGCCGCCAGCTCCTCGGTCGCGCTGGCGACGGTATTGACGTTGTCGGCGGCGAGGCCCGAGGCGCCCCTCGCCGCGGCCGACTGGCGGCTCGTCTGCTCCGCGGTCGAAGCCATGCCCGACGCGGTCTCCTGGAGCTGCGTTGCGGCGCTCGCGACCATGTCGAGCGCGCCGCTCACCTCGCTGTCGAAGCGGTGGGTCAGCGCGGCGACACGGTCGGCGCGCTCGGCCTGGGCGCGGCGCGCCGCCTCGCGCTCGGCGGCCAGATGCTGGGCCGCCGCCGTCGTCTCCTTGAAGACGGCGAGTGCCTCTTCCATGGCGCCGATCTCGTCGCCGCGGCCGGACGGCATGATCGCGACGGTGAGGTCGCCCTCCGCGAGCCGCCGCATCGCTTGCGTGAGGCGTTGCACCGGGCGCGCGATCATGTGGCCGAACGCGAGCGCCGTCGCCAGCGATATGAGCGTCGCCGCGAGCGTGACCCAGATGAGGACCTGGCGCGCCGCGCGGTTCTCGGGTGGAGCGCGTCGAACAGGCTCGCCTTGCGGCTTCGAGCGCGGCGCTCAGCTGTGCCGATTGGCTTTCGTAGTCGAGATAGACGGTCTGCACGGCGGTGACGAAAGTCGTCGCCTGCGCCGGAGTTGGCGGCGGTATCGATCACTTGGTGCACTGCGGTGTCGTAGCCTTGAGCGTCTTCGCCAGGGGCAGGATGAGCAGCGCGTCCTGCGGGTCGTCGTTGTCGGCCGAGATCACGGCGAAAAGCGCGGGAAGATGGCTCAGCTTGACGCCGATCTCGGCGCCGACCGCAGCGGCGTTGGCGCCGTCGCCGTGCGGCCTCGAGCGCGGCGAGGCGATAGAGCCCGGTCTCGATGCTCGCGACCGCCTGGTCGAGCACCGCGACCCGCGCGCCGAGATCGAACGCCAGGCCGGACAGACAGTCGCCCGTCGCTCGTCGCCAGAAGCGCAATCGCGTAGGCGGCAAGGCCGAGCAGCGCCGCCACGAGAATGGCCGGCGCAATGCACATCTTGGCGCGGAGCGACAGGTTGCTGGGGCGCATGGCGATGGGGACGCGCGGGGCGGGAACCACGCGCAAAGCTACGAAGATTGGGTAAAATTCATCTTAAAGTCACGGCGCCGCGAGCCGCCGCGCGCTTGCTAAGGCCAAGGCGCCGCAGCAATATCGCCGCCATGAGGGAATTCGCCGTCCGTCCCGACCCGGACGATCCGCGCCTGACGCAAAGGGTCGCGGGGCTCGATCACGAGGGACGCGCGGTCAGCACCTCGGTCGTGGTCGAGCGCCCGCTCACGCTCTTCCTCAACGGCCAGGAGATCGTGACCATGATGACGGTCGGCGATCATCCCGATTACCTGGCCGTGGGCTATCTCCTCAACCAGAACATGCTGCGCGCCGACGATGCCATCGCCGGCATCGATTACGACGAGGATCTCGCCACCGTGGTCGTGCGCACCGGGCGGCGCACCAACTTCGAGAAGAAGCTGCGCAAGAAGACGCTGACCTCGGGCTGCGCGCAGGGCACCGTGTTCGGCGACCTCATGGAGAAATTCGACGAGATCGCCCTGCCGCGCGATGCCGTGCTGCGCACCTCGTGGCTCTATGCGCTGGCGCGCAAGATCAATACCAGCCCGAGCCTCTATCTCGCGGCGGGCGCGATCCACGGCTGCGTTCTGTGCGAGGAGGACCGCCCGCTCGTCTACATGGAGGATGTCGGCCGCCACAACGCGATCGACAAGATCGCGGGCTACATGCACCTCGAACATATCGGCCCCGAGGGCAAGATCTTCTACACCACCGGCCGGCTCACTTCGGAGATGGTCATCAAGTGCGTGCAGATGCGCATCCCGATCCTGATCTCGCGCTCGGGCTTCACCGCATGGGGCGTGGATTTGGCGAAGAAGGCGGGGCTGACCTTGATCGGCCGCGCCAAGGGCCGGCGCTTCATCGCGCTCTCGGGCGAGGAGCGCATCGTGTTCGACGACGACGCGCACGGACGGCGAGGAAAGCGAGCGGGTGCAGCGCAAGGCAAGCCTCGCCGAGGACGAGGCGTGAAGATCGCCGGCGTGGTGCTCGCGGGCGGCCTGGCGCGGCGCATGGGCGGCGGCGACAAGGGGCTGCGCCTCGTCGCCGGGCGGCCGATCCTCGATTGGGTGATCGAGCGCGCGCGGCCGCAGGTTTTTGCGCTCTGCCTCAACGCCAACGGCGATCCGGCGCGGCTCGAGCGCTTCGGCCTGCCGGTCGTGCCGGACGGCGTTCCGGGTTTCGCCGGCCCTTTGGCGGGCGTGCTGGCCGGGCTCGATTGGGCCGCCGAAAGCGTCGCGGGCGCCACCCACGTCGCGAGCTTCGCCACGGACGCGCCGTTCCTGCCGCTCGACCTGGTGGCGCGCCTCGCCGCATCGCTCGGCGCCGATGCCGAGCTGGCCTGCGCCGCCTCGGACGGGCGCGATCACCCGGTCTTCGGCCTCTGGCCGGTCGCGCTCCGGCACGAGCTGCGCCGCGCCATGGTCGAGGAGGGCGTGCGCAAGGTCGATCTCTGGACCGGGCGCTACCGCTTGCGCCGCGTCGCGTTTTCGTGCGACCCGGTCGATCCGTTCTTCAATGCCAATGCTCCCGAAGATCTTGCCGCGGCCGAGCAACTCGCCGCGCCGGTGAGGGGATAGAGATGGGCGTCGCGGTCGATTTTCGCGTCCTCGAGCTGTTGTGCGGGCGGCTCTGCCACGACCTCATCAGCCCGGTCGGCGCCATCAACAACGGCATCGAGCTGCTGGACGACGACGACCCCGAATTCGTCAAGGAAGCGATGGCGCTCGATCGGGCAAAGCGCGAAGAAGGCCGGCCAGCGCCTGCAATTCTACCGCTTCGCCTATGGCACGGCCGGCACCGGCGCCTCGGGCGCCGCCACGATCGACGCGCGCGAATGCGCGCTGGCGCTGCTCGAGGGCGGCAAGGTGCGCTGCGACTGGGAGGCGGCGGTGAGCGCGCTGCCGCTGCCGTGGCAGCGCCTTGCCTGCAACCTCGTCATGGTCGCGGCCGATGCGCTGCCGCGCGGCGGCGCCGTTGCCGTGAGGGCCTTGGCCGGGGCCGCGCCGGGGCTCGAGGTGACGGCCGAAGGCGACAGCGTCAACCTCCCCGAGGAGCAGCGCGCGGCGCTCGCGGCCATCTGCGCCCGCCGACGCGCTCACGCCGCGCAATGTTCACGCATTTTATACCAATCGCCTGGCGCAGCAGATCGGCGCCCGGCTCGCGCTCGCCGAAGCCGCGCCCGGGCGCGCCGTCCTGACCGCGGCATCGGCCCCGGTTTGAGCGGATTTTAAACGTTTTTTTGGACTTTCCCGCAGATGCTGAAGGGCGCGGAAAACCGCGCTTGCGCGGGACGGTATGGACGATCTCCTCAAGGAATTCCTGACCGAGACGATCGAGAGTCTGGCGGCGCTCGACAGCGCTCTCGTGCAGCTCGAAAAGAGCGCCGATCCGGCGTCGCTGCAAAGCATCTTCCGCGTGTTCCATACCATCAAGGGGACATGCGGGTTCTTTGCATTGCCGCGCCTCGAGCGCATCGCGCATGCCGCGGAAAATGTCCTGGGGCGCCTGCGCGACGGCGAGCTCGAGGCCGGGCCCGACGTGGTGAGCGCGATCTTTCTCGCGATCGACCGGATCAAGGAAACGCTTTCGGCGCTCGCCGAGAATGGCGCCGAGCCGCGCGGCGATGATCGCGACCTCGTCGCCCGCCTCGAAGCCCTCGGCAAGAATTCCCCCGCTGCCGCCGCGGACGAGCCGGAGCCGCACGCCATCAGCCCCGCGCGCGACCTCGCGGTCGCCAGCGAGACCATCCGCGTCAACGTCGATCTGCTCGATCAGCTCATGACCACGGCGAGCGAGCTGGTGCTGACGCGCAATCAGCTTCTCCAGGTGCTGCGCAGCGAGATGCGCGGCGCGTTTGCCGCGCCCTTGCAGCGCCTGTCGCAGGTCACGACCGAGCTGCAGGAAACCGTGATGCGCGCCCGCATGCAGCCGATCGGCAATGTGTGGTCGAAGCTGCCGCGCCTCGTGCGCGAGGTCTCGCGCGAGCTCGGCAAGACGATCGAGCTCGACATGCGCGGCTCCGACACCGAGCTCGACCGCCAGGTGCTGGAACTCATTCGCGACCCGATCACGCACATGGTGCGGAACGCGGCCGATCACGGCATCGAGGCGCCCGAAGAGCGCGCGCGCGCCGGCAAGGCGGCCCTAGGCCGCATCTCGGTCGATGCGTTCCACGAAGGCGGCCATGTCGTGATCGAGGTGGCGGACGATGGCCGCGGCTTCGCGCTCGACCGCATCAAGGCGCGCGCGATCGCGCTCGGCCTTGCCAGCGAAGCCGACCTCGCCGCGCTCACCGAGCGCGAGATCCGCGACTTCGTGTTCCGGCCCGGCTTCTCGACGGCCGAAAGCGTGACGTCGATCTCCGGCCGCGGCGTCGGCCTCGACGTGGTGCGCGCCAACCTCGAGCGATTGGGCGGCACGATCGAGATCGACAGCGTCGCGGGCCGCGGCACGACCTTCAAGATCGTGCTGCCGCTGACGCTCGCGATCGTCTCCGCGCTCATCGTCGAAAGCGGCGGCGAGCGCTTTGCCTTGCCGCAGATGGCCGTGCTCGAGCTGGTGCAGGTCGGCGCCGAGCACAAGATCGAATGGCTCAACCGCGCGCCGGTGATGCGGCTCAGGGACCGGCTCCTGCCGATCGTGTGGTTGCGGCGGCTCCTCGGCCAGTCGCGCGGCGACGTGACGGGAGAGCCGATCGTCATCGTCACCGAGGCGGCCGGCCGCACCTTCGGCATCATGGTCGACGGCATCGCCGACGCCGAGGAGATCGTGGTGAAGCCGGTCGGCCCGGTGCTTGCGCGGTATTCCTATATTCGCCGGCAACACCATCCTCGGCGACGGCCGCGTCGTCTTCATCCTCGATCCCGCCGGCATTGCCGCCGCCAAGGGCGGGATCGGCGTGTCGACGACCGCGGCGCCGGCGCCGCCCGCGCCGAAGGAAAGCGGCGCGAAATTGAGCCTGCTCTTGTTCCGCGCCGGCTCCGCCGGATTGAAGGCGATCCCCTTGGGCGTGGTCGGCCGGCTCGAGGAAATCGACCTGGCCGATGTCGAGTTCGCCGACGGAAGCCCGGTCGTGCAGTATCGCGGCCGCCTCATGCCGCTCGTCGCGCTCTCGTCCGACTCGCTTCCGGGTGCGTCCGGGAAGACGGCCGCTCATCGTGCTAGCGCAGGACGACAGCGCCATCGGCCTGGTGGTCGACGCGATCGAGGACATCGTCGAGGAGGCGATCGCGATCGAGCGGCCGGCCGGCCAGGCCGGGCTCATCGCCAGCGCCATCATCGCGGGCCAGGCGACCGACATCATCGACGCCGGTTTCTATCTCAAGGCGGCATGCGGCGAGGGCAGGGGCCGCAAGAGCGCCGCGCCGCGCCACGTCCTGCTGATCGAAGGCAGCGCCTTCTTCCGCACCCTGCTGATCCCCGTGCTGCGCGCCGCCGGCTACGACGTGGCCTTCGTCGAATCCATCGAGGAGGCGCGCGCGCTGTGCGCCAGCGGCGAAGCGGTCGATGCCATCCTCGCCGACGAGGACACGCCCGGCATCGACGCCTTCGCCCATTCGCTCGAGAACGGCCAGTGGCGCGGCAAGCCGCTCGTGGCCTTGGCCGACGCCACGGAGCGCGATAGCCGCTTCCCGGCCGCCGTGCAGAAACTCGACAGCCGGGCGCTGCTCGACACGCTCGGCCGCGCGCTCCGGCGCCAGGACGCGGCATGAAGGAGCTGGTCTCGATCACGCTGGCCGGGCAAATCTTCGGCATCCCGGTCGAACAGGTGCGCGACGTGTTGGCGCCGCCGCCCATGACGCCCGTTCCCTTGGCGCCGCCGGAAGTGGCGGGCGCGCTCAATTTGCGCGGGCGCATCGTCATCGTGATCGATTTGAGGAAGCGGCTCGGGCTTCCGCCGGCGCCCGACGACGTAGTCCCGATGTGCGTCGTCATCGAGCTCGCCGGCGAGCTCTACAGCTTTCTCGTCGACAAGGTCGGCGACGTGCTGCGGCCCGCCGATGAGACGATCGAGCACGGCATAGCGGTTCTCGACCCGGCCTGGCGGCAGGTCGCGGCCGGCATCTGCCGCCTCGAGGATTGCCTCCTCGTCATCCTCGACGTGGCCAAGGCGGTCGAGCTCGGTGCCCGGGCGGCGGCATGAAGAGCTGCCTCGTGGTCGATGATTCGCGCGTCGTGCGCAAAGTCGCGCGGCGCATCCTCGAGGAGCTGAACTTCGCCATCGAGGAGGCGCCCGACGGCAAGCTCGCGCTCGATCTTTGCCTGCGCCAGATGCCGGACGCGATCCTGCTCGACTGGAACATGCCGGTGATGAACGGTATCGATTTCCTGCGCCAGCTCCGCCGCACGCCCGGCGGCGCCGCGCCGATCGTCGTGTTCTGCACCACGCACAGCGACATCGCGCACATCCAGGAAGCGATCGAGGCCGGCGCCAACGAGTATGTCATGAAGCCGTTCGACGGCGACATTCTGGAAACCAAATTCGCACAGGTGGGGCTGCTGTGAGCATCGCATCCGCGGCGCGCGGCGCCCGCCCGGGAGCGAACGTCGCCGCTTCGCCCTATCGCGTCATGGTGGTGGACGACAGCGCCGTCATCCGCGGCCTCTTGACGCGCGCGCTCGAGGCCGAAGGCGACATTGCCGTGGTCGCATCGGCCGGCAATGGCCGCATCGCGCTCGACACGCTCGAACGCTACGACATCGAGCTCGTCCTGCTCGACGTGGCGATGCCGGAGATGGACGGGCTCGCCGCCCTGCCGCTGATGCTGAAGGCGCGGCCAAATCTCAAGGTCGTCATCGTCTCGTCGCTGACGCGGAGCGGCGCGCTGGTGACGCTGAAGGCGCTCGCCGCCGGCGCCGCCGATTACGTGACCAAGCCGACCTCGGCCGCGCTCTCCGCGGGCGACGCGTTCCGCCGCGAGCTGATCGCCAAGGTGCGGGCGCTGGTCGAGGCGCAGCGTGCCCGCGGCGGGGCGCCGGCGCCGCGCCCGGTTGCGGCGACGGCCTCCGTCGCCCTTCGGCCTCTGCCCGCCGAGCCGCCGCAGGCGATCGCGATCGGCGCGTCGACCGGCGGGCCGGTGGCGCTCTACCGCATCGTCGCCGCGCTGAAACAGGGGCTGCGCCAGCCGCTCTTCATCACGCAGCACATGCCGGCGACCTTCACCGCCATCTTCGCCGATCACCTGGCGCGCGCGAGCGGCCTTGTCGCCGCCGAGGGCGTGGACGGCGAAGCCATTGTCGGCGGCCGCCTCTACGTGGCGCCGGGCGGGCACCACATGGCGATCGAGCGCGGCGGGGACGGGCCGGTGATCCGCCTCTCCAAGGGGCCGGCCGAGAATTACTGCCTCCCGTCGGTCGATCCGATGCTGCGCAGCCTTGCGGAGCTCTACGGCAGCGGGCTGCTGGCGATCATCCTCACCGGCATGGGACATGACGGGCTCGAAGGCGCGCGCGCCGTCGTCGCGGCTGGCGGCACGGTCCTGGCGCAGAACCAGGCGACCAGCATCGTCTGGGGCATGCCCGGCGCCGTCGCATCGGCGGGGCTCGCGAGCGCGCTTCTGCCGGTCGACGAGATCGGGCCCTTCCTCGCCGATCTCGGGCGGCGGGGCGCGCCATGAACCAGGCGGATTTCGCCCTCTTCGCGCGTCTCCTCAAGGATGGGTCGGGACTCGTCATGACGGAAGACAAAACCTATCTCATCGAGTCGCGCGTCCTGGCCGTGGCGCAGCGCCACGGCTTCGCCTCGGTGACGGCGCTCGCCCGCGCGCTGCAGAAGCGCGCGGACAGCGCTCTGGCGCGCGAGATCGTCGAGGCGATGACGACCAACGAATCGTCGTTCTTCCGCGACATGAAGCCGTTCGAGCAGTTCCGCTCGATCGTGCTGCCGTCGTTGCTGAAGGCGCGCGCCGCGAGCCGCACGCTGCGCTTCTGGAGCGCGGCGTGTGCCGCCGGCCAGGAGCCTTATTCGCTCGCCATGCTGCTCGACGAGGAGCGCATCCGGCTCCACGGCTGGCACGTCTCGCTGCTCGCGACTGACATTTCCGGAGAAATGGTCGAGCGCGCCAAGGCCGGCAACTATTCGCAGTTCGAAGTGCAGCGCGGCCTGCCGCTCAAGTACCTCGTCCGGCACATGGAGCCCGAGGCCGACCGCTGGCAGATCAAGCCCGCGCTGCGCGCCATGGTGGAGTTCCGGGTGGCGAACCTGCTCGACGACCTGTCCTTGCTCGGCCGCTTCGACATGATCCTGTGCCGCAACGTGCTCCTTTATTTCGACCAGCCGACGAAAGCGGCGTTGCTCGAGCGGCTGTCGTGGCAGCTCCGGCCGGACGGGTTCCTGGCATTGGGCGGCGCCGAGACGACGCTCGGCGTCACCGACCGGTTCGAGCCGGTGCCGCAGCAGCGCGGCCTCTACCGGCTCGCGCCGCAGGCCGCGGCGGCCGCAAACTGAAACGGCGGCCCGGAGGCCGCCGTTCACGCTCTCGTGAAGTGAGGAAGGAGAGGGTTCAGGCTTTCGCCACGACCTTGCGCGGCGCGCTCTCGCTGTCGGCCGGCGGGTCGCGCAGCACATAGCCGCGGCCCCACACCGTCTCGATGTAATTGTCGCCGCCCGCCGCCTGCGACAGCTTCTTGCGCAGCTTGCAGACGAACACGTCGATGATCTTGAGCTCGGGCTCGTCCATGCCGCCGTAGAGATGGTTCAAGAACATCTCCTTGGTCAGCGTCGTGCCCTTGCGCAGGCTCAAAAGCTCGAGGATGCCGTACTCCTTGCCGGTGAGGTGCAAGGGCGCGCCTTCGACCTCGACGGTGCGGCTGTCGAGATTGACGGTGAGCCTGCCGGTGCGGATGACCAATTCGGAATGGCCCTTGGCGCGCCGCACGATCGCCTGGATGCGGGCGATCAGCTCGCGGCGGTCGAACGGCTTCGTCAGGAAGTCGTCGGCGCCGAAGCCCAAGCCCTTGATCTTGTGATCGAGTTCGCCGAGGCCGGAGAGGATGAGGATCGGCGTGCGCACGCGCGCCGCGCGCAGGCGCCGCAGCACCTCGTAACCGTCGATGTCGGGCAGCATCAGGTCGAGAATGATGATGTCGTAGTCGTAGAGCTTGCCGATCTCGAGCCCGTCTTCGCCCAGATCCGTGGTATCGCAGATGAAGCCCTCGGCCCGCAGCATCATCTCGATGCTGGTCGCCGTCGCGGAGTCATCCTCAACAAGAAGAACTCGCATTCCTCACCTCCGGCGTGAGACCCGTGACGATAATCGCTTTAAGCATTGTTACCAAGTGAAGTTAAAGCTGGGTTAATCAGAAACGCGCGAGTAAAATTTTTTAGGATGAACTCGTCTTGAGGTGTCGGATTATCGCCTTGGGCGCGCTTTTGTTGCACCGCGACACGCCGCGATTTTCCATGATTTAACTGGCAGTTAAGCGCACCAGGCGATGATGCCGCAAGGCGCTTTCTCGTGGCGCCGCCGCGGTCGAAGGGGCGCTCTTTGGTTCTCTCTAAGGTTATCGACGAAGTCGCCCGGCTCGAGCCGTGCCGGCGCTATGGCCGCGTCACCGGCGTGCTCGGCATGCTGCTCCAGGCCGGAGGCATCGCGCGCGACGTCGCGGTCGGCGGTCGAGTTCGAGATTTTGGCGCAGCGGCGCCGCGTCATGTGCGAGGTTGTGGGCTGTCGCGACGGCCAGGCGCTGCTCATGCCGTTCGGCACGGTCGAGGGGATCGGCCTCGGCTGCAAGGTCGAGCCGGTGCCGGGACCGGGCGCGATCTTCCCGCACAAGGCCTGGCTCGGCCGCGTCGTCAACGCGTTTGCCGAGCCGCTCGACGGCAAGGGACCGCTGCCGCAAGGCGGCACGGCCTATCCGTTGCGCAACCGGCCGCCGCCCGCGCACGAGCGCAAGCGCGTGCAGGGCAAGATCGATTTGGGCGTACGCGCGCTCAATACCTTCGTCACGTGCTGCCGCGGCCAGCGCATGGGCATCTTCGCGGGCTCGGGCGTCGGCAAGTCGGTGCTGCTGTCGATGATCGCGCGTTATACCGCGGCGGACGCGACCGTGATCGGCCTCGTCGGCGAGCGCGGCCGCGAGGTGCAGGAGTTTATCGAGGACGATCTCGGCGCCGAAGGTTTGGCGCGCAGCATCGTCGTCATCGCGACCTCGGATGAATCGCCGCTCATGCGCCGCCAGGCGGCCTATCTGACGCTCGCCATCGCCGAATTCCTGCGCGATCAGGACCTCGACGTGCTGTGCCTCATGGACAGCATCACGCGCTTTGCCACGGCGCAGCGCGAGATCGGCTTGAGCGCCGGCGAGCCGCCGACCACCAAGGGCTACACGCCCTCGGTGTTCGCGGAACTGCCGCAGCTCCTCGAACGCGCCGGCACCGGCGTCGGCACGGGCAGCATCACCGGCCTGTTCAGCGTGCTCGTCGAAGGCGACGATCAGACCGAACCGATCTCGGACGCCTGCCGCGCCATTCTCGACGGCCATATCGTGCTGGAGCGCACCATCGCCGAGCGCGGCCGCTATCCCTCGCTCGACGTGCTGCGCTCGATCTCGCGCGCCATGCCGCAATGCAACAGCCCGGCCGAGAACCGCCTCGTCGGCGCGGCGCGGACCGCGATCGCTTCGTACGAAAGCATGGCCGAGCTCATCCGCCTCGGCGCCTATCGGAGCGGCAGCGACGCGCGCGTCGACGACGCCATCGCGCGCTATCCCGCGCTCGAGAAGTTCCTGGCGCAGGAGAAGGATGAGCGTGCCGATCTCGCCGCGGGATACGCGGCGCTCGCCACCATAATCGGAGAAGCGGCATGACCGCGATCGACAGCCTCATTCGCCTGCATCGCTGGCAGCTCGACGAGCGCCGCCGGCAGTTGGCCGAGCTCGAAACGCTCGCCGACAAGCTGCGCGGCGAGGAGGCGCGCCTCGTCGCCGAACAGGCGAGCGAGCAGAAGGTCGCCGCGTCCTCGACCGAGGCGGCATCGGCCTATGGCGCCTATGCCGCGCACGTGATCGAGAAACGGAACAAGATCGCGCAGTCGCTCGCCTCGGTCGAGCAGCAGGTGGCATTGGCGCGCGACGCGCTCTCGGAATCCTATCGCGAGGTGAAGCGCTACGAAGTCGCCGCCGCGACGCGCGCGACGCAGCAGCGAAAACGCGTGGCGCGCCTGCAGCAGCGCATGCTCGACGAGATCGGCGGCGAAACCCATCGCCGCCGCAGCCGTACGGCCTGATCCGGCGTCAGATCCGCACCGCGACGTGCCCGCGCAGCTCGGTCAGCGGATCGACGGCAAAGGACGATGCCGTCGCGAACACGATATCGCCGTGATAGCCCGCGGCCGCGCTGGCGTTGCGGAAGAGCACGCCCGCCTCGTCGCGCACGGCCTGCGGCAGCGGCGCATGGCTGCGCAGCACCAGATCGAGCCGGTGGCCGCGCACGAGCCCGTCGAGCTGCAAGGCGCCGAGCCGTGACAGCTGGGCCTCGATGATGAAGCGCTGGCCCGCCGGATCGCGCGCCGCTTCCTTGTCCTTGCGGCGCAGGTAAAGGCGCAGCGGCTCGATCGCGGCGCCCATGAGCAGCGGCAGGGTGAGCACGCGCCAGTCCCCGGTCGATGCCTCGTTGCCGAGCCGGCGCAGCCCGGCAAGATCGCCGTCGAGCTTCGCCTTGAGCCGCTCGAGCCCGGCGCTGCCAAGCGCACGCATGACCGCTTCGCCGGGCCATTTGCCCGAATAGAGCGCGCCGGCCATGAACAGCAGGGTCGCGGCGAGGGCAGGGCCCGTCGCCGGCGTCAGCGCCGCGCGCAGCTGCTGCCCGAGCTCCGGCGCCGATTTGTCGAGTGCGGCGAGAACCTGATCGAGCGCCGACCAGCCGTTCGCCTGCGACGGCGGCAGCTCGATTTGGCCTGGATCGCTCGCGCCGAAAAGCTGAAACGCGATGGTGGTGCCCGGCGCCAGCGCGAGCCTGCGGTCGAGCGCGAGCGTCCCCAGCCCGGACTCGACGATCGTGTCGCCGCCCGCGCTCAGCGCGATCGTTCCTGTGCTGCTCGCACCCCTCGCGGAGATCGCGGCGGCGCCGAGGCGAAGCTCGAAGCGCGATCCGACCGTGGCCGCGTTGCCGCCGGGCGCGGCGGCGATCAGCGTTGCGCCGATCGTCGTGCCGATTTCGAGCGACACGGGCGCCGTATCGGCGGCCGCCGCCGTGGCCGGTGCAACGGCCGGAAGCGGCTCGGAGCGAGGGCGAGGGCGTGACAGCGCTGCCCGTCACCAGCGCCGCGCCGGGCGCGGGCTTCGCTGCGATGGACAGCGGATCGTTCATCGCGATCCCAGGTCGGTCACGATGCGCCGCGCGATGGTGCCGACGTCTTCGGCCGCATCGCAGGTCGGCGAGCGCGTCAGCAGCGGGACCTGGCGCCGGATCGTTTCCTTGACCCGGTCGTCGCGCCGGATGATGCCGGCGAGCGGCGGCTCGAGCTTCAGGAATTCGCGGCAGGCGCGCAGCAGGGTGCCGTAGGTGCGCTCGCCGTCGCGCACGTTCGACACCATGTTGACGACGATCTGGATGCCGCTCGCCAGGCGCTCGAGCGCGGTGACCTTGATGTAGGCATAGGCGTCGGTGATCGAGGTCGGCTCGTCGGTGGTGATGACGAGGCAGACGCGCGCCTCCTTGGTCAGCATGCGCACGGTGCGCTCGATCCCGGCGCCGAGATCGAGCACGACCCAGTCATAGCTCTGCGCGAATTTGCCGAGGTCTGCGCGCAGCTCCATGAGCCGGCCAGGCGGCAGGTTGGCGAGCCCGCCCGAGCCGGAGCGGCCGGCGATGATGTCGAAGCCGCACGGCATGCGGCGTCGCCGCCTGCGCGAGCGTGGCTTCGCCGGCGATCACGCTGGCGAGATCGCGGCGCGGCGTGGTGCCGAGCTGCACGTCGACATTGGCAAGGCCGAGATCGCCGTCGAACAGCAGCGCTTTCGCCCCGGCGTTGGCGAGCGCGTGCGCCAGCGTGATCGAGAACCAGGTCTTGCCGACGCCGCCCTTGCCGGACGCGACGGCGATGATGTTGCGCTTCTCGGCAATCGGCGCCGGAGAAGCGGCGAGGGCCGCGGCCGTCGCGCTTGTCATGACACACCTCGCTTGTGGAACGCCGGCCGGCGCGACCGCACCTCTTCTGCGAGCAGCAGGCGGCCGAGCAGGACGGGATTGAACGGGCTGAGGCCGTCGGCGATCGCGGCCGATACGCCGGCCTCGGCGAAGGGAAGGCGCAATTCGTCCGCCACGGCGATCACGCTGCCGAAACGGCGCGAAAGATCGAGCCGCGTGACGATGAGCCGCGTGCAGCCGTCGGCGGCGAAGATGCGCGCCATGTCGAGCGTATCGACCACGTCGCCGCCGGCCGGCAGGACGAGCAGCGGCTCGGCCTTGGCGGCGGCGGCCAATGCCTTCCAGTCGCTGCGCTCCGCGGCCTCATAGGGATTGACGCCCGGCCCGTCGATGATGACGAGCTCGGCCGGTTGCGCCGCCGCGACCGCAGCCGCAAGCTGGGCCGCGTCTTCGGCGCGCTCCATCGGCACGTTGAGGATCTTGGCGAACGCCGCGAGCTGCTCGGCGGCGCCGGCACGCTGCGCGTCCGCCGTGATGAGGCGCACGCGCTTTCCGGCGAACACGGTGCGCGCGGCGAGCTTCGCCGCGGTGACGGTCTTGCCGCTGCCCGGCGGCCCCGCCAGGAAGAAGCAGCGCCGCCCGTCCTCGGCCGCGACCGGCTTGAAGGGATAGAGCGTCGCCAGCGCGCTCGAGAGCGCGACGAGCGGTTCCTCTTCGTCATAGGGCAGAGCCGCCGCGATGATCTTCTCCGCGAGGTCGGGCGCGCACCCATGCCCGTCGAGCGCCGTCGCGATCGCGTCGACGGCGCTCGGTCCGGCGGAGACGGCATAGGGCGCGAGATCGGCTTCGAGCGCGGCGGTGACGCTCATCAGCCCGTCTTCGTCCTCCTGCGTCGAGACGATGATGGCGTCGGCGCCCAAGTGCTGGCGCACGAGGCTCATCGCCTCGTTCATGGTCCGGCCGGAGAAGCTGCGCAGGCGCATGGCGGATCAGCCTCAGATCTGTCCGAGCGTCTTGAGACGCGCCTTCGGGTGAATCTCGTTCTGCGACACGACGACCGTGCTGGGACGGAAGCGCTCGATGATGGAGCGGACATAGGGCCTGACGGCGGGGCTCGTGAGCAGCACCGGCGTGTCGCCCTTGGCGGCGAGCCGCTCGAACGCGATGCGCACGGCGCCGATGAATTCCTGGAGCCGGCTCGGCGCCATGCTGAGGTGGCGTTCCTCGCCCTGGCCCGACAGCGCTTCGGCGAAGGACTGCTCCCATTGCGGCGACAGGCTGACGATCGGGATGAAGCCGCCTTCGGCGCTGTTGGCGTCGCTGATCTGGCGGGCGAGGCGCGCGCGCACGTGCTCGGTGATGATCGAGACGTTGCGGCTGTAGCCGCACGCCTCGGAAATGCCTTCGAGCACCGTCGGCAGGTCGCGGATCGAGACGCGCTCGGCCAGAAGATTCTGCAGCACGCGCTGGATGCCGCCCATGGAAATCTGCGACGGCACCATGTCGCCCAGGAGTTTCTGGTGTCCCTTGTCGAGCTCGTCGATGAGCTTCTGCGTCTCGGCATAGGACAGAAGCTCGGCCATGTTGTCCTTGATGACCTCGGTCAGGTGCGTGGTGATGACCGTCTGCGGCTCGACCACGGTGTAGCCGCGGAACGTCGCCTCCTCGCGCTGCGTCTCCTGCACCCATTGCGCCGGGAGGCCGAAGGTCGGCTCGGTCGTGGCCTCGCCCGGAAGCTGGATCGGGTCGCCGCGCGGGTCCATCACCAGCAGCATGCTCGGGCGCAGCTCGCCGCGCCCGACCTCGATCTCCTTGATGCGGATGAGATAGGCGTTCGCCGGGAGCTGCAGATTGTCCTGGATGCGCACCGACGGCATGATGAAGCCCATCTCGGATGCGAGCTGACGGCGCAAGCCCCGCACCTGATCGGTGAGGCGCGAGCCGTGATCGCCGTTGATGAGGCTCAAGAGCCCGTAGCCGAGCTCGAGCCGGATCTGATCGATCTGGAGCGCGTTGCGGATCGGCTCGTCCTTGGGCGGCTGGGCCGCCGCCTTCGCCGCCTCGACCGCCTGCTCCTGTTCCTTGTCCTTCTTGTCCGTGAGCTTCCACGCGGCGCCGCCGGTCAAGGCCGAAAGCACCATGAACGGCAGCATCGGCACGCCCGGCACGAGCGACAGCGTCAGCATCAGCGAGGATGCGACGCCCAAGGCCGCGGGATAGGCGCCGAGCTGCCCGAAGAAGGCCTTGTCGGCGGAACCGCTCGTGCCGGCCTTCGACACCAGCATGCCGGCCGCGGTCGAGACGATGAGCGCCGGGATCTGCGTCACGAGCCCGTCGCCGACGGTCAGGAGCGTGTAGGTCTGGGTCGCGTTGGTGAAGGTGAGGTTCTTCTGCACGACGCCGATCACGATGCCGGCGACGATGTTGATGAGGGTGATGATGAGGCCGGCGACCGCGTCGCCGCGCACGAACTTCGAGGCGCCGTCCATCGCGCCGTAGAAATTGCTTTCGTCCTCGAGATCGCGCCGGCGCTGGCGCGCCTTGCCCTCGTCGATGAGGCCGGCCGACAGGTCGGCGTCGATCGCCATCTGCTTGCCCGGCATGCTGTCGAGGCTGAAGCGCGCCGCCACTTCGGCGATGCGGCCCGAACCCTTGGTGATGACCACGAAATTCACCACGACGAGGATCGTGAACACGATCACGCCGATGATGAAATTGCCGTTCATCACGAAATTGCCGAAGGCCTGGATGACGTGGCCGGCGGCGGCGGTGCCTTCGTGCCCGTGCCCGAGGATGAGCCGCGTCGAGGCGAGGTTGAGCGCCAGGCGCAGCATCGTCGCCATCAGCAGGACGGTCGGAAACGACGAGAAATCGAGCGGCCGCTCGATGAAGAGCGCCACCATCAGGATGAGCACCGAGAACGTCATCGACAACGCCAGGCTCAAGTCGAGGAGCCAGGTCGGCATCGGCAGGATGAGCACGGCGAGGATCGATACGACCGCGAGCGCGAGCGCGATCTCGCCGCGCTTCAGCGTCGCGAGAAGCCGCTCGAAGATCGCTTGCGGCGATCCGGTGAAGGTGGTGGCGATGTCGGCCATGGGCCGGGTTCGCGCGCGCTAGCTCAAGCGGAAATCCGTTCCGGCTCGCCCGGCAGCGGCACGTTCAGCCCTTCCTGGCGGTACTGCTGCAGCTTGTTGCGCAGCGTGCGGATCGAGATGCCGAGAATGTTGGCGGCATGCGTGCGGTTGCCGAGACAATGCGAGAGCGTGCCGAGGATGAGATCGCGCTCGACCTCGGCGACGGTGTGCCCGACGAGCCCGCCGGCGCCTGCCGCGCCCGAGGACGCATCCTCGTCGCCCCCGCGCTTCAAGGGCGCGAGCATGATCGCTTCGGGCCCGATCTCCTCGCCGCCGGCCAGGAGCACGGCGCGATGCATCGTGTTCTCGAGCTCGCGCACGTTGCCGCGCCAGGGATGGCGGTTGAGAATTTCGCGCGCCGTGGCCGAGAGCCGGCGCGCCGGCAGCCCGTTCGAATCGGTGTATTTGCTGACGAAATGCTCGGCCAGGATCTCGATGTCGCGCACCCGCTCGCGCAGCGCCGGGATGCGCAGCGTGACGACATTGAGGCGGAAATAAAGGTCCTCGCGGAACTCGCCCTTGCGCACCGCCTCCTCGAGGTCGCAATTCGAAGTGGCGATGAGGCGGATGTCGACCTTGATCGGCTGCGTTCCGCCGACCCGGTCGATCTCGCGCTCCTGCACCGCGCGCAGGAGCTTCGCCTGCAGCCGCGGGTGCATCTCGCTCACCTCGTCGAGCAGGAGCGTGCCGCCCGATGCCTCCTCGAACTTGCCGATGCGGCGGGCGACGGCGCCGGTGAAGGCGCCCTTCTCGTGGCCGAACAGCTCGCTCTCGAGCAGATTGTCGGGGATGGCGGCGCAATTGACGGAGACGAAGTTCTGCCGCGCGCGCCGGCTCTTGCGATGGATGAGGCGCGCCAGCACCTCCTTGCCGGTGCCGCTTTCGCCGGTGACGAGCACGGTCGCGTCGGACGGCGCGATCTGCTCGGCGAGCTTGACGAGGCTTTCCATCGCCGCATCGCGGTAGAGGAGCGCGTGGCTTTCCTGCGCCACCGCCTGCAGCACCGCCGCGATCATCTCGGCGTCGGGCGGCAGCGGCAGGTATTCCTTGGCGCCGGCCTTGATCGCGCGCACGGCGGCGCTCGCGTCGGCGCCGACGCCGCACGCCACGACGGGAACGGCGAACCGCTCCTGGCGCAGGCTTTGCACCATGGCGCCGATGTCGAGCTTTACGTCCATCAGCAGGAGGTCGGCGCCCTGGCCCGAGCGCAGCGCCGTCAGCGCCTGCTCGACGCCGTCGACATGCGCCACGCTGGCGCCGCGCGACAAGGCGATCTTGCCGGCGGCGGTGATATAGCCCTCGAGCGGGCCGACGATGAGAAGACGCATGGGATTTGGCCTTTTTCGAGTTCGTTCAGGTCCGGTCGGCCTTGACGATTTCGGTCATGGTGACGCCGAGCCGCTCGTCGACGACGACCACTTCGCCGCGCGCGACGAGGCGGTTGTTGACGTAGATGTCGATGGCCTCGCCGACGCGGCGGTCGAGCTCGACGACGGCGCCGCGGCCGAGCTTCAAGAGCTGGCTCACCTGCATCGTCGCGCGTCCGAGCACGGCCGAGATCTGCACCGGGATGTCGTAGACCGCCTCGAGCTCCTTGGCGTTCTGCGGCTTCGCCTCGGCCGGCTGCACCGCCTCGGTGTCGAGCTCGTCGAGCTGAAGGTTCGTGTCAGTCATGCGGTATCTCCTCGGGTTCGCGCGGTTGTTCGGGGGCAGGGTCGGGGTCGGGGCGTGCGAGAATCCTGTCGAGTTCGGCGAGAAGCCGGCCGATGTCGCGCTCGGCGCCGCCGTCGGCCCATTCGATCCTGCCGTCGCCCGCGCCAAGCGCCGGATCGGCCAGCAGCACGAGCTTTCCGGAATAGCCTGCCCCCTGGCTCAGCTCGGGCAGGCGGCTCTTCACCGGCTCGAACAGCGCGTCGCCGACGCGGAGCACGATGCGCGGCTCGTCGAACGCTTCGCCGAGCGTGCGCGTGACGAAGGCCTCGAACTCCGCCAGCGGATCCTTGGCGGCAAGCGCCGGAACCGCCCGGTGCAGGACGGTGCGGACGAGCGTCACCGCGACGCGCTCGATCTCGCCCTCGATGCGCGCGCGCTCCTCGACGAGGCGCTCGATGGCGCGGGTCAGAATCTCCAGCGTGTCCGCGAGCCGCGCCTCGGTGCCTTGCGCGGCTTCGGCGAGCGCCTCGCTGCGTCCCTGGGCGTGGCCTTCTGCGCGCGCCGTTTCGAGCTCGGCCAGCGCGAAGCGCGGCTCGGGCGCCTCGCTCGCGCCCAGCGGCGTCGGCGGATCGGGCCGGTCGAACGACACGTCGAACAGGAAGCGCTGCGGCTTGCCCATCGCGCGGCCTCAGTACACGAGCTCGTCTTCGCCGCTGCCGTCGGAGATGACGATCTCTCCGCGCGCGGCGAGGTCTTTGGCGACCGACACGAGATAGGCCTGCGATTCCTCGACATCCTTGAGGCGGACCGGGCCCATCGCCGCGATCTCCTCGCGCAGGAGCTTTCCGGCGCGCTCCGACATGTGCGAGAAGAACAGGTCGCGCAGGGTTTCCGACGCGCCCTTGAGGGCGATCGGGATTTTCTCCTTTTCGGCGGTGCGCAGGAGCGCCTGGATCGCCGCGCCGTCGAGCTTGCCCAGATCCTCGAACGTGAACATGAGGGCCTTGATCTTCTCGGCCGAGTTGCGGTTGCGCTCCTCGAGCGCGGTGATGAAGCGCGTCTCGGTGTTGCGATCGAGGCTGTTGAAGATATCGGCGATGAGCTCGTGCGAATCGCGCCGGTTGGTGCGCGCGAGGCTCGAGAAGAATTCGTTCCGGAGCGTGCGCTCGACGTCGTCGAGCACGTCCTTCTGCACCGCCTCCATGCGCAGCATGCGCATGACGACTTCCATGGCGAAGCTCTCGGGCAGCTGCGTCAGGACGCGGCCGGCATGGTCGGGCTTCACCTTCGAAAGCACGACCGCGACGGTCTGCGGGTATTCGTTCTTGAGATAGTTCGCCAGCACCGATTCGTTCACGTTGCCGAGCTTGTCCCACATGGTGCGGCCGGCGGGACCGCGGATTTCTTCCATGAGGTTGTTGACGCGGTCGGCGCCCAGCACCTTGACGAGCAGCCGCTCGGTGCTTTCGTAGGTGCCGACGAGCGAGCCGGTGGCGGAGATCTGTTCGGCGAATTCGACGACGAGCCGCTCGATGATGGGCGAGGCGACCGTGCCGAGATTGGCCATGGTCTGGGAGATTTCCTTGATCTCCTCGTCGTCCATGAGCGTGAAGAGCTTGCCCATCTGATCCTCGCCCATGGCGAGGAGCAGGATCGCCGCCTTCTCGGCGCCGGAGAGGGTGCGGTAGTCGTCGCGAATGCGCATCATGATCGGCCGGCCCTCTTACCGTTCCTGGTACATCCAGCTGCGCACGATCGCGAGCGCCTCCTCGGGGTGCTTGTCCACGATCTCGCTCACCTTGCGCAGGCTCGAGGCGGCGACGCGCCCGTCGACCTGGCCGATATCGATCATGGCGTCCTGCTCGGCGGCATGCTGGGCGCTGCGCTGCTGCGCCAGCGTCACGGCGTTTCCGGCCGCGCCGCCGGGCGCGGGGAGCGCCGCCGTCGCGCCGCCGGCCCGCGTGAGGAGCCGCGGCGCATCGCCGCCGCCGCCCGCCGGCGACGCCGTCGAGCAGCCGGTTCACGAGCGGCCGGATCACGAGCAGGATCACGAGGACCGCGACCACGGCGAGAATGAGCGTCTCGCCCATGTGCATGATGTCCGCGCGCTCGAAGCCCATGATGGTCTGCGTTGGCGCCGCCGCGGGCTCGTCGACGGCGGCGAATTGCATATTGACGACATCGACGCTGTCGCCGCGCTTCTCGTCATAGCCGATGGCCGAGCGCACCAGCGCGGTGAGCGACTTCATCTCGTCGGCCGAGCGCGGCTGATATTTCTTGGTCCCGTCCGCGGCGCTGCTATAGGTGCCGTCGACCACGACCGCGACCGATTGCCGCTTGAGCGAGCCGGCCTGGCGCACCTGGTTCTGCACCGTCTTGGTGATCTCGTAATTGACGGTTTCCTCGCTGCGCGAGCCGCGCGTCTGGCCGGAATTCCCGGGCGCGGCCGGGGTCGGCTGGCTGTTGGGCAGGGTGTTGGCGACCGAGACCGGCTGCGCCGCGCTGCCTTGAGAGCTGTCGTTCGATTCGGTGACGGTCTGGGTCGAGCGCACGACCTGGCCGTTCGGATCGTAGGATTCGGAATTGGTCGTGACCTGATCGAAATCCATGTCGACATCGACATCGACGCGCGCCTTGCCCGGCCCGAGCGAGCGGTCGATCAGCTCCTCGAGATTGCGCGACAGGCGGTTCTCGTAATTGACGCGCATCTCCTCGGCCGTCGTGCCGGAGATCGCGCCGTCGCCGCCGCCGTCGCCGCGCGCGAGGAGATTGCCTTCGGTGTCGATGACCGAGACGCGCGAGGGCACGAGATCGGGCACCGCCGACGGCCACCAGGTGTTGCACCGAGGCGACCTGCATGCTCGAGAGCCGGCCCGCGCCGCGCAGCTTCACGACGATCGAGGCGCTCGGCACCTGACGCTCGCGCGTGAACAGCTCGCGCCGCGGCAGCACGAGATGGACGCGCGCCGACTGGATCGCGTCGAGCGAGGAGATGGTGCGCCCAAGCTCGCCTTCGAGCGCGCGCACCTGATTGATGTTCTCGACGAAACTCGACGTGCCGAAGGCGTCGCTCTTGTCGAAGATCTCGTAGCCGACGGAGCCGCCGTGCGGCAGTCCGTCGTCGGCGATGAGCATCCTGACCCGCGTCACCTGATCGACCGGAACCATGATCGTCGAGCCGTCGCCCTTGAGCTGATAGGGCACGGTCATGGCGTCGAGTTTCTGGATGATCTCGCCGCTGTCCTTGGCGTCGAGGTCGCCGAACAGGAGGCCGTAGCCCGGCGTCGCGATGCGCGAGCTGATGAATCCGAAGAAGCCGATGCTGGCGGCGGCGACCGCCGCGAGCACGGCAAGCCGCACGATGCCCAGATTGCGAAGGGATTGAACCAGGCCGTTCACCGTTAACCGCCTTTGGCTGCGCAGACCTCGTCTCGCAGTTACCGTATTTGCGGTTGGGTGAAGGACCGGTTAATCGGGCGGCAGATTTTGCCGCGTGGGCGGCAGTTCTTGCCGCGGGCTCAGGCGATGCGCGCGCGATTGGCGCCGCGATAATCTTGCAGCCGCGTCACGCGCAGGCCGGGAAGCCCGTGGCTGTCGACGAGACTTTGCCACGACAAGAACTCCTCGACCGAAAGCGTATAGCGCTTGCAGGCATCCTCGAGGCTGATGACGCCGGCGCGGACGGCGGCGACGACTTCGGCCTTGCGCCTTATGACCCAGCGCTTGGTGTCGGTCGGCGGCAAGCTCTCGACGCTCGCGACGCTGCCGACTTCGAGAAGCCAATCTGTGCCGTCTGCACTCATGGAGGTTTGGCTTCGCTGACTCACTGTTGCGTCCCGGCTTCGCTCTTGCTCCACAACCTTCTACGCGCGCCGGTTTAAAAAACGGCTAAGCGCGCACGCGACGGTTTCCGGAGAAATTGTCGAAAATTCTAGCGATTACGAGGTTTGGATCGACAACAGCGCCTGCGTCATCTGGTCGGCCGAGGTAATCACCTTGGAATTCGCGGAATAGGCGTTCTGCGCGATGATGAGCTGGCTGAACTCGGTCGCGATGTCGACGGTCGAGTTCTCGAGCGACGATGGATCGATCTGGCCGGCGGCGCCGGTGCCGGCCTCCTCGAGCAGCGGCAGGCCCGAAGTGCCGCTCTCGAGATAGCTGTTGCCCGAGACCGGCGTGAGGCCGTCCGTATCCTCGAACGTGGCGATCGGCACGATCGCGATCGCTTGCGTCAGTCCGTTCGAGAAATTGGCCGTGACGAGGCCGTTGCTGCCGATGGAGACGCTCGAGAAATTGCCGAATTGCACGCCGTCCTGGCTGATGTTCGAAACCGTGAAGGACGAACCAAGCTGGCTCAGGCCGTTGGTCGAGCCATCGGTACCGAGATTGAAGTTCAGGTTCTGCGGCGAGGTGGCGCCGCTCACGGTCGGATCCCAAGCGATCTGCAGCGCGCCGGCCGTGTTGAAGGTCGACGCCCGCGGCGTTGAGCGTGCCGTCGCTGTTGAACTGCACGGTATTGTCGCCGCCTGCGATCGTCGCCGTGCTGGCGCCGGCGTCCGGGAACGCGGCCGACACGGTCCACTGATTCGCCGTGCCCGACGGCGTGAAGGTGAGGGTGAGGTCGTGCTCGATGCCTTCGGAATCGTAGACCGGCACCGTCATCGTTCTCGGGCTGGCTCGCATTCGCCGGCAGGTTCGCCTCGAGCGTCACGTTGGCGGTCGGATCTGCCGTCTCGCTGACGCTGTTGACGTTGATCGTCTGAAGCCCGGCGAGGGTCGTGCCGCTCAGGGTCGGGGCTCCGCCCGCGGCGATCGCCGCGCTCTGCGCCGGTGTGAGGATCTGGCCCTGGAGATAGAGGCCGGCGGCATTCACCAGGTTGCCGTTGGCATCGACGGTGAAATTGCCGGCCCGGGTGAACGAGGTCGTGCCGGTGCCGGCGACGCCCGCGGCGTTGCTGTTGACGACGAAGAAACCGCCGCCCGAGATGGCGAGATCGGTCGCCGAGCTCGCGCTCTGGATCGCGCCCTGTTGCGCGATGTTGTAGAGCGGCATGGTCGTGACGCCGCCCGGCGAATAATCGTGCGCGCCGCTATCCGTGACGAGGGACGAGAAATCGGTGGTCGTATCCTTGTATCCGATCGTGTTCGCGTTGGCGATGTTGTCGGAAATGATGCCGAGGGCATTGCTGTTCGCGTTGAGGCCGGAGACGGCGGCATACATGGCGCCAAGGATGCTCATGGGACGATCTCCTGGTCGAAGATGGGCTTAGTTGCTGGACGCGGTGGACGATTTGGCGGGATTGACGGTCACGAGCTCGCTCATCGGCACGCTGATGCCGTCGACGTCGAACGTGGCCGTGCCGTTGTTGACGGCGACCGAGCTGACCGTGCCGATCGACTGCACCGTCGCCTGGATCTGACTGTTGTTGGCACCGGTGGCGATGCACTTGCAGCGTGTAGGCGCCGTCGTTCGGCATTTGCTGGCCGGCGTTGTTCTGGCCGTTCCACGTGAAACTCGACGTGCCTGCGCTGGTCGAGCCGGTCGTGCTGTAGACGAGGTTGCCGTTCGAGTTGGTGACGACGAGCTCGGTTTGCTGGGACGCCGTCGGCAGCGTGTAGCTGTAGCTCGCGGTGCCGTTCTCGAGCGGCGCGGTGGCGCTGTTGTATTCGATCTGATCGCCGACGAGCGGCAGCGACGAGATCGTCTCTCCCGCGGTCTGAAGCTGGATGAGGGATTGCAGATTGTTGTTCGTGTCGATCTGCTGCTCGACCTCGCTGAACTCCACCAGTTGCTGCGTGAACGAATTGGTGTCCATCGGCGACAGCGGGTCCTGGTTCTGGAGCTGCGTCGTCAGCAGCGTCAGGAACGTGTTGAAGTTCGAGGTGAAGTTCAGAACGTTGTTGGCGCTGCTGCGCGCTGGCTGGTCGCTGCCGCTCGAGGTCGTCTGGCTGGTGCCGAGCGAGGTCAGGGCGGAGGCTGCGCTTTGCGTGCTGGCGACGGTCATGGGGCTAGACCTCGATGTCGAGAGTGCCGTCGTGGCGGCGGAAGGAGGGCTGGGCGGAAGACTGGCTCGACGCCGGCGTCGCTGCCGCGTCGGCATAAAGCTGCGACGTCGCGTTCGGCGCCGCGTTCTGCGCATAGGACTGCTGCTCGCCGCCGCGCAGGTTGAAGCTGAGGCTGCCGCTGTCGGCCTTGAGGCCGGCGTCGCGCAAGGCCTGCTGCAGACCTCGGCGAATCCTGCTTCAAGAGATTGAGCGTATCGGAGCGGTCGGCGGAAATGACGGCGCTGATGTGCCCGTCATGCGTCACGTCGAGCTTCACGGTGATCGCGCCGAGGCTCGCCGGCTTCAGTTGAATTTCGATGCGGTCGGTTCCGCTCTGGACGGCCTGGCGCAAGCTGAGGGCGACCTGCTCGCCCGCGGGCAGCACGTGAACCGGCATCGGCAGCGCTGTCGTCGTTGCGCTTGTCGGCGCTGTCGGCGTGGCGGTGACGATCTGATGTGCGCCAAGGCTTGGTGCCGGAATCGCGGCCGCCGTCGGATCGGATGTGACCGCTGTCGCGACCGCTTGGCCCGGAATGTTGTCGGGCGCGGGAAGGCTCGTGTCGCTGTCGTTTCCGCCATGCGCATTTTGTGCAGCCGCATCCGCCGCGGCGGCGAGCTTGGGCTGCGCGGCCGAGGCATCGCTCGGTGCGGCGGCGGGGTCCGAAGCCGACGCGTCGCCGGGCTGCGTGTCGTCGTCTTGCGTCGGCATCGTTCGCTTGCGCCGCGCCGGCATGGTGCCACAGGCCCGCGAGCATCGCGCTCGGCTGCGAGAGATAAGTGGGCGCGCCGGCCACGACCCGCGCTTCGACCGCGGCGGCACCCGGCACGGTTTGCGCGCCTTGGCCGGATGTGGTGCCGGAAGCGCCGTTGGTTGCGGCTGCCTGCGGCAGCGCCGGAAGAGCGCAGCGGCGGGCGTTACGACTGAAGACGCGGCGGCAGCGGGCGTCGTGCTCTGCGTTGTGGATTGCGCCGCCGCTTGGGCCGTATGGGGACGTGGCCGCTTGCGTCTGCTGTTGCGGCGCCGCGGCGCACGCCGTGCCGGCAAGGTTCGCGCTCGCGGAGTCCGTGTCGGAGCTGTTGTGCTTCGGCGGGCTCGCTTGTGGCGGCGGCGCCGGCGGCGTCGTGTTGCTGTTGCTCGCCTGGAGGAGCGAAGCGAAGCCGCCGCCGAGCAGTTGCGAGAAATCGATCGTGCTCGCCGCCGGCGCTTGTGCGGGCGGGTTCTGCGGCGCGATGGCTTTCGCTGCGGTGGCGACGGCTTGCGGAGTCATGTCGCGCCTGTCTCAGCAAGCGCTGTGCCACCGCGATGGGCGGCGCTAAGTCCTTGAACACGCAACATTCGCGTCGCGGCCATAGGGCGCGGCGGCAAACCGTGCCGGGACCGCGCGGGCAAACTTTGCCGGAGCGCTTGCGCGGCGCTGCGCGGATGAGGCGGCAAGCTTTGCCGGGTTCGGCAAATTGCGCCCGGCAAATCCTGCCGTTCGTGCCGGCCGCCGCTGCAACGACGAGAAAATTTTGCCGTATTTGCGCGGGTTTGCGCGGGTCGCCCCGGCAGTTTTCACCCGGCACGGAGCTTGCTTCCCAAGGTCCTGGACCGCGAAGCGGCCCATTCGTCATCCCTAGAAGGAAGCTACCACATGTCCAGTATCGTTCTCGGTTCTGCCACCCAGCAAAACCTGCTCGCGTTGCAGAACATCAACACCCAGTTGGGCAGCACGCAGAACGCTCTCGCCACCGGCCTTTCGGTGTCGAGCGCGGTCGACAACGCCGTGAAGTTCTTCCAGGCGCAGTCGCTCGACGATCGTGCGAACGACCTTTCGACCCGCAAGGATTCGATCGATCAAGGCATTTCCTCGGTCACCACCGCGACCCAGGGCATCCAGAACGCGATCACGATCCTGCAGCAGATGCAAGGTCTCGTGCAATCGGCGGGCACCGACACGGTGGCCCAGCAAAAGGCCGCGCAGGTGCAGTTCGACACCCTCGCCGCGCAGCTCAACCAGCTGCTCAACGACACGAGCTACCAGGGCTTGAACCTGGTCAACTCGTCGACGTCGAACCTGACCTTGCAGTTCAGCCAGGCGTCCACTTCGGTGCTCAAGGTCGGCGGCCAGAACCTGCTGATCAGCAAGTCGGTCGCAGGCGCTTCGAAGGCGTCGCACCTTGCCACCATCCTCGCCGGCAAGGCGTTCACCGCCTTGAGCGCCGGCACCACGGTGTTCACTTCGATCTACAACGCGTTGAACGCCTCGATCGGCACCTTCCAAGGTGCTGCTCAGACCCTCGGCTCGAACGTCGCGTTCCTGAACACGCGGCTGTCGTTCACGGAGCAGTACATCACCACGCTCCAGGGCGGCGCCAACTCGTTGACGGTCGCCGACGTGAATACGGAGAGCACCAACCTCGTCACCTTGCAGACGAGGCAGCAGCTCGCCATTCAGTCGCTGTCGATCGCCACGCAGTCGGAGCAGGCCGTTCTGCGTCTCTTCCACTGATTGGTACGGGTATGGCGGGCGGCCCTCGCGGCCGCCCGTTACCCCGCATTAAGCATGCGCTAACCGCGGCGGCGTAGTGAGAGCCGCACCACGAGGGGAGATCGGTAGAATGCCGCTCACCATCAATCTTCGGCCCAAGGAACGCCTGATCGTCAACGGCGTCGTCATCGAGAACTCGGGCCAGTCCGCCAAACTGCTTGTCCACAACACCGCGGCGCTCCTGCGCGAGAAGGACATCCTGACCGAGGAGCAGGCCTCGACGCCGGCACGCCGCATCTATTTCGCGATCCAGTGCGAATATCTCTTCCCGGGCAAGGAAGCGGTGCTTTTACCCATAATTTATAAGTTTATCACAGAGTTCGCCGCTGCCGCGCCGAGCGCCACCACGCTCGTGCGGCAGATTACGGAGCTCATCGAAGCGCGCGACTGGTACCGCGCTCTCAAAACGGCAAAGCAGCTCATCGCCCGAGAGCAGGAGATCCTTGAATGAACCTTGCGGCCAAGCGGTATCAGAGGTTGCCGGAGTTGGGTAACCCGGCCCGCACCGAAGCCTGGGCGCTCGTCGAAATGGCTCGCGAGCTGCATCGCTCGAAGGACGCATCGCTCGACGAGCGGCGCGCGGCGCTGCGCAAGAACTGGCGGCTGTGGACGATCTTCCAGGCCGGTCTCCTCGATCCGGACTGCCAGGTCCCGGCCGAGACGCGCAGCAATCTGCTCGGGCTCGCGAACTTCATCGACCGCCATACCGCCGCGCTCTTGATCGACGGCGACCCGGTGAAGATCGATGTGCTCGTATCGATCAACCGGCAGATCAGCGAGGGCCTGCTCGACGGACAGCGCGCGAACGCGGCCTCGAGCCAAGCGCCGCCCGCGCCACCCGCGGCGCTCGCCGAGACGATCTGAACGCGGCCATGGCGCCCTTGGGGGAGAGGGACGGGGGCAGCGCACTCGACCCCGAGGTCGCGCGCCGCCGCGCAATGTCTCGCGGCGGGCGATGCGGCCGGCGCGCTTGCACTCCTTTCCCCGCTCGTCTGCCGCGGGCGCGCCCTCGACCGCCGCGCAATTCCTCCTCGCCCATACGGCGTGGCAGATGGGCCGGCTCGACTGGGCGCTCGAACTCGCGCGCGCCTGCCACGAGGCGGCGCCGATGGACGGCGCGGTCGCGGAGACGCTGGCCTCGCTTTATGCGCAGAGCGGCAATCTCGTCGAGAGCGTCTATTTCGGCAAGCTCGCGACGGCGCTCGCCGGCATCGGCGATCTTGCGCCGCTCATGCCGAAGAGCTTCCCGACATTCGATCGCGCCTTCCACGCCATCAGCGAACGGCCGCGGCTTGCAAAGGCGAAGGCCGAGCTGGCGGCGGGAAAGCTCGGCGATGCGATCGAAAGCGCGCGCCAGCACGTGGCACTCGACGCGGACGATGTTGCGGGGCGCGGCTTCTATGCGGCGATCCTGCTGCGCGTCGGCCGCCCTTGCGATGCGGTGGCGGAGTTTCGCCGCATCGAGCCGCACGCGCGGGAGAGCGCGCCGCTCGCGGCCCTTTATGCCCAAAGCCTGACGGCGGCCGGCGACGCGGCAGGCGCTTGCCGCTGGCATGAGATTGCCGCTGCGCTGGCGCCGGACGATGCCGGCATCGCCGCCGCGCGCATCGCTGACGGAACGTGGCTCGAGCGACGGCTCCCGTCTTGCGACGCTGGGCGCGCGATGGGCCTCCCGCCACGCCGCGCCGGCGAAGGCGCGTGTGCGGCCGGTTCCCGATGGGCCGCTCGTCATCGCCTATCTCGTGCCGGCGCTGCTCGATCGCCAGGATGCAGCCGCGATCGCCGCCGTCGCCGGCGCGCATCGTGGCCGGGCGAAGGTGATCGCCTATGCCAGCGGCGCGCAAAGCTGGATCGAGAATTCGACGCTCTCCGGCGCGTTCGACGTATGGAAGGATGTCGGCGAGCTCGACCCGGCGACGATCGCCCGCTATTTCCGCCACGACGGCGCTCATGTCGTGATCGACGCCGCCGGATTCGCATCGCCGCAGACGCTGCTCGCGCTTTCGCACTGCGCCACGGCGTTGCGCGTCTCGTGGCTCGGCAATCCGGCGTCGCTCGTCGCGCCGATCTACGACGCGCGCATCGTCGCCCGGTCCGACGCTGTCGCCCAAGACGAGTGGGGCATCGGCGGCGGCTATCCGCTCGTCAGCGCCAGGCCGCAGGTGCCGCGGCCGGAACGCACGAACCTTCAGTTCGGCAGCGACGCAAGCCTGGCTCAGCTCGACGATGCGACCGTGTCGTGCTGGGTCGCGATCCTGCGCGCGCTCCCCGAGGCGCGGCTTCTGCTGTGCGCGCATGAGAGCGGGGCAGGGACGATCGACCGGCTCGTCGAGCGCTTCGGCCGCGACACTGCCGCGCGCATCGATCTCCTCGCCGCGCCAAAGTTCGAGGAATTCTACGCGCGCGTCGATGTCGCACTCGCGCCGCGCCGCGGTGCCTCGCCGCGCATGGCGGCCGAAGCGGTCGCGTGCGGTGTACCGGTCGTCGTCTTCGGCGGAACCTGCGCGGCGGAGCCTTACGCGAGCTTCCTGACGGGGCTCGGCCTCGGATCCGGCGCGGTCGCGGCGGATGAGGGCGCTTATGTGCGCCGCGCGCTGGCGCACGCGAAGGCTCGTTCGCTCGTCCCCGCACCGTTTCTCCCGGCCGATGCCGCCGCCTTTGCGGCGGCGATCGAGGAGCATGCCCTGCGCGCACTCAGGCACGCCGCATGAAGCCGGAGGAATCTCACGTCGCGGAACGGCGCGCCTTCTTTGCCGAGCGCTTCCCGGAGGCAGCGGCAAGGCTCGCCCAGGCGGGCGCGGATCAGTTCACGCTCGTCACGAAGGACGCCGAGCCGGTCGATATCGCATGCGACGGACGGCACATGTATGGCGGCGACGCGCCCGCCTTTGCCCGCGCGCAGATCGCTTCCTACATGGAAAAGCCGCTCCGTCTTTTCATGAACCGGCTCGACAATACCGGCCTCGTGAGCCCCATCTGCATCGATCTCGTCAGCGCGTTGAGCGAGCAGCTTGTCGGCGACGAGCTGTCCACATATCCGAGCGAAAGCCCGTGCTTTCTCGTCGTGTTTGGATTGGGGCTCGGCCATCATATCGAAGAGCTGGCACGCCGCTGCGAGGCGCGCTGGCTCATCCTGGTCGAGCCGCTCGCCGGGTTCTTCGAGCATTCGCTGCGCGTCGTCGACTGGCCGAAGCTCGTCGCGCTCTTCGAGCAACGCGGCGGCGGCGTCCATGTCGTCACCGAGATCGATCCGGGCGCCATCGCGGCTTCCGTGGTGCGCGCCATGGGCGCGCACGGCATCGCGTTTGCCGACGGCAGCTGGATCTTCACGCATTATCCGCTGTGGGCCTTCACCGAAGCGCGCAAGC
Source organism: uncultured Alphaproteobacteria bacterium (assembly GCA_963804235.1). GTDB lineage: Bacteria > Pseudomonadota > Alphaproteobacteria > ATCC43930 > CGMCC-115725 > DATJLY01. The sequence goes on from CAWDPP010000048.1 coordinate 307,306, forward strand.
GCCTGCACGAGGCGATCGAGTTCGCCTTCATCAACCGCGGCTTTTTCGAGGACGAGCTGCGCATGATGGAGAACGCGGTGGCGAACTTCGCCGGCCGCTCCTTTCGTCTGCTCGAAGGCAGGCCGCGCCTCGAGCGGCCCGAGCTGGCGGCGATCGTGGGCGCCGGCCCCTCGCTCGACGAAGCGCTCGAGACGCTTCATCGCATCCGCGACCGCGTTCTCCTCTTCTCGTGCGGAACCTCGCTTCGTCCACTCCTGCGCAATGGGCTCGTGCCCGATTTCCACTGCGAGCTGGAGAACGTCCCCGAAGTGTTCGACGTCGTCGGCGAGACAGCGCAATACGGCGATTTGCGGCGCGTGACCCTTGTCGCCTCGGCCACGATCGATCCGCGGGTGCCGCCGCTCTTCGGCGATTCCATTCTCTTCTTCCGCGATGCCGTGAGCTCGACGCAGATTCTCGGGTCCGGCTACCGCATCCTGCCCGGCTGCGCGCCGACCTGCGTCAATCTCGGCCTCGCGACGGCGCTCTATATGGGCTTCACCCGGCTCGCGCTCTTCGGCACCGATTGCGGCGTGCGGCTCGGCGGCAAGGTCCATGCCGATGGCACCATCTATCGCGACATCGGCATGTGGCAGGACAAGGATCGCGCGCGCGAGCATCCGATCGAGCTCGAAGGCAATTTCGGCGGCGTCGTCCGCACCGACTGGGTTTATGACGCCTGCCGCCTCATGCTGACGGGCTCGATCCGTGCCCATCGCGTCAACGTCGTCAACTGCAGCGACGGCGCGCTCATTCCCGGCGCTCGCCCCTGCGTGCCGGAGTCGTTTGCCGTGTCGGGGCCGCCGGTCGATCGGCGCGAATTCGTACTGGCGCTTAAGCGCGATCTCAAGAATTTCGCGCCCGGCGAGATTCTGCGCGATGTGGATTTCGCCGCGCTCGAGGAACGCTGCGCATTGCTGTTCGGCCGGCTGCGCCGGCTCGCGTCCGACCTTGCGGCGGGCGAGCCCGACTTCGCCGCCGCCTACGAGGCGATCAACAAGCTTTCCGCGCAATTCGCCGGCGCTTACGGCGCCACCGAGGCGATCGTCAGCGGCACCCTCAGCGCGCTGCCGCGCATCGCCATGTTCCTCGGCTTCCGCGTTGCCGATCCGGCCGTGCGGCGGCGGCTTTACGAGCGCTATGTCCGCGAATTTCGCGCCACGGTCGACGGCATGGAAGTGCGCACGCGGCGCCTGTTCGCGACTTTGACCGACATCGCGGCGCAGACGCGGGCCGGCGCGCCGCAAGCCGCGGAGTAGCCCAACCTCACGTGAGGAGCGACAGGATCGCCGGCGCCGAGTTGGTCGGGGAGTAGTTCGCCGGCGTCGCGCCCACCGCATCCTGCAGCGCCTCGAACACCGATGTCACCGGCTGCGGCGGATTTTCGACGTTCGACACCATGCTGGCGATGGTCTGGGTGCTGCCGAGCGAAAGCTCGATCAGATGCTCCTGGTTCTGCGCATCTTCCGTCAATGCCGCGATCTTGTTCTGCGCCTCGGCGTCGCTCGTCGCTCTCCATCTGCTGCTGCACGCTGGTCAAGGTGCCGATCTGCGTCGTGAGCGACGTGACAAGATCGCTGGCGAGAAGCTGGTTCGAACCGGTGATGGAGAAGATCTGCCCGACCAAGGTTTGCGCGCTGCTCACCGCGGCCTCGGCCGCCTGCTGCCCGGCCTCGGTCGAGAGGTCGTAGGACGCGCTGTTGCCGATGCCAAGCCCGTTCTCTTTGAGGTTCGTGACCAGGTCCGGCTGAAAGGGCGCAGGCGCGGCGATGACCTTGAGGTCGGCGACATCGACGTTCGCGGCTGCCAGCGTCGTGTCGAACGCGCTGGAATTGCCGCTCGCGGCATAGGTCTGGAGCTCGGCGAGGAGGGATTGCAGGCCCGGGAAGATGTTGGCGTTGCCGCCATACTGCGCTTCGAGCTTCTCCATCGACGACTGTTGCGCTTGGAGACCGCTGATCTGCGACGTCAGCGCGTTGATGACCGCGGCGTCGGACGAGGGCTCGAGCGCCGCGATCTGGTTGGTGAGACGGTTCTGGATCAGCTTGTCGATCTCGGCCATCTCCGCGGTGTTCGCGGTCTGCGACGAATACGCAGCGGCCTGCGCCAGCACCGTGAGCACCGTCGTCGTATTCGTTCCGGAAGATGCGATCGTCGCGGCCGATATCGCGCTGGTCACGCCATCACTCCATGCCCGCGCCATTGTCGGCGCCGCATGTTTAGACCGGCTTAACGCTCCGCCCCGTTCACCGCTTCGTAACCATGCGGCCGGTAGAGTGCGGCTCGGTTCGAGGGGCATCTTAAGGCCGCGTTTCATGGCGATTTTGCTGTTCGGCGCTACCGGCATGCTCGGCCAGGCGATCGCGGCCGAGGCGCGGCGCCGCGGCCATGCGCTCGCCGCCGTCTCGCGCCACGGCCCCGACTGGCTCGTCGATCTTGCCGAGGCCGAGGACGCCCGCGCCCTCATGCGCGCGGTGCGCCCGGACCTCGTCATCAACGCGGCGGCCATTGCCTCGATCGCGGCGTGCGAGCGCGACCCGGGGCTTGCCTATCGCATCAACGCGGCCGCCGTCTCGGCGATGGCGGAGCATTGCCGCGCTTCCGACATTCCGTTCGTGCAAATCTCGACCGATCATTTCTTCACCGGCGATGACGATGCGCGGCACGGCGAGGTCGCGCCGGTGACGCTCCTCAACGAATACGCCCGCAGCAAATATCTTGCCGAGGGATTTGCCCTCGTCGCGCCGCGCGCCCTCGTGCTGCGCACCAACGTCACGGGGATGCGCGGGCGGATCGATGATCCGACCTTCGCCGAATGGGCGCTCGACGCGCTCGTCCATCGAAAACCTCTTCGCCTGTTCGACGATTTCTTCACCTCGACCCTCGACACGCCGAGCTTTGCCGCGGCGATGTTCGATCTCGTCGAACGGCGCGCGCAGGGGATCGTCAACATCGGCGCGCGCACGGTCGCGAGCAAGCGCGGCTTCGTCCATGCGCTCGCGCGCTGCCTCGGCATCCGGCTCGACTGGGACGAGCGCGCGAGCGTGCAAAGCATGACGCCGCCGCGCGCGGAAAGCCTTGGCCTCGACACGGGCAAGGCCGAGCGTCTCCTCGGCTACGCGCTCCCCGATACCGATCGCGTCTGCCGCAACCTCGTTTCGCAATGGAAAGAGCAATGCGCTATTCCCCTCGCCTCATGATCGGCGAGCGCGAGGTCGCGCTCGATCGGCCGACTTATTTCGTCGCCGACATCGCCGCAAACCACGACGGCGATCTCGAACGCGCCAAGGAGCTGATCTGGCGCGCCAAGGAGGCGGGCGCCGACGCCGTGAAGTTTCAGCATTTCCTCGCCGAGAAGATCGTGAGCGATCTCGGCTTCCGCCGCCTCGGCGGCCAGATCGCGCATCAGGCGGCGTGGCAGAAATCGGTGTTCGAGGTCTATCGCCACTACAGCCTCAACCGCGACTGGGACCCGACGCTTGTTGCGACGGCGAAGGAGGCCGGCATCGACTGGATGACGACGCCCTACGACCGCGAGGCGACGGACGCGGTGGCCGACCTGCTGCCGGCCTTCAAGATCGGCTCCGGCGACGTCACCTGGATCCAATCGATCGAGCATATCGCTTCGAAGGGCAAGCCCGTGCTGCTCGCGACCGGCGCGTCCGCGCTTTCCGATGTCGAGCGCGCGGTGGCGGCGGTGCTGAAGCACAATCCGCAGCTCTGCCTCCTGCAATGCAACACCAACTACACCGGCTCGCTCGAGAATTTGCGCTTCGTCAATCTGCGCGTGCTGCAAAGCTATGCCGTGCATTGGCCGGGCTTGCCGCTGGGATTGTCCGATCACACGCCGGGCCATGCGACGGTGCTCGGCGCGATCGCATTGGGCGCGCGTGTCGTCGAGAAGCACTTCACGGACGATTGCCGTCGCGCCGGCCCCGATCATGGCTTCTCGATGACGCCGGAGACCTGGCGCGAGATGGTGCTGCGCGCGCGCGAGCTCGAGGCGGCGCTCGGCGACGGCATCAAGCGCATCGAGGAGAACGAGCGCGATGCCGCGGTCGTGCAGCGGCGCTGTCTCAGGCTGGCGCGCGATTTGAGCGCAGGCGCGGTGATCGCGCGCGAGGATCTCGTTGCGCTTCGCCCCGCGCCGCGCGGATCGTTCGCGCCGTGGGAAATCGACGCGATCGTCGGCAAGCGGTTGCGGCACGCGCGCGAGAAGGGCGCAGAGCTTTGCCCCGACGATCTCGAAGCGCGGAGCGCGGCGGCGGCATGATCGAGGGCGTGCATATCGGCCTTCGCGCGATCGAGCGCGCCGACCTTGCCGAGCTGCTCGCGTGGCGCAACCGGCCCGACTTCCGCCGCAATTTCCGCGAGTTTCGCGAATTGAGCTTGGCGCAGCAGGAGCGCTGGTACGAGGACCGCGTGCTCAAGGACCCGGCGACGCACATGTTCGCGATCGTCGCGCGCGCGACCGGGCGTCTCCTCGGCGCGTGCGGCCTTTGCTACATCGACTGGGTGAGCCGGAGCGCCGATTTCTCGATCTATATCGGCCATGACGACGCCTATATCGACGATCTCTATGCGCCCGACGCCGCCGAGGCGCTGCTTCGTTATGCGTTCGACGAACTGGGCCTCCATCGCGTCTGGTGCGAGATCTATGGCTTCGACCGGGCAAAGCAGCTCCTTCTGCCGCGCCTTGGCTTCGCGCTCGACGGGCGTCATCGCGAGACGCATTGGGCGGAAGGCGCCTGGCACGATTCGCTTTTCTACGGCGTCCTCGAGCGCGAGTTTCGCGCTTCGCGCCTAGGCGAGAGCGCGCGGCGTGACCGCTGCCGTCATCGTTCAGGCTCGCTTCGGCTCCTCCCGCCTGCCGGGCAAGGTGCTGAAGCAACTGGACGGGCGGCCCGCCCTCACTTCCGTGCTGGAGCGTTGCCGGCGCATTCCCGGCATCGACGTCGTCGTCTGCGCCATCCCGCGACGAGAGGACGAGCGATCCGGTGGCCGAGGTCGCGCGGGCATCGGGCGCGGTCGTCTTCCGCGGCGCCGAGCATGACGTGCTCGACCGCTATCACCAGGCGTCGCGCTGCGTCGGCGCCAACATCGTCATGCGCGTGACGAGCGATTGCCCGCTCATCGATCCGCTCTTGTGCGGCGCCGTGCTCGCGGCGCTTGGCGACGAGGGCGTCGATTATGTCTGCAACAACATGCCGCCGCTGTGGCCGCATGGGCTCGATTGCGAGGCGTTTTGGGCCGAACACTTGCGCCACGCGGCGCGCGAAGCGACGCATCCCTACGAGCGCGAGCACGTGACGCCGTGGCTCCGGCGCAATGATGCGCTGCGCCGGGTCAATGTCGATGGTCCCGGCGGCGGCATCGAGCGGCACCGCTGGACCCTCGATTATGCCGAGGATTACGCATTCTTCTGCGCGCTCGCCGATGCGCTGAAGAAACCGTTCGTGGCGGCGACGACGCAGGATGTGCTGGCGGCGCTCGCGCAGCACCCGGAACTCGCCGCCATCAACCGCGCGCGGGTCGATGAAGCGCGCCTTGCCGACCGCACCGTCTCGGCCGATCTGCGGCTCCTTGCCGCGGCCTAGGAGTTCAGACGGCGGCGAGAAGCGCGTCGAGCCGTTCGGCGTCGAGCCAGTCGCTGTTGGTGTCGGACGCGAAGCGAAATCCCTGCGCCACCGGCACCGCGCCCGTCGCGACATAGGATTCGCGCCGCCACCAGGCGAAGGACGGCTCGATCACGAAGCGGTCGGCGAGCTCGAGCGTTTGGCGCGAATCGTCTTCGGTCACCATGACCTCGTGCAGCTTCTCGCCCGGGCGGATGCCGACCACCTTGACCGGCAGGCCCGGACCAAGGGAACGCGCGAGATCGACGATGCGCATGCTCGGAATTTTCGGCACGAAGATCTCGCCGCCCTTCATGAGTTGCAGCGCGGACGCGACGAAATCGACGCCCTGCTGCAGCGTGATCCAGAACCGCGTCATGCGCTCGTCCGTGACCGGGAGATACTCGGCGCCATCGGCGACGAGCTTCTTGTAGAGCGGGATGACGCTGCCGCGCGAGCCCACGACATTGCCATAGCGCACGACGGCAAAGCGGGTGTCGCTCTTGCCGGAGAGATTGTTGGCGGCGATGAAGATCTTGTCGGAGGCGAGCTTCGAGGCGCCGTAGAGATTGATCGGATTGGCGGCCTTGTCGGTCGAGAGCGCGATGACGCGCCGGACGCCGTTGCGCAGCGCCGCGCGCACCACGTTTTCCGCTCCCGACACGTTGGTGCGGATGCACTCGAACGGATTGTATTCGGCCGCCGGCACCTGCTTCAGCGCGGCGGCATGGACGATGAAATCGACCTCGCGGGTCGCAAGCTCGAGCCGCTCGGCGTCGCGCACGTCGCCGATGAAGAAGCGCATGCGGGGTGCCGTCTCGGGCCCGAGAAGCTGCTGCATCTCGTACTGCTTGTATTCGTCGCGCGAGAACACGATGACGCGGCGCGCGCGGCTCCGTTGCAGGAGCGTGTCGATGAAGCGCCGCCCGAACGAGCCCGTGCCGCCGGTGACGAGGACGGATTTCTCGTCGAACTGGCGATAGATGTCCTCGGCACCTGCGGCGAAATCATGGAGCCGCGGCTTTTGCGGAGCCTGCGTCTTGGCCGCCGGCGCCGGCCGCAACAGGGCGACCGCATCGCGCGCGAGGAGGGAGGTGCCTTTTGCCATCGGGGCGCTTTCTTCGAGCCGGGCCAATGATCGCGGAGCTTGGTTAAAAGATCGCTATTTCAGGTAATTCGCGAGCGAGAGGTTCTGCAGCATGTTGACCGTCTGGTAGGACGCCTCGATCTGCGTCTGCAGCGTGTCGAGCTGGGTGATGACCGTCGCCGGGTTCGCTTGCGTGATGTCGCTGATGTTGCCCTGGGCGAGCGTCAGGGCCTGCTGATGCATCTGCAGCTCGTTGTTGAGCTCCGACTGGTTCATGCCGATGTTGGAGGTGAGCTGCTGGAGATCGAGGTGCCGGCCGAGGTCAGCATCTGCTCGGCGGTGTTGACGTTCGCCACGTCGGTGGCGTTGTTCTGGTCGAGCGGCGGCGAATTGGCGAGGAAATTGAGGACGCGCACGACCTGCTCGAAGGTCGGATTGTCGGCGGTGACGCCGTATTGAACAGTGAGGTTGGTGTCGACCTGCGCCGAGGCCACGTTGTCGTTGCCCTGGTAATAGCCGGCGGGCGGGGCGCCGTTGACGGGCGTCGTGAGGTCGCCGGGATTGGGCAGCGCGCTGGCGTCGAAGGGCGCCGTCGTCGTGGCGCTGCCGGAGAAGAGATAGCCTTCGCCGCCCTGGGTGTTGAGATAGTCGCCGACCTGCGCCAGGAGCGCCTGCGCCTGCGTCTGGATCGTCGCGCCGGTGGTGTTGAAGGCATTGGTCTGAAGCTGGCTCGCGAACTGCTCCACCATGCTCGACATGGTCGAGGTGGCGAGGCTCATGCTGCTGAGCTGCTGGTTCACGGTGTTGATCGTGTTGATGAAGCCCTGCTGCTGCGATTGGACCGCGTTGAGATTGACGAGCTGGGCCGCCTGCGGCGCGATGCCGGAATAGGTCGTGCTCACGAGCCCGGTCGTGATTTCCTGTTCGAGCGAGTTGCCCTGCGTGTCGAGCTGCGACAGGTTCTGGATGACCTGCTGCATCTGGGCGATGGTGCTGACGGACATGGCGGCTCCTAGGTGTTCATCAGCACTTGATACATCGACTGGATGGTCGAGATGACACGCGCCGACGCGCCGTAGGCGTTCTGATAGACCACGAGCTGGCTCAGCTCGGTGTCGAGATTGACGCCGACGGCCGAGGAATATTGCGACTGCATCTGCGACAGGAGCGCGGACTGGTCGGTCGCGTTCGAGGATGCGCCCGACGCGGCGCTGGCCGCGGCGCCGATCATTTGCCCGACATAGTTGGAGAGCGTCGTGCTCGTCGCCGGAAGCCCGCCCGCGGCCGCAAACGCGCTGGAATTCTGCAAATTCTGCGACAGCGTTGCGGTGATGCTCGGGTCGGGACCCGCGGCGCCGTTGTCGAGCAGCCCCGGATTGGCGACGAGGTCGGGGTTCACCTCGATCGTCGCCGCGTTGTCCACGCCGCCGGCGATGTCGACCGCGGCGAAGAAATTATTGGCGTCGTTCGTGGCGCCGAGGCCGCTGTTTGTGGTCTGGAGATCGGCGTCGCTCGAGGCGGCGAACAGGTTGTTCGTCACCTGGTTGAGCTGCGCGGTGAGGTTGGGAAGCGTGGTGTCGCGCACTTGCAGGAGCGCGCCGATTTCGCCTGTGGTCGTCTCCGACGTGACGTCGGCGCCCTCGAGCGTCAGGGGCGACAGCGTGCTCGCCGCGGTGACGGAGCCGCTCTGGCTGTAGGAGTATTGCTGCACATTGGTGTCGTCGACGAGCGACTGGCCGGTCGTCGTCATGACCGCCATCATGCCGTTCGAGCTCGTATAGCTCTGCACGCCGATATATTGCGCGATCTGCTGCAATTGCTGGTCGCGCTGGTCCTCGAGCGAGGCGGTCGGCTGGCCCAGTGATTGCAGCTTGCTGATCTGCGCGTTGAGCTGGCCGATATTGGTCAGATCGGTATTGACGATGCCGACATCGGTCGCGATCTGCGCGTCGGCGCCCTGGCGCATGCTCTGAATGCCGCTCGAGAAATTGTTGAGCTGGCTCACGAGCTGCTGGCCGGCATTGACGGCGTTGGATTGCGCGGTCGGATCCTGCGGCGTCGCCGCGACCGTCTGCATCGCGCCCTCGAAAGTGTTCACCGCGTCGGCGATCGTATTGCCGCTGCCGACCTCGCCGACGAGGCTTTGGATCTGCTGCTGATAGGTGTTGAGCGCGCCGGCCGCGCCGGAGATCGTGGTCTGGCCGAGCAGTTCGCCTTTGAGGCCGCTGTCGGTGATGCGCTGGATTTCGCCGGTGAGGACGCCGGCGCCGCCATTGGTCAACGGGTCGGAGGTTTGCGGCAGCGTCTCTTCCGAATAGCCCGGCGTCTGCGCGTTGGCGATGTTGCCGGCCAGCACCTGAAGCTGCGCCTGGGTCGCGTTGAGGCCGGAGAGCGCGTAGTTGAGGGCGATGGTGAGGCTCATGGCGCGGAGCTCTAGAGGCGGCGGTCGAGGGCCACGCCGGAGACGCTGCCATCGCGTGCGGCGCGTTTCTTCGGCGCATAGGTTGCGTGCGGCCGGCGGCTTTCCCTGACCGCGCCGACGACGGCGGCGATGAGGCGCTCGGTCGCCATCCGCCCGACGCGGAGCGCGCGCTCGTTCTCGGTCGCGGCGGCGACGAGGCGCTCGCCCGAGGCGAGCCATTTCTGCTTCGCCGCGGGCGGCAGCGTCGCGCCGTTCTCGAATTGCTTCAGGAATTTCCGCAGCAGCTGGGTGAGCCGCGTCTTGTCGGACTGGAGCGGCGCGATCTCGGCAATCTTCAAGCCCCGCACGAGTGCGGTCTCGCGCTCGAGGCAGGCTCGTCAGATCGCGCACGACGCCGAGAAGCTCGGCCGGATCGGGCGGCGGCATAGCGTGGTTGGCGGCGGCTTCGGTCATTTCACCTCCTGCGCGCGCAGGATCTCGCGCTGCACCGCATCGGCGACGCCGACGCCGCCGCTCTTCGCCGCGATCTTGCTGTATTCCTGGATGAGGAGGGAGCGGTAGATCGATTCGCCGTTGCCGCCGCCGAACAGGCCATCGGTGCCGATGCCGGAAAACATCGTCTCGAACGACTGCGACAGGAAGAAGGATTCGAAATCCTGCGCCGCCTTCTGCGCCGCCGCCGAATTGGCCGTCGCGCCCGGCGCGGGCGCGCCGCTGCCGCCGATCGTCGCGGCGGCTGCGGGCGCGAGGGCGGGGGCCTGGTCCATCACATCAGCTCGATGTCGGCCTGGAGCGCGCCCGCGGCCTTGATCGCCTGGAGGATGCTGATCATGTCGCGCGGGCCGACGCCCAGCGCGTTCAAGCCATCGACGAGCTCTTGCAGGCTGACGCCCGCCGGCACCATCGCCATGCGCTTGTCCTTGTCCTCGTCGACCTGCAGATTGGTGCGCGGCACGACCACCGTCTGCGCGCCGCCCGAAGGCGCGAACTGCACGCCGCGCCGGCCGGGCGTCTCGACCTCGCCGTTGGCGCCGACCGTCGGCACGGTCGTGCCCGCGGCCGAGAACGGCGACGGCTGCGAGACTTGCGGCGTCTCGGTCACGCGCACGGTGAGGTTGCCTTGCGCCACGGCGACCGTGCTGATGCGCACGCTTTCGCCCATGACGATGATGCCGTTGGCCTCGTCGATGACGACGCGCGCCACCTCGTCGGGCTCGACATTGAGCTGCTCGATGTCGGTCAGGAGATCGACCACGCCGTCCTTGGTCTTGCCGTCGAATTTCAGCGACACGGTCGAGGGATCGATCGCGTCGGCCGCCTCGCGCCCGAGATGCGCGTTGATGACGTCGGCAACGCGCCGCGCGGTGGTGAGGTCGGGATTGCGCAGCATGAGGTTCATGTTGTGCAGGTTCGACAGCTCGAAGCCGATCTCGCGCTCGACGATGGCGCCGCTCGCGACGCGGCCGGCGGTGGGGACGCCCTTCGTGATCGACGCGCCCTCGCCCTTGGCGGCGACGCCGCCGGTGGCGACGGTGCCCTGCGCCACGGCATAGACCTCGCCGTCGGCGCCGAGGAGCGGCGTCACGAGCAGCGTGCCGCCCAGCAGGCTCTTCGCGTTGCCGAGCGTCGAGACGGTGACATCGATGCGCCCGCCTTGGCGCGCGAACGGCGGCAGCGTCGCCGTCACCATGACGGCGGCGACGTTGTTGGTGCGGAGCGCCGAGTCGCGCGCGTTGACGCCCAAGCGCTCGAGCATGCCGATGAGGCTCTCGCGCGTGAAGATCGCCTGGTTGAGGGTGTCGCCGGTGCCGTTGAGCCCGACCACGAGGCCGTATCCGACGAGAAGGTTGTCGCGGATGCCCTCGAAATCGACGATGTCCTTGATGCGCGACATCGCCGCCGCAGGCAAGGCGGCGGCGAGCGTGAGGAACGCGCCAAGGATGGCGATCGAGAACAGGCGGGAAATGCTACGCATCATCGCTCGGGCCAAGGGTCGCTCTGGCCCTTCCCATGCCAATCCCGTGCCACGCAAAAACCCGCGAGAATGCGCAGTTTTCCAAGCGTTTCCCCGGAAACCGGGCGGCAATCGCTGCCAGCCTCCGGGCAAGTTTTGCCGCTGCCCTTAAGTCTGCCTTAACCCTCGTCCCGCGATCTTCTCGCCCCATGCGGATCGAATGGAACCCGCCGTTGCGTCCCGCGACGCAGCGCCGGGACGAGAAGGCGACGGTCGGCGATCGCTCCTTCGGCACGGCGCTGACCGGCGAAGCCGCCTCGGCCGCGTCGCTCAAAGGTGCGAGCGCGATGCCGGCGATCGAAGGGCTCTTGTCGCTCCAGGAGATCGCCGACGGCCAGGGCGGCAAGAAGCGCGCGGTGCAACGCGGCGAGAAGTTGCTCGATGCGCTCGACGGATTGCGCCATGCGCTCCTTCAAGGATCGTTGCCGCGCGCGCAGCTCGAGACGCTGGCGCGGCTCGCCGCCGAGACGTCGCCGCTGGTCGACGACGCCAAGCTCCAGGAAATCCTTGGCGAGATCGAGGTGCGCGCCGCCGTCGAGTTGGCGAAGCTCGACAGCGCGCTCTGACGCCTTCGTCCGCTTGCGGACGATCGAGCCGATTCATATACTCGTCCGCGTGTTTCGTGGGAGTCGTGAATGCGCCCGAAGCTTCCGGCCGGCTACCGTCCTTCGGACGATGAGGAATTCATGAATGCCCTGCAGCGCGAATATTTCCGGCAAAAGCTGTTGCAATGGCGGACCGAGCTGCTCGCGGAATCATCCGAGACGCTGCATCACCTGAAGCACGACAGCCTGGCCGAGCCCGACATCACCGATCGCGCGTCGCTCGAGACCGACCGCGGCATCGAGCTCAGGACGCGCGACCGCGAGCGCAAGCTTATCGCCAAGATCGACGACGCCCTCTCGCGCATCGAGGACGGCAGCTACGGGTTCTGCGAGGAAACCGATCAGCCGATCGGCATCCGTCGCCTCGAAGCGCGTCCGATCGCGACGTTGTGCCTCGAGGCGCAGGAGCGCCACGAGCGCCTGGAGCGCACGCAGCGCGAAGAATAGCGGCGCCCGGCTCGGCTCAACTGATCAGAACGGCGCCACGATGTCCAAGAGCTGCTCGCCATAGCGCGGCTGCTGATCGTTCGTAAGCGCGCCGCGGCCGGCGTAGGAAACGCGCGCCTCGGCGAGCTTGTCGAGCGTCGTGGTGTTGACCGAGGTGATGTCCTGCGGGCGCAGGACGCCGGTGATCTGCAGCTCGCGGACCTCGTTGTTGACGCGGATCTCCTGGCGTCCCTGCACGACCAGGTTGCCGTTCGGCAGCACCTGCAAGACCTCGGCAGCGACCTCCAAGGTGACTTGCTCCTCGCGCGTGATCGCGCCCTTGCCGTCGTTGTTGGTCGTGCCGTTGACGTTCGACGAGGCTCGCCGGATTGGCGGCGTGGGGCAGAAATTTCGGGATTTGCTGTTCGAGGCCGAACAGGTTGGTGATGCCGTCCTGCTCGGCGGTGGTGCGCTGCGTCTGCGTCTCGTTGTTGAACTGCGCCTTGTCGTCGAAGCTGATGTCGATGGTCAGGATGTCGCCGACATTGGCGGCGCGCTGATCCTTGAAGAAGGCGCGGCTGCCGGCCTTCCACAGCGAGTTGGGCCGGCGTTCGGTGACGATCGTATTCGGCATCGGCATCGAGACCGGCTGATAGCCCGGCTGTGTCTTGGGATTTTGGATCGCGGTGAGGGGCGGGGATTTGCCGATCTGCGTCAGGCGCGTCCAGGCGCTGCATCCGTCCAAGGCCACGACGAGGGCGAGCGCGGAGACAAGGCGCAGCGGTCGGTTGCTTCGGTCGAGCATGATCCCTCCCTAGCGCAACGCGGTCGGGCCCGGCGCGGGCGAACCCGGCAGGCTCACCGCGACCGTGCCGGGCGCCGTGACCGTCGCGTCGATCACGCGGCTCGATTTCGTGTTGGCGATGCGCACCAGCGCGCCGTTGGCGCCGTCCTCGAGCGCCGTCCCCTGCGCCGTGAGTTCGAGCGTGGACGTGCGGAGCTGGATCGTGACGAGCTGGCCCTTGTGCACGAGGAGCGGCAGCGCGAGGTCGCCGAGCCGCACCGGGATGCCCGCTTCGAGCGGCCGGCGCGGGCTCTTGCCGATCATCTGCTGCGCATCGGTCGCCGTGTCGACGCCGACCCGTTCGCGCTGGCAGCTTGATGCTGTCGAGGTCGCTCGCGGCGATCACCGCGCCGGGTCCGACGGCGTGGTTCAGCACCGGCACCGTGACGCGGAAGACGAGCCGCCCGGTGACGCGCCGCCGCGCCGCCGCGGGATCGTCCGCCGGCGCCGAAACGAAGGCCGAGACGTGGCCGCTGCGATCGATCGTCAGCCCGTCGATGGCGATGTCGGGCGCGGCGCTCGCCGGGATGACGAGGCGCGAGGCCGGGATTGTCGAGCTGCAGCTCGGCGTCGCCGACGGGCTCGCGCGCGGCGATCTCGTGCAGCAATTGCTGCCGCACCGCGTCGCTGTCGATGACGCGGCTCGCGCGCTCGATCGTGACCTGGTCGTAGGGCGAGCTCGGCCGCCAGTCGAGCGCGTGCTCGCGCGCGGCCGCGGCCAGCCAGTCGGCGCCATAGGTGATGCGCGTGCCGGGCGGCGGCGATGCCACCAGCGGATCGGCGGCACGGCTGCCGGCATCGGCGAAAACGTCGCCGAGGCGCACGATCGCCGCGTCGATCGTGATTGCGGGCCTGAGGCTCTGCGCCAGCGCGCTGGGCGCCAGTGCGAGGAACGCGGCGAGGACGAATGCTGAAATGCGGGTCATGGCTCAGCGGATCTGCGACAGCGTCGATTCCATGTCGTCCGAGGTCTGGATCACCTTGGAATTCATCTCGTAGGCGCGCTGCGCGGTGATGAGATTGGTGATCTCGGTGACGATGTTGACGTTCGAGGTTTCGAGATAGCCCTGCTGGATCGTGCCGAACGCGTTCGTGCCGGGATTGCCCACGACCGGCGAGCCCGAGGCCGGCGTCTCCTGCAGATAGTTGCCGCCCAGGGCCTGCAGGCCCGCCTCGTTGGGAAAGTTCGCGAGCTGCAGCTGGCCGACCGTCTGGAGCGTCTGCTGCCCCGAGATCTGCGCCAGCACCTGGCCGTTCGCGTTGATCGTGACGGCGACGGTATTGCTCGGCAGCGTGATGCCCGGCTCGACGACGTAGCCGTCGGCGGTGACGATCTCGCCCGTCGGGCTCAGTTGCAGCGAGCCGTCGCGCGTATAGGCGGTGGTGCCGTCCGGCATCTGGATCTGGAAATAGCCGAGACCCTGGATGGCATTGTCGAGCGGGTTGTTGGTGTTGATGAGATTGCCCTGGTCCGACATGCGATAGACCGCCGCCGCCTTGACGCCCGAGCCGATCTGCACGCCGACGGGCACGATCGTGCCGGTATCGGACGAGGTCGAGCCGACGCGCCGCTCGGTCTGATAGAGCAGGTCCTGGAACTCGGCGCGCTGGCGCTTGAAGGCGGTGGTGTTGAGGTTGGCGATGTTGTTCGAGATGACCTCGACATTGAGCTGCTGCGCCAGCATGCCGGTCGCGGCGATGTTGAGAGAGCGCATGGGTTAAATCCCCGTCAGACGGTTTTGGCGAGCCGGTCGATCGCGTTCTTGTGGCGATCGGACTCGTTGTCCTGGAAAGTCTTGGCGCGGCTGACGGCGCGCGAGGCCTCCATCAGCCGCGTCATCTCGAGCACCGGCTTCACGTTCGATTCCTCGACCGTGCCCTGCAGGACCATGGTGTCGGTTGCCTGCGTCGGCGCCTCATCGGTGGTAAAGAGCCCGTCGCTTTCGCCCTCGAGCCCCTGAAGCTGCTCGAACGAGGCGACGGCGAGCTGTCCCACGGTCCCGGCTTTGGTCGTGATGGAGCCGTCCTGGCTGATCGTGATGGTGCCGCTGCCCTGCGGCACCAGGATCGGCTGGTCGCCTTGGCCCAAGACCGGATCGCCTTCGAGCGTCACGAGCTGGCCCTGCGCGTCGAGCTTCATGCGCCCGTCGCGCGTGTAGCGCGTGCCGGCGGCCGTCTCGACCTCGAGCAATCCCGCGCCCTGGAGGGCCACGTCGAGTGCGTTGCCGGTCCGGGTGAGGGGCCCCTGGCTCCAGTCGCGCACGGTGCCGGCATCCTTGACATAGGCGGCGCGCTCGCCGCTCGTGCTGGTCAGAAACTCGGCGAACACCATCGACTGTCCCTTGAAGCCGACGGTCGAAAGGTTGGCGATGTTGTTGGCGAGCACGTCCATCTGCTGCTCGCGCACGAGCTGGCCGGACAGGGCGACGGAAGACGGGGTATCCATGAGCGTACGGGCTCCGGTGGCGAAATCTCGGAAGGCGCGATGCACGCTCCATGCCAAAACTTGCGCCGCCGCGGCAGCGCCGCTTTCGCCGTGGCCCGCCTCCCGCAGCAGGCCGCTTAAGGCAGAGATTGCCGAGCATTTTCTGCCGTCGAGCTCGCCTCCTGCGCGGGTTCCGGGCGCGCCTCTCAACCGCTTGTTAACGATGATCCACCTATTCTCGCCCGCGTCGGCCGCACCCTTTCGCGGCCCGTGGAGCGGCGTAGCGACATGGCCGAAGAGACGATCGCCGAAGCACCCGCGAGCGAGCCGGTCGCGGAGGGGGGCTCGCGGTTCAAGCTCAAATTCAAGATCCCGCTGAAGCTCGACCGCAAGACGCTGCTCATCGCCGGCCCGGTTCTGCTCGTGCTGCTGCTCGGCGCGGGCGCATATCTCTATTTCAACGGCACGGTCGACCGGCTTTTGGGTCATCAGAGCGCGCCCGTGCCCGAGGCGCCGAAACCGCTCGTGTTCTTCGACCTGCCGGATTTTCTCGTCAATCTCAACTCGTCCGGCAAGAAGAGCAATTTCCTGAAGCTCACCGTCAGCCTGCAGATCGAGAAGCCCGAGGATCAAGCGCGCCTCCAGGCCGTGCTGCCGCGCATCATCGACAATTGCCAGATTTTCCTGCGCGAGCTCCGGGTCGAGGATTTGCGCGGCTCGGGCGGCCTCTATCGCCTGCGCGAGGAGCTGCTCGCGCGCGTCAACGCGGTGGCACCCGTGAAGGTCGACGACGTGCTGTTCAAGGAAATGCTGGTGCAGTGACGGATCGGCGTGAGCACGATGGCAGAAGATAAACCGCAAGAAGAAGCCGCAGCACCCGCTCCCGCCGGGGAAGCCGAGGTGGAGATGGCCGCCGATTGGGGCGGCAAGTCCGATGACGGCGAAACGCCGATCGGCTCGGGTGGCGTTCTCGACCAGAGCGAGATCGACAGCCTCTTGGGCTTCGACGGCGATGACGGCAAATCGCACGAGGCCTCGGGCATCCGCGCGATCATCGATTCCGCGCTCGTCTCCTACGAGCGCCTGCCGATGCTCGAGGTCGTGTTCGACCGCCTCGTGCGCATGATGTCGACCTCGTTGCGCAATTTCACCTCGGACAACGTCGAGGTCTCGATCGACAACATCACCTCGATCCGCTTCGGCGATTATCTCAACTCGATCCCGCTGCCGGCGATGCTGAGCGTGTTCAAGGCCGAGCAATGGGACAATTACGGCCTCCTCACCATCGACAGCGCGCTCATCTATTCGATCGTCGACGTGCTCCTGGGCGGGCGCCGCGGCACGGCGGCGATGCGCATCGAGGGCCGGCCCTATACCACGATCGAGCGCAACCTGGTCGAGCGCCTCGTCGCCGTCGTCTTGACCGATCTGTCCGGCGCGTTCGATCCGCTGAGCCCGGTGACGTTCCGCTTCGACCGGCTCGAGACCAATCCGCGTTTCGCCACGATCGGCCGGCCGGCCAATGCCGCCGTGCTGGCGCGGCTGCGCGTCGACATGGAGGATCGCGGCGGGCGGCTCGAGGTGCTGCTGCCGTACGCGACCCTCGAACCGGTGCGCGAGATCCTGCTGCAAGGCTTCCTCGGCGAGAAATTCGGCCGCGACTCGATCTGGGAGGCGCATCTCGCCGGCGAGCTGTGGCACACCACGGTGCCGATCTCGGCCATTCTCGATTCGGTCGAGATGCCGCTGCGCCAGGTCCTGCAATGGGGCGTCGGCACGCGCATTCCGTTGAATGCCACGGTCGAATCCGACGTGCGCCTCGTGTGCGGCGATTTGCAGATGTTCGTCGGCAAGATGGGCCGCAAGGCGGGCAACATCGCGATCCAGGTGGCCGAGAAAATCGAGAAGGGAACCACGTCATGATGCTGAGCGTTTTCGGCGACGCGGTCGTCTGCCTTTTGCTCATTGTAACAATTAGTTATGCGGCTGTTCTCAACAGGCGCCTCAATGTGCTGCGCGGCGACCGCGCGCAGCTCGAAACGCTCGTCAACGGCCTCACCGTCGCGGCGCAGCGCGCCGAATCCGGCATCGCCGGCCTCAAGGAGGCGTCCGAGGATTCCGGCCGCCGGCTCGAGAAGCAGATCGAAGAGGGCAAGCGGCTGCGCGACGATTTGCACTACATGCTGGAGCGCGGCAGCCAGATCGCCGACCGGCTCGAAGGCACGATCCGCGCGCGGCGCGACGAAGTTCGGGCCGAGCCTGTCGAGAAGAAGCGCGAGCCGAAGCTCGACACGCCGCCGCGCCCCGCCGCACCCGAGAGCGAGACGCCGCGCGCCATCGCCCCCTCGCGCGCCGAGCGCGAGTTGCTGCGGGCGCTCGCCGGCCGCTGAGCCATGACGATCCCGCGTCCGCGCCTCTTGCCGAGCGTCATCCTTGCCGCCTCCGCGCTGCTCGGGGTGAAGCTCGTCGATCTGTGGGCGAACGGCAGCGCCGTGATCGTCGCGGCGGAGGCGCAAAACGCGCAAGCCCCGCAGCCTTCACCGCAGCCCGCGCCGCAGCCGCCCGCCGCGCCGGAGCCGGCGCCTCAAGCCGCCGCCTCACCGCCGCAGCCCGCTGCGCCAGCGGACGCCGCAGCGGCGTCCGCGCCGCAGACCGCTAGCGCCGCGCCCGACAAGCCGGCCAAGGCGCGGCAGGACCCGCTGCAGATGTCGTCCCAGGAGATCGACGAACTGCAGCAGCTTTCGCAACGCCGCGTCGAGCTCGACAAGCGTGCCGCCGAATTGAGCGAGCGCGAAGTGCTGATGCAGGCCGCGGAGAAGCGCATCAACGAGAAGATCGCCAAGCTCCAGACGCTGCAATCGGGCATCGAGGGCGCGGTCAAACAGCAGAGCGCCGATGATCAGGCGCGCGTCCAGAGTCTGGCGCACATGTACGAGCAGATGAAGCCGCAGGACGCGGCGCGCGTGTTCAATCAGCTCGACGTGCCGGTCGTCCTCGAAATGATGTCGCTGATGCGCGAGTTGAAGGCCGCGCCCATTCTCGCCGCGATGGATCCGGCCAAGGCGAAGGCGGTGACGATCGCCCTCACCGATGCCAAGAGCGCCGACACGGCGCAGCAGCAGCAGCAGCAACAGCCGCAGCAACCGGCGCCCGCGGCCGCGCCCGCGCCGCAGGAATGACGATGGCGCGCGCGAACAAGCGGAGCCTTGCCGCTGCGCTCTGCGCCGGCTTGGCGCTGTTCTCGCTCGCGGCGCGCGCCGACGACGAGGTCGCGATCCGGGCCGCCGAGCACGACGGCTATGGCCGCATCGCGCTCGATTTTCAGGCGCCGGTCGAATATCAGGCGCAGGTCGCGAACGAGACGCTGCGGGTCCATTTCGGGCGTGCCTGGCACGCCGAGATCGCCGCGCTGCAACACGCGCTTCCCGCCTATGTCGTCGCGGCGAAGCTCGAAGATCACGGCACGACGCTGGTCGCGCGCTTGAAGCGCTCGCTCGCCGTCAAAGCCTTCACCGTCAACGAGAAGACGGTGGTGATCGACCTCACGCCCGTTTTGCATCCGGCGCCGGCGTCGCCGCAAAAGAGATTGGTGCGCGCGCACACGCCGGCGAAGGCGAAGTCCGCGCGGCCGCCCGCGGCGCTGGCGCAAAAGCTCAACGCCATTGCGCCGACTGCCGCCGCCGCGGCACCGGCAGCGCCCGCGGCCCCGGCCGCGGACACGCCTCCCGCCGATGCCGATGCCTCGGCGCCCGCGGCCCCGCCGGCAAAAATCGCGGTTCATCTCACCGCCGTCGATGGCGGCATGGGCCTGCGCTTCGAATGGCCTTCGGCCACATCCGCCGCGGTCTTCAGCCGCGCCGATGCCGTGTTCATCGTGTTCGCGCTGCCGACGGCGCTCGATCTCGCCGAGCCGCTCGCCAAGGGCCAGCAGGTTTTCGGCTCGCTCACGCAAGCCGCCACCAAGGATGCGACGATCCTGCGCGTCGTGGCGCGCGCGGGGCTCGCGCCCTCGGTGCGCCGCGACGGGCCCGCCTGGATCGTCGAGTTCCGGCCGCAGGCCGCTTCGGTCGATGCGCCGATCGCGTTCGAAGCGCACCCCGAGAGCACGCCGGCGAAGATCGTGCTGCACGTGTCGGGCGCAGGCGCGCCCGTGCGCCTCGCCGATCCCGATCTCGGCGATCTCGTCGTCGTGCCGGTCGCCGATCTCGGCCGCGGCGTCAGCGTGCCGGTGGACTTTGTCGATTTCGCGGTGCTGCCGAGCGTCGAAGGGATCGTGCTGCATCCGACGGTGGCGGACCTCGCCTTTCACGCCGAGGCCGACACGCTCGAAGTAACGCGCCCCGGCGGCCTCGAGCTTTCGAGCGACCGCGACCGTCTCATGGGCCATCGCCCGACCGATGCCGCGCGCATCTTCGATTTCGCCGCCTGGAACGGTCCGGGCAAGCTCGATTACGACGAGCGGCGCAGCGCCCTCGAGCGCGCCATCACATTGGCGCCCGATGGCGCAAAAACCGGCCCGCGCCTGGCGCTCGCCCAGTTCTATTTCGCGAACGATTTCGCGGCCGAAACGCTGGCCGTGCTCGACGCGGTCGGCCGTGACGATCAGGCTTCGTTGAGCGAGCCGCCGGTCGAGGCGCTGAAGGGCGCGGCCTGCCTCCTGGTCGAGGATCTCAAATGCGCCGCCGATGCGCTCGGGCGGCCGAACCTCGATGGACAAAGCGAGGTGGCGTTGTGGCGTGCCTCGCTCGCCAACCGCGCAGGGCGATGAAGAGGCGGCAGCCACGAGCTTTCTTTCGAGCGTCAGCCTTCTTCCCACATATCCCAAGGCGCTGCGCGAGCGGTTTGCGCTCGAGGCGGCCGAGACGATGCTCGACACCGGACGCACCGAGCTTGCCGGCCCGCTCGTCGAGCTCGTGCTGAACGACCGCCCGGACACGCACGAAAAGGCGATGGCGCTCGATCTCGAAGGCCGGTTCCAGCAGCTTTCCGGCCGCCTCGCCGACGCGCTGCAAAGCTGGCAGAAGGCGGTGGATCTCGCCGACCCGCCGGCGCGCGCGCGCGCTCTTTACGCCCGCGCGCTCGCGCTCTTCGACGCCGGCCAGAAAAGCCGCAGCGAAACGATCGAGGCGCTCGACGCGCTGCGTTTCGCCTGGCGTGGCGACCGCTTCGAGTTTCGCCTGCTGCGCAAGCTCGGCGAGCTGGAATTGGCCGAGGGCCGGCCATGGCGAAGGGCTCGAGGCGCTCAACACGGCGGTCGCGAATTTTCCCGACGAGCCGGCCGGCAAGGACGTCGCCAAGGAGGCGGGCGACGCGTTTGCGGGTCTCTTCCTCGGCGAGCATGGCGGCGACCTGCCGCCTTTGAAAGCGCTCGCTCTCTATGACCAGTTCCACGACATGGAGCCGGTGGGCGATCGGCGCGACCAGATCGTGAAGAAGCTGATCGACCGGCTCGTCGCCGTCGATCTCCTCGACCGCGCCGCGGGGCTGCTCGACGACCAGGTGAAGACGCGGCTCGCCGGCGCCGACAAAGCGCGCGGCGCGACGCAGCTCGCCGTGCTGCATCTCATGAATCACGAGCCCGACGCGGCGTTGCTGGCGCTCGACCTCGAGGTGGGGCGCGACGTGCCGCCCGATCTCGCGCGCCAGCGTATTCAGCTTCGCGCCCGCGTGCTGATGGAGCTGGGCCGCACGCCCGACGCGCTCGCGCTCATCAACGGCGACCAGAGCCGCGATGCCGACCGCCTCCGCGCCGACATCTATTGGCGCGCGCATGACTGGCTCAACGCGTCGCGCGTGCTGGCGCGGCTCGCGGGCCAGCCGCCGGCCGACGGCAAGATCGATGCCGAGACCGCGCGTTTCGTCGTGAGCCTTGCCGCCGCGCTGACGCTCGACGACGACCAGGCGTCGCTGGCGAAGCTGCGCGCGTCCTTCGGCCCCGCGCTCGCGTCCTCGACTTACGCCGACGCCTTCGCCGTGCTCGCCGGCAGCGGCGCCGGCAGCGCGGCAAAAGGTGCCGCCGATCCGCTCGCGCTCGCCTCGCAGGTGGCGCAGATCGGCCAGCTCAAAGGCTTCATGGCCGCCTACAAGGACGCGGTTCAGCCCGGCGCGAAGCCGGGCGCCGTCAATTAGCGCTCAGTCCGCAGCCGCGCCGTAGAACTGCGCCGCGTCGGCATGAAGCTGCTCGCGCGATTGCGGGCGCAGATAAAGCATGTGCCCGCCGAGATAGAGCTTCAGCGCGATGCGCTGGGCGAGCGCGCCGGGCATGTGATCCCTGACGTAGCGGCTCATCATGTACGGCGTCTCGAGGTCGGTGACGCCATGCGCGATCATCACTTTGAGCTTCGGCTCGAGTGCCAGCGCCTTGCGCAGCGAATTGCTGGCCCCGACCGAGGATTGCGGCGCCTTGCCGCCGCCCCAGTCCCAATGGCGGTTCACCTCGCCGCTCAGGAGCTCGAACGGCTGATCGGTCTTGAAGCCGAGCTCGTCGCGCGAATATGCCACGAAGGCGCTGGTGAAGGGGCCGATCGTGCCCTCGAGCACCGGGTCGTCGAATTCGTCGAAGTCCCAGGGATTGGGATTGACCTCGCTCACGCGCGCGTCATAGCGGCTCAAGGCGCGGCCCTCGTCCTGGCGCAGCTCGTTCAAATACTGGTCGACCGGAATCCGGCCGCGCCAGCGCGCGATGGTGCTGGCGTCGAGGCCGGTCAGCTGCGCGAGCTTGTCGTAGACGGGCTTCGCCGCGTCGCCCTCGCTCGGCCCCGCGACGAGCATCACGAGATAGTCGTGCAGCGCGAAATTCTCGGCATCGTCGAGCGCGCCCTTGTCGAGCGCCTTGTCGCCCAACTGCACGGCGGCGTAGGACGGCAGCCGCAAGGCCCACGGCAGCGGGCCGAGCGGCCCGCCGAACGCGAGGCCGAACTCGATGATCGGCGACACCATGACGATGCCGGCGGGCTGAACGCCGTGCCGCGTCGCCAGAACCTCGGCGAGCCGCGCCACGCGGAAGCCGCCATAGCTCTCGCCGGCGAGATAAACGGGCGAGGTGAGCCGCCCGCTCTTGGCGAGATGGAGCCGGATGATCTCGCCGAGCGTGTCGATGTCCTGCGCGACGCCCCAGAATTGCTTTTGCGCCTTGTCGGGATCGAGCGCGCGGCTGAAGCCGGTGCCGACCGGGTCGATGAACACGAGATCGGTGAAGGGCAGCCAGGTGTCGGGATTGTCCACGACCTTCGCGTTCACCGGCACCGGCGCGCCGTCGCCGGAGAAGGACAGAACACGCGGGCCGACCGCGCCGATGTCGAGGTATGCCGATGCCGCGCCCGGACCGCCGTTGAAGAGGTACGTCACCGGCCGGCGCTCGGCGTCGCCGGCATTGGCGAGCGTGAAGGACGTATAGAAGATCTCGGCCGTGGTCTCGCCGGCCGCATCCTTCAGGTCGATCGTTCCGGCGGTGGCGCTATAGGCGAGCTTCTTGCCGCCGACCGTGATCTCGTGCTGCGTCACGCTGTCGGCGGGAAGCAGCGTGTGGTGCGGCGGGGCCGGCGTTTGCGCCCCCGGCCCCTGCTCGCGCCGCGGCGGCCCCGGCGGCGGCTGCTGCTGCTCCTGCGCGTGGAGCGCGGGAGCAAGCGCGAGAAGAAGGACGAGAAGGGCAGGGATGCTGATGCGCCGCATGGCGCCAAGCGTAGTGCAGCCGCGCGCTCGTGCCTATCCCGCGCCGAAACTTTGCACGAGGCTGCCGGCGACGAGGTACCAGCCGTCCACCAGCACGAAGAAGATGAGCTTGAACGGCAGCGAGATCGTGACCGGCGGCAGCATCATCATGCCCATCGACATGAGGATCGAGGCGACGACGATGTCGATGACGAGGAACGGCAGGAACAGCAGGAACCCGATCTCGAAGGCGCGGCGCAGCTCGCTCACCATGAAGGCCGGCACGAGAACGCGCAGCGAAATGTCCTTCGGCGACGCCACCGGCTCGAGCTTCGCCATGTCGGTGAAGAGCTGAAGGTCCTGGCTCCTGACGTGATCGACCATGAAATCGTGGAGCGGCGCCACGCCGCGGTCGAACGCCTGCTCGTCGGTGATCTTGTTCTCCATGAGCGGCGCGATGCCGTTCTGGTATGAGGCCTGAAGCGTCGGCTCCATGACGAAGCCGGTGAGGAAGAGGGCGAGGCTCACCAGCACGATATTGGGCGGCGTCTGCTGCGTGCCGAGCGCGTTCCTGAGAAACGACAGCACGACGATGATGCGCGTGAACGAGGTGACGGTGACGAGGATCGCCGGCGCGAGGCTCAGGACGGTGAGCAGCACCAGAAGCTGGACGAGCCGCCCGGTGGACGAGCCGCCTTCGCCGAGATCGAGCGTCACCGATTGCGCCAATGCCGGCGCGGCGCAGAGCAGGATGGCGGCGAGGCCAAACGCGAAGAGACCGGGCCGCTTCATCGCCCCGCCTCCTGCATTGCCGCGGAAAAGCCGGCGGCGCGCTCGGCGATGCCGCTTTCGACCACGACGTCGCCGGTGATGCCGAGCAGCACCAGATGCTCGGCGCCGTCGCGCTTCACGAGCACGAGGCGGCGCTTGGCGTCGAGCGGCAACACCTCGACGATGGCAAGCCGCCGCTTGCCGCCGGTCGTGGTGAGCCGGCCCATGACGCCCAGGCGCCGCGCGATCCAGGCGAGCGCCAGGATGAGCGCGATGACGAGAAGGAGGGCCGTGAAATACCAGGCGTAGCTTTGAATCATGGGCTCACGTTTCGCTCTCGCCGGGGCCGCGTGGCGCGCCATAAGCGGCGGCCGCACGCGCCTGCGCCGCGCCGTGCTGCACGCGCGCCAGGTCGGTGGCCAGCCGCTCGAGCGTCTTCAATAGATCGGTCAGCGCCGCGGTGAGCGCACCGCGCTGGCCAAGCGGCGCCGTCGCCGCGTCCGCGGTCGCCGCTTCGATCGCGGCATAGAGCCCCTCGAGATCGAGCTTCGCACCTTGGGCGACGGCCGTCCGGGCGCGCTCGAGGCTTTGCGAGATCTGCGCGATGCTGTCTTTCATCATGTCCGGGTCTCCCGGGTTACCGGCAGCCGTCCGTTCGCCTTCAGCACGTAGAACAGGATTTCGGCCACGACCGCGAAGGCCGCGGCCGGAATGCGCTCGCCGACGCCGATCGCGTCGAGCATCTCGGCCAGATCGGCGTTCTCGCGCACGGCGATGCCGTGTTCGCGGGCGAGCTCCAGGATGCGCTCGGCGATGGCGCCGCGGCCCGACGCGACGATGTGCGGCGCCTCGCGCGTCCCGGGCTCGTAGCGGAGCGCGACGGCAAGGGGCGGCCGGTCGGATTGCGAATTTGCTGCCAAGCGCGGACTTTCTATCCTTGCGAGCGCGCCGATTGTCGCGCGCTTATCCTTAATTTTTGGTTTCGCGCGGCGCGCGCAAGTTGCCCGGCTTTTTACGCGTTATTAACGCAAATCCGGCGATCATCCGCGGCGATGGATTTGGCGCAAATTCCGCTGTTCGAAGCGCTGACGAAGCGCATGACGTGGCTCAGCGACCGGCAATCCGTGCTCGCCGAGAACGTCGCCAACGCCGACACGCCGGGCTATGTCGCGCAGGATCTGCGCCAGCCCGACTTCCGTCAGATCCTGCAGCAATCGACCTCGCAGGTGGCGCTCGTCACGACCGAGCCGGGCCACATTTCGGCAAAACGCACTCTCTCGGACGTCGAAACCGAGGAAATCAGAGCAAGACGGGACCGACGCCAGCTCCGGCAAGCACGTCTCGATCGAGGGGGAAATGCTGAAGGTCTCGAAGACCGCAAACGACTATGCGCTCATTGCGACGCTCTATCGCGCCAATCTCGGTCTCGTGAAGACCGTGCTCGGCCGCAGCAGCTAGCGCGAAGCGGGAGACGCTCCATGGATTTCAACACGCCGCTCGACATCGCCTATTCCGGCATGAGCGCCGAGCAAGCGCGCCTCAAGGTGATCGCCGAGAACCTCGCCAACGCGGATTCGACCGCGGAAGCGCCCGGGCAGGATCCCTATCGCCGCCAGGTCGTGACGTTCTCCGACGTCTTCAACAAGACGATCGGCGCCAACGAGGTCAAGGTCGGCGGCGTCGTGTCGGCCGGCGGCTCGTTCGGCAAGAAGTACGAGCCCGGTCATCCGGCCGCCGATGCCGACGGCTATGTGCTGACGCCCAACGTCAACCCCGTGACCGAGCTCATGGACATGCGCGAGGCGCAGCGCAGCTACGATGCGAACATCAACGTCATCGACGCCGTCAGAGTCGATGGTGAGCCGCACCATCGACCTGCTGCACGGCTGAGCGCCGGGAGGAACTGGATGCCGGCCGTCAATTTCACCGACGCCGTCAGCGCCTACCAAAGCGCGGCACGCGCCGCGATCGGACAGACGACGACGGCCGCGCCCGGAGCCGAGGGCAGCTTCGGCGACATGCTGCGCACGGCCGCCGGCAATGTCGTCGACACGATCTCGAAGGGCGAGCAGGCCTCGCTCCAGGCGGCGACCGGAACCACCGATCTCACCGCGGTCACCGCCGCCGTCAACAACGCCGAGGTGGCGGTGCAGACCGTGGTCGCGATCCGCGACCGCGTGATCTCCGCCTACCAGGACATCATGCGGATGCCGATCTGATGAACGCCAACGACGCTCTCGAAATCGGCCGCGAGACGATCCTCGTCGCGATCAAGCTCGGCGCGCCGGCGATGCTCCTGGCGCTCGTCGTCGGGCTCGCCATCGCGCTCCTCCAGGCGCTGACGCAGATCCAGGAGATGACGCTCACCTTCGTGCCGAAGATGCTCGTGATCCTGCTGTCGCTCATGATTTTCATGCCGTTCATGCTGGCGACGCTGCAGACCTTCACCGAAGGGCTGATGAGCCGCATCATCTCGGGATAGCGGCGCCCGAGGGGACCATGCCGCTCGAACAGATCCTGCCCGCGAACGCCTTCGCCGCGCTCCTCATCTTCTGCCGCGTCGGTTCGGCGCTGATGCTGCTGCCGGGCTTCGGCGAGATCTATGTGCCGCAGCGCTTCCGCCTCCTGCTGGCGCTCGTCATGGCGGGGCTGCTGACGCCCGTCCTCGCGCCGATCCTGCCGGCGCTGCCGGGCAGCCCGGCGCAGCTTCTCGTCATGGTGCTCGGCGAGATCACGGTCGGCATCTTCATCGGCACGCTGGCGCGCATGATGGTCGCGGCGCTCGAGACCGCGGGCATGATGGTGTCGCTGCAAGTGGGCCTGTCGGCCGCGACGATGTTCAACCCGACGGGCGACCCGAACGGCAGCGCCATTCCGGCGGCGCTCTACGGCATGCTCGGCGTCGTTCTCATCTTCCTGACCGATCTCGACCACCTGATGCTGCGCGCCGCCGTGGACAGCTACGGCCTCTTCCGCCCGGGCGCGCTGCCGCCGATCGGCGATTTCGCGGGAACCGTGGTGCGCTTTGCCGCCGGTTCGTTCCGCCTCGCCTTCGAGATGGCGGCGCCGTTCATCATCATCGGCTTGGTGTTCTTCGTGGCCCTGGGCGTGATCGCCCGCCTCGTGCCGCAGCTTCAGGTCCTGTTCATCGCGCAGCCGCTGCAAATCCTGGGCGGACTTGGTGCTGTTCTCGATCGTCCTCGTGTCCGGCATGCGCTGGTTCCTCGAGGCGTTCGCGCAGCAACTGGCCTTTCTCACGGGGGGCTAGGCGTGGCGCAGGACTTTGATGACGGGCAAAAAACCGAAGACCCGTCGCAACGACGGCTGCAGCGCGCGCGCGATGAAGGCCGCGTCGCCCAATCGCGCGAGATCAACACCTGGTTCGTGCTGGCGGCGATCTGCGTGAACCTGGTGTTCGTCGTGCCGGCGACGATGGAACGGATCGCGCGCGGGCTTGCCGCCTTCGCCGATCCGCAGCGCTTCATCGCCGCCGACGGCGTGGTCTGGGAGGCGGTGGGCGCCGCGCTCATGGGCGTCGCAAGCTCTCTCGTCGTGCCGTTCGTCATCCTGATGATCGCCGCCGTCGCCGGCAGCGTCGTGCAGACCGGCTTCGTCTTCGCCAGCGAGCGCATCGGCTTCGATGCGAGCCACCTCTCGCCGCTGCAGGGGGTGCGGCGGCTCTTTTCGCTCCGCGGCATCGTCGAGCTCGGCAAGAGCGTGGCCAAGGTCTTCGTGGTCGGCGCCATCGCCGTGCTGATGCTGCGCGGCGAGATCGATCGCGTGTCGCAGATGGCGGCGCTCACGCCCGAGGACACGATGCACGAGATCGGCCGTCTCGTCCTGCGCCTGTTCGGCGGCATCCTCGCGGTCCTGACCGCGCTCGCCGGCGCCGACTATATCTATCAGCGACTGCACCTCCTTCGCGGCCTGCGCATGTCGCGGCGCGAGGTCAGGGAGGAGCAGAAGCAGACGGACGGCGATCCGCTGGTGCGGGCGCGCCTGCGGCAAATTCGCATGGACCGGGCGCGCAAACGCATGATGGCCGCGGTCCCGGGCGCTTCGGTCGTGATCACCAACCCGACGCACTTTGCCGTGGCCCTGAAGTACGAGCTCGGCGAATCGGGTGCGCCGACGGTCGTCGCCAAGGGCACCGACCTGATCGCGCTCAAGATTCGCGAGATCGCCGAGGAAAATAATATCCCCATCGTTGAAAATCCCCCGCTCGCGCGCGCGCTCCACGCGGGTGTCGAGATCGACCGCGAGATCCCGCCGGAACATTACAAGGCGGTCGCCGAGATCATCGGCTACGTGTTCCGCCTCAAGGGCAAAATCCGGCCGCGCGCGCCGGCGATGTGATAAGTTCGCGGCATGGATGCATCGTTCGAAAGCGAAGGCCGGGCGGCGCCGCCCGCCACCCAGGCGCTTGGCGCCGGCGGCGCGATTCCGGCCGCGCGCCCGGCGGCCACGCTGCCCGCCTGGGTCCAGGGGCTGAGCGCCGCCGCGCTGTTCCTGGCGCTCGCGGCGCTCACGCTCGGCACGCTCCTCTTCACCGCGATGCTCCAGGGCGACATGGCGCGTCCGGCGGCGCTGCTGCTCGCCGGAGTCGCCCTCGCCGTCGGCAGCGCCGCCCTCGTCGCGCGCCTCGTCCATACCACCTTCGTCGGCCGCCTTGCGCTTTTGAGCCAGGCGCTCGAGGCCTCGCCCCAGGCCCATCTCATCGTCGCGCCGGACGGCGGCGCGGCCTATGCCAACGCCGCATTTCGCCATTTCTTCGGCACGCATTTGCGCCCGCTCGAGGCGATCGGGCGCGCCATCGCGCCGGGCGATTCCTCGGCCGCCGATTTCGCGCGCCTCGCGCTCGATGCGAGCGAGCGCGGCTCGACGAGCGGCCGCATCGCGATCGCGCGCGGCAGCTCCGGTCAGGGCTGGTTCGGCGTCACGGCGCATCGCCTGGCCGGCCGGCCCGGCTTCACGCTGTGGAGCTTCGAGGATGTCACCGCGCGCCACGAGATGGAGCAGGTGATCCGCGACGAGCAGAGGAAGCTCGCCGATTTCCTCGACAGCGCGCCGGTCGGATTCTACTCGGTCGATGCCGCGGGCCGTTTCCTCTTCGTCAACGAGGCGCTCGCCGAATGGCTCGGAGCCACGCCGGGCGCGCTCGTCGAGGGGGCGGCCAAGCTCGGCGATTTCGTCGCCGGGCCAGTGCCGCTCGGCGCGCTGCCGCACGCGCCCTTTGCCGGCGGCGGCGAGCGCACCGGCGAGGTCATCCTCAAAGGCCGCCAGGGCCGCATCTTCCACGCCTTCATCACGCAAAGCGTGGTGCGCGCCGCCGACGGCCTGCGCACGCGCTCGATCGTGCGCGACCTCTCGCCCGAACGCGAGCACGAGGAGGAAGCGCGCCTGTCGCGTCAGCGCTACCAGGGCTTCTTCGCCAACGCCCCGGTCGGGATCGCGCTCGTCGGCCGCGGCGGCAAGCTCGAGGAAGCGAATGGGGCATTGAGCGAGCTGTTGGGGCTCGCGCCATGACGAGCTCGTCGGCAGGAACATGGTCGGCTTCGTCGATCCGGCCGAGCGCGCGCTCATCGCCGCGAACCTCGACGACATCGCCGCGGGCCGCGCCGCCGCGTCGCCCGTCGAAATCCGGCTGCGCGGCGCGCGCGACCGCAGCGCCGCCGTGTTCGTGAGCCGGCTCGGCGCCGGCGACGATAGCGGCCTCATCCTGCATTTCATCGACACGACCGAGCGCAAGAGCCTCGAGGCGCAATTCGCGCAGTCGCAGAAGATGCAGGCCGTGGGCCAGCTCGCCGGCGGCGTCGCGCACGACTTCAACAATCTGCTGACGGCGATGATCGGCTTCTGCGATCTGTTGCTGCTGCGTTTCCGGCCGGGCGATCCGTCCTTCGCGGACATCATGCAGATCAAGCAGAACGCCAACCGCGCGGCGAACCTGGTGCGCCAGCTCCTGGCGTTCTCGCGCCAGCAAAGCCTGCAGCCGCGCGTCCTCAACATCACCGACGTGCTGGCCGAGCTGTCGCATCTGCTGCGCCGGCTCATCGGCGAGAATATCGAGCTCAAGGTCGTGCACGAGCGCGATCTCGGCCTCGTCAAGGTCGACCAGGGCCAGCTCGAGCAGGTCATCATCAATCTCGCGGTCAATGCGCGCGATGCCATGCCGGGCGGCGGCACGCTCGCCATCCGCACCGGGAACGTGACGCTTGGCGGCCCGCAGCGCCGCGGCCACGAGGTCATGCCCGCGGGCGACTACGTGCAGATCGAGGTGCGCGACACCGGCATCGGCATTCCGCTGGAGAATCTCGAGCGCATCTTCGAGCCGTTCTTTTCGACAAAGGAAGTGGGCTCGGGCACCGGTCTCGGGCTTTCGACCGTCTACGGCATCGTCAAGCAGACCGGCGGCTTCGTCTTCGCCGAGAGCGCGCCGGGCGAGGGCGCGGCCTTCGTCATCCTGCTGCCGCGGCTCGCCGGCGAGGAGGCCGCGCGCAGCGCGCGCACCGAAAGCGCCGAGACCCAAGGCGCGCGCGACCTGACCGGCGCCGGCACGGTGCTGCTGGTCGAGGACGAAGATCCGGTGCGGCTCTTCAGCGCGCGCGCACTGCGCAACAAGGGCTACAAGGTGGTCGAGGCCAAGAGCGGCGAGGCCGCGCTCGAGATCATCACCGCCAAGACGGAGTCCTTCGACCTCCTCATCACGGACGTGGTGATGCCGCGCATGGACGGGCCGGCGCTCATCAAGGAGGTGCGCGCCCTCCATCCCGACATGAAGGTGATCTTCATCTCGGGCTACACCGAGGACGCGTTCCGGAAACGCCTGGGCGATGAAAGCAGCATCCACTTCCTCGCCAAGCCGTTCAGCCTGAAGCAGCTCGCCGGCAAGGTGAAGGAAGTGATGGTCGCGGGCGGGTGAGCGAAGGCGGTGCGGACCCTAGACGATCCGCACCGCCTCGATTCGCTCATGCGACTTGGAGATCGGCAACCAGAACCTTGCCCTTGGTCTCGGGGCCGAGCGCCGCCGCCGCAGCCCAGCAGATTGCGCCGATCCAGGTGCCGATGATCATCGGGATGGCCAATCCCGTGCCGAAATGCTCCGCCATGTAGGTCAGGATCAGCGGCACGAAACCGCCGAAGATCGCCGCCTGGTGGTAGCAGAAGGCGCTTGCCGTGGCCCTGATCTCGGTCGGGAAGCGCTCGTTGAGATAGGGCACCATCTGGCCCTGCATGCCGCCGCCGGCACAGGCCCCCTGCGCGATGAAGCCGACGCGACCCACAGGAAGTCGGTCGACAGCAGGTACAGCGGCGCGAGCGGCAGCGCGATCAGCGCCGGGATGATGATCGCCCAGCGCCGGCCCCATTTGTCGGCCATCCAGCCCCAGCCGCAGGTCGACAGGAACAGGCCCAGATTGGCGAAGAAGATCGGCGTCGCGACCGCGCCCGGCGAGAGGTGCAGGTCCCTTTGCAGATGCGTCGCGAACAGCGCGTTGACGGAATAGTACGCGACGAAGCCGCCGGCCATCCACACGCAGGCGCTGAAGGTGTTGCCGAGGACCTTCAACTTGAAGATGGAGAGGAGCGGAACGCGGACTTCGCGTTTCTCCTCGCGCTGCCGCCGCCGGTTCTCGAGCCATACCGGCGGCTCCTTGACGTACCTGCGCACATAGAACACGGACAGCGCCGGCAGGACGCCGACCCACAGCATGCCGCGCCAGCCGATATAGGCATAGAACAGGCCGTAGATCGCGCTCGACAGCATGAAGCCCAGGCCCCACGAGCCTTGCAGCACGCCGCCCATGAAGCCGCGCGAGCGCACCGGCCAGGTCTCCATCGCGAGCGCCGCGCCGGCCGGCCATTCCGCCCCCATGCCGAGGCCCAAAAGCGCGCGGAAGAAGAAGAGATAGGCGAAGCTCGGCGAGAAGCCGGCGGCGAAATTGCTGAGCGAGTACCACAGGATCGAGATCATCAGCGGGATCTTGCGGCCGACCCGGTCGGCGAGCCATCCCGAGCCCACGGCGCCCACGAGCCTGAGCCACAAGGTCACGCTCAGCACGAACGCGACATCGGTCAGCGGCACGTGAAATTCCTGCGAGATCGGCACGATGATCAAGAGGAACATCGTGAAATCGAAGGCATCGAGGGTCCAGCCAAGCCACGCCGCCCACCAGGCGAGCCATTGATCCTTGGTCGGCTCCTTCCACCACGGAAGCTTCGCCGCGTCTTGTGCTAAGGCCATGAAATTCCTCCCGTTTGTCCGCCGTAGCGGCTTGTTTTGTGGTTGCGGCGCAGCGCTGCCGTCTGTGCGGCATTCACTGCTCAGACTGTGCGATCCTCGTGCTCCTTCGTTCCAACCGTCAACGAACCGGCGGGCGGATTATCTCATCCTGCCCGGACCGGCGCCACAATCTCTTGCCTGAAAAATTTGTCAAGTAAAGGACTTGCCCTCCTTGGGAGGAGCGTCCCTAGCGGCGCCGTCCGACCGCTCCTGCGCCCATGTCCTGTTCGGCCTGGGCCTGGAACGGAATGTCGTAGACGACCTCGATCGCGTCGGCCAGATCCTGCTTGAAATTCGGCACCGCGTCGGCGGCAAGCTTTTGCAACGCGGGATTGCTCTGCCGCCCGGCGGCGAAGGCGAAATCGTCGAGCGCGTTCTGCTGGTCCTCGATCTGCGAGGCGATATAGGCGCGCTCGAACGCCTCGCCGGAAAGGTCGGCGAACCGTGCCGCGTCGGGCGTGTGCGCCATGTCGCCAGCCGTGCCGGAGGTGCGCGCCAGCGCGGCGAGCTGGTCGCTGAGCGGCTGGGAGTGCGCGGCGACGCGCTGCGCATAGGCGACGACCGAGGGCGTGTGCGCCTTCAGCTCGGCCAGTTGCGCCATCGCGAGTTGCGATTGCGCGTGCGCCAGCGCCACCGAGACGAAGATCTGATCTTCGAGCGCGGCCGTGTCGCCATCATGCCGGTCGGCGCAGGCGGCAAGCGCGAGCGTGCCGGCAAGCGCCGCGTGCAATGGAAAGAACCGCATGAACCCTCCACGGTGGCCGCCCCATTCTGCGCCGCCGCCGCGCCGCGGTCGAGCGCTACCGCTGCCTTGGCGTGAATGCCAGGCCCAATTGAGCGGCGATGCCGCAGAGCCGCTTGTCCTTCGTCCATAGCTCCGCCGCGGCTGTCAGTCGAACCGCGGCAAGCAAATGGGCGTCGACATATCCGATCCCACGCCCGGACAACGCATGGCGGTCGATGAAATGGAGGACCTCCGCGTCCGTAGCGACGCTGGCACGGGGTAGATCCGACAGCGCGTTCAGCACGATTTCGCGCTGGCGCAAATTGCCCAAGGCAAGTTCGCCGATGACAAAGGGGTGCGCCAGGACCGCCGCCGCATCCAGCAGCGTCGCGAGTGCTGTGTCGCTCGCCCGTAAATGGTCGACCCAAACTGACGTATCGACCAGGATCAAGTCGAGGTCGACCGCCGCCGCGGCGGCGCCTCCAGACCACGTTCGCTGCCACCCAGGCGCGCCAGTCGCCGCGCGCTTTCGCGCTCTATGAGTGCCTTCAGCGCCTCGCGGACCAGACTGGACTTCTCCTTGAGGCCGGTGAAGGCCTGAGCCTTGGCCACAAGTTCATCATCGAGCGCGAGCGTCGTGCGCATCTTCAGTCTCCGTATGCGGCATGATATTAGCATCGAATGATGCCGATTCCAATGCTGAGCTGCGCGAGAAGCGACGCTGCTCCGAGCCGGCGGAAGCGCCGCGCCGGATATCCGGTCGCGCTATGGGGGGACTGGCGGGCCATGCCCGGCGATGATGAGTTATATCTACGCCATAGTTCTACGATTTCACGGCAAAGAATCATCTATACAAATCGCGGACCCGATTTGAGCCATGCACGACGACGCAAGTGCCACCTACCCGCCAATCAACACGCTCAAGCGGGTCGTGGACAATGTCTGGGTCGTCGACGGTCCGGTGATTTGCTTTGGCATGCCGTGGCCGAAGTTTCCGTTTCCCACACGCATGACGGTCGTTCGGCTCGCCTCCGGCGACCTCTTCGTCCACTCGCCGACGCCGCTCACGCCATCGTTGCAGGCGCAAATCGAACGCGAAGGCAGGGTCCGCTTCATCGTCGGCCCAAACCGCATCCATTACTGGTGGATTCCAGAATGGAAAGCGACTTTTTCCGATGCCAAGGTCTATCTGGCGCCGCGCATCGAGGAACAGGCGAGAGGCCGCATCGCCTTCGAAACTATTCCGCTCGCGGCCGTAGGCGGTTACCCGTGGGACGCTGAAATCGCCACATTGCCGATTGTAGGCAGCTACATGACGGAGGTCGAATTCTTCCACCGCGCAAGCCACACACTCATCCTCACCGACCTGCTCGGGAACTTCGAGCCTGAGAAGGTCGGCTGGTTGTTCCTGCGTCTACTGAGGTTGGTCGGCGGTGTTTCGCCTCCGCACAGCAGCCTCCCGCGCGATCTGCGCCTGAACTTCACGTGGCAGCACAAGCGCGAATTGCAAGCGGCGGTGAATACCATGCTCGCCTGGAATCCCGAGCGTGTCATTTTCGCGCACGGTCGCTGGCACGAGAGAAATGGGGCAGCCGAACTGCGCCGTGCATTTCGCTGGGCACTCGAATAGCGGCGACGCTAGAAAGCAGCCACCGAAAAGAGACGGATAGCCTCTCTTGCTGTAGCGTGGATTTGGCGGATGGGGTGGGATTCGAACCCACGAAACCCTTGCGGGTTTGCCGGTTTTCAAGACCGGTGCCTTCAACCGCTCGGCCACCCATCCATCACGTTGAGCAGTAAGGGATTTCGATTGCTCCCGACCAGCGAGAACTGGCCCTTGCTACGGAGATTGCTACCGAAGCCGCCTATTTCGTGCTTCGGGCGCCTGCCATAGCGCCCCGGAAAGCGGTGTCGAGTTTCGCCGCGGCGTCCTCCTGCATCGTCGCAGTTACGTGGGAATAGAGATCGTGCGTCGTGCTGATGGTCGAATGCCCGAGCCGTTCCTGCGCTATCTTGGGATGCACGCCAGCGAGTAACAACTGTGTCGCGTGGCTATGGCGCAAATCATGGAATTGGACGCGGGGAACGTCCTTGAAACGCCGGATGAGGTAAGTCCACTCGTGGGTCAGGCTTCGGGGTTGGTGCGGCTCACCATTGGCCCGGGCGCACGCCAGCGTCTCGCCCGTCTGTCGGATCCCGAGCGCCAACAATTCCTCGACCTGCTCGCGCTTCCAGCGGCGCAATTCGTCGGCTGCAAAAGAGGGGAGGGTGATCGCCCGCGCCTTGTCGGTCTTTGGTGCCGTGAACCGGAGTGTGCCCGCCCTGGTCTGCTCAAGGCTTTCGACCACTCGAACCATGCTGCAGTCGAGATCGAGGTTCCTCCAACGAAGCGCCAGAACCTCGCCGCGCCGCATGCCGGTCGCGAGCGCGATCAATACCGGCCAATAGACTCGGGTGTGCTTGATCCCTTCCAGGACTTGTGCCGCCTGCTCGGCCGTGAGCGTGACCATCTCGCGGCGCTCGACGTTGGGAAGGCGCTTCTTGAATACGTCAGCTGGGTTCCGGGCTAGCACTTGCTGCTCCACAGCGCGGCTCAGCGCGGATTTTAGGATGCGGTGAATGTGCCGGCGGGTGCGAGACGACAATCCGCCCGGCTTGCCGTCCCGGCGCCCCTCGGTCGCCCATTTCGTGTAAGCCGCCTGGATGTGCGCTGGGGTGAGTGCCTCGCCAATCCATTCGTCGCGCAAGGCAAAGGTGCTGGCGCGGGCCGGATCGGCGGCGTCGTAGCCTTCAACCATCCGCGTAATCGCCCGCCGCAGCTCCATATATTGCGGGCCGGAAAAACGCCTCTCCAAAAACTCGGCGATCGGTAAATCGGTTTTTAGCTCCCGCAAGGCCCGGGAAAGCTTATCACCGTGAAGATACTTGGGTTCGTCCAGCAAGAATGCGCCTGCCCGCGCCGTCCAGCGACTGCCGCCCATGGGCGCCAGCGACAGTCCCGCCTCGTGAAGCAAGCCGCGCGTCACGGGCGCCGCACCGTGGACGAATTCGGCGCCGCCCTCGGCCGGGTAGCCGAAATCCCGGACCGGCAGCGGGTAGATTCGTCCACCACAGCGGTTTCGCGCCTCGAGGATCGTCACCTTCTTGCCGGCGCGTGACAGTTCACGGGCTGCCATCAGGCCCGCAGCACCCGCGCCGTTGATCAGGATGTGGTTTGGATGACGCGGAGCCATCAATCATCACATTCTCAGCGCTACTATAGGCCAGCGCAGGTTCACCCCCCATAACGGGTCACGGGCCGCCGTGGCGACGATCCATGCAGATCGGATAAAGGTTCGAAGGTCGTCGCTGTTGGAGCGGCTGATCAGCCGCTTTCTCACCCTTTGGAATCCTTCGGACGTAAGCGCCAACTTCGCACATCGCGGCGGAGTAGCTTCCTCCAAATTAAGAGTTGCCGCCCCCTACACGGTCGGCCAGAACGGCTTGGCGAGCGCGAGGTCGGTCGGGAAGACGGTGAGCGGTACGCCCTTCTGCCATTGCGCGAAGATCATCGGCACGTCGACGCGGCGGCCCTTTGTCGTCGAACTTGATCGGCCCCGGGAAGCATTGCGCCGCCCGGCCCGGTGGTCAGGTTCATCGCGCGGATCGCGTCGGCGACCTTGAGCCGGTCGGCGGCGCCGGCAGTTTCCAGGCCTGCCGCCAGGATCGCGGTGTCGCCATAGCCGCACAGCCCGTCCTGGGTCAGGAACGGCTCGCCGGTCTTCTTCTTGAAGCGCTCGATGAAGTCCTCCTGGCCCTTCATCGGCCAGTTGGCGACGCTGAACAGCAGCCCTTCGAGCAGTTCGGGGCCGATCGTCTTCAGCAATTCCGGCGAGCCGAACGGGGCGCCGTTGCCGACCAGCGGAACCTTGCCGTGGGACGAGCTTGAACTCGTCGAGCTTTTCGAGCACCAGCTTGCAGTCGGGCATCGCCGAGGTCAGCAGCAGCAGGAAATCGGGCTTGCCCGAGCGAACCTTCTCGATCAGCGGCGTCGCATCCGAGAGCGGCGGGGTGAAGATCTCATCGACAACAAGCTTCAGGCCCAGCCTTGTCGAGCCCGCCATCGCGCAGCGGCTTGGCGAAGCTGACCGGCGAGGCGGTGTTGTCCTGGATGATGCCGATCGTCTTCGGCGTCTTGCCGGTAGCGGCTTCCGCCAGTTTGAGCGCGGTCGGCAAGGTCTCCGCGGCCTGATGGTCGGCGGTCGGCGAGGTCTGGAAGACGAATTTGAAGCCGCGATTGGTGATCGCGTCGGAATAGCTGAGGGTCAGCCACGGAAGCTGAGGCGCGCTCGGTCACCTCGGTCACCGCGAGGGTGAAGGAGCTGAGCCAGGCGCCGAAGCCGCCGGCCAGTTCCGGCTGATCGGACAACAGGCGCTGCGCCGCGTTCTTGGCCTTTTCGGTGCTGTCGCCGGCATCGGCATAGACGATCTCGAGCTTGGCGCCGCCCAGCGCCTTGATGCCGCCCGCCGCGTTGATGTCGTCGATCGCCATCTCGGCGCCCATCTTCAGCAGCTGACCCTGCCGCGCCCACGGGCCGGACAGCGGCGCGATCATCGCAATCTTGACCGATTTCGCCTGCGCCCGGCCGATCGCCGGCAGCGCCAGCGCGCCGGCGCCAGTGGCGAGGCCGGCGGGTCACGCTGCGCCGCGTCAGTTTGTTCGTCATCGCGCTGTCCTCCTATCCACTCGTTATTTCGCCGCTTGCCGTCACCTGCTCGACCCATTTCTTGCCGAGATACGCCTCGATAACGCTCGGGTCGCGCACGACTGTCATCCGGTTCGCCCGCTGGCGATCAGCCGGCCGTGGTCGAGCACGGTGAAATGGTCGACGAGCTGAACCATCGCCTGCATCGTGTGCTCGATGATCAAGCACCGTAATGCCGTCGGCGCGCAACTGGCGGATCACGCCGAGAATGCCGTCGAGATCGTCGTGGCCGAGCCCGGCGAGCGTCTCGTCGAGCAGCATCAGCCGCGGCTGCGGCGCCAGCGCGCGCGCCAGCTCCATCAGCCGCAGCTCGCGCGTCGTCAGCCCGCCGGCGATGGCGTCGGCGCGGGCGCTGAGCCCGACCCGGTCGAGCGCCGCCAGCGGCCATGCGGCGCGCGGCGGCATCGTCGGCGGCGCCGACAAAGGCGCCGACGATGACGTTTTCGAGGACGCTCATGCGCGGGAAGGCGCGCACGACCTGAAAGGTCCGGCCGATGCCGCGCCGGCAGACCTGGCTCGGCCGCAGCCCGATGATCGGCTCGCCGGCAAAGCTGATCGTACCGCGCTCGGGCGCGAGAAAGCCGTTGATGACGTTGAACGAGCGTCGTCTTGCCGGCACCGTTCGGGACCGATGATGCCGTAAAGCCCGCCTTCGGGAACCGCGAGATCGATCCCATCGAGCGCGCGCAACCCGCCGAACGAGATGCCGACATCGCGCAGCACGAGGAGATCGTCGCCCGCGGGTTCGCGCGCGCTCGCGCGGCAGCGCAGCGATGATCGGCGGCGGCGGCAAGCACGCGGCGGCGCAGCGGCGCCGGTTCCGCGTTCGCCAGCCGGTCGAGCACGCGCCAATAGACGCCCTCGGGCGCGCACAGGATGATCGCGATGATCGCGACGCCGTAGACGACGCCCTGAATGCCCGGGCAGCACGTCGCCGAGCTTGGCGTTGAGCCCTTCGGCCAGCGGCACCAGCACCATCGCGCCGATCACCGGCCCCCACAGGCTGCCGACGCCGCCAAACAGCGCCAGGATCAGCGCCTGGGCCGAGACCAGCATGCCGAACACCGCCTCGGGCGTCACCACCAGCAGCACCACCGCGTAGAGCCCGCCCGCCACCGCCGCCATCGCGCCGCTCAGCATCAGCGCCAGCATCTTCCAGCGCCAGGTGTCGATGCCGGCCGCCTCGGCGGCCGGCTCGTTCTGCTTGATCGCGAGCAGCGACATGCCGAAGCGCGAATTCTCGACCCACAGCGAGATCAGCAGCGCCGCGACGAGCAGACCCAGCGCCAGCACGACATAGACGCGCGGGTCGGCGAACTGCATGTAGAGGATCGGCGCTTCCCGCTTCATCGGCAGCGTCGATCTCCTGATAGCCGAGCCACTGGAAGACGGAGAGCATCGCCAGCGGATAGGCGAGCATCGCCAGCGCAAAATAATGGCCGCGCAGGCGAAAGGTCGGAAAACCGATGATCGCGCCGGCAAGCCGCGCCGACGACGGCGCAAAACGGGATCGAGACCCACGGCGTCAGGTCGAGATGCATCATCGCCAGCGCCACCGTGTAGGCGCCGAGGCCCCAGAACGCCGCGTGCCCGAACGAGAAATAGCCGCTGTAGCCGCACAATATGTTCCAGGCGAGCGACAGCACCGCCCACAGCAGGACCTGGGTCAGCACGAGTTCGTAATAGGCGCTGCGCAGCACAAGCGACAGCGCCAGCACCGCCGCGGCGAACGGCGGCGATCGCCCAGCGCTGGCGGTTGCTTTCGGCGCGAGTCGTCACGTGCGCTCGCTCAGCCGGCCGAACATGCCCTGCGGTCGCAGGAAGATGATCAGCAGGAAGACGACGAAGATCGCGGTGTTCTGCAGCTGGTAGGGCAACACCAGGGTCGACATCTGCTGGACGATGCCGATCAGCAGCCCGCCCCAGAACGCGCCGAGGATGCTGCCGAGGCCGCCGAGCACGACGCCGGCATACATGACGATGACGAAATCGAAGCCGGTATAGGGCTGGAACGATTGCGAGCTGGCGATGAGGCCGCCGGCGACCGCGGTGATGCCGACCCCGAGGCTCCAGGCGAGGCGGTGCGCTCGGTCGACATCGATCCCCATATAGATCGCCGCCTGGGTATTGTCGGCGGCGGCGCGCAGTCCCTTGCCGAGCCGCGTATGGCCGAGGAACAGAGTAGACCGCGCCGGCCAGCGACCACCGCGACGACGAAAGCTGACGCAGCGCCCGCGGTTCAGCAGCACCTCGCCGATCTCCCACGACGAGCGCGACAGCGGCGTGCGGATGCGCGGTCGGGGTCGAACCGAACACGATCAGCCCGCCATTCTGCAGGATCAGCGACAGGCCCGAGCGTGGTCAGGATCTGCCCATAGGCGCCGGCGCCCTCGATCGCCGCGGCCCCCGCGCCGGTGACGCGCGACACGATGAAGCGATGCAACAGCCAGCCGACCGCGAACACGATCGGCCCGGCCAGGAACGCGGCGACGATCGGACCGGCGCTGGGCCCGATAAACGCCGAGCACGCCGGCTCCGGTCGCCAGGTAGAACGCGGCGTACATGCCGAGCATCAGGAAATCGCCCTGGGCGAAATTGATCACCCGCATCGCGCCGAAGATGATGCCGAGGCCGACGCACATCAGCGCATAGGCGCTGCCGACCAGAATGCCGGCGGTCAGCGCCTGCAGGAAATCGACGAGCGAGAACGGCATGCGCGAGCCTACTGCGCATAGCGGCGCGCAGAGGTTCCGTGCATCAGTCATCCGGGTGGTTTCGCATGCCTCGCGCGCACGATAGAGGCGGCACCGCCGAATGCAGTTTTCCGCCGCGATATGCGGTGCGGCCGGAGCTCGGGCTATGCTGCGGCCAGCAAGCGACGGAGAAATCGGCGATGATGCTGACGATACGAGGGGCTTTCGGTCAGCTACGGCGGGCTGGCCGCGTTGCGCGGCGTGTCGCTCTCGGTCGAGGAGGGACAATTCGTCGCGATCGTCGGCCCCAACGGCGCCGGCAAGACGACGCTGTTCAAGGCGATGTCGGGCGCGGTCGCCGCCAGGCGCCGGGCGCATCACTTACGACGGGCACAACCTGCTCGCGGTGCCGCCGCCTGAGCGCGTGCATCTCGGGATCGCGCATGTGCCCGAGGGCCGTCAGGTCTTCGCCGCGATGACGGTTCTCGAAAACCTCGAGATGGGCGCCTATTCGACGCGCGGCCGCGCCGACTGGCAGCGCAATCATCGACCGCATTTTCACGCTCTTTCCGGTCCTCGCCGAGCGCCGCGCGCAGCTGGCCGGCACGCTTTCGGGCGGCGAGCAGCAGATGCTGGCGATCGGCCGCGGCATCGCCTCGGCACCGCGGCTCCTGCTGCTCGACGAGCCGTCGATGGGTCTCGCGCCGACGATCGCCGATCTGATCTTCGACCGGATTGCGGCGCTGCACCGCGAGGATAGGGTCACGCTGATCCTGGTCGAGCAGCGGGTCGCCGAGGCGCTGGAAAGCTGCGATTACGGTTATGTGCTCGAAACCGGCCAGGTCGTCCTCGAAGGCACCGCACCAGACGCTGATCGCCGACGACCGCGTCCGACGCGCTTATCTGGGGATGTAAGCTGCCGCAGCGCGTCCGCTAACTGTGAAGTCTCAATAGGTTGTCCATTCGGTCCCGACCGAGGCAAGCTGAAGTTGCTGAAGCTTTGGCGAACCTTGGGGGAACCGAATGGACGTTCATAAGAATGCCCGGCTGACGCCGGCGGGTCGATGTCTCCGAAGCGGACATGCTGGCCAGAAAGGCTAGCGACGCAGATGGATCGAAACCTGCCGTTCCATCGCCGCTTCGTCGCCGCGTATCGCCGCTCCACCCTTGGCCTCAGCGGGCTCAGCCCGGAAGAGTGCGCGGCCTACATCGCCGCTTATCTCGCCGGTCCGCCGCCTGCCAGCCCCAATCCGCCGATTACGCCGGTCCAGGCGCTGCGCTGGACCGTGGACGATGTGAAGGCTTATTACCTCGAGGCGATGTCGGCGGGTGAGGGTATTCCATCGAGCCGGCAGATGCAGACCTGGTTTTGGGATCACGCCTTGGCCGCGCGCGCGATCATCGCGCTGCGGCGGCAGTTGCTTGCGAGCGAGGATCAGCGCAGCCAGGCGATCGGCCGCATGAACCTCGTCCCGGGCGCACAGGTCTTGAGGCTCGGCTTGTAAGGGTGCTCAGAGGGTCGGCCGGGCGGCACGTCCCGCCAGCGATGAGATCGCGACGACGAGGCCCACCGCCGCGAGATGCACCGACAGATCCATCACCGTCACGTCGAAGGGATGGAAGAACTGCAGCAGAAAGGCCGCGAGCGCGGCGACGCCCAGTCCGCCGATCGCGGCCACACGCGCC
Organism: uncultured Alphaproteobacteria bacterium; assembly: GCA_963804235.1. Taxonomy (GTDB): domain Bacteria; phylum Pseudomonadota; class Alphaproteobacteria; order ATCC43930; family CGMCC-115725; genus DATJLY01. The sequence continues at coordinate 349,333 of CAWDPP010000048.1, forward strand.
GGCGCCAGCGGCCGCGACCTCCGCAGCACCACCAGCAGGCTCACGCCCAGCGGCACGCTCAGCGCGAGAATGAAGCGAAAGCAATGGGCGCTCTCGCCCAATTCCCAGCCGCCAGGGCCGAAGGCGATCCCGTGCTCGTAGCAGCTGTAGCCGCTGCTCGCCACCCAGAGCGCAAGAGGCGGTAGCGGCAGCAGCGCCCAGAGCGACGAGCGGTCCGGCAGGCTCAGCTCGAACGCCGCCAGTATCGCTAGAATGCCGGTGAGAAGCGTCCCGGCGAGCTCCCAGTCGAGCTTTGGGTCGCTCGCCCGCTGCGCGAAGGTTGCAAGGTCGGAGAACAGCAGGATCGCCGCCGCGCCGAGCGCAGCGACCACTGCGAGCCAGAGCGTCGCGCGGACCGCCGGCGGCCGAAGGCGGCGCACGGGAGCAGTGCTCGCCACCAGGCTTGTAATCAATCGGTCCGTCGCCTCCGTCACCCTATTCTCCTGCCAGTCGCGCCCTCAAGGTCTTGAGAGCGCGGTGTACATTGACTTTGAGCGCCCCTACCGACCGTCCGCTCAGCCGCGCGGCGTCGGCGAGCGACAGCTCGCGCAGCTTCACGAGCTCGAGCGCCTCGCGCTGGCCTTGCGGCAGGCTGCGCAGGGTGCGCGCCAGGTCGGCGGACGCGTCCCGTGCCTCCGTCCCCTTGTTCGCCCCGGGATCGGCAAAGGTTTCATAGGCCGCTGCATCCGAGGTCTCGACCGCCCGGATGCGCCTCTGCCGCCGCAGCAGGTCGATCGAACGCCGGCGCGCAATAGCGGCAAGCCAAGGGCCGAAGGGGCGCGCGGGATCGTAGGTATGGCGCACCCGGTGGACCGTCAGCAGCACGTCCTGCGCCACGTCCTCGATCCTGTCGGGGGCGCGGTGATGGCGCGCGGCGACGGCGCGGATGAACGGCAGAATCTGCGCGGAGCAACCGCTCATAGGCCGCGCGGTCGCCATCCTGCGCCGCCGCCATGAGACGCGGCCAGTCCGCCTCGCTCGCGAGGTCGTGATCGAAAGTCCTGGTCATGCCGGGCTCGATCGCCCTCGCATAACATTTTTCTCGGGCGTGCGTAACTTCGGAAATCATTCCGACGAACTGGCTGTCGTGAGAGAGCTGGCCCTCGAAGTCTATTTCTCCCGCTGGCGGTCGGCCGCGCGCCACCACCTGACATCGTCCGATTCCGAGACGCTGTCGATGGGAGAGCTTCTGAACCTCGCTGCGGCCGAAGACTTACGCAGGTGGGAAAGGCTGGAGCTCGGCTACACCGAGCCCAGGGGGACGCCGGCGCTGCGACAGGCCATCGCTGCCGCGAGTTACGAATCTGTGACGGCCGACCACGTGCTGTGCTTTGCCGGCGCGCAGGAGGGGATTTTCGCGGCGATGCAGGCGCTGCTCGAGCCCCCTGACCATGCCATCGTCATCACGCCCAATTATCAGTCGACCGAGACCATACCGCTCGGCCGCTGCGCGGTGACGGGCGTCGCGCTCGACCCGGAGGCGGGCTGGACGCTCGACATCGACGCGGTCGCCGCCGCCATCCGCCCCAATACGCGCCTCGTTTCGATCAATTTTCCCAACAACCCCACGGGCAAGATCCTGGAGCGCGAGCGCTTCGCTGCCCTCATCGCGCTCTGCCGTCATCACGGGCTGTGGCTCTTCAGCGACGAGATCTACCGTCTCATCGAGCGCGATCCGGCGCTGCGCCTGCCGGCGGCGGTCGATGCCTATGAGCGCGGCATTTCGCTCGGGTGCGTATCCAAATCCTACGGCCTGCCGGGCCTTCGCGTGGGCTGGATCGCCTGCCGCGACAAGGCGCTGCTGGGCCGTATCGAGGGCGTGAAGCATTATCTCTCGAACTGCGTCGCCGCGCCGAGCGAGTTCCTGGCCGAGCTCGCGATCAAGGCGGGCGACCGCATCCTCGCCCGGAACCGCCTCATCGCCGGCCAGAACTTGGCGCTCCTCGGTAAATTCTTCGGGGCCAACGCCGTGCTTTTCGACTGGCACGTGCCGGACGGCGGCGTCGTGGGATATCCCCGCTACAAAGGCAGCGAGGGGGTCGAGGCGTTCTGTGCCCGCCTCGTGGAGGAACAGGGCGTGCTGTTGCTGCCGGCGAGCATCTTCCGGTCCGACGTCGCGCATAGCCCGGAAGACCGCTTCCGCATCGGCTTCGGCCGCCGCGATTTTCCGACCGGTCTCGCCGCCATCGGGATAGGATTGCGCCAGGCGTCCCGATCGCTGAGGCGGGCCGTATGATGCGCGCGGCTTTTGCTTTCCTCGCGGCGGGCCTTTCGCTGATGGCGGGAGGCAATCCGGCGCGCGCGGACTATCCCGTGGCGCCGGACGTGGTGGTGTTCTGCGAGCCCACCCTGCGCCATGCCGTCACCGACCTTGCTGCCCTTTGGCGGCAGGACACCGGCGTGCCGGTGCGGGTCTTCACCTCGCCTACCTGGGCGCTGCTCGAGCAGGTCTCGCATCGCGCGCGCAGCGACCTCGTCATCGGCGAAGGCGAGGCGATGGCGGCGAACGCGGTCGAACGTCATCTCGTGAAACCGGAGACGGTGCGGCCGCTCTGGCGCAATGAGCTCGTTGTCGCCGCGCTCGCCTCGGCGGAGCCGCCTCACCTCGCGGCCCTTGCCGGCAAGGCGCCGATCGCCATCCCCGATCCCGCGACCGCTGTGGCCGGTGCCGAAGGCCGCAAGGCGCTCGAGGCGCTGGGCCTCTGGAACGCGGCGAGCGCCAGGTCGATCTCCGTGATCGACACCGCCGATGCCTCATATCTCCTAGCGCAAGGCAAGGTACGGCTCGCACTCCTCTATGCCACCGACGTGGCCGCCGATCCGTCGCTCGCGATCGCCGACCGGCTCGCGCCCGCGAGCTACGCGCCGATCGTCTACTGGATCGCCGAGACGCACAACGCCGTTAGCCCCAACACGGAGAAATTCCTGGCCTTCCTGCACGAGGCCAAGGCGCAGGAACGGCTCGCCGCCGATGGATTGGAGGCACGCCCATGAGCGCTCCTTCCGATGTGCAGCTCCATCCGCTGAGCCGCCGCATCATGCACTGGGTGAATGCGCTGGCGATCATCGTCATGATCGGCAGCGGCTGGCGCATCTACGACTACTATCCGGCGCTGCCCATCGATTTCGGCTTTCCCTATGCCTGGACCTTGGGCGGCGACCTGGCCCGGTCCGAAGCGCTCAACAACGAGGACGGGCTGGCGAATGCGCTCCTGTGGCATTTCGGCGCCATGTGGGTGCTCGTGGTGAATTTCCTCGCCTATCTCGCGGTCGGGATCGTATCCGGGCATTTCCGGCGCGATTTCCTGCCCTTGAGCGTCGGCGGCTTCCTGCGCGATTTCTACGCGGCGCTGCGCTTCAAGCTCGACCATCGCCTGGGCGAGTACAACGCCGTGCAGAAGCTTTTCTATTGGGGCGTGCTGGCGGCCCTTGCCGTCACCATCCTGTCGGGCCTCAGCATCTGGAAGCCGGTGCAGCTCAAGGAGCTCACCTGGCTCTTCGGCGGCTACGAGTTCGCGCGCGTCGTGCATTTCTTCGGCATGGCGGCGATCGTCGCCTTTCTCGTGGTCCATCTCGCGCTCACCCTCCTCGTGCCGAAGACCTTGGTGGCGATGGTCCTGGGCCGCGCCTCGGACGCACCGCATCAGCCGAAGGGAGCGCCGCGATGATCCGTCCGCCCCTCGAACGAAAGCCACTCGTCACCGGGATCGAGCGCCGCCTCTTCCTGCGCCAGGCGCTGAGCCTCGGCGCCCTCACGCTGCTCACGGGTTGCGACATTTCCGATCAGGACGAGGTCCAGGCGATCCTCACGTTCATGTCGCGCTGGAACGACCGCGCGCAGGCGTTCCTGTTCCGCCGCGACGCGCTCGCCCCGACCTTTGCGGAGAGCGATGTCGTGCGCGACTTCCGTTACAACGCCTATTTCCCCGCCACCGACGTGCCGAAACTGTCGCCCTCCGACTACCGGCTGGAGCTCGCCGGCCTCATCGAGAACCGGCGTCCCTGGTCGCTCGACGAACTCTACGCGCTGCCGCAGCAGAGCCAGATCACGCGCCATGTCTGCGTCGAGGGATGGAGCGTGATCGGCAAATGGAGCGGCGCGCCGTTCGGCGATTTCTTGCGACGCGTCGGCGCCGACCTCAGCGCGAAGTATGTCGGCTACCAATGCGCCGATGGGTACTACGGCAGCATCGACATGGCGACGGCGCTCCACCCGCAGACCATCATGGCCTTCAAATTCGCGGACGAAACCTTGCCGGCCAAGTACGGCTTCCCCTTCAAGATCAGGATTCCGACGAAGCTCGGCTTCAAGAATCCGAAATGGGTGACGGCGCTCTACGTCACCAACCGCATGCCCGGCGGCTTCTGGGAAGACCGCGGCTACAACTGGTTCAGCGGCTCGTGATGACCCGCGTCGCGACACGAGAGGGCGGCTGCGCCATCGCGGTGATGGCCAAGGCGCCGCGTCCCGGCCAGGTCAAGACGCGGCTCGTGCCGCCGCTCACCCCCGGCATGGCATCGGCGCTCAATGCGAGCTTCTTGCGCGACATCACCGAGAACATCCGGCTCGCCGCGCGCGAGGCCGCGATCCACCCCTACGTCGCATACGCACCGGCGGGAGGCGAGGCGTTGTTCGACGGCATGCTGGCCTCAGGCACGCGCCTCGTCCTCGCCGACGGCGTCGGCGTTGCGGCGCCGCAGGTGCGCGGCTTCGGACTGTGCCTGCTCGAGGCGGCACAAGCTCTCTTTGCCAAGGGACATGACGCCGTCTGCCTACTCAACTCCGACAGCCCGACGCTGCCGACGGCACTGCTCGCGCGCGCCGCGCGGACGCTCGCCTGGGATGGCGACCGGGTCGTGCTCGGCCCTGCCGAGGATGGCGGCTATTACCTCATCGGCATGAAGCGGCCGCACGCCCATCTTTTCGAGGATATCGCCTGGAGCACGAGCAGCGTCGCCGACGAAACGCGGCAGCGTGTCCGCACGCTCGGTCTCGCCATCGAGGAGCTCGATCCCTGGTATGACGTCGATGATGCGGCGGCGCTGCGCCGGCTGTGCCGCGATCTCGCGCCGCGCCGCGAGACCGGCGGGCTGCGCCCCTATCCCGCGCCGGCGACGGCGCGTGCGATCGAGCAGCTTTTCATCCACGACCGTCTGACCGCCGCGTGAGAATGTATGGGGCGAAGGAGCATATGATGTCGACGACGGCACCGGTTCTTGCCCGCCGCTATTTCGAGACGGTCGGCGACAAGCGCACGAGCGTGGCGACGGCCCCGCCCGTCTGCCTCTATCTCGAGGTCACCAACCGCTGCAACCTCTTGTGCGAGACCTGCCCGCGCACCTTCGAGGCGCTCGAGCCACCGGCCGATATGAGCTGGGATCTCTTCCGCTCGATCGTCGACCAGGTACCGGGCCTGGTGCGCGTCGTGCTGCACGGCGTGGGCGAGCCGATGCTGGTGAAGCATCTGCCGCGCATGATCCGATACCTCAAGGAGCGCGGGATCTATGTGCTGTTCAACACCAACGGCACGCTGCTTGCGCCGAAGAAGCGCCGCGAGCTGATCGACACGGGTCTCGACGAGCTGCGCGTGTCGCTCGACGCGGCCGAGGCGGCAACCTTCCTCAAGGTCCGCGGCAAGAACATGTTCGACCGGATCGTCCGCAATGTGAGCGAGTTCACCGCGCTGCAGCGCGAGATCGGCGCCACCACGCCGCGCGTATCGCTATGGCTTACGGGTCTCAAGGAGACGGTAGATCAGCTTCCCGACTTCGTTCGGCTCGCCGCGCGTATCGGCGTCAGAGAGGTCTATCTGCAGCGCCTCGTCTTCGACGATCTCGGCCGCGGGCTGGCGCGCGAGGACTCGTCGCTCTTCGAAAAGGCGCAGCAGGAGGAGGAGCTGGCGATCGCTGCGGCGCAGGAGCTCGGCCGCTCGCTCGGCGTCGCAATCGACGCCTCGGGCGCGACCGAACCGGGCGTGAGCCTGAAGCGGAGCGAAGAGGCGACGCCCTGGTCGGCCTGCCGCCGGCCGTGGTCGCTCATGTATTTTACCGCCCATGGCCGCGCGCTGCCCTGCTGCATCGCGCCGTTCTCGGCGCGCGGCTACGAGACCTACACGCTCGGCGATGCGACACAGCAGACCCTGCGCGAGATTTGGAACGGCGCCGCCTACCAGCATTTCCGCGAGGCGCTGCTGAGCGACGCGCCGCCCAAGCCGTGCCAGAATTGCGGGCTGAGATGGAGCCTCTAGCGGCCGCCGTCGTCATTCCGGCGCTCAACGAGGCGCAGTCGATCGCGGGCGTCGTGCGGGAGATCCCGCGCGCGCTCGTGCGGGAGATCATCGTGGTGGATGGCGGCAGCAGCGACGGCACCGCGGCGGTTGCCGCGGCGGCCGGCGCGCGTGTCATCCTCGCCGACCACCGCGGCTATGGCCGCGCCTGCGCCGCGGGAGCCGCGGCGGCATCGCCCGAGTGCGGCATCATCGTCTTCATGGACGGCGACGGCGCCGATCGCGGCGACCTGATGGCGCGGCTCGTCGAGCCCATCCGCCGCGGCGATTGCGACTTCGTCATCGCCTCGCGCACGCGCGGCGAGCGCGAGCCGCAATCGATGAGCTGGCACCAGCTTCTCGCCGGATATGTCGCGGGGCTCGGCATGGGCGCGCTCTACGGCGTACGCTACACTGACATGTGCGCCTATCGCGCAATCCGCCGCGACTGCCTCGCGCGGCTCGGCATGCGCGAGATGACATATGGCTGGAACATCGAGATGCAGATGCGGGCAGCGCGGCTCGGCCTGCGCGTGCTCGAGGTGCCGATGCCCTATCGCCGGCGCAGCGGCGGCACATCCAAGGTGGCAGGCTCGCTCGCCGGATCGTTCCGCGCCGCATCGCACATCGTCCGCACCTTCTTGCGCGTCGCGGTGGCCTCATCGCGCAGCGGCTGAAGGTCCGGCCGATCGATAGATGCGCCATTGCCCGGCCTTCTCCTCGGCCAGGCGGTAATCGGGGCTTGCCGCGAACGGGTCGCGGCTCCAGGCACCGTCGCTAGCGCTGAGGGCGATCACGCGGCAGCGATACTCGGTCGCAAGCGCGTGCACGTCCGCGGCTGAGCCATCGCCGGCGAACACCCGCTCGAACAGCGCATTGATGCGGTCGAGCGCGGCTTGCGGCAGCGCCACGTAGGCGCGCGCCAGCTCCCATCCCGCGAAGCACGAGCGGCGATCGGCGAAGAGCGCCCAGGAGATATTGACCGGCCAGCGCACACTGTCGGCGAGGAAGAGGGGGTTGTTGCCGACGCGCTCGTCGGGCGATGCATGACGGCGCACCGCGGCCCAGAGCTCGGGCGACTGCGCCAGCAAGGGGGCCGAGGGCATCGGCGTGCCGATGGCGTCCTGCTCGAGGAGGCGCACGCCGTCGGGCACGGCAAGCACGACGCACGCGAGCGCCGCCGCCGCGGCAAGAGGCGCCGTCGAGAGCCACCGCGACAGGCCCGCCGCAGCGTAGGCCGTCAGCACGAGAATGCCCGGCAGCACGCCGCGCCAGCCGAGATCGTTATTGGCGATGGTGCTGGCGAAGAGCCACGGAATGCCGAAGCTCGCGGCGCAGAGCAGGGCCAAGCCGATGACGATCCGCCGCTCCGCGCGCGCGGCGCCGCGGCCGGCGAGCGCGCCGACCATCGCCGCCGTGCCGGCGAAATAGATGGCCGGGAACTCGATCACCATCATGATCGCCCAATAGGCAGGGAGGTCGAGCAGGCGGCGTATCGCGTCGGGCACGAGCGGACCCAGCACCGCGAAGGGCCGGAACGCGATCGGCACCCCAACCTGGCGCGCCGCCGTCGCGACAAACTCGTCGTGCAGGAAGGGGAAAGAGAGGATGGCGGCAAGGAGCGCGGCGACGCCGGCCTTCGCCAGAAATGCCGCCCGCGCTTGCGTCGTCCCGGCCGTCAGTACCAGGAAGATGCCGATCGCAGCGGCGCTCGCGGCGAGGATGATGCCGCCGACCCAGGTGGAGCTCTCGAAGGCCGCCGCGGCGAATACGGCCAGCACCGGAACCAGCGGCCAGCCGCGCGGCGCGGCAAGTCGCGGCAGGAGCAGCACGGCGAGCACGACGCAGCCTGCCGAGGCAAGATGCTGCGGGACCCAACTCGCCTGGAACAGCCAGCCATGCGCCGACTGTTGCTGCGAAAGGGCGCGCGCCAGAAAATGCGGCGTGAAGGCGAGCGCAAGGACCGGCCGCAGCGACGCCGCGAAACACAACACCAGGACGAGGAGCGCGGCCGCGCGCCGGCCGCTGAGCCAGACCGCAAGCCCCATCATCAAGGTCAGCGAGGCCCAGGCCGTGAACCAGGTAAGCGCGATATCGGCCTCCCATGCGCTTGCCCCTACGAGCAAGGCGAAGAAGGCGGCACTGAAATGCCAGAGATAATAGTAGGCGAGCGTGGGCAACGCGCCGTCCGCATCGAAGAATGGGTTGTCCGGCGGCAGCCCGTGGCGCGCCATATCGGCGATGAGCGCCACCTTGGAATGGTCGAACATCGCTTCGGCGAGCACCATGCCGCTGGCGCTGATTTTGGGCCACGTGCTGAGCGCCGGTACGACGGCGACAAGCGCCGCAGCGGCACAGGCCGCGATGAGGATCAGCCGGCCGTCGGATGGCGGCGCCGGCCCCTTCGACCGAGACCGGAGCAGCACCGCTGTGGTTGCAAGAACCGCAACGCCGGCGAGAACGCCGACTGCCGGCCGCGTGAAGCCCGCGAAGGTCAGGATCGGCAGCGCAAGCACGCTGAAGCCGGCCCAACCGGCGAGCGGCGCCAACAGCAACGCGACGGCCCGATCGGAGACAACCAATCGGCTCAGCGGCAAGCCTACCACGGTGCTCAGCGCGAGCGCCGCGAGGGCGCAGAGCAACACGTTCTCAACGAGGGGCATGTGCACCAAAATTCCGAAGCTCGCCCGCGTTCTTCCGGCGCACTTTGATCGGTGTCGTGGCCCCGTGGAAGAGAATGTATCGAAGCTCGACCGCGGGCCGGCGCGTTCCGCACAATTTTCAGTCGATGGTGTAACTCTGGTCCGAGTAATTCACGCGAACGGAATAGCTGCCTTCGTTAACCGTCCAGCGTCGAAGCGTGTAGGTCCGCAAGCCCGCCTTGTGAAACGGGTCGGAATCCGCGATCGCCGTGGCCTCGGTGAAGTCTTTCGCGCGGATGACGATGAGCCCGCCCGCCGGCGTTCCATCGGTGTTGATCATCGGCCCGGCCGCAAACATGATCCCTGACTTCTCGAGCCGGATCTGGTGTTCGAGGTGTTCCGGCAGCAGGCGCGCGAGTTCCTCGCTTGATGCCTTGGGCACCGTGTGAATCACATAAAGCTGCCGGCCGAGAAATTTCTCGCTCAGCCGCTTTACCCGTTCCATCGCATCAGACATCCCACGAAACTCCTCTTGGCCAGCTTGCCCACGAAAATAGGGCGCAATCGAGGCAGACTGTAGGCGTAGTCGATGGTCGACGTCCGTTTTGGGTCAGACCGCGACCTCTTGTTAGGGACCAGGAGGCCTTCAACGTCCGAAGTAGTGAGATAGCGGACGCCGCTTCAGTGGCTTTGCGCTCCGCCGGTGCATGATGCTCGGCCCCCGCAACAGAGGAGGTCACCATGCAAGATTTCACAGCGGTTGCCGATCAAGCTCCACGCCGCGATCCGTGGAACAAGGGCAAATTGACCGGGGCAAAGCCGCCGCTCCGACCGAAGCACGTTTGGTCCATCCGCTCCAAATTGCAGGTCGAAGGGCGAACGCGCGATCTTGCGATGTTCAATCTCGCAATCGACAGTAAGCTCCGTGGCTGTGATGTCGTCAGCCTGAAGGTGGAGGATGTGGCGCCACACGGTCACGCCGTTGATCGCGCAACTGTGAGGCAGAAAAAGACGGAGCGGCCCGTCCGGTTCGAGCTGACGGAGCAAACACGCGAGACGCTAGACGCCTATCTCGGAGCCACCGGAAAAAAGCCCGGTGAGTTCCTCTTTCCTGGTCGTGGCGACCGTAACCGATGCATGACAACGCGGCAGTATGCGCGGCTAGTCTCCCAGTGGATTGGCGCCATTGGGCTCAACCCATGCTTCTTCGGAACGCATTCGCTGCGCCGAACGAAGGCGACACTCATCTATCGTCGCACCGGCAACTTGCGTGCGGTGCAGTTGCTCCTTGGCCACACGAAGATCGAGAGCACCGTTCGCTATCTTGGGATCGAGGTCGATGATGCCCTCGCGATAGCTGAACAAGTAGACGTTCGATGTAGGGGGGCAGAGCAGACGCGCTTTGCCCCTTCCTACTCATCCGAAACGTGCGGATCTCGACTGCGGTGCGGCAAAAATCGTTATTCGATGACCTCGTCGGCGCGGAGTAGGAACGATTCCGGGATCGTCAGTCCGATCGCTTTGGCGGTCTTCGGGTTCACGACCAGCTCGAACTTGGTCGGAAACTGCACCGGCAATTCGCTCACCTTGGCGCCGTGCAGGAGTCGATCGATATACGAGACGCTGCGACGGTACTGATCGGCGATATCCGCTCCGTAGGACATGAGGCCCCCTGCGGTTACGTCCTCGCGGGAGCCGTAGATCGCGGGTAGGCGGTGTTCGAGCGCCATTCGGATAGTCGCATCGCGATTCGGCCCAGTGTCGCCTAGCGAGAACACAATCAAGCCGCCGTTCGGCTCCGCCGCGAACGCGTCGATGGCGCGCACGATCTCGCTGGGGTCATGAACGGGCATTTCCATCGTTCCCACCCCATGGGCAAGTGCTGCGACTTTCATGACGGACTCTGGCCTCGTGCGGTCCGAGAGCACTGCCGGATTGAACAGGAGCGCCGCCCTGTCAACATGTGGGGCCGCTTCCTTGAGCAACTCCAACCACTTTTCTGCCAACGGAAATTCCGGGTTACTGAACCCGGTGGTATTGCCCTCGGGTCGTGCGATGTTTTGCACCACGCCCGTGACGACCGGATCGCCACCCGACAAATACAAAATTGGAATAGTCTGCGTCGCCCGTTGCAGTGCGCGGGTCGCGGCGCCCGCATCGGCGACGATCACATCGGGCGCAAATGTTACCAATTCGGTTGCATGGGCTGCCAATCGTTCTGGATCGCCAGCACCCCAACGAATATCGATGCGCAGGTTGCGGCCTTCGATCCAGCCAAGCTTGGCAAGTCCCTCCCGCAATGTGGCCCAGAGGGCCTGTTGGACGCGGTCATTTTTTCAGGTCGCCTTTGGGTCAGATGCGGCGGTGGCTGCAGATGCACGCTAGGTCTGCTGTCCCCTCAGCGCCGGAAATCCCAATGGCGCTCGGTCGGCAATGACGCTGCAGTTGCGGTGGTGCGGGCGAAGGCCGCGGCGTGCGCACGCCACGAGGTGGATGATGGGATCCGATGAGCGTCAATCTCTATGTTTTCAGGGGCCGCGTGGAAGATTTCCGTTCGACGTCATCGACGCTCGCCGCGTGGGCGCTTTGCGCACGCTGGCGGGTACGCCTGTGCCCCGCTAGATTTCGTCTCACCGGCACACTCTTGCGGAGGAGACGACGATGGCGGAGCTCGCGGAACCCATGGCGCGGGACTACGCGGCCCACTTTGGCCGGGCCAAAACGCTCGACGAGCTGCAGGTACTGATCGAGCCGCTCAACGTCGTCACCGGCTGGGGTCGCGGCCCGCACACGCGCTCGGCTGAGCCGAGCTCGCCCTACTTGACCTATGTCTGGCGCTACAAAGAGTGCCGCGCGGCTCTCGAAGCCGCCTCGAAGCTGATCAGCTCGGAAGAGGCCGGGCGGCGCATCCTCAATTTCCGCAATCCGACGCCGGGTAACCAGCTCGGCGCGGCGCGGACACTGCTCCATGCCTATCAGCTTGTCCTGCCGGGCGAGACCGCGCCATCGCACCGTCACACCGCGCATGCGCTCCGCGTCATCCTCGACGGCAGGAAGATGTACTCGGTCGTCAACGGCGAAAAGACCCTGATGGAGACCGGCGACGTGGTCCTGACGCCGGGCGGCATGTGGCATAGCCACGCCCATGATGGCGACGAGACCGCTTGCTGGATCGACGGGCTCGATGTCCCGCTGGTCAACGCGTTGCAGCTTCCGACCTGGGAGCCGCATCCCAAGCGCTACGAGGAGGTCAAGGCCGTCGTCGAGGACACGCCCATGCGCTTTTCCCACGCAACCATCCAGCGCCGTCTCGACATGGCCAGACCCGATCCCGACGGGTATTTCGGCAAGCGCATCCGCCTCGAGGCAACCACCATGCCGACCCTGGGCCTTACCGTTCAGCGGCTGGAGGCGGGGCAGAAAACGCGGCGCTGGCGGACCAACGCCAACACCTCGTTCTGCATCATGGGCGGCAGTGGCGTTTCTTTTATCGACGGAGAGAAGATCGAATGGGGTTTTGGTGACATCTTCGTCGCGCCAACCTGGCGCTGGATCGAGCACCACGTCGAGACGGACGCGCAGATCTTCTCCATGTCCGACGAGCCGCTGCTGAAGTGGGCGCAGTACTACAAGTTCCAAGGGGATTGATCGAAGCGGTCGCGCGGCAGTACCATCGGAGGAAGCGATGAAGGTCTCGTATCTCTGCGCCAATACCTACTACGGGGGCGAGGCCTTGAACTATGGCGGCTGGCCGACGCCGCAGGCGCTGTCCCGGCCCGAGGAGGCGCTGCGCTCGCACCGCATCAATTTCGACCTGGCGCGCCTTGCGGACGAGCTGGGATTCGACTGGGTGAGTACGTCGGAGCATCACTATTCGCCACGGCTTCTCGCGCCTAACGCGTTCCTCGTGAGCGCGGCGCTGAGCCAGGTGCTGCCGCGCGCCAAGATCGCGGTGCTTGGGCCGCTCGTCGCCATGAACAACCCGGTGCGGATCGCCGAGGAGCTGGCGCTCCTCGACACGATGAGCGGCGGGCGCTGCATCGTACTTTTCCTGCGCGGCACGCCCAACGAGTTCCTGTCCTACGGCGTCAATCCCGACGAAACGCGGGCGCGGACGCAGGAAGCCACCACGCTCATCCTCCGCGCCTTCACCGAGCCACGGCCCTTCGGCTGGATCGGCCGCTATTACCGCTTCCGCACCGTGTCGGTGTGGCCGGGCCCGGTGCAGCAGCCGCATCCGCCCTTCTATTACTCCGGCAACAGCAAGGAATCGGCCGCCTTCGCCGCCGCCATGCGGCTTGGCCTGGGCATCTCCTTCTATCCGGTGCGCTTCGCCGCCGAGCTCACGCAGCATTATCGCGAGGAATGTTCGCGCCACGGCTGGCAGCCCAAGCCCGAGCAGCTCGTCTATCGCTGCCGCATCGCGGTGGGCGAGGACGCGAAGGAAGCGGCCAGGCTCCGCGACGGACTCGTCGCCAGCAACGATCCGCGCGGCGGGCTCTATTCCGGGCGCGGCGGCCATGTCGAGTTGCCGCCGGCGGCACGGCCCGGCATGGGCCTCGACGAAGTGCGGTTCTCTGGCGATCCCGATGCGGTCGTGCGCCAGATCGAGGAGTTCTACGACGCGACCGGCATGGGCGTGATCGACCTCATCTTCGGCGGCTTCACCAGTACGCTCACGATCGAAGAGACAGCGAAGTCGATGCGGCTCTTCGCGACCGAGGTCGTGCCGCGCATCCGCCACCTCGGCGAGCCGGCGCACGAGCGCCCGCCCGCCCGGACAGCACGCGTCGGAGCAGCGCAATGAGCGACGACTTCGCCGAGCGCCGCATCGGCGCGGACGACACCCCGATCCGTCGTCTCGAGTGCGGGCACGGCGGGACCGTCGTCGCGCTCCACGGCGAGTCCGGCGCGGCGCCCACCGCGCTCGAGCGGCTGCTGGCGCAAAAATTCCACGTGCTCGCGCTCGAAAGCCCCGCCTTCGCCGCGCGCGCGCCGCAGGACGCCGCGCGTCTCCTGGCGCGGACCCTTGCTACGCTGGGCCTCGGCAAATATGCGCTGATCGCCGGCGGACCCGCCGCGGCGGCGGCGCTCTGCCATGCGGCCGAAGCGGCGGCCGCACCGGAGGCGCTCGTCCTGCTCTCGCCCGCGGGTCCCTTGGGTGGCGCGGAAGCACGATTGGGCGACATCACAGCGCCGACGCTCGTCCTCACCGGCACAAAGAACAATTCTGCGACGGAGGCGGTGGGCCGGCTCTGCGCCGAACGCATTCCGGAATCGTATCCGATGCTGGTCTACGATTCCGGCCCGGCCATGGCGGCCGAGCGCCCGGCCGCGCTTTTCGAGGCCGTCGCGGACTTCCTCGAGCGCCGCGGCCGCTTCGTCCTCGAACGCCAGGAGAGCGTGATCAGTCCGTAATGCGATGCGGCCGACACTGACAAGCGTCGCGCATTTTGCTATCTCGCGTCTATGTTGGTTTTGAAGGCAGTGACTGTGCGGCTGGGCGGCCGGAGCGTGCTGGACCGCGCCACCTCATCGATCCCATGGCGGTGCCGGGTCGGTCTCGTCGGCCGCAATGGCTCGGGCAAATCGACGCTGCTCAAGGTGATCGCCGGGCTTATCGAGACCGACGAAGGGACGATCGAAACACCGCGCCACACGCGCATCGGCTATCTCGTCCAGGACGCGCCCGGGGGTGCCGCGACGCCGCTCGGACACGTGCTCGCCGCCGACAGCGAGCGCGCCGGCCTCCTTGCCGAAGCCGAGGCAGCGACGGGGCACGATCGCATCGCCGAGATCCAGGAGCGTCTCGACGTGATCGACGCCTACTCCGCACCAGCGCGCGCCGCACGGATTCTCGCCGGGCTCGGATTCGACGAGGTGGCGCAGGCGTCGCCTCTCGACTCCTTCTCGGGCGGATGGCGCATGCGCGCAGCGCTCGCAGCGGTGCTGTTCTCGGAGCCCGATCTGTTGCTTCTCGACGAGCCCTCGAATCACCTCGATCTCGAGGCCGCGATCTGGCTCGAATCCTTTCTCAAGTCCTATCGCGGGACCTTGGTGCTGGTCAGCCACGAGCGCGACCTCCTCAACAACGTCGTTGACCATGTGCTGCATCTCGAGGGCGGCAAGACGACGCTGTACGGCGGCAATTACGACAGCTTCGTCCGGCAGCGGCACGAGCGGCGTGCGCTGGCGGAGGCGCAGGTGCAGCGGCAGGAGGCGAAGCGGCGCAAGCTGCAGGCCTTTATCGACCGCTGGCGCTACAAGGCCCACACTGCACGCCAGGCGCAAAGCCGCCTCAAGGCTTTGGCGCGCATGGAGCCGACGCCGGATTTGACGGTGGAGGCCGGGCTCGTCTTCGAGTTCCCCAATCCCGACGATTTGCGCCCGCCGCTCGTGACGCTTGAGGCAGCCGCCGTCGGTTATGTTCCGGGAAAACCGGTTTTGTCGCGCATCACACTGCGCATCGATCCCGACGATCGCATCGCGCTCCTCGGGCGCAACGGCAGCGGCAAGACCACGCTGGCGCGGCTCTTCGCGCGCGAGCTTCCGGCAATGGCCGGAAGCCTGACTGCGAGCGGCCGGCTGCGCGTCGGCTATTTCTCGCAACATCAGATCGAGGAGCTGGAGCCCGAGGATACGCCGCTGCAGCACATGAACCGCGTGCTGTCGGGGGCCACGCCCGAGGCTGTGCGGGCGCAGCTCGCGCGGTTCGGTTTTTCGGGCGACAAGGCCACCATTGCGGTGAAGCATCTCTCGGGCGGCGAGCGGGCGCGGCTGGCTCTGGCGCTCCTCACGCGCGACGCGCCGCACCTGATCATTCTGGACGAGCCCACGAACCATCTCGATCTTGACGCGCGCGAGGCGCTGGTCGACGCTCTCAACGACTATGCCGGCGCTGTCGTCATCGTCAGCCATGACCGGCATCTGCTGGAGTTGACGGCGGATCGCTTGGTGCTGGTCGCAAAAGGGACGGCAACAGAGTTTACCGGCAGCCTCGATGATTACCGTGATCTTGTTCTGAGCGATCAAGATCCGGACGACACCAGTGTGCCAGGCGCGCCGAACCGCACGACCCGAAAGGATGCCCGACGCCTTGCGGCGCAGGGACGCGAACGCATGCAGCCTCTGCGCGATGCGATCAAGGAGGCTGAGGCGGAGATAGCGCACCTCACGGCGCGACGCAGCGTGATCGACCGGGCGCTGCTGAATCCGGCGGATGACGCGATCGGCGAAATGCTGCGCACGCGGGCAGACGTCGAACGCCAGCTCGATGCTGCCGAAGCGCGATGGCTCGCGGCCAGCGAAGCGCTCGAACGCGCCGAGGCCGGCGCTTAAGTGTGTCGCCTCCAGATCATGGCGGCGACAGTCGGTTGGAAACTCCCGCTGAAATTCATTATTTTGCGACGACCAGTGAGGGAGACGCGCGATGATCATTGCCGCCGACGCGCTGACGCGCTTTGCCCAGAGCGTCCTAGCGGCATCGGGCAGCGCCGCGCCCGAAGCCGAGGAAGTCGCGACCCATCTGGTCGAGGCTAATCTCAAAGGCCATGACAGCCACGGCGTCGGCGTGATTCCGACTTATGTGCGCAATGTGCGCGAAGGGCATCTAAAGCCCAATCAGCATGCGGCGCTCGTCAGCGAGGTGGGACCGATCGCCGTGTTCGACGGCCAGATGGGCTACGGCCAGGTGATCGCGCGCGAAGCGACCGAATGGGCGATCGCTAACGCGAAGAACGCCGGCGTCGGCATCTTCGCGTTGCGCAACACGCATCATGTCGCGCGTGTCGGCGCTTATGGCGAACTCGCGGCCGCTTCGGGGCTGATTTCGATTCATTTTGTCAACGTGATGATCGCGCCCGGCCGGGTCGCGCCGTTCGGCGGTATGACCGGGCGGTTCGGCACCGATCCGGTCTGCATCACGTTTCCCAGCGCCGCCGGCAAGCCGCCCGTGGTGCTGGATTTCGCCACCAGCCGCGTCGCCGCCGGCAAGCTGCGCGTCGCGCTCAACGAGGGCAACGAGCTGCCGCAAGGCTACCTGATCGACGCGCACGGCAACGAGGCGACCGATCCCGCCGTGTTTTTTCGCGGCAACGGCGCGATGTTGCCCTTCGGTGAGCACAAGGGCTCGGGGCTGGCGCTCGCCTGCGAGCTTCTGGCCGGGGTGCTGACCGGCGGCGGCGCGATGCAGGCCGACATCCCCAATCGCGGCGTCAAGAATGGCATGTTCTCGATCGTGCTCGATCCGGCGCGCTTCGGCGACACGGACGCGATGGCGCGCGAGATGGAGACGCTGATCGGCTGGGTCAAATCCTCGCCGCGGCGTCCCGGCGTCGAGGAGGTCATGATCGCCGGCGAGCCGGAGCGCAAATCGCGCGCCAAGCGCCTGAGGGACGGCATTCCGGTCGACGCCAACACCTGGAAGGAACTGGTTGCCGCCGCCCGACTAACCGGCCTGCCAGACAGCGCGATTCCGAATGATTAAAAATCACCATCGATGCGCCGATAATTCGCCGCACGTGCTGGATCGTCCACTCGGAGAGCCACGCGGTTAGCCACCCGCGGGCGCGACGAGCACGATGTTGATCGGCCCGGCCCGCTCGACCGCCAACGACGGCACCTGCCGCGTCCGGCCAAGGGCCTCGAGACCCTCGCGCCCCATCCTGTTGAAGCGCTCGACCAGCGGCATGATCTGCTCGTGAAGCCGCTCGCACGTGCTCCTCGACGCCAAGCCCTGGATGTCCCTGGGCCGGCCGCCGTACTCCTTCCGCCATTTGGCTCGCAGGTCGGCTGTCCGAATAGCTCGCTCTCGATGATCAAGGCCGTATTCCCGACGATTGACTGCAGCCGCATCGCGCTGGCGAACGCGATCACGGCCATGTCGATCAGCACGTACTCACCGATCGTGGCGGCGCGCGTCTCCTCGATGAGGCCGCGGCGGATGGCCAAAAGCGTTCCAGTTGTCGCGGGATCGACGAGCCGGTCCGCGCCCATGTGCTCCATGAGGGCCCAGCCGGAGCGGTAGTCGTCCAGGGACGTCTGGACGATCTCCTCGGATCCCGTTGGCCTTGGTGGGATCGCCAAGGCTCGGCGACGGCCGCATGGCTCGAGCGCAGGCCTGGGCGTCAAGCTTGAGGCCTCGATACACCTCGTCCCAATACGTCGGCGCGCTCGATGCTCTGCATCCAGCTCGGCTCGCTCGGCGGGTGTCAGGGTACGTGCCGGCGTGCCGGTTGCATCGGTGAGGCCGTCGTCCCATCCCAAGGCCGGCTCCCTCACTCGTTCCCCGACTTGCTCTCCCCCACCAGCTTTGCCGCCTCCCGCAGCAGGGCTCGGACCGCCCGCCGCTGGGCCGTCGCTTCCTTGGTCTCGTTGCCGTGACGCCACTGACCGTTCCGCTCGCCGGAGGGAGCGCCGGCGCGGCCGCCGTGCAGCTTGCACCGGCCGTTCCGCTTTGTCCCTGCTCGCCGGCAAGGCTTGCCCGAGCGGGTCTTCGCCCCGCATCGCGGCAGGGAGGCGAAGGAGTTCTTCGGTTCGGTCATCTGCCTGTCTCCTTATAATTCTGGCGAGCGCAGCTGTGCGGTCCTCCGCGTCCACGGGATTGGTGCCTCGACCTCGCATTACCCCCTCCCCCTGTCGACCTCGACGGAACCGAGAACCGCTTGGGCCCCTGCTTCCACGGTGTAGCGCTTGACGATGATCCAGAGGCCTCTCCGGCCGTAAGCGCGAATGCTGACACTCGCGCTCTACGAGATCAGGCAAAGCGAGAGGACTGACATGGCCGGTATCGAAGAATGCGTGCAGTCGTATCGCTCTCGTAACTCGTCGATCCGCAGAGGCGTGCTCAACGCGATGAGACTCCAGACGTTGTTCTGCGCGATGAGAGTGCCGCGGAGCCGGTCCTCGTTCCACTCGACGGACGGAAGAATGACGTAGTCATATCGCGGATCGATGCCGATGCCGGGGACCGACGGCGGAGCCTTGAGACCCGTGTAAAGGCCGAATGCCTGCGGGTCGGGCGTCAGGACATTGCCATCGAGGCGGTACTGCTCGCGAACAGTTTTGAACATGTCCGCCAGCGCCGCATATGCCGGATCGCGGTAGGGATGCCGATCATGATCGATGATGTAGAACGCGGTGCTGACTGAGAGGGCGCCGGCGGCAAGGGCGGCAAGCGCGGGCGCGACAGGGCGATCCAGGTGTTTTCCGAATAAGCCTTCGATGCCGAACGGCAACGAGATCGCGATGAGACATGTCACGGGAACCCATAGTCTTGGCATGCCGCCAGCGGCATAGAAGACGTTCAGCGCCGCCATCGATCCGTACACTACGATCAGCGGCAGATTCCGAATCGACAGGCAGGAAACGATGACGGCCGCAAGGCTCGCGGCGATCGCGATCGGCGCTGACGCTGCGCCGATCCGATCCCAGACTGCCTGATCCCAAAGACCGGGCATGAGCGATTTGGGAATTTGATAGATCACCGAGTCTGCGATGTTCGCACGCATGTCGGAAAGTATTTGCGACACCGAGCGCAAGGGCGATGCGGGATCCACCGGAACCGTGCGCAAAATCATCGCAAGCTGATTGACTCCGTCCTGACCAAGCGCCCGGCTGTCGATGAAGCCATTGCGCACATGCCAGACGAGAAACGGCAGAAGGAAACCAAGGGCATACGCAAGATAGCGCGACCACATACGCCGCAGATCGGACGGCTCAGCGCGGAGCGCCGTGAGATAGACGAGCGGCAGGAAGAGCGCGGGGAGAAAGCTGCCTCTGATTAGCATGCCGAACCCGGCGACAAGCCCGAAGAGAAGGGCCTTATCGTGACGGATGCGCCCCCTCGCCCATCCGATGTCAGCGAGAAGAACTGCGACGAGCACCCACAGGACCGTCGGCATCTCGGTGTCGGTCATGCGGGAGAATTGCCAGTAGTAGGGATTGAGGCCGAGAAGCAGCGGAACGCTCAATTGCACGATCGGACGCGGGCTCGCCCGTCGCGCGTAGAGATAGGCGAGCAGGATACCAACCGCGCCGTAAAAGATCATGCCAAGCTTGATGACCAGGAGATCGATCGGCATTTGGGCAACCGCCACGAACGGCGTGAGTAGGAGCGGCAGCCCCGGCGGCCAGGTCGTATGCGGGATGTAGGCGTGAGGATCGAGGCTTCGTGTGTAACCCCGGCCGGCAACGAGCGACTGGCTCAAAGCCAGATAGCTTTCCGCATCGCGCGTATCGAAGATCGAGAAATCGAGACGCGGATTGGGATCGATGAAATAGGCCAGCGCCAGCGCCAGCACCAAGGCCGGAATCCACCCTCGGGTTGCGGCGGCATGGATCCCGTGCCGCAGCCGGCGTGCGCGGCTCGAACCCGTGTCGATATCCGTGCGAAGGATCGGATCTGCCATCGTCCCCAACCTTATAATATCCTCTCGAACGGGTGCACGCCGCTCCTGCGCCGGGCGCGGCTTGCGATAAGATAAGATCGGCAAGGTTCGCCGGAGGGGTGCCAGGACCGATGGAACGCACCCAATGTCAACTCGCGAAAGCGAACGCCGTGGCGGTAGCGGCACTGTTGCTCGTGGTGGTCGCTGGTAACGAAGCGGCCGCGGAAGCAGCTCGGAACAACTACTACTATCCCGAGAATTGGCTTTGCCGCCCCGACCGCAACGAGGCTTGCAAGGTCGATCTGACGGCGACGGTGGTCCGTCCGAATGGCAAGTTGACGCGGCAGAGCTTTCATCCCGATCCAAAGGCGCCGATTGACTGCTTCTATGTCTATCCCACCGTTTCCCGCGAGCCGGGACCTCTCAGTGACATGATCGCGGCGCCGGAGGAAAAGGAACTTGTGGCGGAGCAATTCGCCCCCTTCGGTGCCAAATGCCGGCTTTACGCGCCGCTCTATCGCCAGGTCACGCTATCCGAGCTCGATGCCGAAGAGCGTGGCAAAGTACCGGATTTCGACACGACCATCCCGGCTCGAGACGTGGTGAATGCTTGGCGGTCCTATCTCGCGCACGACAATGCGGGTCGCGGCTTCGTTTTGATCGGGCACAGCCAAGGTGCTGCGATCCTGAAGTACATGGTCGCGGCATTGATTGACGGCACGCCGCTCGCGCGGCAACTCGTCTCGGTCATCGTTCCCGGCACCGATGTCGATGTCCCGCCGGGCAAGGACGTTGGCGGAACGTTTTCCGAGATTCCGCTTTGCCGTACCGCCGATCAAACCGGGTGCGTGATCGTCTATTCGAGTTATCTGGCGCGCGATCCGCCAGGCGAGGACGCAAATTTCGGAATGGGCACGCGTCCGGGAATGCGCGATGGCTGCGTTAATCCGGCGCTGCTCGCGATCGGCGCAACTTGGCTCGACGCCGTTCTGCCGGCAAGCTTTGGCGACATGAGAACGAAATTTCGCACGCGCTTCCTGGAAGAGCCTGGATTGCTGTCAGCCGCATGCGTCTCCGACATGACGCACACCTATCTGCTCATCTCGGTCGCACGGGACCAACGGGCGCCCGAAGTTCAGCGGTTTCTCAGCTACGTTGATCGGAACCGAGGCTGGGGGCTGCATGATATGGACATCAACCTCGCGCTTGGAGATCTGATCACGACCGTCGGAATGCAGTCGAAAGCCTGGCTCGCGCACAATGGTTACGCTTCCGCGTCAAGCCGCCGCGACCCATCACCGTAAAGCGGGCGATGAGCCGACAGCCTCAGATCCGTGTGGAGACGGTTTGTCCGTCCGAGCGAGAATACCCGCAACGTGCTCCCTCAGCGCGTTAGCCCGGAATGGCTTCGTGAGAAACCGGTAGGCCCGAAATACGCGCGAAGGCGGTCGGATCGGTAAAGCCGGTCACGAAAATCACGCCGCCGCGCCAGCCGTTCTCTCGGGCCTGCTCGTAGACATCAATTCCCGACATTCCTGGCATGGAAACGTCGAGCACTGCGATATGAACCGGGTTCCGTTCGAGCGCCCCGAAGCGCGGATGGTCCATCGTATGCCTCGACAAGGTCGTAGCCGGCATCGGACAGCGCCGAACATATCAATTCGCGCACCTGGGAGTCATCATCGGCCACGAGAACGGTTGGCGCGCTGGATAGGGTCGCCCCGGGCGATTCCTGTGATCGCTCGATTAAGTCTGCAGCTTCCTTCGCCGCCTGCGATACCGGCAGATAAATCGTTACGGTCGTGCCGTCGTGCTGCCAGGTGTCGATGGTGACCGTGCCGCCGAGCTGCTCGGCCAAACCATAAGCCTGACTCAACCCAAGTCCAGTGCCTTGCTCCTTCGTCGTGAAAAATGGGTCGAAGGCTCTTGCCGCGACTTCGGCGGGCATTCCCGTACCGGTGTCCTTGACGCAGATCGCGACGTATGGCCCCACGGCAAGGTCATGCGGCAGGCCCGTTGCGCCGGCTTCGATGTTCCTCGTCTCGAATATGACGGTGCCGCCCTTCGGCATCGCATCGCGCGCATTGAACGCGAGGTTCAGCAGTGCCGTCTCAATCTGCACGCCGTCCGCGACGACTGGCGCAAGGCGCGGGGCGGAGGTTGCCCGGAGAATGGGCCACCTCGTGCCGAGGCCGGCGCACAACAGTTCGGCGATATTGCCCACGATCTCGTTGATGTCCGGCCGCTCCCGCCGCAGCGGCTGTTGCCGCGAATAGGCGAAGAAATTCCCGACGATGCGTTCGCCCTTCCGCGCAGCCTGTTCGACATTGTGGAGCAGCGAGCACCGATCGTCGTCGCGTTTGGCAACGTAGGCGCGCTCGATGTTGCCTTTGATCGCGGTCAGGATGTTGTTGAAACGTGGCGATGCCAGCCGTCAGCCGCCCGACTGCTTCGAGCTTTATCTGCGACTGGCGTAGGCGCTCTTCGCCCTCAACGCGTTGCGAAAGCTCCCGTAGGGACCAGTAAACGAGCCACAGGATGACCAAGCTCAAAACCACGCCCGTAACAAATTGGACGATCGTCGCCGAATTGTGTGACGCGAGGATCTCGTCGATGGACATTCCGGTCGCCACGATCACCGGGTAGTCGCTATCGGCGGAAAAGCTGTAGATGCGTTCGATTCCGTCAACGTCGCTCCGTGCCCTGTAAGTACCTTGCGGTGCCGACGGACGTCTTCGTTGCCACGTACCGCTGAAGTTTGCCCGATTCCAACATCATTGCCCGCGCGCAGTCGATCGTGCGCGCAACACTCCATCGCGCCCAACGAGGTAAATGAGGGCGTTGGGGCCGAGGTTGATCAACTGGAAGAAGCGATTGAAGTCGGCCGGATCGAGTGAAACGACGCCGACGCCGGCGAAACTGCCATCAGGCCGCTCGATGCGCCGCGTGATCTGGATCGACGGCTTGCCAGAGACACGGCCGATCACGGGCCGACTGATATAGGGCTGTGGCGTGCCAGGATGGAGCTGCACGCGGAAATGCTCGCGATCGGAAAGGTCGGTTCCCGCTGAATTCGCGGCGGCGGTCGAGACCAACGCGTGCCGTCGGCACGAATGATGCCGACCTCTACCAGCGTCTCTCGCAGAAATTGCGATTGGACGACCCATTCAGGCAGGGCGTAAGGACCCGAAGAGCGCGCGTAGTCGTCCTCTATGCGCTGCAGGATCAGGTCCGCGTTGGAGATCACACCATGCACGTGCTCGCGCAGAGCGATGGTTACGCTCAGCGTCTGCGCTTCAGCTTCGACTTAGCGCCACTTCACGGTCAGCCCGCTCGACGTAAAGGATCGCCGTCCGCAGCACGGCGGTGTTGAGCAGGCCGAACGCGCCACCGAGCCAGCACGCCGTGCGGCAGGTTGGCAAGCTTCGACCTGATCACCTTCCTCCAACCAATCGGTCGCGCCCCATGGCGCACACGGAGTCCCCTGCGGGCTTTGGGCGAGGCTTCGTCCGTAGTCCTTTTGGCGCTCATCAACGGTGTCGGGCCGGCGCCAACCTTTCCATAACGCCATGAGTGCAACCCACCCTTTGGGACGACTTGCCTGGCTTAGCGGAGACTACCCTCCTCGCTGCGCATCTCGTCATCAATCATAGCCTTGCGCGGGCAAGCTTCTGGGGAGCGTTGCTCGGCCAGCCCGGCGCCGAGATCGGTCGCCACGAGGGTGCGCAGAAGAGCGCGCAGCTCGAAGCGCGCCCTGGCCCGAACCAAGTACGACTCGAAGCGCGACTCGCGGTGGCCCAGCTCGATCCCCGGCGCGGAGCGCGCGGCGCCGGCGGCGGTCAGATGCAGCTCTTTTCGCCCGACGATCCGTTGCGCCGGCTTGATGACGATGAGCCCATCGCGTTCAGCGGCAGGATGTTGCGGCCGAGCGTGGTGCGGTCGGTCATGAGATCGCCTGCGAGCGCGTTGATCGTCATCGGCCCGAGCCGGCGTAGCTCGACGAGGATCGAGAATTGCGTCGTGCGCAGCCCCGTCGGCGCGAGATGCTGGTCGTAGAACTGGGTGACGTGCCGGGCGGCCTGACGCACCGCGAGGCAATTGCAATCCTGCGGCTGCGGATCTCGGTCGGCGGTAGTGCGTTCTCCCCGCTTGACAAGCGTGCATATGCGCATCTGTTGCGCGCATATGCGCCTTGTCGAGGCGGCGCGCCGATCGGAGGCTGGCGATGTATTTCAGCGGTCCTGCGGCGAGGCCTGTGCCGGCGCCTCTTGCGCACGCGGCGGCGCACCGGATCGATCCGCGCACGCGCCTGCTGCTCGAAGCGCCGATCACCCCGACCTTGCTCGCAATGGCCGCGCCCAACGTGCTCGTGATGATGGTCCAGGCATCGGTCGGCCTGATCGAGACCTATTTCATCGGCTGGCTCGGGACTCGTCGCTGGCGGGCGTGGCGCTCGTCTTTCCCGCCGTCATGCTGATGCAGATGATGTCGGCGGGCGCGATGGGCGGCGGCATCTCGTCCGCGATCGCGCGCGCGCTTGGGGCGGGGCGGCGCGAGGATGCGGATGCTCTTGCGCTCCACGCGCTCGCCATCGGCGTCCTCTTCGGACTTGCCTTCACGATCGCCGTGCTCGGCGGCGGACGCTGGATCTACGGCGCGATGGGCGGCAGCGGCGCGTCGCTTCGAGGCGGCACTCACCTATTCCGATGTGGTGTTCGCGGGCGCGATCCTGCTCTGGGTCTTCAACTGGCTCGGCAATGTGATCCGCGGCACCGGCAACATGATCGTCCCGGCGGCGGTCAGCATCGCCGGAGCCGTCTGATTCTCATTGCCGCTGTCGCCATGCCTCATCCTGGGCTGGGGACCGTTCCCGCGCCTCGGCATTGCCGGGGGCGCCGTCGCGGTGCTCGCCTACTACGCGTTCGGGACCGTCGCGCTCCGGCCTATCTCTGCGTCCGGCCGCTCCCGCTCAGGCCGTCCTTCCGCGGCTTTCGTTTCCGCTGGCCGCTCTTCCGGGAGATTCTGCGCGTGGGCGCGCTCGCCTCTCTCATCACTCTGCAGACCAATCTCACGATCGCAATCACGACGGCACTTATCGGCGAGTTCGGACCCGCGGCGATCGCCGGCTATGGCACGGCGTCGCGCTCGGATCTCTCCTCGTGCCGATGGTCTTCTCGGCATCGGCGGCCCGCTCGTCGCCATGGTCGGAACCAACATCGGAAGGGCCAGACCCGGCGCGCGCTCCGCGTCGCGTGGATCGGCGCCGCCATCGCCGCCGGCATCACCGAGGCGATCGGGCTCGCCGCCGCGTCGTTCCCGCTCGCCTGGCTGTCGCTCTTCGATAGCGACCCGGCGATGATCGACGCAGGCACCCGCTATCTCCACGCCGTCGGTCCCTCTACGGTTTCTTCGGCCTCGGCATGGCGCTCTACTTCGCGTCGCAAGGTGCGGGCCGCCTGCTGCTGGCCGTTGATCGCGAACCTTTCGCGGCTGCTGATCGCCGCCGGCGGCGGGCTGTCTCGCACTTCGGCTCACCGGCGATCTGGACAATGGTGTTCTTCGGCGCTGGCGACCGCCTTGCGATGTTCGGCCTCATCAACGCCGCGGCGGTCGCCGGTGGCTCCTGGCTCGACCAGCCAGCCGGTCCGGCTCGTTTCCTCGCGCCGGAGCCTGCCATGACGGAGCACTATTTCGAGGGATTTCGCAGTCGGCGTAAAATGGGCCTGGGCCGGCTGAGCGGATCACCGGCGCACGGATCAAGGAGCTTCGCCGCCGAGCTTCGATCCGCAGCCGTTCCATCTCGACGAAGGGGGCGGCGGCAGAACTCCATTCTGGGCGGGCTCGCGGCCAGCGGCTGGCACACCGCTGCCGCCACGATGCGGCTCCTCGTCGAAAGCGAGCTCACACCCGCCGGCGGCATCGTCGGCCTCGGCTTCGAGGTCCTGCGCTGGCCGCGCCCCGTGAGGCCCGAGGACGAGCTGCATGTCGAGGCCGAGGTTCTGGAGGTCCGCGCGTCGCAATCGCGTCCGGCCGTGGGGCTCGTCAAATTGCAAACGACCACGCTCAACCAGAACGGCGAGCCGGTGCAAATCCTCGTCGGCACTCTCGTCGTGCCGCGTCGCACCAGCTTGGCGAGTCGGCCCTAGACCCCGAAGAAAACTCGCGCCGTTGGCCGGCGCGTTTCGTATTCCATGCCGCGTGCATGAGCATGATCGCGCTGGCGAAATAGTAACTGAGACAACGTCGCGCGCGCGGCTAATCGGTACCGGAACCTCCACTAAAATGCGGACGCTCTGAATAATTATGGCGGCCTAGACACCGTGTTCGCGATCCTTCCGGGCGTCTGGATCGGTCTCATAACGATCGTGCCCGCGGCCGCGCCGGAAGAATACCCGCTCGTCGCGCCCAAGGAGATGCCCGCGGCGCCCACGCCGACGCTCGCCGTGCCGGCGCCACCTCCCGCCGCGGCGCGAGCGTGAATCAGGTCATCCTCGCCAACCTCAAGGGCCTCAAGCTGATCGACAGCATCGGCCAAGCTCGAGCCTAACGGCGCCAGCGGCAGCGGCGTCACGCTCGACGGCCTGCCGATGCTGGACTCGCAGCCAATCCGCGAGTCGCTGGCGGCGTTTCTCGGCCAGACGCTGACGTTCAGCGGGCTGCAAGCGATCTCGCAGACGGATCGTCGCCTGGTACCGGGATCACGACCGCCCGTTCATCGACGTGGCGTTTCCCGAGCAGGATGTCGAGCGCCGGCGTGGTGCAGGCGGTGGTCGACCGAGTTCGCCCGGCGACATCAAGGTCCGGGGACAACAGATGGTTTGCGAGCGATCTCCTGCGCGACCAGGTCCGGCTCGCGCCAGGCGACCAGATCAGCGGCAAGCGCCTGCAGGACGATATCGATTGGCTGAACCAAAATCCGTTCCGCCAGGTCACGATCGTGGCGGAGAAAAGCGCGACCAAAGGTGCTACCGACCTCGCGCTCGATACCGCCAGGATCGCCTTCCCGTCCGCGTCTATGCCGGATACGACAACACCGGGACGCCGGTGCTGGGACACGATCGCTGGAATCTCGGATTCAACTGGGGCAACGCCTTCTGGCGCGACCAGCAGCTCGCCTATCAGTTCACACCGAGCGACGATTTCTGGCATGGCCGCGAGCAGCTTCCGGGCAAGTCGAGCGACGCTGCCTTCGACGGCACATTCGGTGAACCTCATCGTGCCCCTGGCGTGGCGCGACAAGCTGCTGATCTTCGGCTCCTACAGCGAGGCTGTGCCGCGATTGGGTCCGAGCCTCGGCCTCGTCGGCGTGAGCGGTCAGGCGAGCACCCGCTATCCGGTGCGCTGCCGCCGCTCGGCCGTCTCACCCATCAGCTCCAGCTCGGCTACGATTTCAAGACCAGCAACAACAATCTCGCGTTCGGCGGGCAGTCGCGTCTCGAACGTCACGCGCGAGATCGACCAGTTCCCCGTCGATCTACAATGCGACCGTGCGGACGCGTTACGGCCAGACGACGCTTCTGCAACCAGGCGTTTTTCAGCCCCGGCAACCTCACCCGCGCCAACAAGGACGTGCTTTTCCAGCTCAGGCCAATAATCCCTACGCGAAGGCACGCTACGTCTATGAACATCTCGCGTCACCCGCGCGACCCATCTTCCCTACCAGGAAGTGGGTCATGCGCGTCATCGGCCAGACCTCGGATCACGATCTGCTGCCGAGCGAGCAGTTCGGCGCCGGCGGCTGCGACAGCGTGCGCGGCTACGACGAGCGCGCCGCCAACGGCTCGCTCGGGCTGTTCCTGCGCTACGAATTGCGGTCGCCGCCGTTCAGTCTTCTGCGCGGGCTTCTGCTCACGGAGCCGACGATCAGGGGCAGCTTCTTACGTTCTGGGATTACGGCAGCGTTCGCGACAAGCAGATCGTGCCGGGCGCGCAGGTCAGCACCGAGATCACGAGCGTCGGCCTCGGGATGCGCTATTCGGTGCCGCGATATTTCGACATGCGGCTCGATTATGGCTGGCAGCTGCGCCACCTGCCGGGCCAGGCGGAGCTGAGCCAGATGGCGCAGCTCGCCATCACGGTGTCGTACTAGCGCGAACTCCGCCTCAAGGCCCGCTGCACGCAATCGTGAGATTTGCGCTGTCGACCGCGACGCACACGACATTGAGCGACGGCGATGACGGCGGCGTCGGATTGGTGGTGTCGCCGCCGGCCGCGGGCGCGATCAGGTTGAGCTGCTGGGCAAGGATGTCGGAGGCCGTCACCGCGCCCAGCGCTCCAAGACTGCAGCGGCGGCAGCGTGCCGGGCGTGCCGCTCGTGGTGGAGGGGCCCAAATTGCCCGAAAGCGTGAGCAGCGCGGGGACGAGCGTGCCGGTGCCGGTCCCACTGCCGGTGCCGGGGCGCGTCGCGGTCGGCGAAGTGATCGTCAGCGTGCCGGCGACATATGTGATCGCGTAATTCGGATCGGCCGCCCCGAAAACGGTGATCGGATAGGCGCCAACGGGCGAACTGGTGGTCGCCGTGGTGAGGATGGTCGGCTGCAGCACGAGCGCGGATGGGGTCTGTCCGCCCACGAAGCCGGTGTAGCTTATGGTCAGCGCCGGAAGAGATGCCGAACCGGCGACCACGGATTGATTGTCGGCCACGATCATCAGCGGCGCTTCGTTCACCGTGGCCGCGCTGCCGTTGCCGGTGATGCCGCTGAGCGTGTAGTTGTCCGCCGCACTGCCGCCCAAGGCCAGCGAGCCCGCCGCCGCGAAGTTCTGCGCGCCCGCGTTGGCGCTCGCCAAGGTGCCCGTCCCCGAGAGCGTGAGGTTGCTGCCGTCGAGGTCGTTGGCGATGGTAGAGATTCGCGGCCGCCGCGTTCGCCGTGGCGTCATAGGTCTTGGCGCCCGTCAGTATGACCGCGAGCTGGCCGACGGTCACCGTGCTGCCGTTGCCGGTGATGCCGGCGAGCGTGTAATTGCCAGCCGCGCTGCCGCCCAGTGCCAGCGAGCCTGCCGCCGCGAAGTTCTGGGAGCCCGCATTCGCGCTCGCCAAGGTGCCCGTGCCGTTGAGCGTTAAGTTGCTGCCGTCGAGGTCGTTGGCGATGGTGCAGATTCGCGGCCGCCGCATTCGTCGTCGCGTCGTAGGTCTTGGCGCCCGTCAGCATCACCGCGAGCTGGCCGACGGTCACCGCGCTGCCGTTGCCGGTGATGCCGGCGAGCGTGTAGTTGCCAGCCGCGCTGCCGCCCAGCGCCAGCGAGCCCGCCGCCGCGAAGTTCTGGGAGCCCGCATTCGCGCTCGCCAAGGTGCCCGTGCCGGAGAGCGTCAAGTTGCTGCCGTCGAGGTCGTTGGCGATGGTGAGGCTGCCGGCCGCCGCGTTCGCCGTGGCGTCGTAGGTCTTGGCGCCCGTCAGCATCACCGCGAGCTGGCCGACGTTCACTGCGCTGCCGTCGCCGGTGATGCCGGCGAGCGTGTAGTTCCCGGCCGCGCTGCCGCCCAAGGCCAGCGAGCCCGCCGCCGCGAAGTTCTCCGATCCCGCATTGGCGCTCGCGAGGGTACCGGTGCCCGAGAGCGTGAGGTTGCCGCCGTCGAGGTCGTTGGCGATGGTAGAGATTCGCGGCCGCCGCATTCGCCGTGGCGTCGTAGGTCTTGGCGCCCGACAGGATCACCGCGAGCTGGCCGACGGTCACTGTGCTGCCGTTGCCGGTGATGCCGCCGAGCGTGTAGTTCCCGGCCGCGCTGCCGCCCAGCGCCAGCGAAGCCCGCCGCCGCGAAGTTCTCGGACCCGGCATTGGCGCTCGCGAGGGTACCGGTGCCAGTGAGCGTCAGGTTGGCGCCGTCGAGGTCGTTGGCGATGGTGAGGATTCACGGCCGCCGCGTTCGCCGTGGCGTCATAGGTCTCGGCGCCCGTCAGCATGACCGCGAGCTGGCCGACGGTCACGGTGCTGCCGTTGCCGGTGATGCCGGCGAGCGTGTAGTTGCCGGCGGCGCTGCCGCCCAAGGCCAGCGAGCCCGCCGCCGCGAAGTTTTCGGAGCCCGCGTTGGCGCTCGAAAGCGTCCCCGTCCCCGACAAGGTCAAGTTGCTGCCGTCGAGGTCGTTGGCGATGGTAGAATTCGCGGCCGCCGCATTCGCCGTGGCGTCGTAGGTCTTGGCGCCCGACAGGATCACCGCGAGTTGGCCGACGGTCACCGCGCTGCCGTTGCCGGTGATGCCGGCGAGCGTGTAATTGCCAGCCGCGCTGCCGCCCAGTGCCAGCGAGCCTGCCGCCGCGAAGTTCTGGGAGCCCGCATTCGCGCTCGCCAAGGTGCCCGTGCCGTTGAGCGTTAAGTTGCTGCCGTCGAGGTCGTTGGCGATGGTGAGGCTCGCGGCCGCCGCGTTCGCCGTGGCGTCGTAGGTCTTGGCGCCCGTCAGCATCACCGCGAGCTGGCCGACGTTCACTGCGCTGCCGTCGCCGGTGATGCCGGCGAGCGTGTAGTTCCCGGCCGCGCTGCCGCCCAAGGCCAGCGAGCCCGCCGCCGCGAAGTTCTCCGATCCCGCATTGGCGCTCGCGAGGGTACCGGTGCCCGAGAGCGTGAGGTTGCCGCCGTCGAGGTCGTTGGTGATGGTAAGAGGTCGCGCTCGCCGCGTTCGCCGTGGCGTCGTAGGTCTTGGCGCCCGACAGGATCACCGCGAGTTGGCCGACGGTCACTGTGCTGCCGTTGCCGGTGATGCCGCCGAGCGTGTAGTTCCCGGCCGCGCTGCCGCCCAGCGCCGGCGAGCCCGCCGCCGCGAAGTTCTCGGACCCGGCATTGGCGCTCGCGAGGGTACCGGTGCCAGATGAGCGTCAGGTTGGCGCCGTCGAGGTCGTTGGCGATGGTGAGATTCCACGGCCGCCGCGTTCGCCGTGGCGTCATAGGTCTTGGCGCCCGTCAGCATGACCGCGAGCTGGCCGACGGTCACTGTGCTGCCGTTGCCGGTGATGCCGCCGAGCGTGTAGTTGCCGGCGGCGCTGCCGCCCAAGGCCAGCGAGCCCGCCGCCGCGAAGTTTCGGAGCCCGCGTTGGCGCTCGAAAGCGTCCCCGTCCCCGACAAGGTCAAGTTGCTGCCGTCGAGGTCGTTGGCGATGGTGAGGTTCGCGGCCGCCGCATTCGCCGTGGCGTCGTAGGTCTTGGCGCCCGACAGGATCACCGCGAGTTGGCCGACGGTCACTGTGCTGCCGTTGCTGGTGATGTCGGCGAGCGTGTAGTTGCCGGCCGCGCTGCCGCCGAGCGCCAGCGAGCCCGCCGCCGCGAAGTTCTCGGACCCGGCATTGGCACTCGCGAGGGTACCGGTGCCCGAGAGCGTCAGGCTCGCGCCGTCGAGATCGTTGGTGATGGTGAGATTCGCGGCCGCCGCATTCGCCGTGGCGTCGTAGGTCTTGACACCCGACAGGATCACCGCGAGTTGGCCGACGGTCACCGCGCTGCCGTTGCTGGCGATGCCGGCGAGCGTGTAGTTGCCGGCCGCGCTGCCGCCCAGTGCCAGCGAGCCCGCCGCCGCGAAGTTCTCCGATCCGGCGTTGGCGCTGGCCAAGTGCCCGTGCCGTTGAGCGTGAGGTTGGCGCCGTCGAGGTCGTTGGTGATGGTGAGAATTCGCGCTCGCCGCGTTCGCCGTGGCGTCGTAGGTCTTGGCGCCCGTCAGCATGACCGCGAGCTGGCCGACGGTCACTGTGCTGCCGTTGCCGGTGATGTCGCCGAGTGTGTAGTTGCCGGCCGCGCTGCCGCCCAAGGCCAGCGAGCCCGCCGCCGCGAAGTTCTCGGACCCGGCATTGGCGCTCGCGAGGGTACCGGTGCCCGAAAGCGTCAGGCTGCCGCCGTCGAGGTCGTTGGTGATGGTGAGATTCGCGGCCGCCGCATTCGTCGTGGCGTCGTAGGTCTTGGCCCCCGACAGGATCACCGCGAGTTGGCCGACGGTCACCGCGCTGCCGTTGCGACGATGCCGGCGAGCGTGTAGTTGCCGGCCGCGCTGCCGCCCAGTGCCAGCGAGCCCGCCGCCGCGAAGTTCTCCGATCCGGCATTGGCGCTTGCGAGCGTCCCCGTGCCCGACAAGGTCACGTTGCCGCCGTCGAGGTCGTTGGCGATGGTGAGGTTCCCGGCCGCCGCATTCGCCGTGGCGTCGTAGGTCTTGGCCCCCGACAGCACCACCGCGAGCTGGCCGACGGTCACCGCGCTGCCGTTCGTCTGTCACGTTGGCGAGCGTGTAGTTCCCGGCCGCGCTGCCTCCAAGCGCTAGCGAGCCCGCCGCCGCGAAGTTCTGCGAGCCCGCGTTGGCGCTTGCGAGCGTCCCCGTGCCCGACAAGGTCACGTTGCCGCCG